>UEIF01000045.1 GCA_900468805.1 Hyphomicrobiales bacterium | reverse complement strand
TACTTTGTCAACAGGGCCTAGGTTCTGTTGACAAAGTCTGTGACTGAGGTGACCCTCTTGCAATGCAGTTTCGCAACGTCATTGAGCCTTACGTTGAGGGGCAAGCATACCGATTTCAACCGCCTCGAAGGTGGCCTCGTCGAACCAGCCGGCGGGCGCCCAGTTCTCCCAGTGGATGCGGGCGAATCCCTTGCGCTCCTTGGCGATCGCCTCTGCGCCCTGTTTCGTCGCCATGAACCATTGGTGCCAGTAAAGTTGGGCTGCCGGATCGGCGGTGTGCGAAGACCGCCCATGCGCGGGGTCGACGAGAGCTGCATGATGCGCCCGACGCGATCCGGCTAGCCGATCGCCAGGCATTCGGCGATGTGCGATTCCCAGTCGTGACCGACCACTGAGAACCGCTGGATGCCGAGCCCGTCCATCAAGGCGATCGCATTCATGGCGAGGACGCCCGCGCGAGTTGCTTTGCCAGATAGTCGGCTTCGTCCTTGCGCTCTTCGCCAGCAATCGTCGGGGAGGCCGAGACCACTCTGGGCGATCGAAGCGTCCTTCAGGCGGTCGTTGAGGCTGTCGGTGAATTTCGTCATGCCATCCTCCTACTCGGACGTCGCCGGTCTCGGCGGGAGGCGGGCGTCGTCCCCGACGTCGCTTGTCCGGGCATTTCCGCTCTGTCTCGGGTGATCGCGCTTCTCGCCATCGCTTGCTGGCTTCGGCGAAATTTCGTCGTCCGCCTGGAGCTCGTCCGTGTTCACGTACCTGTTGCGGTCGCTCATCGTCTCACTCCCGGTTGGCCGTCTGCGGAGGGGGAATGCGATCCTTGGGATCGGCACGTTCGGTCTTCGGATCGGCCCCTGTCAGATTCTCTCCGGCTGTCCGGCTGTTGCCCATGTTGACGGGCGGAGCGCGGCGGTCGTCTGCGTTGGTTTCGGGAAGTTCGTCGTCCTGCGTGTCTTCGTTCAAGGACTTGGGAGGAAGCTTGTCGGAACTGGGGATCGAATTCGTCGTCATTGCGGTTCTCCTTCAAGAGGAAGAACTCCGGTAGCAACACCAAGTTCCTCTTTGGGATGGGGAGCTGGCACGGCGACGCAGGTGTCGGAATCAGGAGCTTCGCATAGGTTCTATCGATGGAATGGAGGATGTCTGATGAAAATCGCCCTGATCGCCACTTCGATCGCCGTGCTCGTGATGGCCGTCGTCGCCGCTAACCTGCTGCCATCCCGCCACGAGGCTTCCTATCCAAAGCCGGACGACATCACGCGAAGATAGGAGATGATTTGCAACTGGTCGGCTCTCCGCCGTTCGTTGCTCCGGCGACGGCGTGTTGCGGTCCAGGGCGGCACCAGACCTCGGTTGAATTCTTGACGTACATCGGCTCGCCTTTTCAGCCTGATGAGCGCGAAGCCGGACGGGTTGGGTGCTCGACTGCCGTTTCGTTGGCCGCAGCAGGAAACCGGAAAAACTGCTGCGTTCGCCATCCCCGTCGCGTCCGGTTGACACAGCCGCGCTCTTTACCGGAATGTTCACGCGGTCCAATAGTTCCTCCGGGCTTACCGATCTTGCCGAGGACGTCTGGTCGCCCATCTATTGTGGACTATGATGCTACGGGGATTGGGATGACGGACTGGCTTGGAAATGTCGGTGTGCATGTGGATCTGCTCCGAAACCTGGCCGTCCTTGTCGTCGCCTACGTCCTGGCGCTTCCGATCGCCTGGGATCGAGAACGCAATGAACGAAGCGCCGGCCTCAGAACGTTCCCTCTCGTGGCGATCGCGGCGTGCGGCTTCATTCAGGCCGCCGAAACAGTCACCCACGACAGCCCCGAAGCGACCGCCAGGATTGTGGAAGGTATAATCAATGGCGTCGGCTTCATCGGAGGCGGCGCGATCCTCGTCGGCAAGGCGAGCATTCGCGGTACGGCAACGGCCGCAAGCCTGTGGGCTACGGGGGCGATCGGCGCGGCGGTCGGCCTAGGAGCCTACGAGACGGCGATCGTCCTTTCGATCGCGACGTTCGCGACGCTACGCCTGATGATTCCCTTCAAGGCAGAAGGGAAGGACGAACGCGAGACGTCTGGAGCCATTCCGGGTGAGGCGACGGAAAATCCACCGCGATGAATTGCTCGGCCACGAGTTTCATAAGCGCCGACAAGCGGAAATCGAAGTGCGCCTCTCGCGGTGAAGCTTTCGTCCATCAAGAAACTCACGGACGATCTGACGCCGGTGGGCGTTACTATTTGCTCCGGGGATTGCTACGCTGGTCATTCTGAGCACGATCCACCCTGCTACGATCTCCCCTGGCATGCACAGCTTCATGAGAAGTTCCCCGCCGCGACGGACGGCTCAATTTTCCGCCACGCCGTCCGGTTCTCCGGAATAGGCGACGAACGGCGTCTTGCGCTCGACAAGCATACGGACAACGATCGCGGCCAACCGTCCGATAGCCTTGGATTGACGATCGCCATTTGCGGGTTGTTTTCATTCAGCCAGTCGACAGCTTCGGCACACGTCGCCAGCGTGACGTGTTGGCGATACCCCGCTTTATCGAGGACTGACTCGATGTCGAGTGCGATGAACGGCCCGTCTTCGAGGATCAAGATGAGAGCCATGGTTCCCCTTTCGGGGCCTTTCATCGCTATATCAACCGAGGAGCCACGTCAGCTCCGACCAATACCGCAGAGACTGGAACAGCGCGCAACAATCTGAAATTTCGCGCGTTTAATCGACTCTCGACGCGACGGAGGTGTCATGTCGAAACATGAACTGCGCCGACAACCCACGACCCTTGCGGACGAGGTATCAAAGTGGCCGATGACACTCTCACGCCCGAACTCTTCGAGGCCGCCTGGATGGCGGGCGTCGCCGCCGTTGAAGATGAACGCATCGATGCCTTGAGGCACCTTATAGCCATCTCCGCGCCGACGATCGAACGGTATCGGTCCACCGAGGGAGACTTGCGTCGGGAAATGGACCAGGTTCTCGAGATCGGGCTCTCGAAACTTCAAAGAAGCGGTGAAGCTGCTCCGGAATAACGATCGCACCTCGCTTGTTACTAGATATCGCTATGCGCGCCGCGCGTGTCAGCCATGACTTGCTAATATACGGCTCAGTCGCCACTTCACCCTCGTTGCCTGGATCAAGCAGAACACGAGCCGCCGCGATCTTACGACCGCGCAGGAGAAGCATCATGCATGGCATTTCGAAGACCTTGACCGAAATGAACATCGTCGAGCGGTCGAACCTGCTCGATACGGTCGCCGACGCGTTGGAGGCGAGCGCTTCCGAAGTTGAAGATGATGGCGACCCGCGCGACGTCGCCAATCTCGTGTGCGTGGCCCGCACCATTCGCGGAATGGCCGATGACATGTCGGCGAGAGATCTGCACGCGGCGGAACTGCTTTTGGAGCAGGGGATCATGTTGATCTACCAGCACGAAAACCGAAGAGCTTCGCTGATTCACTAGGTCATGCCGCGAACAAGTCCGGGAGCCGCGTATTTCCGTCCAAGCAATGCTAGGAGGACGAAATGCGGCTCTGGACGAAAGCTTCGACGAATTCCTCAAACGCCGCGAGAGTGTTTCCCTCGACTATATCAACGGCAGCCCGACGACACTGATCGCCATCTCGACGTCCAACGATCCGGCGACATTCTTTCCGCCGTCCGGTGACCGTATTTCCGGCGGCGCCCAGGTGAACGTGGCGAACGACAAGGGCGCCCCTCCTTCAAGGACGGAAGCACCGGCCGCTTCGAAGTTCTCCACTCTTCGGAAAGCGCAGACCTAGCCTTCTGGTCGGGCATGCAGCATGCCACGGTTCGCATGCAGGGCAAGGACGAGCCGGTGCCGATGTCGCTCCGCGTGACGGACGTCTTCCGACGAGAAAACGGCGAATGGAAGCTCGTCCATCGGCGTTGGTGGCCGATCTGCGCAAGGCGCGTGAGCAGTTCGCGAAGGCGCAGGGTCAGGCCGAGCGGCTCGCAAAGCTGGAGGGAGCGCGGCAGGCGCGGCGGGCGCAGCTCGTGGCGGCGCAGGAGGAACAGCGCGAACGGCACCGGCAGGAACGGGCCGCGCTGGAGCGGGAGCAACGCGCCGCGCGGAGACTGCAGAAAGGAGCCTATCTGTCACAGGTGCGGAGCGTTCGGGCGGCGCGGGCGGATGTGCGGCCGACAGGCCTTGCGGCGTTCCTCGGGCGGGTGACGGGCGTGTCGCTCGTCATGGCCAAGTTGCACCGGTATCGCGATGCGAAAGCCTTCCGGGCCTTTGCGGCGGACATGCCGAGCGTCCACCAATGCGAACCCTCGGCGCGCATCCCGTTGTAGAAGGCGACATCACAGGTCTTCACGCCGCCATATGTCGCGCAGATCATATAGGAGCGCCCGGGTTCGGGGCGGTGACGTATCGAGGTCCATGGTCCCGTTGCCGTTTGCATTTGATTTTCTCCCGCTATGGGTACCTGGGGTGCACTAATATAGGCATTTTCAAAGTGTCCAGCGCGTCCCCCTGCGCCAGAGCTTCGGCGGTCAGGCTCTAGGCTCCGTCCGCTTTCGCCTGCGGCTGCAGCGCGACGCGATCCCCGAGCCGCAGGCGCGTCTCGGCCCATGCGGGTGACGATCCTTCGCGCAGAATATGAGGGCTCGGGAGCCCACCACCAAAGCAGATCTTCGCTTCGCTGTTTCCGCCGTCACCCCTCCCCGGCGTGAGGGTGACGGACGGCTCCAGACGAAGCAGGCTCAAATTCCCATAAAGTTGGGAGGTTTGGAGAAGGCTGTAAATGTCGCCTTTTGGTTTATAAATCAGGAAAAACATAAACTTGACTGATGGTTTGGAAGTTGCCTATAATATAAACCATGAGTGAAGAATTTTTAGGAAAGCTAAACCACCTGCAGCGCGAGCTACCCGAGGGGCTTGTCGTGGACTCGGCGTGGCTGAAGGCACGCGGCTACTCCGCGCAGTTGTGCCGCAAGTACGTCACGAATGGCTGGCTGGAGCGATTGACGCACGGCGTCTATCGCAAGCCCGGCGGCAAACTCCTGTGGGAGCACGTCGTCATATCGCTGCAAACCCTGCTCATGAAGCCCCTCCTGGTCGGCGGTGCGACGGCACTCACGCTTCACGGCTTTTCCCATTATCTCAGACGGGACGAGAAAGAGGTCCATCTATACGGCCCGGAAGACGCGCCCACCTGGCTCAACAAGCTGCCGCTGCAGATCGCATTCGTCTCTCACAATAGCAGCGCGCTGTTTCGCAATGAACCGATCCATTTTGGACTGACAAGTCTTGGCTGGAATCTGAAAGACAGCAGCCAAGCCGGCGACGAAAGCCCGCAGGGCGCGTCATTCCGCGTCATGCCGTGGGGGCAGTGGGACTGGCCGCTGACGCTATCAACCCCCGAGCGCGCCGTCCTTGAAATGCTGGACGGATTGCCAAGCCACGAGAGTTTTGATCAGGCCGACAAAATCATGGAAGGGCTCACAACCCTCAGCCCTCGGAGACTGCAAAAGCTGCTGCTTGACTGCAAGAGCATCAAGGTCAAGCGCCTGTTCTTCTTCTTCGCGGACCGTCACAACCATCCGTGGCGCAAGCACCTCAATAAGGAGGCCGTCAATCTGGGAACCGGCAAGCGGATGCTCGTGCCGGGCGGACGCCTGGATCCGACCTACCTAATCACCGTTCCGGAGGAATTGTATGCCGGTCAATGAACGGTACCGCCAGCAGGTCGCGTTGTTGATGCAGACGCTGCCTGCCGTCGCCGAAGAGAAAGAGTTCGCTCTCAAAGGTGGCACAGCGATCAATCTATTCGTCCGCGATATGCCGCGCCTGTCGGTCGATATCGACCTTACATTCCTGCCCGTCATGCCGCGCGATGAATCGCTGGCTGCCATCGAATCCGCGCTCCTGCGGATCAAGAAACGGATTGAAGAGTCGGTTGCGGGTGCACGCGTCTTTGAAAGCCGCCAGAACGACAGCAGCCTGACACGGCTTGTCGTTCAGGACAGGAACCGCACGCCGGCGAAGGGTTACTGCGCGGGACAACGCGCAATGTATTGATCGCCACTCTCCCGTCGGTACCGGCAAAAACCAGGACGGCCACTCACCTTTCCGAGAAGCTGCGACGGTTGTTGACCTATCGTCACATTTTGATTTCTTGGACCGTCCGGCGTCCGGTGATCGCGCGTCTCAATGCTGGGGGGCGGTTCCGGTTCCGTTTGGGGCGTCACCGCTGGGCTGATTTCGGTTTGACCGGTCACGGTCGGGGGAATTTTTAGCCCGCACTCCTTCAACACCCCCCCGAATGTAGCAAGAGCGGCTATCAACGCGGTCACAATCCCGACTTTCGTCCAGAAGTCTCTTTGCTCGGTCATCGCCCGCTCCTGGTTGTCGATCGCGTGCGTCGATCATCACCCGTGTGAACCCGAATCTCTCAAAAGCTGCTTTCGAAGCCCGAGAAAACGAGGACAAACTTGAGCTCTTTCTCAAGGTACATATCAAAATTTCGACACGCCTTTCGCCAGTCTATCCACTATACCTTTAACCTACCTAGCATGCCATCGCAGGTCCTGTTCAATCAGACGGTGTAGGCGGGCGACGAAATAGGAATTGACTGTTCAACCGCACCCCGAATTGTCCTGGCGGGTATCGATGCGGGCGCGGACATAGTGCGCGTTGGCATCGTCCGGAGCGAACAGAATGGGCTTTGTCCGCGTATTCGCGACGCGATTATGGACATTTCACTCATCCTGACCGCCGCGCAACCGCAGTCCGGGACAGGTTGCACCGACAGGAGGAGCAACGATGGCCGGCTACCAATGTCGGCCTCGCGCCAACTCCGCCATTCGGACGCTTATGCCGAACGGCAACTCATGGCGCAAGTCGCCTTCCGCTCCAAGCGATGATCTCAGAATTCAATAGGTGCAGCAATGACATAGCGGTGCCCAGTTCATTTCGTCCGGCGCACCAAGCCTTATTTGAAAAAATATCGAGCGTCGCCCGGTCAGCCGGCTGAGGCCGGATGCGCGTCGGCGGCCGGTGGGTTCTTGCGGAAATCGGGATGCAGGGGTCCGAAGGGCATGGCGCCCATGCAGGCGACAAGGGCAATGCCTGCAATCGCAAAACAGAAGGAGAGGATGAAGACGTCGGCATAGGCAAGCACGCTCGCCTGCGCGCGGACTGCTGTTGCGACCGTTGTGAGGGCCTTGAGGCTCCCGTGATGCCCGCCGAACAGCGTCTCCAGGTTCGCCAAAGCGTCGTGAAGGCTGCCCGAGGATGAGGAAATCGGCCCGGTCAATATGTTGGAATGGTATTGCTCGCGTTGGCGAAGCCAGGTGTTTAACAGGCTGAGCGTCAGCTCGACGCTACCGAGCCGGATCACCTGGATATAGGCCGAGACCGCTGTCGAGCGTTTGGGATCGGAATTGGCAATCAGGTAGACGACTGTCGCAAAGAAGGCGAAGGATTGCCCGGCCGTATGCAGCAGCACGACCGGCAGGAAGTTAAGGGGCGCCCATGTAATGGTGAGGTCTGATCCCCAGAGAGAGCCGAGCGCCATAGCAGTTAGGCCCATCATGATGCAGAGCCGCGCATCGATCCTTCGCAGCAGGAAGATCGCAAGGACAATGAACAGGAAGACCGGGATAACGGCGCCGAAGATATAGAGTTCGGAGATGGCGATCGGCCGCAATCCGACGACCGTCTGCAGGAAGCCTGGAATGGAAAGCGAGGCGCCTGAACTTGCAAAGGTGAAGGCGATGATGATCGCATAGCCGATGCCGATATTGCGCGACAGGATCACGCTGGCATGCGCCCAGGGATTGGCAACGACGCTCTCGTTTATGAGGAAGCCGATGAAGAGGAGAGCACCGCCCGCGAGCAGCGAGGTAACGATGCCGGAGTTGAACCAGTCCAGCCGGTTGCCCTGATCGAGACCAACATAAACCATGGTCATTGAACATCCAAGCAGCATCATGCCGCCCCAGTCGGCGCCTTCGAGCAGACCGATATTGATCTCTTCCTTCGGGGCGCCAATAATGAGGAGCAGCGCTATGATCGGCGTGACGATCACGTCCTGCCAATAGACCCACTGCCAGCCGAGATAATCATCGTAGATGCCGACCAGCACAAAGCCGAGATTTTGCGACAGCGGCACGCGAAGTGCGTAGATCGAGAGGCCGATCAGCCAGTATTTCATGTCCAGATTCCGAAAGATCACCATGATGGTGGCCGGAATGAAGACGCCGAGCAAAAGGGCTCTTGCTGCATGCAGCACAAAGAGCGCGGTGCCGTCATGGACCATGGGAATGGCGAGCGAAATACCGGCATAGACCAATGTCGTCGGGATCATCACGCGGCGTACGCCGAAGACCGTCACAAGCCAGGCCACTGCCGATGAGATGAGGATCTGCGGCGCATTGGCGACGGTGCTGAGCCAGGACGCCTCGTCGAAGCCCAGCGAATAGGCGCCACGGATATCCGGCAGGCCGACGGCGAAAACGCGCGTGTCGAAGCCGACCACGAAGGAGGCGAGCAGCAGCGCCGTGACGATTAGAATAGGGTGGCTCGTCGTAGTGCCGCTGGTCAGCGGACCAAAGGCGCGCGGTGCCGAGCTCATTGGCTGAGGTCCGGCTTCGTATCGATCGTCACAACGGCAGACATGCCGGGCTTGAGCCGATCCACCAGCGGCTGGCCGGGATCGAAGACGATCTTGACCGGAATGCGCTGGACGACCTTGGTGTAGTTTCCGGTCGCATTGTCGGGCGGCAGCAGCGCGAAGATCGAACCGCTTGCCGGAGACAGGCCGACGACCTTGCCGTGCATCCTTTGGCCGGGGAAGGTGTCGACGGTGATGTCGGCAGTCCGGCCCGGTGTTATCCGGGAGAGCTGCGTCTCCTTGAAATTGGCGGTGATGTAGACGCTCGGAAGCGGGACCTCCGACACGAGGCTTGTGCCTGCCGTGACGAAATCACCTTCATGGACGAGCCTGCGACCGATGACGCCGTCGAACGGGGCGTAGATGCGGGCATAGCCCTGGCGGATCAACGCCGTATCCAGCGAGGCCTCAGCGGCATTCACCTGAGCCTGCAGCAATGGGGATTGTCCGTTCAGAACATTAAGCTGGGCCTTTTGCTGCTCGATCGAAGCTGCCGTTGATTTGACCGAGGCCTGCGCCTGCAGATAGGCGGCCTGCGCCTGCTGCAGAAGTTGTTGCGAGGTCGCCCCGCCAAGGCTGGTCTGGCGGTGGAACTCCTGTTCGGTCTGGGTCTGCTGTGCCTGCGCCGACGCGTTCTGCGCTTCGGCTACCTGTACGACGGCCTTCTGCAATTCGATCTGGTTTGCCAGATTGGCAAGCGACGCGGTTGCGGCTGCAAGATTGGCCTTCGAAACGGCGACTGCCGCATCATATTCACGCGGGTCGATTTCGGCGAGCAACTGGCCCTTGGCCACGGTCTGATAGTCGGTGACCGGGGTGGTCTGAACGATGCCGCTGATCTGGGCGCTGAGCGTCGATACATCGGCGCTGACAACCGCATCGTCGGTTGATTGGCGCGACGCGCCAGCCACCCAGCGGTTCCAGTCGACGGTTACGATCGCCACACCGCCGCTGACAAGGGCAATGGCGATGAGGGGAATGGCAAAGCGTCTCAGTGATGCCATGCCTGCCGGGGAGGCAGCCGCCGGCGCGGCTGGGGCCTCCGACGGCTGCGACGGGCGAGCAGGCTCGGACGGACTGAGGCTGGTGATGGTGGTCGGCTCGGCCATGGCACACTTCACTTCTTGCTGCGGTCGGTGGATATCCTTGCACGGATGCGGACCGGTGCCGGCGTGAAGGAGACATGACCGCTGCCGTCGACCTGCAGCCAGTAACCAAGGGCCATGAAGACAGCGCCGCCGATAAGGTTGCCGAGTGTGACCCAGATGAGATTATGTACGGCGGCAGAAACTGTGATGTTTGCGGGATGCTCGCCCATCAGCGCCATCGAGAAGGTGAACATGTTGGCGACGCTGTGTTCGTAGCCGGCGGCCACGAAAATGGTGATCGGCCAGAAGATCAGCATAATCTTGGCAGCGGCGTTTTCCGTACGTCCCGCCATCCAGATGGCGAGGCAGACGAGCCAGTTGCAGAGAATGCCGCGCGCGAGAAGTTCCAGCGATCCTGCCGACATCTTGGCGGAAACGATGGAAAAGAACGCCTGGCTTCCATCGCCCAGAAGCACGCCACCGCCCGCCAGGTGGAAGAGGCCGGCAAGCGCCATGGCGCCGATCAGGTTGCCGATCCAGGCCGTGACCCAGACAAGCAGCATATCGGACATCCGGATGCGCCTGGTCAGCACCGCA
The DNA here is from genome assembly GCA_900468805.1 of Hyphomicrobiales bacterium. Lineage (GTDB taxonomy): Bacteria > Pseudomonadota > Alphaproteobacteria > Rhizobiales > Rhizobiaceae > Rhizobium. The sequence goes on along the minus strand of UEIF01000045.1, from coordinate 50,630 downwards.
AGCGGCATATACATCGCCGTTCCCGTGAAGAGTTCGCTGCCGGCAAAGACGACGATTGTCAGGGCGGACGAGAAGACGATGCCCATGACGAGATGCGCCCAGGCCGGATCGGCATGAGCGCCGACGGTGAACATGATGATATCGCCAAAACCGATATAGGCCCCGGCCATCGCCGCGCCGATCAGAAAGGCAGGAAAGTGGCTTCGGACTGCCGCTGCTTTCTCTTCGCCGGACTGGGCGAAGTGATCAATCGAATCCTGATACATGACGGCACCTCGTCTTTGTGGTGATCAAGCCGGGCTTCTTCCCGGTGGCGTTAAGGTTAGTCGCGCATGCTGCATTGCTGAATCATACCTACGTCTAGGCCGCCTGCCGGTAGGTCCAGGTACGCCTTGCAACGCCGGCATCCGAGGCGGCCGCGGCCTCGCTTGCGGTCGATAGCCACCCAGCCAAAAAAGAGGCCGCCTCCGATATGCGGAAGGCGGCCATTTGCGGATCCTCGGGCAATCCGTGACTTCGGGCGGAGGGGAGGGACACCGGGAAGCCTTAACCGAGATCTTTATCGCCTGTCAGGAGGAGGCGTCAGGCGATGGAGAAGAAGATACGCCTATCCCTGGCGCGGCGGAACTAAACTTACGTATTGGCCCGTCTAAACCAGCAGGTGATTTTATCGCGTCGAACTGCTCACCTATTGTTTTCGTCGATCGGCGAGCCCCGCCGATGAAATCGGACGACACCCCCGTCCTCCTGACGCCACGACGCGATCTCCAATTCCGAACAGGATTTATCATGAAAACCACTCTTCTTTCTCTCCTCGCAGCCGGCATGCTGGCCGCCCCTGTCGTTGCAAACGCCGCCCAGGCCGATGTCGGCACGCTGGATTGCGACGTTTCCAAGGGCATCGGTGTCATCGTCGGTTCCAAGCAGGATGTCGACTGCACCTTTACCCCGAGCGCTCCAGGCGATGCCAGACAGCGCTATGTCGGCACGATCACCAATTTCGGCCTCGATGTCGGCACCGTCGAAAAGGGCCGGATGGTATGGCTGGTCTTCAACGCCACGCGCGAACCGGTTGCCGGCCTCGGGGGCGATTATGCCGGTGTCACGGCTGATGCGAGTGTCGGCGTCGGCGGCGGCGCCAATGTGCTGGTCGGCGGAACGAGCAAGACCGTCTCGCTGCAGCCGGTTTCGCTGGATGGCGAGGTCGGCGTCAATCTGGCTGTCGGTGTCGCCGCGCTGAAGCTGCAGCTTGCGGATTGACGGCCGGAATTGACTTTGCCAGGCGCGGCTTTGTGGGTAGCCTCCGGGAGGCCGCGGCTGGAAAACGAGATCACGGGCCACAGTTGCCGATGGCTGGAAGCACGGATGCCTCCGTTCGAGGATCGCTCCACCACCGTTTCCACCAGGACCTCGCAAGCGTACCGCCAGCCTTTTGGGCAAAAGACCAGCTCACCTGCTTTGTCGTTACCCTTTTGCTTCGCACGCGGCGTGGGCTGGCGATCGTCAGCCTCACTGACAGAGCAAAGCAAACGAGCGAGCGGCAGTGGCAGGCTGGGCGCCCGCCCGCCCACGCAGCCCGCGGTGAACGCATAAAGATCCTCGATAAACCAAGTCGAGCAGACGAGCCACGGATTTCAGATCGCACTCATTCTCCGGAGGCAGTTTTGGCATCAACCATTTGGCGTCATGGTTGGCCTATGAGCGATCTTCTGGAAGAGATTATACGTATGGCAGGTGTTCCTGGCGCTATTGCTACTACGGCCATCACCCTTGCAACCTGCTACAAGTCATGGCTGGCGGCCCAGCGTGTCCGCATCCGTCTTGAGACTATCGAAATTGAGGCCCCCGGCGTGGAAGCAGCGGTGGCGATCCTCAGGGAATGCAAACGCAGTTGTGATGCCCCTCGGCGGACGCAACATCTCGTGACGAGTAAGGTCAAGGCAGGGGCTACGGGCGGGTGAGACCTTGCGGAAGCAGCTGCCGCCTTGGTACAGCCACTGCGTTCGCACATCATCTGACGGTTCCAAGCGAAAGAAGCCAATAGGTGATACAAGAGACCGCCTTGCTCGCACATTCTTGTGCTTCCGCCTTCAACGAAAACAGTCTTGGTTGAATGCGTTCCGATCAATTCCCATGCCGATTATGAAGGGACCGCTTTCGCGCTCGTCAAAGCCAGGGTCCGGATCAAAACGCAGAACGATGTATCATTTGCACGATCGCGCAGCTGTCCAATTGGCGAAGCATCGTATTCGGCGGTTGTTTATGACAATTGCATGACAGACTATGGGCTCCGCTGATTGGCAGGGAACATAGAAAATGAAAGAAAAGAAGCGGGTCTACGAGGCTCTCGTGGACGGCGCGATGGATGGACTTGTAGGCGATGCGCTGTATGACTTTGTCCGCAAGCGCTGTCCGAAAGCCTCCAGCAAGAAGATCGTTCGGGCCTCGCTGCTGGCGCTGAGCGATCCTCATCTAAAGGACCGCAATATCCTTGATGTCATCTATGCGCTGGCGATCAAGCACCGGCTGGATGACACCCCCGTCGAGGACGAGCATGACGAGGAGGCCGATGAGCAGAAGGGCCCCTGCGGCACAGCCATCAAGGACCAGCGGCCGCTTTCCTGATTGCGGACGAGAAATTCCCCGGATCGAAAGAGTACCGGTACCATCAGGCGGCGCTGTCGGAAAGTCCTTCGAGGATCGGACAGTCGGGCCGGTCGTTGCCGTGGCAGGCATGGACGAGATGTTCCAGCGTGTGGCGCAACTCCGTGAGCTCGCGGATCTTGCGGTCGATTTCCAAAAGCTTCGTCTCGGCGATCCCTTTGACGTCGGCGCTTGCCCGGCTCTTGTCTTCGTAGAGTGCCAAGAGCTGGCGGCATTCCTCAACTGAGAAACCGAGGCCGCGCGAGCGTTGCAGGAAGCGAAGCTTGTGCACGTCGACGGCTGCATAATCCCGGTAGCCGTTTCCGCCCCGGTCGGGGCGGATCAGTCCGATATCCTCATAGTAGCGGATGGTCTTCGAGGGTAGACCGGAGCGTTCCGAGGCTTCGCCGATATTCATCGCTTGTCTCCTGACAATGTCTTGACCCTCAGCCTCAGTGCATTGGCGATGACCGAGACCGACGAGAGGCTCATGGCGGCAGCTGCAAGCATCGGCGAGAGCAACAGGCCGAAGATCGGGTAGAGAACGCCGGCCGCCAGCGGTATGCCGAGCGCGTTGTAGCCAAAGGCAAAACCGAGGTTCTGGCGGATGTTGCGCATCGTCGCCTCAGCCAGCCGTCGGGCGCGCACGATGCCGTTGAGGTCACCCTTCACCAATGTAATGCCCGCACTTTCCATCGCAACGTCGGCTCCCGTGCCCATCGCGATGCCGACATCGGCAGCCGCAAGGGCAGGGGCGTCATTGACGCCGTCACCCGCCATCGCGATGACCGCGCCTTTGGCCCTGAGGTCATCGACCAGAACCTTTTTGTCCTCGGGCAGAACATCCGCATGCACCGCGTCAATGCCAAGGCTTTTAGCCACCGCGCGCGCCGTGCGCTCATTGTCGCCGGTTGCCATGATGATCTTCAGGCCGCTGTCATGCAGCGCCTTGATCGCGGCAGCCGTCGTCGGCTTGATCCGATCGGCGACGGCGACGAGGCCGGCGAGTGCGCCGTCAAGGACCACGAACATCACCGTCTTACCTTCATCGCGCAACGCTTCGGTTTTGCCCCACAGTGCTGATGGATCGATGCCGAGATCGGCGAGCATGGCGGCGTTGCCGAGCGTGACGGACACCCCGCCGACCGTGCCTTCGACACCCTTGCCTGTCCTTGCCTGAAAGCCGGTGACGTCGTTAAAGGCAAGACCGCGTTCTTGCGCACCGGAGACGATGGCTTCGGCGAGCGGATGTTCGGATCCACGTTCCAGGCTTGCGGCAAGTGCCAGAAGACGGGTTTCATCGGTGCGGCCTAAAGCCACAACGTCTGTCAGCTTTGGCTTGCCCTCGGTCAGTGTACCGGTCTTGTCGACGATGAGTGTGTCGACCTTCGAAAAGCGCTCCAGCGCCTGCGCGTCCTTAATCAGCACACCTTCCTGCGCGCCGCGCCCGGTGGCGATCATGATCGACATCGGCGTTGCCAAGCCAAGTGCACAGGGGCAGGCGATGATCAGCACGGCGACGGCCGCCAGCAGCGCATTGGCCAGCCGCGGCTCCGGCCCGACGAAGGACCAGACGAGGAAGGCGGCAAGGGCGGCGGCGACGACGGCCGGCACGAAGATCGCCGAAACACGGTCGACGGCGCCCTGGATCGGCGCGCGCGAACGCTGCGCCTTCGCCACCATCTCGACGATGCGCGAGAGTGTCGTCTCAGTGCCGACTTTCTCGGCGGTCATGATCAGCGCGCCATTCCTGTTCATGGTGCCGCCGGTCAGCGTGTCGCCCTTGGCTTTTTCGACCGGTAGCGGTTCGCCGGTGATCATTGATTCGTCGATGGTCGACTGGCCCTCGGTCACGGAACCGTCGACCGGCACGCGTTCGCCGGGGCGCACGCGCAAGCGGTCGCCGGCCTGGACCTCGTCGACGGGCACATCGCTTTCGCTGCCGTCGGCGTTGACGCGGCGCGCGGTTTTCGGCGCAAGATCAAGCAGGGCGCGGATCGCCGAGCCGGTGCGTTCGCGGGCCTTCAATTCCAGCACCTGTCCGACGAAGACGAGCGTCACGATGACGGCAGCCGCCTCGAAATAAACGGGGACGGAGCCGCCGTGGCCGCGGAAACTGTGCGGGAAGAGGTCCGGCGCCAAAGTCGCCACGACGCTGTAGACATAGGCCGTGCCGACGCCGAGGCCGATCAGCGTCCACATGTTGGGGCTGCGGTTGACGAGCGATGCCCATGCCCTGCGGAAGAAGGGAAGGGCTGCCCAGAGCACGACGGGTGTTGCCAGCAACAGTTCGACATAGCTCGCCAAGGGCTCGCCGAGCGTCTCACGCGGCCACGACAGCCCAAGCATCGGGCCCATGGTCAGGATCAGGAGCGGAATGGAAAGAACAGCACTGACCCACAGCCGCCGGATAAAATCCAAGAGTTCCGGGTTGGGGCCTTCGTCTTCAGGGGGAACGCCCACCGGCTCCAGCGCCATGCCGCATTTCGGGCAGTCGCCGGGATGGTCGCGGATGATTTCGGGATGCATCGGGCAGGTATAGAGCGTGCCCTTCGGCATGACGGCTGCCACTGGCTTCTTGCCATGGCGATAGGTTTCGGGATCGGCCTCGAACTTCGCCTTGCAGCCCGCCGAGCAGAAATAGAATTTTTCGCCCTCGTGCTTGAGGAAATGTTTGGCGTTCGAGCGGTTTACGGTCATGCCGCAGACCGGGTCCTTGGCGGTCAGATAATCGTGCGGTGCCGCCTCGAATTTCTTGCGGCAGCCATCGCTGCAAAAGTGATAGACATGACCTTCATAATCGAGGGAAGGTTTTCCGGCGTTCGGCTCGACCGTCATGCCGCAGACGGCATCGCGCACCACCACGTCTTCAACCTTTTCGCCGTGGCCGCAACCGCATTGCGCGCCGTCGGCATGATGGTTTTCGTCGCAATCATGCCCATGATGGTCATGGTCATGGTGATGATCGTGCTTGGTATCCATAAAGCTGCGCCTTTCATGCCTTTCTGGCATCCAGACAGCGTTATGGACCTTCCAGCAACTGGAAGGTCAACAGGTTTTTTCACTGGCGCAGATATTTTCGAGATTATCGTCAGGCCGGCACGATCAGAGCCACCGGCTGGTCGCCGAGTAGGGCGGCTAGCGAGATCTTGCTTCCTGGCTCCAGCACCTTGCCGGTCAGGAGATCGGCCTTGTTACCGTGCAGCGGCGATGGCGCTGATATTGCTGTATCCTCCCAGAATTCCGGTCCGGCAAAAAGCACGCCGGGGTCGAGCCAGCCGAACATCAGCCTTGGGACGACGGTGATGGCGAAATTACCATCATCATGCAGACGGGCGAAGGCAACGACATGGTCACGCCTGCTACCGGTGACGGAAAGCGGCAGATAGTCACCCTTGGCGAAAAGTCCGCGGTGCTCCAGCCTGAGCCCGAGGCCGATCTGGATGATGCGCTGCTTTAACGCCGCCGCCTGCAGCCGTGCGAGCGCACCGCCTTCGGCAAGCCAGCCGCTCAGTATTTCGAAATCCGGCAGGCGTCTGTTATCGGGATCGACGAAACTGAAGTCGAAGCCTTCCGACCCCTGATAGATGTCGGGAATGCCCGGCGCCGTCAGCTTGATCAGCGTCTGCGACAGGCTATTGACATAGCCGGCCTCAATGAAGGGCTGGAGGACGCGAGCGAAATCCTCGCTGAAGGCGTCGTTGTCGGGCGAGAGGAGCGCTGCCGCATAGGTGCGCACCGCCTCTTCATAACCAGTGTTCGGCGCCGTCCAGTCGGTTCGCAGTTTCGCTTCCCGAATGGCCTTTTCCGCGTACGCGGTGAAACGCTGGTGTAGCGCATCCCCATGGCGGCGGTCGAAATCTTCAGGCCAGGCGCCGGCAAGCGCCTGATAGAGCATCCATTCCAGATTGGGCTCGGGTGCTATCCCATCCGGAAGCTCGATGCGGTGGCTTTCGTTCATTCTGCGCCAATGTTCGACGGCGTTGACAAAGACGCCGGCGCCTTCACTCACAGCATAAAGCCGGCTGCGTGTATCCTCGCCGCGTTTGGTGTCATGCGTCGATGTCGCCGAAAGACCTGCAGGCTGGGATCGCGCACGGTCCTGCATCATCAGGTGAAACGCTTCGATGCCGCCGGGCATGTGATCCGGCTCGCCGCCAACCTCGTTGACCGCCAATAGCCGGTTGTAGCGGTAGAAGAGCGTATCTTCCATTGCTTTTGCCATGACGGGGCCGGAGAGCTGCTGGAAACGGATACGGAATTCGCGGGCCGCCTCGTTGTCGTTCCTACCCTCAAGGATGGCTGCAATGCTTTGCAGCGCCTCCGGATAGTCCAGATGTCCGGCCGCCGCCATCTCGGCTTTTTTCAGCAGACCCGTATCCCGTGCATCGAGCAGGCCATCGGCGCCATACGTGCGGTAGACGGAAAAGGCGACCAGAAGCTCGCGGATAGCATCGGTGATTTCCTCCTTCGACAGTTCGGGAAAGAGGCCGGCTGCAATGCGTGCGAGGCGGGCCGTCTCGCCGGCGAAATTCTGCTCGACCATCAGCCGCTTGGCCGTTCGCCGCCCGGCTTCGAAATCGCCATTGCCATCTGCCAGCCGGCGATAGGCTTCATCGAGCGTCTGTAAACCGTTGCCCTCCACGAAAAGCCCGCTCAGGGCGGCAATGAACTCGTAGCCGGTCGTTCCCTGCACCGGCCAATCGGCCGGCAGGTCCTCACCGGGACCGAGGATTTTCTCAATGACGATATAGGTATCTGCGCCGACCGCTGCGCGCAGGCGATCGAGATAGGCCCCCGGTTCGGCCAGCCCATCGATATGGTCGATGCGCAGACCCTGAACCTGGCCTTGACGCACGAGATCGAGAACCAGACGGTGGCTCTCCTCGAAGACCCTGATATCCTCGACCCGCAGGCCGACCAGCCCGGTCACTTCGAAAAACCGCCGATAGCTCAGATGTTTTGAAGCCTCCTGCCAGCGGTGAAGCTGCCAGTGCTGCGCCGCATGCAGCCGCCTCATAAGGGCATGGTCTTTTGAAAGCTCTGCAAGCTTTGCGCTCAGGCTTTTGAGGTCGCCGGCCTCAAAGATCATGTCGCGCAAGCTGCGATGCAGGTCATCACCACCGACGGAGCTTGCCAGTTCGGCCATGCCGGCGAGAAGTGGATCATCCAGTTCTGCCGAGATCAGGTGATAGCTTTCCGCGCTGAGCGGGAAGAGAGTGTCGTAATATTTGAGCGCAAGATTGCCATGCGCCTCGTCGATGGCAATCGTCAATTCGCCGGCAGCAAGGCTCTCATCGAAGCTTTTGCCGAGCTGCGGCAAGGTCAGCCGCTCGCTCCAGTCGATATCGAAATAGTCTTTAAAAGGGCTGTGCTTGCCGAATTCCAGGACGCTCCGCCACCAGCCATTCTCCAGTGAAGCGGCCATGTGGTTCGGGACGATGTCGAGGATCAGGCCCATGCCTGCTTCTGACAGTGCATCCGTCAGGCGATCGAGGCCCGCCCTTCCGCCAAGTTCCGGATCGATCTCGTTGGCGTCGGTCACGTCGTAACCATGCGTCGATCCCTTGGTGGCCGTGAAGATCGGTGAGGCATAGAGGTGGCTGATGCCGAGCAATTGCAGATAGGGCACAAGCCCGCGGGCGCGATCGAACGTCATGCCGTTGCGGAACTGGACCCGGTAGGTCGCGGAGGGTAATGTCATCGGGTCTTTTGCCGTGTGGAGGGAAACCTTCAAACGGTTGCGACACGCTTTTGTTCCCGTCAGTCGACGAAGACGCCGACGCTGGCCGCCCGGCCCATCGAATCGATTACCGTCAGCTTGGAATAACCGCCGCCGTCAGGCATCCAGCTTTGCGTACGCCGGCGGGAAAGATCGGGCAGTGGCTTACCGTTGGCAAGCCAGCGAAAGGGCGCCCTGCCGCCCTGCAGCTTGAGCATCAGCGGCGAGAGATCGCCCTGCCTGGCGCCGAGATCGACATGGGCACCTTCCGGCGGATAGACGATCTGGGGTGCTGCCTCGCGGCCGGAAGTTGCGAGCAGCCCGTTGGCACTAACCGCAAAACGCCGCTGGCTGATCGGCAGGTCGGTCTGGGCGATGCGCACCGCCCCGGAAGGCGCACGCGGCAGCGGTGTCGTGGCGATGCCGGATTTTGCCAAGGCCTCGAAAAGAATGGGTGCGGCCGTGCCATACCCCGTCAAACCGGGTACGGCGCTATTGTCAGGCCGTCCGACCCACACACCAAGCACGTAACGTCCGTCATAACCGACCGACCAGGCATCGCGATAGCCGTAGCTCGTACCGGTCTTGTAGGCGATGCCGCGCTGCGGCGCACCGGCCGGCGGAACGACGCCCGAGAGAATATCTGCGACATTCCAGACCGCGACCGGCTCCAGCAAGGGCTCGCCGTCGATCTTGCCGGGCGCGCCCGTCACACCGTCGCCGATCCTGACCGGCTGGCCGCGATTGGCAAGCGCTGTATAGAGCTGCACGAGATCCTTCAGCGTGATGCCGACGCCACCAAGGCCGATTGCCAGCCCCGGCGTCTCGTTCACCGGCAAGGTCGGGCGCACTTCGGCGCGGCGAAAGCGCACCAAAAGGCGAGACGGGCCGACCGCATCGAGCAGCTTGACGGCCGGCACGTTGAGGGAGAGCTGGAGGGCCTCGCGCACGGTCACGTCGCCCTGGTAGCTCATGTCGAAATTGCGCGGCCGGTAGCCGAAGAAATCGGCCGGCCGGTCCTCGATGATGGTCTCCTGGCTGACCAGTCCCTGCTCGAAGGCAAGGCCATAGATGAAGGGTTTGAGTGTAGAGCCGGGCGATCGGTTGATACGCGTCATGTCGATCCAGCCGGAGCGACTGGCATCGAAATAATCGGCTGATCCCACCTCGCCGACGATGTCGCCGGTCTCGGCGTCCGCCATCACCATGGCGAGCGACAGCTTTGGTCCGAGCTTCATCGTCGCGGCACGCGCGACAGATTCGAGACCCGTCTGGACCTGCTTGTTCAGCGTCGTCTGGTGCTGGATCGCTTCCGGATCCTTGCGCAATGCGGCTTCCGCGACATGGGCGGCAAGGGCTGGAAGCTGCAGCCGGCGGGCGGGAATGGCGACACCCTCAGCGCGCTCGGCCTCGCCGTCGCCCACCACCTCGGCCACGGCGATACGCTCGAGTACACGTTTGCGCGCCGCTTCCGCCGCCTTCGGGTTGCGGTCCGGCCGACGCTTTTCGGGCAGTTGCGGCAGGGCAACCAGAAGGGCGGCCTCAGCCACCGTCAGCCTTTTCGGCTCCTTGTCGAAATAGGCAAGGCTTGCGGCGCGCACGCCTTCCAGGTTGCCGCCATAGGGCGCATGGGTGAGATAGAGATCGAGGATCTCACCCTTCGATAGCCGCCGCTCGATCTGCACCGCGCGCATGATCTGCAGGAGTTTTGCCGAAAACGACCGGCTTTCACGCGGCTCGACCAGCCTTGCCACCTGCATGGAGAGCGTCGAGGCGCCGGATACGATGCGGCCGTTGCTGACGAATTGCAGGGCGGCGCGCCCGAGCGCCCAGACATCGATTCCGGAATGCTCGTAGAAACGCTGATCCTCATAGGCGACCAACATGCGGATGAATTGCGGATCGACGTCGACAACGCCGGTCTTCAGCCGCCAGCGCCCCTCTGGCGTTGCAAAGGCACGCAACAATTGCCCGTCCGCATCGAGCACTTCGGGCGAGACGGCTTCGGCCCGTTCAAGCGGCGGCGGAAAGGCGCGGTCTGCAACATCGAGCGCAAAAAGGCCGGCGCCGGCAATGATAATGCCGGCCGCAGTACCGATCGCAAACTTCTGCCACCGCCTCATTGTTGAGCCGCAACGACCTCCATCTTGCCGGTCGCCGTGCGGGCGGACAGGTCGGGGCGATACATGTCCTCGACGGTAGCCGCCGGGTGATCATAGGCACCGGGGGTGACGGCGCGCACCACATAGGCAACGTTAAAGTCACGCGCCGAATTTTCGTCGCGGTTGAAGGCGGCGACGAAGCGGTCATAGCGGAATTCCGTATGGGCAGGCGACATCTCGCCGACCCAATCGAAATTCGTCATCTGGGCGCTGTCCACAAGGCTTGGATTGTCGATCTCGAAGCCGGCCGGCAGAAGATCGGTGATGACGATGCGCGAAGCCCAGTCATTCTGCTCAGTCACATGGAGGACGACGACATAACGCTCGTTCTGCTGCGCATCGCTGACATTCGCCTCCTCGCCATCGAGCGTGTAATAGGTGCGCTCGATGGTGAAGCCGTTGCCGCCGGCCGGCAGCGGCTTGACAGGGGCGGCGACCGTGGTGACGACGGCCGAGACCGTGTCGCTCGTCGCGCTCGTCAGTGTGAGCGGATGGTCGATCAGCGCGTCACCGGTCATCTTCGCCATATACGCGCCAGTCCGTTCAGCCCCGTTGACGTTGACCTTCAGATCGTCGTCGCCGTTCTGCAGGGCACGCGCCGCCAGAAGCATCCAGGCCTGTTCCTGGGTGCTTGTATATTTGCTGCGATCCCATTCCCGCGCGACCGCCTTGGCGAGGTCTGGAATGACGGGGGGAACCGGCCGGCTTTCGGCGGCAAGCGCCAGGATTGCCGCACCATCGCGCAGCACCGAGCCATAATCGGTGCGCGAGAAATTCACGCGGGTCACCATCGACTGTTTCGACATCTGCAGCGCATCGACGAAAATGTTCTTCGAGCGGGTGGCATCCCCATAGAGCGCAAGTGCTGCGGCGATATGGGCCTTGGCTAGCGGCGTCGGGAAGTCGTTGATCATTGTGTCTGCATAGTAGCGCAGGTCGCTGACGGCGGCCTTCTTATTGCGCGCCAGCACGTAGAGGGCGTAGGCGATCTCATCGCCCTTGCCCTTCACATCCGTCGTGTAGGAGAGCGAGTTCTGCAGGTTCTCCAACGCCTGCACCAGGGCGCGGTCCGGCACGTCGTATTTCTGCTCGCGCGCCCGCGTCAGGAAGTCCGTGACGTAGGAATCGAGCCAGAGATCGCCGGAATCCGGACCCCACAGACCGAAGCTTCCGGCATAGGCCTGGTAGGAGAGCACCCGGTAGATCGCATCCTGCACGCGCTTGTGGATGTCGTCATCCGTCTCATCCATGCCGGCCTGCTTGGCGACCTCGGCCAGATAGAGCAGCGGCATGGCCCGGCTCGTCGTCTGTTCGGCGCAACCGAAGGGGTAGCGGTCGAGCGTCATCAGGAGGGCCGGAATGTCGAAGGCGGCCGAGCGCGTGACGTTGACGGCGATCGAAGCGCCCGGAAGCACGCTGTCGGCAAGCAGGTTCTTATCGATCGTCAGGCTCTTGCCGGGCGCGAGCGCAATGACACGCCGTTCGGTGACCGGCAAGGAGGACGGCCGCACCGGCACGTCGACCACCTGGTCGAGCGACAGGCCCTGATCATTCGACAGGTTGATTGCCACACTGCCGTGGCCCGGTTCGCCGCCGACGAGCGTCAGCGTCAGGTCGGACTTGGCGCCGGCTTCGAGCCTGAGAGCCTGTTCGGCAGGCCCGTCGATGCTGAGGGCGCTGTTGCCGGTCAGCGTCAGCTTGTAGTCGCCGGCCGGCGCATCGGTATTGGCGATGTCGAGACGCAGATTGGCCTTGTCCCCCGGAGCGAGGAATTTCGGCAGGCTTGCGGTGACGACGACCGGATCGCGGATGATGACGTCCTTGGCGCCGTGGCCAACGCCGGTTTTCGTCCAGGCGAGCGCCATCACGCGGGCCGTACCGTTGAATTGCGGAATGTCGAAGCTGACTTTTGCCTTGCCTTCGGCATCGAGCTTTACCGGGCCGGAGAAAAAGGAGACGAGCTTCTGCGTCGGCGGGCTTGCCTGCAGCGCAACCGCGCCGCCATCGCCGCCGGTGCGCAGCTTGCCGGTTGCACCGAGCGAACCGTCGATCAGCCTTCCATAGAGATCCCGGATTTCAAGGCCGAGCTGGCGCTGGCCAAAATACCAATCCTCCGGGTTCGGCGGCTCGTAGCGGGTGAGGTTCAGAATGCCGACATCGACGGCGGCAACGGTGATATAGGCCTCCTCATTCGCACCGGCGCCTGAAACCTGCAGGCCGATATCCAGCGGCCCGCGCGGCAGCATCTTCTCCGGAGTATCGATCTTGACCTGCAGCGCGCGCTCAGCCGGATCGACCTTCAGCCATTTGATGCCGATCGAGCGCGCCGGCATATGGGTGTCGAGCGAATCGCCCGGCCGGAAGAGCGTCGCGGTCACATAGGCGCCCGCACCCCAGTCTGCCGTGACGGGAATGTCGACCTCGCCGCCGGTTTGACCCATCGTTGCGTTCTGCACGGCAACCAGGTTTTCCGTGCCGGCCGTGATCATCAACTCGCCGCCATAGCGCGACGTGACCTTCAGTTTCGCCGTCTCGCCGACATGATAGCTATCCTTGTCGAGCGCGATTTCGAGGCCGTCGGGCGTTTCCGTCGAGGTCGAGGCCACGAACCAGCCGGCATCGAACTCGACGCTGGAGGTCGGGCCGTCGGCATCAGCACTTTCTACCTCGAGCCGGTAGCGGCCCCAGTTGACCGGCGTCTGTATCTTGCCGCCATTTTCGGCCGTCGCATCCACCGAGCCGGAGCCAACTTCTTCGGGCGTGTAGGTGGGCTCATATTTCCAGGCAGTGCCTTCGCGATACCACTGATAGTCGCGGCGCAGCTTGTAGAATTTCCAGCGCAGGCCCTTCATCTCCTGCTTCTGGCCCTGAGTATCTAGGCCGATCACCGTGAAGTTCGCCAGCGCATTTTCGGGCAGGTCGCCATCGAATTCCGGCTTGATGCCGATCGCGGTCGCGTCGGTCTTGACCGGAATCTCCAGCGAGCGCTCGATGGCGCGGCCACCCGGCTCCTGCATACGCAGATAGACGGTGGCTCTCAACAGCTGGGTCGTGGCCGGCAGTTCGCCGATCGTCAGGTCGGTCGAGGCTTGACCGTTCTCGTCGAGTTCCGGTAGCCCGTCGATCGGCTGGCGCGACTCCTCGCTCGCCTCTTCGTCTGCAAGCCCGAACTGGTAGCCGGGATAGGCCGCATTTTCGCGCGTCGGCTTGACGACGACATCGCCTTCGACGGTGAGGCCGGCGGCCGGAGCGCCGTAGAGATATTTGCCGGAGATAGTGATCGTCGCGGCCGTATCCGTGCCGATCTCCTTGGAGTCGGTCTTGATCTCCATGTCGGTGCGGTCAGGCACGAAATCGTCGACGAGGAAGGTCTTCGTGGCAATCGCCGAGCCCTTCGGATCGGTATAGACGTTCATCGTCCAGGTGCCGCGCATGGCGTTTTCCTGCGTCTGCAGGTCCACCTGATAGCCGCCGAGATCGCTCGTCTGGCGGACGATGCGCCGGTCTTCCACGCCGTCGGGCCGTGAGAAGATGAAGGTCAGCGGCAGGTTCTCGATCGCCTTGCCGTCCGTGTCGCGGGCAAGGACTGCGGCATGCACAGTTTCGCCGGCGCGGTAGATGCCGCGTTCGGTCCAGGGCAGCACGTCGATCGCTCCCGGCGCGGCGCGGCCAGTGACACCGCGATCGGAAAGATCGAAGCCGGCACGCGTCATGTCGAGGAAGACATAGTCGGACGTGCCGTTCTTGGCGGTAATGACGGCAGGTGTGAGTGCGGCGGTGCCGCGCATCAGACCGGCCGTGAAGGTGGCGCGCCCGTTCTGATCGGTCGTGGCCGTGCCGAGCACTTCATTGTTCTTGGCAAGCAGCTGCAGTTCGACGCCGGCCATCGGCTTGGCGGAGGCAAGCGACCGGGCAAAGACGTTGAGCCCGTCGGTGCCGGCATAGGTAGTGACGCCGATATCGGAGACGAGGAACCATTGGGTGGCCTGCGAATCCCAGTCCTGCACCGGTCCGGTCGGCGCGGTGGCGACCAGTACATAGATGCCGGGCTTGCGCTCAGGCAGAGCCTCGTCGACCGGGAAGCTGGTGACGACATCCTTGTTGAGCTCGTTGGCGATCTCGATCGAGCCCTGCCAGACGAGTTCGCCACTCTGGTCCTGGATGTTCTGGGCGCTGTAGCCGTCGAGCTGCGTTAAAAACTGCGAACTCGTCAGAAGCGGCGCGATGCCGCGATCGCCGATGCGGTAGAGCTTCAGATTGGCGGTGGCCATATTGACGGAGACGATCGGCACGCCGCGGCGCGCCGACGACGGCAGCACGAAGCTGTCGCCGGTAAAGCGCACCATCTGGCTGCGGTCCTTGATATAGACGTCGATTGTAACAGGCGCTTCCAGAACCTCGTCGACGGAGGAGGGCAGGCCGGTGCGCAAACCGATCTTGTAGGTCTCGCCGTGGGTCAGACCCTCGACGCAGATCTGCTTGTCCTTGGCTTCCAGCGCTTTCGGTGCAGCGCCGTTCAGGGTCACGAAGGGGGTATAGTCGACCGTCTTGACCAGCGCCTCGGAGAAGGTGACGCAGGCGCGCGGCGTGGCGCTGTCGGCATCGACAGTATGTTCGGTGATGCGGAAGCCCTGGGTCTGCTTGAGCTTCAGGTAATCCGCCTGCACATCCTTGGCGCTGACGAGCGCAAGGCTTGCCTTGTAGCTATTCAGCGCATCGCGATAATTGGCATTCTTTTCCAGGGCCTTGGCGAGCACCGCCAGCGCATCGGCGCGCTTATTGGTGGTGCGCGTCAGCTGGTAGCCGTTCAGCGCGTCGATCACCGCCTGACCGAAGATGCCGCTGTCAGGGGCGCCAAGCGAGGTGGCGGCGCGCGCCGTTTCGATCCAGAGATCGCCGTCATCGGGCGTGATCGACAGCGCGCCGTGAAAAGCCTTTAGTGCATCAGTAAGATTGCCGCCAGTCAGATCGAGACGTGCACTTGCCGTCAGGCTCTCGACGCCCTGGCCCTGCTGGTCGTCGGCGAGCGCCAGATCGTTGCGGAAATTGCGGGCCTGCTGGACGAGGTCGTCGGAGAGAAAGGGCAGGCGAGGGGCAGCGCCAATATCCGGCTCTTTCGGCGCGGCAGCGGCGGCCGTTGTTTCGACGATCCTGCCGGCGATGGCGCCCGGGGCGGCGTTCATCGTCTTGAAATCGGTTTTGAGGAAACACCACTTCACCTTCGGATTGTAGGTGAAGGCCTTGCAGCTCTTGTCGCCGATGCAGGCGACCTTACACTGTTCGAGCGAGAGATTCTGCTCGGTGCGCAGGTCGAAGCCGAAATAATCCGCGTCCTTGACGGTGACAATATCGCGCTTGACGTCGGCGGCAAAGACTGGCGGGCTCGCTAGAATCGCAAATGCGGCAATGACGGAAAAGGCGAAGAACGACCGCACGGACATTGGATCCCCCCAGGGTGCTGGCTCTGACCGGCCGGCAATGTCCCCACTCCTCGGGAAATTGTCAACACACCTTCCAGCCTGTCCCAACGTACT
Organism: Hyphomicrobiales bacterium; assembly: GCA_900468805.1. Taxonomy (GTDB): domain Bacteria; phylum Pseudomonadota; class Alphaproteobacteria; order Rhizobiales; family Rhizobiaceae; genus Rhizobium. The sequence continues at coordinate 34,569 of UEIF01000045.1, read as the reverse complement.
CCAGCGTTTGAACGTTAATAGGGCGTCGCGAACTCACTGGCAGGGAGGATATATGCGAACGCACCGGCGGCGATGGATCGACCGCGCGGCCTTCTTCTGAAGGGCAACACAGATCCCGCCGAGCGCGCAAAACGGCTGCGCTTCATCGGCGCTTCGGTCGTTTGGCTATTTTTGCGTCTCGGTTGATGTCGATAAGGACATCAATGTTGATTTATGATGTCGTTTTAAGCATCGGTCCTTGTGGAAGAGGTGCTGACTTGATATCTAAATCGATATCAAGATCAAGGATAGATATCCAATAAGACATCATGCCCTACGCAACTGAAGAGATTGCCATGCATCTGAGAGAGGCTCGAGAGCGCAAGGCGTTGAGCCAACGCGAACTCAGTCACCTATCAGGCGTGCCGCAGGCGCAAATTTCCCGTATCGAATCCAACAGCATTGATCTCAGGCTCTCGACCTTGATCACCATTGCCAATGCTCTTGATCTGGAAATCGCCCTTGTACCACACAAGGCGGTGCCCGCTGTAAAATCCATTATGCGCCAGACACTCGAAGATGTGCCCACCCAGCCTTCTGATATCGCCAAGGAGATGCGCCTGTTGCAGCGTGCCATCCGGAATGCCCAAAGTGCGTTTGCCTCCCATCCCCAGCAAGGTGAGCTTGTCAAAAGCTATTCTGCTCTCCGCCGATGGCCGATCTCGGCCGTGCATATCGACGCGCTAAGCTCTATCCGCGCCACTCTCGAACGGGCGATATCGAGCCACAATTTCGATCACTTGACCGAAGTCACCAGAAACCTGGTTATGCTGCGCAATCAGATCGCTCATTCGCGGCCGGCGCCTACCCGAAGCGATCCCCCCAGGCCGGCCTATTCGCTCGATGAGGATGATGATGGCTGACGTATCTGTCCTGTCTGTGCGCCTTTACGGAACGGAAATTGGCACCATCACCTATGTGGGCGGCGAGAGGACGCTATTTGCGTTCAACGACGCCTATATCGAAAATCCCGACCGGCCGACCCTCGGTCTCCGGTTCAAAGATCGCTTCGGGGATCTCCTGACCGAGTTTCGTCCCTATAAAATCAAGCTGATGCCATTCTTTTCCAATCTGCTGCCGGAAGGACATCTTCGCAAATACCTCGCCGAAAAGGCAAATGTTCACAGTGACCGCGAGTTCTTCCTGCTCTGGGTCCTCGGCCAGGACCTGGCAGGTGCCGTCACCGTCCTTCCTGCCGACAGCGAGGCATGGCCGGAGGGGCCCCACGACGCTCTCGATGATGAGGCGACAAAGGCTCCGGCTGAGGACGTATTGCGATTTTCGCTTGCCGGCGTTCAACTCAAATTCTCCGCGGTCCAGAGCGCAAGCGGCGGACTGACGGTCCCGACAAGCGGGGTCGGCGGCGACTGGATCGTCAAGCTTCCTTCACGGGAGTTTGCCCATGTGCCGGAAAACGAATTTTCGATGATGAGCCTTGCGCGCATGGTCGGCATCAACGTGCCGGCAATCGACCTCCGCGACATTCGATCGATCGGCAATCTTCCCGATGGAATCGAACAACTAGGCCCAAACGCCTTCGTCATTGAACGGTTCGATCGCGGCAATGGCGGCGAGCTTACCCATATCGAGGATTTTGCTCAGGTCTTTGACGTCTATCCAGAGGACAAATACAAAAAAGCAAGCTTTCGGAATCTCGCCGCCGTCGTCGCCACAGAATCCGACCATGACGACGTGGCGGAGTTCATTCGCAGGCTGACATTCAATGTGCTGATCGGCAACGGTGACATGCATCTGAAGAACTGGTCGCTGATCTACCCCGATCGAAAGCGAGCGCGGCTGTCACCGGCCTATGACTACGTATCGACGATCCCTTACATCCCCAACGACAAATCGGCGCTGACCTTTAGCCGTACAAAGGACTTTGCAGGATATACGCTTGATGAGCTCGATCACCTGTCGGCCAAGGCGTCGCTGCCCCGTAAGCTGGTCCAGGATACGGCCAAAGATACCGTTTCTATCTTCATGGAACGCTGGAAGGACGAGAAGAAGAACCTTCCGCTGGGCCGAAAGGTCGTCGAGACAATCGATGGCCATCTTGAAACCCTGCCGATTGTGACGGGCGGAGACTGAGGGTTGCCGTCGCTGGAGAGCGCTTGCTGAAGACCAGGTGGTCACCATAAAACGTGCCAGATAACGAAACGCTATCGACGAAACCGCATGAAGCCGGGCGGCTGTTGGAGTTCGAAAGGCTCTGCTCATCGGATGCCCTCGGGCATTCGGACCCAAGCGCTAGATCCTATTGGCCGACGGGAGTTGTTCTCACCCTTAGCCAAACATGTTGATCGCTCTTGTTTGGGCCATTTATCTTTTTATCGGCGACGTAAAGCCTCTGTCCCGCATCCAGGAATTTACACGTGTAGGTCACCTTCCCGTCTTTGAGGAAAGGATTGTCCATCGAAGGGCACCTCCGCTTGCACACGCTGCTCGCCGCGAGGCAAGGGTTGCAGCGCCGCGCTACTAACCCCGGCCCAAGGCGGGACTAGGGAAGGCAAAAGAGCAATTTTTCGACCAAGCGAAAATACCGCTTGCAAAAGGTGGGGAGTTCCCTCCGATTTGTCCGCTTGTCCCCCTCTCCCCTGCTGTTCCGCACGAGCTCGGGTGCAGGAGCGAGTGCTCCTGCTCCGCACGCACCCGCTTCGCGGAAGAACAAGAGAGGACAAGGATCATGACTGAGACGAACTCGACCGGGACCATCACGATTGCGCTGAACGAGCTCGATCCCGATCCGAAGAATGTGCGCCGCACCTATACGGAGAGCGGCATCAGGGAGCTTGCCGCCAGCATCAAGGCCAACGGGCTCTTGCGGAACCCGGTGGTGCGTTCCGGGAAGAAGGGCCGCTATTTCGTGATGCTGGCGGGCGGCGGCTTGCCGCACTTCGGCTGCTTGTCGAGGCCGGCGATGTCGCAGCCGACCTTCCTGTCCCACTTTCACACATTCGCTTTCTTGCAATCGTCACATCGGCGTGAGTGAACAGCTTGTGATTTGCAGCTTTCTCGTCGATCGGCAAGGATTTTGCCGCATTGTCCCCGGAGGTAGCCCCCATGCCCATATCCACATCAGGCAAGGTCCTTGCCGCGCTTTTCGCAACCGCATCCCTTTCGCTCGGCTTCGGTTCCGCCGCCACGCAAGCGGCGGAAGATGCCGTCGTCATTCCAGCCCCTGCGCTCGACGAGGCGGGCCAGTCCGGCACGGAGACGGCTGTCTTCGCCGGCGGCTGTTTCTGGGGTGTCCAGGGCGTCTTTCAGCATGTGAAGGGTGTCAAAAGCGCCGTTTCCGGCTATGCCGGCGGGGAAGCAGCAACCGCCCAGTACGAAACGGTCAGCTCCGGCGCGACGGGTCATGCCGAATCCGTCAAGGTGACCTTCGATCCGAAGCAGGTCAGCTACGGCAAGCTCCTGCAGGTCTTCTTCTCGGTCGCACACAACCCGACGCAGCTCAATTTCCAGGGGCCGGACGAGGGCACCCAATACCGCTCGGCGCTTTTCATTTCCGACCCGCAACAGCGCAAGGTCGCCGAAGCCTATATCACCCAGCTCGACAAGGCGCATGTCTTCAAACAGCCGATCGTCACCAAGGTCACCGACGATACCGGCTTCTACCCGGCCGAGCCGTATCACCAGGATTTCCTGACGCTGAACCCGACCTACCCCTACATCGTCTATAACGACCTGCCGAAGATCGAGAACCTGAAGCAGATTTTCCCGGCCGACTACAGCACGGACCCGGTTCTGGTGCTGAAGGCCAAGGGTTGAGACGCTGCTGAAATCGGAATTTTAGAAGGCGGCTAAAGTGACCGCTTTTTTTACTGAGGGTCATACTTTAATAATTTGTCAATATTAACAGACGTTTAATTAAGAAAAGCTGCATTTCATATCGGAACATATCGTAGCATCGCCCGTTTAAGCAGCGAGCCTCGTCGAAGCAGTCTGTCTTCAACGAAGCGGAGTCTCCTGAAGTAAGGCGTGAAGGGGATCTGTCATGGCCACGAATGTCATGCGTAGCTGGCAACGGGAACATCTCATGGAACAGCGAGTGCTAATTGTCGAAGACGAACTGTTGATCGCCCTCGATCTCGAAATGACGATCGAGGAAATGGGCGTGCATGTCGCAGGGCTCGCATCCGACCGGGAAGCGGCGCTCAGGCTTGCACCGCTTGCCGACATCGCCTTCGTCGACGTCAACCTCTCCGACGGCCCAACCGGGCCGGAGATCGGCCGGCGGCTTGCAGAAGACCACGGCATTTCCGTCGTCTTCATGACCGCCAATCCGGAAGCGGTCGCAGATGGTGTGCGCGGCGCGCTCGGCGTGGTGCAAAAGCCCGTCATGCCAAGGGTGGTCGAGCAGCTCGTCAAATACGTTGCCGCCCGCCGCATTGGGATGCTCGCGGTCGTGCCGCCGCAAATGACGGTGTTTGCGTGAGATCGTAAGATTATCGGCGGGTTCAACCGAGCTCATGGCTTGGGAGCTGCTGTGGAGAGTGCCTAACTCTGCAAAATTCTACGATTCTGCGAGCTATCCGACGTCATTGCTCCAAGCTGGGGGATTATCCACGACCCAAATTGAAGCATAGAAAGTCGTTGCAAACCGCAATCGTTCATCCCTCGCACATCCGAATTTCGAGACGCACACTCATGTGTGGCCCATTTGCGTCCACGATTTTGGAGACTATGAATCGACAAGTTCCTGAGTTAGAGAGTACCGCCATCAGAGCCGTGGTGGAATGCGCCCGTTGGCGATTTCGCCGAATTGGTGGGATGGAATGACTTACATTGATATTTCCAAGGTCGTGATAACGCAGCAAGCGGTAATGCGCGTTGCAATCGAAGTGATCGATGGCAACGGGTTGAAGATCGCGGTCGTTGTGACGGATGAAGGAAAACTCATTGGCATCGTAACCGACGGGGACATCCGCCGCGCCTTGCTCGCTGGCCACGGGTTAGATGCGCCAGTTCAGGAATTTATGCGGCAAACTCCCCGGTCGGCAATGCTAGGCACCGAGAAAAGCATACTGCTTGGCCGCCTCCGACACGAACAAATCCTCCACCTTCCCATCGTTGATGAGGCCGGCATATTTCGGGACCTGGCGTATCTACCTGCGTTTGAACAACTTTTGTATCAAGAGAACCAAGTGGTTATCATGGCGGGAGGACTGGGAACTCGACTTCGGCCCCTGACCGAAAATGTGCCCAAGCCACTGATATCGGTTGGCGGTCGCCCGCTGATCGACATAATCGTCGATAATCTGGTAGCGCAGGGTCTCACAGACATTACGCTATGTGTAAACTATCTTGGACATTTGCTTGAGGAACATCTCGGGGATGGGTCAAAGTTCGGAGCACGCTTCACTTTCGTCCGCGAAGAGGAGCGAATGGGCACTGCCGGAGCATTGTCTCTTCTGCCGAAAGTCCCCACAAAATCCTTTTTTGTGATGAACGGGGACATCCTCACGACGGTCGATTTTCAAGCGATGCTCGACTTCCATAGAGCGTCGTCTGCTGTGGCCACGATGGCGGTCAACAATCACAGCTACGAAGTACCATTTGGTGTCGTTGAAGTTTCTGGTCGCCATCTCACCAAGTTGACTGAAAAACCCAAATGCAACTTTTTGGTTAATGCCGGAATCTATCTCCTAGAACCGGAGGTGCTGGAACATGTTCCGCCCAGACAGTTCTTCGATATGACGAACCTTTTCGAGCATCTGATCGAACGCCAACTACCGGCGGCAGTCTTCCCAGTCCGAGAACCTTGGCTTGATGTTGGGCGTCATGAAGATCTGATTAAGGCGAATGACAGTTTCGGAGATGGTGATCCCAGCAAACAAGCGGCGAAATGGCCGTGATCTTAAAGCAGGACATTCAATGCCTATTGACGCTCATAAAAACGGCAAGAACAGCGAACTCGCGTTTATTGCAACCGGAAGAGAGAGTTCGATCTTCTCGGAGGATATGAGGCGTTTTGGAGGGCAGCTAAGGGATAAGCTGAAGGGCAAGCGGGTGCTTGCAATCGGTGCTGCGGGCTCAATCGGTTCCGCCACAATATCGGTCATTTCAGGGTTCGAGCCATCTGCTCTTCACGTAATCGATCAGAATGAAAATGAGTTGGCGGAGTTGGTTCGGACACTCCGCTCCAGTTCAGGCGGCTTTTCCGTTTCGGATTTTCGGACATTGCCATTGGATTTCGGCTCACCAGCAACGAGGCTCTTCATTCATGACCAACCTTCCTACGACTTTGTTTTGAATTTTGCGGCGATTAAGCATGTGAGGTCTGAGAAAGATTCCTTTTCGATGCTGCAGATGTTTGACACGAATTTGCTCAAACAGGCTCGTCTGTTGCGCTGGTTGGGCGAAGTGCAATTCAAAGGCAGATATTTCTCCGTTTCTACTGACAAAGCAGCCAATCCAAGCTCCTTCATGGGCGCGAGCAAACGCCTCATGGAACACGTGATGTTCAGCGGCGAAGCTGTGAAGGATCTCGGCGCAGAAATTGTCTCCGCGCGCTTTGCAAATGTCGCGTTCTCAAACGGTTCGCTTCTTCAAAGCTTCCAGCGGCGCATCGAACAGGAGCAGCCGCTGGCTACGCCTGTCGATACTCGGCGCTATTTTGTCTCCATGGAGGAGGCCGGTCATCTCTGTACCTTGGCAGCCGTGTGCGCTCCGGATCAACACATCGTCGTTCCCAAGCTTAGTCCCGACGAACATCTCGTTTTGCTCGAAGACGTCGCGAAGGCCTACCTCGAGCATTTGAAGCTGAAGCCAGTGATTTTCAGCGATGAAACCAAAGCGGTGCAGGCGACGAGCTTGCTTCGCAGCTCTGGTTCTTGGCCACTTCTGCTAACGCCGCTCGATACGGCCGGTGAGAAGGCCTACGAAGAATTCGTCGCGAATGGTGAAAGCGCCGTGGACGGCGGGTTCGCGGGACTTTCCCTCGTCAAGTACAAAAGTGCCGCTAGCGGATCGATTGGAAGATTGATCAACAGCCTCGAAGGTCTTTTCGCCGCAGCCAATATGCCGACTTTGCCACAGCAGATCGACAAGGATCGGTTGAAGGAACTTGTGGCTGCGGTCGAACCGTCCTTTCTGCAGACTCACAAGCCAAGTGAAAAAACTCTGGATTCACGGATTTAGGCCCAATGATACCGCTCGCAGTACCGAACCTAGCCGGCCGTGAGGCCGAATATCTGCAGGAATGCATAACGTCGACATTCGTCTCGACGGTGGGACCATTCGTTACCCGTTTCGAAGAAATGGTGGCTGCTGCGTCCGGTGCCAAATACGCCGTTGCGACATCCGCGGGTACCACGGCACTTCATGCTGCCTTGCTATCCGCCGGTGTAGGGCGCGACGATTTGGTCATTGCACCATCATTCACGTTCATCGCTTCGATTGCTGCAATTGCTCATTGCGGAGCGCTTCCGTGGCTTTTCGATATCTCTCCCGAAAACTGGTCGATAGACGTAACGTTATTGGCTAACAAACTCGAGAAAGAGACGCATCGTCGCGTGGACGGTGCGTTACTTCACACGGAAACGGGGCGCAGAATTTCGGCAATATTGCCGGTTTTTACGCTGGGCATTCCCGCCCAGATGGATGAGATTAATGAGTTGGCGAAGGCCTACTATTTGCCGGTTGTTGTTGATGCGGCCGCGGCACTGGGTACCACCTACAAAGATCGTCCTTCGGGAAGCTTGGGCGCAGACTTCACGATGTTCTCCTTCAATGGAAACAAGACTGTCACCGCCGGCGGTGGCGGAATTATCGTTACGGATGATCCGGAAAAAGCACGCCTCTTCCGTCATCTGACAACCACCGCCAGAGTCGGGGCCGATTACGATCACGACATGGTCGGTTATAATTACCGAATGACAAACCTCCAGGCGGCGGTTGGTTGTGCTCAGATGGAAAATCTGGGCCGATTTGTCGAGTTGAAACGGAATATAGCACGAAATTATAGGGAGGCCTTCTCGGATCTTGCTGGAATCACGCCTTTTCCGGATCCGGAATATGCGCGAAGCGGTTATTGGTTTTCCGGGATCGTCGTGAACAACAGAGACCCACGGCAGTTGGCCGATATCCGCGTTCGTTTGCGGGAGGCCGGCATAGACGCCCGCCCCTTCTGGAAACCAGCCCATCTCCAGGCACCCTATATAGGGGCGCCGAGGACGGAAATGACGGTCTGCGACAACCTCTGGCAACGGATCGTGACGCTGCCATGCTCAACCGGCCTGTCGGTCGCCGATCAGGACTTCGTTGTCGACAAGGTCAGACGGCAGTTCGCCAACAATTGAAGAAGCGGCAAATTTTTTCGGATTTATTGCTGCTTGCGGTCCTGATGGAAGGCGTTTCCGCCGCGGCCTATGATCAGTAGTGCAAGCACGAATATCGCGTTTGTCGGGTGAAATATGCTACCCCATGTCATCATAAGCCAGATAAGTAGCGACAGCATCGATACTCCCCAGACGTCGTTTTCTTTTGCATGAGTGTAACAGCGTTCGCCGAGGAAATAGAAAAATCCCAGAGCCGGTAGACCATATGTAGCGAGCAGACGTGTCGGTAGGGACACAGAGTCAGATCTTACTTGATTTGCGTTTAGAAGTTTTTCCGTTGCGCTCTGAGCCAAGCTACTTCCGTATCCCATCAGGTAGTCGCTTTGCCAAAAGATCTGGAGATGTTGAAGCCACAACCAGGGCCGGTAAGCTTGTCGGTAGATGGCTTCCAGCGAAAGCCCGCTTTGATTGCGCAGAAGTAACCGGGATATGAGGGGAATATCTTGTAGGTGATAAAGGACGAACGGGGATAGACCGACGATGAGGATAAGTCCCAACGTCATAGCGAACGCCACCGCAACACGAAGCCTCGCATTATCAGGAAGTAGCGTCAAAACAACGCTGGTGGCGCTGAAAAGCACGAGACCGATCAGCGCTGAACGCACGAAAGACAAGATAGTGAAATAAGCGGCGGCAACAACGGTCGTGATGTTGAGCCATCGAAAACGCAGATGCTTCAATGCAATCAGGAAAACGAAAAGTGAGATGATGCCGGAAGTCGCAATGTTGGGAACCATCGAAATGCGCCATGGCCCGTAAGCGGGTGCAGTTTGGCCAGGCAAAATGCCCCAGGCATTGATATCAATGCCTTCCCGGTCTTGTGGTGGTAACGCAATGTCGCCAGAATTTGCAGCGTCAGCCCCCAGTGGATCCCCGTGGTACGCTTGCATCAACCAACTGTACTTTTCGAACGGCGGCTGCAGAACAAAGCTCAAGCTGCCAAGCCCGTAAAATACCAGGATGATCGCGAATAGCCATCTAACGTTGATGCGCACCTCCGAGCGGCTCGCCCATGCGCTGACCCAAGCAATCAAGATAATTGGGGGAACGGCACCTGTATCCCCTCTTAGGCCGAACCATAAAGACGCCGTTACACCCATGGCGGCGATAGGCCTCGCACAACCCAATATGAGATTTTCTACTGTCTGTCTGAGTCTCGGCAATGGTGCCGCAACTGCTGGCAGTGTAAGCAGCCAATAAAGCGGTTCTCCCCGCGAGACGATCCTTTCCTGCCCCATGTAAACTGTGAGTAGCAGCGAATAAGCCAGGAACAGAAGGATGTCGCCGCCGTTCTTGTACCATACCCAGACCGATTGGGCCTTAGGGTGCATCAAGATATCCGTGAGGGCGTTCGGTTTTCTGATACCGGTATCTTTTACTAGCCTGTCGTCCATATCTCATCGCTAATGCAGGAATTGCGTCTCTTACGCCGATTGACCGGGATGCGTTTCTAATCCTCCCCCAAAGGCCACTTCGAGCCCGAGAAACTGGAGCGCTATATGGCGACGACAACCCTCGACGCTCATGCAATCGGTAGGGTGTAATCTCCCGAAATAGGCTCACGGCGCAAATCGATCGTCGCGCCCCCACGTTCGTTGGAAAGGTGAGCAGCGACAAGTAATTTCATGGCAAGCAGCCCGTGCTCTCCTGTCGGGTAGTCAGTGCCAGCAAGAAGGGCTTCGAGAACGGAGCGAGTAGGCGTGACAGCATCGGCCGGAGCAATTGTTATAGAGCCGGAATCGTAAGGCATGCCATAGCGTGTTGTTGGCTCATTTCTGTATTCCTCTTTACGAACGACGAAGGAGAGAGTGCCGGCCAATTCATCAACTGAGATGCGTCCATGGCGGCAATTGTAAGTCACGTTCATGCCGTGCCCCTGGTCGTGGGAGCAATCCATATAGAAGCGTTTCCCTGACGGTGTTTCCAGGCGGATGCTTCCGGAGGCATCCCTAAACTGGGCGCCACGAGGATTGGCGAGTTCGTCCTTCGAAAACCAAGCCGACACTTTTACCGGATCTTCGCCGCACAGATAGCGAAACATTTCAAAATAATGCGTGCCGTTCATCGCCATGCCAAAGTTTCCGGCACTTACGATAACGCTCGCAAGGCCGCCGAAAGCCTCAGACTCGATCATGGACTTCGGGAGCGTGTATTGCTCCATGAAGCGCATCTGATGGTTGATTGCCAATTTCACACCTGCGGAATTACAGGCGGAGATCATCGCTTCACAATCACGCAAGTTGGTCGCCATAGGCTTCTCGCACAGGATCATTTTGGCGCCATTTTGCGCCGCCCTGAGGACAAGCTCGCAATGCCCGGGAGCCGTCGTTGCAATGATCAGAAATTCCGGCCGGATCTGGTCGATGAGTTCAATTGCCGATATGAAGCGGCGCTCTTCCGGGATCCCATACTTGTTTCCGGCGACATCGCAAGCTTCACGATTTACGTCGCTTACTGCCACGATCGGAAGTTGGCATTGTTCCAAGACACTGGCATGGCGCATTCCCATTCGTCCAAGGCCAATGAGGGCTGTAATCATGGTTTTCTTCTCAGTCTGCTTTGGTGTTTGTCGGCGATCTTCACTTCACTCGATAGATACCGAAATCGAGATCTAGGCGAAAGACTTAGCGTGTTTCAGGCCATCCGAAATGATGTGAGGCAACGAAGGCAGCGACTGCGAAGTCAAGTGGCGTATCGATATCGAAGCTGCATTCATCATCCATAAGCCAGAACCCTGTCCGTTCAGTGAGGGCGGGTCTTTCGTCGACGATGGGTTGCCGGCGCCAAGCATAGATGGATCCGTTGAGCTCATAGCAATTGGGCAGGTCTTGTCGACGCCCATATTGCATCCCGGGCTTTGACAGCTCAATGCGGCCATCTTCGGTTTCTTCAACAAGCGTGTAATAGGGTGAAGCCTTTGCGCGTGCCACGGACACAACGTTGAGAAGGTCGGCGTTCGCTTCTAGCTTTCGGGCCGCCCCAGGAATGTCCGCAGGAGTCCTTAATGGAGAAGTCGGTTGAAGATCGAAGAACATCTCGATCTCCCGCCCGACTTCCATTTCTGCCGTGCGAAGAGCATGACTGAGAACGGGGGGCTTCGCGACAAAGTCGGTGGCAAGCTCGGCCGGCCTTTTGACGAGCAGATTTGCGCCGGCCTCCCGCCCGATATCAAGATAGCGATCGCTGTCGCTGGAAATAGAGATAATATCAAAAATTCCCGATTGGACAGCCTGTTCTACTGTGTGTGCAAGAAGCGGCCGACCGGCAAAAGATTTGATGTTTTTGTCTGGCAGCCCCTTGGACCCTGACCGAGCCGCCACGACACACATTTTCATCTCAATGAACCTCAGGTTGACTTGTGCGGGTCTCATAGCAGAAACGGAATAGCGTTGTCCCGTGTTGATTTGTCTGACGGAAATTGACAAGGATGACGCGTTCCAATCGGGCGAGGCGCCTATTCCAGATCGCCGGGAGAGCTCCGGATAATTGCGAAGGTATTCATGTGAACACTAAATTATGCCGTATCGCCCTCGTCGGTGCAGGAAGCATGATCGCCGAGCATGCAAAGGCTTTTGCATCCCTGCCAAATGTCGAACTCGTCGGTATTGCCAACAGGACAAAAGCGAAGGCTCAGGTGATCGCCAACAATTGGAACATTCCGATTGTGAGTGATGACGTTGATGAAATGCTTGTCAGCACCCGGCCCGATTTGGTGGTGATGGCAGTGTACGAGCCGGCCATTTTTGAAGTTGCAACTCGAATACTGGCGCATCCCGTTGACGTCTTCATGGAGAAGCCTATCGGGTTGAACCTTGACGAAGCGCGTGCTGTTTACGGGCAGGTAAAATCTTCGGGCCGGCGTGCGTGGGTTGGTCTCAATCGGCGCACACTTGGTTCCACACGGACCGCGCTCGCAGATCTTTCCGCAAATCCCGGCCCTCGCTTCATCTATGTTCAAGACCAGCAGAGTCTCGAAGCCGCGCGGGCCATCGGTCACAATTTGGGGGTAGTCGACAATTGGATGTATGCCAACTCAATTCATCTCGTTGACTACTTAATGACTTTCGGTCGCGGAGGCGTGACTGACGTAAAGATATTGCAGCCGTGGAAGACCGGCGAATCGGGGGTTGTGCTTGCGCATGTCAGTTTTGCCTCGGGAGATCGCGGTATCTATCAGGCCGTATGGAACGGTCCAGGACCTTGGGCCTGCACGGTTTCCGCGCCGCACAGGCGATGGGAGATGCGGCCTCTGGAAAAGGCGATATTTCAAAATGCAGGCGAGCGCAGCCTGAACGAGGTTCAGGCTACAGAAGCAGATCTGCAATTTAAGCCAGGTTTTCGGGTGCAAGCTGAACAGGTGGTGGGTGCCTGGCGCGGGGAAAATACGGGAGCAGCAACGATCGACGACGCCTTGGCGACGACTGAACTCGTTGCCAAGATCTACGACCTTGGTGACGAGGTGACACGGTGACCAAACCCCGGATATGCGTGACGACCGGTACAAGGGCGGACTACGGTCTCTTGTATTGGCTCATGCGTGATCTGCACGACGATCCGGATTTCGAATTACAGATTGCGGTGTCCGCCATGCATTTGTCGCCGGCATTCGGAGAGACCGTTCGATTCATTCGAGCCGACGGTTTCAAGATCGATGCTGAAATACCCTGCCTTGACGATGATGACAGCGACGCCGGCATGGCACGCGCCTTCGGTCGCGCCATCGACGGCTTTCGCGAGGCATTCGAACAGCTCAAACCCGATTTTTTGGTCATATTGGGGGACCGGTTTGAGGCGCTTGCGGCCGCGACTGCTGCAACCTTTCTTCATATCCCGATTGGCCATATTCACGGCGGCGAAGTAACGCTAGGTGCCATGGACGATACCTTCCGGCACGCGATTACAAAAATGGCACATGTCCATTTCACGGCAGCAGGACAGTACGCTGATCGAGTGATCCGGATGGGCGAGGCGCCGGAACGAGTATTCAATATCGGCGCGATCGGCCTCGATAATTTCAGGCGGCTTTCCATACCCGATAGATTGGAATTGATGCGAGAACTCGAAATCGAGCCAGAACGCGATTATGCGTTGATGACCTACCATCCGGCGACGATGGATTCGGCCTCGCCTGTTGCCGCCCTCGAGCAGATTCTTGAAGCACTGCAGTCTTTTCCGGATCTGGCCGTGATCATTACGAAAGCCAACTCTGATCCAGGTGGCAGGAAAATTAATGCAAGGCTTGAGACATTTCATTCCCAACACCCCGATCGGGTCAGGTTGGTTGCATCTTTAGGCCAGTTACGCTACCTCGCGGCGATGAAACATGCGAGCCTAGTCCTCGGCAATTCATCAAGTGGCCTCATTGAGGCCCCCGCAGTGGACGTCCCGACGGTCAACGTAGGCCCACGGCAACTGGGCCGACTGAAAGCAGTGTCCGTCATCGACACGGTCGAGGAAACCGGGGCAATCGTAAGGGCTATGACCGAAGCAATGTCGCTTTCTTTTCGCGATGCCATTAAAGACAGCGCCCCCCCTTATGGCAGGCCGGGTGACGCTACCGGTTCAGTGTTGTCAGTTCTTCGCAAGATCGATTTTGCCCGGCTGCTACAAAAGCCCTTCTATGATCTCCCCAACCGGGCCGTGGAGGAGTAGTTTTTGATTGTCCACCGGATCCGTCAACGTCTATGAAGCCTGCATTCCCGATGTTTTGGAAGAAGAAAAAGCCTTCGCTGCTCGTTGTCGGGGGAGGCGGACATGGGCGAGTTGTCCTTGAAGCAGCGTTGTTGAACGATCATTTTGCTCGCGTGGTGGCCGTCGATCCCGAGGAATATAAAAGCTGGTCGCTACAGATTGCGCGCTGCGTCGAAGACGAAAAGGAAGTTGTGCGCGACAATGAAACATGGGTATTTGTTCCGGCGGTAGGAAACGCTATTCTGCGCCAGAAATTGTTCAATGCCTATCTTGGAAAGGGATTTGCTCCCGCTTCGGTCATCCATCCGGCCTCCACAATCAGTCCTTCAGCGCGGTTGGGCCGAGGGGTCGTGGTGCTCGCTGGTATTGTCGGTGTTCAGGCAACGATCGGTGATGGCGTCATCGTTAACAACGGAGCAATCGTTGAGCATGACTGTGTCGTGGGCGATTTCTCGCATCTTGCACCGGGCGCCGTGCTAGCTGGAGGTTCATCCTTGGGCGGCGGTTGCTTTCTCGGAGCAAATAGTTCAGTCCGGCATGCGACGGCTATTGTAGGCAATGTAACTGTCGGACACGGAGCGGTGGTTACGCGCGATATTAGTGCTCCGGGTGTTTACGTGGGTAGTCCGGCGAAGCTTATGTCGGATTCGAAAAAAGTCTTGGAGTAAACGCAGTGACGGTGGAGAATCGTTGTTTCATTATTGCTGAGATTGGCGTTAACCATAACGGTAACCTGGATCTCGCTCGCAAGCTTATCGATGTGGCGGTGGAGGCGGGCGCAGATGCTGCCAAGATTCAAACGTTCAAAGCCGAGGATTTGATTGTCGCAGGTACCAAGACCGTCGAATACCAGCGCCTGAATGGTGCTGAGGATGATCAATTCAGACTACTTAAATCTCTTGAGCTGTCTCACGATCAGCATCGCGAGCTTGTCGAATACTGTGCCCTGAGGGGTATCGAGTTCATGTCGACCGGGTTCGATATTGCTTCGCTTCAATTCCTCGTCGAGCTAGGAATCAGGCGGATAAAAATTCCATCCGGGGAAATCACCAACACTCCGCTTGTAGAGGTTGCTGCCCGGACTTGCCTTCCGATCATCATCTCGACTGGAATGGCGACCCTTGACGAGGTGCGAGACTGCATTCGGGCTGTAAGGGATGTGTGGCAGACGCTTCGGCACGACGGCGACCTGTGCATTCTGCATTGTACAACAGCCTATCCGACTGCGTTGTCGGACGTAAACCTGGCGGCCATGCACACAATGCAGAAGGCGCTCGATGAAAAGGTAGGTTACTCCGATCATACCGCTGGGATTCTTGTGCCGCCTCTTGCAGTGGCGGCAGGTGCGCGTGTCCTGGAAAAGCACATTACACTCGATCGCGAAATGCAAGGCCCCGACCATGCGGCATCGATCGAGCCCGAGGAACTCAAGCGAATGGTGGCTGAGATCCGTCTGATTGAGACCGTTTTGGGCGATGGCATCAAAGCTCCGAAGCCCGTGGAGCTCGCTACTCGCGCGCTTGTGCGCAAGGGGCTGAAATTTGCGGCGAAGTTTCCAAAGGGTCATGTTGTCTCGGCGGCCGATCTTGTCTCGCTTCGACCCGAAACTGGTTTGCCACCGGCTCGCTTGAAGTCTCTCGTCGGCAGAACACTCGTCAGGCCGGTCGCCATTTACGATGCTGTGGAAGAAGACCACTTCGAATTTTAACCGACCTTACCTTCTTGCGCGAGCAATTCATAACCGTTAACCAACCGGCAATTCGAAATTATAGGATGACGGCAATGCGCTTTATCCACTTAGATCCGCGTAACGACGAGCTGGACCTTTCGGAATACCGATTGGACAAAAGCAGTCCGGACACCCTTTATGGCTTGCCTCAGCATGTCGCGTTCTGCTCTCGATGCGTGATCTCCAATCAGCGCCCTAACTCTACGGTTGAGCACAAGCATACCAGGGACAGCAAAAAACAAACGATCAATTTTGATTCCGAGGGTGTTTGCGACGCATGTCGAGTGGCGGAGCAGAAGGACGGCAATATCGATTGGGAAGCGCGGCGCCGGGAATTGCAGGTACTGTGTGACAAGTACCGCTCGAGGAACGGCCACTATGACTGCCTGGTGCCCGGTTCGGGCGGCAAGGACAGCTTCTACCAATCGTGGATGCTGAAATACGAATTCGGCATGAACCCACTCACGGTAACATGGGCGCCCCACGTCTATACCGAATGGGGCTGGCGCAATTTTCAGCGCTGGATCCACTCGGGTTTTGACAACTACCTTCTGACGCCCAACGGCCGGGTAAAGCGCTTGATCACACGCCTTGCGGTGGAGAACCTGTTCCATCCATTCCAGCCGTTTATCTTCGGCCAGAAGTCATACGCGCCGAAAATGGCGGCGCGAATGAACATACCTCTGATCTTTTATGGTGAGAATGAAGCGGAGTACGGGAATCCGATCGCAGATATGACATCTGCAAAACGCGACTATTCCTATTTTTCGACTGCGGATGACAGTGAGATCTTTCTCGGCGGCACGTCCATTCAGTCGCTGATCAACGATTATGGTGTTCGTGCGCCGGATCTCGATGTCTACCGTCCTTCCAATCCGGACGAGCTGAGGGAGAAGGGCATCGAGGTCCATTATCTCGGATACTATCTGAGGTGGCATCCGCAGTCGGCTTACTATTTCGCTGTCGAGCACGGCGGTTTTGAAGCGTCGCCCGAGCGGACGCCCGGCACTTACTCGAAATACAATTCGATCGACGACCGTATCGATGATCTTCATTATTATACGACGTTCATCAAGTTCGGTATTGGGCGCACAACCTACGACGCCGCGCAGGAAGTTCGATCCGGTGACCTGGAACGCGAAGAGGGCGTGGCTCTCGTCCGGCGCTATGACGGCGAGTTCCCCGAGCGTTTTGCCGATGAACTGATGGAATACCTCAGCTTGCCGGAGAAAGAATTCCCCGATGCCTCAAAGCAGTTTGAAGCGCCGATCATGGATCGCGCCTATTTTCATGCGCTGTCAAACCGCTTCCGGTCGCCTCATCTTTGGGCCTATGACAATGGGGAATGGAAGCTGCGCCGCAGCGTATTTACCCAGAACTGAGTGCCAGGAATATGAACATTCGCCTTATCGCACGTCTTGATGTCAAGCTGCAGCACCTGATTAAGGGTGTGCAAATGGAGGGCTGGCGTAAGATGGGCAACCCTGGTGAACGAGCGAAGCTCTATTACCATCAGGGTGCGGACGAACTCTTGTACATGGATGTCGTTGCAAGCCTTTATGAGCGCAACAATCTGACGGACATCGTTCGTGAGGTGGCACAGGAGGCGTTTGTGCCGATCACCGTCGGGGGCGGAATAGGCGATCTCAAGTCGGCCAAGCAATTGCTCGATGTCGGTGCCGACAAGGTGGCGGTAAATACAGCTGCGACCAAGCGGCCGGCAATATTGCAGGAAATTTCCGATACCTATGGCTCCCAGGCGATGGTTCTTTCCATCGAAGCAAAGCGTCTGCCACAAGGTGGCTGGGAAGCTATGACGGATAATGGGCGTAATCATACCGGGCTGGACGTTGTCAGATGGGCTGTGAGGGGTGCGGAGCTTGGCGCAGGCGAGATCCTCATCACGTCGATTGATCGCGACGGTACAATGAAGGGTATGGATACCGAACTCATCGAAGCCGTCACGCGAGAGGTCGATATTCCCGTAATTGCTTCCGGGGGAGCAGCAGGCGGCACCCATGCAACCGAAGCTGTCCGGTCGGGCGCGACGGCTGTTGCCTTCGCGAAGGCCCTCCATTCCGACTCAATCGATTTTGGGCAATTGCGGCAAGAGCTAAAGCAGGTTGGAATACCGGTCAGAACACCAAAGAAAGTAGTGGTCGGAGTATGAACCAAGTTGTTGTTGTTGATTACGGCATCGGTAATGTTTTCTCCGTCTGCAACGCTCTCAAGCAGATTGGCGCTGAGCCGCAGTTGACGCGCGACATCCCCACAATTCTGCGGGCTGAAAGAGTAATCTTGCCTGGTGTGGGTGCCTTCGGCCGTGCCATGGATGCATTGCGGGGCTTTGGTCTCGACGAAGTCCTCGGCAGTTACGTCGCGACAGGCCGTCCTTTTCTTGGGATCTGCATCGGCATGCAAGTCCTGATGGATTCATCACTGGAGTTCGGAGCCCATGCTGGTCTGGGGTTTATTCCGGGCACGGTAGAACGCATTCCGTCGGTGGATAAGGCTGGCAATCCTTTGCGTGTGCCGCATATTAGCTGGAGCAAGGTGAAGCCGGCGGCGGGCGTTCTCTCGGAACAATGGCAATCTACGCCGCTCTCTGGCGATGAGGATCACCAGGAGTTCTATTTCGTTCATTCTTATCATTCAAAGCCGACCGATGCTTCGAACCTTCTCGCCGTGGTCGATCACGGGGGCAACGACGTGACCGCGGCCATTACGAAGGACAATATTGTCGGCGTGCAATTTCATCCTGAGCGTAGCGGCCTAGCGGGCCTGAATCTGCTCGGAAAGTTTATGGGCGGTCCTTAACCACAACAACTCTACGAAAGATCGCGCCTGTCATGCTCTATCAGGTTGCGAAACGCTCGGACGGTGGCTAAGGCAGTAACCCTCAAGAGGAAATCTCTAGAATTGGATAGGCGCATGCTCAATTTCGCTCTCGTCGGATGTGGTCGGATTGCTGTTCGCCATTCCGAACTCCTGGGCCTCAACCAGATTGATGGCGCACGTCTCGCGGCAGTCTGTGACATCGTTCCGGAAAAGGCCCGTGCGATCGGAGAGCGGTTCAACGTCCCCTATTTCACCGATATGCATGAAATGATGCGTGAGATTGACGTCGATGCAGTTTCAGTCCTGACTGAAAGCGGCAATCACGCGACGGACGTCATTGCACTTGCAAAATACGGCAAGCCTATCATTGTCGAAAAGCCGATGGCCTTAACTCTTGAGGACGCGGATGCGATGATTGATGCCTGTGATGCGTCTGGGTCGCGATTGTTTGTCGTCAAGCAGAACCGCTTTAACGTCCCTGTGGTCAAGCTTCGCGACGCGCTTGAAGCCGGTCGTTTCGGCAAGATGGTCATGGGCACGATCCGGGTCAGGTGGTGTCGCGATCAGAGCTACTATGATCAGGATCCGTGGAGAGGTACCTGGGCTATGGACGGTGGTGTCCTGACCAATCAGGCCAGCCACCATATTGATCTGCTCGAATGGATGATGGGCGATGTCGACAGTGTTTTTGCGAAAAGCACGACAGCGCTTGTCGATATAGAGACCGAGGATACGGCTGTTGTGCTTCTGAAGTTCAAGAACGGAGCACTGGGCCTCATTGAAGCAACCACCGCAACCCGACCCAAGGATCTTGAAGGCTCGATTTCAGTTCTGGGCGCAACGGGAACCGTCGAGATTGGTGGCTTTGCCGTCAACAAGATGAAGGTCTGGAGTTTCACGGATGGCCGAGACAATGTCGATGAAGTCATGGACAAATACTCGGTCAACCCGCCGAACGTCTACGGCTTCGGCCATCAGATGTATTACGAGCATGTTGTTGATTGTCTGGTGAGCGGTCGGCAGCAGGATGTGGATGGGCGCATCGGTCGCAAGAGCATTCAACTGATCCACGCGATCTACGAATCCATCGAGACCGGCAAGGAGGTATTCCTCCCGGTGGTGCCGCGTCATTCCAAACTCGGGCGCGGCAAGAATGGCTGAACTGACACGCAGAACGGTTGGTATTGCTTCTGACGTCCAGTTCGGTGGCAATGTCACCGTAGTCGAACCCGTCAATTTGTATGGATGCGAAATCGGCAGCGACGTTTTCATCGGCCCGTTCGTCGAAATTCAGAAAAGCGTCTCCGTCGGCTCTGGAACACGCATTCAATCACACAGTTTTATTTGCGAGTTCGTCGATATCGGCAACGATTGTTTCATCGGGCACGGTGTGATGTTCATCAACGATCTTTTTGCTACCGGCGGACCGGCCCGAGGTGACAAATCGAAGTGGAAAAGCACCCGGATCGGTGATCGGGTGTCGATTGGAAGCAATGCCACAATTTTGCCAGTAGCCATATGTGATGACGTCGTCATCGGCGCGGGAAGCGTCGTGACACGCGATATCTCTCAGCCGGGAATCTACGCTGGAAACCCATGTCGTAAACTGCGGAATCTGCCATGATAAAATTCCTCGACCTGCACGCACAATATCTTTCGATCAAGTCCGATATCGATAATGCAATCGCCAAGGTTCTGGCGAGCAGCGCCTTCATCGGCGGTCCGAATGTCAAGGAATTCGAGCAGGCCTTTGCCGATTATCTCGGGGCTGAATTCTGCATCGGCGTGGCAAATGGGACGGATGCGATCGAGATCGCGCTCGAAGCCCTGGCACTCCCTGCTGGCTCGGAAGTCATCATTCCCGGCAATACCTTCATCGCCAGTTCGGAAGCTGTCACGCGAAGCGGTTTGAAGGTGGTTTTTGCCGATGTCGATCCCGGCAACTATACGCTGACCGCAGAGACGGTGCGGGCAAAGCTCACTCCTCGTACCAGCGCCATCATGGCCGTCCACCTCTATGGTCACCCATGCGATATGGTTGCCCTTAAGGAGGTTGCGGGCGAGCATGGTCTGAAAATCCTTGAGGATTGTGCGCAGGCGCACGGCGCGACGTGCCACGGCAAGACCGTTGGCACGATCGGCGATATCGCCACGTTCAGCTTTTATCCCGGGAAGAATTTGGGCGCCTATGGCGACGCAGGCGCAATCGTGACAGGGGATGCTGATTTGGCAAAGCGTGCCCGCATGATTGCCAATCACGGGCGCGTTGCGAAATATGACCACGACTTCGAAGGGAGAAATTCCCGCCTCGACGGTCTCCAGGCGGCAATTCTGTGTGTAAAGCTGCCGAACCTGCCGGCGTGGACGGAACGACGTATTGCAATTGCCGATCGCTATATTGCTGAGCTTTCCGACGTACGTGAGATAGTCTTGCCGCGTCGCGCAAACTGGGCCATGCAAGTCTACCATCTTTTCGTTATCCGAACCGACAGACGAGACGAGTTGGGCGCGTGGCTGTCCGAAAAGGGCATTGAAACAGGCGTCCACTATCCGGTCGCCTTGCCGAAATTGAAGGCCTACGATTATCTCGGCCAAGGCCAGGAAGACCTTTTCGTCAATCGGGCTGACAAGACACTCCTCAGCTTGCCGATTGGTGAACACATGTCCGACGCCGACGTTTTGACTGTGTCGACCGCGATCAAATCCTTTTTCGGTTGATTAGATGTTTAACCTGCAGGTCATTCGTTCGGTATTCGTATTCACTGCCACGAATGCATTGGCCTCGGGACTTCCACTGCTTCTTCTGCCGATCCTGACGCGAGTGCTTTCGCCAGAGGACTACGGTCTCGTCGCTATGTATTCCGTGTTCTTAACGGCACTTGGAGCGCTGACCGGACTGAGCGTTCACGGCGCTGTCGGGATGCGTTACTTTGATCGTGCCGAGATTGATTTCCCCAAATATGTGGGTTCGTGCCTGGCAATATTGGTTGCGACGACGAGTATCGTTTTCGTTTCAGTCACTCTTCTGCAGGGTCCCTTAATCGCTTTGACCAATCTGCCGGGAAAATGGCTGCTGATCGCGGTGTTAACCTCTGGGATGCAGTTCCTCCTGCTGACAATGCTTTCGATCTTCCAGTCTGCAAAGCAAGCCGGCATGTTCAGCCTGCTCCGAATTGGTCAGGCTGTAATTGATGCCCTATTATCTCTGGTGCTTGTCGTTTCTTTTGGTCTTGCGTGGGAGGGACGGCTCATCGGTATGTCCGTGGCGATCGCCATTCTCGGCACAATATCGCTGGGGATACTATTTTACGGTCGCTGGATCGATCTCAATATTCGCGTCGACTACGTGCGGAACGCCTTGAAGTTCGGTGTTCCCCTCGTTCCCCATGTTGTCGGTGGCATGCTTATCGCCATGGTCGATCGGCTGTTGATCACCAATTTTCTCGATCTCGCGAGCACTGGCATCTATATGGTCGCTATCCAAATCGGATTGGGTGTGAATTTGCTTTCGGACGCTTGCAGCCGCGCGGTGTCACCGTGGCTGATCGAGGCGATTAAGGAGAATAGACATCAGAAGAACGTGCTCATTGCGAAATTCTGTATGATCTATTTTGTTGCTCTTCTCGTCCTAGCGATGATGGTGGGGTTTTTTGCCCCCTGGATCCTTCCGTTCCTTGTTGGTCAGGCGTTTATGAACGCGTCTTCTTTCGTGATGCTCATTGCACTGGGTCAGGCTTTTGGAGGTATGTATCTGGTTGTCGCCAATGTGGTCTTCTATCGCGAAAAGACAGCATATCTTGCCGGCATTACGATATCTTGCGGCGTATTGAATCTCGCGCTGGCTTACTTGCTCCTACACGTCGAAGGCCTGCAGGGTGTCGCCCAAGCCTATGCCATTGCTCAGCTCTTGATGTTCTTGTCAGTCTGGATTTTTTCGCAAAAGTTGCATCCACTGCCATGGATCGAAGCATTGCGGTCTCTGTTTCGGGGAAAGCTGCTCGCATGACCCAAGAGGCCAATCTCACGGAAGCTGAGGTCAGCGCAATCGTGCGCTCATTTGAGGAGCGATGGGATCTTTTTTCGAAACTTGTTGACGGTGTCTGCTTATGGCAGCTCATCCGCTTTGAAGTGTCATTGCGGAAACAGCGGGGAGGGCTTGTCCGCGCTCCGTTGTCACGCAAACGACTGATCACTGGCGCATTTATTGGTGTCCTGCAGTATCTTTTGCCGAGCCGACATTACCATTATCTCTGCAAGACCTATGATTCCGCCCATCGTGGCATGCAGGGAGACCAATCGGTCGACATCTATTTTGACGCCTTGTGCGAAGAGATCGACGGCGGCGCCAAGATGTCTTCATACGATGCCGCCGGCTTTGAAGATACGGTCGCGAGGGCGAAGTGCCGTCCAGTCTTCGATGATACGTCGCTCATCGTTCTTAGCGCAGTTCTCGGTCGTTATTTTCCTTACAAGAAAACAGACCCAGTCTTCGATCTGCTTGCCAAGGCGCTTGCCCTTGAGTTCGGCTACAACGACTATACCGCTGGGCGCTTGGCGAGGCAGTATAATGTGTTTCGTTGGCGGTCTTATCTATATGGGCTGGTTCTCAAAAAATTTATGCCAGTTGTAGTCCTGGCGCCCGATAGCGGCCAATTTGCATTGATGGATGCGTGCCGAAACCGAAAAGTGGGATTTGTTGAGCTGCAGCACGGCGTGTTCACCGCAGTCCACCCTAATGTTCTGCCGAAGGAATTGCCGTCGCAGGCGAGTGTCATCAAGCCTTCGATCCTTGCCGTTTATGGCAATTTTACCCGCGATGTACTTCTGGGCTCCGCATTGGAAGCAGATGGCCGGATCGAAGCCGTGGGTGCGCCCTTCATAGAGCGCGCTCGGATGCTACGCGATTCGGCTTTCCAACCGTCTGAAGAGGTGAAAGTTACGATCACCACCCAGGGTGTCGCTACGGAACAATTATGCCAGTTCGTTACTGTATTCCTGCAGAATGCAAATTTGCCGATGAAGATTTATATAAAACTCCATCCCGCATACGACGTTGAAGAGGAGTTGTATGTTCGCTATCTCGGGTCGGAGCCGCGCGTGGAAATTATCTCGGGAAAATCAGCTCGTTCTACGCATGAATTGATCGCGCTTTCCGATCTGCATTTGAGCATCTCATCAGCTTCGCATTACGATGCGCTTGGAATCGGTACGCCCACTGGGATTATTCCTTTTGAAACCTATCAATCGGTTTCGTCAATATTGCAGCATGAGGGTGCGTTTCTGGTGGACAATCCTGAGAGGTTTGCAGCAATTGTCTCCAGGAGAGGTTGGCCGGCGGTGCCTCTAGAGACTAGGGATCATTTCTTTGCGAGTGGTTTCGTAGGTAATATGAAGCGAGTGCTGCAGCAACGAGCAGAAGGTAACGAAGCGACGAAATGACCGAAATCACCATCATCGACTATGGCACGAGTAATCTTGGTTCGATGCAGAACATGCTCAAGAAGCTGGGTGTCGGTTCGCGTTTCGCAACTACGCCGGAAGATGTACTTTCTTCGGAGAAGATTATCTTGCCAGGGGTCGGCTCCTTCGATGCGGGCATGCGGACGCTGAAGGCTACCGGAATGATCGAGAGTTTAAATCAGGTGGTTCTCGAGAAGCAGGTTCCTATTCTCGGAGTTTGTCTCGGTATGCAGATGTTGGGTGCCGGCAGTGAAGAGGGCGTGGAGACTGGCCTGTGTTGGATCGATTCTCGTGCAGTTCGGTTTGACAATGCAAGCAACCCCGAGATGCGCGTACCGCATATGGGCTGGAATGAGGTCGATGTGAGAAAAGTCTCGCCACTGACGGAGGCAGCTCCCTCGCGGCCGCGGTTCTATTTTGCCAACTCCTATCACGTCGTTTGCAATGACCCTGCAGACGCCCTGTTGGAAACCGAATACGCTGGCCTGCGCTTCACATCGGGCATCGAAAGAGGCCACATTCGCGGCGCCCAGTTCCATCCTGAAAAGAGCCATCGCTACGGAATGTGGTTGCTCAAGAATTTTGCAGAAAACTGCTGAGGTTGAGATGCTCGCGACAAGAGTAATTCCCAGCCTGCTCCTAAAAGGTTCCGGGCTCGTCAAGACGACAAAATTCAAGAACCCTGTTTACATCGGTGATCCCATAAACGCGATCAAGATCTTCAACACCAAGGAAGTTGATGAGTTGGTGCTTCTGGATATCACCGCATCGAAGGATGGGCGGGGGCCTGCGTTTGAAACGATCAGGAACATTACAAATGAGTGTTTCATGCCGCTCTCCTACGGCGGCGGCATTCGGTCGATCGATGATATTCGCGCGATCCTGAAGGCAGGTATCGAGAAGATTGTCGTCAATCACGCAGCGATCGCTGATCCGGAACTCATCAAGAAGGCCGCCTCGGAGTTTGGAAGCCAAGCCGTCATTGTCTCAATCGACGTGAAGAAGTCACTGTGGGGAGGTTACCAAGTCTATTCCTCAAGCGGTGCAAAGGTTTCGGAAAAAGATCCGGTTCGATGGGCCAGAATGGCTGAAGGACTGGGAGCCGGCGAGATCTACCTCACCGCTGTCGACAATGAAGGCACAATGAAAGGTTACGATCTGGAACTTATCCAGTCCGTTTCCAGTGCGGTCAGAATTCCGGTTATTGCCTCGGGTGGCGCCGCTACTATAGAAGACTTTCGAATGGCAAAATCCCAAGGCGGCGCTTCCGCAGTGGCCGCTGGTGCCATGTTTGTTTTTCAGGGGCCGCATCGTGCGGTTCTCATCACCTATCCGCCTCGCGATGCGCTGGAGCGCGCGCTCGGCTGAGCTGCTTTCAGGAGATCCGTGCCGATGATCGTTTGCACGCGTTGCATCATGGACACGACCGACCCCGACATCAAGTTTGACGCGGATGGGGTCTGCAACCATTGCTATCGATATGACACCGTCTCCAAGACGCGTCTCGTCGCAGTGGAGGAACGCGAAAGCAGGTTGAATGCCTTGGTGAATGAGATCAAGCAGGCGGGTGCCGGCAAGGACTATGATTGCGTCATCGGTGTGAGCGGCGGCGTCGATAGCACCTATGTCGCCTGGCTCGTAAGGGACCTTGGATTGCGTCCGTTGGCCGTTCACCTGGACAACGGCTGGAATTCAGAGCTTGCTGTCGCCAATATCGAAAAGACCCTCAAAACCCTCGATATCGATCTGCACACACACGTGCTCAACTGGGACGATTTTAAGGATCTGCAGCTGTCCTTTCTCAAAGCCTCAACGCCCGACGGAGAGGTGCCGACCGACCACGCAATATTTGCGCTTCTTTACAGATTTGCCGCGAAATACGGGCTACGCCACGTTATCACCGGTACGAATGTAATCTCTGAGGCGATCCTTCCCCAAAAATGGGGCTACGGCTACTTTGACTGGCGCTATGTTAAGAGTGTCCATCGCGAGTTTGGTAGTGCGAAACTCACCAATTACCCTCATTTCTCGCTTTTGGATCTGTTTTACTACGTCTTCTTAAGAAAAATACGGATGGTTTCCGTCCTAAATTTCGTTGAATATGACAAGAAGAAGGCAATGAGAGTTTTGGAGAGTGATCTTGGTTGGGTATACTATGGCGGGAAGCATTATGAATCTATATATACACGTTTCTACCAAGCGTATATTCTTCCGCGGAAATTCGGCATTGATAAACGGAAGGCCCATTACTCGAATCTAATACTGTCCGGACAAATGACTCGCGATGAAGCCATTGAGGCGATGCTGCAGCCCGTCTACCCGGAACACATGCTGGAGGAAGATAGGGAGTACACAATCAAGAAGCTGGGCATGTCGGAGGAAAGCTTCGAGGCGATGATGCAGGCTCCGTGCAAGACGTTTGAAGATTACCCAAATAGTCATGGCTTCTTCGAGTTTGCCAAGAAGATGGTGAACGCGACGCGTCAATATATCGGCTGATCCGTTTCCGATGCGCTATAGGCCTGAAATCGACGGTCTGCGGGCGATATCCGTTGCCGCAGTCGTTATCGGGATTTCGACACTAGATGCTGAAGGGGGTAACGCCAGTAAATGAACGCGACCAAATCTGGCGAGTTCCAGGCGCGCTTTTTAATACGATAAAAAGTTTCCGATAGTGGACTGGTCGTGACCTAGATTGCGCTAGTACCGGAGGTCGGCTGGAACGTGCCCCATACAATGCTTAAACTGACTGCGACAGCAGCATTGCCGCTCACTACGACGCCGCAGGCATATCTTGATCGCACCCGAAGGGTACACGACCTTCTCCAGAGGTTTGACGGCCGGTCGAATTCTCTCGCAGTCTGTCCGGACGGTGTTCTGTGAAATAAGGAAAGCGGGCGCCGCATCACTCATACCCGCAACCGATTGCTGTACACTGACACGGACCATCTCAGCCAGGAGGGCGCTACCATGCTCATCGATTATATGACAGAGCGGCTACGGAAGTCTGGATTGATTCCAACGGAGCGATAGGACGGCAGGCGTGAAAATCCTCTTCATCCATATGATTGGTACCTTCGGTGGTGCCTCACGCAGCCTCACGGAGGCTGTTAGGGCATTCCCGTCGTCTGTCGAGCCGCACTTCGTCACGCCCCGTGGCACCGTCATTCCGTTTTTCAGCAAGATCGGGAAAGTTATCGCTGTCCGTGGGCTAAGTCAGTTTGATAATACGCAGTACGGGTACTATCGGGGCGCGAGATGGATTGTCCTCGTGAGGGAAATTCTCAACATTCCCGCAACTATCGCTGCGATCAGGAGCGCTCATCGCCAATGGCCGGACATCGATCTGATCCACATCAACGAGTTCACCGGTGTTTTCCCGATGTGGCTTGCAAAACGACTGTATCAGGTACCGGTCGTGGTCCACGTCCGTTCTGTGGCGCGAAGCAATGATCGTTCCTGGCGCACCAAGTGGGTGAATTCGTTCTTGCGGCGGAATGCCAGTGCTATCATTGCAATTGACGAAACGGTTCGTCAAAGCCTGCCCGCGGACTTGGACGTAGAGGTTATTCACAACGCCTTCACACCGAAGCCAGTTGCTGATCCCGATCCCGCTTTTAGAACGGCTATGGCCAAGACCCGCCCCGGCTCGCTGAAAGTTGGCTTTGTTGGCAACCTTTTGAAGGTGAAGGGTATCCTCGACTTGGTCGAGGCGGCGCGAATTCTAAAAGACGGCGGCGTCGACGTCGAATACGTCATTATCGGTGACGACGCCCGCTCCTCAAAAACATTGCGTGCACGTATCCTCAGCCTTCTTGGAATTAATCAGAATATCAGGGCAGAGGTGGAGGAGCGACTGCAAAGCTACAATTTGGCCAAGGATTTTCACCTGGTCGGTTTCATGTCGGATATCGCTCAAGCTTATCGTTCCATGGATGTGTTGTGTTTTCCATCGCACTATAACGCGCCAGGCCGCCCCGTATTCGAAGCCGCATTTTCCGCTATTCCCAGCATTGTTGCAGTGACAAATCCAACCAAGGATACTCTCATCGATGGCGAAACGGGATTGGCTGTTCCGCCACATGATCCCAAAAGGCTTGCGGATGCGATCGATACTCTCGCGAACGATCGTGAGCGGTCTAGAAGAATGGGTTTGGCTGCCTTTGAGCTTGCCAAGAGCAATTTCAGCGTGGATCAAAATGCTATGAAGTTATATGCGGTATTTCGTCGATGCCTTGGATTGTCTAGATAGAGAAGTAGAAGAGATGTTTACAGACGCTTGTCTCCTGATCACCGGTGGCACTGGTTCGTTCGGCCATGCAGTGATGCGCCGTTTCCTGGACAGCGAAATACGCGAGATTCGCATATTCAGCCGTGATGAGAAAAAGCAGGATGATGTTCGCAAGGCCTTCAACAATGACAAGCTGAAGTTCTACATTGGCGATGTGCGCGATTATTCAAGTGTTCTAAACGCCACGCGCGGCGTCGATTACATCTTTCACGCAGCAGCGCTGAAGCAGGTTCCATCCTGTGAGTTTCATCCGCTTGAAGCGGTCAAGACGAATGTGCTTGGCACCGAAAATGTGCTGGAGGCTGCAATCACCAACGGCGTCAAGCGTGTCGTCTGCCTGAGCACGGACAAGGCGGTCTATCCGATTAACGCCATGGGAATTTCCAAGGCATTGATGGAAAAGGTCATGGTTGCCAAGTCGAGAAATCTCAACAACGGCACTGTCATCTGCGGTACTCGTTATGGCAATGTCATGGCGTCGCGCGGATCGGTTATTCCGCTTTTTGTCGAGCAGATCTTGGCAGGAAAGCCGCTGACGATCACGAACCCCGCGATGACGCGGTTTATGATGACGCTTGATGATGCCATTGATCTTGTTCTCTATGCATTCGAGCGTGGCGCCAACGGTGATATCTTCGTCCAGAAAGCCCCGGCAGCCACGATTGAGGTACTCGCGGAGGCTATCAGGGCGATTATGAATATGCAGTCCTATCCCGTGCATGTCATGGGAACTCGCCACGGCGAGAAACTCTATGAAACGCTTCTAAGCGCTGAAGAGATGGCCTCAGCGGAGGATCTTGGCGATTATTTTCGCGTCGTACCCGACCTTCGGGATCTGAACTACGCGAAATATGTCGAAGAAGGAGAGGCGAAGATTTCCGAAAGCCAGGATTACAATTCACACACGACGACACGGTTGGATGTCGACGGCATGATCAAGCTGTTGCATAAGCTCAGCTTCGTCGAACAGATGCGGGCAGGCAAACCGGTAAGGTTTGATGTATGAGCAAGACAGTTACCATCACTGGTGCAAACGGCTTTATCGGCGCAAATCTGGCTGTGCGGCTTCGAGAACGCGGCTTCGGCGTCAGAGAGCTCGCTCGAAATCATGATGTTGCAAAAATGGCAAGCGTGCTCGATGGGACGTCTATGGTTTTTCACTGCGCCGGCGTCAACCGGCCGGTGGATAATACTGAATTCGAGAGCGGCAATGTCGGTATGACCGAGCGTCTGTGCCAAGCGCTCGAGTCCCTCGAAACCGCAATTCCGGTCATCTATACCTCATCGATCCAGGCCACAAGGGACAACCCTTACGGACGCAGCAAGCACGACGCAGAAGAGGTCATTCGTGCTTACGCTAGCAGATCGGGTGGGAGATACGCAATCTATCGTCTGCCAAACGTCTTTGGCAAATGGAGCCGGCCCGCGTACAATTCTGTCGTGGCGACATTCTGTCACAACATTATTAACGGCGAACCGATTGCGATCCACGATCCTGAAGCAGTCATCCATCTAGTCTACATCGATGATTTGGTTGCAGACTTCATCGATCGCTTGGAGAACGGTCTGCGTACAAGCGAATACCCGACTGTTGAGCCAGTTTATTCGACAACCGTAGGCAAACTGGCAGAACAGCTGGAGGGGTTCAAGGCCAGTCGAGAGACACTGACCCCCGGCGGGGTTGGCAACGGGCTACAGCGAGCTCTTTATGCCACGTTCCTTTCATTCATGAAGCCGGAGCATTTCGCGTATGATCTCGTCACTCACCGAGATCCGCGGGGCGAATTTGCGGAAATGCTCCGAACGGAAAATGCTGGGCAGTTTTCATTCTTTACGGCCCATCCTGGCGTGACGCGCGGCGGACACTACCATCATACAAAGAATGAGAAGTTTCTTGTTGTCCAAGGCAAGGCTCAGTTTCGGTTCCGCCACGTCTTGAGCAATGAGACGGCGGAGCTTTTCGCTGACGGCAGCACTCCTCGTGTTGTCGAGACTGTCCCAGGCTGGGCACACGACATTACCAATGTCGGCAGAGACACAATGATCGTCCTATTGTGGGCGAACGAAACCTTCGATCCGCAAAAGCCAGATACAATCGTCAAGCAGGTCTGAAATGCCAGAGAAAAAATTGAGAGTTCTGACGGTTGTAGGGACAAGACCCGAAATTATCCGGTTGTCGCGCGTCATCGCCAAATTGGACGAACACTGTGATCATATACTCGTCCATACTGGGCAAAACTACGACTACGAATTGAACGAGATATTCTTCAACGATCTCGGTGTTCGCAAGCCAGACCATTTCTTGAACGCAGCAGGAAAGAACGCGGCCGAGGCCATTGGAAAGATTATCGCTACCTGCGATGATGTCCTGGACACTGTCCGGCCCGAAGCCCTGTTGGTATTAGGGGATACCAATAGTTGTCTGTCCGTGATTGCTGCAAAAAGGCGAAAGATCCCGATTTTCCACATGGAGGCCGGGAATCGATGCTTTGATCAGCGCGTACCCGAGGAGATCAACCGCAAGATTGTTGATCATACAGCCGATATCAATCTGACCTACTCGACCATCGCGCGCGAATACTTGCTGCGCGAGGGCTTGCCGCCAGATCGTGTTATAAAGACGGGCAGCCCGATGTATGAAGTTCTCAATCATTACATGCCTTCAATCGAAAAATCTGATGTCTTGAGCCGCTTTGGACTGGAGCCGCGGCGATATTTTGTGGTGAGTGCTCACAGAGAGGAAAATATTGAGCCCGAAGTCAGTTTTAAAAAACTGGTTGAAGCCTTGAATGCCGTTGCGGAGCGCTATGCCATACCGTTGATTGTCTCCGCCCATCCACGAACGCGAAAGCGCCTTGACGCGGCCGGACTCCCGTTTCACCCTCTGATCAACATATCAAAGCCACTCGGCTTTTTTGACTACGTCAACCTTCAGCAGAATGCGCGCGTCGTGTTGTCTGATAGCGGCACAATCACTGAAGAGGCATCAATTCTCAATTTTCCCGCGTTGAATATCCGCGAGGCGCATGAGCGGCCTGAAGGAATGGAAGAGACAGCGGTTGTTATGACGGGGCTGTCGCAAACTCGAATTCTGCAGGCGCTCGATGTGGTTGAAGCACAGCACTCGTCCACACATCGGGCGTTCAGACTTGTGTCTGACTACAGCATGCCAAATGTCGCCGACAAGGTTGTCAGGATCATCTATAGCTATACGGATTACGTGAATCGTGTCGTCTGGCGTACGGCTGAGTAGCCGGACCGCTGTGAAGATCCTCGTCGTCACACAGTATTTCTGGCCGGAAGGGTTTAGGATCAACGATCTTGTGACTGGCCTCGTTGACCGGGGGCATGAGGTCACCGTGCTGACTGGAAAACCCAACTATCCCTCCGGCAAAATCTTTCCAGAATATCTGCAGGATCCATCCGCATTCGCTAGCTATAACGGGATCCCGATTGTCAGGGTGCCTATGTTAGCAAGGGGCGCGCGGGCGATCACTTTGCTATTGAACTATGCAAGCTTCGCGCTTTGTGGCTCGCTCTTTGGCGCGTTCAAGCTGCGGGGCAGGAAGTTCGACGCAATATTCGTCTTCGAACCGTCGCCTATTTCTGTCGGCTTTCCCGCAATAGTTCTGCGCTGGTTGAAAAAAGCACCGGTTGCTTTTTGGGTTTTGGATCTGTGGCCTGAGAGCTTGGAGGCCACCGGCGTTGTTCGCTCTAAATTGGTTTTGAAGCAGGTCGGCAAGATCGTAAAGTTTATCTATGATCGATCCGATTTGATCCTCGCCCAGTCACGAAGCTTTATTCCGGAAATAGTTCGATTTCTCCAGTCTCCCGAGAAAATAGCCTATTTTCCAAGTTGGGCCGATAAAGTTGACCGCGATATTGACGAGAAACCAGCGCCCGAGGTTCCCACAGACAGTGAAAAGTTCTCCATTGTCTTCACAGGTAACATTGGGGAGGCTCAGGACTTTGGTGCTGTTCTTGATGCAGCAGAAATTTTGAAGCACGACGAGAGACTTCGGTGGATCATCGTCGGTGATGGAAGAATGGCGCCATGGGTTCGAGATGAAGTCAAACGCCGCAAATTAGATAACAGCGTTTTGCTTCCTGGTCGCTTTCCGCTTGAGCGCATGCGATCGTTCTATATGCATGCGGATGCCCTGCTCGTTTCGCTGAAGGCGGAACCGATTTTCTCGATGACAATTCCTGGCAAATTGCAATCATATTTCGCCGAGGGTTTACCCGTCCTCGCTATGCTTGATGGGGAGGGTGCTGATGTCATAAGCCGGGCCAATGCGGGCCTCGTTGCTCCTGCGGGTAGTGGGGCTGCGTTAGCGAAGACCGTCCTCGAAATGATAAATATGGATCAACAAGACCGTCTGCAGATGGGTCGGAATGGGTTGGAGCTAAGCGAAAAGGACTTCAACAGAGATAATCGTATCGACGAGTTGAGCATACTCTTGGAGAGGTTGCGCCTCGTTAAGCTCAACAAGCCTTAACTGGCCCTCTACCCCTAAAACACTGTGCTTAGTGGTGTTATTCTTCGTCTCCGCTTGTTTTACTGCGTAAGAAGGCTTGAGACCCGTTACCGATGAGAAGGAAGGCAAGGGCGAACATGCCGTTGCTGGGATGGAAGATACTGCCCCAACTCATCATCAGCCACACCATTACGGACAGGACTGCGACAGCCCAAATGTCGTTGTCCTTAGCGTGGCGATAGCACCGCTCGATCAGGAAGATGATAATCCCGAAAGCGGGGATGCCGTATGTCGCCACCATTCGGGTGAGGAACGAAACGGAGTCCGATCGCATCTGCCCAGCGTTGATGATGTTCTTGAGCGCGCTAGCCGCTAATTCGCTGCCTTGACCCATCAGATAGGGGCTGCTCCAGAATAACTTCATATGCTCACCCCAGAGCCACGGTCGGTACATTTGGCGATAGATGTCTGCAACGGACATTCCTGTATGTCCCCGCAGGAACATGCGAGACACGATACCCCAGTCCTGCAGCGAGTAGAGCAGGAAGGGAGAGAACGCGACGAGCAGCGTCAAACCGACTGTCATAAATAGGGCCGCCGCGACGCGCAGACCCGGCCTTTTTGGCAACAACGCCATGATGCCGAGTGTTGCCCCGAAGAGCGCCGTGCTGATAAATACCGCTCTGACAAAGGAGAGCAGAGAAAAATAGATCGTAGCAACGGCGGTCGCGGCTTCCAACGGTTTTGGCTTGAAGTGACGGACAAGAATGAGCAGCACCATAAGCGAGAATATTCCGGAAGTGGCGATGTTCGGCGTCGCGGAAACGCGCCAGGGCTGGAAGGCTGTCGCCGTCTGACCCGGCAATATGCCCCAAGCGTTGATGTTCAATCCGTCGCGGTCTTGCTCGGGTAAGGCGAGTTCTACGTCACCCCCAGGGCTATCCGCAGCCACCGGCTGCTCAAGACGCTGCTCAAGCCACGGATGCTGCTCATAGCCTTCCTGCGTTAGGAATGCCGAAATCCCCACGGCGTAAAAGACCAACGCCAGCGCGCAGAGTGTTCTTGCGCTTATGCGAGCTTCAGGACGACAGGCCCATCCGGCGACCCACACGATGAGGAACATTGGAGGAATTGCTGAGAAATCTCGTTGTGTAATGAACCAAATGCCGCTCAGGATGCCAAAGGCAGCAATGGGTCGCGCTGTGCCCAGGAGGAGGTTCTCCAATGTCTGTCGCAGGCGGAGCAGAGGCATGACTAGTCCGGGGCCAACCAGAAGCCAGTAAGCGACATCACCTCGAGATATGATCCGTTCCTGGCCAATAAAGAGTGCCATGCCGAGGGAGATGGCAAGATAAACGATGATGTCTCCACCTCGTCGATACCAGTCCCAGATGGCAGCGGAGGGATAGGAGATGGAAATGGTCTGATCGGTCACGATGCCTCCCTACGGTGCCATGATGGGGCCTCGCCGCGCTAATCAATAGTGAGACAAGCCCCCGCGTGGTCCGCCGACACGAATCATACCGAGGAAGTTAAGCACGTGAGCATATTAGAGTCTCTTAAAATAATGTGACATCCAAAGACCGTCAATGTGCCGAAATTTGGGCTTCGGCCTCTATGATCTCGATGAATTCCGCGCCGGTCATCGTCTGTATCTCGGCTAGCCGTGCTGAGGGGGTGGAGTGCCCCCCATTTCGC
>UEIF01000033.1 GCA_900468805.1 Hyphomicrobiales bacterium | reverse complement strand
AGCGGCCGGTAAAAAGGCAAGGGACATCAGTCGCTATGGATGAGTGTGATTATGACTTTTATCTATCCTGTCCCCTTGCTCCCGACGCTGTATCGGCTGCATTGCAATCATAGGTAGATGATTGGTGGAATGGAAGCACTTCGTATCAATTATTGACAGCTAACGCATTCGTTTCGTTTCTTATTTCTTGGACCATTTCAGTGATATCACCCGGACTTGGCGTATCGTTGATAAGACATCCATTTAGGATGAAACGCTCATTGTATTTCTTTTGTTATGCACTCGAAATATTTCTACTGTGTCGATTACACTGATCATATCATGGCATATCGCTATGAGGTCTCAGAGGTTTCGACATTTGCGAGCGAAAACTGGCGAGAAGTAAATGCCGCCGACGTGTGCGACGCTGTCGGGTTTAAGGTTCTGATGTCTCTCGATATGAAAATACGTCGCACCTACTATTCCTTGGATAAGAGCGTGATCGGGGAAGTCGTTGTTGATAGCAACGTTTGCGCCGCGCGCGACGGTGGCGATACCGCGCGGCACGGATGAGCGAAGATCCCCCTTTTATCGATAAACAGCGGCCAGCCTTCACTCCACAAACAAAAAGCCGCGNNCGCGGCTTTTTGTTTGTGGATACAAAGTTGAAGTTTCGGTCTGAGGCGATTTACTCAAGACGCCAGCACTGCAGCCTTCCGCGGCGATCTTGCCATCAGTCGCGCATAGGCGATGGCCGAGAGCATGTTGACGTGGTTGGCTCTGCCGGTTCCGGCGATGTCGAACGCGGTGCCATGGTCGACCGAGACGCGGTCGATCGGCAAGCCCAAGGAGACGTTGACCGCAGTCTCGAAGGCGACCAGCTTGATCGGGATATGGCCCTGGTCGTGATATTGGGCGATCACCAGATCAAAGGCGCCGTTATAGGCGCGGGCGAAGACCGTGTCGGCGGAGATCGGGCCGACCACGTCGATGCCCTTGGCCTGTGCGAGCTCGACCGCAGGCGCCAGGAATTCCGTGTCCTCGGTTCCGAAGAGGCCATTTTCGCCGCAATGTGGGTTGAGGCCAGCGACGGCGATGCGGGCCTTCTTGCCGAGGCGCATGAAGTGATTGTGGCCGGCTTCGATCGTTGCCAGCACGCGCTCGGTCTTGGCCCGCTCGATCGCGCCCTTCAGCGAGATATGGGTCGAGACGTGGATGGTGTTCAGCCGCTCGGAGGCGAGCAGCATGAAGGAGCTCTTGGAACCGGTCAGGTGCGCGAGGAGGCCGGTATGGCCGTCATAATGGTGACCGGCAAGGTTCATGGCTTCCTTGTTGATCGGCGCCGTGACAATGACGTCGGCCTCCTTCGACATTGCGAGATCGACGGCTCGAGCGATATAGCGAACGGACGCGTCGCCGGCGACCGGGCTGACCTTGCCGATCTCGGGGAGGGGGGCGTCGAGCGAAACCTCATCCACGGCGATGGTATTCCCATCCTCGGAGGCGGAGGGACCGAAAGCGAGGCTGACGTCGGTCGCACGTGCGGCCCGTTCCAGCGCTTCCGTGTTGCCAACGATGACGAAATCCCGGCGTTCGGCCGCCGGCAGTGCAGCCAGCGCCTTGACGATCACTTCGGGGCCAACACCGGCAGGATCACCGAGGGTCACTGCGACTTTTGCATTTCTGTCCATCAGTCAAATTCCTCTTGAAAGCCCTGCCTCAATAGGCCGCTTCGTAGATCGAACGTATGTCAGTGCGCGTCAAGTCGCGTGGGTTGTTGTCCAGGAGCCTGCGGATGGCGAAAGCGTCGTCAGCCATGGCGTCGAGATCGTTTTCGGGTACGCCCAGGCCCGAAAGAGTCATCTCGATGCCGAGGCCCGCGCAGAAAGCGTAGGCGGCATCAAAGACCGATTTGACGGTATCGGATGTGCTATAGCCGAGCGCTTCCATCACCGCTTTCGTCTTTTCCGGCACGGCCGGCGTATTGAAGGCAAGAACATGCGGGAAGATCAGTGCGTTGGCTGCGCCATGGGCTACGTGCCAGCGGGTGCCAAGTGGGTAGGCCAATGCATGGCCACCCGCCGTATTGACCGGGCCGAGGCAGAAGCCGCCATAGAGCGAGGCCAGCGAAAGACCGGCGCGCGCTTCGGCATCCGAACCGTCGCGCACGGCACGCGCGAGATATTTGCCGACGAGCCGCGTTCCCTCGATCGCATAAATGTCGATCATCGGGTGCGCCTTGCGATTGGTGAAGGCCTCGACGCAATGCGCCATGGCATCGACACCGGTTGCGGCGGTGGTGCGGGCTGGAACGGAGAAGGTCAGCGACGGGTCGATGACGGCGATATCGGCGAGCATGAGAAGGCTCTCGACCGCTAGTTTCGCCTTGGTGTCGGGATCGGTGACCAGCGCGCGAATGCCGGCTTCGCTGCCCGTGCCCGATGTGGTCGGCACCTGGGCGAGCGCTACTTTCCGCGGTCCCTGAACCTTGTTCGGACCGACGACTTCGCGAAGCGTCTGCACCGAGCCGGCGAGTACGGCAGCGAGCTTCGCTAAATCCATAGCGCTGCCACCGCCGAAGCCGACGATGAGATCCGCCTGTGCGGTCTCTGCCGCGGCGAGCACCTTGTCGAGATTGGCAATATCCGGCTCGGGCGTGACGTCCGAGAAGACCGAAACATCACCCTTCAGCTGCAGCGCCTCGATGCGCGCTGCATTGAAGGCATCGGAAATGACCAGCGTTCGGGAATAGCCCTTGCCGGCCGCCCAGGCGCCCAGCTTTCCCGCGGTTCCGAGACCGAATTCGATCAGGTGTGGCCGGACAACGGTTATAGGTGAATCCAAACTGACCATATGCGGTCCTCTCCGATGTGCGACGGAAACTGACCGTCAATGATGTAAAGTTGTTATCCTGTCTGGCGATTTATGGCAAGAATGAATAGAGATCTTTATCGTTTTTCGGTCCGTTAGGGGAATTCTGCATTAATCCTTGGCGATCAAAAAACTCCTATCTTATTGAATAAAATAAATAAATTTCATTTTCGCATTCCATCTGTCCGGGCGACGGAACTTGTCAATCAACTATCGCACATTTGTAAAATATGAGCGCAAGGAACGGCCGACTGATTTTGCGCATTCGGCCGTTCCTTGCGCTGCTGCTATCGTGCTGGCCGCTAAACAATTGATTCCAGTGGAAGGCGCACATATTTGATGGCGCGCCGATAGTAAGTGTAGGCCACGTGAAGGGCGCCGTCCGGTCCCTCTATTATCGAGGGATAGGAGAACTCACGGTTGATCATATCCTTCGAATTGTTGCTCAGGCAGTAGCCGTCGCCGGTGTCGAGATCGATTTTGCGCTCAAAACTGCCGTTTTCGTCAACGGAAATGGCGAGGCTGAGTGGCGCGCGCGGGACACCCCAGACGGCTTTTCTCGCCGTCGTGTCGGGCGTTTCAGCGACGGGCGCCTTGTCGCTGTCGATCTCGTCATAGAGCGACTGACGCCGCGCATCCGATGTAGCAGCACTGCTATGATTGTAAGCCATTGCAATTCTTCGATCTTTCAAGCCTATGGCCTGGATAGAGGAATTGTTGTTGGGCAGATTGGTCTGCTCCGGCACGCTCCAACTCTCACCCTGATCGGCGGATAGTGAGGCACGGATATTCTCCGAGAAACGATCCCGAAAGAAGGCGATCATCCTGTCGTCATCGAGGGGCACGATATTCATGTGCACGGCGCCGAGGCTGCCTTCTATCTCCCTCATTTGCCAGCTTCTCCCGGCATCACGAGAGATCAATACGCCTGCCGTGTCGGCATCGCCGCTCCAGCGCTGGCCAGGCAGGCTGATGCAGCGGAAGACCGGAAGCAGCCAGTCACCTTTGCCGTTGACGATAACGGGCTGGCGCACGAAAGTGCCGGGTAGATCGCAGAGGATGGTAGGCGCCGCAAAGCTCTTGCCGCCATCTTCGGAAATCCGACATTTGACAACTGCACCGTCTTGATCACCTGATGTCTGCGAGGTGTAGAGCAGCCAGACGTGGCCGTCCGGTGCGTTGAAAACTAACGGGTTTTGTTCGGATTTCGCCGGATCGTCCGACATTTTTTCCGGTTCGGACCAGCGGTCCGCTCCGGGTGTCAGCCGCGACATGTAAACGGAGATGTCGCCCATGCCTTCCATCGTGCCGCCGAACCAGACGCAGGTGAGCGTGCCGTCCGCCAGAAACGCGAGATTGGCAGCATGGTTCTGGATGCAGGGGGAGGGCAGATAGGCGTCAAAGCGGCCAGTCTGCGCAGTGTTTGCCCTGAGCATGCCGTCCATCAGTGCAGGAACTTCCTCGGGTCTCAGACCTGTCGATTGCATGGTTTCCTCCGTTACGGCAGCTTTGCGTAGCCTTCGGCGAGTGCTGCATATTCAGCATCATTGAGCGGCACCAACGGGGCGCGCGTGCGCCGCCAGCCGGCGTTGCCGGTCTTCAGGCCGACCATGGCCTTGATCGTCGGGATCTGGACATAGGAATTCGACAGCGTGCGGAAGGCATTGATGCGGGCCTGTGCAGCGTCGACTTCCGTGCTCTTCGTCTCGTCATGGACATGGTCGTAAACCGTGCGCAGCGAATTTGCGACGAGGTTCGAGGTGGCGGTGATGCAGCCGGCGCCGCCGGCTTTCAGGAGGGGCAGCAGCAACGGGTCGGCGCCGCAAAGCACCGAGAAGCCCGGGCAGGCTGCGATGATCGCCTGCATATTATTGAAATCGCCGGCAGATTCCTTGATGCCGACCACGGCTTCGGGGAAGGCTTCGACCAGCCGACTGATCAACGGAATGGAGAGCGGAACGCCCGAAACCTGCGGGATGTGATAGAGGATCACCTGCAGGCTGCTGTCGCCGATCTTCTCCAGAACCTGTGCGTAGGCTGCGAATAGGCCCTCATCGGACACGCCCTTGTAATAGAAGGGCGGCAGCATGACCACCTTGGTGACACCGAGCGAGAGCGCATGCTTCGTCAGTTCGACCGTCTCGGGAATGGCGACGACACCTGTGCCAGGCAGCAATTTGTCGGCCGGAATACCGGCTTTCAATGCGGCTTCGAGGATCATACGGCGTTCGGTGGAGGAGAAGGAGTTGGCTTCGCCCGTCGTTCCAAGCAGCGCAACGCCGTGACAGCCTTCTTCGATCAGCCTCTGGCAATGTTCAGTGAAGAGGCCGAGATCGGGGCTGCCGTCGGTATTGAGAGGGGTGGTTGCGGCGCTGTAGACGCCTGTAATCTTGTGATTGCTCAAGGTATCCTCCTCGTCAGACCGGGCCTTCCCGGCACGTTCCTACACTGTCGTATTCATCGCAACGCATCGCAGTTGTCAATCTTACAAATTTGAAAACGTGAGGCGTCATTTTTTAACATATTGATTTTATGTATTAAATAATTTCCCCTTTCCGCTTTGATGCTTCTCCCGTTATTTTCCATTGACAGATTTACATTATCGCGCAAATGTCGGCGGCATATCGCGCAGGTTCGGGGAGGTCTTTCGAAAGGCGCGCTATTTGCCACGGAGGAGCAAATGACAATTCGCAACGACCAAAACTCTTCGCAGATTTCCCGCCGCAGCGCCCTGAAGCTGGGGCTCGCGGCCGGCGTCGGCTTCTCGCTCTTCGGCGCGAGCGCACGCATCGTCCTGGCGCAGGATGGCCAGGTCCTCAAGGCCATCAATCCCGCCTTCGACCAGGACTGGTCGCCGCTGCGCGGCGGCGGTCGAACCTTCCGCTGGAATTCATTCTGGTGGGCGTCGCCGATGTATTTCGACGCCGACGGCAAGATCCAGCCTTACGTGTTCACGAGCTGGGATTCGCCGGACAAGAAGGTCTGGACGTTCAAGATCGATCCGAAGGCCGTCTTCTCCGATGGCAGCAAGATCACCGCGGCCGATATCAAGGGCTCCTGGGAGGTTTCTTCCATGCCCAATACGAAGAACCAGCGCGTCGACCAGTTGCTGAGCAAGGTGCAG
The DNA here is from genome assembly GCA_900468805.1 of Hyphomicrobiales bacterium. Lineage (GTDB taxonomy): Bacteria > Pseudomonadota > Alphaproteobacteria > Rhizobiales > Rhizobiaceae > Rhizobium. Next base: position 131,485 of record UEIF01000033.1, on the reverse strand, counting down.
GGCTACAAGGAAATCTCTGCCGGCTCGGCCAACGAGCTGACCGGCGTAACAACGCCTGATGAATCGACGGTTGTCTGCACGCTGACGGAAGCCGATCCGATCTTCTTCATGCGCCTTGCCAACCACATCGTACCGATCACCAAAGCCGCCCAGTCGCGCGGCAGCGATGGTGAGGAAGTGGCCGATTGGTACAAGCCTGACAGCAGCGCCGTCTATTCCGGCCCCTTCAAGCTGACGGCCCTCGATATCGATGCCGGCACGCTGACCTTCGAGCCGAACGAGAAGTTCTTCGGACCGAAGCCGAAGCTCGCTCGCATCGAGATCAGCTCGATCGAAGACAACGTGACTGCGACCTCGCTGATCAAGTCCGGTGAGTACAATGCTCACACCGAGCTCGTCACCTCGACGATCATCCAGGACCTCGGTCCGGAATTTTCTGCCGGTCCGCTGATCCCGACCAGCCAGCATTTCTGGTTCAACACGTCGCGCGCACCGATGGATGACCCGAAGGTTCGTCAGGCGCTGATCATGGCGGTCGATCGCGACGGTTTGTTCAAGGCTTCCTATCCGGATGGTCCTCACAAGAAGGCTGACCAGATCCTGAACTCTGTTCCGGGTGCAGATAATTCCGGCTTCGAACCCTATCCGTATGATCCCGCAGCGGCCAAGAAGCTGCTGGCTGAATCGAGCTATGGCGGTCCCGAGCGTCTTCCAAAGCTGCTGTTCGTCGGCATTTCCGGCCCGGCGATCCAGGCGGCTGCCCAGTTCATCGCCGAGCAGTGGCGCCAGAACCTCGGCATCACCGCCGTCGATATGAAGCCGCAGCAGGACGCCTATGCCGGTCCGGACCAGAACGCGGTGCAGATCTTCCGCGATGACGTCGGCACGCGCGTTCCCGATGCGGTCTCCTATCTCGCCGGCTCCATCGCCTCCACTTCGTCGAACGCCCAGAACAAGCTTGGCGGATACAAGAACGACAAGGTGGACAGCCTGCTTGCGGAAGCCGCGACCAAGGCTGTCGATGATCCGGATCGCGTGAAGCTCGCGCAGGAAGCCCAGAAGGCCTTCCGCGACGACTGGGCCTTCCTTCCGTGGTATTCTCAGGCGATGTCGCGCTGGGCCACCAAGGACGTCAAGGCCATGAAAAAGAACCTCGACTGGCAGGTTGTGGCTCCCTGGGATGTTTCCATCGGCTAACGCCGACAGCAGGGCCGCATGATGCGGCTAAAGCAGCGGTGCGAAGGCCGAAAGGCCTTCGCACACTATTTCAAGAAGAACCGGCGGCTGCGGCCTCCCGCGGGAATGCGCCGGGAAAGAATGGGAGGTGGCCTTGCTACGCTATGTGCTCACGCGGTTCGCCATCTGGATTCCGTCGGTCCTGGTCGTGATGATGGCCGTCTACGCGATGGCTTTCTATGGTGCCGGCGACCCGATCAAGCTGATCTTCCTTCGCGCGCCTGGTGACGTCGCTTATAATCCGCAGCGTATCGAGGCGATCCGTGAAAGTGCGGGTCTCAACAAGCCCTTTATCGAGCAGTTCGGCCTCTACGTCTGGAACCTGCTGCATGGGCAGTTCGGCAATTCGCTGACATCGGGCCGCTCCGTCTGGGCGATGGTTTCGGCGGCCGCGCCGGTTTCCTTTCAGCTTGCGCTCTGTTCCATCATCCTGACGGCTGTCGTCGCGATTCCGCTCGGGATGATCGCGGCCCTCAACCAGAACAATCGCGTGGACTACACGATCCTTGGTACGGCCCTTTTCCTCTGGGCGATCCCGGCCTATGTCGCGGGCCCCCTGCTGATGGTGGCGCTGATCGTGCTTCTGCCGATGATCAAGGTGCCCTATGGATGGGGCGGCGTCTTCGACATGCGCATCATCCTGCCGCTCATCGTCCTTTCTTTCCAGCCGATCGCACTGATCGTGCGCCAGACGCGCGCCGCCGTCATCGAGGTGCTGTCTGAAGATTTCGTCCGCACCGCGCGTGCCAAGGGCGTGCCGGAGATCGTGGTCGCCTTGAAGCATATCCTGCGCCCGGTGCTGACGCCTGTCGTCACGCAGCTCGGCCTCATCATGATCACGATCGTCAACGGCGCCATCTTCGTCGAGCTCGTCTTCGGCCTGCCGGGTCTTGGCCGATTGACCGTGCAGGCGCTCATCAATTCCGATTATCCCGTCATTCTGGCGATCACCCTGATCGGATCCTTCCTGGTCATGGCATCGAACCTGCTGGTCGATGTGCTCTATCCGCTGCTCGATCCGCGAGCCAATGATTCAAGAAGGAGCCGCTGATCATGTCCGCTATTCCTCTCTCGACGATCGACACGGCCGAGGAGCCGCCCGTCAACCTGTGGCGCGACGCCTGGCACCGCCTGAAGCGTAACAAGCTTGCAATCTTCGGCCTGATCGTGATCCTTATCCTCGCCTTCACGGCGATCTTCGGCCCCGCTCTGACGCCTTACGATTATCTCAGCCAGGATCTCGCCTCGCGCAATGCGCCGCCGTCGCTGGCGCATTTCTTCGGTACTGATGATCTCGGTCGCGACGTCTTCAGCCGCATCGTATTCGGTACGCGCACGGCCTTCCTCGTCTCCGTCATCGTAACGGTCATCGCGGTTATGATCGGGCTTCTGCTCGGGGCCGTCGCCGGCTTCTTCGGCAATCCCTACGACCGGGCCATCATGTGGCTGACCGATGTCACGATGTCGGTGCCGAACCTGCTGCTCGTCGTCGTCATCAATGCATCGCTGAAGACGCCGATCACCAAATGGATGGAGGCGCAGTATCTCGCGACCCTCAATCCCTTCTACCGCCAGACGGTATGGGTGGACTTCCTCTTGGTCTTCGGTTCGATGGCGCTGATCTCCTGGCCGCCTTATGCGCGCCTCGTTCGCGCCCAGGTGCTGTCGATCCGCAATCGTCCCTATGTCATGGCGGCGCAGGCGCTCGGTCTTTCCAACTGGATTGTTATCATGCGCTATATCGTGCCGAATGCGCTCGGACCGCTGATCGTTTCCGTCAGCGCCGGCCTTGGTACGACGATGGTGCTGGAGAGCGCCTTCAGCTTCCTCGGCGTCGGCGTCAATCCGCCCACGCCGAGCTGGGGCAACATGATCTCTGACGGCCTGCGCGTCTGGCAGCATTATCCGCATCTCCTCGCCGCTCCGGCGGCCGTGCTCGGTCTTGCCTCGGTGGCCTTCAGCTTCCTTGGCGATGGCCTCAACGACGCACTCAATCCGCGGGGCAGCAAGTGATGAACGCAACCACCAGTGAACGCCTGCTGGACGTAAAGGATCTCACCATCGAGATCGACACGCGCCGCGGCCCCGCCGTCGTCGTCGATGGCATCGACCTCTACGTCAACAAGGGCGAAACGCTCGGCGTCGTCGGTGAATCCGGCTGTGGCAAGAGCCTGACGATGTTGAGCCTGATGCGGCTCTTGCCAAACAAGATCAAGGTGACGAAGGGCACGGCCAAATTCGACGGCCGCGACCTGCAGAAGATGTCGAATAGCGAACTGCGCAAGGTGCGCGGAGGCGATGTCGGCTTCGTCTTCCAGGATCCGATGACCTCGCTCAATCCGGTCATGCGGATCGGCGACCAGATCTGCGAGCCACTGATCTATCACCGCAACATGTCCAGGAAAGAGGCACGGGTTCGCGCCGTCGAGCTTTTGCGTCTCGTGGGCATTCCGGGGCCGGAAGAGCGGCTGATGGCCTATCCGCACGAGCTGTCGGGCGGCATGCGCCAGCGCGTGATGATCGCGATCGGCCTTGCCTGCAATCCGAAGCTTTTGATCGCCGATGAGCCGACCACCGCGCTCGACGTGACGATCCAGGCGCAGATCGTCGACCTCGTGAAGGATCTGCGTTCCAAGCTCGGCATGTCCGTCGTCTGGATCACCCATGACCTCGCGCTGATCGCCGGTCTCGTCGATCGCGTCGCCGTGCTCTATGCCGGCACGGTCGTGGAAGATGCGCCGGTGGACGAGCTTTATGCGCGTCCGAGCCATCCCTATACACGCGGTCTGCTCTCCTCGATCCCGAAGCTTTCGGATGCGCCGACGAGCCGGTTGTCCTCGATCGGCGGCACGCCGCCGGAGCCCGGCCGCCGTCCGAAGGGTTGCCCCTTTGCGCCGCGCTGCCCGCTGGCCGAAGCCGTCTGTCATGAGCGCGTGCCGCGGCTGGAGCCGATTTCCGGCAACAGCGCCCATCGTGCAGCTTGTTTCGTCGTCCAGAGAATGCAGGAGGCCGCGTGATGGGTGCTCAACCGCTCTTGAAGGTCGAAAACCTCGTCAAGCATTTCCACGTCAAGCTCGGTGCCTTCGGCGAACGCTCGGCGACCGTCTATGCACTCGACAACGTCAATCTCGAGATCATGGAAGGCGAGACGCTGAGCCTCGTCGGCGAATCCGGCTGCGGCAAGTCGACGACCGGTTTCACCATTCTCAATCTCTACAAGGCGACGAGCGGCAAGGTGGTCTACAAGGGCCAGGATCTTGCGACGCTGGATGAAAAGCAGATGCGGCCCTTCCGCCGCGACCTGCAGATCGTCTTCCAGGATCCCTATTCGACACTGAACCCGCGCATGACGGTGGGCGAGGCGATCGGCGAGCCGATCCTCTTCCACAAGCTTGCCACCAAGGCTCAGCTCAAGGACAAGGTCGCAGCTTTGTTGACTGATGTCGGCCTGCCGACGCGCTTTGCCCAGCGCTACCCTCACGAGCTCTCGGGCGGCCAGCGGCAGCGTGTCGTCATTGCCCGTGCGCTTGCCTGCCAGCCGAAATTCATCGTTTGCGACGAGGCGATCTCGGCACTCGACGTGTCGATCCAGGCGCAGATCATCAACCTGTTACTCGACCTGCAGGAAAAATACGGCCTGACCTACCTGTTCATCGCCCATGACCTGGCAGTCGTTCGCCATATCAGCACCCGCGTCGGCGTCATGTATCTGGGCCGTCTGGCCGAGTTGGCAACGCGCGAAGAACTCTTCGACAGCCCGTTGCATCCCTATACGCAAGCGCTGCTTTCGGCTGTTCCCGAGACCGATCCGGAGCTAGAGCGCACCCGAAAGCGCCAGATCCTGCAAGGCGATGTACCGAGTCCGCTGAACCCGCCGACGGGCTGCCGTTTCCATACGCGTTGCCCGATCGCCATGGAGGTTTGCGGCAAGGTCATTCCCGAATGGAAGGAAGCAAAACCCGGCCATCTCGTCGCCTGCCATGCCGTCAATCCGGGGCAGGCCTCATGACATTGAAAGTCGCCATCATTGCCGACGATCTGACCGGCTCTCTCGATACGGGTACGCCCTTTGTAGAGGCAGGGCTGTCAGTCGCTGTGGCGATCGATGTCGAAGCGGCCGGCAAGGCGCTTGAAACCGGTGCCGAAGTCGTGGTGGTCAATACCGCCTCGCGCGGCCTGCCGGAGGAGGAAGCGGCTGCGCGCGTGCGGGCTGTCGCCGAGACCTTGCGCGCTGCCGGGTCCGCCATTTTCATGAAGAAAATCGACTCCCGGCTGAAGGGCAATGTTGCGGCCGAAAGCATTGCGCTGGCCGACATGCTGGGTCTCAAGACTATTCTCATGGCGCCTGCCATTCCTGATCAGGAGCGCATCACCTATCGCGGTTGCGTGGTCGGGCGCGGCGTTGAGCATCCGTTACCGATTGCCGACCTCTTTGCCGGATTCGCCCGCGAAGTATCGGTCGCCGATGCCGAGGACGATGCCGATCTCGACTTAGTGGTTGCCGAGAATGACTGGCTTTCGACGCTTGCCGTCGGCGCTCGCGGTCTGGGTTCCGCACTGGCGCGCCGGCTCGGCGAGGCCGCACGGCTCACGCCGGAGTTTCTCGCGACGCGGAAGACGCTCTTTGCCTTCGGCTCTCGCGATCCGATCACGGCCGTGCAAATGGATCGTCTCGAAGCTTCCCATGCGCTTCGCATCGTCGTTGATGCGCCAATGGGCGCGGTCGAGAGCGGCGAGGGGCTGGCACTGCCAGCGATGTTGCGCTGCACGGGCGAGATGAAGAATGATGCCGCGCTGGTCGCCGCTCGCTTCGCGCAGGGTGTCAAATCGGTCATAGATGATACGAAACCTGACATGATCATGGTTGGTGGCGGTGATACTGCGCTTGCCGTTTTCCGGGAACTAGGCGTCACAGTCTTGTTGCCGAAGGGTGAAATCGAGGCCGGCGTTCCCTGGTTCGACGTTAAGGATATCAACGGGCGGCAATTCCGGTGCGCCGTCAAGTCGGGGGGCTTCGGCAATTCCGATAGTTTGCTAAGACTGATCGTTCGGAATCAGGCGGCGTAACGTATGCCAGCAGGGAGAATGAGAGTGGATGAAGCGAATGGCGGATCGGTGAATCCGGAGGCGACGCCTGCAGCCCGGCCGGAGCGCGGCAAGGCTGTGAAGCTGGTCGACCGTGTCTTCGATCAGTTGATGGAGCGCATCCGCGCCGGCAATTATCCGCCGGATTCACGGCTTCCGGGTGAACATGAACTTGCCTCTCTGCTCGGCGTTTCGCGGCCCATCGTGCGCGATGCGTTGGCGCGTCTCAGAGAGCAGGGGATTGTCTATGCAAGGCAGGGGGCCGGTACTTTCGTCAGCGCGCATGGCTCGCCGACAGCGCAGCTTGCCTATTCGCCGGTCAAGACGATTGCCGATATCCAGCGCTGCTACGAATTTCGCCTGACGATCGAGCCGGCTGCCGCCTATTTTGCCGCCAAGCGCCGCGACGATGCTGCGATCCAGAAGATCGCCGCAGCCCTTGCGGATCTGCGCGAAGCAACCAGCCATCAATTGCACCGGGTGGATGCCGATTTCGTCTTCCACCGCGCCGTCACCGAGGCGGCCAACAATCACTATTACACGGCCTCCATGGATGCGCTGAAAGCACATATCGCCGTAGGCATGCATCTGCACGGGCTTTCGCTGCTTGGTCCACGGCCGGGCCTGGAGCAGGTGTTTCAGGAGCATAACGAAATCTATAAAGCGATCGCCGAGGGCAAGGCAGAGCATGCTCGTGACCTGATGCGGGCGCATCTCGAGGGCTCACGGGACCGTCTGTTCGAGGGTCGCGTTCTCGACCTGTCCTTCTGAGAAAGCCTGTTCCGGATGTAAACTTGGGGTTTTATGCCTCGAACAAGGCACGTTCCGTCGCGAATATCTTCGTCAGGTATTCAGCAACGGTCCGGATCGGCAGATCCTTGCGGTGCTGGCGTCGGGTGAGAAGCCAGACTTCCCGCGGTGGCGGGACGGGCTCGAGCGGGCAAGGGTAGAGGCCTCTTTCCGTGCGGCCGATATAATTTGGTAGCAGCGCCAGACCGGCGCCTGACTTGGCAGCCATCGCCTGGGAAACCTGATTGTTGGCACGGAAAGACACGCGCGCCTGCGGGAACTGGCGTGCCAGCCAGATTGCCTCGGGCACATACCCGTTCACCTCGTCAAATCCGACAAAGACGGGTTCCGCGCCGATTTCGACCTGCCGGCAGACCTGCTGCGTTCCGTAAAATCCGTATCCGATCGTCGCGAGCTGTCTGGCAATGAGATCGCCGTCCTGCGGCTTTGTCAGGCGTATGGCGATGTCGGCCTCGTGGCGTTCGAGGCTTATGGTGCGCAGGTCGGTCGCAAGGTCGATATCGAGGCCCGGATATTGTTTGGTGATTTCCGCCAGACGGGGGATCAGGAAGCCCTGCGAGAGCGCGGGCGATGCGTTGATGCGCACCAGGCCTTTGGGGGTGTCATCCTTCCAGCCACGCCCGAGCGTCTGGACTGAGGCTTCCATGTCGCTTGCCGCGGTGAGCGCACGGGTTCCGGCGGGGGTCAGCACATAGCCGTCCGGGCGACGCTCGACCAGTTTTTCGCCGAGCGTTTCCTCCAGTGAATGAAGCCGTCGAGCGATCGTTGCATGGTTGACGCGCAATGTGCGGGCCGCGGCTGACAGGCTGCCGTGCCGTCCTAGTGCGAGGAAGACCCTGATATCCTGCCAGTCTGGCTCTGTGCGTTTTTTATCAGCCATTGGCAAAGAATAGCGAATTTTTCGCAGAAAGGAACGGGACTAAACAGAAGGCGACCTCGAAACAGAAAGGTTGCCGACATGACCTCTTCCCATCTTAATCTCACGCTTATCGGCGGGCCGACCGTGCTTATCGAATATGGCACGCTCCGGCTTCTCACCGATCCGACCTTCGACCCGCCGGGCCTCTACAAGGAAACGCCCGTCCGCTTCGAAAAGACTTCCGGTCCTGCCTTGTCGGTCGAAGACATCGGCCGGCTGGACGCGGTTCTTTTGAGCCACGACCAGCACTTCGACAATCTCGACAGTGCAGGCCGGGCGATGCTTCCTGCCGTTGGCACCACCTTCACGACGAGGGCTGGAGCAGAGCGCCTGGGCGGCAATGCCCTTGGCCTTGCTCCCTTCGAAACCGTCACGCTGGAAGGCGCCGACGGTGAGAAGTTGCTGGTCACTGCAACGCCCGCCCGCCACGGCCCCGTCGGTATCGAGCCGATTTCCGGCGATGTCGTCGGCTTTGCCCTCGGCCGTGAAAAGCCGGGCGACCTGCTGTACGTGACCGGTGACACGGTCTGGTACGAGGGCACGGCCGAGGTCGCCCGGCTCTTTTCTCCCAAAGTCGTGCTGCTGTTTACGGGCGCTGCCGAGCCCCGTGGGCGCTTCCATGTGACGATGGGCAGCGAGGATGCTCTGGAGGCGGCGCATGCCTTCCCGAACGCGCTCCTCGTATCCGCGCATAACGAAGGCTGGGTGCATTTCCGCGAAACGCAGGACCAGCTCGCACATACCTTCTCGGTCTTCAACCTCGAGGAGCGCCTGAAGCTCTTCGAAAAAGGCAAACCGCTCGCCGTCGACCTGACGGCCTGATCACCTCTCAAACACGGCGCAAAGCGCCATCTTCCAAGGAGACATATCATGAGCAATGAACAGAAAGTCGCAATCGTTACCGGTGCCTCGCAGGGTATCGGCGCAGGCATCGTCGAAGCCTATCGCAAGGAAGGCTATGTTGTCGTTGCCAACTCCCGCAACATTCAGCCTTCGTCCGATGCCGGCATTGTCGCAGTACCCGGCAGCATTGGCGAGCGTGGCGTGGCCGAACAGGTCGTTAAGACGGCCATCGAGCGTTTCGGTCGCGTCGATACGCTGATCAACAATGCCGGTATCTTCGTCGGCAAGCCGTTCACCGACTACACAGTCGAAGACTTCAACAACGTCATCAATGTCAACGTTGCCGGCTTCTTCCACATCACGCAATTTGCCATTGCCCAGATGCTGAAGCAGGGCCATGGTCACATCGTTCAGATCACGACGGCCCTTGTGGATCAGCCCATCGCCGATGTTCCCTCGGGTCTGGCGACGCTGACCAAGGGCGGTCTCGACGCCGTCACCCGCGGGCTTGCCATCGAATATGCCAAGAGCGGCATTCGCGTAAATGCGGTGGCGCCCGGCATCATCAGGACCCCGATGCATGCGCCGGAAACGCACGCTTTCCTCAGCGCCCTGCATCCGGTCGGCCGGTTGGGCGAGGTGAGCGAAGTCGTCGATGCCGTGCTCTATCTGGAGCGTGCCGGCTTCGTCACCGGCGAGACGTTGAATGTCGATGGCGGCCAGCACGCCGGCCGTTGGTAATTGCTGCAACAGGAGGCAATGGGCGGGGCGCTCGATAGCACCCGTCCTCAAGGAGAACGACAATGCCTTATGTGAATATCAAAGTGACGCGTGAAGGCACGGCTCCGGGTGCGACAAGCACGACGGCGGAGCAGAAGGCCGCTCTGATTAAGGGTGTCAGCGATCTGCTCTTCGATATCTTGGGCAAGCCACATGACAGCACCTTCGTGGTCATCGACGAGATCGAAATGGAAAGCTGGGGTGTCGGCGGTCTGCCTGTGCCTGAATATCGCAAGCAGCTTGCAGAAAAAGCAGCAAAACAGAAATAGTGTCGTGGCGGCCCGCAAGGCCGCCACTCGCTTTATGATCAAGCGGAACGCATGGAGTATCGTGTGATGGGCAACTGGCAGGACAATCGTATCGTCGACCTCTTCGGGATCGAGCTTCCTATTATTCAGGCACCGATGGCGGGTGCGACTACGCCTGAAATGGTGATCGCGGCCAGTGAAGCTGGCGGCCTCGGTTCGCTTCCCGCCGCGCTGCTGACGATCGAACAGACAAAAGCGTCGCTCGATCAGATCCGCTCGGCGACTTCGAAGCCGATCAACATGAATTTCTTCGCACACGCCAATCCAGCGGCAGATCCCGTTGCCCAGATGGCGTGGCGCACCGCTCTTGCGCCCTATTATGTGGAGCTTGGGCTCGATCCTGCAGCACCAGTTCCGGCGGCAGGAAGGGCACCCTTCGACGACAATTATTGTGGCCTCGTCGAAAGCTATCGGCCGGAAGTCGTCAGCTTCCATTTCGGCCTGCCGGGGCCGGAACTGCTGGAGCGCGTGCGACAGACCGGTGCAAAGATCACAGCTTCGGCAACGACGGTCGCAGAGGCACGCTGGCTTGCCGAACGTGGCGTCGATGCCATCATCGCCATGGGGCTGGAAGCCGGCGGGCACCGCGGCAATTTCCTGAGTGATGACATGGCGACACAGGTCGGCACGATGGCACTCGTGCCGCAGATTGTCGATGCCGTTTCGGTGCCGGTCATTGCTGCGGGTGGTATCAGCGATCGGCGCGGGGTTCGTGCCGCCTTCGTGCTCGGTGCATCCGCCGTTCAGGTAGGCACAGCCTATCTGTTTACGCCGGAAGCCAAGGTTACCGCGTTTCATCGTGAAGCGTTGAAGTCGGCGCGGGATGACAATACGGCCGTCACTAATATCTTCACCGGTCGCCCGGCACGGGGAATCGTCAACCGCATCATGCGGGAGATCGGGCCGCTGGCCAAAGCTGCGCCGGCATTCCCGACCGCAGGCGGGGCGCTTGCGCCGCTGAGGGCGGTGACCGAGAAGGAAAGCAGATCTGATTTCAGCAATATGTGGGCCGGTCAGGCGGCAAGCCTCGCGCGCGAAATGTCTGCAGCGGAACTGACGCGGTATCTTGTCGAGGCGGATTAGAATTGCGCGCTGCTGTCACAAAACCGCAGCGGTTTTGTGATCGGGCCGAGCCGGGCGTAGAGACAAATGCGTTGCCTGGGTCGCCGTGCACAATGTGGATACGGGTGTCCTTTTCGGCGCCCGGGCGCTTCTCAGCCCTCCGCGCTACCGGCGGCCTTCGCCTGCTGGGCGGTGCGTAGCGTGGTTGCGGCAGCTGCGGCACCGTTCTTGTCATCGCCGCCGACCTGCACCATCGGCTGGGCGAATTCGATGCCGTTGTTCTGGAAGGCTTCGCGGATCATGGCATAGGCCTTGCGGCGGATATAGGTCTGCATGCCGGGCACCGTCGTCATGGCGAAGCTCAGGACGATACCGTAGTCGCCGAATTCTTCGACACCCTTCATCTTGAGCGGTTCGATGAAAAGCGGGCCGACCTCGGCATCTTCTTTCAACTCCGCGCCGATCGTCTTGGTGATCTTGCGGGCCTTGTTGATGTCGGTGTTGTAGGCGACCGAGATGCGGAACTTGTCGATCACCCAGTCGCGGCTCATGTTTTCCACAGCGCCAAGCTCTCCGAACGGAACGGTGAAGACGGGGCCGCGATGGTGGCGCAGCCGCACCGAGCGCAGGCTGAAGCCTTCCACCGTTCCCTTGTAGTTTTTCGCCTGAATATATTCGCCGACACGGAAGGCATCATCGAGCATGTAGAAAACGCCGCTGATGACGTCCTTGACGAGGGTCTGCGAGCCGAAGCCGATGGCCACCCCGAAGATGCCCGCGCCGGCGATCAGCGGCCCGATTTCGACTCCGAGCTGCGCCAGCACGATCAGGCCGGCCATGACCGCCACCATGACGGCGAGCGCATTCCGGAAAATCGGCAGCAATGTCCGGAATCGCGCGCGTTTCGCCACTTCGGCAGGGGCGAGGCCGGTCGCGTCTGCCGAGGTCGCAATGCTGCGGTCGATCCAGCCCTTGGCAAGCTGCCAGAGGAGATCGGCAATCAGCAGCACGATAACGCCTTTCAGCAATCCATAGAGGACGGCAGCCAACGTCGCATTCTGATTTGCGAGGGAATCGGGACTAAGGCGCCAGACGAGAGCCAGCCAGCCAACGGCGAGCGCAATGATGATTGCCCGGCTGCCGCGGACGAACAATATGCTCCTGGGGCTTTCTGACGGCGCCGTCGTGAGCGTTGCCGCTGCCGTGCCCGTGGCACGCAACAGACCCGGCAGGACAAGGGCATAGACGCCGAGCCAGAAAAGGCCTTGCAGATCAAGACACCAGAGGATCCACAACAGGGCGAGGAAGCCGGTGAGGCCTGCCTTTATGAAAATGGATTGGGCCAATGCCGACCAGACTGTTTCGATCGCGAGTGCCAACAGAAGAACCGAGAAGCAGTAGGAGATGGCCTCCGTGACGGCCCGATCGACGCCTAGCGGTGCGCCGAGCGTCGCGGTTGCCGCGGCAAACAATGCAATGCCGACAAAAAGCTGGGCGCGGATGGCGAGCGAGGGGCGGTTGCTTTCCACGAGGTTAATCAAGACAGCGGCGACGCGGTAGGCGATGAAGGCAACCAGATAGGCGAGGAGAACCAGCCGGGCGAGTGGCGGCCATTCAACGGCGAAGAATATGATTGCGACGACCACGGTGAAAACCGCGACCGGAAGAAGGCGGGCGACCGGGCCGATCGACGGGGACCGGGCGCGCCTGAAGAGCCATTCGGCGGCTGCACCTACCGCGACCAAGCCCGCAAAAATCAGGAAGATCGGTGCATATCCGTGTGAGACGGCATCCTGGCGAGCACGTGCGGCGCCCTGGGACATTTCGGAGGGGATACGCGGAACTGCAGCAAGAATACCATCGATGCGCGAGCGCAGCCGCGCTTCCCAAGTCGCAAAGCCTGATGGCTGGGTTGCTGCGGCTGTTGCGTCCTGCTCCTTCTTCCGACTTTCCAGCCAGGTTTGGATCTCGGGATCCTGCAGCAGGCCTATCAGCTGGTCAATCTTCTGCTGGGGCGGTGGTGGCGCGGTTTGCGCCGCCGCCGAGGTCACGACGAGGAAAGCCAGAAGAAATACTGCCAGCCTGATCATTCGCTATGTCTCCCGGCAGAATAGCCGGCCGCAGGAGACGTCGTCACCGATCTGTCCATGCGCCGCTTCCTCCACGGTACAAGGATGAGCACAGCAGGAGCCTCTGCGGGAGTACGTTACGGTAAACTCTGGCGTAAAGGCCGGGGAAGAGACGTAAATGACTGCGCATTTACGGTAACGTACTTCCATCTTCCACCTGTCACTTCATAGTCGGCTGGATGAGCAGGAGGCCGAAATTCCATGGGTGGGAAAGGAGGCATTAACAGCAACACTACCGAAACCGCACAGCACGGGCTGTGGCGGCTCATGCTGAAATTGCCTGCAATGCGCGGCAGACTGCAGCTTCTCGCATCGAAATCCCGCTCGCTTAACGATCTCTTCGAGGCTTATGAGGAAACGTGCCTTGCCCTGGAACGCCTCATGCGGCAGCCCGGGGACGAGCATTGTGCTATGGTCGTCGAGTACGAGACCATCTGTGCCGAAATCGAATCCGACATCATCCAATATGTCCTGGAACACCGCCCGAGCGTGCCGGATTGAGGCGCAGACTCACGTTAAAATCGATCGTCCGCTGGTTTTGTTAGCATTTTCAGTTGCAACCTGTTGCTGTCTCGGCGATAAACATCTCTGTTATACTTTAGCCTAATCAGCGCGTACGGGGCGATCATGGGTGCTGAAGTAGTCGAGACCAGGGCATGCGAAGTATCGTTGCCGGAGGCCAGGGCGGAACTCGAACGAATTCTGTCCGATCCGAGATTCCACGCCACGGAACGGCAACGGGCCATTCTCAGATATCTTGCGGAAAGGCGTTTCGCCGGCTGTGAGGAGGGGGTCAAAGCCTATTCCATCGCACTTGATGTTCTCGGGCGAGCGAGCAATTTCGATGCGTCGAACGATCCGATCGTGCGCATCGAGGTGAGCCGGCTGCGTTCGTCGGTCGAGAACTATTATGAAGCCTTCGGTGCCGAGCGGGATGTGACGATCCACATCCCCAAAGGTACTTATGTGACGCTTTTCCCTCGCTCGCACGTGCCCTACGAGGATGACGAGGAAGAGGTGGCGCTGGAAAGCGATCTGCCCGAGACGCCTGATGATCTTCCTGTTTCCCCGGCTGCGGAGGGCCCCGCTGCCGCTTCCGCTTCTGCCTGGCTCCTGATGATCCATACGGGAATGGCGCTGCTGCTCTGCGCGGCGATCGCTGCCGGTGTCGTTTTCTACGCTTCAAAGCCGTCCCTGACAGTACGCCCTTCGGTCGCTCTTTCCATGGACGCGGTTGACACCAGGATGCAAGGAGAGGCCAGCCAGACGCGCGACATGCTGCTGACGGCGCTGACCCAGTTCCAGACGCTGACGGTGGCGAAGGCTGGTTACGCCGGCGTGCGAACCCAGAAAGTTGCAGGGCGGGCCTATGAAATCGACATGAAATACTACGGCGACGGCGATATCAGGAGCGTCTGGTGGCAGATCGTCGACAGCCAGTCCAGCGACGTCCTGAAATCGGGGCTCGAAACGATCGCCATCGACGGAAAGAGTCCGGCAGCGATTCGCCAGGAGATCGTCGATGTTCTTGCTCGCCGCTTTGGCGCGGCGCGTGGGGCGATCAACAATATTGAAACGCATGCCAGCAGTACCGAGTCGCTCGGAAACGCCTGCGTGCTGCGCGCCGAATATCAGGTCGATGATGGCGGATCGGACAATATGACCGCAGTGCGTTCCTGCCTCGAGCGGACGCTCGTCGTCGATCCGAATAATTCCGACGCCAAAGCGCTGCTTGCTCGTGTCCTTATCGCGGAGGAAACAGGGGCCGGAGATGCCGTGGTGCGTGCCCGCGCTCTTGATCTGGCGAACCGCGCGGTTTCGATCGCCCCCATGTCCGATCGTGCCTATGTGGCGCTGATGATGACGCAATTCGCCGACGGGCGCATCGATGCGGCCCTCCAGGCCGGAAATCGGGCGATCTCGCTCAATCCGAGCAATCCGGATGCGGCGGCAAAGCTTGCCTCGGTGCTGTTTTCAGCCGGTTACTTCGAAGCCGGCGTCGCCATGGCGCAGGATGCGGGACGGGCCGTGGATATCGTGCCGCGCGACGCCATGCTTGTTCTTGCCCTGGATGCCTATCGTCGCGGCGAGTGGTCGGAGGCTTCTCTGCTTGCCGAACAGGTCAATTGCACCGACTTCGTCGTGCGCGCCTTGCGGGCGGCAGCACTCGGTCAGCTTGGGTCCGATCAGGCAAAACAGCGGCTTGCCGATGTGCGGGGCCGGGATCCGGATTTCGAGCGCACCTTGAGGCGCAAGCTGGAGGCAAGACGCTTGCAGCCGGTGCTGTCCGCAGAGATCCAGGATGGCCTTACCAAGGCTGGGGCCGTGTTCGCATTCAACGACGTGACCGGAGCCGTGAGCCCATAGATGGGACTAGATGCTCGCTCCTGCTGTCTGCAGAGTTCGTCAATAAGCCGGTTGGCTGGTGGGATGAGAAAATTCGAAGCGCCTCTCCTCTCGGCTTCCATGGCAAAGGCGGCGCAAATTCCGAAAACGATAGGCCCGTTTACGGCATCATTTACGGTGCGGTTTACCGTAACGTACTTCCGTCTAAAGCCGGAGATGTATCCTATCGTTACAGGGGCAATTTAACTTTGTGGGTCATCAGAGAGATATTGGATGCGAACCACCATGCTATTGCTTTCCGCGGTCGTTCTGGCCGCTCCCGCAGTCGTGCAGGCTGCGGATATTGCTCCCGTTCTCGCTCCGCAGCCGAGGCCTGCAGATCCCGATAAATGGACCTTTTCGATATCGCCCTATTTCTGGGCCGCCGGGATCACGGGCGACACCGGCGTTTTCGGCCTTCCGGAGGTTCATGTCGACGAGAGTTTCGGCGATATTCTCTCGGATATCGATTTCGGCTTCATGGCAGCGGGCGATGCCCGTTATGACCGTTTCAGCATCGTGACCGATATTATCTATGCCCGCATAACGACGGACTCGGCGACGCCGCGCGGCATATTCGCCGACGAGGTCGACCTCAAAACGGAAACCTTCACGGCGATGATCGGTGCGGGTTACTCGGTGATTGACGAGCCCCAGGGTCGCCTCGATGTGATCGGCGGCGTGAAGATCTGGTATACCGAAACGACGATCTCCTTTTCCGGCGGCCCGCTGGGCGGCGTGTCAGGCACTGACGATGCCACCTGGGTCGATGCCATGGCCGGTGTCAGAGGGATGTATTCTATTACGCCTTCGGTCTATCTGACCGGGTGGGGTCTGATCGGCGCCGGCGGTGCCGATCTCGACTGGGATGTCATGGCGGCAATCGGCTACAAATGGAATGACGCCATTTCCGCCGTTGCCGGCTATCGTGCTCTTGGCGTGAACTATAGTGACGATACCTTGACCAACGATATCGTCGAGCATGGCCCGATCCTGGGCGTCGTCTTTCATTTCTGAGATTGTGTGAGGGCGCTCGCGGCAATCGCGCGAGTGCTTCTTCACTGTTCGAAGGCGAAGATCTTTTTCCAGTCGTTTTTCATGTCGACCACCAGCCAATTGCGGCGCTCGGCCTCGTTGAGCGCCTTGTCCAGCTTTCCGAAGGCCGAATCCCGATCATAGGCATATTCGCGCTCGGCATCCGTATGATGGACCAGCATCGCGAAGCCTGGACCTTTGGCCGCTGTCGTCCAGCGCATCATTTCGTAGTCGCCATCCGAATTGCCGGCGACGAAGATCGGCCTGAGGCCGATGAACTTGTTGATGCCGACGGGCTTGCCGGGGCCGTCGTCGATGAAATCGATTTTCGGCAGCCGTCTGAGAACCGGAACGTCGCCGACAAGATCGTATTCCGTTGCAATCGTGCTGCCGACGACCTGTTCGGGCGGGATGCCGTAGATCTGTTCCGTCACCGGACGCATAAACTCTACGCCGCCGCCCGAGACGATATAGGTCCGGAAGCCGTTGGCGCGCAGATAGTCCAGCAGTTCGCGCATCGGCAGGTAGGTCATCTCGGTATAGGGCTTGCCGGTCTTCGGATGTTTTGATGAGGCGAACCAGTCGGTGACGATCTTGCTGAATTCGTCGGTGGTCATGCCGGCATGCGTTGCCATCATGAGTTCCACCATGCCCTTCTCGCCGCCCTTGGCAATGCCTTTCAGGTCGCCATCGAGAACGCTCTTGAAGGGTTCCCTGGTCTTCCATTCGGGATGCTGCGGCGCGAGCGTCTTGACCCGATCGAGGATAAAGCCGAGCTGGGTATAGAAGGGCTGCTCGGACCAGAGCGTGCCGTCATTGTCGAAAACGGCGATGCGGTCGGCCGGCGCGACATAGCCCTCTCCGCCTTCGGTGACGGTTGCCTTGACGAAATCCATGATGCGGGTTTTGGCAGTCGTATCGTTCCATGAGGGCAGGGGTTCCTGCGCGAGGGCCGGGCTCCATACGGCCGCGATCAGAAGAATGAGTGCGACGGCGAGGGAGGCGAGGCAGGCATCAATGGCTTGAGTGGATCGTCTCATGAACATTCTCCTGCGACGTGGGCTCCTGGGACGCGGGCTCTTGGAACGCTGGTGCTCTCCTGATGCAGCGGAAACCGAGATGGCTCGTCGAGGTATCCTCCGGCTCGGCATGGCGGGCGGCCGGGCGATAGCGGCGGCAGTAGTTCGGTGCGCAAAGATGAGAGCCGCCCTTCAGCACACGGCGCGGAACACGGATATTGGGCTGGCGAGGGTCGTAACTTGTCTCCACGCCGCCGCCGCGCGGATTATCCGGAATGCAGCAGGCCTTTGCCGATGGTTCGGGGTGGCGATCGGACCAGTAATCCGTAGTCCATTCCCAGACATTGCCGATCATGTCGTAGAGGCCGTAGCCGTTCGGCGGGAAGCTGCGTACGGGAGAGGTCCGTTCGTGGCCTTTCGGTTTCGTGGACTTCACCGGGAAGGTACCCTGCCAAGTGTTAGCCATGGGAGCGCCGCCGGGCATCAGTTCGTTACCCCAGGCAAATTCCGCATCGTCGAGGCCACCGCAGGCCGCAAGCTCCCATTCCGCTTCGGTCGGCAGCTCAAGGCCCGCCCAATCCGCATAGGCCTTGGCATCGCACCAGGCCACGTGCACGACGGGATGGTCGAGCTTGCCGCGCAGATCGCTCAATCCGCCGAGCGGCCGGCGCCAGTTCGCACCGAATTTGAAGGTCCACCACTGCGTGATATCAGGCCCGCTGACGGTCTTCGGCTGGAAGAAGAGCAGCGATCCCGCACGCAACATCTCGGGTTTGGCGCCGGGGTAATCCTTGGGATCTGGCGTCTTTTCAGCGAAGGTGACATAGCCGGTCGCCTTGACGAATTCCGTGAACCTGCGGTTCGTGACCGGGATCTCATCGATCCAGAAGCCATCGACCTTCACGGGATGGGCAGGCGCCTCCTCCGGATAGTGATCGTTCGATCCCATCGTAAAGGTCCGGCCAGGAATCCAGATCATGCCTTCAGGGGCCGCGTTCGAGGCATGTGCGTCTTCGAATGCCAGTGCCATCGTCGTCTCCGGAGTGTCGGCTGGGAGCTTCGCGCGTAAGCGAAGGAGACGGAAGTACGTTACGGTAAACGCATTCGAGTGCTGCGTAACGGTGGGCGTAAATTTACCGTAACGTACTTGTTTGCCAGGTCGAGCCTCTGTCTTCTCGTGTCTCACGGGTATCGGAGGGATATGATGAGCCGGTTCAGGTTCGCGTCTTGCCTGCTGGCGCTTTTGCCGGGACTTTTTGGCGCGGCCGATGCCACCGCGCAGGACTCCGAAAGTGATCTTGCCAAGAAGCTCAGCAATCCGGTCGCTTCGCTGATCAGCGTCCCCTTCCAGTTCAACTACGACCGTGGCTTCGGCCCCGAGGACGGCAATCGTGAGACGCTCAATATCCAGCCCGTCATTCCGTTTTCGATCAATGAGGACTGGAACGTCATATCACGCACGATTCTTCCGGTGATCTGGCAGGATGATATCGCCGGCTCCTCCGGCCATCAGTTCGGCATCGGCGATATCACGCAGAGCTTCTTCTTCTCTCCCAAGCAGCCGGGACCTGGTGGACTCATCTGGGGTGTCGGCCCGGCTCTTCTTCTTCCGACGGCGACGGACGAATTGCTGGGCAGCGGCAAATGGGGTGCAGGGCCGACGGCCGTGCTGCTCAAGCAGGAGGGTCCCTGGACCTATGGCATCCTTGCCAATCACATCTGGTCCTTTGCGGGCCAGAGCGACAGAGCGGATGTAAGCTCGACCTTCCTGCAGCCGTTCCTTTCCTATACCACGAAGGATGCCTGGACCTTCACGCTCAACACGGAAAGCACCTATGACTGGGAAGCCAACCAGTGGTCCGTGCCGATCAATCTGCAGGCTTCGAAACTCCTGAAATTTGGACAGCAGCCGGTCAGCCTTTCCGCTGGCGTTCGCTACTGGGCCGATGCGCCCGATAACGGTGCCGAAGGTTGGGCCTTTCGCGCGGGCATGACATTCCTGTTTCCGAAATAGGGCCTGTTTCCGAAAATAGAGGCCGGGTGCAGCGCTGTCAGGCAGCGTCTGTTCCGTCAGCCGCGACCGGATTGAGGGGCGGCAGGCTTGATCGCTTTTTTTCGTCGATCACAGGGCCATGTCGGGCAAGGGCTGTTGCGATTGCCGCCCGGTCTATTTTCAGCCCGACCTGCGCTGCAAAGAGCTTGCGTTCCAAAAGATCGGCCTGCTGTTTGAGGACGGGGGAACCCTCCTTTGCCAGCCAATCAGCGATGGTTCGGTATCCGAACTCTGATGCCCAAGCCTGTAGAGCCGCATAGACGGCGGTTTCATTTCCGGCCTCGATGGTCTGCGTTATTTGGCGAAGCCGGTAGGAACGGGAATTGTGCCAGAGATCCCGACGTTTCGAGCGCCATGCTGCAAATCGGGGTGCGAGCCAGCGGACAATGAAAACGGCAATCGCAAGTGCCATGGCGATTGCGGCGATGAGCCAGATGCTGCCCTGGCGCGATGAGCTGCCCGCTTCTTCCGAGAGCTGCGGCGCGATTGCCTCTTTGACGGATGCGGGACTGACCGAAACTTTCACGTCAGGAAGTGCTGCTGTTTTTTCCGCTTTGCTGTCCACATCGAACCAGGGATAGGAAACCGCCGGTATGTCGAATGTCCCGGCAGCGGCGGCGGTATAGACGATGGTTTCGGTGCGCCGGCTGGCCGTTTCCCTGTTGATGTCTATGCCGTCCTCGATCTTCGGCGGCTTCACATATTGCTGCAGGCCGGATGTGTGGCCGAGCTCAACCGGCGGGATCATCATCGCCTGTGTGTCCAGGGCCGTGATGGCGATGATGCGGGAAAGCGCATCGCCTGCCTTCAGCTTGGACGGGTCGCGATCGAAGGATTGTTCGATCGTCAAGCCATCGGCGGCAAATACTGGCTGGTCGGGAAGGGAGCTGCCGCCAACTTTGAACGAAATGCCTGGGATGGTGACGGTTGCCTTTGTCGGCTTTCCTCCCACCGAATAGCCAAGTTCGATCGGGATATCCGGCAGGGTATAGGGGCCAGACGCTTCCGGCACGACCGCATAGCTGCGGCGGATGCCGGAATATTGCACGCCGTCTATGGTCTGGGTCAGATTGAAGCCGCGCTCGTCCGGCAGGGTGACCATGGCATTCGGAACGGCGAATAAGGGAAACTGCGGCGGCGAGGTGAAGAAGTCCGGCACGAAGACATCGACCGTCAGGCGCAGCTGTTGCCCCGGCACGACGTCACCGTTCCCCTCGATTGCCGCGCGGGCGAATGGTTCGGCAGCCAATGCGTTTCCCAAGATGAACAGCCAAAGCAACAGGGCTGACCGGATCATGGTTTGCCCCCTTTCGCTTCCATCGCGAATTTGCGCGCCATCAGGTCGGCCGGGCTCACCTGGATATTCTTCATCCACATTTCCGAGGTCTGCTCGGCGATGCTGATCTGTCCTTCCTTGCCTTGCTTTCCCTTGTCGTCGAACTGGACGCTGTCGGGCTTTTCATTCGGCTCCTGCGGTTGCTCCTGTTCCTTCTCCTGCTGCTTCTTCAAAAGCCTTTCGGCGATCACGAGATCGGCTTGAGCCTCCGGCCAGTCCTTCCGTTTTTCGATTGCTTTCCGATAGGCCGCGACAGCTTCCTCGAACTTGCCGAGATGCAGGAGGGTGTTTCCCTGATTGTACCAGCTTTCAGCCGTATCGACGGCAGCGAAGGCATCAAGCGCATCCTCAAAATGCCCGGTCCTGTAAAGCGCTACACCCTTCCACATAGGATCCTGGAAATGGCCGGCGGCCCCCTCGAAGTCGGCCCGTTCAAAAGCCAGTCGCCCCTGCTGATCCGGCGTCAGCCATAGATCCATGAAGTCAGCCGCCTCGGCCGGGGACGGCGTCAGCAGCCGGATGGCGAGAAGCATGGCGCCGACCTTGACCACCCAGCCGCGCCGGAAGGAGAGAGCAAGCAGCAAGGCGACCGGAGCGACCAGCCACCAGCCGGCATCGCGCCAACGATTGCCTTCTGAGGTCTGCGCATCCGCAAAATTCGTGCTGATACGCTGGATGATCCAGCGGACGTCGGTATCGTCATTGGTGATCGTGGCGACATCGGCCCCGGTTGCCGACTTCACCTGCTTCAGGGCCTCGACATCGAGTTTAGGCAGGAGGCGCCCGCCGCCGGCATTGGTCAGGAAATTGCCGTCGGCCGTCTTGACTGGCCCACCCTCGGCGGTGCCGATACCGAGAATAACCACCCCGTTGGCATTCGTGGCCTTCAGTGCGTCGAGCCCGGCCGGTTCGATACCATCCGTCAGGAAAAGGATCGTGCCGACCATACCCTCCGTCTTGAAGAGGCTGTTCGAAAGTGCAAGCGCGCCTGACGTGTTCTTGCCGGGCTCTGGCATGATGCGCGTCGCCAGCGCATCCGAATAGCTTTCTATAAGGGATGCATCTTCTGTCAGCGGCACGACGAGATGGGCGGTGCCGGCATAGGCGACGATTGCGGTTTTTGCTCCGGGCCGCGCAGCGAGAATATCCTGGATCTTGAGTTTTGCGCGTTCGATGCGGCTGGGGCTGATATCGATCGCATCCATGGTCGGCGAAAGATCGATGGCGATGACAAGGGGCGCTGTATCCTCGACAAAGGGGGGTGCCTCGTGCTGCCATGCCGGGCCTGCTGCGGCAATAGTGCCCAAAGCCAGCAGGCCGGCGAGCAGCCATGATGGATTGATCCGGCCGTGGCGGTTTGCCTCGACGATCAGCTTGTCGAGCAGATGCGGCGCGATCATGCCCTTCCAGCGGTCGCGAATATCGTCCGAGCGGGCCGCGAACCAGAGAATAACGAGCGGAACGAGCAGGGCGAGTAACCACCATGGCCGCAGAAAGTGCAGGTCGGTGATCATGCCGCTGCCCTCCGGCGGATCAGACCGAGAGAGCCCGCGAGGAAATAATAGAGAGCGAGAATGACGATCGCCGCGCCGAGCGGCCAATGGAACAGTTCGATACGCGGACGCCAGGACAGCACTTTCTGGTCTTCCGGCGTGATCTGGTCGAGAACGTCGTATATGGTCGCGAGCTGGCTCTGGTCACCGCCGAAGAAATAGCGGCCGCCGGTATCGGCGGCGATCTTCTGGAGTGTCCTTGTATCCAGCTTGTCCTCGCCCATGGCGGCCGGGTCACCGATGCCGATTGCATGGATGACGATGTCATTCTTTCCGGCGATCTCTGCCGCCTTCAACGGCGGCATCTTGCTGGCCGTATCGTTGCCGTCGGTGAGCAGGATCAGCACCTTTTCGGGGGCGGTTGTCTTTTCGAACATTCTGAGCGCCAGGCCGATCGAATCTCCAAGCGATGTTCGCGGACCTGCGATGCCGGGCAGCAGTCCGTTGATCATCAGTCGGACGAGGTCGTGATCCATGGTGAAAGGTGCCAGCGGGTAGGGCGCATCGCCGAAGGCGATCAGGCCAAGCCGGTCACTGGGTCGTTTCGTCACGAAATCGGCGACCACGGTTCGCACGGCGTCGACGCGCGCTCCCAGACTGCCGTCAGGCAATGGAAAATCACGCGTTTCCATGGATTGCGACAGGTCGAGGGCCAGCAGGATATCACGTTGCGGTTCCACCTTTTCGAGCGGCGGCTCGACGAATTGCGGCCGGGCAAGCGCGAGAACGACGAAGCACCAGGCAAGATCTTCGGCAAGGCTCTGATGCCATGTCCGTTTTGGCACTACGGAACCTTCCGTCGGCTGAACCCCTGCCGCATGAGCCACTTGATCGAAAAAGGGCAGGCGGATCGATGCCGACGTTTCCCTGTGCGCCGGCAGCAGCCACCAGACCAGCAGGGGGAGCGGAAGCAGTAGAAGCAGCCATGCATGCTCAAGCTGGTACATGGTGCCCCCTGATCCACCGTCTCGATTTGCGGACGAGCTGGTCGGCAACATCATCAGGAAGTGCCGCAATGGCGGCGTCATCGCGATATTCGAGATCATCGAGGAGGCGGCTAAATGCATTATCCGCTCCGCGGCTGTTCAGACGCCGTGCCCATGCCTGACCGGTAAGGGATGCGACATCGCTCCTTGGTGATGCCGCGAGCGCAGTGCGCTTCAGCAGTTCCGTCAGTTCGTGGACGCCCTTTTCGCGATAGATCGGGTTGCGGATGTCTGCCGCGATGCCGTCAAGCAATCGCAGCGCTTCCCGCCGGTAGGCATTGCGGCGATATCGTCTCAGCCAGACAAGGAAAGCTGAGAGCAACAGGATGCCGAGCAAAGTGGCGAGTGCTGCCCAGCCCCAGGTTTGCGGCAGCCAGGACGCTGGCGGCGGAACCGCGATGTCATGCAAAGAGCGTAGCGCCGTCTCGGTGATGGGATCGAGCTGAATTTTCGGCTCCATCATCGCCTCCGTTGCCGCCAGGTGGATTGTTCGAGCAGGCGGCGAAGCTGTGGAGCAGTCTCCTCTGCCGTAGAGACAGGCAGCATGGGAAGGCCGAGTTCGCGCTGCCAGGCCATCAATTCGCGGCCGCGGTTGCGGGCAAAAGTATCGATGGATTTGCGGACGCCTGCCTCGCTCAGGGACAGTTCCGCCTGCAATCCGCCGCCGCTCACAACGATATTGGCGGCTTTGGGAAGCTCCAGAAGGAAAGGGTCGTAGATCAGCAGGCAGATCACGTCGTTGCGGGCCGAGAGCGCCAGCATCAGATTGCGCGTCGTTTCCCCATGCCCATCAAAATCGCTGATGACGACGACAAGGTGATCGTGATGGGCGATTGCGGCCACGCGCTGCAGTACCGTGTCCAGAGAGGCGGGGGAGGGTATGTCGGTGAACCGCGAATTCAGGGTCTGGTTCTTGGAGGCGATCATGTCGGCAAGCGCGATGACGGCGTTGCGGCTGCGATATGGCTTGACCTCTTCGATGTCGCCATCGCCAAAGATGAAGCCGCCGACCCGATCGCCCGAGCCGAGAATGCGCCAGGCGCAGAGCATGGCGGCCTCGGCGGCGGTGACGGATTTCATGGCGCGACGGCTGCCGAAGAACATGTTGATCCGCTGGTCGACCACGAGGATCGCCGGCCGCTCCTTCTCCTCGCCATAAATGCGCACGACCGGTTTGTTCGTGCGGGCCGTCACGCGCCAATCGATGGAGCGGATATCGTCACCCGGCAGATATTCCCGCAATTCCTCGAAGATCAGGCCGCGGCCGCGCAGCGCCGATTGCATGCGGCCGGCAAGCTGCTGGTGGCTTTTCGCCTTCTGGATAAAGGTCAGGTTGCGGGCGCGGCCCTCGAGAGCGACGAGCTGTTCCGTCGTGACATGAACACCATCGCTGCTTTTGGCCGCCGCACTCATGAAACCGCAACCAGTTCGGTGATGCGGTCGATCACCTGATTGGCGCTCGTATCGGCCGCATGCGCCTCGTAGGAGAGGATGAGGCGGTGGCGGAAGACATCGTTGACGATGGCCTTCACGTCGTCAGGGGTCACATAATCGCGGCCCTTCAGCCATGCATAGGCGCGCGAAACCTTGTCGAGGCCGATGACGCCACGCGGGCTGACGCCGACCTGCAGGAGCTTCGCCAGATCCTTGTCGTAACGATCCGGATAACGCGTCGCGAAGACGAGAGCTACGATATATTTCTCGACCGGTTCGGAGACCGTCACCGCGCCGATTTCCGTGCGGGCGTCGAAGACGGCCTGCGGGTTCAGGCGCTCGGTGGCTGGCGCGGAGCCCTTGTTGTGGGCGGCGTTCTCCTCGTCTCGGTTGAGCCGCATGATCGCGGCTTCCGATTGCTCATCGGGATAGCCGACCTCGACATGCATGAGGAAACGATCGAGCTGCGCTTCCGGCAGGGGATAAGTGCCTTCCTGCTCGATCGGGTTTTGCGTCGCCATGACCATGAAGAGATCAGGCAGCGGATAGCTTTTGCCGCCGACCGTGACCTGCCGTTCCTCCATTGCCTCCAGCAGGGCCGATTGCACCTTGGCGGGCGCGCGGTTGATCTCGTCGGCGAGGATGAGATTGGCGAAGATCGGTCCCTGCTGGAACTTGAACTCGCCCTTGCCGCCTTCGGAGAAATAAACCTCCGATCCCGTGATATCGGCAGGCAGCAGGTCCGGGGTGAACTGGACGCGAGAAAGCTCTGAATCAAGGTTTTTCGCCAGGCTCTTGATTGCGCGCGTCTTGGCGAGGCCCGGCAGGCCCTCGACCAGCAGATGGCCATTGGCAAGGAGCCCGAGCAGCAAACGCTCGACCATCGTCTCCTGACCGATGATCGATTGGCCGATGCGCTTGCCGAGATCGAGAATATCGTCACGTGCCGTCATGTGCGCTCCGCGGAGTTCGAATTGCAGGCGCGATAGGATTCTCGCCGCGCCTGTGATCTTTCGACAGGTGGCGCTATTGGGCGCCACTTGGGCTTTGCTCGAGCGATCGCATCAGCGCCTCGACCATCTGGTCGACGCTGAAGCTTGCTGAGCGCTGGCTCGGGGGGAATTCGCGAAAAGTCTGGAGGAACGGCGCTACCCGCCAGACACCGTACTGAATGAGGTAGGCGTTCTTGGCCAGCCAGTCGTAATACTGGTCGGAGACGACATCCGCGCGCTCGTACGGATCCATCCTGAGATTGAAGACCTTTGGTGCGCGCAGGCAAACGAAGGGGTTGGCCCATACCACGAAGCCGCCTGGCTCCCGCTGTTCGCAGAAGACGATCTTCCAGTCGTTGTAGCGATAGGCGACGAGCTGTCCTTCATCGTTGAAGTAGTAGAAATCGTGGCGGTCCGATTTCTGTTCCTGACCCGTCAGATATGGCAACTGGTTATAGCCGTCGAGATGGACCTTGAACTGGTTGCCGCCGATCGTCGTGCCTTTCGCGAGCTTATCCTTGATGTCGGGGTTGCCGGCCGCCGCAAGCAGCGTCGGGAACCAGTCCAGGCCGGACATCATCTGGTTGGAAACTTCGCCGGGCTTGATGTGTCCTGGCCAGCGAACCAGGGCGGGGACACGGAACGCACCTTCCCAGTTGGTATCCTTCTCGCTGCGGAACGCCGTAGTGGCGGCATCGGGCCAGGACCATTGGTTGGGGCCGTTGTCGGTCGTGTATACCACGATCGTGTTGTCGGCGATGCCGAGATCGTCGAGAGCTTTCAATAGCTTACCAACATCGCCGTCGTGCTCGATCATGCCATCCGCATATTCGTTGCCGGGCATGCCGCTCTGGCCCTGCATCGATTCACGCACATGCGTGAAGGCATGCATGCGGGTGGTATTCATCCAGGTGAAGAAGGGTTTGCCCGCCTTGGCCTGCCTGTTCATGAAATCGATCGCTGCTGCGGTCGTCTCGTCGTCGATGGTTTCCATGCGTTTCGTGTTGAGTGCGCCGGTATCCTCGATCTTGCCGTCTGCCGTCGCTTTCAAAACGCCGCGCGGCGAATTCGTGCGCACGAATTCCTGATCGTCCTTCGGATAGTAGGGACGTTCCGGCTCTTCTTCGGCATTCAGGTGATAGAGGTTGCCGTAGAACTCGTCGAAACCGTGCTTGATCGGCAGGAATTCGTCGCGGTCGCCGAGATGGTTCTTGCCGAACTGGCCCGTCGTATAACCGAGCGGCTTAAGCGCCTGGGCAATGGTAATGTCTCGCGACTGCAGGCCGACTGTCGCGCCGGGAATCCCGACTTTGCAAAGCCCGGTGCGCAGGCAGACCTGGCCGGTGATGAAGGTAGAGCGGCCCGCCGTGCAGCTGTTCTCGGCATAATAATCCGTGAACATCAGTCCTTCCTTGGCGATACGGTCTATGTTGGGCGTGCGGTAACCCGTGACGCCGAAGGAATAGGCGCTGATATTGGTCTGGCCGACGTCGTCGCCGAAGATGACGAGGATATTCGGCTTGCCGGGTGTTTCGGGAGAAGCCGGCGCTGCCGGTGCGGTAAGGGCTGCCTCTTGTGCGTAGGCCATGGAAACGAGGGGAGCTGCGGCGAGGCTCATTGCGACTGCCGCGGTTGCCGAAAGAAGTCCCCTGGAGAAGCTGGTGGCCATCACATCTTCCCCTTCGCACGGTCGTTCAACATTATGCTCTCCCTGGTGTTGGGCAGGGCAGAGCCTGCCACAACTGGATCGTCGCCATTCGACCGGGAGAGACTTCTACTTTGAGGCTATTTGCGGAAGTACGTTACCGTAAATGCCGCTGTTGCGAGATGTAACGGCTGCGTAAATCACGCCGTTACTGTGTCAGCGGTTTGGATTGCGGATCGCCGCGCAATGTATCCTCGACCTCCACCGGCTTTGCAGCGACCGGCGGACGTTGGGCAATTGCCAGTGGGGCGGCGACGGCGGTACCGGCGACCTTGCCCACTGTTTGAACTGTGCCGCCGACAACGGCGGCGACGCCTTCGCCGAGGGTGATATTGGAATCCGTCAGCGGCTGACCGGTCATCAACCGTTGGCCGATCAGCTGGACGATCTCGGGGCTTTCGGCAAACTTGCCATGGTTGAGCTTGTCGCCGGTGTCGACCTTTGTCAGATCGATGGCGGTAATGCCGGCCTCTTCCAGCCTGCTGCGATAGGGCTCCTTGGATGGGTCGATTGCGCCGAGCCGTGAAACTTTGCCGGTGATGAAGCTCGATACCGCCAGAGCCCGATCATCCTGCGACACGAAGATCGTGAATTTCGGATGTGGCGTGCCCATTTCCACGAACTGCTTGGCGAAGACCTGGATGTCGATGTCGGGCGAGGCAAGAATGACGTCGCGGATCTTGGGATTCACATGTCCGTCGCGAATGCCCATCTGGCGCAGGGATTCCATTGCAAGCCAGGTTCCCATGGAATGGGCAAGGATGGTGATATCCTTGACGCTCGGATCCTGCGCGAGGATCCGCAGGGCCTGTTCGAGTGCGGTGCGCGAATAGTTCGTGCTTTCCTTGTCATATTCATAGGCTGTCAGCTGTGCACGCGAAGGCCAGGTGAAGAGGACCGGCGTGGCCTTCATGCCGCTGTCGTGGACGATCTGAGCCAGCCGGAATACGGAATCCTCGTATGTATTGTTGAAGCCATGCACGAAGACGAGCGCGTGACCGTCCACGAGATGCTGCTTGAACCAGGCGCGTCCCTCCGTCCGCGTCTCGAGCTGCTCGACCCGCGTGACAGCGAAATCGGTCGCCGGGTTCGGTGGCAGCCGTTCGGGCCATTGAACGGTGCCGGCCGCACGTTTCGGCGGAATGGAAATGGCAATGTCCGTCAGGTAGGGCTTGGGACTGCGCTCGCCATTGAAAAGCGTCGCAGCGTCGCCGGACGGCTGGCGTGTGGTGGCCACCAGCATGTCCACCTGCGATGTCTTCGGCGTGCCGGCTGTGAGAGCGACAGGGGTCATTACCCCGGTAGGATGGCCGCAGCCTGCAAGTACGCAGAGCCCTGCGAGGAGAATGCGTCTCAGCATAATCGCTTCCTGGTTTCACCAGAATGGTACCATAGGCCGCATGATCGTGTGGGGAAGTAAGTTACCGTAAACGCGGATGTTAATACAGGCGTTTACGGTATGCTTCCGTTTATTGGTTGTCCTCCGAAGCATCAGCGCGAAGGTGTTGCTTCGCCTGAGATGATGGCCCCTCTTTGCGCCGGAGAAGATGCTTTCTCAGGAGCGGGCGAGCTCTTCTGCTGTACCTCGGCATCGGATGCGCTGTGCCAGAGTTGCCAGCCCTCGCCCTGTATAAGGCCGTTGTCGGAGAGATCCTTCCAATGGCGATAGGTGCCGGTGCCGGTATAGACGAAGTTGCGGGCGTCTTCGGGAGAAGAGTACATCGTGTATTCGGCAGTATGCTCCGAACGGTTGGCGGGATCGGCGACCTTGTGAAGGAAGCTCGACAGAAACTTGAAGTGCAGGAGGGCACTGGTGATGCCCACGGCACCGCGCATTTCGCCGAGATTGAGGGAGAGCGGCCAGACCTGATGCGAGGATTTGAGATAAAGGCGCTCGCCGGATACGTAGATCAACGGGATCTTGTTGAGTGCTGGGCCATCCCAGGTGCGGCCGCGGAAATAGACACGGCCGCGCACGCCGCCCTTGATCCAGATGGTGCGGCTGTTCTTGTCAAAATGCGATTCATAGCCTGAGCAGTCGAAGAGGCTGCATACGTCGAGCGGGTTGCGGCCGGGCTCGCAGATATTTTCGCTGACGGGATCGCGGCTGTACATGTCGATCATGACAGAGCGCAACGAGCGGGCGCCGACGGATTCCATATAGGCGGTCAGCTGGCTGATCGAGCGCGTGTCGCAATGCGGATAGACGAGAAACTCATCCGCATCGACATAGAGAACCCATTTTTCCTGGCAATGGCGGTTCATGACCGCGTTGATCCAGTCATTGCCGAAGCGTGCCGCCTTGTAGGAACCGGTGGCCGAGAGCAGCGAAACATCCTCCATGCCGGACAGGCGTTCGACGGTCCCGTCGCCCGAACCGTTGTCGATGCAGATGAAGTGCTCGACGCCGAGATCGCGATAATATTGCAGGAAGAACTCCATCCGGTGTCCTTCGTCGCGGATCACGCAGACCAGGACATGGCGGGCCTGCTTCAAGCTGTCGCGCAGCCCGCCATAGCCGACCTGGCCGGCCTTCAACGAACGGCGCAGCCGAGCCTTGGCATAGTGCGAGATGCTGGTCGTCAAAGCGCTCATTTCTGCTCCTGAACATTCGCGCCGGCCTTAAGGACCGGCTCTGCCTGCAGGGATCGGACCGACTTTTCGTCAGACGACATAGTCGCCGGCGAGCAGCGTCTGGACACGAGGATTGGGCGTCTCGTTCTGCAGGGCATGTCTCATGCGCTCGCGCATCGAGCGATACTTGTAGACCACCTTGCGGTCGAAGCTGATGCCCCGGTAGAGCGCGTTATAGGCAGGGTGCGTCCTGCGCAAATCGATGTAGACCTGGCTTTCAGTATCGCTCCACGGGAAGAACGTGCCGTGCCAGGGTTTGGGGTGCGCCATATAGTGGACGATGGCGAGCGAGGACATGTCTACCAGATGCAGGAACTGCTTGGGGAAGTTCCAGCGGTTCGATACCAGAATGAGCGAGGAGCCGCAGACATAATTCAACGCGCCCTGATCGTGCTTGCCGTCGCAAGCGTCCGGGTTCGTGGCAAAGAGCTGCAGAGCTTGCGGACCGATCCAGCCGTCGCGGTGGAATTTGAGAACGCCGGCATTGAAGTAACTGCTGTCCTTGCCGTTCTGCAGCAGGCCGTGGATGGAGGTGTAATCGCGCGCTGCGAAGAACTTTCCAGGGGGCGCGAATGCATTTTCAAGATCGGCAAGGCTACTGACGATCTGCGTGTCGCCATCCAGATAGATGATCTGGGTATAATTGTCAGGCAGGATCTGGGCGAGCACGAGCTTGGCCATGGTGCTGACGCTGATGCGGCCCATGAAATGCGAACCATCGAGCGCGCCGAGGGATTCGTGTAGCGCTTCCGTTGCGTCCATCAGCTTGACGCCGCTCAGGGCCAGCAGGCTCTTCAACTCCTCGAAATTGTCGAGATGCTCCGACATGAGGACACAGATATCGGTCTCAGGACTTGCAAACTTTCGAGCCTGCAGCGCTGAAAGAATAGTCGGAAAGGAATATTCGACATCCGTAACGTAGGCCACGCACTGATTACTCATGGTACAATCCTTCTCGTAGTTCTTCGCCGGGAAGTGTCTTTATTGATTCTGTTGCAAGTTTTTCTTTGTCGAGGTGCTGTCCCGTACTTGTTGCGATCAGGAAATCGCGCATCCGGCGGGGAACCAATGGCGTCTCACCGGCGTTTTGATCGCGGCGGATTGTGAGAAAATTAACCATTACTATCGCTCCACTACCAAAACGTAGGTGTTGTGGATTTGTCCCTGTAATGTGAAGATCGGCACGGGGCGCATGTGGGACGATAGAAAGGGATAAGACATCGCAATGCTGAATGGCACGATCATTGTGATACTGATTTCGCTCGCGGCCGGAGCGGCCATTCGCGCCTGGGCCTTCGCCATTTTCGCGATCGTCATAGCCCTTGGTTTCGGTATCGTGGCCCATCGAAGTGCCTCGCTGCTTGAAGCAGCACTTTATGGTCTCGGCGTTCTCGTGCTGATGCAAGTCTGCTACGTGACGGGCGTCTTCGTGGCCGGGTTCTGGCGCCGCAGTCGCAAGCCGTCCAAGGATAGTGCGATCGCCGATCCGGCGCCCGTGCCGAGCAAGCAGCGGCAAAGCTGACATCATCGGCATCTTTTCTGCCCCACACTTCATCGCGATGAAAATACCGGCGTGCTCATTAGAGATGCCGGTGTCCTCTGCAGACGGGTCATGCGGTTCGGTTGCGCGTAGGGCACGGTCAAGCAACCGCTTGCAAGCCCGGCCGTAATACTGAAAAGCAGGCCGAGGTCGGTACTGCTTCCGGAAATCGTCGCCGAGGCGATCTGCGCGACCGAGGCGAAAACGGCGGCCATACCAATCGCCCGGTTTTCACGGCTCACCAGCTTGCTGCGAGCAGCAGCCGTCAGGAGGCTGTAGAGAAATAGCACAAAGAGAATTGTTCCGGTGATGCCGACGTTCGACAAAAGTGCGGCTGCGAAACTCGATGCGCGAACAGTGCCGAGGCCCGCCCCGAAGGTGGCCGTCTCTACGAAAGAGATGAGCGCCAGTGTGTTCCAGGCGGTGCGCTCCTCGCCGGATTGCGATTCGAGCTTGTTGGCCAGGGTGATGTTCGCCAAATCGCCGACGGCGTCCCAGACGCTTGGGATCAGAGCGACAGCCATGATCACGCAGGGCACCATGAGCAGAGTGATCAAGAGGAAGGTCGCATAGGGACGTGTCGCCTGGCCGCTCAAAAGACGCTTGAGACTGAACAGGATCGCGACGCAGATCATGAAGAGGCCGGCGACATAAGCAGTCGTCGAGGTGCAGAGGATCAGGGTCAGACCGATCGATACCGTTGCAAAGCCGGTGAAGCGGCTCGGGAAGCGCTCAAGCCAGAGGATGAGCGTGAAGCTGAAAAACACCAAAGCCGCGGCGCCATAGGCGCTTGCTTCCGGGAAGGAGCCGACGATGCGTTTGAATCCGCCGATCACCTCCGCTGTGTGCATCGTATAGTTGGCGTTGCGCATGAAATCGAGCAGGTCGGGCTGGCCGATCGTGAACGTTGCAATATCGAGCAGGGCAAAGCCCAGGCAGACGAGCGCCGTGACGATGAGTTGGCGGGCGATGAAGCGTCCATGCCCCAACCGGGCAAGGCCGCAGACGATGGCGAAGCAGACGAGGTCGCCGAGCAGGTAGACGGACTGCGTGAGATTCGAGGAACCCGGCGCCAGCGGCGATGCCATGATCGACATCAAGCCGGAACTGCTGCGTGCGGAGGAGTAAACCAGTGTCGCGCCGGCGAAAATGCGCGGCAGGAAAAAGGCCGATATGGCGGAAAACAAAACATAGGCCGCAAACCAGAAGCCAGGGCCGGGATAAGCCATGCTCGTCAGGGCCGCCTGTTTTTGGCGCGGACGTAATAGCACACCGATCGTGACGAAGAGCAGTAGGAGGTGGCTCGGCTGAATGCTGCTGCCGCCGAGTGCGGGGAGCTGGAAGGCTGCGGCTGCACCGAGCAGCGTGGAGATGCAGAGCGCAGTGATCGCAAAGCGGGATCCATAATAGACGAGCGCCAGGCCGAGCAGGAAGACGAGGAAGCCGATCGGTTCAATTGTCATGCTGCAACCTCCGAACCGGATCGAAGATTCTCTGCGGTTACGCCACGCAGGCCCTGCGTGCGGCACGAAAAGACGGCAAATGCAGACATGAACTCAACCCCGACGCTAACAGGCATATTCCTACCGTGGTCTCCTGGAGCATTTCCATTTTCTCCGAGTCGCGAAAATGCTCTATCTCTTTGTTTTCACACAATGCCCGACGCAAAATCGCCGTACACTTTTGCCGATTGCTCTAGTTCGATCCCGCCTGCGATACCCAGTTCGGACGGGGTGCATCGGTTCGGGCGACATTGGGAATGAGGGCGGCGGCCGGCTGCTGCGTCTGCGATGCGGCAGCCGACGTATCGGCAGCTGCCTGGACGCCAATCTCGATGATGTCATGCGGCAACAGGGCGGTGTTTTCGTCTGCGACGATATTGCTGTAGCTGCCGTCCTCGTTGCGGCGAACGATCTTGAAGTTCTTCTTCGTCGTGCCGAGGAGCGTTGATTCCGCACCCATGCGGGCGAGTTCGGCGCTGTATCCGGCCTGATCGCCGAGGAGTTGCGCCACCTGCATGTCGATGCCCGCCTTGTTGATGGCGAGGCTGAGGGTATTCAGCTCCTGCTGGTTTTCGGCGTTTCGCTTGTTGATGATGGTCGCCTTTTCGCGCTGGCTCTCGTTCA
Source organism: Hyphomicrobiales bacterium (assembly GCA_900468805.1). Taxonomy (GTDB): domain Bacteria; phylum Pseudomonadota; class Alphaproteobacteria; order Rhizobiales; family Rhizobiaceae; genus Rhizobium. Next base: position 97,515 of record UEIF01000033.1, on the reverse strand, counting down.
GACCCTGGCGGGATTTTGTCAGCGCGATTTCGAGGTCCAGCAGTTCGCTCTGTGTTTCAGCCAGGCCGCGGTCGACCGAATATTGGCGGGTATTGCTGGTCAGGCCCTTGCTGACGAGGTTGTTGACGTTGTTCAGTTCCTGCTGCGCGAGATCGATCTGCCGCTTCTGGGAGACGATCTTGGCTTCGAGCGACTGGATTTCCTGCGTATAAAGCCGGCTCAGATCGTCTGCTGCCTCAATCTGGCTATTGGATTCGACAGCCCGCAGGCGCATCAGGTTCAGTTCCTCCGCCTTGAGCTTGTCGATATCGGGCACACCGACGATCTCGGCAGGAATGTCGAAATCGGACTGACCGGCGATCTCGGCGCGCAGGCGCGCGGCACGCATCAGGAGATCGCGGCGATTCAGGAGGGCCGAGCGGTAGTCGCCGGCCGACTGGATGCGGTCTCGCTGAAAGTAGCTGTTGTCGTCGCGCGACCGCATGTAACCGCCTGCAATGCTGACGGCTTTGATGACGGTCATATTGGCCTCGAAGGGATAGCGTCCCGGCCGCTCGATGCTGCCGTTGACGAAGATCGGCGCATGCTGGTCAATTTCGACAGCGATGAAAGGCCTTCCGGGAAGGTCGGCCTTGTCGGCCAGTGCGTCTGAAATGGCATCCGAAAGCTGCTCGGTCGTCTGGCCGGATGCCCTGATCTGACCGGCGATCGGGATCGAGAGATTGCCTGCGTCATCGACGCTGTAGGCTCCATCGAGAGCTTCCCAGCTCGCATATTTGGAATCGGCGGAACGCCATTCCACGACCCGCAGCTTTATCCTGTCCTCGGGGACAAGCGTATAGCTGTCGGCATGGGCAGCGCTCCATCCCAGCGCGCAGGTGAAGACGGCGGCAAGGCCAACGAATGGAAGACGATCAAGGAAAGACATGGGCCGCATAGCGCCTGTTACCTCCGTTTTGCCGCGATGGATGGCGAAGACATCTCGCGATTTGAGGACTGGCCGAGTTCGAGAATGCGCATGGGAGATGCACGTCCCATCAGAAGATCGGACAAAGCCAGGAAATTGCCGTTCAGCCGGCCACGGCGGTCGACTGCGCGGTCATTGAAGAGGGCGCCGCGGGCGTTCGCCAGGATATTGCGGCCGATCTGCGCCAGCGCACGGGTCCAGGACATGGTGCCCTTGCGCATCAGATGCACGGGATTTGCCACTTGTGAATAGCCGAGCCTCTTGCCGGGCTGCCGTCCGGATTTGACTCCGAGATGGACGCCGCAGGCGCCCGAAATATGCACCGACCGTCCATAGCGGGTGATGGACCGGCTGAAATCGACGTCTTCGAGCCAGCCGTAGAGCGGCAGGTTCTCATCGAAGGTGAGCCCGTGGTCGACGACTGGCGCCAGCCGAACTGCCATGTTGCACCCGTAGGCGTTATAGACTTCGGTCACCTGCTCGCCTCTTTCGCCTGCGGTCTTGATGACATCTACGGCTTCAGATTGGGTCAGCCCCTTGCCGAGAATGCCGTCGGCAAGCACGTCGCCGGTCGCGATGACCACATCCGGATTGTCGGCGAAGACGGTTGCCATGCGCGGAATGAAGCCTGGCGCGGGAATGAAGTCGTCGTCGAGGAAGATCAGCACGTCCATGTCCGCGCTTGCGGCCTCGATGATCCGGTTGCGCTGGCAGGTCAGGCCGCGGCCCCCGATCATCAATTCCACGCCCTTTCGGTTGGCGAGCCCGGCAGCGTCATCCAGGTTGGGGACACAGACGATGATGCGCTCCGGATGAGGCTTGAGGCTATCGATATAGGTTACCGTCTCCAGAAGCGTTGCCGGCCGGCCCGCCGAGGCAATGCCGACGGCGATCTTCAGCTTCGATGCCTGTGGGATCGCAACCATCATATCCGAGCACTCGATGGTGTGTTGTTGACGATCGCGCCGAGGATTTCTGCGCCGACATTGCGCATGCTGTCGACGACGCGAACGGTCTCGTCAATCGACGTGCGACCGTAACAGGTTACGACGAGGACGCCGTCCAGCTCCGGAGCGATCGCGTTGGCGTCCGGCGACGAGGTGAAGGCGGAGATATCGACGAAAACGGCGTCGTACTCCTTCTTCAGGTCATTGAAGTTGAGCTGGGTGCGACGCGAGCTCAGGCGGATGGCGGGAGTCACTGCGCGGACTTTGCCGAGCGGCAGGAATTTCAGCGTCGGCGTCAGCGACAGGGTGGCGGTGCGGATCGCCTCGATATTGTCAAGCACGTCGATGAGGCCCGTTGAGCTGTTCGGCGCAATGGACTTGCTCAGGGAAGATTTTGTCGCCGCAGCATCGATCAACAGGGTACGCGAGCCTGATATTGCCGAGAGAACGGCGAGCTCACAGGCGATGGTGGATGCGCCGCTGCCGGGGTTGACGGCTACGATACCGATCACCACGCGCCGTCTGCGGCGGAAGCCGGTGACAGTCGCACCAAGTTCGGCCATTCCGGGGATCAGCGGATAGGCGACGGTGCCATTGTCGGTGGCAGCAGGTAGCGTCGCAGCGCGACCGGTCCTCTTTGCACGTCCCAGCGGCGTGACGAAAGACAGGCCAGCCGCCTGCGAGAGCTGCTGCGTGCGCATGATGCGCCGGTCGCTGACATGGCGGATCATGGCAAGGCCGAGGCCGGAACCGGCGCCGACCACCAGCGCGAAGGCGAGGATCAGCGAATTGTTCGGCTGTGCCTTGGCGAGCGGTGAGGTGGCCCGCGAAACGATGGTGGCGTCTGAAACCGGATAGGAGATGCGCTGCTTGGCCTCGGTGTATTGCGTGAGGGTGTTTTCAAAGAGCGTGCGGCGGGCATCGGTCGCGCTCTGCAACTCTGCAAGCTTGAACTGGTCACGCGGATTTGCCTTGAAGGTGGCAAGGGCGCTGGCGGCTTCGGCAAGGCCGCGCTGCTGCTCATCGACGAACTGCTCCAGCCATTCGCTGTACTGCTGGGCAGCAGCTGCCTTCATCTGGACGTTCTTGCTGATGTACTGCTGGGCGACTGCGTCGGCGATCTCGACCGCTTTCTGCGGGTTGGGAGCGGATGCGGAGATCTCGAGGATCGTCGACTGGCCAATGCGGCGCATTGCGACAATATTGCGCAGCCGCGCGATCGCACGGTCGGTCCGCCGTGCTTCTTGGCTTGCTGCAACGGACTGGGCACCGCCCGAGGCTGCATCGCCCGGTGCAGGCTCGGACTGGGTGGTGCCGGCGAGGTTGCCCGTCAGCCAGTCCTTGACCTTGTCCTGCAAGGAAATGGTCTGATTGGAGAAGACCGGATCGTTGGCGAGGTTGAGCGCACTGGTGGCGCCGCCAAGAACGTCGCTGGACTTCGCTATTTCAAGCTGCGCATCGATGAAGGCATCTTCGGCGAAGGCCCTTTGAGCGTCCGAGCCGTTTACCTGCGGAAAGACCATGAGCTGGGTACTGGCCACGTAGGTCGGCTTGGCAATGAAGAGGTAGCCGGCGGCCAGTGCCAGGAAGACCAGTGTGGTAAACACGATCCACGGCCAGCGCATCCTGACGAAAAAGGACATGTCCCGCAGCGTCAGCGACGAATTGCCGCTGGCGGTGGCCGGCAAAGATATCGGGGAGACGCTGCTGAAGACGTGATTTGAGTTCATAGTGTCCTGATCCAAGGGCGAGAGGGTCTTCTTTGTTGAGATCCAGCAGGTGCGTTTGGCCCAGGCGGGCCATACGCCGTTTTGGACTAGTAGCAGCCGCGCTGCGAAAACAGGGCGGGAACGGTCTTGGCGATGATGATGAAATCGCGTGTCAGCGACCAGTCGCGGACATATTGGACATCGAGCGCGACACGATACTCGTAGCTGACATCGTTTCGGCCGCTGGTCTGCCACTGTCCGGTCAGGCCTGGTCTTGCGGCCATGTAGCTCGTGACATGCTCGCCATAGCGGGCGAGTTCTTCAGCCGTCACCGGCCGCGGGCCTACAACGCTCATTTCGCCACGCAGGATATTGATGAGTTGCGGGAGCTCATCGATGCTGGACTTCCTCAGAATTTCGCCGACAGCGGTGATGCGCGGATCGTTCTTCAGCTTCCGCGTCGTTTCCCACTCGGCCCGCGCAGCCGGACTGGCGCGCAGCAAGTCGGCGAGCTGGGCGGCGGCATCGGTCTTCATAGTGCGGAACTTGAGACAGCCGAAGGCCGCCCCCCCATATCCAATGCGCGTATGCGAATAGAAGACCGGCCCCCGGCCGCTCAACTTTACGATGAGTGCTACGATCAGCATCAGAGGCGAAAGCAGGACAAGAGCGGTGCCTGCCATCACGATATCAACCGCCCGCTTGGATGCTCTGCCGACCACATGAGGCCGCGTTACTATGCGGCGATCGTTATTCGGCCCGGACTGCTCAACGTTCGGCCAGGGTTCACGAACTTCAATACTCTGTGCTTCCCAAGTCATCGACCGACTCCAAAAGTTTCCGGTTAGAACCTAATGAAGTCTGGTGCAGCGCAATGTGCTTGTCTGTGACCGCGGTCATAATGATTAGCAAATTCTTTATGCTAATACTACGATGCTATGGAGTTCTCTACGAATTCGGCGGCAGGGGATTTCTACATCCTAATTTTATTCGAGAATTTAACTTATATGACGTTCTACGCGCACGGCTTGAATAGATAAAGCCGGGCGTTGTAACTATTTTTTAGACAATTTTAATTTGGATCGCCCCAAAAATGGGCAATTCGGCTTAATACGCCCCCCGAATTCGACGGATGCTAGAAAAATATAATCTCTATAACTGCTGGTGTTGTCACTATTATTTGAGATGCTCTTGTCATATTCGATTGTTATTTGACTCTCAAGTTAGGACAATATAAATGATGCAGTGCAGCATCAGCTTACGACCAATCTGTTTGTTGGGGAGTTATGCGCATGGACGGAGCTACACAAACGCGAGACTATCGGGTCGCTATGGGCAAAGCGGCTATTAGCGTTGTTCCGGATACATCTTTGAACAACCGCATCTCAAGTGACGACGACTTCCCGTTCTGCCGCGCGACTATACGCAACTTCCGTCGCGGCGAACTTATTGCAGGTGCTGGAGTCTTCGTGGATATGTTCGCCCGGGTGCAGCGCGGACTTGTTAGCGCCAGCACGATGTTGCCGGACGGCAGGGAGTTCATCGTCGAGATCATTCCGAGGGGCGGTTTGATCGGCGAGCTTGAAGTATTGCGCAAGCAAATTCTGAATCTGGAGTATAGAGCCAGTTCGGATTGCGAGCTATACTTCTTCGAAGGCCGTCTGCTGCGGGAAAGGTACGCAACCGATCCGCAGTTTCAGGAGAAGGTCTTTTCGAGAACGCTTGCGCGTGTTTCAGAGCTGGAGCGCCGCATCATTTCGAATGCCGGATCGAGCCTGCAGTCGCGGCTGGCAGCAATGCTTCTGCGGTTATCTTCAGTTTACGGAAAGGACACGCCGGCCAACCGGGACGTGCTGGTCATCTCCCAGAACGATCTAGCGGCGACGCTTCCGGCTTCCCGTGAAAAAGTCAACCAGTGCTTGCGGCGCCTGCGCGAATGCAAGGTGATCGACGGAGCCCAGGGCAAGATCCGTATCCTCAACCGCAAGGCACTGGAAGCCTATGCCGACGGTGCAGCGTCGGCAAAATAACGCCTTCGTCACGATCCGGCTGCCATCCGCAGCCGGTCCGTGACCACTTCACCCCTCATGGACGGCGTAGGGGCCTAGCCGTCAAAGCATCCATTGTGTCTGTCGTCGGAGAGCTTCTATGAACGACATCGGCCAACTGCGTCCTGATGAGAGTGGGTCCGCCGTTTCGACGTTACGGTGGCCGGCTTCAGGTCGCTATGCAAAATTATGGAGGGACGGCATCGCTGCGTGCCCGGCGCTCGACCGTGTGGTCATCATCGATGACTATTCGACGGCGAGGGGTGGGGCGACCGCCCTTGCGGTGCTGTCGGCAAAGCTCTTCTGCGGACTCGGCATTGCCGTGACCTATATCTGCGGCGACGATGGAGCGAACCAGGAGCTCGCATCCCTCGGCGTTTCAATCGTCAAGCTGAATAGCCGTGACCTCCTGAGTTCCAGCCGCGCCAAGGCTTTCGCGACCGGCATTCACAATCCCGCAGCCGGCAGCATGATTTCCGCCTGGGTACGCGCCAACGATACGCCCAGGACAGCCTATCATGTCCATGGCTGGCATCAGATACTGTCGCCGGCTGTCTTCGACGCGCTCACACCTGTTGCCGATCGATGCGTCGTTCACGCACATGATTTCTTCAGCGGTTGTCCCAATGGGGCCTTTTTCGATTATCAGGCGCAGGAGATCTGCAAGCGGCGTCCGCTCGGGACAGGCTGCATTTCCACCTCCTGCGACAAGCGCAGCTATGCGCAAAAGCTGTGGCGGACGGTTCGCGGCGCCAATCTCTTCCGTGCGCTGAGGAGCCGTCCAGCCTTCGGCAGGATCATCCTGCTCCATGAAAAAATGGCCGAGTTCCTGGTGCAATCCGGCTATCGGCCGGAACGGCTCGTCACCATCCGCAATCCGGTCGCGCCACTGACGGCCGAGCGTATCACGGCCGAGGATAATGACGAGTTCGTCTTCATCGGCCGGTTGGACGAGGAAAAAGGCATCGAAGACGCGCTTGCCGCTGTGCGCAGGGCCGGAGCAAGGCTTTGCGTCGTTGGCGACGGGCCGCTGATGCCGAAGGTCATGGCGGCCGGTGATCATGTCAGGGCCATGGGCTGGCAGTCGCATGCGGAGATCGGCCGGATCATCCGCACTGCAAGTGCGCTTGTCATGCCGTCCCGCTATCCGGAGCCGTTCGGCCTTGTGGCGATCGAGGCGGCGCGCAGCGGTCTTCCTGTGATCATGACCAAGGGCGCCTTTCTTGCCGAGGAAATGGAGAGGGCCGGAATGGCGATCTCCTGCAACACGATGGACGAGGAAGGCTTCGCCGCAACGCTGACGGCCTTCCGCAGCCTGCCGAAAGAGGATGTCCGCCTCATGAGCGAACGTGCCTTCCGGCTGTCGCCCAATCTGGCAACGACACATGAAGAATGGCGCGATGCCCTTCTCGCACAATACCGCGGTCTGATTCCGACACATGTGGTGCCCGAGCCGAGGGGCGGGGCGATGGTACAAGGAGCGTTCAGGTGACCGTAAAAGCAGCAAGCTCTCTGCCCGAAGCAATGGCATTTCGTGGCGATGCGCCCGTCGTGGCAAGAAGCCGAGCCGTCGAAGCAGGCAGTAGGGCCGATGCGAAGCCCCTTCGTGTCGCTATCGTCCACTACTGGCTGGTATCGATGCGCGGTGGCGAAAAGGTGGTGGAAGAACTCTGCCGCATGTTCCCGCAGGCAGACATCTTCACGCTGGTGTATAATCCCGATCGCACCAGCGACTTTCTGAACAGCCGCAACATCCGTACGTCCTTCCTGCAGAAGATCCCGCGTTCGACGCGCCATTACACGAAGATGCTGCCGCTCATGCCCTTCGCGCTGGAGCACTTCGACCTTCAGGACTATGATCTTGTCATTTCGAGCGAATCCGGTCCCGCCAAGGGTATCATCACACGGGCGGATGCACTTCACATCTGCTACTGCCATTCGCCGATGCGCTATATCTGGGATCAGTTTCACCTCTATCGGCGCGGTGTTTCCTGGATCGGCAAGGCAATGATGTCACTCACGGCACCGATGCTGCGTGCCTGGGACGTGACGACCGCCTCACGCGTCGACACGTTCGTAGCGAATTCCAGCTATGTCGCGGGCCGTATCCGCCGCTTCTATGACCGCGACGCCGTCGTTATCTATCCGCCGGTTGCGACCGACGATTTCACCATCGGGCACGGCAAGGGCGAATTCTATCTCTATGCGGGCCAGCTCACCGCCTACAAGCGGCCGGATATTGCCGTAAAGGCCTGCACGGAAATGGGCCGCAATCTCGTCGTGATCGGTGAGGGCGAGCAGGAAGCCTATCTGAGATCAATCGCCGGACCGACGGTGCAGTTCCTCGGTCATCAATCGTTCCCGGTTCTGCGCGATCACCTGTCGCGCTGCCGCGCGCTGCTGTTTCCGGGTATCGAGGATTTCGGCATTCTGCCAGTAGAGGCGATGGCGTCCGGCCGGCCGGTTCTGGCATTCGATGCGGGTGGCGCACGCGAGACCGTCTGCGCACCGCATGTCGGCTTCCGCTTTGCCGAGCAGAGCGCGGAAGCGCTGATGGAAACGATTACTGCCTTCGAAGCGGTCGAGGACACGCTCGATCCGGTGGCGATCCATAACCACTCCTTGAAATTCTCCGCATCAGTTTTCCGCGACCGCCTCGGTTCGCTCATCGACGAGCAACTCGCCAAGCATGGCCATCAGGCGGCAAATCCTAACAGGAAGAAAGCAAGCTGACACGCCCAACCGGCCGAAAGGTCGGCAAAACCCCGGAGCGGCGGGCACCCCGGCGCTCCCCAGAAGAGGTTCGTTGCACATGGCCAAGGAATAGATCGTGTCAAGCGTATCGCATAGAACGGCGACAGCAAGTATCTGGACAATCAGTGGAAAATTCCTGGCAAGACTGCTCGATTTCGTGAGCCTGCTCGTCCTCGCGAGACTTCTAAGCCCGGCCGATTTCGGGATCGTCGCTATCGCCACGTCGGTTCTTGTCATCGTCGAAGCGATCCTCGATCTGCCGCTCACCCAGGCGCTGGTGCGCGTTGCGTCACCATCTGAGCGGATGTTTGCCACGGCGTTTACGCTGAGCCTCATCAGAGGGACGGCGATCAGCCTGCTGATGATCATCATCGCTTGGCCGATGGCTCTCATCTACGACGATCCGCGGCTTTTTTCGCTCGTGGCCGTGGTTTCGATCGCGCCCGCGATGAGGGGCGTGATCAGCCCGCGCATGGTGGTTTTCATGCAGCGCTTCGACTTCCGCCGCGAATTCGCGCTCGATCTCATTGCCAAGGGATCAACCTTGATCTTCGGTGTCGGCGTTGCGCTTGCGACAGACAGTTACTGGGGGCTGGCGATCGGTGCTGTCGCCGGGCCGACGGCAGCGACCATCGTCTCCTATATCTTTGCGCCGATGCGGTTGAAACTCAGCCTCTCGGAATGGAAGCATTTCCAGGACATGATCGGCTGGAATACGGTTTCTCAGGTCCTCAACTCGCTCAACTGGCAGATGGACCGGCTGCTGCTGCCACGCTTCACAAGCCTTTCCACTTATGGCGCCTTCAGCGTCGCGGATAATCTCGCCGGCATTCCCTATCAGACGTTCGTCGGCCCGCTGATGCGCCCGCTGATGGCCGCCTTTTCCAATGTCAGCGACCGGGACAAGCAGATCACAGCCTATCTGAAGGCGACCAATGCGATCATGGTCGTGGCGGCACCCATCCTGCTCGTCATCATTTTCCTGGCCGAACCGATCCTGCGCATCGTCGTCGGCGAGAAGTGGGCCTTTGCGGCGCCGATCCTGCAGTGGCTCTGCATCGCCAGCCTGATCGGCCTGCCGACGACCATTATGCCGCCGCTCGTCATGGTTCTCGACAAGACCCGCTACGTGGCGCTCCGGATGTTCGCTGAATTTGCAGTGAGGGCGCCAGTTACCGTGCTCGGCGTCGTCATGTTCGGGCTTGACGGTGCGTTGGCTGCGCGCGTCATCGCTGCCGTTGTTGCCTATGTCGTCTGCCTTGCCATCACATGGAAACTGATCGGCGTCTCGATCGGCGCGCAGCTTTATGCATTCATCCGGCCGCTCGCGGCCAGCCTGCCGATGATCGGTTTCCTGCTCTTGGTGCAGCCCGCTCTGATTGCCATGCCGCTCGGCATCGAACTCGTCATCGGCGTCGGCCTCTGCAGCGGTGCCGCGTTTGCAATCTTCTGGGTTTCCTCCCTGCTCTTGTGGCAGGTCGTCGGGCGGCCCGACGGGCTGGAAGCCATCGTCGTCAGGAAGATCATGCCCCGGCGAAACGGAGCCGTCGTTTCATGATCGGCGTTCAAAAACCCAATAACAGGTCTGGAATCTCCGGGAGGGAGAAAATGCGCTATACGAAATTCGCCGGAAGATTTGCGCTTCTTATGATCATCGGCCTTTTCGGCCCGCCAGGCCCCCGTGTGAGCCAGGCGGAAGAGCCGCTAAACCTCGACGATTTCCAGATGACCTTTGCCGAAGACTTCAACACGCTCGACGTTTCGGCCTGGGGCGAGAACGGATCACGCTGGATTGCGCATACGCCATGGAACGGCGATTTCGGCGATGCCCGTTTTACCGACCCCATGGACGGTTTCCCCTTCAGCGTCGATAACGGCATCTTGCGGATCGAGGCGCGGAAGGATGCGGATGGTAAGTGGCGCTCCGGTCTGCTCGCCTCCACCAATCCGAAGGGCGAAGGTTTCTCCCAGAAGTTCGGCTATTTTGAAGCGCACATGAAGCTACCGCCCGGCAAGGGCGTCTGGCCGGCTTTCTGGTTGATCGGCCTCGACCGGTCCAAATTCACTTCGGAAATCGACGTGATCGAATATTACGGGCGGGCGCCAGGCGAGTTCAGCATGGGCTATCATGTCTGGCGGCCGAGCAACCAGCATACGACAGACGGCCATCTGACGAATGTGCCCGAAGGCTCGCTCAGCAGCGACTACCATACTTTTGGCGTTGATATCGGCCCGCAGAAATCGACCTTTTATCTGGATCGCAACCCTCTCTGGAGCTTCGATACGCCGCCGGAGTTCGAGATGCCCTTCTATCCGCTGGTCAATCTCGCGCTCGGGTCAGGCTGGCCGATCGATGAAACGCCGAACCCGTCCTATCTGCTGGTCGATTATATCCATGTCTATCAGCGCAAGAGCCTCGTTTCCGCGAATAAGGACTAGGGCGCGTCGCGATCTTTCAGGTTCGCTTGCCACGGTTTAGGCTTTTATTTTCGCATGGCGTTTTCGACCGCCCATACTCTTGCGCGACATGGCTTAACGTCGGATAGCGGTCTGCGACCGTTTCAACGCATCGAGTACGATGCGGGTCAGCCTGCGTGACGGGGAACTGCGTGGCCAAAGCATCCCGACCTCTCGCGGTGGGAAGGGGACGGGCAGTTCGAGGACGGCGATGTTGAGGCCTTCGGGCCAGGGTCTTGCCCAGTCCGGCACCAGCGAGATGCCAAGCCCATTGGCGACCATGACCGAGATCGCTTCGAGGGAATCGAGTTCCAGACGCTCGGCGGGCTTCAAGCCTTGTTTCTGAAGATATTCGTCGGCAAGACGTCCGCCCCAGTTGTTTCGGTCGTAGCGGATGAAGGGCCGTGTCTTCAGGAGTTGGTGCGGGTTCTCGCCCCGGCAATCGGCGGGGGCCACAAGAACCAGACGTTCAGCCCGCAGAAGCTCCCATTCCAATGTTTTCGGTATCGAAAAAGGTGGCTTTACGAGGATCGCCGCGTCGATATCCCTGTCCATCAGCCGCTGATAGAGATCAGTGGAGGGTCCGGGTAGCAGAAAGACCTCGACATGCGGCATGCTGGCGAAGACCTCATGGAGAGCCGCTGGCAGCAGCCCGGTCAGCGCAGTGGTGATGGCGCCAAGGCGAAGCTCCCCGGAGGGCAGGTCGGCATTGGCGAGGCTGCGCAGATCGCGGACCTCGGCAAGGATCGTGCGGCTCTTTTCGATGACGGCGTGGCCGGTGTCGGTCGGGCGGACGCGGCGTCCGACACGGGTCAACAACGGCACACCGACATCGTCTTCCAACGCCTGCATGCGCTGGGCGACCGCGGCAGGCGTAATGCCGAGGCGGCGGGAGGCTTCGGCCAGTGATCCAAGCTCGGCAACGAGCAGGAATGTGTCGAGAAAGCGCGTTTCCATAAGAATAGATTTTCTATCTTCTGAAACCAGAGAAAGCGAGATTTTTCTTCTTGTCGCGATCGCCATAATGCCGGCGAAACCGGAGTATCTGCCTTGGATATGCAATTGGACGGAAAGACCGCACTGGTGTTCGGCGCGGGTGGGGGACTGGGTGGTGCAATTGCCCGCTCGCTGGCTTCGGAGGGCGTTCGCGTCGCCGTAGCCGATATCGATGAAGCCGCCGCTGCAAAGACGGCGGAGGGTATTGTGTCTGCGGGAGGAAAGGCGCTGGCGATCAGCTGGAACATCGCCGATCTCTCCATCATCGAGGCGAGGTTGGCCGTGATTGCCGAGGCCTTCGGACCCGTCGATATCCTCGTCAACAATACGGGTGGGCCACCGCCGACACTGGCCTCCGGTCAGTCGGCGGAGACCTGGTCGAAATATTTCGACATGATGGTGCGTTCGGTGATTGCCGTGACGGACGCCGTGTTGCCCGGCATGAAAGAACGCGGCTGGGGTCGGATCATCACCTCCACGTCGTCAGGCGTCGTGGCGCCGATCGCCAATCTCGGCATTTCCAACAGCCTTCGCCTGGCGCTGGTCGGCTGGTCGAAGACACTTGCACGCGAGATCGGCCGCGACGGTATCACCGCCAATATCGTGCTGCCGGGCCGCATCGCGACCGGTCGTATCACTTTCCTCGACGAGCAGAAGGCGAAGCGCGAAAACCGGCCGGTGGAAGACGTGACGGCTGAGAGCACGGCCTCCATTCCTGTTGGGCGTTACGGCCGACCAGAGGAATACGGAGACACGGTTGCTTTTCTGGCGAGCCCGCGCGCATCCTATACTACCGGCTCCGTCATCCGCATCGACGGTGGCCTCATTCAGAGCATATGAGGTGCTATTGATGTCTCTCGATCCCTCGATCATCGAAACCCTGAAAGGCGTCTCAACGGCGACGCTGACGACTGTCCTGCTGAAGAAGGGGCTCAGGAATGTCTGGATGCGCGGCACCAAGCCGTTGAGGCCGGGTCAGGAGCGGGTGGTCGGCCCAGCCTTCACGCTGCGTTTCGTACCGGCGCGTGAGGATCTGGCGACGCCCGAAAGCTGGGCTTCACCGATCTCCACGCGAGCAGCGATCGAGGATATGCCCGAGGGATGCATCGCTGTGGTCGATGCCATGGGCGTGCAGGATGCCGGCATCTTCGGCGATATCCTCTGCGCCCGGATGATGAAGCGCAAGGTCGCGGCCCTGGTCAGCGATGGTGTGGTGCGCGATCTGGAAGGCGTGCTCGGAAGCGGCCTGCCTGTGTGGTGCGACGGCATGGCGGCTCCGCCTTCCGTCGCCGGGCTGACATTCGTCGGCTGGCAGCAGCCGATCGCCTGCGGCGGCGTTGCGGTTTTCCCCGGCGATATCGTCGTTGCCGACAAGGATGGCGCAGTTCTCATCCCGGCCGCGCTGCTGGATGCGGTGCTTGCCGAAGCGCCGGAGCAGGAGCGCCTGGAAGGCTGGATCATGACCGAAATCGACCGGGGCGTGCCACTTCCCGGTCTCTATCCCATGAATGCGGAAACGAAGGCACGCTATCAGGCGTGGAAGGATGCACAATGAGCTTCGGAATTGACGCGAAGGGCGTCTATGCGATCGCAACCACGCCGTTCCTGCCGGACGGCACAATCGATGCGCCGTCGATCGATCGGCTGACCGACTTCTATCAGGATAGTGGCGTCACCGGCATGACGATCCTCGGCATCATGGGCGAGGCACCGAAGCTGGAGCCTGCGGAATCGCGGGCAATCATTCGCCAGGTGGTCGGCCGTTCCAGAGTGCCGGTCATTGTCGGTGTCTCCGCACCCGGCCTTGCGGCGATGCGTTCGCTTGCTCGCGATGCGATGGATATGGGGGCTGCCGGCGTGATGATTGCTCCGACGCCGGCGCTTCGCACCGACGAGCAGATCGTCCAGTATTTCGCGCAGGCCGTCGAAGCCGTCGGCACAGACGTTCCTTGGGTGCTGCAGGATTATCCGCTGACGCTGACGGTCGTCATGTCGGCCAGCGTCATTGCCAAGATCATCTCCGATCACCCTTCATGTCTTATGCTCAAGCACGAGGACTGGCCAGGATTGGAGAAGATCTCGAAGCTGCGCGCCATGCAGAAGGCCGGCGAGCTTCGTCCCTTCTCGATCCTCTGCGGCAATGGCGGCATGTTCCTTGATTTCGAGCCGGAGCGCGGCGCAGACGGCGCCATGACCGGCTATGGTTTCCCGGACATGCTGGCCGAACTGGTCGGCCTCTTTGCCGCCGGCAAGCGTGACGAGGCACATGATCTCTTTGACGCGCATCTGCCGCTGATCCGTTATGAGCAGCAGCTCGGCATCGGTCTTGCCGTCCGCAAGCATGTTCTCATGCGTCGAGGCGTCATCACCTCGGATGCGCAGCGCAAGCCCGGAGGCGCGCTCAGCGCCACGGCGCGCGCCGAGGTCGACTATCTGCTGCGGCGTCTTGCGCGGCATGATCCGCGTGCACCCGTCTGACCAACATGGCTCTCTGCGGCAAAGCGGGGAGCCTCCGAGTTCAAAAAGTGCCGTCGCCGGCTCGACGGCGGCGCTCGCCTGCGAGGCGATGTGTAAGCAGTCGTTCCTGCTCTACCTCGGAGCATTAAGAACCCGGACCGGTTTTCCGTCGATCCAGGCGGCAATATCCTCGAGGGCATCGCGGTAGAAGATGCGATAGGTTTCCTCCGTCACGTAGCCAAGATGCGGGGTTGCCACGACATTGGCGAGCCGCCGAAAGGCATGGTTTGCGGGCAGAGGTTCTTGATCGAACACGTCAAGGCCGGCGCCGCCGAGGTGGCCACTTTCCAGAGCCTCGATCAGCGCCTGCTCATCGACGAGCGGTCCACGGGAGGTGTTGAGAAGAATGGCGTCACGCTTCAGGCGGCCGAGTTCGCGCTTGCCGATAATGCCTTTGGTTTCCGCATTCAGGGTGAGATGCAGCGTGACGATATCGGCGGCAGGCAGCAGCTCTTCGACCGAAGCGGCATAGCCGATCCCGAGTTCGGCGCTCTTCTCCGGCGTATTGGAGCGCGACCAGCCGATGACGTTCATGCCGAAGGCGCGGCCATAGGTAGCGACCTGCTGGCCGAGCTTGCCAAGGCCGACGACGCCGAGCGTCAGTCCCCGAAGGTCGCGTCCGACGGAGATCTGCCACGGATCTTGCGCTGCGCGGAAATTGGCGACTTCCGAGGGGATATGGCGAACCATCGCCATCAGCAGCGCCCAGGTGAGTTCGGCGGCCGAGCCGACGAAACCGCGCGTGCCGGCAACCGTGATGCCGAGGCGGGCAGCAGCAGTCATGTCGATCGAGGCATTGGCCATGCCGGTCGTGATCAGCAGTTTCAGCTTCGGCAGCCGTCCGAGGCGTTCGGCGTCGAAGACGGTGCGTTCCCGCATGGCGATGATAATGTCGTAATCCGCCAGCCGGGCGATGAGCGCATCCGTGTCGGCGATATGGTCGTCGAAACGATCGATGGCGATTTTCGCCTCGATGCCACTCCAGTCGGCCATGGACAGCGCCACGTGCTGGTAATCATCGAGAATGGCGCAGCGTAAAGGCATTGGAAGAACTCCATGGAAGTATCGATGTTTGCCGCCCCCGGCGAAAGAACCATTATCGCATATTCCGAGGCGATGGTGGCTGCTCGCGCAATCGTGAGACAGAACGGCTAGTTCAGTCCTGCCGAATGTTCCCGCAGCAAACCCAGAAATTCCGCCTGAAGGGCGGTCGGCAGCCAGTGGCGGCGCAGGGTGATGCCGACGGGGCGGCGGGAACCCGGGAGCGGATAATCCATCGCTGCGAGGAAACCTGCTTCCAGCTCATAGCGGATCTGATGACGGGAGAGCAGGGCAAGGTGATCGGATTTCAGGAGCACGCCCCTGATCGCGTTGAGCGAGCCGGTCTCCACGCTCTGGCGGGCTGGTTTGTCCGCCGGAAAGGTCGCGGCCATGGTGTTGAACGTCTCGCGCGACGGCGTATCGCGGCGGGCAACGACCCAGGGATAGTCCGAGAGATCGTCCGGGGTGATTTCTCGACGTTGCTTCAGCGGATGGTCGGCGCGTCCGACGATGCTGAGTTCGAAATCGAACAGCGGTTCCTGATGCAAGGTTTTCGAAACAAGGCTCCTGCGCAGCGCGCCGACGAGAATATCGATGCGCCCGCGCTCGAGATCGTCGATCAGTACCTCATAGCTGCCCTCCACGATTTCGAAGCGTGCGAGCGGATGGCGATTGGCGAGAAGGGCGATCACATCGGGCACAAGGAAGGTGCGGGTCAGCGGCAGAGTGCCGATGGAAATTCGGCCGGCATAGTGGTTGCGGGCCTCCAGGAGTTCGTTGCGCAGACTGTCGAATTCTGCGAGCGTCAGACTGAACCAACGGGCTGCGGAGAGTCCTGCGGCCGTCAGCCGGACATTGCGGCCGGAGTTTTCAAAGAGGGGAATGCCCATAATGGCTTCGGCCTCGCGCGCAGCGCGCTGCACGGCCGGTTCGGATTGATCCAGCATGCGGGCCGCTGCACTGAAGCTGCCATGTTCGGCAAAACCCGTGATGGCGCGCAGGTGGGGCCATGCCAGGCGGGTTTCGATGATGGCGATTGCTGCTTTTGCGACCGGAGCGCAGGCCTGACGGATGAGATCGCAGAGGCGGCAGAACCGCTGAAGGGCGATCCTGCCTTCCGCTGTCAATGCCATGCCGTCGCGTTCGATGAGGGCGGCGTCCAGAAGCTTTTCCAGCCGCCGCAAGGCCTGGGATGCGGCGGGTTGGGTGATGCCGAGCATGGCCGCGGCCGATGTCAGCGAACCGGTTTCGGCGCAGGCAATGAACAGCCTGATATGTCTGATATTCGGATGGGTGGGTGTCGGCATGGTTCTCCCTGAAGGCCCGCAGCCGGACCATCTCAGGGTAGCGCGACAGGTGTTTCAACGGAACGGTGTTTGTTCATCCAATCGGTGGCCACCTGGATGCCGCCGAGCGGGAAGATGTGCAGCTGACTGATGAGGCTTTCCGGCTTTCTTGCCTTGTAATCGGCAAAGGCCGCGACGAGGTCGGTTGGCTCATAGGGTAAGAGCAGCTTGCTCATGTCCATGGCGCGTTTCTGCAGTACCTTCATCGAGGGGCCGATGCCGCAGGAAATGGCGTATTTGATCAGCGTCTGCAATTTGGCAGGGCCGGCAATGCCAACATGGATGGGCATGGTGACGCCGGCTGCCTGGATGCGCTCCGCCCAGTCGATGATGGGCTGCGGGTCGAAGGCGAACTGGGTGGCAATGGCAAGCTTCGCATCGGTTCGCGAGGCGAGATCCTGCTTCCAGCGCAGTGCCCGATCGGCCAGGGCAGTTGATCCGTCCGGATCGACATCACGGCTGCCTTCCGGATGACCGGCAAAATGCAGATGCGTGTAGCCGTGGTGGTCGAAAAGCCCGGTCTCGATCAACTGCATGGAACTGTGAAAATCGCCTGCAGGCGTGGCCCTGCCGCCGCCGAGCAGGAGAGCCTGACGGACATCGGCTTCGCCGCGATAGCGTTCCAGCCAGTCCGCCAATGTGCTGATATCAGGAATGCTGCGGGCCGGGAGATGCGGCATGACCGGAAAGCCCTGTCCGTTTAGCCGCCTTGCCGTCGCTACCATATCCTCGATCGGGGTGCCGTCGAGGTGAGCGATATAGACGCGGGTCCCGGTCGGCAGGAGGGCGCGAAAGTCATCGATCTTGGCGGCCGTGCGGGGCATCACCTCGATCGACCAAGCCTCGATCATGTCTGCGAATTCCGGCTCCGGAGTGCGTTCCCTCGACTTGCCGGTGAAATTCAACAAAGCCATTCCAGCGCTCCCTTCGGTACTCCTTCATGCCTTCGAAATGTATACATTGATAAATCCATTTCAATCGGGATGAGTCAATTTCGTGTGAAAAATGCAAAAATCTGCAGATTTTCCGATTTTATCGTATGCATTTTTATCGAGAAGAATGGCTGACTGTTCGAAAGCAGCTTGCGCGCTAAAGTCTCCTCTGGCACTCTGCTTTCCCGGAGGAAGTGCAGGTTTCGTGGAGGGAACCGGCACTGTGGCAATGACATGACATCGGCCGGGTTTTGCCCGGCATCCGGTGCCGAGGCACCTGAAATTGCCAGATCTGTTGAGCCTAGCAAACCGTCACCATATCTGAGGAGGAGCAGCAATGAATGTCATGACCGCGCCGAAGTCTGTTTTGCGTGCGCCGGAGAAATTCTTCATCGGCGGCGAATGGGTGAGCCCGCTTTCGGACCGGATGCTCGATGTAATTTCGCCGGTCACCGAAGAGCTGATAATGCAATATCCGGAGGCTTCGATCGCGGATATGGGTGCGGCGGTGACTGCTGCCCGTGATGCCTTCGACAACGGCCCGTGGCCGCGTCTTTCGCCGCGGGAGCGCGCCGAGTATCTGCGCGAGATTGCCGCAAACATTACTGAGCGACTTGATGATATCGCCGAAGCCTGGACTCTGCAGGTCGGCGCGCCGATCATGCTGACGAAGAAGCTGGTGCCGCAGAATGCGGCGCTCTTCAATTATTATGCCGATCTGATCGATGGCAATTCCTACAGTTTCGTCGACGAGCGTACGCGCGCAGATGGCGGCAAGGTGCGGGTCGTCAGGGAGCCTGTGGGCGTTTGCGCAGCGGTCACTCCCTGGAATGCACCGATGGTGCTCCTGAGCTACAAGATCGCAGCCGGTCTTGCGGCAGGCTGCACCTTCGTTTCCAAGCCTTCGCCGGAAACGCCGCTGGAAGCCTATATCCTTGCCGAATGCATCGAGGCGGCGGGCTTGCCGAAAGGTGTTTTCAATCTCGTTCCGGCAGGGCGCGAAGCGGGTGATTTTCTGATCCGCCACAAGGGCATCGACAAGGTCGCCTTCACCGGCTCGACCGCAGCGGGCAAACACATCGCTGCGGCCTGCGCCGAGCGTCTCGCTCGCGTCAGCCTGGAACTTGGCGGCAAGTCCGCAGCGCTTCTTCTCGACGATGCGGATTTCAAGCAAGCGCTGCCAAGCCTGATGATCTACACCATGCCGATCACCGGCCAGGTCTGCTTTTCGCTGACGCGCATCCTCGTGCCGGAGACCCGCAAGCAGGAATTCCTCGATCTTTTCCTCGGCGCCGTCTCCAATATCAAGGTCGGTGACCCTTCCGACCCCACTGTGCATATGGGACCGCTTGCCATGGGCCGTCAGCTCGAGCGTGTGAAAACCTATATCGATGCCGGCATCAAGGGCGGCGCGACACTTGCCTGTGGCGGTGGACGGCCGGCGGGGTTGGAGAAGGGCTTTTATGTCGAGCCGACCGTCTTTACGGATGTGACGCCAGACATGAAGATCGCGCAGGAGGAAATCTTCGGACCGGTCGTTTCCGTCATCACCTATAGCGATGAGGAGGATGCGATCCGCAAGGCAAATGATAGTGCCTATGGTCTCAACGGTGCGATCTACAGCGCCGATCCGGAACGCGCCTATCGCGTCGCGCGGCGGATCCGATCCGGTGGTCTGACGATCAACGGCAATATCGTCGATCCGACAATGCCTTTCGGCGGTGTCAAGGAATCCGGGCAGGGGCGCGAAGGCGGCATCGAAGGTCTCGACAATTATATCGAGCTGAAGACCATCCACTTCGCCTAGTTATTGGCGGCGTGACGGCCGCCGGACAGGGCTTTTGAGGCCGTTTGTTCAGCTTGGTTCCGAGCCGGTCTGTAACCTCAGCTTATGACCCGTCAGCAGAACGAAATTGCCTGCCGCTACCAACCTTCCTAGTATGTTCAATGGCAGGCGGACGTGGAGGCGTCCGCCTGCCAGGAGGATCATCATGAGATTTTCGAAAGCCGGTGAGGCTATCGCCCGGGATGTTGCAGCATGACCGAGCCCTGCTTTGACGTCGCCCATCTCGGGCATGTGGAACTTTACAGCGACCGTTTCGATAAGAGTCTGGACTTCTTCACGCGGGTCTATGGGCTCACACCCAGCCTGATCGAGGATGGGGTCGCCTATCTGCGCGCCTTCGACGATTATGAATTCCATACGCTGAAGCTGGTTCGCCATCACACGACCGGCGTCGGCCATGTCGGCTACCGCACTTCGTCTCCAGAAGCCTTGGAGCGGCGGGTGAAGGTGATCGAGGAGATCGGCTGTGGCCTTGGCTGGGTGGACGGCGATGCGGGACATGGCCGCGCCTATCGCTTCACCGATCCGGACGGTCATATTTTCGAGCTCTACTACGATACCCATGTCTATGAGGCGCCCGAAAGTGAGCGTCCAGCGCTGAAGAATATCGCCCAGCGCTATCACGGGCGCGGCGCCAGTCCGCGCCGGCTCGACCACCTGAACCTGCTCGCAAGCGATATCAGGGCAATCCGCGACTTCATGACGAAAGCGCTTGGCAGCCGGGTGACGGAGCAGATCCAGCTCGACAATGGCCGGCTTGGAGGCTGCTGGTTCACGGTCAACAACAAGACTTATGACATCGCCTATTCCGAGGATCATACCGGTGCGAAGGGCCGCTTCCATCACGTGACCTATGCCGTCGACCAGCGCGAGGACATTTTGCGCGCGGCCGATATTTTCCTTGAGAATGGCGTCCATATCGAAACCGGACCGCACAAGCATGCGATCCAGGGCACCTTCTTCCTCTACGTCTGGGAGCCGGCGGGAAACCGTGTCGAACTCGCCAATGCCGGTGCTCGGCTGATCCTCAGGCCCGATTGGCCGACCGTGACCTGGACGGAGACGGAGCGCAAGAAAGGCCAAGCCTGGGGTCTGAAGACGATCGAAACATTTCACACGCATGGCACGCCCCCGGTGGCAAGGAAGGACTAGTTCATGGCAAAAACGGCCTTGGTCATCAGCGCGCATTCGGCGGACTTCGTCTGGCGCTGCGGCGGTGCGATCGCGCTGCATCGGGAAAAGGGCTACGAGGTGACGGTCGTGTGCCTCTCCTACGGCGAGCGTGGCGAGAGCGCCAAGCTCTGGAAGAATGCCGGGATGACCCTGGAAAAGGTGAAGGCAGGGCGGCGTATCGAAGCGGAAAATGCCGCCAAGGCGCTTGGCGTACACGACATCCAGTTCTTCGATCTCGGCGACTATCCGCTGGTCGTCGATCAGGAGGCAAAGTATCGGCTGGTCGATGTGATCCGCGCCGTGCAGCCGGAATTCATGCTCAGCCACTCCAAATGGGATCCTTACAATACCGACCATATGTGCGCGACACAGGTGGCGCTCGAAGCGCGGATGATCGCGCAGGCCTGGGGGCATAATCCCGGCGAGAAGGTCCTTGGCGCGCCGCAGCTCTATCTCTTCGAGCCGCATCAGACCGAGCAGATGGAGTGGAAGCCCGACGTCTTCCTCGATATTTCACCGGTCTGGGAGAGGAAATGGGCGGCGATCCAGTGCATGGAGGGGCAGGAGCATCTCTGGCACTATTACAGGAATGTCGCCGAGAACCGCGGCAATCACTTCATGCGCAATTCCGGCGGGCAGTCGGGTGGGCGCAAGGCAACGCATGCCGAGGGCTTCCAGTCGGTGTTCCCGCGAACGGTGGATGAACTCTGATGGGCGTCGTCGTTCAGAACATCGGGAGAGCGGAGCAGTCTGTCATCGATCGTCTCGCTGCCTGCGGAGTAGCGACCGTGCATGAGGCGCAGGGCCGCAAGGGCCTGCTCGCAAGTTACATGCGACCGATCTATCCGGGCGCGAGGATTGCGGCGAGCGCGGTGACTATTTCCGCCCCTCCGGGCGACAACTGGATGCTCCATGTGGCTATCGAGCAGATCAGAGCGGGTGATATCCTGCTGCTTGCGCCAACCAGTCCTTGCGAAGACGGTTATTTCGGCGATCTTCTGGCGACGTCTGCCATGGCACGTGGCTGCCGTGGGCTGGTGATCGATGCCGGCGTACGCGATGTTGCCGATCTCAAGACGATGAACTTTCCCGTTTGGTCGAAGGCGATCTCTGCACAGGGGACGGTCAAGGAGACGCTAGGCTCGGTCAATATTCCCGTCGTCTGCGCCGGTGCACTGGTCAATCCAGGTGACGTGATCGTTGCCGACGATGATGGCGTCTGCGTCGTGCGGCAGGAGGAGGCTGCTGACGTTGCCGGCAAGGCCGAGCAGCGGGTCGCGGCGGAAGAGGAGAAGCGCCGGCGGCTTGCCGCAGGTGAGCTCGGGCTTGATATCTACAAGATGCGCGAACGGCTGGCGGAGAAGGGGCTGAAATATGTCTAGGGCCGCCGCGCAAGACGGCGTTCGCTGCATGTGGATGCGCGGCGGCACCTCCAAGGGCGGTTATTTCCTGGCTGAGGATCTGCCCGAGGATCGCGACGGATTTCTGCTGCGCGTGATGGGCTCGCCCGATCCGCGACAGATCGACGGCATGGGCGGCGGCGATCCGCTGACCTCGAAGATCGCCGTCGTCAAGCGGTCCGAGCGGCCCAGCGTCGATATCGACTATCTCTTCCTGCAGGTCTTTGTTGATGAGCCCATTGTCACCGATGCGCAGAACTGCGGAAACATCCTCGCCGGTGTCGGGCCCTTCGCCATCGAGCGCGGCCTGATCGAGGCCGAGGACGGGCAGACGGAAGTGCGTATCTTCATGGAAAATACCGGGCAGATCGCCACCGCGAAGATTGCCACGCCGGATCGGCGGGTGACTTATGCGGGGGAGGCCCGCATCGACGGTGTGCCAGGCACGGCAGCCGCTGTGCCGATCACCTTTGCCGATACGGCAGGTTCGAGCTGCGGCGCGCTGCTGCCGACAGGCCATGCGGTCGATGTCATCGAGGGTATCGAATGCACGCTGATCGACAATGGCATGCCCTGCGTCGTCATGCTGGCGAGCGATCTTGGCATCGAAGGGTCGGAAACGCCTGATACACTCGAAGCTCATGGAGAACTCAAAGCGAAACTGGAGGCGATCCGGTTGAAGGCCGGGCCGATGATGAATCTCGGCGATGTCGCGAAGAAATCCGTGCCGAAGATGACGATGGTTTCGCCGGCAAGAGCTGGCGGCGCGATTTCGACGCGGACCTTCATTCCGCATCGCTGCCATGATGCGATCGGCGTGCTCGGCGCTGTCAGCGTGGCGACGGCTTGTTTGTTGCCGGGAGGGCCGGCGGCAAAACTGGCTGTCGTGCCCGATGGCAACGAGAAACTGATCTCGGTCGAGCATCCGACCGGGGAGATGAGTGTGGTCGCGACCGTCAGGGACGGTGTCGTGACCGATGCGGCGGTGCTGCGGACCGCTCGTAAGCTTTTCGACGGATATGTCTTTGCGTGAATGCTGCGGCACTTTGTTACTGATCAACAAGGACAGGAGGCTGAGATGAGGATCGGGTTTCTAGGTTACGGAGAAGCGGCGCGAGCTTTTCACGAGGGCTTGAGCCGGCCGGGCCTGACCTTCATCGCCTACGATATCCTGCTTGCCTCTGATGGAGAGGCCGTGCGCGAAGCGATGCGGACCCGCGGTGCCGATATTTCCGAGACCATTGCGGGGCTCTCGGAAGCGGACTGGGTATTCAGCGCCGTGACTGCCGACCAGAGCCTGCTTGCGGTCGAACCATTGCTGCCGCATCTGCGTCAGGGGCAGGTGGTGATCGATATCAATTCCGTTTCTCCCGGTCGAAAGCGGGAGACAGCTCTCGCTGTAGAAGCGGCGGGCGCCGATTATCTCGACATGGCGGTCATGGCGCCGGTTCACCCGCGCAAGCTCCAGACGCCTGTCCTGCTTGCCGGTGCTCCGGCCGAGCGGCTGTTGCCGGAGCTTCTTGGTCTCGGCTTTTCGGCAGAGATTGCGGGGCCGGCAGCCGGTGCTGCGACAGCGATCAAGATGGTGCGTTCGCTATTTGTGAAAGGGCTGGAGGCGATTACCGTCGAGGCCTTGCTCGCAGCAAAGGCATCCGGTTGCTACGAAGAAATCCTTTCGTCGCTTTCAGGGTCTTTTCCTGGTCTCAGCTGGCCGCAATTTGCCGAATACCAGATGGAGCGTACGACGCGGCACGGGCGGCGGCGGGCGGCGGAGATGCGCGAAAGCGCTGCGACGCTCGATGCGCTTGGGCTTCGCGGCGGCTTGGCGATGGAGATTGCCGAGGTGCAGGAGCGCATGGGTGCTTGCGGCCCCGGGCAGACTGGCGGGCTGGAAGAAACTGTCGGACGTGTGCTGGAATTGCGGTTGAAGCCTCAGAAGGGATGAGTATCCGAGGTCGGGACCGTACGGCCCGGATGAGGGGGCCGTAGCTCACAAGCGACCGTCCCTCTCGGTCCGATCGTTCCCTCTCTTGCTTTGCCAGCCCCCTCATCTGCCCCTCTCCGGGGCACCCCTCCCGCTCGTGGCGGAACTAAAACTCTATGTCCTCGGTGTCATCGGATCACTGATGCGTCCGGCCTGGAATGTCGCTGGCAACGGCGTGAGTTCGATCTTTGCCACAATGCCCGCTATGTTGAAAGGGTCGCCCTCCGCAAAGGCTGTTGCTTCGGCGATACCAGCCGTTTCCAATATGCCGAAATTGCCGATCGAGGTCCCGCCATCATCGAGCAGGGCAGAGCCGATCAGCACCTTAGCAAGGCCTTCACCACCAGATTGCACCCAGGCGCGATGGGCCGGGCGGTGCAGGTCGCGGGCGCTATCCTGCCCGGAATGGTGCAAGCAGCGCATGAGGAAGAAGGCGGGCATCAGGCGGCGTTTTCCAACACCACCATGCCGGCACCAGTCATGGAGGCCGGGGCATGATAGTGCTTGTGGATGAGGTTTACCTGCTCATTCATGGCGGCACGCATGACCAGCCACATGATGAGCTCTGCGCCTTCGGAACCGAACTGCTCGACATAATCCTCGCGGCTCATGGCGCGATAAGGTTCCGGATTGGCAGCGATGCCATCCAGCCAGGCGCGATCGGCCGCCTGGTTGATGAAGCCGGCGCGGGCGCCTTGAAGCTGATGCGACAGGCCGCCGGTGCCGAGGATGACGACGCGTTCGTCGCCCGGCCAGCTTTCGATCGCCTCGCGCAATACCTTGCCCATCTCCCAGCAGCGCTGCGGTGTGGGGATCGGATACTGGATCGTGTTGACCCAGATCGGCAGAACCTTGACCGGCCAGTGTTCCGGCCGGCCGAAGAAGAGTTCCATCGGCACCTGCAGGCCGTGATCGACCTCGATCTCGCGGCAGACCAGCGGATCGAAGTGGCGCTCGACCAGCTTGTCTACGAAGTGCCAGGAGAAATCGACGGCACCTTCGAAGGCTGGAATAGGCCGCGGTCCCCAGCCTTCATCGACTGGGTGATAGGTTTCTGCGACACCGACGGCGAAGGTCGGCACGCGGTCGAGGAAGAAGGTATTGCCGTGATCGTTGAAGATGACGACGGCGATATCGGGCCGCGCCTCGCGCATCCACTGCTTACCGACTTCGTAGCCGTCGAAGAAAGGCTTCCAGTCCGGCGTGTCACGCAGGCCCTTGTCGAGTGCTGCGCCGATCGAGGGGACGTGGCTCGTTCCTAAGCCGCCGATGATTTTAGCCATGTCTCTTCTTCCCCAGTCTTTCGTAGAGAAAATCCTCATGCGACATGCCGGCCTGTGCCGCGCCAATCTGAGTGATCGGCGTCGGGTCGACAGCGGCAATCTTCAGGATGAAGAACAGGTTGCCGCCGAGGCGCACCATCTCGTGCCAGTCGCGGCTTTTGACGGCGGACTTCTCCTCATCGTTCAGGCCGAAGCGGGCGAGGTAGACATCCTCGTCGGCCTTGAAGGCGTCGCGGTTGACCGCCTGGCCTAGTGCCATTGCCATCTTGTTGAGCCGGTAGCCGCGGATCGAGCCGGCTCGGTCGAAGAGTGGTGTGTCAGGAATGGTCGCTGTCTTTTCAGGCATCAAATCCTCCAAATCGACGTGTCAGCCAGCCGATGATTACATCAGTGACTTCGGCAGGCCGCTCCACGGGGGCGAAGTGGCCGGCGTCTTCGATGATGACGAGTTCAGTATCGGGTGCGGCATCGGCGATTTCCTGATGCTGGACGATCGGGCTCCAGCTATCGTGGCGCGCGGCAACGAGCAGGATGGGGCAGCCGAGTTCGGCCATATAGGCGGTAGCGTTCGGCCTGTTGATCAGCGCGCGGATCTGCCGCTCATGCATATCGGGGCCGGCCCGCAGAGCCATAGCGCGCAGGCTGGCGATCACTTCCGCATCTGTTAGCCGGGCAGGGTCGACCATGGGCGGCAACCATTCGTCTGCCAGCTCCTGCATGCTGCGATGGCCGAGATCGATCATCTGCTGGCGCCTGATTTCCTCGCCTTCACGTTTCGGGTGATGGCCGGTATTGGCGAGCACCAGCCCGCGGACACGATCCGGTGCGATGCGGGCCATTTCCATGGCGACGCGGCCGCCCATGGAATGGCCGACCGCGATCAAATCGCCTTCTGTGGCGGCGAGAATGCTTTCCGCCATGTCAGGTATCGAGGAGGTGCGGGACACGTCTGCCGCGTGCACGGACATGCGGTGCGCGACAGCATCGGCCAGCGGTGCCCAAACAATGCTGTCGGACACCAGCCCTGGAATGAGCGCGAGCGTTGCCATCAATTTTCCTCCCGCAAACCAGACATCATAAATGTATACATTATGTCAAGTGATCGGCGCATATACCTGCACCAATGGCCAATTCCGCCGGAAGGGAATTTTCTCGTGCATACAAAACTGTGATACAGAGATGGTTCGGGGTGGGGTTTTGTATGCGTTCGCGCTGTTATATACATTTAGCCGGGATTGGAGGCGCCGATGAAGCAAAGTGAAGCCGCAACGCATGGCCGTCGCGCCGTTATCGAATTGCGGGAAAAGATTCTGAGCGGCGAGCTACAGGGCGGTACGCGGCTGTTCGAAGTGCCGTTGGCCGAGGCGCTGGATATTTCCCGCACACCGGTGCGTGAGGCGATGTCGCGGCTGACGGAGGAGGGGCTTCTGGATCGCCTTCCGAACGGCGGCTTCGTGGTTCGTCGTTTCGGCTTTGCCGACGTGGTCGATTCCATCGAGGTGCGCGGCGTCATGGAAGGCATGGCGGCCCGGCTTGCTGCAGAGCGCGGTGCTGCGCCCGAAGCGCTCGATGAGATCAAGCAGACGGTGATCAAGCTTGATGCCTGTTTCGGAGAGCGCCTCGACGATGTCGATTTCGACGCTTACTCCGACCTGAACGAGAAGTTCCACCACCAGCTTGCAGCACTTGCCGGCAGCGAGATCATTCGGCGTGAGGTAGAGCGGGCGAGTTCGCTGCCCTTTGCTTCACCGTCCGCCTTCCTGCCCGACAAGGCGGATATTGCCGCCTTCCGTCGTTCGCTCCGCTCCGCGCAGGAGCAGCACAGGGAACTCGTGAGCGCGATCGAAGCGCGCGAAGGCAGCCGCGCGGAAGCGATCGCCAGGGAGCATGCCCGCACGGCGCGGCGCAATCTTGAATACATTCTGGCGGAAGACCCTGATCTGATCGAGCAGATCAGGGGACTTGCACTGATTCACCGGTAATTTCCGGCAAATCGGCATTTGGGAGGGCGGCTTTTGAGCCGCCCTTTTGCGTTTCCGGCGTCTGGAATACAGTGAGGCGGGTAGAAAATGGGCTTGCAATCTGATCGCTTTGGGCATTTCATGTATACATTATCGCATACCAATGGGAGGACATCAGGTGGCGAGATCAAGCTTATCGGAAGTTTTGAAGTCGGCCGGCAATACGGTGGAGCTGCTGCGCAATTCCAAAGTCGGCATGTATGTATACCCGGTCGTGGCAGCCGAGTTTTCCAACTGGCGCTCGGAGCAGGCCGCGTGGCGTAACTCCGCCGTCCTCTTCGACCAGTCACACCATATGGACGAGTTGACCGTCGAAGGACCGGATGCGGAGAAGTTCCTCGCCTATCACGGTGTCAACTCCTTCTCGAATTTCGATACGAACCGCGCCAAGCATTTCGTGCCGGTCACGCCTGCCGGTCATGTGATCGGCGACCAGATCATCTTCCGCGAGCGCGAAGACAAATTCATCCTCGTCGGTCGTTCGCCGACCTCCAACTGGCTGATGTTCTGCGCCGCCTACGGCAAGTGGAATGTGCGCCTGAAATATGATCCGCGCTCGCCTTCACGCCCGGAAGGCGAACGCGTGCTGCGCACGCATTATCGCTACCAGATCCAGGGGCCGGATGCCCCGAAGATTTTCGAAAAGATGAACGGAGGCCCGATCCCGGAGGTCAAGTTCTTCCATGTCGACAAGATCAAGGTCGGCTCGAAGACGGTGAATGCGCTGCGCCACGGAATGTCCGGTGCGCCGGGTCTGGAAATCTGGGGGCCCTATGAGGACAAGGCCTATATCCACTCTGTCATCCTGGAATCGGCAAAGGCGGCGGGCGTCGATCTCGTTCGTTGCGGCAGCCGCGCTTATTCCACCAACACGCTGGAATCCGGCTGGATCCCGTCGCCGCTGCCGGGCATCTATACGGGTGACGGCATGCTGGCGGCCTATCGCGACTGGCTGGGCGCCGACAGTTATGAGGCGACGGGTGCGATTGGCGGCAGCTTCGTTTCCAGCAATATCGAGGACTACTACGTCACGCCGTTCGAACTCGGCTACGATTTCTACATTGGCTGGAAGAAGGATGACTTCGTCGGTAAGTCCGCGCTCGAGAAGATGAAGGGCCAGACGAGCCGCAAGAAGGTAACCTTCGAGTGGAATGCCGAAGACGTGGTCAACGTCATCGCCTCGGCCTTCCGTCCGGGTGAGGATCACTTCAAGTGGATCGACTTCCCGCAGCCGAACTATGCCTCGACCAGCGCCGACAAGATCATGCGCGACGGCAAGATGGTCGGCATGTCGATGTTCAATGGTTATAGCTACAACGAACGCTGCATGCTTTCGCTCGGCATCGTCGATGCGGATGTCGAGATCGGCGACGTGCTGACCCTCGTCTGGGGCGAGCCTGACGGCGGCTCCGGCAAGACCTCGGTCGAGCCGCACAAGCAGGCCGAAATCCGCGTGCGCGTCTCGCCCACGCCCTATGCCAGCGAAGCCCGCGAGAATTACGCTGACAGCTGGCGTAGCAAGAAGGGCTGAAATCCGACACCCATCCACGGTGTTAACGACGGCGCCCGGGAGGGCGCCGTTTTTTATGGATTCTTCCTGTCATCTTGCACCTAGCCCTCGATGCAAGGCAGCGTTAAGAACAGCCGCAGCTTGGAACGGGCGATCACTTCGATGTCACAATGACAACGCAGATAATGTCCGTGAAAAATCGAATCGAACAAGGATGACAGCAGTGGCACAGGCCCAGCCGCATGAGCGAATTCAATACATCGTCGAGGGCGGGCACCGCCTTGCCGGCGAGATCCAGCCGAGCGGCAACAAGAATGCCGCGCTACCGATCATTGCCGCCTCGCTGCTGACCGACAAGCTTGTGCATCTGACCAACGTGCCGCGTATCCGCGATGTCGAAGCGCTCGTCGAGCTGATCCAGTCGGTTGGCGCCAAAGCGCGCTGGTTGGGACGCAATGAGCTCGAGATCGAGGCGAGCGACCTCAAGCCGGCCGATCTCGATCCTGGCCTCTGCGCCCGCATCCGGGCATCCATCCTGCTTGCCGGGCCGATGCTGGCCCGCTGCGGCGAGATCACGCTACCGCCACCCGGCGGCGATGTCATTGGCCGCCGCCGCGTCGACACACACTTCCTGGCGCTTGAGCAGCTCGGCGCCAAGATCAGCGTCAACGGCTCCTATAGTTTCCGTGCAGAGCATCTGCGCGGCGCTGACGTGTTCCTCGACGAACCCTCCGTCACTGCGACCGAGAATGCGCTCTGCGCAGCAGTTTCTGCCGAAGGCAAGACAATCCTGCGCAATTGCGCATCAGAGCCGCATGTCCAGGATCTCGCCCATTTCCTCATCGCCATGGGCGCGAAGATCGAGGGCATCGGCACCAATACGATGACCATTCACGGTGGCCAGCCGCTTGGCAGCGCGTCGCACCGTATCGGCCCCGATCACAACGAGATCGGTTCGCTGATCGGCCTCGCTGCCGTCACCGGTTCGGAAATCACCATCCGTCGGGCGGGCGTTGAGCATTTACGTTCGACATTGATGACTTTTGAGCGTCTCGGCATCCGATGCCGCATCGAGGGCGACGATCTCGTGGTGCCGGCGGGGCAGGAGATGAAGATCCAGCCGGATTTCGGTGGGCACATTCCGAAGATCGAGGACCAGCCATGGCCGGCCTTCCCGGCTGATACGATGTCGATTGCCATCGTCACCGCCTCGCAATGCGATGGTGTGGTGCTGATGTTCGAGAAGATGTTCGAAAGCCGAATGTTCTTCGTCGACAAGCTGATTACCATGGGCGCACGCATCGTGCTCTGCGATCCGCATCGCGCGATCGTGGCCGGCCCCTCCAAGCTGCGTGCAGCGCAGGTCGAGAGCCCGGATATCCGTGCCGGCATGGCGATGCTGATTGCTGCCATGTGCGCTGAGGGAACCAGCGTCATCAATAATGCCCAGCAGATTGAACGCGGCTATGAGCGGATCGAGGAGCGGCTGAACGCACTCGGCGCGCGCATCACCCGTGTACCGCCTCGGGAAACCTGAAATCTCAGACGCTTAAGTGTGCGTCGAGAGTTTCGGGTGAGGCAAGAAGCGCTTCCGATGTATCGCGATAGATCACCGCGCCGCGTTCGAGCACGATGACCTCATCCGTCAGCGGCAGCACCTTGCGTGCCTTCTGCTCGACGATGATTGCCGACATGCCTTCGTCGGTGACGATACGGCGAAGTGCAGCCAGAAGCTCGTCGACGATGATAGGGGCGAGGCCTTCCAGGGGCTCGTCGAGCAGCAGGATCTTCGGATTGAGCATCAGCGCGCGGGCGATGGCGAGCATCTGCTGCTCGCCGCCGGACAGTTGATTGCCGAGGTTGCGGCGGCGTTCCTGCAGGCGCGGGAACATCTGATAGACGCGGCCGACATTCCAGGAACCGGGGCGGGCGCTCGCCGTGAGGTTTTCCTCCACCGTTAGCGAACGGAAGATATTGCGTTCCTGCGGCACCCAGCCGATGCCGAGCGGCGCGCGCTTTTCCGCCCTGAGCCGGGTGATGTCGCGCTGCTGCAGGTGGATGGAGCCGGCGTGGTGGGTGGTGACGCCGATGATGGTGTTGAGCAGGGTCGTCTTGCCGGCGCCGTTGCGGCCGAGCAATGCCAGCGAACGGCCTTCCTCCAGCGAGACATCAACCTTGGCAAGCACCTGCGCTTCGCCATAACCGGCGACGAGGCGTTCGATCCGCAGCAGTTCGGGCATCAGGCATCCTCCCCGAGATAGATGGCTTTCACCTGCGGGTCTTTCGAGATTTCGGCGACGGTTCCCTCGGCAAAGAGCGCCCCGGCGGCGAGCACCGAGATACGGTCTGCAAAGGAGAAGACGAGATCCATATCGTGTTCGATCAGCACGACGGTGACGTTGGCCGGCAGCTCGCGGACGATGCCGAGGACCTCGTGCCGCTCCTCCTCGGGAACGCCGGCTGCGGGCTCATCGAGTAGCAGCACCTTGGGCTGCATGGCAATCGCAAGTGCGATCTCCAGCAGGCGCTGCTTGCCATAGGGTAGGAGCGCCGTCGAAGTGCCCATGACATCGACCAAACGAAAGCGCTCCAACAGTGCGGCGGCTTCATCGGCGACTTCGCGGTCGGCCGAGAGCGGCCGCCAGGCGAAACGGCCATGCCCCCGGCGTTCGCTGATCGCCAGCATGACGGAATCCAGCGGCGTGAAATCGCCGAAGAGCTGGTTGATCTGGAAAGTGCGCGCAAGACCCTTGCCGACGCGACGATAGGAGGAGACGCTGGTGATATCTTCGCCAGCGAGCAGGATCTCGCCGCTGTTCGGTGTCAGTACGCCGGTCAGCAGGTTGATGATCGTGGTCTTGCCGGCGCCGTTCGGGCCGATCAGCGCATGGCGCGCGCCCTGGCGGATCTGCAGCGAGACGTCATTGGTGGCGATGAAGCCGCCGAAGCGCTTGACGAGGTGGCGTGTCTCGAGGGCGAGCGTCATTTACTTTCCTCCGCGACGGCTTGCTGCGTGCTGGCTTTGCGCTTGCGCGTCGAGCCTGGTAGCAGGGTCTGCCAGCGCGTCAGGCGCTCGCGGCCGACTAGGACGATGATGATAAGCACGAGGCCGATCCAGAACATCCAGTATTGCGGCGTGATGACCGACAGCCAGTTGCGCAGGATCGAGAAGATGACAGCGCCGAACACGCCTCCATAGAGATAGCCGACCCCGCCGATGACCAGCACCAGCAGCACTTCGGCTGACCTGTGGAAGGCGAGAACGTCAGGCGAGACGAAGCTGGTTGTCTGGGTCAGCAGCGCGCCAGCTATGCCGGCATAGGCGGCGGATATCGTGTAGATTGCGACGATGCGGCGGGTGGGCGAGATGCCGAGCATAGAGGCACGGCGCTCATTGCGCTTGATCGCCTTCAGCGACAGGCCGAAGGGCGAATTGACGATGCGCCGGGCGCCATAGGTCAGGAGCATCAGCACAATCAGGCAGTAGATGTAGCCGGTGCGGCCCCAAAGATCGAATTCGAAATAACCGAGGATTGGATTGATGATGACGCCGCTGAGGCCATCGGCGCCGCCGGTAAGCCAAGCGGCCTGATTGATGAGTTCGGCCAGCAGCATGGCGACACCGAAGGTGGTCATGAGGCGGGTGAGATCAGAACCGCGCAGCACGAGGAAGCTCGTCAGAAAGCCGAAGATGCCGCTGACGAGGCCAGCGACCAGCAGACCGATAATCGGCTCGCCGGAGACATGGACGGCAAAGAGACCAGCTGCGTAAGCGCCAAGGCCGAAGAAGGCGGTATGGCCGAGCGAGACGATGCCGGCATAACCGAGGATGAGATCCAGCGAGATAGCAAAGAGAGCCAGGATGACGATCTCGGTCAGGATCAGCATCTGCGATGGCAGGATCAAGATTGCGGCAATGGCGACCATCCAGAGAGCAAATTCCCAAATCTGCCAGCGGCCGGCGTGCCTCAAGAGCCCCATGGCCTCCACAGAGGCGTTGTTGCGTTCGCCGCTCATCGGCCGCCCTCCCGGGAGAAGAGGCCATGGGGCCGCAGGATCAGCACAAGGATCATGACGGCATAGATGATGAAGGCGCCGAGCTGCGGCACGTAATATTTGCCGGCGACATCGGCGATGCCGAGCAGAAGTGCTGCGATGAAGGGACCGGTGATGGACGAGGTGCCGCCGACGGTGACGACGATCATGAAATAGATGAGATATTTCAGCGGAAAGTTCGGATCGAGGCCGAGCAGTTCGGTACCGAGCGCGCCACCAAGACCGGCAAGGCCGGAGCCGAGCGCGAAGGTCAGTGCGAAGATGACCGACACGTTGATGCCCAAGCCGCGCGCCACGCGTCCGTCATCGACGGCGGCGCGAAGCTGGCTGCCGAAGCGGGTGCGGGTGAGCGCCAGCTGAAGTGCTACCGTCAAGGCCGCGCAGATGACGATGATGAAGAGCCGGTAACGGCCGATATCCATGCCAAGGAAGCCAAAGCGGCCGCTGAGTTCGGGCGGCAGGTTGATGAGCTGCTGCTGGCCACCCATGAAATAATCGATCGCGGCGATCGCCATGAAGACGAGGCCGATCGAAAACAGCACCTGATCGAGATGCGAGGCGGAATACAGGCGGCGGTAGAGCAAGCGCTCCAGCACTACGCCGGCAAGCGCCGTGACGATGAAGGCCGCCGGCAGGCACCAGTAGAAGGATATGCCGTAGCGGTTCATCATGATGACTGTGACATAGCCACCGGCCATGGCAAAGGCGCCGTGCGCCAGGTTGACGAAATTCATCAGGCCCAGCGTGACCGACAATCCGCAGGCGAGAACGAAGAGAAGCATGCCATAGGCAATGCCGTCGAACAGGATTGTCAGCATGAGACCTCACTGCATGCAGGCGGCGGAATTGCTTCCGCCGCCTGTTCCTCGGGGCTTACTTGGCAGCCGTATTCGGATCGTGGATCTTTGGATAAGTCGCGAACTCGACATTGTAGAGCTCGCCGTTCTTCTCCTTGACCTCGCGCATGTAGATGTCCTGCACGATGTCGCGGGTATCAGGATCGATGGTGATCGGGCCACGGGGGCTGACGAATTCCATGCCTTTCATGGCTTCGACGAGCTTGGTGCCATCGGTATCGCCGCCAGTCTTTTCGAGCGCGGCATAAGCGACGTGCATGGCATCATAACCGCCGACCGACATGAAATTCGGGCGCATGTTCTTGTTGGCCTTGCGGACTTCGGCGACGAAGGCCTTGTTCTCAGGGCTGTCGTGATCGGTCGAGTAGAAATGGCCGGTGATGACGCCCTTGGCGGCCGGCCCCATTCCGTTCAAGAGGTCGTCATCGGTGACGTCGCCGGTGGCGATCAACTTGATACCGGCATCCGCAAGACCCCGGTCGATGAACTGTTTCATGAAGATTGCGCCGACGCCCGACGGCACGAAGACGAACAGGGCGTCAGGTTTGGCATCGCGCACGCGCTGAAGGAAGGGTGCAAAATCGGGGTTCTGCAGGGGAACACGAAGCGCTTCTACAACCGTGCCGCCTTCCTTCTTGAACTGGTCGGTAAAGCCCTTCTCGATGTCGATACCCGGGCCGTAGTCAGTCACCAGCGTGACGACCCGTTTCAGGTTGTTCTGGACGGCCCAGGTGGCGACCGGAACGGCCGATTGCGGACCGCCCATCGAGGTACGTACGAAATAGGGCGACTGCTTCATGATCGCCGACGTCGTGGCCGAGGTGATGATCGCCGGGACCTTTGCCTGATTGAGAACTGGGGCGACACCCATGGCAAGTGGCGTCAGACCGAAGCCGACCAGCATCTTGACGCCGTCATTGACGACGAGTTCCTGGGCGATGCGGCGGGTCTGGTCGGCCGTGCCGGCGTCGTCACGCAGGACAAGCTCGATCTTCTTGCCTGCAACCGTATCGCCATTGATTGCCATGTATGCGCGAGCGCCCGCCTCGACCTGGCGTCCGGTTGAGGCGAAAGGGCCTGTCATAGGCAGGATCACGCCGATCTTCACCGTTTCCTGTGCAAATGCAGGTGCTCCGGCAAGCGTCGCGAGCGCAGCGCCGGCAACGAATAGTCTTCTCGAAAACGAAATCATGTATACTCCTCCCAATGTTGCGCACCATATCTCTCTCCCGGAGATATGCCCGCGACCTGGGCGTTTTCCTTCGCTCCTCCGAAGAAAACGCCGCCGTCGCGAAAATTGCTCAGCAAGTCCAATGTATACATAAAACTTGACATGGTACAAGCCGCGGCCATCTGTAGAACCAGTCGATTGCGCGCGCCGAAACGGTCATGAAAGGCTGTACAAGCCGGGGTTCCCGGTCTGTAATTTTGCGTTTTGCCAAAGCAAATTTTCGATCGTCGCAACTCTGTCATATAGCTATGGCGAGAACGTGCTTTATCGAGCAAATTGAACAGGGAGCGTGCCATGATCGAAAACACTGAGCTCGACCGTATCAAGAACGAAATTGCAGACAGCTTCGACGAAGAGCTGGAACTGCAGTTGGAGGAGGACCGGCTCGACGAGCTGGTCGCCGAGGGCATGTCCGGCCCGGCGGAACAGACGCTCGAACGCAAGCTCTATTTCCGCGAGCTTTTCCGCCTGCAGCATGAACTGGTCCGCCTGCAGGACTGGGTTCAGTACAAGAAGCTCAAGGTCGTCGTGCTTTTCGAAGGCCGCGACTCCGCCGGTAAGGGCGGCGCGATCAAGCGCGTGACCCAGCGCCTCAATCCGCGCGTCTGCCGTGTCGTGGCGCTTCCGGCGCCGACCGAGCGCGAGCGGAACCAGTGGTATTTCCAGCGCTACACTCCACACCTGCCATCGTCAGGCGAAATGGTGCTCTTCGACCGCAGCTGGTACAACCGCGCCGGCGTCGAGCGCGTCATGGGCTTCTGCACCAAGGACGAGCTGGAAGAGTTCTTCCGCTCGGTCCCTGAGTTCGAGCGCATGCTGGTGCGTTCGGGGATCATTCTCATCAAGTACTGGTTCTCGATCACCGACGAGGAGCAGGAATTCCGCTTCAACATGCGCATCCACGATCCGCTGAAGCAGTGGAAGCTTTCGCCGATGGACCTGCAGAGCCGCGTCCACTGGGAGGAATATACCAAGGCCAAGGAAGAGATGCTGGATCGCACCCATATCGACGAAGCGCCGTGGTGGGTCGTCCAGGCGGTGGACAAGAAGCGGGCGCGGCTGAACTGCATCGCGCATCTGCTAGGCCAGATTCCCTACGAGGAGGTGCCGAAGCAGGAGATCGTGCTTCCCGAGCGTGTGCGCCACGATGATTATCAGCGCAGCGCGGTTCCTCAGGAAATGTACGTTCCCGAAGTCTACTGACGATTGAAAAAGAAAGCCGCTGCCGGGTTTCCGGCAGCGGCATGCTCAATGCGCTGATTGCTGCTTGGCGCGCGCGACGATCTGCGTCGGATTGACGAACTGCAGCGCGATGATGAGCCAGAAGAGCGTCGTCACCATATAGATCACCGCCATTGCATCGATCGACTGGCCGGCGCGCACGCCGGATGCAAAGACCGCGTAATAAAGCGAGACGACAAGCGTCTGCGTCTGCGGCCCCGCGATCAGGAAAGTCAGCTCGAACATGGCAAGCGTGCGCACCAGAACCAGCAGCAGTGCCGCCAGCATTCCAGGCAGCAGCAACGGCAGCAGGATACGGATGAAGAGGCTGGTGGTGCCGGCCCCGAAAACGCGTGCTGCTGCCTCGATGCGCGGATCGATCTGCTCGATGAAAGGGATCATGACGAGCACGACGAAGGGGAAGGACGGGACGAGGTTGATCAGCACCACGCCCCAGAACGTGCCGCCGAGGCCGAGCTGATAGAGCACGGTCGCCAGCGGAATGCCGTAGGTCAGCGGCGGGATCAGCAGCGGCAGAAGGAAGAGCAGGATGATGGCGCGCTTGCCCGGAAAGTCGCGCCGCGCCAGCGCATAGGCTGTCATCACGCCGAGAACGCCCGAGATGAGGACGACGACGAAGGCCATCTCGAAGGTGACGATGACGACGCTGGAAAGCTGGAACTCGCTCCAGGCGCTGAAATACCAGCGATCCGTCCAACCGCGCGGCAGCCATGTGCCGAGCCATCGCGTGGCGAAGGAGTTGACGATCACGGCCGCGATGACGGCTAGCAGGTTGAGGACGAAGAGGGTCGCGAGCGCCCAGACGGCGATGCGCCAGATCTTTGAAGTAAGGCCCTGGTCACGGATCATGGCTCAGCCTTTCGTGCCGCCGGCCGGGCCGCGGTAGAAGAACGAACGTGCGCCGAGAATGGCGACAACGACGAAGAGCTCGACGCCGCCCATGATAAGGGCGATGGCCGTGCCGTAGGAATGGTCATATTGTTCGAAGGCGGCCTGATAGGCGGCAATCGAGATGACTCGCGTTGGACCGGCCGGCGCGCCGAGCAGGACAGCTGATGGAAAGACGGCGAAGGCCTGCACGAAGGAGAGGCAGAAGGTCACGGCAAGACCGGGCACAAGCAGTGGCAGGAAAACGCGCATGAAGCGCTGCCGTGCATTGGCGCCGAGCGTGGCTGCTGCCTGCTCGATCGCCGGATCGATGCCGGTGATATAGGACAGCGTCAGCAGGAAGGCGAAGGGAAAGCCGGTGATCAGCAACGAGGCGAAGACGCCCCAGTAGTTGTTGGTCAGCTTGACCGGTGAATCCAGGACGCCGAAAAGAATGAGTGTCTCGTTGAACCAGCCGCGCGGCCCGAGAAAAGTCAGAAGACCATCGGCGACGAAGACCGTGCCGAGCGTGATCGGTAGCACGAGAATGGTTGTCAGCAGCCGCTGCCGGCGCATCAGCCGGACGCGGAAGGCCACGGGGACTGCGAAGGCCAGGTTGACGATGGTGACAGGCAAGGCGAGCCACATGGTGTTGGCGATCGTGCCGTACTGGAACTGGTCGGAGAAGAACTTCGCGTAATTTTCGTACCAGAACCCTCCATCCTTCGGCATCAGCGAATCCGCGACGCCGTAGATGAAGGGATAGATGAAGAGCGCGATCATGAAGAGCAGGCCCGGCAGCACAAGCAGCGTCGTGCCATCAAGGCCTTGGGCGGCGAGCCTGGTTTTCAGTGACGGCCCGCTCATCCGGCTGCCCCCTTGAAGACGAGCGAGCGACCTGCGACCGGCTGCAGCGCCGCCGCGGCGCCACGCGGCAATGCGTTATCGGCGCGGAAATAGAGGTCCGATCCGTCGGCCGAGCGAGCCATGCCGAAGAAGGCGCGGCCGCGATATTCGGTGCTGGCGACGGTGACGGGAATGCCGATGCCGTCATTGGTTGCGACGAGATCTTCCGGGCGCACGGAAAGCACGGCGGCATCGCCTACTTTAAGCGTATCACGCATGGTACCGGTCAGCCGGGCGCCGGTGGTTTCGATCTCGGCCTCGTTGCCGGAGACGGAGACGACGCGGCCGGGGATGCGGGTGCGGAAGCCCATGAAATCGGCAACATTAAGATTGACCGGTCGCTGGTAGAGGTCCTGAGGCGTGCCGATCTGCTGGATATGGCCCTGGCTCATGACGACGATACGGTCGGCAAGCGACAGTGCCTCATCCTGGTCATGGGTCACGTAAACGGTGGTGGAGCCGATCTGATCATGGATGCCGCGGATTTCGGCGCGCATTTCCAGGCGCAGCTTGGCGTCCAGGTTGGAGAGCGGCTCGTCCATCAGCACGATCGGTGGGCGGATCACGATGGCGCGAGCGATGGCGACGCGTTGCTGCTGACCGCCGGAGAGTTGGCCGGGCAGCTTGTCGGCCTGACTTTCGAGGCGCACGAGGGCCAGGGCATCGATGATGCGCTTGTCGGCCTCTGCGCCGCGGATGCCCTGCATCGCAAGGCCGAAGCCGACATTCTTGCGCACGCTCATGTGCGGGAAGAGTGCGTAGCTTTGGAAAACCATGCCGAAGCCGCGCTTTTCCGGCTCCAACTGATCGATGCGATTGCCGCCGAGGCGGATTTCGCCGCCGGTAAGGCCAAGCAGACCGGCAATGCAGTTCAGCGCCGTAGACTTGCCACAGCCAGAGGGGCCGAGAAGTGCGATGAATTCGCCGGGCTCAATGGCAAGATCGATGCCATCAAGGGCGTTATAGGCGCCGAAGGATCGCCTGATGCCATCAAGCTCAAGTCGCGCATTCTTCCGCGAAGACAGCGTTGCTGCGTTTTGAACCGACAAAGTCAATGCAATCTCCATTTATCGGCATCATGGCCGTTAGCGCATCTCCGGTTTTCCACGGAGACGTTCTATCTCGTTGTTTCCAAACAGTTCCGGACGCAAAACCGTTGCGCTTTTTGCTTGGAATTGCAGTAGAAATCCGGCGCCGGGAAACCGGCGCCGGGTTCTCTCGATCACCAGGGATCAGCCCTTCTTGGCGCCGATCTTTTCGTCCCAGATGCGGAAGGCCTGGACGAGTTGCTTGGGCTCGAGCGGCACTTCCAGCGGGCTGCCGGCAATCCAGTCGGCATATTCCGGCCGACCGAATTCCTTGATGGTTTCCTGGCTTTCTGCCGGCGCCATTTCGAGGGTGACGTCCTTCACTGCCGGGCCGGGATAGAAGTAGCCGGCGTCATAGGCGATTGCCTGCTGCTGCGGCTGGTAGATGTAGTTGAGTACATCGAGCAGAACGCCGACCTTTTCGTCGGAAACGCCCTTCGGGATCGCCGCATAGTGGGCGTCGGTAACCCAGTGGAAGCCTTCGAGCTTGCCGACCTTGGCTTCCTCGGGAACGATGCCGAGCGCGCGCGGGTTGATATCCCAGCCGGTCGTCGTGGCGACGATGTCACGGGTTCCTTCGCCGAGTTCCTTGAAGACCACGGCGGTGCCGGTCGGGTAGTATTCGATGTTTTCGCCGAGAGCGGCCAGATATTCCCAGGTCTTGGCCCAGCCGTTGACCGGGTCGCGCGGATTGCTGTCACCGAGCAGGTAGGGCAGGCCCATCAGCAGCGTGCGGCCCGGGCCGGAGTTTGCCGGGCGGGCATAGAGGAACTTGTTCTTGTTCTGCTTCGTCCAGTCGAGCAGCTCCTGCGCCGTCTTCGGCGGGGTTGCCACCTTGTCCGGCATGTATTCGATCAGCGGGCCGGACGGATAATAGGTGATGACGACGCCCTGGTCCTTGGCAAGCGCCTGCATCTTGAATGCCTGTGGCTGCAGGATGCTTTCAAGATTGGGCAGTGCCGACTTGTGGCTGGTTAGGTCGACCCAGAGACCCTGGTCGACGCCGGCCGAAAGCGCGTCCGTGCCGGTCAGGACGAGATCGATATCGACCTTGCCGGCAGCCTGCTGGGCCTGGATCTTGGCAGGCAGTTCCGGAGCAGGAGCCTTGGTGAAGGAAAAGCTGGAAACGAATTCCGGCTTAGCCTTGGCGTAGTTTTGGAACATACCCTGCGTCAGCGCCAGGTTGCCGGCGACATCGACGACGGTGATGGTAACAGGGCTTGCCGGTGCCTTTGCCTGCGCGAAAGCGCGAAGCGGCAGCAATCCGGCCGCGGCGACGCCGGCAGCTCCGCCGACGAAGGTTCTGCGTGTGATCTTCATTCTGTCCTCCTCCTTTGCGGCGGTGTCGGCCTTAACCCCGAGCGCCGCCCGTTTGCATCGCAATGCACGTCTCAATGCCTCGATGCGCCGGTTTTCCGGCAGCATCAAATGCCCGCAGCTCGAAGCTTTTCCTCCGGGTGCAATGCCACGCCGCTGTTCTCCTCCGCAGCATGTCTTGGCAACAGAATTCAATTGATATACTAGTATGCACGAGAGTGTCAACGTCCCGAGATCATGCATGCGGCAGGCTTCCGATCCTGAAATCCTCGCCTTCCCGACGTCACGCGACGCCGGCGGAAAGATCCGTCGCGTGACGACGGCGGCGGCGATCCATGAGCGCCTGCATGCCGACATCGTTTCGCTGAGGATT
Organism: Hyphomicrobiales bacterium; assembly: GCA_900468805.1. GTDB lineage: Bacteria > Pseudomonadota > Alphaproteobacteria > Rhizobiales > Rhizobiaceae > Rhizobium. The sequence goes on along the minus strand of UEIF01000033.1, from coordinate 56,647 downwards.
CCACCGGGAACGGCGCTGCAGGAAAAGCGGATCGCCGAGGATTTCGGCGTCAGCCGCACGCCGGTGCGCGAAGCGCTGTTGCGGCTCTCCGAGGGTGGGCTCGTCGATATCTATCCGCAGTCCGGCACGGTGGTTTCGCGCGTGCCGGTTTCGGCCATTCCGGAAGCGGTCGTCGTGCGCAAGGCGCTTGAGGGAACGACGGTAGAAACGGCGGCAAGCATTGCGACAGGTGGCGACATTGCGCGGCTGGATGCAATCATAGCGCGGCAGAAGACACATGCAGCACTCGGCAATGCTTCGAGCTTCCATGAAGAGGACGAGGCCTTTCACGAGGCGATCGCGCAGATTGCCGGCTATCCCGGCATCTGGACTATTTTAAAGACCGTGAAGGTACAGATCGACAGGGCGCGGCGACTGACGCTGCCGGTGCTCGGCCGCATGGACAATGTCGTGCACGAGCATATTGGCATCCGCGACGCCATCGCCGCGCACGATGTCGCGGCGGCGCGCGAAGCTATGATTCATCACTTGAGCGCCGTTATACCCGACGTGGCGGAGCTGCGGTCGCAGTTCCCCGACTATTTCTGCTGACGGCGGAACGACAGAACACAGGATATCAAGGAGAGAGGAAATGCGGCAAGGTTGGAGATGGTTTGGGCCGGAGGCGCCGGTCACGCTGGACGAGGTGCGCCAGACGGGTGCGACAAACATCGTTTCGTCGTTACACCAGGTGCCGATCGGCCGCGCCTGGACCGAAGCGGAAGTGCGCGAGCGCCAGTCGCTGATTGAAACGACCCCGGCCGGCCGCTCGAAACTGACCTGGAGCGTTGTCGAGAGCATCCCGATCCCCGATGCCGTCAAGCGCAAGGGCGGGCAGGCCAAGGCCGAGATCGAAGCATGGATCGCCAGCCTCGAAGCCGTCGCCGCCTGCGGTATTCCGATCGTCTGCTACAACTTCATGCCTGTGGTGGACTGGACGCGCACCGATCTCGACTATGTAACGCCGACCGGTGCAACCGCCATGCGCTTTGACCATGAGCGATTTGCGGCCTTCGAGTTGTTCGTGCTGGAGCGGCCGGGTGCTGCCCAAGAATATTCTGAAGAGGATAAAGCGCGGGCCAGGGCCGTCTACGAGAGCATGACGGAAGCCGAGATTGCCGAAATTACCCGCATCATCACCTCGGCTCTGCCAGGCTCGACGACCGAGCCGCTGACCATTCCGGCTTTTCGCGAAAAGCTTATCGCCTATCAGGGGATCGACGCGAAGAAGCTTCGCCAGCACCTCATCGAATTCCTCGAAGCCGTCGTGCCGGCCGCAGAAGCGCGAGGCGTGAAGCTGACCCTGCATCCGGACGATCCGCCGCGATCGCTCTTCGGCCTGCCGCGTATCGCTTCGACGGCTGAGGACTACGCAGCACTGTTCGACGCCGTGCCGGCGGCCGCCAACGGCATGTGCTATTGCACCGGCAGCCTCGGCGTGCGCGCCGGCAACGACCTGCCGGCGATTGCGCGGCGTTTTGCCTCGCGCATCTATTTCGCCCATCTTCGCGCTACGACCCGCGAGGACGACGGCCGTACCTTCCATGAAAGCGCACATCTCGAAGGTGACGTGAACATGGTTGCCGTGCTGAAGGAGCTCGTTGCCGAGGATCGCCGCCGCAGCGCCGACCAGTCGATCGTCTTCCGCTCGGATCACGGCCACCGCATGCTCGACGACCTGCAGAAGAATGTCACGCCCGGCTATCCGGCAATCGGCCGTCTTCGCGGCCTTGCCGAGCTACGCGGCATCCTGCACGCGCTCGACGCGCCACCGACCTGATTTCAGTTCTGGCTTGCAGCCGAAAACTGCCGCAGCGCTTCGACGGCCCGTTCGGCATCAATGGCAGGCACGAAAATGTGGTCGTGGTGATAGGCCGCGACCACATTGGCGCTGATGCCGACTTCCGTTAACGCGCGGGAGAAGGCGGCGGTCAGGCCCACCGCTTCAAGCGAGGAATGCACCTTCAGCGTGATCTGCCGCATGGGCGGGCTAGCCTGCAGGCCGGCCTTGCGGGCCGCCTCCAGCGACAGGATGAGCGTCAGCCCTTCCGTTTCGTGAAAGAGGCCGAGCGGGCGAAGATGCAGGTAGTCTTCCGGCTGGAAGGCCGGCACGGTGCAATAGACAAATTCGCCGTCTGCCAATTCCGGCTCCATGGTCGAAAGAAGAACGGAAAGGTCCGTGATGCCTGTCATGTCGTCTTTTCCCTGAAGCCGAGAGATGGCGGCGTTATCTCACTGACCGGCCGGGAGGAGTAAACCGGTCAGTACCAGGTATTGGGAGGATCAGAAATGCGTCCGGCTGATTTCATCCGGGCCCCGATGCGCGGCAATGCGGACCGGTTGGTATTCGTAGATCGGATTTTCCGGTTCCAGGCGCAGAAGCGCGCAGTGGAACTTGTAATTGGCACCGGTTACGATGTTGGAGAAGATTACATCCATCAGAATGTTCTTCCCCACGCTGATAAATATCGGACGTTTGAACTTCATCATGGCGTCACCTCGTTTTTCTATCCAGTGTACTGGATGTAACGAAGCAATTCTATTCTTTAATGCTTCCGTCCAAAATTATACATAGGTGTATAAAATTGATCTGATGGCGGAAGCAATACTTCGGAATTCGGCGCAGTGGAGCCTTACGGCTTCAGAGCCATTTCCAGATACTTGATGAGGGAATCAAATTCGACCGGCTTGCCCAGAAAGGCCAGCGCGCCGCCTTCAATGGCGGCCGTCCTAGTCCGCTCGTCGCGATAGGAGGTCATGAAGATCATCGGCGGTTTTTCGGGCTCGCCGTTGAGGATTTCCTGCAGTTCGATGCCGCTGAGGCCCGGCATCTTGACGTCGACGAGCATGCAGTCGATCGCCGCCCTGTCATTAAAGGCCAGAAACTCTTCCGCAGAAGCAAAAAGCTTGCTGCGGTAGCCGCACGACTGGATCAGATCGTCAAGAGCCTCCCGGATGGCCTGGTCGTCATCGACGACCGCGATTGTGGATGTATGTGACACGAGATTGGTAGCCTTGCTTATTCCTGCATTACGTTAGGTTATATTATGAGGCTCATGACCGTGTCGCGGTACCATACAAGGGTCTAGGTTACACTACCTGCCTTCCAGCATTTCGGTCTTGCGCACCAGATCGGCCACCGAGCGCACCTGCATCTTACGCATGACATTGCCGCGATGCAGCTTCACGGTGATTTCGCTGATGCCGAGGTCATAGGCAATCTGCTTGTTCATCAGTCCCTTGACGACAGCGGCCATCACCTCCCGCTCGCGGGGCGTGAGCGTATCCACCAGCGAGGCGACAGCATCGCTTGCTGCCATTTCCCGGCGCCGCGCCATGTCCTTCTCGATCGCGATGCCGACGGCATCGAGAATGTCCTGGTCGCGGAAAGGTTTTGTGAGGAAGTCGACGGCGCCGGCCTTCATGGCGCGCACGCTCATCGGAATATCGCCGAAGCCGGTCATGAAGACGATCGGCATCCTGCTGCCGATCCGTTCGAGATGAAGCTGGAAATCCAGTCCGCTCAGGCCCGGCAAGCGCACGTCGAGGAGAATGCAGCCCGGCCGGCGCAGGTCGGCGGTATCGAGAAAGGCAGTGGTCGTGGCAAAGGAGGCGGCGTCCATCTGGACCGACCGGAAGAGGTCGACAAGCGACTCGCGGATGGATTCGTCATCATCGACGACATAGACGATTGGCAATACGGACTGCGAGGCTGCCTTCGATGCGGCGCTAGTGTTGGTCATGGTCGTCCTCAATCGGTATGATCATTTCGAAGATGGCGCCGCCTTCAGGATGATTGCCGGCAATCAGCTGGCCGCCTCCGGCTTCCAGCGTGCTGCGGCAGATGGAGAGTCCCATGCCCATTCCGGAGGGCTTGGTCGTGAAGAAGGGCGTGAAAAGCTTCGTCATTGCCTCCTCGCTGATACCAGGGCCGAAATCTCTCACGGAGAGGCTGACAAACATATCATCCTTCCTTTCGAGCGAGATCAGAATCTTACGCTGGTCGATCGCCGTCGCCTGCATGGCCTGCACGGCATTGGTGACAAGGTTGATCAGCACCTGCTGCAGTTCGATGCGGATCGCCTTTACCGAAGGCGCTTTTTCGCCTCGTTCAACCTCGAAGCTTACCATGTCGCGCTGGAAGTCGTGATCCATCAAGGCGCGCGTTTCCTCGATCAGGGTTTCAAGATCGACATATTCAGGCGTACGGTCGGTATGGGACAGCATCGAGCGGGTGTTGTGGATGATTTCGCTCGCGCGCTGGCTGTCGCGGATGATGCGCTCGGCCGAACGGTGCACGGCGGCAAGATCCGGCGGTTCGCGGTTCAGCCAGCGAAGCAGTGTCTGCGCATTGACGACAATGGCGCCGAGCGGCTGGTTGAGTTCGTGGGCGAGCGAGGCTGAAAGCGTGCCGACGGTCGCCGCGCGGGAGGCGCGGGCAAGCTCGTCCTGCGCTTCGCGCAAAGCCTTCTGCGTCATTTCGCGCTGGGTGATATCCACCATGCCGACCACCACGCGGTTGAAGGCGGCAGGGTCCTCGGGAAAACTCATGCTCATGATGACAAGCCTGGTCTCGCCGTTTTCAGCAATCAGATTGCCCTTGCCTTCAAAATGACGTTCCCCGCGGAAGACGGCATTCATCAGGTCCAGGAAGGTATCATCGTCAGGGGCGATGTAGCGGCGCATCGTGCGCGACTGCAGGCCGTCGGCGACGTGGCCGAGTAGTTCCAGCGCCGCGTCATTGAAGGCGATGGTACGGATGAGGCCCGTGCAGGTGGCGATGATGCTGGGGTTCGTTCGGTAGTAATCTTTGAGGTCGCTGACACCTTCGGCCTTCAAAGACATCAGGAAGGCTCGCACTGCGGAATAATCGCGCTCCCAGAGTGCGATGCGGCTGTGCTCGAAAATATAGCGGAAGCGGGTCTCACTGTCGCGAAGGTGCAGGTTGGCCTCGATGAGCCCGGTGCGCGCGGTTTCGTTCCGGAGAATAAGGGCGCAAGTGATGGTGATCGCGGCTAGAGAAACCGCAAAGCGCAACTGCGCCGGAACATCTTCCCCCAGGCCGTGCGAGTAGAAATAAGCAAAAAGTGTAAAAGCGGTGCAGATGACCGCAAGCAGCGTTGTTCCGATCCTCGTCAGTATTTCGGCAGCTAGCAGCAGCACGATAACATAGAGGACTGCGATGGCGCTTTGGATCTCGGTGAAGGCATCGACGTAGAATACAGTGGCGCCGAGAACCAGGGCGATCAGGCCAAGCGTGATTTCATGCGAGGGTGTTCCTCGCCGGTTGACCAGCTTCAATAATACAGATGATCCCATGCCCCCTCGCTGTGGCCCCGGTCTTATTCGAACCGGTTAGTTCTCGCGTAGCTTAATGCGGTGTTTAGCCGCGCAAAGCTATACAAAAGTGTTGGAAGTAAAGGGCGAATAGTTCCTCCGGCCAAAAAGAAAGACCGCCCCGAGCGGCGGGACGGTCTATGGCGGATGGGAGGATCCGCAGGGCTTCGGCGGAGGGGGACGCCTGCCCTAGAGGTGGCAAGGGGCGGTGCCACCAGCTTGGAACCGTGAATGGTCAGGTCGGTTCCGAGCTACGAGTAGAAGGTAAATCGAAGAGCCCTGTGGCGTAACTATACTTAGGTTTTGGTCCGGCCATACGAAGCGGCAGGTCCGTTTCCTGAGCGAATGGCTTTGAAACTTGGGTTGATGACTTCCGCAAGGATGACGCCGCAGGTGGCACGCAGAGCCGATTAAGATCCATCGGACACGGTCACGACTTTTACGGCGTGCAAGGCGTCGCGGCACGGTTGTCATATTGCCAGAGGCATAATCCTGAGACACAGTCAGCCGGACTACTCCATCTGAAAGAGGGCACCGATGAGGGCAGCAGGAATGGTACGGGCAGTCGTGGGGATCGTGGCCCTCGTCGTTCTTGGTGCTCTGCTTTGGTTTGCGACGCGCCCGCCGCCGCTGGTAGTGCAGGGCGAGGTTTCCGCCAATCGCGTCGATATCAGCCCGCGTGTCGCTGGCCGTATTCTCAAACTCAACGCCGATGTCGGTGACAATGTCGAGAAGGGCACTGTTATCGCCGAGCTGGAAAGCCCGCAATTGACGGCGGCATTGCATCTGGCCGAAGCGGCAGTCGGCGTATCCGAAGCCGATCTGACCCGGGTCAACAGCACGCGTCCGGAAACCATCGATGCGGCCAATGCCGAGCTTGCGGCAGCGAGCGCCGACGTCACGCTCTATCAGGAAGAGTCCGCCCGTCAGGCGCGGTTGATCACGACAGGGGCCTCGACGCAGGCGCAGGTCGATCAGACGGCCCGCAATCTGGAAGCGGCGATCCGCAAGCAGGAATCGGCTGCAGCCAATGCGCGGCTTGCGACGGCCGGGTCCAGCAAGGAAGAAAAAGCGCTTGCCGCCGCCCAGGTGGAGCAGGCGCGCGCCTCCCTCAATCAACGGCAAGTCGATGTCTCGGAACTCACCATCCATGCGCCGATTTCCGGTCAGGTGACGACGCGCGTTGCCGAGCTCGGCGAAAACTTCAGCGCCGGTTCGCCGCTGTTTTCGATCATCGACCTGCAGAGCCCCTGGTTCACCTTCAATCTTCGTGAGGACCTGCTGAAGGGACTCAAGGTCGGGGACGGCTTCAATGTCACTGTTCCGGCGCTTGGTGGCGGTCAGTCGATCCCGGTCAAGGTAACGATGATCAACGCGCAGGGCCAATATGCGACCTGGCGTGCGACGCGCGCCACCGGCGATTTCGACCTGCGCACCTTCGAGGTGCGCGCCGTGCCCGCCAATCCCGTCGAAGGGTTGCGGCCGGGCATGAGTGTCATCGCCTCCTGGCCGCCGGCAGGGCATTGAGATGAAGCCGCCCGGCGGGCTCCGCCCCGGCTTTCTTCTGGTGTTCCGGCGGGAGTTCGACTGGTTCTATCGCCGGCCTTTCCTGCTTTTCTTGACGACTCTGCTGCCGCTGCTGTTGATGGGCGTGCTCGCCATCGTCTTCAGCGCGGGACTTGCAACACGGCTGCCGATCGCCGTGCTTGATCTCGATGGCAGCGACCTTTCGCGAACGATCATCCGTGCGGTCGATGCGACGCCGGATACCGCGGTTGCCGTCAATGTCAGCGATCTCACAGAAGGCCGCGCGCTGATCCTGTCCGGGAAGGTTCACGGGCTACTGATGCTGCCGCACAATCTCGAGCGCGACGTCTTCGCCGGCCGGCGTCCCGAGGTGGTGTTCTTTTACAATACGCAGACACTGACAACAGGTAATCTTACGCTCAGGGGCGTCAGTGCTGCCGTGCCGACTGTGGCTGCCGGCATCCGCCTGTCGCTGCGCACGGCGCAAGGGCAGCCGGTCGATATTGCGCAGGCCGATCTTTCGCCGATCCCCGTTCAGGTCAACCCGCTCTTCAATCCGACGCTCAACTATGCGCATTTCCTGCTGGCAGCGCTGATGCCCGCCTTGCTGCAGGTGGTGATCGTCACGACCATGGCCTACACGGTGGGCATGGATGCTGAAACCATGCACCGTCTTGTCATTCTGCGGCGGCTTGGCGGTGGTCTCTGGCCGGCGATGGCCGGCAAGATGCTGCCCTACACGCTGATCTTCCTTGTGGTTCTTGGCCTGTCGGACGCCGTTCTCTTCGGCGTGCTCGATATGCCGCTCAGGGGCGAGCGCTGGATACTCGTCGTGGCGGGATTGCTCTTCATCCTCGCGAACCAGTTCATCGGTGTGCTGCTGGCGCTTTTCCTGCGGCCGGTCGCAAGCGCCATCAGCGTCGGCACGCTGATCTTCGCCCCATCCTTCGGCTATATGGGTATCGGCTTTCCGCGTCTGGCGATGAACGGGTTTTCCTATTGGTGGGGCGAACTCATTCCGGGCACTTGGTATCTGACGGCGAGGATCGATCAGACGATCCGCGGTACGCCGGTTGATCTGTCCCTGAAGCCACTGATGGTGCTTGGTATATTCGTCCTGGTGCTGGCGATCGTGACGGCGCTGCGGTTGGAAGTGTTCCGCATTCGCCGGCAGCGACAGGCAGCGCAGAGGCTGAGGGAGGTCACGCCATGAGGGCCTTCCTTGCGATCTTTCGCATCGAGCTGATCCGCATCCTGACGCTGCGCCCGGCGCTCGCGGTACTGGTCTTCGGGCCGCTTATCTATGCCCTCTATTATCCGCAGCCTTATGCCAACGAGGCGCTGCGCGACGTGCCGATTGCTGTCGTCGATCTCGATGATACGACGAGCAGCCGTGAGCTGGTGCGCCGTATCGATGCGTCGAGTGATGTCGCGGTGGCTGCGACGCTGCCGGATCAGGTGAGCGCCGAGCGGGCGGTGCAGGGACGCCAGCTTCACGGCATTCTGGTCATCCCGCAATATTTCGAACGTGACCTGTTGCATGGGCGGCAATCGCCGGTCGCGCTTTATGGGGATGCGAGTTATTTCCTGATCTATCAGCGCATTTCCGGCGCGGTCGTTGCCGTTGCCAGAACCATGGGTGCGGAAATCGAGACGGCGCGGCTGATTGCGGCCAATATCGATCCGGTGCTGGCGGCAGCTGCCCCTGATCCGATGCCGTTGACGACGGTCGCATTGTTCAATCCGCAAGGCGGCTATGCGACCTATATCCTGCCCGCAGCCTTCGTCCTGATCCTGCAGCAGACGCTGTTGATCGGCGTCGGCCTTCTGGGTACGATCGGCAATGATGCGGCGGCGCGAAATCCCGCTGCCTCGGCGGCTGGCCCCTTTGCCCGGGTCGGAGGCAGGCTGCTTGCCTATCTTGTTATCGAGGCGATCGTGTTGCCATTCTACCTGATCGTGCTGCCTTACCTTTACGGCATTCCGCGGTTGGGTGGTTTGTTGACGATCTTCATCTTCTGCCTGCCGTTCGTTCTGGCAGTTGCCACGCTCGGAATGGTGATTGCCTCCCTGTTCCGCAAGCCGCTCGCCGTTCAGCTCGTCTGCGCCACGCTCGGGTTGCCTTTCATGTTCCTTGCCGGTTTTTCGTGGCCGGGCGAAGCCATACCCGAGCCGCTGCGGGCGCTGACCGTTCTGCTGCCAAGCACCAGCGCCATCAACGGCATCGTCGAGGTGTCACAGCTCGGCGCTCCGCTTCAGGCGGTCAGGGAACCGTTCCTTACGCTGTGGATACTTGCCGCGGTTTACGGGCTTGTCGCGGTGCTGCTGGACATCAGGTCCGCAAGGGAAAAGCCTGCGGCACAGGCCCCTGCGGGCGGTTGATGGCGCCATCTCATTTTGAGATAGCCGCATCGAATAAACCTATTTGTCACAATAGTGTCGCCACGGCATAGTCTTAGGAGGGAGAAACACTTTTAGGACATTGCTGTGGAATATGTGCGCTTTGGCCAGACCGGCCTGAAGGTTTCGTCGCTTTGCCTCGGTACCATGGGTATCGGCTCATCCAAGTGGAAGGGTTGGGTGTTGGACGCAGAAAAGTCGGTACCGATCCTCAAGAAGGCGCTCGATGTCGGCATCAATTTCTTCGACATGGCGGACTGGTATTCGACAGGCGTCAACGAGCAGGTCGTCGCCCGCACGCTGCTGTCGCTGACCGACCGCGAAAAGCTGGTGCTTGCCACCAAGGCCTTCTATCCGATGAGCGATGATCCAAACGACAAGGGCCTGTCGCGCAAGCATCTGATGGCCTCGATCGACAAGTCGCTGAAGCAGATGGGCACAGACTATGTCGACCTCTACGTGGTCCACGCCTTCGATCCGGAAACGCCTGTGGAAGAGACGATGTGCGCACTGCATGACATCGTGAAGTCGGGCAAGGCGCGCTATATCGGTGCTTCCACCATGTACTCTTGGCAGTTCGCCAAGATGAACCATGTCGCCGACAAGAACGGCTGGACGCGGTTCGTCAACATGCAATGCCAGTATTCGCTGCTATACCGCGAGGAAGAGCGCGAAATGATGCCTTATTGCCAGGACGAGGGCATTGCGGTGACGACCTTCTCGCCGCTCGCCCGCGGTTACCTCGCCGGTGGCGGTTCTGCGCCGCGTATCGCCCATGACCTCTATCTCGACTGGTTCGGCGACGAGATCGACCAGGAGATTGCCAAGCGTGTCAACGAGATCGCCGCCAAACGCGGCAAGACGGCGAGCCAGATTGCCCAGGCCTGGGTCATCGGCTCCGGCAACAGCACGGTTCCGATCGTCGGCACGGAAAGCCCTGAGCATGTCATTGCCGCCATCGAGGCAGCGGCAATCGAGCTGACGGCAGAAGAGCGTGCTTTCCTTGAAGAGCCCTATCGCCCGCGCGACATGATCAACGACTACAACACGGTCCGTCGCCCCCGCGCCCTTTCGAAGGCATAATGGGTTCGACTCGCATTTTTACTGGAGAATTCCATGCTTTATATCGGTGAAGGCTTCGAGGGTTCCGGCCCGAACGCTGCTCATATCAACCTCTATCTCGGCCCGAAGAACGGCCCGATTTCCGGTGCGCTTGCCGGCGCGGCCGCAAGCCCCGGCCCCGGTCACCTGCCGTTCCAGGCGGTGTTGAAGCCGAACCTGCCTGCCAAGCCAGTGACGCTGTTCATCGCCAAGGCGGTGATGGAGTCAGGTTCCTCGCATGAGCTGATGACCTGGGGTCCGGCGCAGGCCGGTGTTGCCGCCGGTATCACTGCAGCGCTGCTCGACGGTTCGCTGCCGGCGGAAGCTGAAGATGACTGGGTCGCGATTGCCGCCGTCTGGGTCAATCCGTCGGCAAACGATGCCGAGGAGGTGTATCATAACAACAAGGCTGCAACGCATCTTGCCGCCAAGCGCGCATTGCTGAAGGGCTGGCCGTCGCGTGCCGAGCTTGCCGAAGGCGTGGCAACGGTCGGTAATCCGTTCTTCACACCGAAGGTTGCCTGATATGAAGCTTGTCGAAGACAATGCGCTGATCGGCGGAGGCTGGGGAAGTGCTGCTGACAGCAAGCGCTTCGCCGTGCTGAACCCCGCTGACGGCAGCGAGCTTGCGACCGTGCCGGATTGCGGCGCGGCGGAAGCGCAGCAGGCGGTCGATGCCGCAGCAAAAGCCTTCAAGACTTGGCGCAAGACGCTCGCCTCCGAGCGCTCCGCGGTTCTGCGCCGTTGGGCCGAGCTGATGCTTGCCAACCAGGAAGACCTCGCGCGCCTATTAACGGCCGAGCAGGGCAAGCCGCTTGCCGAGGCGCGCGGCGAAGTCGCCTATGCGGCTGGCTTTCTGACCTGGTTTGCCGAAGAGGGCCGCCGCTCTCATGGTGGCGTCGTGCCGTCGCACAAGGTTGATGCCCGCATCGTCGTCATGAAGGAGCCGGTTGGTGTTGTTGCGGCGGTCACGCCGTGGAACTTCCCGCTGGCGATGATCACCCGCAAGGTCGGCCCGGCGCTTGCCGCCGGCTGCACTATCATCATCAAGCCGGCCGAAGACACGCCGCTTTCGGCGCTGGCGCTTGCCCGTCTTGGCGAACAGGCCGGCGTCCCCACCGGTGTTGTCAGCGTGGTGACGACGAAGTCTCCGGCCGATGTCGTCGGCGTCTGGATGAAGAGCCCGGTCGTGCGCAAGTTCTCCTTCACGGGATCCACGGCGACCGGCAAGCTGCTCATGCGCCAGAGTGCCGATACGGTGAAGCGCATCAGCCTCGAACTCGGCGGTAACGCTCCGCTGATTGTCTTCGACGACGCCGATATCGACCAGGCCGTGCGCGGTACGATCGCTTCCAAATTCCGCAACACAGGGCAGACCTGTGTATGCGCCAATCGCATCCTCGTCGAGGACGGCATTTACGACCGCTACGCCGGGGCGCTCGCCAAGGCCGTCGCGGCCATGAAGGTTGCGCCCGGTGTCGAGGATGGCGCGCTGCAAGGCCCGCTCATCAATGCGCCGGCGCTGGCGAAGGTCGAGCGACATGTGAGCGATGCCATCGAAAAGGGCGCCAGGGTTTTGACCGGCGGCAGGCCGCACGAACGCGGCGGCCTGTTCTACGAGCCGACCGTCCTGACCGGCATGACCACCGATATGGCGCTTGCGACGGAAGAGACCTTCGGTCCGGTTGCCGGCCTTTCCGCTTCAAGGGCGAGGAAGAGGCGATCGCGCTTGCCAATGATACGGAAACCGGTCTTTCGGCCTATTTCTTCACGCAGAATCTCGGCCGCGCCTGGCGTGTCGCCGAAGCGCTGGAGGCAGGCATGGTCGGCATCAACGAGGGCATTATCTCGACGGAAGTTGCTCCGTTCGGCGGCGTCAAGCAATCCGGCCTCGGCCGTGAAGGTGCCGCCGAAGGGCTCGACGAATATCTCGAGAGCAAATACGTCCTGTTCGGCGGGCTGTCGGGCTGATGACGGAGGATCGCTCTCCCCAGACGAAGAAGGAGCCGGCGGTCGATCGCCGCCGGTTGCCGTTGAATGCGCTACGAGCCTTCGAGGCGGTGGCGCATCACGGCAGCTTCACGGCGGCCGCCGTGGCGCTCAACATTTCGCAGAGCGCGCTTTCGCGGCATGTCATCGGTCTGGAAGAGAGTATCGGGCGCAAGCTTTTCGAACGCGGCCATAAGGCCACGACGCTGACGGATGCCGGGCGCTCGCTCGCTGCCGGCATCGGCAAGGGCTTCGACCGCATCGAGCAGGCGCTGAAGGAAGTTTGCGCGCCGGACGAACAGCGCCAACGCAAGCTGCGCATCAACCTGCCGCCGAGCTTTGCCATGAAGCTCACCGTGCCGCTGCTGACGGATTTCCGGCGCAGCTTCCCGGAAGTGCTTCTGGAGGTTTCGACCCCCTATGGGGTGCCGGACAGCGAATTCGATGTGGCGGTCGTCTATACGCGGCCAGCAGTCGATGAATGGATCACCGACCTGCTCTGGGAGGAGCGGCCGACGATCCTTTGTCATCCCGATCTGATCAGGGGAGGCGTGTCGGATATCGCGGCTTTCATTGCTGCAAACGAGATCATCCACATCAAGATCGTCGACATGGAGCCCTACCTCACTTGGCAGCGCTTCCTTGTGCAGAACGGTCTCGGCGGGGTTTCCGTGGCGCGGGGCGTGACATTCGACAGCGCCAGCCTCGGGGTTCAATACGCATTGTCGGGGCAGGGGCTGGTGCTTGCAGATCCGGCGCTATTTCGGGAGGAAATAGAAAGCGGCCGCTTGGTTGCGCCGGTCACCGCACACTATTACGAAGGCTTCGGCTATTACCTGAAGACCGATGCGGAAGGGCTGGTGGATCCTCTGATTGCAGGGTTTCGATCCTGGATCATCAGCCGCTTCAGCAATCGTGTGGTGAACGACGGTGAAAAGCCCGCCCTGCGCATCGTGTCTGGCACAGAGGGTGTCTGATAGCGAACATACTGCCATTCAAGGAGGAGGCAGATCATGACTGAATTGAAAACCAACAGCGGCAATCCGCTGCATCCCTCCGTGCCGGAACTGTGCGAACAGGTCCGCGCCGGCAAGATCGATCGCCGCGGTTTCCTGCGTGCCGTCGCCTGGCTCGGTGTGACGGCGGCCTCCGCCAGCGCCTTCCTCGGCGACAGCAAGCCCGCACTCGCTCAGGAGACGCCTACCGATGGCGGCACACTGCGTTTCGGCTGCCAGATCCAGGAACTGACCGATCCGATGATGACGAGCTGGATCGAGGCTTCAAACCTCTATCGCAACAGCCTCGAATTCCTGACCTATGTCGATGCCGACAACGTCACCCATCCCTACCTCGCCAAGAGCTGGACGCCGTCTGCTGACCTGAAGATCTGGGATTTCGAGCTCGACGAGCGCGCCAAGTGGTCGAATGGCGATGCCTTCACACCCGAAGACGTGATCTTCAATATCCAGCGCTGGATTGCGCCTGACTCCCAGTCTTCCAACAAGACCGCTTTCTCGGCCGTCGCGAAGGTGGAAAAGACCGGCGACCATACGGTTCGCATTACGCTATCGCGCGCCGTTTCCTCGCTGCCTGAGCAGCTTTATTCCTACACCTGCCCGATGCTGCATCGCGACTTCGTCAAGGGTGGCGCCAACTGGCCCGCCAATCCTGTTGGTACCGGTCCGTTCAAGCTGGACGCTTACGAAGTCGGCCGTCAGGCAGTCTTCAGCAAGCGCGCTGACTATTGGGGCACGCCGGCCCATCTCGACGGCATCCAGTATATCGACCTCGGCACCGATATCACCACGCATCTCGCAGCGCTTTCGAGCGGCCAGATCGATATCATCTACCGCGCGACGATCGCCGAATACGATCTTATGAAGTCGTTGCCGAACATCCAGATCCTGACCGGCAAGGCTGCCCATACACTCGTCATGCGCATGCAGTCCGACCAGAAGCCGTTCGACGATGTTCGCGTCCGCAAGGCCGTGCAGCTTGCCGCCGACAACAAGCAGATGCTCGACGTCGCCTATCGCGGCGAAGGCGAAGTTGGCGCCAATTTCCACGTCTCGCCGGTTCAACCCGATTACTTCGCGCTGCCGGCTGTGGCCCGCGATGTCGGGAAGGCCAAGGCCCTGCTCGCAGAAGCCGGCTACAAGGACGGTTTGGACCTGGAGCTGACGCTCGGTAATACGCAGGGTACCTGGGAACAGGATACGGCGCAGGTGCTCCAGCAGAACCTTGCCGAAGCCGGCATCCGGCTCAAGCTCAACGTCCTGCCGGCCTCGCAGTACTGGCCGATCTGGGACAAGGTTCCCTTCGGTCTCACCTACTGGGCGCACCGTCCGCTCGGCGCAATGACCCTTGATCTCGCCTACCGCTCCGGCGGCGCCTGGAACGAGAGCCATTTCGCCAGCAAGGAATTCGACGCCGCGCTCGACAAGGCTCTGGCCGTCGTCGATCCGGCCAAGCGCCCTGAGGCCATGAAGGATGTCCAGCAGATCCTGCAGGATTCCGGCGTCATCGTTCAACCCTACTGGCCGAACCGCTTCAGCGCCGCAGCCACCACCGTGCGCGGTTTCGTGCTCCATCCGGCGGACTACTTCCGCATGGACGGCGTCTGGCTCGTCAAGGCTTGATCTTCGGCGGGGCCGCTCATCGCGGCGGCCCCGACCCGGCAAAGAGGTGGTTCGTGACCGTTTTCCTTTTCATTCTCCGTAAACTGGCAAGCGCGCTCGCGGTGATGTTCACCGTGTCGCTGCTCGTTTACCTAGCACTGGAGGTCAATGTCGGCGATGTCGCCGTCAAAGTCCTCGGCCAGTTCTCGACGCCGGCACAGCGCGCCCAGTGGCTGACTGCCAACGGTTACGATTCCCCCTTCATCATTCGCTACGGCCGCTGGCTCTGGTCCTTCATCACTGGCGACTGGGGCATGTCCACCTACTATCGTGCGCCGGTTGCACAGCTTATCCCGGACCGTCTTGCGGCATCGGGTATCCTTGCTGGCGGTGCGCTGCTCGTGATCGTCCCTGTCGGCCTGTTTGCGGGCATCATTGCCGGCATGCGGCCTGGTTCGTTGCTCGATCGTGTCGTCTCCTTCATCGCAATCGTCACGACTTCGATCCCGGATTTCGCCTCTGCGGTCTTCTTCTCGGCCGTCTTCGTTTTCTGGCTACACTGGTTGCCCGGCGCCAGCACCATGCTGACGGGCTTCTCGCTGCAGCAGATCATTCTGCCGGTGCTGGTGCTCGCCTTCTATTCCACCGGCTACCTAGCGCGCGTCACCCGCGCCTCGATGATCGAAGTCATGGGCACCCATTATGTTCGCACGGCACGCCTCAAGGGGGCCAGCACGACTCGCATCGTCTGGAAGCATGCGCTGCGCAATGCCCTGATCACGCCTGTCACCGTCATCATGCTGCAGTTTCCCTGGCTACTCTCGGGCGTCATCGTCGTGGAGGTCTTCTATGCCTATAAGGGTTTCGGCACGCTGCTCTATGACGCCGCGCTCAACAGCGACATCCGACTCGTCGAGGCGTGCGCGATGGTGAGCGTCGTCGTCGTCGTCGCGACGCAGATCCTCTCCGACCTCGCCTATGGCTGGCTCAATCCGCGTGTCTCGCTGCTCGATGCAGTCAAGGGACGGAAGTGAGGGCGCCATGCGGAAAGCTGTAACACCCTATCTCACCAATCCGGTCGTGCTGATCGGCGGGTTCCTGACCATCGGCTGGCTGCTGGTGGCGGTCTTTGCGCCAATCCTTGCGCCCTTTGACCCGATCCGTACGCTGCTGCCGCTGGCAAAGCCGGGTACTGCCGCTCCGACAGGCGGCGTATTCTGGCTCGGCACCGACAAGCTCGGCCGCGATATCCTTTCGCGCCTGATCTACGGCGCACGCACCGTCGTGGTGTTCTCGACGCTTGCGACGGTGACGGCCTATATCGTCGGCGTGGCACTCGGGCTTATCGCTGGTTACTGGCGCGGCTGGATCGATGCGGTCCTGTCCTACATTGCCAATGTGGTGCTCTCCTTCCCGGTGCTGGTGCTCTACATTGTCATCATCGTCGTGGTCGGCTCCTCGCCCTTCAATATCGTGCTTGCCGTCACCTTCGGCAGTGCGCCAGCGATCTTCCGCATCGTCCGCGGCATTACCATCGATGTGTCGAGCCGCGATTTCGTGGCGTCTGCGGTGACACAGGGCGAAAGCACCTGGCGCATCATGCTCTTCGATATCCTGCCCAATGCCAGCGGCCCGCTCGCAGTCGATTTCTGCCTGCGCCTCGGCTACACGGCGATCACCATCGGCACGCTCGGCTTCCTCGGCCTCGGCCTGCCGCCACCGACACCGGATTGGGGCACGATGGTCAACGAAGGACGCGCCATGGCGATCGCCTTCCCGCACTTGGTCATCTTTCCATGCCTTGCGATCTCGTCGCTGATGCTGGGCTTGAGCCTGCTGGCGGACGGATTGCGGGAAGTCTCGGAAGCGCAGGGGAGGCGTGCATGAGCAGCAATGAAAACCAACCGATCCTTCGGGTCGAAAATCTGAGTGTCGCCCTGCCGAAGGGCGCCGACCGACCCTATGCCGTCAAGGCGGCGAGTTTCGATCTCAGGCCGCGTGAAATTCTCTGCATCGTCGGCGAGTCCGGCTCCGGCAAGTCGGTGCTGTCCAGTGCACTCATGGGCGCGGTGCCGGAGGGATTGAAGGTTTCCGGCGGCAAGGTGATGCTCGGGGATACCGATCTCGTTGGCCTTTCCGAACGGGCGTTCCGCGCTATCCGGGGCAGCGACATTGCCATGATCTTCCAGGAGCCGATCGCTTCGCTCAATCCGGCGATGACGGTTTCGGCGCAGATCGAGGAAGTCTTCGAGTTGCATTCGGATTTCGATGCCGCGGAGCGGAAGAAGCGTGCCCGCGCGCTGATCGAATCCATGCATCTGCCGAACCCGGATCGCATCCTGCAGGCCTATCCGCATGAACTCTCCGGCGGCCAGTGCCAGCGTGTCGTCATCGCCATGGCGCTTGCCATGAACCCGCGGGTGCTGATCGCCGACGAGCCGACGACGGCGCTCGATGTGACGACGCAGGCGCAGGTGCTGAAGCTCGTTCGCGAACTTCGCAACATGCACGATCACGGCATCCTCTTCATCACGCACGATTTCGGTGTCGTTGCCGATATTGCCGACCGCGTGGCCGTCATGCGTTATGGCGAGATCGTCGAGATCGGCGAGGCGAGGCAGGTGCTGACAGCGCCGAACCATCCCTACACCAAAGAGCTCATCGCCGCCGTGCCAAGCCTGAAGCCGCACGACCGTCCGGCCCCGCCGCAGGGTGAAGCGCCGGTGCTTGCCGTGCACGACCTGCAGCATTCCTATGGCAGCGTCCAGGTTCTGAAGCATGTGGAGCTCAGCCTGTCGCCGGGCCGCGTAATCTCCATCGTCGGTGAATCCGGTTGCGGCAAGTCTACCCTTGCCAAGGCGATGATCCGCCTGATCGAGCCGAAGAGCGGACGAGTGGAAGTGGCGGGCGCGGATATTCTCGGCCTTGCGCCGGCGCCGTTGCGCGCCAGGCGGCGGTCGATCCAGATGATTTTCCAGGATCCGTTCGGCTCGCTCAATCCGCGCCGCCGTGTCGGGCCGATGATTGCCCGCTCAGCCCGGCTTGCCGGCATGGAGGCAGGCGAGGCGCGGCGTCGGGCGGAAGAGCTGCTCGACCTCGTCGGCCTGCAGAAGAGCGCCTACTGGCGCAAGCCGTCGGCCTTCTCGGGCGGTCAGCGCCAGCGCATCGGCATCGCCCGCGCGCTTGCCATGCGGCCGGATGTGCTGATCGCGGATGAGAGCGTCTCTGCGCTCGACGTTTCCGTGCAGGCGCAGGTTCTGAAATTGCTTCGCGAGCTGCAGGAGAAGCTGCAGCTCGCCATCGTCTTCATCACTCACGACCTGCGTGTTGCTGCCCAGATCAGCGACGAAATCGTGGTGATGCAGAAGGGTGAAATCGTCGAGCGCGGCAGTGCGGCCCAAGTGCTGCAGGCGCCGACGCACCCCTATACGAGAACGCTTCTCGACGCGGCGCCGGGCCGCAGCACGTTCTAGCCGCCGCTTCCGGGCGACGGCACACTGTTTCGTTTCAACGCATGGCCGGCAGAAGCCAGCATGCGCGTGGTTAGCTATTGTCCTGAGGATACCGTCATGACGGAATATCGCAATTTCATCGCCGGAGAATTCCGGTCTTCCTCCACTCTGGTGCCGGTGCTCAATCCGGCAACGGAAGCCGCTTTTGCCAAGGTGCCTTCGGCGACTGCCGAAGAAGCCATAGAGGCTGTTGAGGCGGCAGCGAAGGCGCAAAAGGAATGGCGGGCGCTGCCGGCCATTGCCCGTGGCGACGCCTTGCGCAAGTTTGCTGCCCTCATCGAGCAGCGGGCGGAAAAGATCGGCGCTGCCCTGGCGCTGGAATCCGGCAAGAGCCTTGCCGATGCGACGGGCGAGGCGATCTATGGCGCCGAGCTGATGCGTTACCACGCGGAGTGGGCGCGGCGCATCGAGGGCGAGATCATTCCGAGCGACAATGCCAATGAGACGCTGCTTCTGAAGCGCGAGGCAATCGGTATCGTCGCCTGCCTGATCCCCTTCAATTTCCCGATCTATACGCTGGTGCGAAAGATTGCGCCGGCGCTGATTGCCGGCAATGCCGTCGTCGTCCGCCCGAGCAACTCGACACCGACCTCTGCTTTCGAGATTGCAGAAGCCGCGGCCGAAGCGGGACTGCCAGCCGGGCTCATCAACATCCTCACCATGTCGCATGAGGTTGCGGCAATGCTCTGCACTCATCCGAAGGTCGGGATGATCACGCTGACGGGCAGCCTGCAGGCTGGTCGCGTCGTACTCGACTACTGTAAGGCAAATATCGCCAAGCCGTCGCTGGAACTCGGTGGCAAGACGCCCGTCATCATCGAGCCGGACGCCGATCTCGATGCCGTTGCCGCACAGCTCGTTGCTGCCAAGACCAATCATTGCGGTCAGCTCTGCACCGCGCCGGAGCGCGTCTATGTGCATCGCTCCATCCATGATGCGCTGCTTGCCAAGCTGAAGGCTGGTTTTGCCGCACGCGCCTTCGGCGACCGCTCGGTCGATGCGTCCCGCGTCGGGCCGCTTGCCACAAAGTCCGCGCAGACGAATGTGCACAAGGCCGTCTTGAAGGCGGTAGAGCAGGGAGCGCGGATCGAGGCTGGCGGTATCCTGCCCGAAGGCCCCGGTTTCTTCTATCCGCCGACACTGCTGTCCCACTGCCGCCAGGACATGGAGATCATCGCCGAGGAGATCTTCGGTCCGGTTCTTCCTGTCGTCGCCTACGACACGACCGAGGAAGCGCTGGCGCTTGCCAATGATCACCAGTTCGGTCTGAGCTCGGTGCTCTTCACCAACGATCACCGCTCGATCATGCGTTTTTCTGACGCGATCGAGGCCGGCGAATTCTACGTCAATCGTTTCCCGGCCGATCCCTACCAGGGTTATCACGCCGGCTGGAAGCGCTCCGGCCTTGGCGGCGATGACGGCAAACACGGCATGCTCGAATTCACCCAGACGCGCCTCGTCATACTCAAGCACTGAGGATTACGGCCATGCAGATCGCATCGCTTTCCACCCATGTCGTCGCCGTCCCGCCGCCGCATATCGGCGGCATGTACTGGATCTTCGTACGACTGACGACGGCAGACGGGATCGAGGGTGTCGGGGAGATCTATTCCACCGCTTTCCATCCGAACGCACTCGTGCCGCTGATCGAGGATGTCTTCCAGCGCTATCTGCTCGGCCATGATCCGCATGATATCGAGCGCTTCTGGCGGCTCGCCTATTCGAGCGGTTTCACGCAGCGACCGGATCCGACGATGATGGGCATCGTCTCCGGCCTGGAGATCGCGTGCTGGGATATTATTGGCAAGGCGGCCGGCAAGCCGGTGCACAAGCTGATCGGCGGGCGCGTGCATGAGAAGCTGCGCGCCTATACCTATCTCTATCCGAAAAACGCTGCCGGCGAATATGACTATAACGATCCGGATCTTGCCGCCGAATGCGCGGTGAAGATGGTCGAGATGGGCTTTACTGCCGTCAAGTTCGACCCGGCCGGTCCCTATACCGCCTATTCCGGCCATCAGGTTTCGCTCGGCGTCATGGATCGCTGCGAGGAATTCTGTGCCAAGATCCGCGCGGCTGTCGGCAGCAGCGCCGATCTGCTCTTCGGCACGCATGGACAGATGGTGCCGTCCTCGGCGATCCGGCTGGCGCAGCGGCTGGAGAAATACGATCCGCTCTGGTTCGAGGAGCCGGTGCCTCCGGGCCAGGAAGAGGCGATGGCGGAAGTTGCCCGCAAGACCTCGATCCCGATTTCCACCGGCGAGCGGTTGACGACGAAATACGAGTTCCAGCGCGTTCTGGAAACCGGTGCGGCCTCGATCCTGCAGATGAACGTGGCGCGTGCCGGCGGCATTCTGGAATCGAAGAAGATCGCCGGCATGGCCGAAGCGCATTACGCGCAGATCGCGCCGCATCTCTACAATGGTCCTGTCGGCGCTGCGGCCAGCATCCAGCTTGCCGCTTCTTCGCCGAACTTCCTGATCCACGAGGCGATTGTCGATTTCTCGGGCTTCTACGCCGAGATCCTGAAGACGCCGCTGCGCTTCGAGGATGGCTATCTGATCCCATCGGACGAGCCGGGGCTGGGCGTGGAACTCAATCTCGATGTCGTCGCAAAACACTCGCCTTACGAAGGGCAGCGACTGCATCTGCAAATGGATGACAAGCCCGCCGACGTGAAGGCCTTTGCCCCGGCTCGCGGCTGAGAACGAAGATGACGACATACGATTACATCATCGTCGGCGCCGGCTCGGCCGGCTGCATTCTGGCCGCACGCCTCAGCGAGAGCGGCAGGCACAATGTGCTGCTGATCGAGGCCGGCGGCAATGACAGCTCACCGTGGTTTCGTGTCCCGGTTGGCTATGCGCGTTCCTACTACGATCCGAAGGTCAACTGGATGTACTGGAGCGAGCCGGAAGCTGCGCTCAACGGCCGACGTATCTATGCGCCGCGCGGCAAGGTGCAGGGCGGTTCCGGCTCCATCAATGCGATGATCTTCGTGCGCGGTGCTGCCGATGATTTCGACGATTGGAAGGCTGCCGGCAATCTCGGCTGGGGTTATGAGGATGTGCTGCCTTTCTTCCGCAAGCTGGAGACGCATGCGGGTGGCGAGAGCAAATATCATGGCGGCGGCGGGCCGATCCATGTGACGCCGATGCGTGGCCAATCGCATGCGATTACCGACCGTTTCCTGGAAGCTTGCGCCGAGTTGCAGATGCCGCTGAATGCGGATTTCAATGGCGCTGATATCGAAGGCGCCGGTATCTACGATATCAATACGCGGAATGGCGTTCGTTCCTCATCGTCGCTCGCCTATCTGAGACCGGCACTCGGCCGGCCCAATCTGGCTATCCTGCGCAACAGCCGCGTACGGCGGATCGTGGTCGATGCGGAAGCCCGGGCGACCGGCGTCGAGGTGATCGGCCCGGGCGGCGTTACCAGCTATTCGGCGCGGCAGGAAGTCATTGTGTCAGCCGGGGCCGTCGATACGCCGAAGCTGCTGCAGCTTTCCGGTATCGGCGACGGTTCGCATCTGCAATCTCTCGGCATTCCGCTGGTCCGGCATCTGCCGGCCGTCGGCAAAAACTTGCAGGATCACCTCTGCGCCAGCTTCTATTACCGCTCCACCGTGCCGACCCTGAACGACGAGCTCGGCACGATCTTCGGTCAGGCGCGGCAGGCTTTGCGTTACATCCTGACGCGGCGCGGGCCGCTGGCGCTCAGCGTCAACCAGGCCGGCGCCTTCCTGCGCGGCCGTCGGGAGGAAGAGCGTCCGAATATCCAGCTTTATTTCAATCCGCTCTCCTATCGCATTCCAACGGATCCGAAGGCAGGTTTGAAGCCGGAGCCCTATTCGGGTTTTCTTCTGGCCTTCAACTCCTGCCGGCCGACGAGCCGCGGCACGGTCGGCATCGTCTCGCCTGAGTTGGCGGACGCGCCGCAGATCAGGCCGAATTATCTCGGCACTGTGCATGACGAAGAAGAGGTTGTTCAGGGCGGCCGGCTGGTGCGCCGGATCATGGAAGCGCCGGCTCTGCGAGCAATCACCGAAATGGAGATGCCCCCTTCGGTAGAAGCTCAGACGGACGAGGAGTTGCTGACCTATTTCCGCGGCAATTCCGGATCGATCTATCACCTCTGCGGATCGGCTTCGATGGGGCCGGATGCTACGACATCCGTGGTCGACGCCTCCCTGAGGGTGCACGGCATCACCGGGCTGCGGATCGTCGATGCCTCGGTTTTCCCGAACATCACAGCCGGCAATATCAACGCGCCGACGATGATGGTGGCGGAAAAGGGCGCGGCGATGATCCTCGCCGCTGCTTGAGAGCTAGTGGCGGTGTATGGGGTCGATCCAGGGGACGTCTTCAGGCTTTTCGATCGGTTCGATGTCGAGGTTGACGACCACAGGTTCCTGGCCTGATCGCACGACCACGCATTCCAGCGTCTCGTCACGGTTGGCGTTGATTTCCTGATGGGGAACGAAAGGCGGCACGTAGATGAAATCGCCGGGGCCGGCTTCTGCGGTGAATTCGAGGTTTTCGCCCCAGCGCATGCGTGCCTTGCCTTTCACCACATAGATGATGCTTTCGAGATCGCCGTGATGATGGGCGCCGGTCTTGGCATTGGCATGGATCGTCACCGTACCAGCCCAGATCTTCTCCGCCCCGGCGCGCGCATTGTTGATGGCGGTTGCGCGGTTCATGCCCGGCGTCTGCGCCGTATTCGGATCGAGTGCGTTGCCGGGAATGACCTTCACGCCATGTTCGCGCCAGTCGATATGCTTGTGATCGTCGCTCATGCCGCTCCTCCTGCTTTCAAGCTAAATTTAGGTAAGGTCGGACCGACAGCCAAGGGCCGTCGATCCTTTGCGCGCTATGCGCGGACCAGCACATGGTTCGCTTTCAGCCAGAAGGGTGGCAGGTAGAGCGGCGTGTCGGACAGAGGTAGTATGTTCTCATTCAAGGAAACGCCGAGCTTATCCGCCATGAAGGTACGACGAGCGGTGATGCGGGCATGCATCTCGGGGTACTTCGTGCGGATTGCCTCACGAAGCTCTGCATCGGCAAAGGCGACCGCATCCTCGCAGTTGAGCGCCCAGCCGGCCGGCATGGGCACGGGGATGACGTCGACCTGGAAGGGCATGCCTGAGCGCAGGCGTTCGGTGGAGCCCGGGCGGACCGGCGAATGCAGCCATTCCTCGTGGCTGCCGAGATGGCCGGGGTTGAGCGCTGAGTTCAGGCCGGCGGATTTCAGCTTTTCGGTGACGGATGTGAAGAGATCGCTGCCGGTCGTGCCGATATCGGCCGTCTCGTACCAGGTGATCAACGCTTCGAAATAGGCCTTGGCAGGTTCCAGGAAGGAGTCGTCATGGTCGGTCAGCAGGCCGGCGCGGGAGGAGAGGGCACCCCAGTAACCGAGGGCAGTCGTTACACCATCACCCTTCTTCAGACGCCGTGCCGTCGGGCTGCGCAGGCCGACGATGGCCTCGCCAGAACTGACAGAGGCGAACATGGTGTGCAGGTTCAGCGGATCGCCTTGGTAGCCCAGTCTGCCGAGTGCCTCGAACTCGCTGTCGCCTTCGCGAACACCTGAGACGACACGCCAGAGAGCGCGTGAGCAGCGGGCCGAAGCCCATTCGAAGGCGGCGAGCTGGTCGACATCGACGACGGCACGCAAGCCGGTCTCGGGATGCATGAGAACGGCAGTCGCATCGGTGATCTTGCCGGCCAAGCGGCGTAGCGCAGAGACGATGAAGTCGGGCACGAAGAAGCAGTTTGCATGATCCTCATCCTCCTCCGCCGAAAGATACTTCCAGCCTATGAGGCCGATGCTGTCGCCCTTGCCGATGCCGGCGTCGCGCAGACGGTCGGAGAGGCGCGGGTTTTGGCTGCGGTCCTGGCCCATGAGGCTGAAGGTCTGCGCTCGCAGCACGTCGATGCCCGGCAGGCGGGCAAGCACCGTATAGCTCTCTGATTCATTGCCCGTGATAATCACCCGCTTTCCCTTCGGGCCGAGCAATAGCAGGGCCTCTTCGAAGCGAGGTTCGAAACCGGAGAGGAACATGATGTTGCCGAAGTGCTCGCGGTCGGCATAGACGACGAGCCAGTCGGTACCGGCAGCTTTCAGCGCGGCATCCGCGCGGGCGGCATAGGTTGCCGCCGGAATCTGCGGTTGTTCGGCGGCCACAGGTCCAAAATCGGGCAGGGCTATGGGTGATAGGGTGATTGCCATACAGTTCCTCCATTCAGGCTGGCATTGAGGCGAAAAGGGATCGTGGCATCGGTTTCAATGCCACGAAAGTGGATGATCGCAAGTTTCCGATAGCGAAGATGCGCTTCCCTGCGCTATCACGCCATGACAGGTTGGAAAGCGCTCGAACATGACACAAAACATTGGCCGCGATGCCGCCCCGACGATTGCCGATGTTGCAAAGCTGGCCGGAGTGTCGCGTGCGGTCGCCAGCCGGGCGCTCTCCACCGAGCCGCGACCGGTTTCGGCCGATAAGCGTGAAAGAGTGGTCGAGGCGGCTGCACAGCTTGGCTACAAGCCGAACCTTCTGGCGCAGAGCCTGACGACCAAAACGGTCAACCTCGTCGCCGTTGTCGTCAACCACATCCACGATCTCTCGGACCTCGATCTTTTCGACCGGCTGCTGGACCAGATCCAATCGATCGGCAAGCAGGTCATCATGATCCGCATCGGTTCGGTGGCCCGCGTCGAGGAATTTCTGCGCAATGGCGTTGCCTATCACGTCGATGCGGCGCTGGTGTTTTCGGATTTTGCGGATGCTGCCACCGTGCGGCGCATGTTTCGTTCCGATCTGGTTATCATGTTGAACGGCCTGCATGACGACCTTTCGCCAGTCGTCATTCCCGATGAAGGCAGTGGAATTGCTGAAGCCGTCGCCGATGCCGCAACGAAGGGTGTGAAGCGGGCGGGGCTCGTGACCGGTCGTTCGTCCTCGCCGGTGGAGCAGGCACGCATCGGCTTCTACAGGCAGGCTTTCGCTGAAAACGGCATAGAGCTGGGGCGGACGGTGCAAGGCGACTACTCCTATGAGAGCGGGCATGCTGCGGCTGCGGTCTTGACCGGCGCCGATTGCCCCGATGCGATCTTCTGCACGTCGGATGCGATGGCCATGGGTATTCTCGATGTCTGCCGCGTCGACTTTCCCGCCAACCGGCCGACGCGCTTTCGTCTGTACGGCTTCGACAACCTGTCGCTCACCGATTTCGATGCCTATCCGATTTCCTCGATCGGCTACGACAAGGGCGTCTACGTGGAGCAGATGGTGGATTTCATCGCCAACCCCGGCACTTTTCGGCCCAACCAGCCGCCGGTCATCGTGCCGACGACCTTCTTTCCGCGCCTGACTGCCTGATGGCAAACAGGCCGCCCGGAGGCGGCCTGTCAGGATCAGCTTACCACTGCGGGTTCAGAGCCGGCGGGTTGGCTTCGGCGCCCCACCACTTCTTGTAGTTGGCTTCATACGCACCCGACTGGATGTAGTCGGAAACGAACATGTCGAGCCAGCGGACGAATTCCGGATCGCCCTTGGCAACGGCGATGCCGATCGGGTCGTTGGAATAGAGGCCAGCAAGGGTGACCAGCGTCGGGTTCTTGGTAGCGAGGTAGTCGAGCAGCGAAGAGTCTTCGATCGCCGCATCGACGCGCTTCTGCTGAAGCTGCAGAACGCCATCGGGTGCGAACTGGTCGACATAGACGAGCTGCGCATCCGGCACGGCCGTCTTCAGGAAGGTTTCGCCCGTCGTGCCGCGGCCGACGACGACCTTCTTGCCAGCGAGATCCTTCAATTCCTTGATACCGGAGTCCTTCTGGACGATGACGCGCAGGCCGGCGCGATTATAGGGGATCGAGAAGTTAACGACCTTGGCGCGCTCGAGCGTGGCCGAAGTATTGGCGATCGCCACGTCGATCTGGCCGGAAACGAGCATGGAGATGCGGGCGTCGCCGGAGACGTCGGTAAATTCGACCGGTACGCCAAGCTTTTCGGCCAGGCGATTGGCGACGTCGACGTCATAACCAACAGGGTTATTCTGCGCGTCGCGGAAGCCGATCGGCTCGCCGCCGAGCGATACGCCGATGTGCACGACGCCGCGCGAGCGGATATCGTCGATCATGCCGGCAAAGGACGGAAGCGCAGAGCCGGCAACGATGGCCAGCGCGGCAATGGCTGTGAGAATGCGTTTCATGGTTCCATTTCCCTGTTCTTGATTATGCCTGTTTCGCTGCTCGAAGCTCCGGTTCGGGCATCGAGTCCTCCCAGAGCCAGTAGCGGATCTCGCCCTCGCATCTGAAATTCACCACCTCATGGTTGCCCTTGGCGTCGACGGCATGGATGACCACGCCGGCCAGGAAACCGGAGGATAATTCCTTGAGCTCCTCGACGGCGAGCTTAACCGCGTCGGAAAGCGAATAGCCGAATTTGAGCGCCAGGACGACCGTGCGCGCAGTCGAGCAACGCATGGTCATCTCGCCGGTATGGGTGCAGGCGGCTGCGCCATAACGGCTATCGGCATAGAAGCCGGCGCCGGGAATGGGACTGTCGCCGAGGCGGCCGGGATATTTCCAGGCCCAACCCGAGGTGGACGTCGCAGCGTGGATGCCGCGCGCCGGATCAGCCGACAGGAAGACGGTGGTGTCGCGCACGCGCTCGGGATCGGTGATGGTGCGGCTCAGCGGGGCCAGCGGAATATTGGGGAATTTCGCCAGTTCCTCCGGCGAAAGCTCCTTTTCCAGCCGTTCCCACCAGACGCGCTTGCTGTCTTCGAACAGCACGTCGTCTTCGGAGAAACCGATTTCACTGGCAAAGCGACGGGCACCGTCGCCGGTGAGCATGACGTGCGGCAGGCGCTTCATCACCTCATGGGCGAGGCGGGCGACCGGTAGCGTGTTTGGCACGGCGCCGACAGTGCCGACATCGCGGGTGTTGCCGTCCATGACGGCGCCGTCGAGTTCCATATTGCCGAGCATATTGGGCCAGCCGCCGTAACCGACGCTGCGCACCTTGACTTCGCTTTCCACCTTGCTGATGCCGGCGACCATGGCATCGAGGCTGATGGCACCCTCGCGCAACATCTGCACCGTCGTCGGGAAACCGGGCCAGGCTTCTTTATTGGCCAAGAGCAGCATGAATACCTCTAATCTTTACGCATTTTGGACAGGAACTGGGCGATACGCTGATGCGACATGCCGCCTTCGGTAGCGAAGAAATCGGCGGTCGGCAGGTCGACGAGCAGCTTTCCCTTGTCGAGGAAGACGATGCGATTGGAAATCTGCCGCGCGAATTCGATCTCGTGGGTGACGAAAAGCATGGTCGTGCCTTCGCTCGCGAGCTTGGCGAGGATATCGAGCACTTCCGCCGTCATTTCCGGGTCGAGCGCGCTGGTCACCTCATCGAGCAACAGATAGCGCGGCTGCATGGCGAGCGCACGGCAGATGCCCACGCGCTGGCGCTGACCGCCTGAAAGCTGAGCGGGGTAGGCATCGGCACGGTCACCGAGACCGACGGACTTCAAGAGGGCGCGGGCGGTGGCTTCGGCTTCCGCACGTGGCTTCTTCAGCACTTCGATCGGCGCCAGCGTGATGTTTCCGAGCACAGTCATGTGCGGATAGAGATTGAAGAGCTGGAAGACGGTGCCCGACCGTTTGCGCGCTTCCGCAAGATCCTTCGGCTTGCTGACGTCGAAATCGTCGACGGTGATGCTGCCGCCGTTCAATTTTTCCAGGCCGTTGATGCAGCGGATCAGCGTCGATTTGCCGGAACCGGATGAGCCGAGAATCGAGACGACCTCACCGGGCTTGATGGTGAGGTTGACGCCGTCGAGGACGGTGACGGGACCGAAGGCTTTTTTGACGTTTTCTACTTTGAGCATATCAGAGCCCTCTCCAGGCGGCATGCGCCCTGAGGCGGTTTTCGAAGCGGGCACCGAGCCATGCGAGCAGCTTGGCGCAGGCGTAGTAGAGCAGGCCGACCACCGTCCAGACGATGAAGGGCTTCAGCGTGCGCAGGTTGAGGATGTTGCCGATCTTGGTGAGATCGACGACGCCGATGACCGAGATCAGCGAGGTGACCTGCAGCTGGTTGACGAGAAGCGCTGTCAGCGGGCCGATCGCGAAGGCCGTGGCCTGCGGCGCCACGACATGGCGCAGCACCTGCCAGCGGGTGAGGCCGAAGACGCGGGCGGCCTCGATCTGGTCGCGGCCGATGGATTCGATTGCCGAGACCGCGATGACATAGACGAAGGCCGCCGAATTGGCAGACAGCGTGATCATCGCGGCCGTTGTCGGTGTGATGCGGATATGGAAGAGGCCGGGCAGGCCGAAGAAGACAAGGAAGAGCTGCACCAGCACGGGCGAGTTCTTCAGGAGTTCGGCGAAGAAGGTGATAACAGGCGTCAGCACCGGCACGCGATAGAAGCGGCAGACTGCCCATGATGTGCCGATCAGGAGGCCGATCAGCGAAGTCGAGAAGAACAGGCCGAGGCTGACGCTAAGGCCTTGCAGCAGCAGCCAGATATCGAAGGGTGTGAAATCGGAGAAACGCATCAGGCTACGGCCTCCATCATGTCGCGGTTCAGGCGGCGGTGGAGGAGGGCGATGCCAAGCGAAACGAGATAGGTCAGCACGGCATAGACGACCAGCAGCACGACATAGACTTCGAAGGGCCGGTAAGTCTGCGAGACGACGATCTGGGCCGAGCCGGTGAGCTCGTTAAGCGTGATGGTCGAGAGGATCGAGGAGGTCAGGACCATGTTGATCAGCACCGAGCCGAGTGGGCGAACGGAGGTTCTAAGCGCGATCGGCAACACGATCTTGGTGAAGGTCACCCGGCGGGACAGGCCGCTTACTTCTGCGGCTTCGATGATGCCGGGATCGATCGCCAGAATGCCGGCGCGGATGACGTCGGAGGCATAGGCGCCGCCGGCAATCGACAGCGCAACGACGCCCGTGGTGAAGGCATCGATATAGATGCCGATCTCCGGCAGGCCGTAATAGAAGAAGAACAGTTGCACGATGAAGGGCACGTTGCGGAAGATATCGACGTAGACGAACGAGATCCTGCGCAGAACTGCGGATGATGAGGTGCGCGCAATGGCGACGAAAGCGCCCATGATAATGCTGCCGATCAGCGCCAGAGCACAGGCCTCTGCCGTCAGCAGCGCGCCTTGCGCAAGAAAGCCCAGATGGGGCAAGAGGATCGAAAGGTCGAACCGCACGATCACTCCCTTATGTACGATTGAAACCGGTTTCATCGTGTCGTTTGTGCGCGCTGATGTCAAGAACGCCCAATACGGAATACTGATATATCTGTGACGAAAAGTTCGTTTTTCCCGGTAACGTTCTGCGGAATATTTTTCGTCAAAAGGTGGAAAAGCTGGATGAATATGGACTGCACAATATCTCGCCACCTCGTTAGCCTTTATCGCACAAAGAAAGAGCAATCTGCATGAGTCAGCTTCCCCATATCGATTACGACACCGCTTCCGAAGAGATTCGCACAGCGCATGACGAGGAAGTGCGGGTTCGCGGCAACATGACCAATATGAAGCGGACGCTGCTGCATTCGCCGCAAGCACATCGCATCTATGCCGAATGGTTCACGCTCAGAGCCGAGCTCAACCCCGCTATCAGCGATCGCGAGATCTGGATCTTCTCGCATTCGATCTCCAAGGCGCTGAAGTCCGATATCGCCATCACCTTCTTTCGCCGGGCACTGATCAAGAGCGGGTTCAACCCCGATGCCCTGGAGTTGAGCGATACCGAACGGCTGCTTAAACGTTTTGGCACGGCAATCGTCGCCGATTCCAACGCCATTCCTGCCGATATCTGGGCCGAGTTGAAGGCGCGCTACGACACCAAGGTGCTCGTCGATCTCGTCGCCTTTGCCGGCATCATGATCGCCACTGCCGTCTACATCAATGTTGTCGAGGTCGATTTCGACCCCGAGCTTAAGGCTTTTGCCGAAGGCGCCAACTGACTTTTTCATCACCCGAGGGGAGTTTTCCATGTCCATCATTACCAGTCGCGCCAAGCTGCTCGGCACCGTCTTCAGCCTCGCGCTGGCATTCAGCGCGCCGGCCGTTCACGCCGAAACGCCTGCAAATGTGCTCGTCGTTGCCCAGTCGATCGACGATGCCGTCAGCTTCGACCCGGCCGAAGGCTTCGAGCTGACGACCGTTCAGTCCTTCAACAATCTCTACCAGCGCCTCGTGCAGTCCAACCGCGATGACGGCACGAAGATCGAGGCTGCACTTGCCGCTAGCTGGGAAGCCGGCAGCGATGGCAAGAGCCTGACGTTCGCGCTTTCTGATGCCAAGTTCGCGTCCGGCAATCCGGTTCGCCCCGAAGACGTGATCTTCTCGCTGACGCGCGCCGTGAAGCTCAACAAGTCGCCGGCCTTCATTCTCAACGAACTCGGCTGGAAGGCCGACAATGTCGATGCTGCCGTCACCAAGGTTGACGACAAGCATGTCAAGCTCACCTGGACGGCCGATGTCGGTTCAGGCTTTGCCCTCTCGCTGCTGACGGCGCCGATCGCCTCTATCGTCGACGAGCAGACGGTTTCGCCGCAGGCCAAGGACAATGATTTCGGCAATGCTTGGTTGAAGACCAATTCGGCCGGCAGCGGTGCCTACACGATCGCCACCTACACGCCGCATGAGGCGCTGGTGCTGCAGGCCAATGCCAATTCCTCCGACAAGCCGACGCTCGAAAGCGTCATCATCCGCAACGTGCCTGACGTCGGCGCCCGTCGCCTGCTCGTCGAGCAGGGCGATGCCGATATCGCCCGCGGCCTGTCCGCCGACCAGATCGAAGCGCTGAAGGACAAGAGCGGCATCAAGGTGCTCTCCGTTCCCTCCGCCCGTCAGGACTATATCCTGCTGAACAGCAAGGCGAACCCGACGCTCGGCAACCCGGCTTTCTGGGAAGCGGCGCGTTACCTTGTCGACTATGACGGCATCACCAAGAACCTGCTGCGCGGCCAGAGCAGCGTTCATCAGGCCTTCCTGCCGAACGGCTTCCCCGGTGCGCTCAGCGACACGCCTTTCAAGCTCGATGTCGAGAAGGCAAAGAAGATCCTTTCCGATGGCGGAATCAAGACGCCGTTCAAGATCGAATTCATCGTCTTCAACGACCAGCCGTTCCTGTCGATCGCCCAGTCGCTGCAGTCGACCTTTGCCCAGGCTGGCATCACGCTCGACATCCAGCCGGGTGTTGCGAGCGACATCTATGCCCGCGGCCGCTCCGGCAAGTTCGAGATGACGCTGCGCTACTGGATCCCGGACTATTTCGACGCACATTCCAACGCCAGCGCCTTTGCAATCAACAAGGACAACTCGGCCAATACGGTTGCCAAGCAGGCCGGCTGGGTGATCCCGGAACTGACCGACGAAACGCTTGCTGCGGTGAAGGAACAGGATGCCGCCAAGCGTGCCGCGCTCTATCAGGATCTGCAGAAGAAGATCCAGGCAAGCTCGCCCTTCGTTTTCATGCTTCAAGGCAATGACCAGGTCGTGCTAAGCGACAAGGTGAAGAACTATGCGCAGGGTCTGAACGCAGACCAGGTCTATTACGACAAGGTAGCAAAATAAGTGCCGCAAACGGCAACAACTGACAATGCCGACATGACCAACTCCCGCCAGCGCAACAGCTGGCGGGAGTTGTCGTTCGTCTGGCCGCTTCTCAAGTGGCTGTGGTCCTTTGCGTTGACGCTTTTCGGACTGGCGCTGGTGACCTTCGCGATGACGCGGCTTTCGCCGATCGATCCGGCGCTGCAGCTCGTCGGCGATCATGCCAGCCAGTCGACCTATGAACAGGCGCGCCTCGAACTTGGGCTCGATCAGCCGCTGCCCGTGCAGTTTTTCCGTTATGTCGAGACGGCACTCTCAGGGAATTTCGGTCAGTCGATCTCGACCGGTCAACCCGTCGCAAACGATATCGCTCGCACCTTTCCGGCGACGATCGAGCTTGCGACGGCTGCGATCATTCTTGGTGCCGCCATCGGACTTGCGCTCGGTATAACCGCTGCCATGCGGCAGGGGACATGGGTGGATGGGCTTGCCCGTTTCGTCTCGCTCTTCGGCTATTCCGTGCCGATCTTCTGGCTTGGCCTGTTGATGTTGTTGCTGTTCTATGCGCGGCTACACTGGGCGCCGGGGCCGGGCAGGGCGGATGTCGTCTTCCAATATACGGTCAAATCGGTCACCGGCTTTGCGTTTGTTGATACCTGGATATCGGGCAAGGCCGGCGCCTTTCGCGACGCGCTGGCGCATCTGGCGCTGCCGGCAATCGTGCTGGCCTTCCATGCGCTTGCTGCGATTTCGCGGCTGACGCGGGCCGCGATCCTTACCGAACTCGGGCAGGAATATGTGACGACGGCGCGCGCCAAAGGCGCGAGCCTCGGCCGCATCGTCTTCATCCATATCCTGCCGAATATTTCCGGGACGCTGCTGACAGTGATTGCCCTTTCCTATGCAAGCCTGCTGGAAGGCGCCGTGCTGACCGAGACCGTTTTTGCTTGGCCGGGTATCGGCCGCTATCTGACGACGGCGATGTTTGCCGGTGACATGCCGGCGATCCTCGGCGCGACGCTTGTCGTCGGTGCCTCCTTTGTGCTTCTCAATGCACTGACCGATCTAGGCGTCGCGCGGCTGGAATCGGGAAGGAAGCGATGAGCGCGATCGTCCAGGCGCCGCTCGGCGGCCCATCTTTCCTGCGGCGCGTGCTGCGCTCGCCTTCGGCGGCGGTGGGTGGTGCGGTCGTGCTTTTCATTCTGGCGCTTGCGCTGCTTGCGCCGCTGATTGCGCCCTATGATCCTAACTTGCAGGAAACCGCCAATCGCCTGATGCCGCCTGATGCTGCGCACTGGTTCGGCACCGATGGTTTCGGCCGGGATATTCTGTCGCGCATCATCTATGGCGCGCGGCCAACGCTGCTGCTGGTGCTCGTCGTCGTGCTGTTGATGGCGCCGCTCGGCATTCTCGTCGGCATCCTCTCGGGTTTCTTCGGCGGGATGACCGAGCGCGTGCTGATGCGGATTACCGATATCGTCATGTCCTTTCCGCGGTTGCTGCTGGCCTTTGCCTTTGTCGCGATCATGGGGCCGGGCTTGATCAACGGTGCGCTGGCGCTGGCGCTGACAAGCTGGCCCGCCTACGCGCGCCAGGCCCGCGTCGAGACGGCGGCGCTGCGGCGGAGCGATTATCTGGCAGCGGCCGAAATGGTTGGTATCCGCGGCGTAAGGCTACTCTGGGGGCACATCCTGCCGCTGGTGCTGCCTTCGGCGATCATTCGTCTGGCGCTTGACCTCTCGGGCATTATCCTTGCTGCCGCAGGCCTCGGCTTCCTCGGTCTCGGGGTGCGTCCGCCGACAGCGGAATGGGGTTCGATGGTATCGGAGGGAACGCAGGTAATCTTCGATCAATGGTGGGTGGCGGCTGTACCTGGCTTTGCCATCCTGATCACCTCCTTCGCCTTCAACATGCTGGCCGATGGCCTGCGCGATATTCTGGATCCGCGCCATGACTGAGCCGCTGCTTTCCGTCGAGGATCTGTCGATCGCCTTTCCGTCAGAGGCAGGGCCGGTGCGCGTCGTCGATGGCATTTCCTTCTCGGTGGGTCGCGAGGTCGTGGCGCTGGTCGGTGAATCGGGCTCCGGCAAGTCCATGACCGGTCGCGCAATCATGGGGCTACTGCCACGTCGAGCGGAGGTGCGGGCAAAGCGTCTAACCTTCGACGGGCAGGAGCTGACGACGCTGCCTGCGTCCGGCTGGAACAGGCTGCGCGGTAGTGGTATCGGGCTGATCCTGCAGGATCCGAAATATTCGCTGAACCCGGCCCACAAGGTCGGCCGGCAGGTCGAAGAGGCGCTACTTCTGCACACGAAACTATCGTCTGGCGAACGGCGCGAGCGGGCGCTCGATATGCTGGATAAGGTCGGTTTGCCCGATCCGCAGCGTGTCTATTCGAGCTTTCCGGCTGCTCTTTCCGGCGGAATGGGGCAGCGCGTGATGATCGCGGCCATGCTGATCAACCGGCCGAAACTCTTGATCGCCGATGAGCCGACATCGGCTTTGGATCGCGGTCTGCAGGACCAGATCCTGACCTTGCTGCGGTCGCTGACCGAAGAACTCGGTATGGGGCTGCTGCTCATCAGCCATGATCTGCAGCAGGTCTCGCGTTATGCCGACCGCGTCATGGTCATGCGGCATGGCAAGATCGAGGAACAGATGGCGTCGGCTGATCTTGCCAATGCCAAATCGGATTATACGCGGGCGCTCTGGGCGGCGCGGCCTTCGGCGGCGACCTACGGGACACGGCTGCCGGTTTACGGAGACGAGGCATGAGCGCGCTCTCCGTTTCCGATCTTTCCGTGACTTTTCAGAGCGGCGGCAAGGGTTTTACCGCCGTACGTGGTGTCAGCTTCGAGGTTGCGCCGGGCGAGACGTTTGGGCTGATCGGTCCCTCCGGCTGCGGCAAGACGACGGCGCTGCGTGCTGTCGCCGGGCTGAACACCCATTGGCAAGGCTCCATCACGGTCTTTGATGAGGCGCTGCAGCCGGGGCACAAAATCATCGGCGCACTGCGCTCCAATATCCAGATGGTGTTTCAGGATCCCTATTCCTCGCTGCATCCGCGCCACCGCATTTCCCGCATTCTGGGCGAGCCGCTGGCGTTGCGAGGGGCGCGCAATGTCGAGAATGAGGTGCGCACTGCGCTCGATCAGGTCGGCCTGCCGGCTGCCGCTGCCGGACGTTATCCGCATCAGCTTTCCGGCGGCCAGCGGCAGCGTGTGGCGATTGCCCGTGCGCTGCTTTTGAAACCGAAGCTGCTGCTGCTCGATGAGCCGACCTCGGCGCTCGATGTTTCGGTGCAGGCCGAAATCCTGAACCTGCTGAACGACCTCAAGGCCTCGCATGGAATGACCTTCGTGCTCGTCAGCCACGATCCCGGCGTCGTCGCGCATATGTGCGACCGGGCCGTGCTGATGCAGGCCGGCCGCATCGAAAGCGAACTCGACCGCGCCGCGCTTTCGCAAGGCGGCTGGGTCGAGCAGCTTGCCGCACGCTGATCAGGCCAGCGGCAGGATCAGGACATCGCGAGCCGGCACTTCGATACGACCAGCATCATAGGCGTGGTTGACCGGCCAGGCGGGCTTGCTGCCGGACAGTTTTCCGTCCGCGAGCGTGACCGTCGTCGTTTGGGCAGTGCGTGTCGGGTTGACCAGCCAGAGGAAGCTTCCGTTCTCACCCCTGTGGATGCGGGCGAAGATCGCATCATTGGAAAGCGTCGCATGACGCGCCTTGCCACTCCATTTCACCAGTTCGGCGAAGAAGGCGGCATTGCTCTTGCCGTCGGTGCGATAGAAGGCGACCGAAG
Organism: Hyphomicrobiales bacterium; assembly: GCA_900468805.1. Lineage (GTDB taxonomy): Bacteria > Pseudomonadota > Alphaproteobacteria > Rhizobiales > Rhizobiaceae > Rhizobium. The sequence continues at coordinate 20,718 of UEIF01000033.1, read as the reverse complement.
GATTGGTGCCGATCAACAGGGTGCGGCCCTTGCCGAAGCGGTTTTCGACGATGGCAAGACGGCCGCCGTCGAACGCGCCGCGACCGGTTCCGCCGGTCAGGCGGTAAGACTGCAGGAGACCGCCGCCATTGACGGCGATATCATCGAACGTGAAGTGGATGCGATTGCCGATATCGGGCATGAACTCCACTTCTTCCTCGCGCGCACCGAAGACCTCGTCGAGTCCCATATTCGGCTGCACCTGGCCGACATGGCCGCGGTCGCCGAAATAGCCGGGGCAGGCTTCGGCAATCAGCGTGCCGCCCTTTTCAACCCAGGTCTTAAGGCGCGCTGCCTGCTCGGCGGTGAACATGATCGGGTAGGGGAAATAGAGGAAGTCGTAGGCGTCGATATCGTCGATATGCACCCAATCCGGCTGCAAGCCCTGCCCGAGGAAGGCACGATAGGCGCCCCACATGGCTTCCGGATAGGGCTTTTCCTTGCGGTCGTAATTCAGCAGGTAATCCCATTCCTGCGTTTCGGGAACGACGAGAATGCCGACTTCGCCTCGCACCGGCTTTGCGTCCCAGAGTGTCTTCTGCGCCGGGTCGTTCGCCCATTTCGCCATGGCGCTCTGCAGGTCGGAGCGCGGCGTGCGGCTGCCGTCCATGCCATAGGCGCCGAAGGCGCCGAAGAGGGGGCCGTCGAGCAGCGGGCGCCAGCGCAGATTGAGGACGCCGCGGGCGCCGCCGGCAAAGGAGGTCATGCTCCAGATGCGGATATCCTCGGGCTCGGCGACGCGACCGTCTTCCTTGTCGCGGCCGATCACCTGCGGCTGCAGCCAGAGTGGGCCGCCCTGACGCTCGGCGTGCCAGAAGGGCTTGCCGCGGGCAGCGGCGCGATTGATGTCGACACCGTACCAGGTCTTCCAGGGCTCGGTGCCCTTACGGGCCTGGATCCATGTGAAGCCGTAGATTTCCACCTTGGAGGCGGCGAGCCAGTCGTCGCAGCCATTGGCGGCCATGTTGGGGATCGCGCCGGATATGCCGTGGGCGGCGATGACGTTCTTCTGATCGACGGCGCGGATCGTATCGATGCGCCACTGCATCTGGCCATAGAAGTTGTCGCGCTTGAACTGCAGCCAGTCGATGCATTCCGGGTAGGGGGCCATATGGACCGGCGGCTCGATATCCTCCCATTCGGCATAGCTGTAGCGATGCCACGCCTTGGCGAGCACTTTCAGGCTGCCGTATTTCTTCTCCAGCCATTTGCGGAAGGCGGCCTTGGCATAGCTGCTGTAATCGACATCGGCGGAATAGTTGACCTCGTTCCAGACGTCATAGCCGTAGATCGCCGGATGGTCCTTGTAGCGGGTGGCGAGTGCGGTCAGGAATTTGCCGGCGGCTTCCTTCACTTCCGGGCAATTCAGCGTCAGCGCACCGGCGCCGCCGCCATTGTTGGAAAAGCCGCCAGTCGCGGCCGAAACGCCCATATAGGAACCGAGCTTGGTGCCGTCGGCATTGACCTGCAGCGCATCGGCATATTTGCGCACCGCCCAGTCCGGTACTGCATGAATAAGTTCGGCGATAATAGTCTTGATGCCGTTCTTGGCGGCTAGATCGAGTTGGCGGTCATATTCCTCCCAGTCGTAGACGCCCGGGGCCACCTCGATCGCGCTCCACATGAACCAGTGGCGGAAGATGTTGAGGCCGTCTTCGCCCGCTGTCGTGTAGTCGCGTTCCCAGTCGTCGCGCGGCGGATTGGACTTGCGGAAATAGACGGCGCCGTAGGGGAATTGGATATCGTTTCTGAGCATTGTCTTGTCCTTCTCTATCGATGTCCGGACATGGCTTCGCCGTCCGGAGAAAAGGTTCCGGCAGGAGGCAATCGAAGATGGTGTCCGGTGGGTCTAAAGGGTCCTGATCTAGCGCGGTCCTCCGGCGAGGAGTTCGAGCGTCCGGATGAGGGCGGAATGGTCACGTTCGCCGTCGCCGTTGGCAACAGCGGCATTCATGAGTTGCTGGGTGGCAGCCGTATTCGGCAGCGAAAGATCGAGCGCGCGGGCGGCGTCAACTGCAAGCGTCATGTCCTTGCGGTGCAGGCGGATGCGGAAGCCCGGTTCGAAGGTCTCCTTGACCATGCGCTCGCCATGGACCTCAAGAATGCGCGAGGCGGCAAAACCACCCATCAGGGCTGCCCGCACCTTGGCCGGATCGGCGCCGGCCCGCTTAGCGAAGAGCAGTGCTTCGGAAACCGCTTCGATCGTCAGGCCGACGATGATCTGGTTTGCGACCTTGGCCGTCTGGCCGTCGCCGACGCCGCCGACCAGCGTGATGTTCTTGCCCATCTTTTCGAAGAGCGGGCGGGCACGCTCGAAGGCCTCTTCCTTGCCGCCGATCATGATGGTCAGCGAGGCGGCCTTGGCGCCGACTTCGCCGCCGGAGACCGGAGCATCGACATAATCGCAGCCGAGCGCTTCGATGCGCCTGGCAAAATCCTTGGTGGCAACCGGCGAGATCGAGCTCATGTCGATGACGAGCTTGCCCGCCGACAGGCCGGAGGCCACACCGTTCTCGCCGAAGAGCACCGCCTCGACATCGGGCGTATCCGGCAGCATCAGGATGATGATGTCGGAGGCCTCGGCAACAGCCTTGGCGCTATGGGCAGCCTTGCCGCCCTTGGTGATGAGATGCTGCGAAGCGTCCTTCACGCGGCTCAGATGCAGCGTGTGGCCGGCATCGATCAGATGTTCCGCCATCGGGCGGCCCATGACGCCCAGTCCGATAAAACCGATATTCATGTCACGCTCACTTCCGATAGGGTTTCATCCAGCCAAGCCCCTCGCTGGTGCCGGCCTTCGGCTTATATTCGCAGCCCACCCAGCCGTCGTAACCGAGGCGGTCGAGTTCGGAGAGGATGAAGCCGTAATTGATCTCGCCCGTGCCGGGTTCATTGCGGCCGGGATTGTCGGCGATCTGTACGTGGGCGATCCGGTCCTTCAGCCGCGTGAAGGTCGGGATCAGGTCGCCCTGCATGATCTGCATGTGGTAGAAATCATACTGGATGTAGAGATTGTCGGAGCCGACCTTTTCGAGGATGCGTTCGGCGTGATTGGTGCTCGACAGGAAGAAGCCCGGAATATCACGCAGGTTGATGGGCTCGATCAGCAGTTTCACGCCGGCATCGGCAGTGCGCTCCGCGGCATATTTCAGATTTTCAACCAGCACCTTTTCCAGCGTCTCGAGATCGGCTCCCTTTGGCACGAGCCCTGAGATGACGTTGACCTGCGGGCAGGCGAGCGCCTTGGCGTAATCGAGGGCGAGCGAGATGCCGTTGCGGAATTCCTCGATACGATCCGGCAGGCAGGCGATGCCGCGCTCGCCGCCGGCCCAGTCACCCGAGGGCACGTTGAAGAGCGCCTGTTTCAGACCGTTTGCCTGGAGCGCATTGGCGACCTTTTCCTTCGGCTCGGCATAGGGCCCGAGATATTCGAGCGCACCGAAGCCGTCCTTGGCGGCAGCCGCAAAACGGTCCAGGAAGGAGAGATCCTGATAGAGAAAAGAAAGATTGGCGGAGAATTTCGGCACTGGAACACCTTCAAGCATTGGCGGGGGCGACGAAACGATGCCGGTGCAGCATGCGCTTGTCGCGTGGGTCGGGATTGGGAACGGCTGAAATGAGGCTCTTCGTATAGGCTTCCTGCGGCGCGGTGCAGATCTGCTCGGCTTCGCCGAGTTCGACGATCTTGCCGCGATGCATGACGGCCACGCGGTCGCAGAAATAGCGTACCACGGAAATATCATGGGAGATGAAGATGAAGCTCAGGTTCAGCCGCTGGCGGATGTCGAGCAGCAGGTCGAGGATCTGGCTGCGAATGGAGACGTCGAGCGCCGAGGTCGCTTCATCGGCGATGATGATGCGCGGATCGAGCGCGAGTGAGCGGGCGATGCCGATGCGCTGGCGCTGGCCGCCGGAAAAGGCGTGCGGATAACGCTCCATGCCCATCGGATCGAGGCCGACGAGGCGCATCAGTTCGGCAACGCGATCTTCCAGCGCTTTGCCTTTGGCAAGGCCGTTGACGATGAGTGGATCGGCGATCACTTCCTTGACGGTCATCCGCGGGTTGAGCGAGGCGAAAGGATCCTGGAAGACGAGGCGGACTTCGCGGTGGAAGTTGCGCAGCTCCTTCTTGCCGAGCTTGGTGACGTCGGTCTCGCCGCCATCCTTGCCGCGGTAGAGGACGGTGCCGGTCGTCGGTTCGACGGTGCGAAGGATCAGGCGGCCGAGTGTCGTCTTACCGGAACCGCTTTCGCCGACGATGCCGAGGTTCTCCCCGGGATAGAGATCGAAATTGGCGTCGTCGACGGCGCGCATCGTGTTGGCATTACCGTGCCAGCCGAAGGTTTTGCCGAGATTGCGCACCGACAGGATCGGCTTTGGTGCCTCGGACGACAGGGCGATTGCCGGCTGCCTGCCTTCGACATGATGCGTCAGCTTCACTGTCGAGGCCAGCAGCTGGCGCGTATAGGGATGGGTAGCGGCGTGGTAGATGGCATCGACGGGGCCGCGCTCGACGATATGGCCGAAGCGCATGACGGCGACGTCGTCGGCCACTTCGGCGACGACGCCCATGTCATGGGTAATGAGCAGCATCGCCATGCCGCGATCGACCTGCAGGCGCTTGATGAGATCGAGGATTTCAGCCTGTGTCGTCACGTCGAGGGCGGTGGTCGGCTCGTCGGCGATCAGGATATCCGGATTGCCGGCTAGCGCCATGGCGATCATGGCGCGCTGGCGCATGCCGCCGGAAAACTCGAACGTATAGCGGTCGGCCATCTTGTCGGGATTGGGGATTTCGACCTGCCTCAGCAGCTCGACCATGCGGGCGCGTGCCGCCTTCTTGTCGAGATTGCTGTGCAGGCGGACCGCCTCGACGATCTGCGAACCGATCGTGTGGACCGGCGAGAGCGAGCTCATCGGCTCCTGGAAGATCAGGCCGATGCGCCGTCCGCGGATCTCCCGCATGGCGCGGCTGCCGGGGGCAAGGGTGGCGATGTCGGTGATCTCGCTGCCGTTGCGCAGCAGGATACGGCCACCGACGATCGTGCCGGGCTTGTCGACGATCTGCAGCAGCGAGCGGGCGGTGACACTCTTGCCCGAGCCGCTTTCGCCGACCAAGCAGAGCGTCTGGCCGCGCTTGAGCTGGAAGCTCACATCTTCGACGGCGTGCAGGATATGCGTGCGCAGGCGGAAATCGATCGAGAGGTTTTCAACCGAGAGGACGACGTCATCGGGAAGATCGGTCATGGCTTCCTCCTCAATTGTCATAGGGATCGGCTGCATCGCGCAGGCCGTCGCCGAAGAAGTTGAAGGACAGGACGGCAATGACGACTGCCAGAGACGGCCAGATCAGCAGCCATGGGGCGGTCGCGACCGTGCGGATATTCTGGGCGTCCTGCAGCAGCACACCCCAACTGACGACCGGCGGCTTGAGGCCGATGCCGAGGAAAGAGAGCGAGGTTTCGGCAACGATCATCGTCGGTACTGCGAGGGTGACGACCGCAAGAATGTGGCTCGTGAGCGACGGCAGGATATGGCGGAAGATCAGCCGCGCCTCGCTCGACCCGTCGAGCTTGGCGGCGGTGACGAAATCCTCGCTGCGCAGCGCCAGGAAACGGCCGCGCACTTCGCGGGCAAGACTGGTCCAGCCTAGCAGCGAGACGATGATGGTGATGACGAAGTAGACGTTGACGGGCGACCATGTGAGCGGGATCGCCGCTGCAAGACCGAGCCAGAGCGGGATGGTCGGCATGGCACTGACAACTTCGATGATGCGCTGGATCAGCGTATCCACCCAGCCGCCGTAGAAGCCGGAGATGGAGCCGAGCACGACGCCGAGCACAAGCGACATGGCGACGCCGACGAGCCCGATCGACATGGAAATGCGGGTGCCGTAGATCAGGCGGGTGAGAACGTCGCGGCCGAGGCGGTCAGCACCGAGCAGGTACATAGGATCATTGAGGTTGATCGGCCCGATGAAACGGGTGGTCATCGGGATCAGGCCCCAGAGTTTGTAGGCCGGGCCTTTGACGAAGAAGCCGATCGGTACGACCTTGGTGTCATCGACCACGAAAGTGCGCCTGAGCGCCACCTTGTCGATCTCCACCTTGTAGCCCTTCACATGGAAATTGAATTCCGAGCTACCATCAGGTTTCTCCACGAAGAAGCTGAAACCCTGCGGCGGGGCGTAGGTATATTGCGGCTTGGAGATCGCGGGCAGCGAAGGCGCCAGGAACTCGGCGAAGAGGCCGACGAGATAGAGGAAGAGAATGATCGCGCCGGCGACCATTGCCACCTTCTGTCGGATCAGCTTGCCCGCGATCAACCGCCACGGGCCGATGGCGGCAGTCGAGACTGTCTTGCCCTGTTTCAGCGGGCTGATCGAAGGGCCGTCGGCGACGACATGCAAGGGGCCGGTGTGAGTTCCGAATGTTTCGTGCGTCATCGGCGCCTCCTCAATTGAACCGGATGCGCGGATCGAGCAGCGCAAGCAGCAGGTCCGACAGGAGCATGCCGACGAGGGTGAGTGCCGAGAGCAGCAGGATGAAGCTGCCGGCGAGATACATGTCCTGCGAGACCAGCGCGCGGAAAAGCAGGGGACCTGCGGTCGGCAGGTTCAGGACGATGGCGGTAATTGTCACGCCGGAGACGAGATGGGGTAGCACCCAGCCGATCGCCGAGACGAAGGGGTTCAGCGCTATGCGCACTGGATATTTGAGGATCACCTTGTATTCCGGCAGGCCCTTGGCGCGAGCGGTGATGACATAGGGCTTGTGCAGCTCGTCCGTCAGGTTGGCGCGCAGGATGCGGATCATGGCGGCGGTGCCCGAGGCGCCGATGATGATGATCGGTATCCAGAGATGGGCGAGGAAATCGCTGACCTTGGCGAGGCTCCAGGGTGCTTCGGCAAATTCGGGGGAGTTGAGGCCGCCGACGCTCTGGCCGAGGTAGCGGTAGGCGACATACATCAATGTCAGCGCCAGGATGAAGTTCGGTACCGCAAGGCCGATGAAGCCGAAAAAGGTGAAGACGTGGTCGCTGATCGAGTGGCGCCGTACGGCCGAATAGATGCCGATCGGCAGGGCGACGACCCAGACGAAGAGCAGGCTCAGGAGTGAAATCACCAGCGTTGAACCCATGCGTGCCCAGATGAGACCGGAGACTGGCTGGTTCCACTCGAAGGACCAGCCGAAATCGCCGCGGCTGACAATGCCCCATATCCACCTCAGATACTGGATATAGAAGGGGTCGTCGAAGCCGTAGATCTCTTTCAGCCGCTCGATCTGCGCGGGATCGACAGCCTGGCCGCTGTCGCTCATCGTCGCGATCATCGAGGTCAGGTAATCACCCGGCGGCAGCTGGATGATCAGGAACGAGATCAGCGACATGCCGAACAGGGTCGGGATCATGTAGAGCACGCGCTTGAAGATATAGCCAAGCATCGGAATGTTTCTCCTCCCGTTGAGAGCGCCCGTCAGGCGCTTCCTTCGGATCTCCATCCGCTTTCGGCCCCTCCAGGCCGAAAACGCTCCTCCCTGTCTCGACACCTCATTTCCAGGTGAGGTGCAGAACCTCCAGCCGCTCGATATCAGGCACTTCCACCTGTGCGCGGCCATCCTTGACGCTGAAGTTTGCGGCGCGGTCGGTAACGGTGAGCCATGCCTTGGCGACCGACTTGCCCTGAGGAATTTCCACTGAAACCGTCTGGGCCGCCAGAGGGTAATTTTCGCGTATCGGCCCCTTCATCATCATCGGGTTGGTGAGGTTGAAGAGACTGACCGCGATACCTTCGGCACTGTCGCGCAGTGCCATATCGATGACGCCGGGACCTTCGACCGTGACGCGCGAGGTCTTGCCGAGCGCCCAGCTGACGGCATTGGCAATCAGCTTTCCGTGGTCGACGGCGAAGACTTCCCAGAAGATCTCGCCGATATTCCAGGGAATATAGACCGTGCGGCCGCCCTTGCCGGTTTCGCGGGCGATCACGCCGGCGCCTTCAGGAGCTTTGCGCGGATAGACTTCCTCCATCGGCAGGTCCGGGAAATCGGGCACATAGAGGAAGGGTGTCGTCGCATTGTCTATTGCATCGGCATGGATGAGGCGAGTGCCGCCCATGATGCGCTCGGCGCCTTCGTAGCCCTGGTTGAGAGGATGATCGCCTGACAGTGCCACATAGGTGTTCTTGACGATGCCGCGCGGGCCGGAAACGAACTTGGCGCCCAGCACATCCGAAAGGCCGAATTCGTTGCGTTTCTTGCCGAATTCATCGCGGAGTGAGGTTTCGTAGGAAGCGACGACGCTGCCGCCACGTTCGACATAGCCGCGGATCGCCTCGTTCTGCGCATCCGAAAGGCAGGAAGCGTTGGCGAGGATGATTACCTTGAAACGGTCGAGATTTTCCTTGGTCAGGACTTGATCCGAGAGAAGCTCGAAGGGCAGGCGGGCTTCGACGAGCGCGTGATAGAAGCCGAGATCATGTTTCTCGGCATTGTGCCGTTCTTCCGGCGCCCAGTGGCGAAGGGTGGTCGAAGGATCAACGACGGCGATTTCGGCTGTCGGCTGCATACTTTCGAGAACCGGCTCGACGGCTGCCTGCAGTGCAAAGGCGTCGGCGACCGGTTCTACCCAGCGCTTGTCCGGCACGACGCCGTTGAACTTGGTGAACCAAGCATAGAGGCCATGGGCCGTGCCGTCATTGATCCAGAGCTGCATTTCCTCGCCGGAGGTGACGGCATCCTTCCAGCGATATTCTTCTTCCGGGCCGATCGAGGTGATGAGCACGACCGGGCGATCGGGGAAGGTGGCGCGGATGCGCTTGCCGTTGCGGCCGGCGGACCAGCCGAGTTCGAGGCCTTTGCGGCCCTGATGGTCGACGACGAGGAAGGGGCAATGTTTGGCGATGACCGAGAGGTCGAATTCCATCAGCGAGGCGCCGCCCATATTCGGGATGAAGCTCGCATGCGGGCGGATCGCTTTGACCGCATCGTCCCACTGGGCGATCATGTCAGTCAGCACGCGGCGGCGCCATTGCAGCCAGGCCTGCCAGGCGGGATCATCAGCATCCGCCTTTTTCGGCAGGGCGTGGCCGAACATATCCTTGAAACGGCGTGCGCTGTCTTCGCTATAGTCGACGCCGTGGCCCTGCCAGCGATTGGCGAAGACGGCATCGATATCGTATTTGCGGACGATTTCCTTGACGACTTCGGGCATGAAGACGGTGTTGTAGTCGCCATAGGCATTGGTGACCCAGACATCGGGATAGGCCCAGTGACGGCGCGGCGTGCCGTCGGCGTTGATCATCACCCATTCCGGATGAGCTTTTGCAGCATCGTCGTGGATCGCGTGCGGATCGACGCGGGCCATGACATGCATGTCGAGCTTGCGGGCGGCATCGACGAGCGCGCCGAATATATCCTTATCACCAAGATATTTGCTCACATAGTGGTAAGGTACTTCGCTTGGATAATAGGCGATATAGCCGCCGGCGCTCAGGCATACGGCATTGGATTTCGTGCGCTTGAAGACATCGACCCAAAAGGCCGGATCGTATTTTTCCGGATCGTCTTCCACGAAGGTGAGCTGGGTCCAGCGCGTTGCGGTCTTGAACCAGTCCGGCGTGCGCAGCGTGTCGGTATTCTGTCTTCTGGCGTCGAGCATCGTCTTCATCCAATCATTGGCAAAAGAGGGGCCTTGGCGCCGGCCGATAAAGCCGGCGCCTGGAATGCATCATCATTTTGCAGGCCATCAGACCTTGTAGAACTGCTCCGGCATGGTGGGAGCGGGGGTCGGCCAACCGAAGGAGTTCGGCATGGTCTTGGTGATGTTCTTCATGTTGTTCTTGACGACGCCATAGCCATCCGGCGGCTGGGAGATGCCGAAGACATAGAAGTTATCGGCAGCACCCTGCAGGATCTGTTTCATGATCTCCTGCTGGCCGGCGGGATCGGAGGTCGCCTTCAGCTTGTCGTAGAGCTCAAGCAACTTCTTCGTTTCCTCGGGCGGTTCTTCCGCGTTGGCGTTGTTGCGGTCAAGATACCAGAGCTGCCAGGCCGGAGCGTACATGGCGTTCGAATCCGTCGGCACGTAGTAGCGCGGGTCGAGCATGGCGGCGACACCGCCATTGGCGCCGAACTGATGGGCCGTCGCATCGAAATCGCGGCCCTGGCGGACGCGGGTTTCCCAGAGCGAGCGGTCCATGGTGCGCATCTGCGCATCGATGCCGACAGCCTGGAACATCGGGATAACCAGCTGGAAGAGATCGAGGAAGACGGCGCGTGCCTGGTCGATTTCGAAGATCACCGTGAGGCGGCGGCCCTGGTCGTCCAGACGAAAGTTCTGGTCGTCGCGCTTCGGGATGAGCGTGTCGAGCATGGCGTTTGCCTTGTCGACGTCGTAGCTCGTGAACTGCGTGGCGAGCTGCTCGTTGTAGAGCGGATCACCCTGCTTGATCGATGGCTGGGCAGGGGCGCCCTGGCCGACGAGCACGGCGTCGATCAGTGACTGGCGATCGAGCGCCATGGAGAGCGCTGCACGGAAATCCTTGTTCCGGAAGAGTTTTCGCTTGGTCTCGTCATTGTGGTTGAGGTTGAAGATGAAGTTCATCACGTTGGCTTCGGTCGAAGTCAGCGTGTAGAAATCATACTTGCCCTGCTCGCGCGCATCGTAGAGCACCGACTTGTTGTTCGGTGTTGCGATGTACTGGTCCATCAGGTCGATCTCGCCCTGCATGACTTTCAAAAGCAGCACCTGCGGATCGGCGACCATCTGATAGACGATGCGGTCCATGTAGGGGAGTTGGTTACCCTCCGTATCGACCTTCCAGTAGAAGGGGTTGCGTTCGGCAACGGCGCGTTCGGTGTTCTCGCCGGGCGCAGTCGTAAACATCCAGGCGTGCAGGCACGGCTTCTTCGAGGAGTTCAGGAAGAAGGCATTATCATCCTGGAAGCCGGAGGCGGACTGGAAGGCGGCGATCCAGGTCTCGAAGCCGCGCTGTTTGGCGAGCTCGTCGGCCTTCGGATTGTAGTCAATATGGAACTGCTCGAGATAATGCTTGGGGCAGCGCGTCGTGTGATCACTATTGGCCCAGGCGACCTGCAACGGAAACATACCGTTAGGTTTAGCGAAGATAACTTTAAACGTCTGTTCGTCGACGATTTCGAGCTTGGCCGGCTTGCCTGATGTCTTCCAGTGACCTTGGCCGTTCACGGCGACCCGCTTGTCCGTGAGAATAGTATCGTACCAGAATTTCACGTCCGCCGTGGTATAGGGCTGGCCGTCCGACCACTTCATCCCCTTGCGCAGGCGGATGGTGTATTCCGTGGAATCCGCGTTGCCATCGAAGGCTTCGGCGACGTTCAGCGTCACGCCGGACCAGTCGGGCGTATAGCGCAGCAGTGGTTCATAGGCCTGGTAGCGGAACAGCATGGACAGCGAGCCGCCGCCGACAAGCGCCATATTCCAGTCGCCGCCATGCTTGCCGACGCTTTCGACAGGCTTGACGACGAGTGGATTTTCCGGCAGCCGGTCCTTCAGGGCCGGTAACGCGCCGCTTGAAACCTTGTCTTTCAGAATGGCCGCTTCCTTGTAGTCGGCGGCGAAAGCCGGCAGGGCCGGCAAGATCAGAACGGCCGAAGTCCCGGCCAGAAACGCACGACGTTTCAGCTTGATCATAGGGTTCTCCTCCAAAAATCCGCAACCCTTATCGTTATTTTTGCTTTCAGGTTGGGATAACGGAAAGAATACATTTGGATATTGTTAGGTAAAGCGTTATGTTTTGTTAGTGCGGGAATTTGCAATTCCGGTATGGGCGGTATAGCGAAACGCCTCAATTCGGGATGAAACATCGAGGTGGAAAGTGGGAAGCAGGGGGCGAGTTACCTTACAGACGATCGCGCGGGAGGTCGGCCTCTCGAAGTATGCGGTCTCGCGCTCGCTGGCAGGCAAGAGCGGCGTCAGCGACGAGACGCGTGCGCTGATCCGCGCCACCGCCGAACGGTTGGGTTATACACGTCCTGCAGGCCAGTCGCTGACGAGTGATATTGCCGTCGTTTTCCACGATCTCGATGCCGTCAACAGTGAGCTCTACATGCAGGTTCAGAACGGCCTGCAGCGCGAGGCGCATCGGCTGGGCATGGCGCTGCGTATCCGCTGGACCCATAGCCCCGGCCAGCTGGAAGAGCTGGCGCATTCCTGTGCCGGGCTTTTGCTCGTCGGCCCGCATGACCGCGAGGCGATCGTGGCGGCGAGGGCAACCGGAATCCCTGTCGTGCGTTTTGGCTGGGTCGACCCGCTGGAGCAGGCTGATCAGGTCACCGGGACCGATCATGAGGCGGGGCAGGCGGTGCTGCAATATCTTATCGAACTCGGCCATCGGTCGATCGTCTATGTCAACGGCACGCCCGGTTTCCGTGGCCGGCGCGAGCGCTTCTACGGGGCGCGGGAGATCGCCGAGCGCTGCGAAGACGTTTCGCTGCATGTCCTGCGCTTCGATGAGCAGATCGGCTTCGGTGAAGCCTTCCGGGATCTTAAGGCGAAGGGCATACACCCAACGGCCTTTTTCTGCGCCCATGACGGCCTGGCTTTGACTGTGGTTTCGGAGTTACTGGGGCAGGGCTATCGCATTCCCGACGATGTTTCCGTCGTCGGTTTCGGTGATTTTTCGCCCGCTACGCAGATATCGCCGCCACTGACGACGGTACGGATGGAAGGGCAGGAATGCGGGGCGGTAGGCCTTCGGCTTTTGCTGGAGCGGATCGAAAATCCGCGCCTGCCGGGCATGCCTGCCCGGCGGATAATGGTTGCCTCGCGCATTGTCGAGCGTCGCTCCGCAGGTCCGTGCAAGGTGCCGGCGGCGATCGATCCGGCAAAGCAGGAATCGGGACCAGTTGAGTTCAGTGCACGTGTGAAGTGATCAGATTGATTCTGTCGGGTCGCAGCTGACGGCGACCGTCAGCCCAGGGCTGCAATCGCTGCCTTAACTGCATCCGCGCCCGGCTTCGTCGGCTTGTATTCCAGTCCGACAGCGCCGGTATAACCGTTGGCGAAGATCCAGTTCAGGCGGTGGGCAAGATCGATCGTGCCGGTGCCGGGCTCGTTGCGGCCGGGATGGTCGGCGACATGGACGTGAAAGATGCTATCGATGCGACCGGCCAGAACATCCTCAGTGCGCTCGTCCATGACGGCGGAATGGTAGATATCGTAGACGATGCCGATTTCCGGGCGGCCGACATTATCGACGATATCGAGCCCTTCGCGGGTGGAATCGAGGAAATAGCCGATATGGTCGATGCGGATGTTGAGCGGCTCGACGCCGAGGCGCACGCCGCTGCCTTTCAAGATGTCGGCACCGGCCTGCAGCGTTTCTGTCAGCGCCTTGCGCTGTTCGTCTCGGGTGAAGCCTTCGAGATCGTCGCCTGCCTGCGCGATCAGCACAGGAGCGTCGAGACGTTTTGCGACGGCAACGGAATCGGCAAGGCCCTTCAGCCAAGTCTCGCGATTGGCGGTGTTTGTGAGCGCGATCATCGGCTCGGCGACAAGGCTCGTCACCTTGAGGCCGGTCTCTTTCAATGCGGCTTCGATCGCGTCGAGGTCCTTGTTCGTCCAGCGCCAGAATTCGATGGCCTCGAGGCCGGCGGCATGGGCACGGCGAATGCGATCGGCGAAATGATCGCCTTCTTCGACGAACAGCCATTCGATGCATGCTGAATAAAGTCGCATGAAAACTCCTCCACTATGCCTGCAGCCATGCGACAGATCGCTGCCTGCGGCAAGAGGGATCAGCTAACGGCACCGATGATTTTCCGTCACGGCTTGACGGGCAGAACCAATGCCGGAAGAGTTGGTGGATCGACCGGGTCTGCCGGCCGGATTGGGAGGATTTCATGGATCTTGGATTGAAGGGAAAGACCGCCGTTATCACTGGTGGTTCCGTCGGCATCGGGCTTGCCATCGCCGAAGGGTTGGCGGCTGAAGGCGCCAACCTCGTGCTGTCGGCGCGGGGGCTCGAGCGGCTGGATGCTGAAGCTATCCGCATTGCCGATAAATATGGCGTCAGCGCGATCGCCGTTGAGAGCGATGTGGCGACCGTCGAAGGCACGGAGGCGATTATTGCGGCGGCAGCCGAACGTGGCGGGGCTGATATTCTCATCAACAACGCCGGCACCGGCTCCAACGAGACCGTCATGGAAGCGCCGGATGAGAAGTGGCAGGATTACTGGGATCTGCATGTTATGGCGGCCGTGCGGCTTGCGCGCGGGATCGCGCCGCAGATGATGAAGCGCGGTGGCGGCGTGATCCTCCACAATGCCTCGATCTGCGCAGTGCAGCCGCTCTGGTACGAGCCGATCTACAATGTCACCAAGGCAGCGCTGATGATGTTTTCCAAGACGCTCTCCACTGAGTTGGTGAAGGAAAACATTCGCGTCAACTGCGTCAATGCCGGCCTCATCCTGACGCCTGACTGGATCAAGACTGCCAAGCAGCTGACGGCGGAGACCGGCGGCGACTGGGAGGGTTACTTGCAGAGTGTGGCGGATGAACATGCGTCGTCCAAGCGTTTCGGCACGCCGGAGGAGTTGGCGAATTTCTTCGTCTTCCTCTGCTCCGACCGAGCGAGCTACAGCATCGGCTCTACCTATTTCGTCGATGGCGGCATGCTGAAAACGGTCTAGACGGGGCTTCCGGTCTCGCATCGATTGGCGGTGCGAGACCATCTTCTGGAGGCCTGCAAGGTTCAGGAAACTCTGAAGCGCGGTTTTACGGCAACATATTGCTTATGTAGCCTATAAAAACTGGTTATTTTGTTGTCTCTTCATGGTTTTGACTCTATTTGCCTGCTATTACAGAAGCATAATGCCGCAAAGTGCAGGGCGATCCACATGTTGACGAAAAAGGGAAAATACGGGTTGAAGGCGCTGGTTGATCTGGCGCGGCTGGCGCCGGGCGAGACCGCCTTCATCAACGATATCGCCTCGCGCAACAATATCCCGAAGAAGTTTCTCGATACGATCCTCTTGGAACTACGCAATGTCGGCATCCTGCGATCGAAAAAGGGGCCGGGCGGCGGCTATTCGCTGTCGCGGCCCGCATCGGACATCCGCATCGGACATGTCATCCGCACGCTGGATGGGCCGCTTGCGCCGATCCGTTGTGCCAGCCGCACGGCTTACGAGGCGTGCGACGACTGTGCCGATCCCGAGACCTGTCAGGTGCGGCGCTCGATGACCGAAGTCCGGGACGCGATCGCCGCCATTCTCGACAATATGACGCTCGAGCAGTTCGTTGCCGGTGGCGGCATCGAAACGGTCGAGGAAAAGGTGCCGGTTTCTGCCGCGAGCTGATCCGCTCTCTTCGTTTTCGCGCAATTCCGGACGCAAAACCGCGGCGCACTTCTACTGGAAGTGCTTCAGCTTTCCCTGATTTTCAGAATATGCGCGCCTGCTGCGTTCAGTAGCGGCTCGCGCTGAATCGCCATGTCGTGGATGCGGGCGTTGCGCCAGTGACGGTCGAGGTTGAGCGCGATGCTGCCGGTGGCACCCCGGGCTAGTTCGAAGAGGGCATTTGCCGTGTCCAGCGCCAGCTCGGTTGCTGTTAGGCAGGCAGAGGAGGCGGAGAAATAGGCCTCCGCCATGGCTGCCTCGGCAGGGCTTACCTGGGCAATATCCAGTTTGCGACCAGCCTGTTCCAGCGCGCCGGTTGCGGTTTCGGTGCGGATGGCGCGCTCGCCGATCTTGCCGAAAAGGGTAGAGGGCTCCTTCGCCATGACAAGCAGGTCGGAAAAGGCGGCGCGGGCGATACCGAGGCTGACGGCTGCCTGCAGCAGAAGACCCAAGGATTTTTCCGTGGTGTGATCGCCGGATAAGGCGGCGGTGACGGTATCGGCATTCACATGCAGCTTAGCGGCAATCAGCGTTGCCGTGCCGTTGGTGCGCAGGCCGAAGGCGTCCCAATCGTCCACCGCTTGCAGTTCGTCGCCGTCACGATGGAGATGGAGCGTTACCCTGCGGCCGCCGGGATCGATCGCTGCTGCAGCGATCCAGTCGGAGAAAAGTATCGCGGCTGCCTGTTCCGACCGGCCTGCCAGGCGAAAGCCGGAGCCTTCGGCAGTAAGGCTTGCCTGTTCGGCAAAACGGGCAGCGGCGAAACGATCGCCGTCCAGTGCGCGGGCAAAGAGGGTGCTTTTCAGCTCTTCCGAAGTTTGGTTGCGCAGCCCCTCCAGCACGCGGAAATGAGCTACCAGCACGTTGCCGATCGAGGCATCGCTTTCGGCGATAATGGCGATGATCTCGGCGAGCAGGGCGTTGGAAACATCAAGCCCCTGATATTCCGGGGGGACGGTGATCCCCGTCAGGCCGGATTGCGAGAGCGTGTCGAGCTCGGTATTGGGCATGAGGCGGTTGATGTCGCGCTCGCTCGCCTGCCGGCTAAAGGTGGCTGCAAGCTCGCGCGCCGTGGAAACGGCTTCTTCCTCGGTCTCGATGCGGTGCGCCGGAGGGCGCACATTGTCGTGTAACTGCGATATGGTGCCCATCTGCCACTCTTTCCTAATGTTAAAAAAGTGCGCGATTGCATCAGCTTGCGTAAGGCCGGTTTTTCCACAAAAGCCCGGCCGGCTGAATTTTCTTACCAGCTTGATCGCCTTGCCGTATGCTCTACTTATCGTTAGGGGACGGCCAACTGATCAGGAATGATGATGAGCGATTCTCTTGCACGAAGCCGCGAGGGTTCGAAGGCTGGACGTCAGCCGCGCCCGCGCGTGAGCATGGATATAACCGAAATTCCGACCTATGCCATCGGCGACGTGCATGGGCGTCTCGATCTGCTGCAGAAGGCCGAAGAGGCGATCGCGCGCGATGCGGAGCATCTGCCGGGCACCAAGCTCATCGTCATGCTCGGCGATTATATCGATCGTGGCCCGCAATCGGCGCATGTCATCGGCCATCTCATGGATCCGGCGCCTGATGGATTCGAACGCATCTGCCTTGCCGGCAATCATGAAATCGTCATGCTCGACTATATCGACGGCTGGGCATCCTATGACGACTGGATGACCATGGGCGCCGCCGAACTTCTGAGATCCTACGGTCTCGATCCCGATCACCTGCCGCTGCTTTTCCGCTCCGGTGCGCAGCTTGACGGCTTCATCCGTCAGTCTCTGCCGCATACGCACATCGATTTCATCCGCTCCCTGCCGATCATGCTCGATACGCCCAATGTCGTCTTCGTGCATGCGGGCATCGATCCGCGCGTGCCGCTCGAAGAGCAGGCCGACGACGACCTGGCCTTCATTCGCCAGCGTTTCCTGGAAAGCCCGCTGACGCTGCCGAAACTCGTCGTGCACGGACATACTCCGGCCGACCAGCCGGATGTGCAGCCGATGCGGCTGAACCTCGATACCCGCGCCTTCAGGAGCGGCAGGCTTTCCGTTGCCCGCTTCTGGCAGGGGCAGGTTCACCTCTTCTCCACCTGAGCCTTGGAGTATTTCCGTTTTTCTTCGAAACACGAAAATACTCTATCTCTTTGTTTTCACGCAATTCCGGACGCAAAACCGCAATGCACTTTTGCTGGAATTGCTCTAGGCGGCATTTTCCTCAGCATCGGCTTGAGCCGGCACTTCTGCCGGCTTTTTGCGCCAACGGCGCAGCACGACGTAGAAGACCGGCGTCAGGAACAGGCCGAAGATCGTTACACCAAGCATGCCGGAGAACACGGCGGTGCCGAGCGACTGGCGCATTTCAGCACCGGGACCGGTGGCGATGGCTAGCGGCAGTACGCCGAAGATGAAAGCGAAGGCCGTCATCAGGATCGGGCGCAGACGAAGATGGCTTGCCTCGATTGCGGCATCCACGACGCTTTTTCCTTCTTCCTCCGCCTGTCTTGCAAACTCGACGATCAGAATGGCGTTCTTGGCAGCAAGGCCGATCAGCACGATCAGGCCGATCTGTGTCAGGACATTGTTGTCCATTCCCCGGAGCCACACGCCGATCAACGCGGCGAGCACTGCGAGCGGGACAATAAGGATGATCGCCAGAGGCAGGACCCAGCTCTCATATTGTGCCGCAAGCGCAAGGAAGACGAAGATCACCGACAGGGCGAAGATGTAGACGGCGGTATTGCCGGTATGGGTTTCCTGATAGGCAAGCTCCGTCCATTCGAACGTCGTTCCCGGCGGCAGGATCTGCGCTGCCAGCGCTTCCATCTTCTTGATTGCGTCGCCGGTCGATGTGCCGGGCGTGGGGTTACCCTGAAGCGGTACCGAGACATACATGTTGTAGCGCTGGACAAGTGCCGGACCGCTGGAATCCTGGATATCCATCAGGGTGCCAAGCGGAACCAGCGCGCCGGTTGCCGATCGAACCTTCAGCGCGAGGATGTCATCCCTGTCCATGCGATATTGCCGGTCGGCCTGGGCGCGAACCTGGTAGACGCGCCCGAACGCATTGAAATCGTTTACGTAAGCGACGCCGAGGTTGATGGAAAGTGCGTTGAAGATATTGGGAATCGGCACGTTGAGGAAACGTGCCTTGTCGCGGTCGATTGCGAGAAAATATTGCGGACTTGCATCCGAGAACGTGGTGAAGACGCCGGTCAGCCCCTCGGTCGTTGCAGCGGCACCCATCATCTGGCGGGCCAGACCAAGGACGCGCGTCATGTCCGCGTTTTCAAGATCCGAAATCTGCATCTTGAAGCCGCCTGAATTGCCGACGCCACGCACGGATGGCGGCGGGATGGCAATGATGAAGGCTTCCTGGATGCTTTGCAGCTTGCCGTAAAGCTCGCCGATGATCTTGTTGGCGGTCTCGCCGCCTTCCTCACGTTCGGCAAAGGATTTGAACGGGACGAAAACGACGCCGGCATTCGAGGCGTTGGTGAAGGTTGCCCCGCTGAAGCCGGCAAACTGCACGGCATTGCCGACACCGGGCACCGTTCGGGCGATATCGCCCACCTGCTTAACGACGGCGTCAGTACGCGCAAGCGATGCGCCGTCCGGAAGCTGGATGACGATGATCGCGTAACCCTGGTCCATGGTGGGGATGAAGCCGGAAGGAACCTTCTGCCCCATATACCAGGTCGCGCCCAGCAGGCAGGCGAAGACGACGAGCGAAGAGGTCAATCCGACCCAGCTGCTGACCAGATGCCGGACGATCCAGGAATAGCTGGAGCTCATTCGATCGAAGCCACGGTTGAAGCCGTTTGCAAGACCGCTTCCCAGCTGGGAGAAGATATTCTTGCGCTTGCTCTCATGATCATGGGTTTTGAGCAAAATGCCTGCGAGCGCAGGCGAAAGGGTCAGTGAATTCAATGCGGAAATTGCCGTCGTGACCGATATCGTCACTGCAAACTGCTTGTAGAACTGGCCGGAAATGCCTGGGATGAACGCCGTCGGCACGAACACCGCGATTAACACCAGCGAGATGGCGACGACCGCGGTTCCGACTTCGTCCATCGTGACATGCGCGGCCTGTTTCGGGGTCATGCCCCGCGCCAGGTTTCTCTCGACATTTTCCACCACCACGATCGCATCGTCGACGACGATACCAATCGCCAGCACGAGACCGAACAAGGTGAGCATGTTGAGCGAAAAGCCGAAGGCGAGCAGCACGGCGAAGGTGCCGATCAGCGATACGGGGATGGCGATGATCGGAATGAGGGCAGTTCGCCAGGATTGCAGGAAGACGAGGACGACGATCGCCACGAGAATCGCCGCCTCGGCTATGGTCCTGTAGACCTCATTGATCGAATCCGAGATGAATTCGGTCGTATCATAGACGATGCGGTACTCCAGACCCTGCGGGAAATTCTGCGACAGGTCCTTCATGATCCCCTGGATCTGATGGGCCGTATCCAGCGCATTGGTTCCAGGCCGGGCGAAGATGCCGAGCGCGACTGCGGGGTCATTGTTGAGATAGCTGTTGGTGACGTAGTCCTGCGCGCCAAGCTCGATGCGAGCGACATCCTGCAAGCTCACAAGCCGGCCGGTGGTCGTCGATTTCACGATGACATAGCGGAATTGGCGCACGTCCGAGAAGCGTCCGTCCGTTCGCACCGTATATTCGAAGGCATTCTTACCGGTAACAGGTGGGGCGCCGATCTTGCCGCCCGATACCTGGACGTTCTGGTCTCTCAGCGCGGCAACGACGTCATCCGAAGTCATGCCGTAGGCGGAGAGCTTTTCCGGATCCAGCCAGATTCGCATCGAATACTGGCGCTCGCCGAAAAGCTGCACGTCGCCGACGCCATCAAGGCGCACGAGAGTGTCGCGAATGCGGTTGCGGGCGTAGTTCGAGACATAGAGCTGGTCATAGCGGTGCGAGGGCGACAGCAGATGCACCACCATCATCAGGTCAGGCGAACTTTTATCGGTGGTCACGCCGAGCCGCTGGACTTCCTCGGGAAGGCGGGGCAGGGCGATGGAAACGCGGTTCTGGACAAGAACCTGGACCTTGTCGAGATCGGTGCCGAGCTTGAAGGTGATCGTCAGCGACATGGCGCCATCGGCGCTGGAGTAGGAAGACATATAGAGCATGTCTTCGACGCCGTTGATCTGCTGTTCGAGCGGGGTCGAAACCGTATCGGCGATCGTCTGCGGATCGGCGCCCGGATAGGAGGTGCGCACGACGATGGTCGGCGGCGCGATCTCCGGATATTGGGAGACCGGCAGCTGCGTATAGGCGATGCTGC
>UEIF01000047.1 GCA_900468805.1 Hyphomicrobiales bacterium | reverse complement strand
AAGGTCTTCACTGATTTCGCGTTGGCTTCGGATACCTACGGCCCGGTCTCGGTGTTGCCGACGCCCTCCTATTTCTACGGCCTCCGGGATGGTGACGAACTCTTTGCCGATATCGAAAAGGGCAAGACGCTTGTCATCGTCAATCAAGCGATGAGCGGCACCGACAGCCAGGGCATGGTCACGGTGTTCTTCGAGCTCAACGGCCAGCCACGCCGCATCAAGGTGCCTGATCGCGTCCAGGGTGCCCAAATTGCGGCGGCTCGCCGAAAAGCGGAGCCGGGAGATGCTACCCATGTCGGCGCACCGATGCCGGGTGTCATCTCCCGCGTCTTCGTCTCGCCGGGGCAGGGCATCAATGCCGGTGATGTGCTGGTGTCGATCGAGGCAATGAAGATGGAAACGGCAATCCATTCCGAGAAGGACGGCACGATCGCCGAAGTTCTCGTCAAGACCGGCGACCAGATCGATGCCAAGGATCTGCTCGTCGTCTATCGGGAGTAGGGGAACGCTATCTCGGTCTGGCGACAGAAGTCGTTGCCATATTCGGAGCATCGGGCGGGGACACGCGCCGGCGCTAGCACAGCGTGCTCGTCGCTTCGAGATCGTCCGGCGACGATGGTGTCTCGTGGCCAAGCCAGATCATGTGTGATGCGGCGTGACGAAGAGAATTCCAGATTTTGGCGTGACGAGTAGAGAGGATGAACCGCTGTCGGCCGATCGGAAACCCTCCGTCGTTGGCGACGATACAACGGCCGCGATTTGCGCTACTTCATGGACTTCGCCACTAGTATGCCTATAGCTTACGCGGGGATGGTGGCATGTGTACATTCATGCGTCAGGTCTCAGTGGGTGCTGGCTCCGGTATCTAGGGTAAAAGCAGCGACGGGAAAATGCTGAAAAACTCGCTACGCTATTTCATCTCGGTCGTCAGAAATGGATCGATCCGCGCAGCATCTGCTGAACTACATGTCGCGCAATCCGCCATCAGCAGACAATTGCAACAGCTCGAGCACGAGATCGGTCAGCCTCTTCTTGAACGCCGCGCGAGAGGTGTCAGCCTCACGCCGGCCGGAGAGGTGTTATTCGCATACGGGCGGGAAGCTGTGTTCCAGGAGGAACGGCTCGAGTCAGAACTGGATGCCCTTCAAGGTTTGCGCAGAGGGCATATAAAAATTTGCGCGATGGAATCGCTTGTGCCTCTACTCCTGCCCAAAGCGATCGATCGGTTTAAAACGCAGCATCCGGGCATAACGTTCTCTGTAGAAATCGAGACAAGTGATACTGTCGTCAGCAGAGTGTCAGACGGCGCCTGTGATATAGGCATCGCTTTCATGCCCAAGACGACGGACGAAACGAGAGTAATTTTTCGATCGAAGGAGCCTCTGTATGCCGTTGTCGCGCCGTCGGATCCACTCGCCAAGAAAAAGCAGCTTACCGTCGGCGATCTGACGACACGCCAGGTCGGTCTTGGCCCTCGCCATAGTGGAGGGCGCATACTCTTCGATCAAGCATGTCGTGAAGCTCACGTCGAGATTGTACCGGCGCTCGAATCCACATCCGTCGAGCTACTCCATCGATTTGCGCAGATGGGGAGCGGCGTTGCGGTGCTGCTACGCCATACGTGTGCTGAAACGGTTAGCAGCCGGAAACTCAAAGCCTTGCGTTTCGAAGAGGACATACTCAATTCCGGCTCGCTTGAGGTCTTCACCCTCAATGGGCGACGCCTGCCTGTTGCCGCGGACCGCTTCCTCTCGATCCTAAAGCAGGAAATGGATGTTGTTCGGGTCGCGCCTGATTTCGCGTAAGTGTGTTCTGGACTGGCAACGTTTCCTGCCAGTCCAGTAGCAGGACTAAAGCACGATCGGTTCACCGAGTACCGGGATCTCTTTGGGCGCAAGACCGAGTGTCAAGATTCGGTTTCCGTCGGGCGTGATCAGCACTAGATCTTCGGTGTGGTAGCAACTGCCTTCCTCATCTACGGTCATGGGCTCGATATTGATAACCATACCCGGCGTAAGTTCAGTTTTGTCCCCCGGGCGGATCATCGGGCGTTCATGCACCTCGATCCCAAACGAGTGTCCGATGTGGGGAAGCGTGCACGGCAAACCGCGCGTTTCAAATTCCGATTTGCAGAGGAAGAATATATCCTCCGCCTTCACGCCCGGCTTCATCGCAGCAATCGTGATCTCCTGTACCTCGCATAGTTTCCTGTAGGTGTCCCGCTGCAGTTCGGACGGATTTCCGGTCGAAAACGTTCTGGCAAAGTCGCTCATGTAGGCGCCGTATAGGCCACCGACGTCGAGGCGAAGAATCTCTCCGGGCTTTGTGACGTCCTCGCCGGGATGGTTGTGAATATGCGGCGTTCGTTCGCCGGAGGCCAGATGCAGATGAAGCGTGCCGTCCGCCCCGGCTTCGAAAACTTTCTTGATAATGCGATTGGCGAGGGCCTTGTCGGTATCGCCAACCTTGCCCTCGCTGATGCCTTCGAGAACAGCTTGGTGGGTCTGTCTGACTGCGCGTTCAAGAATTTCGATCTCATCGGGAAGCTTTACGCTTCGCACGGATGCCACATCTTCCGTTGTATTGATGAACTTTAGTTCGGGAAGCTTGTCGGACAGGCTCAAGTACGATGAGACCGGCAGGTAGTCCAAGTCCATCCCGATTAGGGCTTTATCAAGTCCAAGCCTCTGCAAGGCCGCCGCAAGGGCTTGGATAGGCTCGACCTTAAACTCAGTGTATAAATTGATCTTCTTGACCCAGCTTTCCGAGCGAACCAAGCTATCCTCGATGCTGCACACGACCAGCTCCGATGTGCCGTCGCTCTTCAGGATAACGAAGGCCTGCCGGGGTCTCAGGTTCTCGACCGTCGTAACGTGCACGCCGGCGACATAAGTGAAGTTCTCGGGGCTCATGCATACAAGGGCATCGAGCTGTTTGTCGGCTATAAGCTTTTCAAGCGCTGCTTGGTTCGGGCGGATTTTCAATGTTTTCTCCATCTCAGGCATCGTTCTTTGAATGAGCAGAGATTAGAGCCGCAAGCCGATTAGCGAAAAGCGGTATATTGCGAGGCTTTGCTTGCCATATCGGCATCGCTCATAATCTTATGACGCCCTGTACAGGCCTCGAATTATGCCCCTGAAAGCCGACAGCTTTGAGTTCGGCGTCTTTCTCACTGCGTTGCGATGCCGATACGGCAATTGGAGCGACGCAAAATTGAGCTTTTGACAGGCAGCTACTCGTGGTCTGCTGTTCAACGGAAACAGATCCACCAACGAGGTCTAGGGGAACAATCATGAAATCTGCTTGCACCAGCATCAAACGCCCGAAAACGCCGACGCGGTTGCTGCGCCTGTTCACCGCGGCCGCGGCTTTAGTCGCTGTCGCTACGTGTCATGCCTTGGCTGCCACAACGCTAACGATTGGAGCCGCTACCTTCCCGGATTCACTTATGACCGGCGTGTCGTCAGCGACCTCCGAAAGCCTGATTTTGCAGACTTACGATACTCTGGTTGCAAGGGATAGCGACGGGAACTTCGTCCCGGCCCTGGCTGAGCGGTGGGAGCCGATCGACGATACGACCTGGCGCTTTCATCTCAGGAAGGGTGTCAAATTCCACGATGGAAAGGATCTCACCGCAGAGGATGTCAAATTCACGATAGACCGTGTCATCGATCCACAAACAGCATACGGCTTTCTCGGCCGGATAAGCCAAGTTACAGGTGCCGTGGTTGTTGATCCCCATACTGTGGATATCAAGACGAAATCTATCTTTCCGACGCTTCCCAAGGGGCTGACCGACGTCGCAATCGAAGCGGAACATTACTACAAGGAAGTCGGAGCCGACGTCGTAAAGCGCCAGCCTATGGGAACCGGTCCGTTCATCGCAAAAAAATGGGTACCGGGAGACCGCTATGAGCTCGAAGCCAACAAACAATACTGGAACGGTGCGCCAAAGGTCGACCGTCTCGTGATCAGGCAAATCCCCGAAGCGGCAACACGTTTGGCAGCGCTGCTGTCCGGCGAGGTCGATATCATTGAAGAAGTGCCGATCGACTCCGTTGAAGAAGTCGAAGCCTCGGGCATTGCCCAGATCCAGAGCGCCGCGACAACCGTTGGCCTGGTCCTCACCTACGACGTGCGCAAGCCGCCTTTTGACAATCCAAAAGTCCGCGAGGCCTTCGACTATGCTGTCGACAAGCAGCTGATATTAAAAGAGATCCTCAAAGATAAGGCGGAGCTTCTGGAAGGTCAGTTGGTGACCAAGAAGACCCTCGGATACAATCCGGACATCAAAGCGAGACCTTACAATCCCGAAAAGGCAAAGCAACTCCTCCAAGAGGCAAACTTCGACTTTTCAACGCCCGTCACCATCATGACGCAGGCTGGGAAATATGTTTCCGATGTCGACATTTGCAACGCGATCGCCGGGATGCTGCTTGAAGTTGGCATAACCGCGAACATCAACGTTGTCGAAAGCGGTGTCTACTTGAAGCAATGGGCAGTGAGGGAGATGGGTCCGATTTACATGGTCGGCTGGTACAGTCAAGGCGACGCTGATTTTGCGACCGTATGGTACACCGAGGCCGGCAAGCGCACGACCTGGACGAATTCCGAATATGAGGACCTTTTCAGGAAGGCTCGTTCTACGCTTGACGAAGGTGAGCGCCGCAAAACCTACGCCCGCATGATGCAAATCTTGCACGACGAAAACCCATCGATGTTCCTTTACGGTCTTCCCGCCGTCTACGGGTCCACGTCCAAGGTCCAAGGGTTCAAGGCCGCTTACGACAAGATTCTCCGATTGACGGACGTTGTCGTGAAATAGTCTCTAGTCCGAGGTTCCAATGCTTTCATATATCATTCGTCGCTTGGTCTATCTTCCATTTTCGGTCCTTCTTGTGTCGGCTGTCGCGTTCATCGCACTGAGGGCAACTGGGAACCCGGTTGATATCTACCTCAACCTAGACAGAACTCAGGAACAGGTGGACGCGCTGACAGCGCGTCTCCATCTCGACGAGCCGATCATCGTTCAGTTCGGGATCTATGTTCGTGATGTTTTGAGCGGGAACTTCGGAGAATCCCTTCAATTCGGCGGAGCGGCCCTTGAAGTAGTTGTCTCCCGACTTGGTGCGACCATGGAACTGCTTGCCATAGGAGTCACCCTGGCTGTTGTCTTAGGCGTTTTCGCCGGCTTCGTGGCGGCGGTTCGGAAAGATCGGCTGTCCGACTTTCTGATTTCTTCGACTGCGGTTGCCGCCCAATCAATGCCCAGCTTCTGGCTCGGCATATTGCTGATCCAGCTTTTTTCCGTTGATCTTCAATGGCTTCCAACATCCGGTCGCGGAAGCATCCTTAACCTGATAATGCCCGCAACGACGCTTGCTGCATTCATCATGCCTAACTTCGTTCTCATAACTCGCGCTAGCGTTTTAGAAACGCTTGGCGAACAATTTATTGTCACGGCCAAAGCCAAGGGCATGTCCCAACCCCGCATCTTCCTCTGCCATGTCCTGCCGAACGCCCTCAACCCGATACTGAGTTTCCTTGGATTGCAGGTCGGGCGATTGATGGGCGGTGCTATCGTGACGGAGACGATCTTTGCGTGGCCGGGCGTTGGGCGGCTGATGGTTTCCAGCATCTTCCAGCGCGACGTGCCTGTCGTCCTCGCCGGTGTCTTCATTATCAGTCTCGTCATTGTCTGCGTTAACCTGCTGGTGGATATTTTGATTTCGCTCAATGACCCCCGCATTGGGGTGAACTGACATGAGAAAACGTATCATCGGAACACGGTTTAAAATCATCCTTGGCGGCTCCATTCTGGCCGTCGTTGCACTTGCCGCAATCTTCGCTCCTTACGTCGCTCCCTATGACCCCTTTGCGCAAAATCTGTTGCACAGACTGAAACCGCCAGCCTTTATGAATGGCGGTAGCATGAGAAACATTCTCGGCACAGACAATTATGGAAGGGATATACTGTCGCGACTGATCTATGGGTCCCGCGCATCCATCTCAGTCGGGATTGCTGCGATGGTCCTCTCCTGCGTTATCGGCACGTTGGCCGGGCTGGTCGCTGGCTTCAAGGGGGGCCGCCCGGAGCAGTTGATCATGCGGTTCGCCGATGCGCATATGGCGTTCCCCGATATTCTGCTCGCCATTATTATGGCTGCGGCGATCGGCGGCGGCACGTTGAACCTGGTGATAGTTCTCGGGATTTCTGGCTGGATGGTCTATGCCCGCCTCGTCTTTGGAATGGCCCGTTCCATCAAGCAGCGGTCGTTTGTAGAAGCAGCCGTCTCCTACGGCGGTAGTGACCGCTATGTCATACTAACCCACATTCTTCCGCAGGTCGTACCCGTCTTGGCCGTTGTCGCGACACTGCAGGTAGCACAAATGATCCTCCAGGAAGCTGCCCTTTCTTTCCTGGGTCTTGGCCTGCCGCCGCCAGCCGCTACCTGGGGTAATATTCTCTCGGAGGGTAGAGAACGCCTCTTCGCCGCGCCGTGGATCGCCAATTGCGCCGGGATCGCCATCATCATTGTCGTTTTTAGCATCAACATGCTGGGCAATGGTTTTCGTGAGTACCTCGACCCGAAGGAGCAATCGAGATGAAAACCCACGTCGAACCTAACAGATATAACATCGTGGGCCCAGAAGTCGCTCCCTTGTTGCGCGTCAAGGATCTGAGCGTCAATTTTAAGACCAAATCCGGGGTTTTGCGCGGCATCGAAAAGGTGAGCTTCGACTTGCACAAAGGCCAAGTTCTTGGCCTTGTGGGCGAATCCGGCAGCGGGAAGAGTGTTACGGCGCTCTCTCTTCTCCGCCTGATTCCGAACGATGTTGCCGAATTGTCTAGCGGTCAAATATTGCTCGATGGGGTCGATTTGGCCCGGCTCACAGAAAGACAAATGCGCCAAATCAGGGGACGCGACATCGGCATGATCTTCCAAGATCCGATGACCTCCCTCAATCCGTTGATGACCATAGGGGCGCAGGTCGCTGAGCCTCTTCGTTTTCATCTACGCATGTCACAGAGGACGGCAATGACGCGAGCGGGCGAGTTGTTGGATCTCGTGGGCATTAGGGATCCGATCAGGAGGCTCATGCAATATCCCCACGAATTGTCGGGCGGGATGCGCCAGAGAGTACTTATTGCAACCGCCATTGCCTGTGAGCCGCGCCTCCTTATAGCTGATGAACCTACGACTGCTCTGGATGTAACAACGCAGGCACAAATCTTGGATCTTCTGCAGAGGTTGAGGAACGAGATGAGCGTTGCGATCATTCTCATCACGCACGACCTCGGCGTCGTTGCGGAATTCGCCGACGAGGTCCAGGTCATGTATGCCGGCAGCGCGGTTGAGCGCGCACCAGTCGATCTCGTTTTCTCACAGCCAGCGCACCCCTATACCGATGGTTTGCTGAAGAGCATACCGCGTTTCGACGCTGACTCCGAGCGATTGAAAAGTATCGAGGGCACAGTCCCAAGTCCATCGGCAATGCCGCCGGGTTGTCCCTTCTCACCTCGCTGCAATCAGTCAAGACCCGACTGTTCGCAGATCGTTCCAACGCTGACTGAAATTGCACCACAGCGAAGTGTCGCCTGCTTCTATCCTCTGACCGAAAAGCGTGCTCTGTCATGACCGCCTTGATAACTGCGACCAACCTCAGCAAATCATTTCCCATTTTTGGCGGCCGGTTGATCAAAAAGCAGATCGGTGCGCTTCACGCGGTCGAGGATGTCTCGTTCACTATTGCACGGGGCGAAACCCTCGCCGTCGTCGGTGAAAGCGGCTGTGGAAAGTCGACGACAGGTCGTTTGGTAATGCGATTGATTGAGCCAACTGCGGGGCAAGTCGATTTTGATGGCGTTGATCTGATGAGCCTGCGAGGCGAAAAGCTGAAGCAAGAGCGCCGGCGGCTTCAGCTTATTTTTCAGGACCCCTCAAGCGCGTTCAATCCTCGCATGACGGTGGCAAATCTCGTTGCAGAACCGATGAATATTGCGGGGCGCTCTGCCTCTGAGCAACGCGATCGTGTGCGGGAACTGTTGCCTCTGGTCGGATTGGCTCCAGAGCATGCCGATCGATTTCCGCATCAGTTTTCAGGCGGACAAAGACAGCGAATTGGCATCGCGCGGGCATTGGCGCTCCGGCCGGATTTCGTGGTCTGCGATGAGCCCGTGTCGGCACTCGACGTTTCGGTCCAGGCCCAGGTGGTAAACTTGCTCAAAGATCTCCAGCAGCAGTTCGGTCTAACCTATATGTTTATTTCCCACGATCTTCGTGTTGTTCGACATATCGCCGATCGCGTCGCCGTGATGTATCTCGGCAAAATCGTCGAATATGGAGAGAAACACAAAGTCTACAGCAATCCTACGCATCCATACACACGATTACTAATGTCCGCTGTGCCACTTCCTGAACCGGGCAGAAAACGACACGTAGCGACGGTCGGCGAGATTGAAACTCAAGGAATCGCCAACAATGGATGTCGGTTTGCGAGCCGCTGCCCTCACGTGATGCCGATCTGTCGGGACGTCGTACCGCCTCTCGTTGAAACCGACATTGATCACAGCGCAGCTTGTCATCTCGTCAATAAATCCCTTGGAGCCGCCGCATGAACATCGTCTTTTTGGATCGTCAGACGATCGGCCCGTCCGTCGATGTCACAAGGCCGCGCTTCGCGCATTACTGGGTCGAATACCAGAACACCCGTCCGGCGGAGGTCGCGGAACGGATCGGGCAGGCGGATATTGTCGTCACAAATAAGGTGATGCTGACGAAAGAAGCTCTTCAGTCCGCTAAGAACCTGAAGATGATCGCCGTGGCGGCAACCGGATATGACAATATCGATGTCGCAGCGGCGACCGATCATGGTATTGTGGTTTCTAATGTTCGCAATTATGCGCGGCATACAGTACCCGAGCATGTCTTCGCGCTTATATTTGCGCTTAGACGATCCATAATCGCGTATCATCAGGATGTCGCCGCCGGAGAGTGGCAACGCGCCGGACAGTTCTGCTTCTTTAATCATCCGATCCGAGATCTAGCCGGTTCCACGCTGGGCATCATCGGGAAAGGCGTGATTGGCAACGAAGTAGCCAAAATTGCAGACGCGATAGGAATGCAATTGAAGTTCTACGATATCGTCGATCCGGCCTATAGCGGTCCGTCGCGCCTCGACGAAATCCTTGAGACATCCGATGTTATCACTTTGCATGTCCCGTTGACCGACAAGACACGCGACATGATCGCGATGCGCGAATTCCTTAAAATGAAACGCAAACCACTTGTCATCAATACCGCACGCGGAGGGATCGTCAACGAGCCTGATCTTGTACGTGCTCTGGATGAGGGCTTGATCGGCGGCCTTGGCTTCGACACGCTGACATCCGAGCCACCGCATCCTGATCATCCCATTATGGCCGTGCTCGATCGCCCGAACGTCATCATGACACCACACGTTGCTTGGGCGAGCCAAGAAGCGATGCAAACATTGTGGCTCCAGGTTATCGAGCACATAGAAAACTTCCAGCAAGGCCGGCCGACAAACGTTTTGTAAGAGACGACGTCGGAAATAAGAGTTTTCAGTCTTCCGACATTTAGGTGAGAGCGGCAATATGAGTTGGGAAACACCAAACGCACGGGCATTCCTAGAACACGTGTTCAAAGTAGCCGTCGAAAGCGCTAAACCTTTCAACGCGATCCAAAAAAATCTTCCGGAACCTCCGAGGGGACGTTGCGTCGTGGTTGGTGCAGGCAAAGCGAGCGCGGCAATGGCGGCGGCCTTGGATGCTGCATGGCCCGACGTCGATCTCTCTGGGGTTGTTGTGACACGTTACGGGCACGCGCTTCCCGCGGGCCGCATTGAAGTTCTGGAGGCGTCCCACCCGGTACCCGATGAAAAGAGCGTCGAAGCTGCCCGGCGCATGTTTGCCGCCGTGAGTGATCTTAAACCCGAGGATCTTGTGGTTTCGCTTATGTCAGGAGGCGGCTCTTCGCTTCTAATCGCGCCGGCCGGGGCGATGACCATGGCGGATAAGAAGGAAGTCAACAGGACGCTGCTACTGAGCGGTGCGACGATTTCCGAAATGAACGCCATCAGAAGAAAATTGTCGCTGATCAAAGGGGGCCGGCTAGCGCGGGCCGCCTTTCCAGCGAAAGTAGTGACTCTTGCTATCTCGGATGTTCCGGGTGATGACCCCGCGGATATTGCATCCGGACCCACCGTAGAAGGTTCAGGGTTCGACGAACGCGCGTTCGATATCGCGCGGCGCTACGGCATGGATCTCCCACAAGCGGCTTGGGACGTGCTACGATCTGCGGACGCCGCGCCTGCTGTGTGGCATCCCCAAGTCCGCCCGAAAGTGGTCGCAAGCCCCGGAATGGCTCTGTTGGCCTGCGCCGGGGTTGCAAGGGAATACGGCGTGACGCCCTTGATGTTAGGGGACGCGCTACAAGGGGAGGCGAAGGAAGCAGGGCGGCTCATGGCCGGGATTGCAACATCCGCGAAGCGAAACGGCCAGCCGATCAAAGGTCCAGCTCTCCTTCTTTCTGGAGGAGAAACGACCGTAACGATGGGAAAAGAATTTCGGGGGAGGGGGGGCCGAAACACCGAATTCCTTCTAAGCCTTGCAATCGAGCTTAAAGGTGCCGATGGGATCTGGGCAGTTGCCGGCGATACCGACGGCATTGACGGCAGTGAGGATGCGGCAGGCGCTTTTGTGAAGCCCACCACCCTTCATCAGATGAAGGAATCGGGAGTAGATCCGCGCAAATGCTTAGCCGATCACGACAGCTATATCGCCTTCCGTGAAATCGAAGACCTTTTGATTACCGGCCCAACTCTGACAAATGTGAACGATGTTCGAGCCATTCTTGTCGCGTAATCAATGGGCGAAGTTTTGCCGTTCGACTTCCCAATTTCGGCTCCAACATGCGGCGATGTTCTCCTCCGATGGAACATCGGCAGTGACGTATTTCCGTGTGCCATCATAATCTTCGACATGCCTACTTAGTGATAGCAGATCGACTTGAAAAAACGGAGACGGAGTAGGCAGCAACGCTGAATTCAGCGTTGGGCGCCAACTTGTCAGAAAGCGACGAGGCCGCGATGGTCGCGGCCTCGCATGGCTGAATGAGTTCTCGATAGAATTGGCCTAGCGGGAGCCCAGATCAATTTGAAAGAGTACGGCAGCCGATTCTAACAGCTCCGCCAACCCTCATTCCGGAGCGTAGCGTTCTGAGAAGAACGATGCGATGGCCTCGAAGGCCTGCATTCTGTTCTTCTCCATCAGCACGAGATGTGTGGCTTCACCAATCTCGACCCAACGCCGGTATG
Source organism: Hyphomicrobiales bacterium (assembly GCA_900468805.1). Classification (GTDB taxonomy): domain Bacteria; phylum Pseudomonadota; class Alphaproteobacteria; order Rhizobiales; family Rhizobiaceae; genus Rhizobium. The sequence continues at coordinate 18,924 of UEIF01000047.1, read as the reverse complement.
GCGCGGCCGTCAACCTCTGAAAGACGGAAAGTGCAAGATCGATCGTGACGTCGACATCCCATTCGCCATGAACCAGAAGAGTTGGTGCGCTAATCCGAGCCGGGTCGTAAAAAGCGCGGCCCTTACGCCAGTAGTCACGGATGTCCTGGATAGGGCCGTTGGAGGCTCGAAGACGCTCCGGCGACTTTCCAGCGCTCCACGGATCCTCAGCGAGCGTTGCCTCAGCCCAAGTCTCAAACCATCCCTCCGGCACCAAGCTTTCCCGCGCATATTCAGGTGCAGTGGAAAGCCAGCGCGCCTTCGTTTCGCGGACCGGAACAAGTCGGTAGGCGTCCAGTTCTCCGCCCGTGTCGATAGGAATGGGCTTGTCGCTCAGCCATTGCGGCGCGAGCAGCGCGAGCCTGACGACTTTCTCGGGGTTGTCCGCAGAAAACGCTCCAGCGACGGTACCACCCCAGGACATACCAAAAATGTTGACACGGTCCAGCCCGCGATGCCGCAAGACGAAATCAACCGCATGACCGAGGTCGACGACCCCGGTTTCGGTTTTGACCACAGGTGGCGAGAGTGCTCCATCCTGCTCCATCTCAGGCGGTCGGGTGGAGTGTCCATAGCCGCGCACGTCGACGGCAAAGACGTCAAAACCGCGAGCTGCGAGAAAGTCCATGTACGACATACCCCCAAGTCGGACGTCATACAGGCTGCCTGAGGAATAGGTCGCACCGTGCACCATGACGATGGTCCTTTCCGGACCGAACCGCTCAACTCCGCGACGCCGCTTGTTGCGCAAGTACAGGGTGATCCCGGGCGTATCGCAAGTGATGTGATGGTCCTCGAACAGGATTTCTTCGAGGTCGATTGTGTTGTGTGACATGATCGCTCCTTTCAAGCGTAGGACCAGGTGTAGCCGTGATCCGCGCGCGTCACGTAACCAGCGGACGAACCCGCGAAATGAGTTGCACAGTAGAGCGCGTGATCATCTGCGAGTGTCCGGAGGATTCTCTCTCGTGAAGCGGCCGCATCCCCGGGAAATTCGCAGAAAACCGTATTAAGGTGTGGTCTCAGGACCTGGATTGGGTGGTGGAGCACATCACCGCCAAAGATCGCAGTTTCATTTCCCGATGTCAGTTGGATCGACATGTGCCCGATGCTATGTCCGCGGGTCGGGATAAACTTGAAATCATCGAGATAATCCCCGCCATCCGGTCCGATGAAATCCACGAGGCCAGCCTCGATCACGGGAAGAACGCTGTCTTCGAACACGCCACGGCTTGGAATATTAACGTCGTTATGGCTGGCGGGGCTGCCATAGTACTCTGCTTCTTTTCGTGGAAACACATAGCGTGCGTTCGGAAACGTTGGTACCCAGCGTCCGTTTTCCAGCACTGTGTTCCAACCCGAATGGTCTACGTGGAGATGGGTGTTGAACACGTAGTCAACGTCAGCCGGGTTCACGCCGGCCTCGTCCCGGAGCCGTTCCAAAAACGGTATATCCTGCTCGTGAAAAAGAGGGTTGAGCGGGCGTTGCTTGTGATTGCCGGAACCGGTATCGATTAGCACAAGGTGGCGGGGAGTGCGAACCACCCAAGTATGGACACTTTGGACCAGATCATCTCGGTTGTCCTCCAAGTCTACCGTGGCGAGGCGTGCCGCGATACCTTCGAAATCTTCTGGTTTTGCCGTTGGGTAAACGAAGCTTTTTGGAACATTTTGAAGCGGTTGCTCCAGGACCTTCTGGATCGTCACTTCACCGATACGGTGGACCTTATGCAGGAGCGTCATATTACCTCCAATTGACTGGCATGTTTGTCGCCGCAGAAGCTGGACTTTAATGTCGGAAAAGGTTAGCAATCAAATCGATGAATGAAATAACCTCTATCGATCATTTCAATTTGTGGTCTTTTGACCTTAACCTGCTCGTCGCCTTCGATGCCCTGATGCGGGACAGAAGTGTGACGAAAGCCGCCGCACGCCTGAAGCTTCAACAGCCGGCGATGAGCCACAATCTCGCGACGCTGCGCCTTCTGTTTCAAGATGAACTGTTCGTCAGAACCGGCCAAATCATGCAGCCGACGCTGAGAGCACACTCGCTTGCTCCCGTGGTCCAGCAGATACTCACGCAAGCCCACAACGCGCTGATATCGGAAGTGACGTTTGATCCGTCGCAGGAGCGACACACGTTTCGCATCGGCTTCTCGAGTGAGTTGGAAGTCATCTTGATGCCGGAGTTGACCGCGATCCTGAGGAAAACAGCTCCAGGAATTAAATTGCTGGCGCGGGCGGCAAGTCCCGAGCAGGTTCACCGTATGCTCGACGATGGCGTGATCGACCTCGGCGTTGGCTGCTATGGCCCGGGCAACAATCGCCATCGCCACCGGCAGCTCTTCGAACAGTCTTTGATGTGTTGTTACAATAAAGACCTGCTGGATCTGGATGGGCCAGTCGATCGGAAGACATATCTCAATGCAGAGCACGTTCTGGTGTCCCAAAAAGATGCCATTGAAGGATGTCTTGACGATGCGCTCGACAAGCTCGGCGTGAAGCTCAACGTGGCTATGGCAGCACCTGAGTTCCTGACCGTGCTGGCTGCGGCACGGATGGCGCCGCTTCTGGCTACTCTACCGACCCGTATTGTCAGGCGCTTCGGGTCCACGTTCGGATTGACAGAAAGCCCTGTACCACTGGACCTCACGGTCAATCCAATCGCGATGGTCTGGTCGGCCCATTCAGACCGCGAGCCAGCTGCAGAATGGCTTCGTTCTCAGGTTGCAACGCTGATTGACGGAATTGCTGATTGAATGTCATTCCCAGGGATGATGCCACCACCAAATCTGTGTACGTGGTGATCTGACGGACGAGGCTGGCCTCTGCGTCGATGCGTACCATGTCACGGTTGCGACGAAGAGACCGTGGCAGTGCGGCTCGGGATCAGGATGCTGTTCTGGCCCAACACGAGGATGCGTAAGGAACCAGGCGTGAGCGAGATAGTGTCGGTCGCAACAGGCATCAGCCGATCGTCGTCGCTCAGACGCCGCGCGATCATGGCCTCGTCGCGTAGATCTCCGTGGCCGGATGACACCCGCCGGGTTCGGCAGACAATCAACCCGCGACATGATGCGGTGCTGTGAGCCGGAATGGCTCGCCGCACAACTCCCCGCTACCGCCCGGCTATAGATCAGCCCAAAACCGCTGGAGAGACTCAAAACGGGATAAATTTGGATCCAGGCCACTTGCTTTACCCGAGGTCGAGATCGCGAAGACTTACTGCATGCCTTCGGATGGGCAACGTCTCACGCGCCCTAGGCGCTCAAAAGCCGATCGAAAAAGTAGCGCGACGGCGTGGTCCCAAGCGCCTTCCTGAACATTACGATAAAGGCGGTCGTGGATTCGTACCTTAAATCGCCTGCCACCTGTTGGACTGTCGCACCGCCGGCAAGTTGCCGCAATGCGATGACGAGATGGAGCTGGCGCCGCCAGCGGCCGAAGCTCAATCCTGTCTCTTGGACCATAAGCCTCTTCAAGGTTCGCTCACTGACGGCGATATGCTCAGCCCATTGGGTGAGGGTACGGCGGTCGCTCGGGTTTGCCAAAAGTGCTGTAGCGATCAAGGCGATCTTTGGATGATCAGAGACGGGCAGTTCCAACCTCTCACGCGGCATTAGCGCGAGCTCATCGAGCATAACCCGCATGAGGCGATCGACATGAGCGTCGCGCGCATCACTTTCTGATAGGTCCGCTACCCGATGGATTATCTCCCGAAGCATCGGCGATACCGCAAGGGTGCAGCAATCAGCTGGAAGCCCGGCCGCGCCGGGCTCGACGAACAGGTATGTCAGGCGAGCATTGGGCGTGACCTGATTGCTGTGAGGAATGCCACCGGGTACCCAAAGTCCGCAGTCGGGCGGAACGACCCAGACCCCACTCTCTGCTGTGCAGGTCACCGCGCCATGGAGCGCCAGGATCAGTTGACCTTGCGGGTGCTGGTGCTGGTGCCCCTCAGCTTCATAGTCGGCGAAGTCCATCCTGATTGCCATCGCCGGCCAATGCGAGAGGGTCAGATCGCAGGCGTTACTGCACGGAGGTCGCTCATTTAGAGATTGGCCCGATTTGAAGATCATATGGCATTATCTCCAATTTCGACGCTCGACGCAATTCTCTAGCATCTGGTTAAACAACTCAAGGAGATGAGCCATGCGTATCGCTGTGGTTGGCGCGACCGGCAGGATCGGCGCCAGACTAACCGAGAACCTCTTGGCCAAGGGCCATTCAGTCAAAGCTATGTCAAGAGGAGGACCCGCCCTCGATGCCCTTGTCGCAAAAGGAGCCGAACCGTTCCTTGGCAGCTTCGACACAGGTGATGGTGAGCTCGGCAGGTTCTTCGATGACGCCGACGCTGCGTTTCTGATGGTCAAGACCCTTTGGACGGCGGAGGACTTTCATGGGCACTACCCTGCGGTAGCGCTTCGGTTTTTCGACGCACTTCGGGATTCCCCGGTGAAGTTTGCCGTCAGCCTGACGGCAATGGGGTCCGAGCTCAGCGGAAACACCGGCCATTTCCAAGGCTTCCATATCCTTGACCAGATCCTCAACCGGTTACGCGATATCAATCTGGTGCACCTGCAGGGCGGCTGGTTCATGGAAGACCTGGCCAGGTGGGCGGATCCGATCGCGCAGCACGATAGGATCGGCTTTACGCTTGCCCCCGATGTCAACGCGCCTTGGGTTTCCATTCAGGACATCGCGGATTTCGCGGCGAAGGAGTTCGACACGCCGACGGGCCAGCGCCGATCGGTGAAGCAACTGGGCATCGATTACACGATGACCGAAATCGCCGCGATGATCGGCCGGGCGCTCGGTCGAGAGGTGGATTATCGCTTCGTCGATCCGAGCGATCGCGACGTCGAAACGGTATTCCGCGAGAGGTTCGGAACACTTGATCGGTGGGTCTATGACAAGAACACCTCGGCTGCTCTCAACGATGGGCGTGTAAAGTTTCTCGATGATCGTCCGGCGCTGCCAACGACAATGGAAGAGTTCGTCAAGGACACCCTGACACCGCTGATCGAGAAGGCGCGGACGGATGGCGTCAAACCAGAGAGCTTCCTAACGTGGAGTTCACAAAAAGACGGGACAAGCAATCCCGCGCAGGATGGAACATCTGCCGCAAGATAACAGGTGACGCTAGGCGAAACGATCTTGCTCTTGTGGACACCGTAAAGCGGGCAGCACCCTCTTTACCATCGCGACACGCGCTCAGCCAAGCCGAGGCGCCTAGTATTTGCGATGCTATATCCACCGGCCCGTTGCTTCCGGGTTGTTGCTCAGGGACTTGACCCGTTCTGCATCCTCCGGCATTGCCGGGTTGCAGCCCGCCATCGTCAAGTCGGTTCTACCGTCGACGGAAAGAGCCGAATGCTTGAGAGCGAGGGAGCGAACCGCCGGTGGTTGCTTGGCCGGACATGCGCAGACCCGCAACCAGCGTGGTCTTGCGGTGCCGCGAACCGTCCGCGGCCGCTCGCCTTTGCGGCGGCGGAAACGGTTTTGATCCATTCACTTTCACTTCGAACGCCAATTGGCGCTTGTTCCGCTTCGTTCAACATCATCGAATTCCTTCCGCGAGGCTTCAATGTCTTGCCAAGTGTCCCTGATCCAGCCTGTGAAGGCAGCCAACGGATCCAGCATGGACCTGCCACGGGCCGTTAATTCATACTCAACCCGCGGCGGCACTTCAGCATAATAATGACGTGCCAAGAGGCCGTCACGCTCGAGACTTCGAAGCGTGAGGGTCAGCATCCTTTGCGAAATGTCTGGAATGCCGCGTCGGATCGCGCCGAACCGCATGGGTGCATCAGGCGACAGCGCGAGCATGGATACGACCAGTATAGTCCATTTGTCGCCGAGACGGGCCAGAACGCTGCCAGGTGCGCAGGGAGTCAATACGGGACCCCGTGCGGTTTCGATAACAGGGCGGCCATTGATTTCACGCTGCACAGATGGGCTCCTTCAATGGTTATCATGATGTAACTGACGATCAAAAATGTGCCGTCTTGCGCCGATTTTCAATCAGTATCATTTGATAACCGTCATTAATTACGGATGGTAACCAATATGGATCACACTGCGGAATTTCTCGTGTTTGGCGCGACCGGACAACAAGGCGGAGCGGTTGCGCGCGCACTGAAAGTCAAGGGGAGAAAGGTGCGGGCTTTTGTTCGCGATCCGGAAAGTGGCAAGGCCAAGGCTTTGGCTGCCGAAGGTATTTCGTTGGTCGTCGGCGATCTGTTCGATCTGGACTCGATCGACCGGGCGATGGTCGGCATCGCCAGCGTGTTCAGTGTCCAGACCAGTTCACCCGCAGGTGAAATCACGGACGAACAGGAAGTCTGGCAAGGCAAGGCGATTGTGGACAGCGCACTTCGGCAGGGGGTTGGACATCTCGTCTATTCTTCCGGCGGGGCAGCGGGAAAAGGTACGACGGGTATGGGTCATTTCGACAGCAAGTCCGAAATTGAAGCTTATGTGCGAAGCCTCCCGATAAAGAGTACGATCACCCGTCCGGCAAGCTTTATGGAGATGATGCTTCTGCCCGGGATGGGACTGCCTCAGGGCGAATTTACCTTCTTCATGCGGCCAGAGCAGTCCATGCAGATGATCGCGGTGGACGACCTCGGCCGGATCAACGCCGAAATCCTCGTTGCCCCGGATCGTTTTGCCGGGAGGGCGATCGAGCTTGCGAGTGCATCTGTGACCGGCAAGGAGGTTGAACAGGCATTCACAGAAGCTGCCCGCAAACCGATCGTTTACAAGCGCTTTCCTGAAGAATTGCTGGCGAAGAACCTTTTCCTCAATCATCTGACGGAACTTCTGGACAATGGTTTGCTTGCCGGAGCCGCCGATATTCCGGCCATCGAGCGGGAATTCGGTCATCTGACTTCGCTTGAAGAATGGCTCAACGGGCCTGGAAAATCGCCCTTCGAAAACGCCCTCAAGGACGAAGAGGCTGACGTGGCCCTCCGCTAAGAGGCCAAGGCGAGCGTGATGCAGAATTGGCCTTCGTATCGACTTTGATCGCTGACGTCATGTCCGCGACAGATTGATTCCCGCGCTGGCGATGTAGAGTACTAGGGTTGAGTCGCCGGCTGAATGACATCGCGCCTTCGTATCGGATCTTGTACTTGCGAGGAAAAGCAGCCAGAGGCGTGACTGTCTCAGCAGTGCACAAAGGTCGATGAAGCTGTCATGTGATGGCGGCCTCATCACCATGCCTCGCTTCAGTCAGCGCCTCGTTCTCCTCATCGGAGAGCTGCAACCAAGTTACCATCAGATCATGGCAGCCGGCGGTTGGGCCCGCTCGTCCCGCATCGCCAACGCATCCTGTTTGGGCGACCGCTCGAACCTGCGCGCATACTCGCGACTGAACTGGGAGACACTGTCGTAACCAACAGCTTGCGCCGCACGCGTCACGTCATTGCCCTTGGAAAGAAACTGTCGCGCAGCCTGCAGTCGCAGCGCTTTCTGGTATTGGATCGGGCTTGTCGCGGTAGCTAATCTGAAATGCCGGTTAAAGGCCGGAACGCTCATACCGGCGACTTCGGCGAGTGTCTTAACGGCGACAGGCTGATCGAAGTGGGACCGCATCCAAGCGATGGCTCTGCGTATTTGCGCCCGGCTGCCTTCCTCGCAGACAAACTGCCGCAGCACCAAACCATGCGCACTCTGCAGCAGGCGGTACAGCAGTTCTCGCTCCCTCGGTCTTGCCAGCGCGGCGATATCTCCCGGGGCATCCAGCAGCGTCAGATGCTGGCTCCAAGCCTCAAGCAGTTCTGCCGTTCCTTCCGCCACGCTGAAACTTGACGGTTCGGGAGGGTGCGGCGCCGGCGGAGGCAGATCCGCGAGCAGTTCTCCGAGCAGCAGGGGATCGACCGTAAGTCCGACTGCCACATACGGCTGGTGGTTTGCTGTTTCGAATAGACACCGTGTGGCGGGTAGTTCGACCAGCGAAGCGAACGATCGTCCGGGTCCCTGGTTCAGTGTTTGGTTCCCAATTACTAGTTGCTTGATCCCCTGAAGCACCAAGCAGAAGCCAGGTCCGCACATCGTGGTCTCCGGATCACAAACGCCATGCGATATCGCAACGCTCAAGCGCGGAACAGGAGTCGTCATCTGCGATCCGACGAAACGGGCCAGTACGCGATCACGCATTTTTTCGAGCAAGTCTTGCATTAATCAAACCTAACTCGACGCGTGGATGCGAACAAGCCAAATGATCCGATTAGGCAAAAACTGGATCGAATCCGGCGTTGTCTAATTGCTGGGGAGGAACGACATTTGGAGTGAACAGCTTGAAACGACATGCGAAGTGCTGCCACCGTTGCACAAACCAAGCTTCATCCACACGCTCATGGAATGAGATGATCACGTTCAACAAATTCGAAAATGTCATCCACAACCACCGGGGTCGCAGCGAGGGCCGCCCACTCCGCAACGTCATTATCCGATCTGACACTCTGCATCGGCGATCGTGGTGAAAAATTCCGATGTCGATGCCGCCTCACAGCCTCAATGCGTCGAGTTGCAGAATTCTATAGCGGCTACGTCCAAACGTCGACCTCGGCCGCTCCCATGTGCTTGTCCACGAGTGCATCTGTTCGGGTCGCGTAGTTGAAAGACCACCGGACGTGCAGTTGTCGACATCGTCTCGATGTTCAACGCACCATCAACCAATCTCAGGAGAAACCCAGATGAAAGCCATGATCCTTGACGCGCCCGGCGGCCTTGATCGTATCCGTCTTGCAGACATTGACGACGCGCGTGCACCGGCCGCCAACGAGATACGCGTCCGCATGAAGGCTGGCTGTATCAATTATCACGATTATGGAGTCGCCAGCGGCAGGGCGCCGACAGAAGACGGTCGCATCCTGCTGGCAGACGGCGCGGGGATCGTCGAACAGATCGGGAGCGATGTAAAAGACTTCCTGCCCGGTGACGCTGTGCTGACCTGCATCTTTCCGCAATGGCGTTCGGGGCCGCCGCAAGTCTCCGACTTTTCGCAGACGCCGGGCGATGGGGTAAACGGGGTCGCATGCGAGAGGTTCACAGGGCCGGTTAACCTGTTTACACCGATACCGCGCAGCTACAGCATGGCGGAGGCAGCGACGATCACGACCGCCGGCGTGACCGCTTGGCGCGCGTTGCTGGTAAATGGCCCTCTCCAGGCCGGTGAAACAGTGCTCGTGCAAGGCTCAGGTGGCGTGTCCCTCTACGCGCTTCAGATCGCCAAGGCGCTCGGCGCCAGGGTGATCGCTACATCCTCCTCCTCGCACAAGCTCGCGCGGCTGCGCGCGCTCGGCGCGGATCATGTCATCAACTATCGTGACGAGCCGGAATGGGGTCGCCTTGCGCACGAATGGACCGGCGGCAAGGGCGTTGACCACGTTATCGACGTCGGCGGACCGACGACCCTACCGCAGTCGATTGAGGCCGTGAAGATCGGCGGTCATATAGCGATGATCGGCCTCCTCGGCGGCCTGGAAGCCAAGATCCCGATGATCCCAGTGTTCGCCAAGCAGATCCGGTTCCAGGGTTGCCTCAATGGCAGTTGGCAAGACCAAGCTGACCTAGTGGAATTTTTAGCCACGCACGACATCAGGCCGGTCATCGATCGCAGTTTCAGGCTTGAGGAACTGGCGGAGGCCTTTCGATACGAGGAGTCGGGACAGCACTTTGGTAAGATCGTCATCGATATTTAATCAAATGCTGGCCAACGGAGGGGATGTATTCGCCCGCCCTTTCAGCTGAGGACTGTAACGTCCCGGGATGTCAAATGGCAGCGACAGCGCTACGATGAACTGAGTAGGGGAGGGAGCAATGTCCTGACCCGAATGCTGGTCTCGCAGCAGCCGTTGCCGCCGGAAGCCGCTGTACAGTTCGAGCTACTCAGGGAGCCCCCCATTGCCGAAACGTGCACGTTTGTGGTTCTCCGCTTGCCGTTTGCTGAGCCTGCTCCGCAGTCGCTTGTGCCTGGGGGAGCAGGCGAGATCACTCGATCTGCGGCCCCCGCTCCAGATAGGTACCAAGAGCCACAAATGTTTTGACGCTCTTAAAGCCCTCTAGACGATGAAAGGTACCAAGGAGTTTTTCGAGGGATGCAGGATCTTCAGTTCTGACCTTCAGAATCATGGCTGTGTCACCGGCGACAGTGTGGATCTCTTCGATTGCGCTGGAGCTCGTCATTTCTAGAACCCTCCGCGTCGTCTCCCAGTTGCTGGTTTCTAAATGAACAAATGCGAGAAGGTTTTTGCCGATCTTTGGCCCATCAAGCAGTGCCACCGTTGCGCGGATAAAGCCGCCAGTTCGAAGCCGCTTTACGCGCTCATGAACGGCCGGTGGCGAAAGATGAACCTTATTGCCGAGTTCGCCGTAGCTTAATTCCGCATTCTCAGCCAACAGACCTAATAGTTTTCGGTCCATCGCGTCTAGGCCATCATCAAGTAGCCTTTTCCGCCGAACATTCTTCGTAACTTTCTCCATAGGCTTGTCTCCGCGTTTAACCCGAATAATCTACTGTTAGTAGTCTATTCTAGCGAACATTATTCGGCAAAGGAGTAACTTGAATGGAGATCGCGACCCACACTGATTTCGATGATCATGAGATGGTTCTGTATTGCACGGACAAGGCGACGGGGCTTCGCGCGTTCATTGCGATCCACAACACGACCCTAGGCCTTGGAATGGGCGGATGTCGAATGAGGGCCTATGGAAGCGACGCAGAAGCTTTAAGCGACGTCTTACGACTGTCGCGGGGGATGACCTACAAGTATGCTGCAAGTGGACTGGAGCATGGCGGTGCTAAAGCCGTGATCATAGATGATGTAGATGCTGGCAGACGTACGGAACGTCTTCTAGCGTTCGGACGCATCATCGAAAGGCTTGGGGGGCTTTACACGACTGCGGAAGATGCCGGCATTTCAACTGCTGACGTGCGTTTGATGAGTTCGGCCACAAAGCATGTTCGCAACCTTCCTTTGGAAGATGGAGGCGAAGGCGCTCTTTGTACTGCTTGGGGTGTTTTTCATGGCATTCAGGCAGCTCTTGAGTTCAGCGGGTTCTCTGACCTGGCAGGCCGCACGGTGGCGGTCGAGGGTTTGGGTAAAGTCGGCATGGCGCTTTGTGAGTTGCTAAAGAACTCAGGTGCCGATTTGATCGTCTATGACCTCGACGAGCAAAAAGTTCGGGCGGCCCAGCAAAAATTTGGTGCAACCGCTGCGGCGCCAGGACAGATTCATTTGACCGACGCCGACGTTTATTCGCCGTGCGCACTGGGAGGAACGCTGAGCCAAGAGACCATTGCTGCAATCCAGGCGAAGATTATCGCCGGTGCTGCGAACAACCAATTGAACACCCCGTCGCAGGATAAGCTGCTCTGGGAGCGTGGCGTCACCTATTGCCCTGACTATATCGTCAACGCCGGCGGCGTTCTCTCGGTAGCACGCAAGGGCGCTCAATTTAATGTTGCAGACGCTTTGGCCCGCGTTAAAACGATCCGCGACACGACGCAAAAGGTTTTGGCTCTATCAAAAGCTGAGGGCATTCCCACTGGAGAAGCCGCTGACCGTTTGGCGCGCAGACGTCTCCAAGGGTAGCTGTTGATAGCGGCGGAAAGCAAAAGGGCTTTGGCGGCTGTTGCGACTGACGCCAACAGAACGTTGAGCCGCTCCCGGCATGGCCCGCGGGGCTTCCGTCAAGTTCGAGAAAGGGCAGAGACGCTGATCCGCGGATGCCTGCAAAACTCGCAGCTTCTCCACCCATCGGACGCATCGGCGTTCGTTATCTCGTTGGCGCATTTCGGCCCGACGCCGCGCGCGTGGGGCGGGTGTGGAAATCGGACGGTTGGTCGAGGAACTCTCCGCCATCAGCCCTGCATTCAAGGCAATGCGGGACAACAGCGAAATCACAAGCGCACGTGTAGACATCGAGAGCGTTCATTATTCGTCCTAGGACAGATCGATCTAGAATTTCGACCGTCTCGGTCGAAGGCCGGTCCGATCTAAAATATGATGAACTATATAGTCCGACAAACTTCGAGGTCATGGAACAGTTTCGCAGACTGATTACCCGCGCTTGTTGAGCCTTGCCGGAGAGGTCTAGGACTGTCGTGCGGACTCAGTCGTGTGTTGCCCATGTTGGTTTGGTTCTTCCCTCGGTATCATGATTGGGTTCTAGCCTTCTAGGCTGTCGCGCCATCAAACTTGACGACGGGACACAAAAGCCGTATTGGATACAATTATGATTCTGGATACGAACAAAACTCAGGCAGAAGCGATTGCCGTCAGGATCAGGACGTTGATCCTGAATGGCGCGCTCCAGCCCGGCCAGCCGCTGCGACAGGAAGCGCTTTCCGAACAACTGAGCGTAAGCCGCACACCGCTGCGGCACGCCCTGCAGTCGCTCGCCGAAGAGGGGCTGGTCGAGACCATCGGCTATAAGGGAGCTAAGGTCGCAGAGCTGGACCGGGGAATGGTCGATGACCTGTTCGAGATGCGGCTAGTCTTGGAACCGCTGGCACTCCGATCCGCTCTTCCACAGATCACGAAGCTTGATCTTGCAAGAGCCGAGATGGCACTCGACACTGCGGACACGGAAAAGGAGCCCTCGAAGCTCTCTGCACTGAACTGGGATTTTCACTATGCTCTCTATCGTCCGTCAAACCGGCAGATGCTACTGCGGACCATCGAGCAATTGAACAAGGCATCAGCTCTTGCCGAGGTGATCGCGAATTCCATTGTCGGCCGCCCTAAAAAGTCAGCTGCCGAGCACCGAAAGTTGCTTCGGGCCTGCCGGGATGGCGACGAGACCGGTGCGATTGCAGCGCTGAGCGAGCATTTGCAGCTTGCTCACCAAGACATACGAACAGGGAAAGATTGAAGATGCCCGTCAAGAACAGAATCGCAGAATTCCACGACGAAATGACCCAGTGGCGCCAACATCTTCACGCCCATCCGGAGCTTTCCTACCAAGAACATGAGACCGCCAGCTTCGTGGCGGAACGGTTGCGCTCCTTCGGTGTCGAAGTGACCGCGGGCGTGGGTGGGACAGGCGTTGTTGGCGTACTTCATGGCAACCGTGAAAGTGAGCGCTCAATCGGTCTCAGGGCTGACATGGATGCGCTTGCGATCGAGGAGCGAAATGATTTCGCTCATCGCTCGACGAACAGGGGCGTCATGCACGCGTGCGGTCATGATGGGCACACGACGATGCTTCTCGGCGCCGCCCGCTATCTGGCCGAAACCCGGGATTTCTCAGGGCGTGCCGTTTTCATCTTCCAGCCAGCCGAAGAGATGGGCGGGGAAGACGGCGGCGCAGCGCGTATGATCCGTGAAGGGCTGTTCGAGAATTTCCGCTGCGACGAGATTTACGGATTGCACAATTGGCCCGGAATGGAGGTCGGCACCTTCGCCGTTAAGGCGGGGCCAATGATGGCGTCTGGCGATGCCTTCGAGATCGAGGTGACATCCACCGGCATGCATGCAGCACAGCCGCACAAAGGAGCCGATGTGGTCCTGACGGCAGGACACATCCTAGTTGCGCTTCAGCAGATTACGGCACGAAACATCGATCCTCTCGACGCAGTCGTTGTCAGCGCCACGCAAATTCACGGTGGTGATGCCTACAATGTGTTGCCGAACATGATCTCGATCCGAGGCACCGTGAGAGCGTTCTCTCCCGCCGCGCGAGCGGCTGCGGAATCGGCGGTTCGCCGTATCGTCAAAGGCATCGCACTGTCGACTGGCGCCGAATGCAAGATCACATACACCCAGCAATATCCAACCCTCGTCAATGCGACGGGTGCTACCCTGTCCGCAGAAGCGGCAGGGTCGTCGGTGTTTAACAAGGTCGAGACAAATCCACCGCAGACGATGATCGTCGAAGACTTCGCCTTCATGCTCGAAGACAGACCTGGTTGTTATGGGTGGATCGGCAACGGCTCTGATGGAAACGGTCGCATCCTTCACAGCGCGTGGTTCGATTTCAATGACGAAGCGCTTCCCTTCGGTGCCTCCTATTTTGCTTCCCTTGTTGAGGCAAGGAGGCAATAGCTTTTACGCTTCACAGCCTTAATGGAACCGACGCGATAGTGGTTTGGATGGGATGTTAGTGTTTGGCCTGCTTAAGTCGCAGGGCTACAAGGGTCGGATCGGCCGAAGAGCCTCCTTCGCTAGTTTGAAGCTGTGGCGGTTTGCCATGGCTGGCTGAATCCCGCTATTATGTTTGGTTCCCGCAGACGCATCGAGACACGAGCGCATTTTTCTACAGGACTGCGGTCAGCCCGTTTTTCAGAAGCCGAAGGCTACCGTGGTACTAATGGCCCTTCCCACATAACTGCACCATTTGTATGCGCCTAGATGTTCCATAATATATGTATGCCGGGTGCATCTGTTGTCAAAGCTGATTAGAGATGCGCCGCCGCTGGCCAGTTAGAAATGCGACGCTCTGGCTGTCCTAGCTCTGACGGTCAGCGCCCGATCCGACCGGCTGGGCCGGGTTGCAAGGGAGGAGCGGGGGCGGGTGATGACGCTCCCCTTCGGCTTTAGATCCCATGAGGAGTGAACAGCGGCCGCAGCTCTGGCAGAGTGAGGTTGCATCAAAACACTCGCTCAGGAGGAGCAGTTTATGGAACCTGCATCCATTCATCCGACCGCTGTCCGTACTGATCTTGGCGCAATTTTTGTGTCATTGGAACTGAGCCGATCGACCTGGTTGATCACCTCGTTGTCGCCGGGCAGTGGCGAGAAGATGTCGAAGCATGTGGTGGCCGGTGGCAATGTAGCCGAGTTGCTAGATCGGTTTGAGCAGCTACAACAGAAGGCGCGGTTGAGAACAGGGAAGGTATTTCCCACCGTGACGATCCAAGAGGCCGGATTGGACGGGTTCTGGATACACCGCGTGCTGGAGGCTAATGGCATCGAGAGTTACGTCGTCGACGCAGCTTCGATCGCGACCTACCGTCGACGTCGGCGTGCGAAGACCGACAAGATCGATGGAGAGGCTCTGACGCGCACATTGCTCGCGTTCAAACGCGGCGAGCCACGCGTATGTGCGATGGTCAGAGCGCCAGATCCGAAGGACGAAGATCGGCGTCGGATCTGCCGGGAGCGCAAAGTTTTGATTGCTGAACGGGTCAGACATGTCAATCGAGTGAAGGGGCTGCTCTTCGCTCAAGGCGTCAGCGGCTATCAACCGCTCCGCAAGGATCGCCGTAAGCGACTGGAGGAGCTCCAGACGGGAGATGGGCGCGAGTTACCGAAACACCTAAAGGCTCAAATCAATCGGGAACTCGACCGTCTCGAGTTACTGCTAGAACAGATTGCTACAGTGGAGCGCGAGCGTAATTCTCTCCTATCGACGTACGAGCAGCCAGCGGTTGAGGCAACCTCGCCCGCAGCGATGCTGCTGTCCTTAAAGGGTGTTGGCGCTGAATTTGCCGCCGTTCTTTGGACCGAAGCACTATCCCGACATTTTGATAATCGGCGGCAGATTGCCGCCTATGCAGGTTTGACACCGACCCCATGGATGAGCGGGACGATTGACCACGAACAGGGTGTCTCAAAAGCAGGGAATCCTCGGCTGCGCACCACGATGATTCAACTGTCGTGGCTTTGGCTACGCAATCAGCCAGCGTCAGCGCTCAGTCGTTGGTTTGTCGATCGGGTTCAGTTGAACGGGGGACGTTTAAAGAAAGCCGCGATAGTTGCGCGTGCGCGCAAGCTCCTTATCGCGCTGTGGAAGTTTGTTACTGCGGGTGTTGTCATCGAAGGGGCTGTCATGAAGGCCGCCTGACAACCCAAAAAATGGCCGAACACACAAATCTTCCAGGACTGATCACTCCTGGCGGATCCAGGTGAGCGAACCGCCTCAAAGTCGGGCTTCAAATGCCGCGCTTTAGATTGGTCCCGTTCTCCTGAGCCTTGCCGCTACGCAAGCGGGATAATGGTGCTGCCGGACAAAACGGCGACCGTATGTGAGTTTGAACCGGTGACGGAAACGTGCCGCGTCAGCAAGGGGGCTCAGACCATGGGTTCGATACGAAATCGAAGGGGTACGCTATGAAACCATGATAGATCTTGACGGCGAAATCCTCATGTGAGCTTTGAGACTATGCCCGCCCTTCATTCCGCCGCCTCCATGCGCGCTAGCGCCTTCTGCCTTTTGGCAATGACCTCCGGATCGCTCATGAAGTCCTTCCGCCGGCCCGGTCCACGGGCGCGAAACAGACGGGACGGCGAAGTCCTCGTGAGCCATCTACTGCGCTCAAGGAGGCCGCGGGACGGTGCGTTTCCAGCCACCGACAAAAACCATCAAAGTCAGTGCATAGGCGAACATTACCGCGCTGTGCTTAAGCGCCACCATAGCCGCGAAGGGGTGCAGTGGTCATGGGATGGCGACAACTGCGAGCCTTCTTGCCATTGTTCAGCGTCTGCTTATAATGGTGGACTATTAAGCATTCCTAAGAACGGTCTCGCCCCTCCTTCTCATGATGACACTAGCGGAACAATGATTGATACTCGGTTTTCGACAGCGTTGCACATCATGGCAACCGTAGCAATCAATCAGGAACGAGCCAAGCGCACCACGAGCCAGTCCTTGGCATCCAGCCTTGGGGCGAATGCAAGTTTTGTCAGAAAGCTTCTCGGCCCTTTAGGCGACGCTGGACTCCTGAAAGTTAATACCGGTGGACGTGGAGGTATTTTTCTGACTCGGCCATCGAGCAGCATTTTGATTAGCGACATTTATAATGCCGCAGCGCCAGAAAAGAAGATCTGGGAGACACGTAACAATCTTCCATGTATCTGCCTCGTGTCCCGCAATATTGTGAGCCTTTCCGATTTGCTCTTGGATGAGGCGCAGCGAGGTATGCTGGAAAGCCTGTCTGAATGGTCGCTGAATTGCGTAGTCGAAAAACTCAAAGGCTTCGAAGACAAAACTTCCTCTGCAAAACAACAGCATTGATCGAGCCGAGCAGGTGATCGACTGGCGGCGAGCGGAACCATACCGTTCAGTCAGCCGGACCCGAGCGCCCGTTTCGAGCCAATGTCTTAGTCATCACTTTTTATACTCCCGTGTTGTATCTATAATTATAACATCTATGTGTCTCTTGCGGCTCCGAACCGCACGGAGGCAGTTGTGCATTTTTCTAATCATTTTCGATCGCGGCCAAGACCCGAACTCGACGAAAATCGCGGGCAGGATGTTCGCAACCGACTTGGCAAACCCCGCATGTGGGAGATTATGATAACGGCGATGACCTTGGTCGTTGCCTTGATCATCTATCAAAATCTAACGGTTTCGCGCGCGACACGTAATCCAATCAACCACATCGATAGCACCGGCGGGAATGACAGCTCAATGGGGGCTGAACGTGAGTGCAGCCCATTCACCGTGCGGGCCTTGAGGACCTGCTAAGAGAATTTCCGAGATTTGGTCCCAGGAGCGACAAGGTTCTGCTGAATCAGGCAGGACGTGAACGTGCTCGACGCTCATTGGGTTCGCACCTGAAATGCGGCTTCGCGATCCAATTCGGTTCGTGCCCTTGGGGTTAGCCGTTTTCTGACGATCGGCGGGAGGCCAGTATGGCGCCGGCTCAAATATGCCAGCGCTACGGTTCAATGGGAGGACGGACCTCGATCCGATTCAGATGCTCGTCGCCGGAAGTCGGCTGGCGCTCCTTACGGTGCCGGTAGAATGTCGGACATTATGGGAAGGGATCTTTGCGATTCGATCGGATCGGCGACTCAGAATGTCAAATCGCGCAAACTGAATCGACGACGTGATGCCCCATCTGCCTGCCTTGGAGCGGAACGCTGAATCATCTGCGACAAGGACTGCGGGGAGATTGACGGACGTCAATGCTTTGAATTTTGATTGAAAAGATTACGGAGAGGTCATTGGGAACGACCCCTCCGCCACTGATCGGAGGTCATCGATCAGTATCCGGCCCCAAGAGTGGATGTTTGGAGCCGTGTCAGCTTATTAGAAGTCGCGCTGGAGACGCAGGAAACCGAAGGTTTCGTCGTCGCCGTCTTCTTCGTCGTGATACTGAACGCTGACCTTGCTGCGCAGATTTTCAGCGATCTGGTAGTCGACGGTGACGCCAGTCGTGTAAGCGCTGCCGCCGCTGAAGCCCTTGCCGTCAGCATCGAGATCGATCTTGTCGAAATACTGGAAGGCCGGGGTAACGGCCCACTTGTCGGTGAGCTTCACCTTGTACTCGGCAGCGATCGTCCATTCGGACTCTTCATAGTAGTAGTTAGCACCGCTGGCCCAGATGCCAGCGAGGCCGAGCGTGCCGGGGCCGATGTCGGCATACAGGATTGCGCGGATGGCGCCTTCCTCGTTGTCGCTATCGTAACCACCGAGCAGGTAGCCGCTGAATGCGCCGCTCTTGAAGGAAACCTGGGCTGCAACGCCGAAGTTGTTCGGGCCTTCGCCCGGCTTCTCGTCATAGGCTTCTTCAAGTTCATCGAGCGAGATACCGGCCGCAAAGTTGTCGGTCTCGTACTGATAGCGGATCGAGTTGTGGGTCGTCTCGTTGCTCGAAAGTGTGTCCGTCTCGCCGCTCAGGTCGTCATCCCACCAGCTGTACTGCTTACCAACGCGGAAGCCGGCGATGTCGATGTAGCCTTCGTCCAGCGTGGTGTCCTGTCTGGTGGCGTTGTCCGCGTTGACACGCAGCGTGATAACGCCGGTGAGCGTACCGTATTCGGTGTCGTTCTTGGTCTGGAAGGTGACCTGACCGCGGGTAACGGCATCCCAATCGGAGTCGTTCGGGTTAGCTACGCTGCCGCCAACGTTTTGGCCGGCGTTAAGCTGGAAACGGATATAGCCTTCGATCTTCAGGCAGGTTTCCGTGCCTGGGATGTAGAAGTA
>UEIF01000034.1 GCA_900468805.1 Hyphomicrobiales bacterium | reverse complement strand
CACTCGGCCACCTCTCCGGTTCGGCGTTCCTATGGCGATGTTGCTTTGAATGCAAGGGTTTTTTCGATGTTTTATGAAAATTGGCGCAACGGCCATCTTGCAGATAGAAACGCCAGAATCCGGAACGTCGCAGGAACGAGTTGGCACAAACGGCACGTTTACGACACAGTCGAGTCACGGAACGTTCTGGTGCCCGTTCCATGCTACACTACCCTGAAGGAGAGCCCAATGCTGAGACGACTTGTAGGATTGCCGGATAATGAATGGCGCTCATTCGTAGACCCGTGGCGTCTGCAGAAGGATCGCCCTTGGGAGCACAGTCAGATCGAGATATGGAGAGCCGGCTGGGATAAACCGGAAATCACCACCTCATCGTCAATGCACCCGATGATGAATGCCGAAGGCCTTTATTGGAGGCCGCACAAGAATGTATAACCGCTACACCCTCCAAGCCCTCATAGTCTTCACATGCTTCTTTGGTGTTCTGGCTTATGAAGGGGTGAAATTGCTTTGGAGGATGATGTGACCTACTACCCGGAAGGCTCTTACGAACAGGAAATGTTCGATTTCTGCGAGCGGATGCGCACGATGCTATGCGCTGGATATGGAGAAGGCCACGAGCTTTCTCGGCTGGCAGATATAATCTGGGCTAGGAATGAGGTTTTTGTCAGGCTCACGCCGTCAGAACCATCGGAAATCCTCAAAAGGGAAGCGCCGGTATTTCATCTCGTTGCGACAGGCCAGATCAGTATGAAGGAGGCTAACGAAAAGCTCGGTTCAGTTGATCTTCAGCCAATGACGAATAGCACCAACCGCGCCATCCCCGACATATGCGACAATGCCGCCGATCGTCAGGCCGGCAAAGGCGATGAGGCCTGATATTCCGACCCCGAGCGATTTCATGCGCTTCCACTCTTCCAAGGCCGGCTGAACGGAAGCATGGTTGCGGTCAACGGTTTCCTTGAGAGCTTTGATTTCCTCGCGGATCTGGGCATCTACTCCGCCGCTGATGGCGACCTTGGTGTCGAGGTGCCCAATCTGTTTGGCCTGGCTGTCGAGCCTCGCATGAATGACGGCCCTGCTTTCGTGGGCGTTCTGCTTTTCCTCCTGAAAATCCTCTCGTATCCGCTTTACGCCCTCTTCAACGCGCCCGAGTGCACGAAGGATATCGTCATTGCTTGTCATCAGCCGCCTGTTGCTTCAATGCATTTCAATTAACGATTTTCGAAGGATGAGCGGGCATGATTTACGCAGCCGTCTCGATTTCCAGTGAATCGTGAAGGTTAGGCCGCCTTGTCCGTTAGAGCGGATGAGGCGGCTGCTTGTAGGTAAAGAAAAACCGCCGCTGGTGGCGACGGCTTGGGTTCAGATGATGTCCAGTATGGTGGCTTAAGTCGAAGCCTTGTCTGCAGCGGCATCGTGCTTTTGTATGAGGTTATCAGCCGCGCGCAGCATCTCTTTTGTAATTTTAGAAAACTCTTCAATGCTTATGCTCATAGAGGGAACGTCACTTGTTCCCCATTCCCGGAGATATAACGGTTCTCCATGGGTCGTACGGCAAAACTTGAAGCCTGCTTTTTCCATCGTCTCGCGCATGTTCTCAGTCATTGTTCTCCAGCCCGTCTTGAGCAGCCCAGATTTCACGGAACACGCCCATTGTCGAAGAATAAAGCGCCTTTTGCTCATCGGTCATACCGTCCACCAACTCGCGAATTGGTGTGATATCTATTTCGACCGGAGAAGATCGGATGTTATGAAAATATAGCTGCATCGCGGGCCATTGATCCGGCACGCGAGAACGATAAAGGTCATCCACCAATGTGACCCCCTCCGGGTAGAAGTGCTCAATCGTCATATTGTCTCTGTCATCATACGAAATCACAACTTTTGGCTTATCGTATTTCATCGCTCACTCTCCGGTCACGCAGCAAGAAGCTGCTGATAGCCCAGATTATCACGTTCCCAGAGTTCTGACATAGACAGAAAATCGAACCCGAGATCCTTTGCCGCCAGAATGTACGGGCGGAACACGTCTTGGAACGAGGTGTCGAGACCAACCGGGGTTCCGGTGACGACATTGTGGAAATAAGGCATGATCGTTCCGCCGACCGCTGCCACCTTTTGCAGGTCGAGGATCATGTTGGCGAGGACGCCGCCCGTGTAGCCTTGGCCTGGGAAGCTTTGAGCCTGCTCGGCAAAGCCGAAACGGGTGTACTGCGGCAGATAGCCGGCAGAACCGGAAGTGCCGCCGCCCAGAGTGGTTCGGAACAACCGAATGCCGTTCGTGTCTCGGAAAGCGTTTGGCAGTGCCGGGGCGGTGAACGGGCAGCTTAGGTCGATGAAGACTGCGCGAGTGACGGCCGCATTGATAGTCTGGTCGAGCGTGATCGTTGTGCCGACGACATTGGTAACGGTAGCGCCGTTGACCTTGTTGGCGCCAAAGCCGCCGAACATCTTCATGCCGATTTCAACGACGGTCCCGACAGGGTTGGCTGTAATCAACGTGCCGACATCAATTGAGGTGGTGCCGGTTGCGGTAATGGTCGAAGACCTGACGCTCTTGTTCGGATCGCTCGCTGGGTCGGTAGCCGTCGCCATGAACAGGCCTTCCGGGTAGCACCCGTAGAAGCGCCCGCGAGGCATGCCATTGTCGACAAGCCATTGCTGAACCACGCCGAGTTGAGTGGTTGCGCCGGCAATGTCGGTCCAGAAGAAGAACGTGAAGTCGTTTGGACTGTCGCAAGCCGCGTCATGGCCGGCCGCATACATCTCCTGGCATTCGGCAACGCTGTACTTGTTCGCCGTGCCCACCAGTTCGTTAGCCACATTGAACGTGAAATGCGCACGCGGCCCCATTTCGTCACGGAAGAACGGATAGACGATCGAATAATGGGACCTATGGCAATCGTCCAAGGTCAACACCATCGTCGGCTTGCCTTTGCAGTTGGCGACGATAGCCTGGTATTTCACTTCCGCATTGCTGGGGACACGGGTCGTATACCGGGGGCGAAGCTGGATGCTGCCGAGGCCGGACGGCATGCTAGTCCATGCGCTCTTCGGGTACGCTACCCACTTCGCTCCTTGCGATACATCCTCGCTATTGACCGAGATAGTAACGCCGCTGAACGAGCTGCTGCGCCCGA
Source organism: Hyphomicrobiales bacterium (assembly GCA_900468805.1). Lineage (GTDB taxonomy): Bacteria > Pseudomonadota > Alphaproteobacteria > Rhizobiales > Rhizobiaceae > Rhizobium. The sequence continues at coordinate 36,863 of UEIF01000034.1, read as the reverse complement.
TTTCGAATTGCGCCTGGTTGGTCGCGTATCTGTCATTGGAGAACATAAACGCGATCGTGTCGCCGAAATCGGTATCCGGATTGTATTGCGTGCCGAGCGTCTTTGCACCCGTGATGCCCTGCCCGGATCCTACCGCCGTTGTCGTGAGCTTCATGCAGTTCGCAACGCCTGGAATCAGCGCCGTATCTAGTGACGCGGTTAAGTTCGAACCGGACGAATAGCTTGCCGTGCTGGTGAATAGGTCGAGAACGAGAGGTTTGGGCAAACCACCCCCTCCTCCCCCATTCCCGCAGCCGATGCCTATCATTATGCCTAGGTTCATGCCCATCAGCGGCCCTCGTTATTTGCGACAGGCCGCGTCTTTGCGGCACTGGATGTTGTTGGAAGAAATGGAAGGGCCGGCGAGTGCGTCTTCTGAGACGAGGCGCGCAGTCTTGGCGTCGGCAAAGCGGACGAACTGGTAGCCTGACCCGTTAGTCGCACTCTGACTCTGGCAACCCGCTATCGCGCATGAAGACAAGGCAACGCTCGCGAGCAGGAAGGTTCCTGAAATTCGCATTGTTCTTCTCCAGGTTCTGGATGCGCTCGAGGGCTTCGGAGGCCGCCTGGATCTGAGCGTCTTTCCGCTCGTCTGCGGCGCCAATCCACTTGGCGGGATAGAACATCAGACCGGCGCCGAGGATGAGCCCGAGGCCGCCGGCAAGAGGCAGCTTGAGGCTGTCAGGGATGAGCTTCAGTAGGCCAAGCATCAGTTCTTCACCCGATCCCAGACATACAGGCCGCCGCCGACAAGGCACGCCAGGACGAGCACGGCAGCAAGTGCATAGGCAATCGGCCCATCATGCGGGACGAGCTGCAGACCGCCGCCAGAGATGAGAGCAGTTGCTGTGCTGGCAACCTTGCCGTTGATGAGCGGTGCGCGCTGCTTGTCGGCAACCGTACCGGAGGACTGGACGAACCCGCCTTCCGCCCACAGGCCTGCTTCAGCAGCGCGCCGGTTTACGAGCCCCTGCATCGTCTTGCCCTTGGATTTCGTCCATTTGGAAAGCTCGGAAGGCACCGCGGCATAGTTTCCGGCGTTCAGCTTCTTCAGTAGCGTGGAAGAGCGGAAATTCGCAGCGCCGACATTGAACGCAAAGCTGACGAGAGCTGCGAACTGGTTATCATTGAGCGGGACCGTAACAAGCCCCTCAACGGCGGATTCGAAATATGCCAGATCGCCATAGAGGAGGCTGGTGGACTGCTCGGGCGTGATCGTCATGCCGGGGCGAACGTCTGGGCCTGTGTGCCCTGTACCAATCGTGAGCGTGCCCTTGATCTTGTCGCCGGCCTTGATGCGGCGGCGACCGGCTGGAGGGTCGAAGTCGTCATAGGCGAAGAGGATTTCCCCTTCCCATTGCTTAAGCTTCTGGATGCCGTACGCACTGATTTTGCGCATGGGTGGTGTCTCCGAGATTGAAATTGATGTTTGGTTGTGCCTATGGTTTCGGCATCTTCAGGTATTCAAAGGGATGACGAACTTGCTTCGAACGACGATTGCCGCGCAGTACACATATGCACTCGTACACAAAGGCGATCAGCCGCAATTGGTGGCTGGGAAGCCTTGGGAGCGCGTTCGTTTCGAAGTCGTTGCTTCTGATGAAGCAGGGCTTTGGGATGCGACCGGCAATCAATTCGTTGTACCGGAAGGCGTAAACCTAGTCCGTCTTACCGGGCAGATTGTGTTTTCCCATGGAGAGCGCGGCGCGCGGCAGGTGCTCATTACGAAGAACAGCGCCCTTTTCGATTGCTACCCGGCGCAAAATGGAGCGGCATTCAAAGGAACCACGCCAGATATGAACGTGTCGTCCCCGCCGCTGAAAGTGAAGCAGGGGGATACTTTCCAGCTTCATGCATGGGCAGTTAAAAGCCGATGGGCAAAACGTCCCGCCGAGATCTATGGTAACGGCGGGACGTGGTTTTCAATGGAGGTCTTGGCCTAGCCGATGACCTCAATCGACATTGAACCGCAGAGAGCCAGGATATTCGGGCCGCGAGTGGACGGCGACGGGCTGAGCGGCGTATTTACCTGCCACAGGACCGAACGGAAATAATCTCCGGTATGAACCTGCTTCGGCATTGTGATGCTGCCGTGGTCCGTCGTTGTCCCTAGAACCGTGGTACGGTTGTCAGGGTCGCATTCGGCATAGGCTGACCATCTCTCGGCACCCGCCGCAGCGTCATAGTAGGATGGGAAAATCTGAACCCATACGCCTTTCAACTGCTCCCACCGAACGCTGACGTGGACCTTGACCCAAGCGCCGTCGAGGGATGCAGGGATAACAAACCGATCGCGATTGACCGTGTCATAAAACCCGTCGCTGTCATGAATGGCGGCCGGGTCGAACTTTGCGACAGTGTATCCGCGATCGCTGAAAATATTGTCAGGAACGGAGATGGGATTTGCTGCGCCCCAATAAGCAAGCGCGCCCTGATGTGCCATGTGATTTTCTCTTTCTGATTGGTTAATATTATGCAATCCGCATGTAGGCTTTGACGCCGATATTCTTCATGCGGGTTTCCGTTCCGGTACGGGGAGTGCCGTTCGTGCCGTCATCGACGGGAACAAAATAGTCGGAACCTGTCGTAAAGGGCGTGGGTGTTGACCCACCGGTGATCTGCAGGAGGCCGAGAGTTAGCTTTGTCCCTCCCGACGCGCCAAGCCTGAAGCCCTGGAACTGGTCAGTCTGCAATGTGCCGGGGGATGCGGAGGGGCGAAGAATGCGCTGCTCAGCATTGAGAAGGCGTACTGTTTGGCCATTCATCGGGGATGCGGAATAGCTGATGACCGCCGACGCGAGCACCAACGCACCTGAGCCCGAAACGCTTTCGCTTGTCAGCTTATTTTCGTTGAAGCCGCCTGAGCCTGTGAGGCCGGAACTCAACTCGATCCATACGGTATCCGTCGTCGTCGAAGGCGGTGCCTCCGTTCCGGTTACAGCGGTATTAGCGTAGACGACCTCCCCCACGAATCGGGAACGCCACTTGATGAGGGGGTCAACAACATAGTTCGGGTTGAGAAGAAGCCAGCCTCCAGCCGCGCCGTTGAGGGCCGCGTCATAGATCAGGATATAGACGCCATCGTCAGTGATCTCTCCACCGGCCAGCGCAGTGTCGAAGACAGGGGAGCTTTTCCGAATGGCCTTGCTGCCGATCGAGTTGACGTTTGCGGTCACCGCCCCCGTGTTGGTGGCTGAAGCCTTGAAGGCGATGACCTGGCCGGTAGCGTAGGCGCTGAACGGGCTATTCGCCGTTATGGTGATGGCATTCGCCGAACCACCAGCCGTTACAGTCCCGCCGAAATCCTTCAGGAACTCGGCCACGCGCGTCATCATTTGACGAGCGGAATTATTCACCGACGAAGGAAGTTGCCCCTCCTGCCAGTTGATGGCAGAGTCAGAGTTAGCGTTATTCGCCGCGGTGAGCGACCAATCAAAAATGCTCGACATGTTCGGAAATCCTACGGCGTTTCGAGGTCGATTACGCGGTCTTCAAGGTCTGCAATGCGCGCAACAAGGTGCTTGACGAGCTCGCTCAATGGAGCGTGAACCTGCCGGTTGTTGATGAAGAGCACGACACGGATCTGGTCAGGGTCGGTAATCTCGCCGATCGCCGGCATTGCGAAAGGGTCGTTATTCATGCCATCCGGCCTTTAAGCGCCTGGATGAGGCTGGAAAGCGCATTGGCCTGCTCTGGAGAAGGGCCCATGATCTGCACTGGCGAGAACTGCGGACCCTGCTGCGGAGAGAGAGCCATTGCCCCGAAGATGTCGGATGCGCTCTTTGGCGCAGAGGCTGCGGCCAAGACGCCGGGAGGGATAGGAGCCTTCGGAGCCTGCGCGACAGCCATAGAGCCCATAACTGGAGATGGATAGGATTCCTGGCCTTTGGGTCCATCTGCAACGGTCATGGGCGCCTGCGGCGTTGACCCTGAAGGCTGGCCGCCAATACCGGCGAGATTGCCAAGACCGGCAGCTTTCGCGCCGTACCATTGGCCCCAGCCTTTCTTACTGGCTTCGTCTAGCGCGAAATCAATGCCGCGATATGCGTCATTGGCGTTGCGCGGATCGATGCCAGCAGCAAGCGCGCGGTTGCCGAGGCCCTCAGGGAAGTTCGTGCCGTTCCCGCCAATCAGGAGCTGGAAAGGCCCATATGACGGCTCCCGAACACCCCCCTTCATGACGCCGCTCTGGCGGATGGGATCGTTCAAGCCGCCTTCGGATTTAGCAACCCTGACGGCAATCTCAGGATCAATCCCGCGTGCAGCAGCAGCCTGGCGGATGTAATCTTCCAGTGGGCTCATGTGGGCCTCATCTTGTCATGGCTTGGCGAGGCGCTGGAATGCATATAAGATGCGCTCCGGCGGCTTTTTGGAGAGAATATTGAAGACTATTGATCATGACCCCAATGAACGCCCCGGCCGCCGATATTCGCTTGGCCGTTGGTGGGTTGCAGTATGGGCTATGATCGCCGCTTTATGGGCATTTCAGTTTCGCGACGGTTTCGATTGGGACCAAATTGCCCTTGGGGCAATAACAGGCCTGATGTTCGGATACACCGTTATCGACGTTCACTTGTCATCTGGCGGCAGTGTAAGGGACATTTAGCGCATAGACTCATCGATGCGTGGAGTTTCGATCGATCCGACGCTATTCAGCGCATTTACGATCAACGCCCGCGTCTGGGGAGCTAGGTTGCCGCGCATCAACTGATTGCGCAGATAGGCTTGTCCGCCACGGGACATCATTATTTGCCCAACCACTCGCGGCGTCATGGCCCCAACAGCTGCGCCAGCAACGCCAGCCATTGGCCCCGCTGCACTGGTGCCACCGATAGCGCCCATTGTGCTGAGCAGTCCCGTACCGACATTCTGCGCCCTGAAACGGCCTGCCGTCCCTGAGTTCGGCATTGGCTTGAGAACACCCTCGCCAGCGCGAGCCAACTCAGCGAAATCTCCTGTACCGCGCGCGTAGTTCCGTCGGCCCTGCGTCACGACCGTAGCGTTGCGGAGCTGCGAAGGAGAGATTAGCCCTTGGGCTGCGTTTTCCCCTGCCCCTGTCGCGGCTCGCTCGATAGTCAGCATATTGCGATACTGGCGACGCGCAGTCCTCCAGCGGCCGAGGTCCTGGGGATTGGTGCGAGCAAGCGTGCGTTCCATAGCGTCGTCGAGCGCATTGCGAATACCATACAGGGCATCCTGCAGCTGAGGATCTGCCGCCGCACCGCGCGCATACCGGTCCAGCCGAGACCGAGCCGCCTGATAGGCAGCCCCGTCAAGCGGCCCTTGGCTGAGAGTTTGCCCAACATCGCGGATCATGCTCTCGACAACTGGCGCGCGGGCGCTTTCTGGCACGAGTGAAGCATATTCACGCCATGTCCCGCCGAGATCCTGCGCCAACTGCCTATCCGGGTGCAATTGGTTGTTGGCTGCCAGGGTATCAAACTCGTTGCCGATGCGCCGGAAGTTATTATCGATGACCTCAGACGTTGCCCGATTTGACGTAGCTCCGGCGCGACGAAGAGCGGCCGAGGTGAATTGCTCCCCCTGTCGCTCCATGAGGTCTTGCGCTGCCTGGCCGCCAATTTCGCTCTCTGCATAGCGAAGGCCGTTGCTTCCAGTTGCCTGCCCAGCCGATACGTCAACGCCCTCGCGCGCCAAGGCATCAGTGAGAGCCTGTCGTTCAGGAGCAATAGTGCTGGGTGTTATGAGGCGGCGAACAGCGTTAGCACCAAGAGAGACGACGCCAGGAAGAGCGCCACCGATGGCAGCTCCCCATTTTGCGCCGCTGCCGGCCTTATCGAGGCGGTCATCAATGCCCTCACCCTCGCCAAAACCTTGCAAGCCACCAAGGGCCGCGCCTTCGCCAGCAGATGCGGCAGACGTGGCCAAGAGGCCTCCTCCGCGTCCAGCTACAGCAGCCGTGGGGCTCAAGCCGGAACGCACCAAGCCCGTACCGAGCCCAAGAGCACCAGTCACGCTACCGGCGATGTTCGCGGCCGGGTGCGCTTCCGCAACGCGCTTGTCCTCGCCACGCACTTCAGCAAGGGCTTGATCGTAGGTGACCTCCGGTTGCCATGGGAATACCTTGCCGCCAAGGTATCGAGCCCCGGCGCCAAGTTCGTCCATAAAGCCAAGACCCGCCATCTTTGCAGCGCCACGGCCAAAGGCGTCCGCCGCGCCAACCACGCCTGTTTCAGGCTGGCGGGTGATCGTCTGTGTGAGGCCAGAAAGATCCTTGCGGAGATCCTGCGATTGCTGGCTCTCGGGGGCAGCCTGCGACTGGCCGCGCATACGCTGTATTTCAGCGGCCAGAGCCTTTGCAGCAGGCACATCCCCGGCCTTATCGGCATTGACGAGTGCGGTGGAAAGCTGATCGAGTGTCGCCATCAGGGTGCATACTTCTTCAAGAGGTCGTCAATGCCGGTGGCCGTATCGCCTGTGCCGAGATCACCACCACGGCCACGCATCGCCATGCTCTTTGCCGACTCCAGTTCCTTCGAAAGCTGATCGAGCTTCTGAACGGCGCTTTCGGGCGTGTCTTTGTACCCAGGCAAATACCGCTCTGCATATGCCTTGGCCTCGGTATTGTTCATGCCGGCGCCGGTTAGGAGGCGCGTAAGAGCGTCAACACCGGACTGAATCTGACGATATGTCTGGCCGCGGTCGCCAACACCCCACTGTGCAAGCGTGGCGTCTATCGGGCCAGTCATGTCGCCGGACTGAAGGCGCTCTCGCAAGCCAGGCGCATCGCCTTGGAAGCTCTCGGACATGCCGACACGCGCCGCCAGTTCGCCGGGGATCTGCGTAGCAGGACCGCCTGGAATGGGCTCGACGCCAAGCTCTCGCTTGTTCGGGTCTTTCCAGCGGAACCCCTGCGGCAGCTTCTCGCCAGTGTCTATATTGACCTGCTGGCGGCCGGCTTCCTTCATCTTGATCTGGTAATCCATGAAGGAGCCATTAAAGCCTTCGTTCTTCGCGGCTTGATACTCGCGCTGATCGCTGGTCAGTTTGGCGTTCGGGTCGCTGAAATCGGCGATGACCTGATATGTCTGCGGATCTACAAGCCTGCCATTGACCTCAATAGGCTTCTTCGGTCCAAGCATGTCTTTCAGGTAGTCTGACAGGACGGCCGGGTTGGTGGCGATCTGCCATGCTTCTTCCTTGCCAACGCCCTTGCTCTGAAGCCAAGCAACCGTCTGATTGGCATTCTTCATGCTGTTGTGCTTCGCATTCGCGGCGGCAGCGCCCCTAGCCAACGATTCAGCCGGCGTACTGCCGCTTGCCAGCCCGAGGAAGAAATCGTTCAGGTTCTCCCTGAACATGTCCTTGGTGAATTTGTCGAGGCCACCCGGCTTATCGGGAACGGCAGCGGCATTCATCGGGCCTGCCTGTGCCACCTGAGGGCCAACAGGAGCCGACATGGGCGCGGATGGCCCCTGTACTGCCGCCACGGTCTGCGGATCGATGGCAGGAGGCGCGGGAACGCCGGCAACGGGATAGTTCTGCGGCGAAGGGCGCGACAGAAGCATATTCTGCACACCGGCTGCGCTCTGCTGTGGCTGCAGGAGCATGTTGCGTGCAGGAGCGGCAAACAGATCCATGATGTTGAAAGCCATTATGCAGCCTCCATTTCGAGCCCGAGCATGTCATAATTGACCGCGTAATAGCCGTTCTGGACGATGACAGCGCTTGGTACGAAGTCGATGACATCTTGCGCCATGACGCCGCGGTAGCGCATCTTCGAACCAATATAGCGCCATTCGTAGATGACATGTCCGTTCTTGACGCCAACAGGCTTGATATGCGTCTTCAGGCGCGCGTCGGACTTGGTAAACATGCTGCCGAGTGCGCCGATACCCTGAAGGGCGTTGAACGGCTGGGAGACGGTCTGTGTGTTCGTGCCATAGTTCCCGGCAGAACCTGCGGCCGCACTCTGCAGGAGACCAAGGCGCGTCCACGGCTGCATGTCTTCCGACTGCCATTTGGTGAAGTCCGCGGTAAGCTGCTGCTGCCTTGCCTGATCTTCAAGCTGGCCGGCGCCGACAACTGCCTGCTGCCCGGTAAGGCGATTCTGGAAAAGGTTGCTGTTCGCGCTGTCGATCTGCCCCGTTGCCGCGAGCTGGTTCTGCTGATCGCGCGAGAACTGATCTGCCAGAGCCGTTGAACGGATATTGCCGAGCTTGCTCGCCAGGACGCCAGTATTGGCCCCGGAGCCATATCGCCCCGCGCCTGAGAACTGGCTCTGCACCTGCGCGGCCGTATCGTCGAGCTGCCCTTGAAGGGCATCGTTGAAATACGGATTGCCCTCTTTCAGATATTTGCCGCTGGCATAGTCCGTGAGGTAGTTTTGCGCGGCGCTCGTCTGTGGCAGGCTTCCGGCGGCGGACTGAATGCCGGAAATGCCGGCCCTCGTTGTATCGCCGAGCCCTGCGACTGTCTGGCCCTGGTAGACGTTGCCGCCTTTGCCAGAATTATAGATGCTCTGCGCCTCACTGGCAGACTGGCGGAAAAGAGGTTCCGACCACTTCGGCGGCTTGTTCTCTGTCTTTTGCGTGGAAGACTTACCGCCCATTCGTGAGATCCTTGCTGTAAAGTGTCAGCTTTGGCTTATAGCCGGCTTTCGCCAGAGGCTTGCGCCAGCCTTCGCGCCCCAGAGGCATCAATTCGTGAGCTCCGATATCGATTGCCCACTTCTCGATATCGTCGATCATGGAAACGAGATCTATGCCACCGTCTCCGGCCAATTCCGTCAACTGGACAGTCTTGTGGCTAGTCGCCTCATTCACCTTGATTTCAGATGTGACGAAGGCTTTGAATTCCTCATCGTCGAGGATCAGCCAAAGCTGAAGTTTCCCGCTGATGATCTCTTCTGCCATGCTCTCAAGCGTCAGATCGTTAGGATAGCGCTCGACGAGCTTCTTCATTGCGGCAGTGATGTCTTTCCCGTAGCGGGCGACACGCTCAAAGGGCCAATCGGAGGTAAGATGTATGGAAAGCGTCATCGTGAGCCCGCCTCCGAGCTGTCCACGTCGATACCCTTTATGTTGTTCCAAATCGTATTGGCGAGAACCCGAATGCGGAATCGGTGGAACCTTGCGCGGGAGCGCTTTCTCACGCGGCCAGTGTTCGCCGATGGCGCTTGCTCCGGTAGCCATACAGTATTGTCCTGCCGGCGCATCCTCACGCCCACGGACACGAACAACTGATCGGTATCGACCACAGGGTATGTGCTGCTCGTCCGCATCACGGTCCCGGCTGTGTCGCCGATCTCTGGCGTACCTACAAGCGCCTCCAGGCTTACCCCTGAAAACGCGCCAAGTCTGAACGATTCATCAAAAGCACCGAGAACCGGAGCGCCACCCTGCCATGCCTTGCTATCGAGAGGGAAAGGCAGTGCGTCCAGGCTGCTGCTGACGGCGTCCAGGCCATCAAGCGTATATCCAGACGTTGCGAAGGCGAAGATACCTAGGACAGCGGTATCAATGACGGTCCACCACTCAAGCTGCCAGTCATAAACCAGCATCTGGTCGAAAACCCCGTCGCCATCGTAGTCCAGAACCCAATAAACGCGTGAATAGAACGGGTCTACGGCGCCGGCGATGCGCGAGATGCTCGATACTGCCATGCGGCGGAAAAACGTTCTGTCCACCTTCTCAAAGCCGATCGGTGCCACGGTGCCGTCAGGAGAAATCTGGAAAAACCCACCTTCATCAGCAAAAAAGCCGAGGTCACCGCGCGTTGCAATCGAATAAGGCGACTTCGCTCCGCGCTTGTCGTGGATCTTCTGGAAAGTGAAGATTTCCACCGATCCGGGCACGAATGTTGCACGCTGAATGGCGCTTTCCAGCAATACGATCGGGTTGGTGGCTTCCGTGGAGCCCTGCACCTGCCCTCCATCAGGGAAATCCTGATAATCGCTGTTATTGCTGCCAGGTGTCCAGAATTCGCAGTCGTTAAGACCGGACCACTGAACTCTGTTCTGGTTGCTCGTCAAACGCATCAAGGCGACGAAATCGCCCCATATGGCAATACCGCCAGCGCGCGGGGGGCTTCCCGCAAGATCCCGGAATAGAATATCCGTGCCGATCTCGTAAACCTGCGGGTCATCGTTCTGGTTTACGGCAATGACGAAGTTGCCGAAAGCCTTCATGGACCAAGGCGCATCTTCGGTCGCGCTATAGGTCGTAGCTGCCTTCGAAACGTCATCCCACCCAAGATCCGTATTGTCGAGCAGGTAAAGCTTCGTGTCGGTGCCGACAAAGAACCGTATCGTGCCGTCGAGGCTTTTGACCGAAAGCCAGCCATTCGGCCTCGCCGGAAGGGCGGAAGTCAGCGCCTCAAAGGCTGGCGCCGGGATATACGAGCCGTTGGCCGCCAGGACGTTGAGAAGATCGTCGGTGAAGTCCGTATTCAGGTCGGCAACGTCCGGGCGGTATTCCGCGATATTGATCAGCATCAGAAATCCGTCGCGCAGACATAGCCGGTGGCATTGCGGCTTGTCGTCTCGCTCTTCAACGCCAGTTCCTGGTCGTTGTAATCGTTCAGCGCCTCGGCAGCGATTGCGGCGTCTTTCAGCGTATCCTTGGCGAGGATGTATTTGGCGCGGGCCTTGATCATGTCGAAGGCTTCATCAAGCCATGCGTTTTCATCGGTATCGCTGACAAGCGGCGCAAGACGGTATGGGCCGAGCTGCAGGCGGATCGTATAAGGAGTTGCGCCTGGGATTGGGTAGATGCGGAGGCGCTGGCCGAAATAGGTGTAGGCGTAGGGCTCGCCACGGGACGCCGAGTTGTCGGCAAGCAACTCCATGACCTCCGGGGTATATCGGCGCAGCGGGTCTCTGTCACCGGTCCCGTCTTCGCTCCAGACGGCAGCAATATGAACGAGCGTCGGAATGTTGGAATTATCGGCAGCGCCATACCATTCCTGGCCGTTGACCGTCGAGAACGTCACGTCGCGAGTTTCGTTGAAGTAATAGGTGGAGCGCTCGCAATAGCGAATTGCGGCAAGTACGGCCTTTGTGATCTGCGCGGCATACTCGCCAGTCGTATCATCGATATCATCGGCGATAGCTTCCTTGATGTCCGAAAACGTCGTCATTCAACAGTCTCCGGAATATGACGGTTAGCCCACGCTTCGATCTGCTCTTCAGACTTGAAGCGCTCGTAAACCCAGCCCTTGGACGTGCGGATGCGCGTCAGTCCCTGCGCTTCGTTCAGCACCGCCGCGTTGGTGAAGCCGAGATCAGCGAGCTTTGCCAGGATGTCCATTGCAAACCTTCACATGAAAGTGGACGCCCTTGCCGATATGCTTGCCGCACTTCGGGCACGCGCCCTTGTCATCTGCCTTCAATTCAGGCTTCGGCGGGTCGAAGGAAATAAGCTGCCAATCAAAATCGTCCATAAAATCCTCCAAAGGAGAGAGGGCGAGTTTCCCCGCCCTCTTCAGTGTCATCTGTCATTATCTGGAATGTAGGCGATGATGATTTCCGCCAGGCCGGTCGTTGCAGCGGTGCCGGAGAGGGCCACCGTTGCTGTGATCGTCGTATCGACAGTCACGTACCATGTGTTGACGTTCGTCGCCGTGGCGGCTTCGTCGATGACGACGAATGCCTTGGTGCCGAGCGCGAGGTCGGTGGCGTAGAGGTCATCGTCGGCCGATGTGCCAATGTCGAGGACGTTGGTCGTGCCGGCATTGAATACTTCGCGGACGAACACGCCGGAGATGACGTTGATGATCTGCGAATTGGCCGGGATGATCCCGACGATTTTCGGAAGACCGTTGTCGGCGAAGGCGATCCCGCAACGCAGATAGTGGATCTGCTGCGTTGCGAGCTGACGTGCGGTTGTTGCTGCTGTTCCAGTTGCCATTGTCGGATCTCCTTAAGTGTGCGCAGCGGCATAGGTGGAGACGACGATCGCGCCGAAGTCCTGGCTGTTGAAGACTGCCTTCTTCATGCCAAGAACGGTCTGGACGGAGACGCCGAGCTCGCGCTGGTAATCGAAGAGTTCTTCAACACGCTTGTACTTCTCCGGTGCGGTCTTCATGCCGAAGGCGGTTACAGCGGCCTGAGCACCGAGCAGGACAGCACGGCGAACCGTGGTGATCTGCGCGCCGGTCGAACCGTTGACGCCGGGAACGACATGTTCAGCCTCGCGGAGAACGACGCCGTTATACATGCCGAGCGACCCGTCAAAGATCGGGTTGTTGGCACGCGAGCCCATGTATGCGGCCTTCTGGATATCGAGCCACTGGCCGGTGGACGTGCTCGTCCTGAGGTCGGTGACCTGATACGGGTGAAGGTACATGACGTAGACCTTCTCGCCGTTGACGTTGACCGGGCGGATCTTCGGATTGGCAACCTTGGCTGCTTCGACTGCCTTGTCGATGAGCTGGAGGTTGAACACATCCGCAGATGTAAGTGCCTGGTCGGACGCCTGAGAGCCGGCGCGCAGGATGCGTCCGCTCGACGGTGCTGTCGGGGCGTTGAACCCGTAGTGTACGGGGGCAATCGTGACTGTGCGGCCTTCAAAGGCCATGGTCGGTGCCGTAAAGCCGCCGACCTGCATGAAGAACATCATGGACAGGCGGTCGGCGTACCAATCGGTAAGGCCCGAGTTGGCTTCGTCACGCAGGGAGAAGGGAACGCGCTGAGCGTCGATCGTCTGATCATTCTTCACGCGAACGGCATGTGCCAGTTCGTTGATGAAGATTGCGTCAGAGTAGGTCGTCAGCGCTTCTTCGTTGCCTTCCAGAACCTGAGATTCGGAGACACCGTCGCCGATGAGCTGCGTGCGAAGGCCAAACGTGACCTTGTCGCCTGCTGCTTTCTGCGTTTCGTCCTTGAGCTGGATGATGCTGTTGGTGGAAGTACCAATGAGGGGGGCGATAGCGGTGGCCTTGCTAACCTCTACAGCAAGTTTCTTGCTCCAGAGTTTATTTGCAAGTGCATCGTTCACCCCATATGTCGTTACAGACATGGGTCAAGTTCCTTTAAAAGGGGCTATTGAGGGTGATTGATCGCTTGACGCAGCTATCGGGCGAAGAAGGCTGACCGGCCTTGTGACGGTGCCGCATTGACGCAACGGCGGGCGAAAGGGCTATGAAGCCGCCCTGTGGCTCATGCACTGAATGAATGGCCTGTCAGCCACCCATGATCTTGTTAAACAGGCGTTCGTTGCCTGGCGCTTTCATCCACGCTTCGAACTCAGGCGCGGACATGCTTGCGATGGCTTCCGCCGTCATGGGCTCCGCTGCAGAGCGGCCGCCAGGGGTTGTCAGCGTGCGGGATGCTGTCTGTGCCGCGTCGATAGCCGCCAGCTTCTCCGGAAGTTCCACCTTGCCAGGATCTGCCGCTGCAGGAGGAGCGAAGCCGTAAACCTTGGCAAGCTCATAGACGACGTGCGCCGGGTTCTGCCCTGCCTGCTTGGCGCCGACAACGATCTGCTTGAGTTCGGCGTTAATCTGGCCGAGTCTGCCCTGCTCGGAGGCAAAGGCGGGCTCGACAAGTGCGAGGCCGGAAAGCTGCTTCATGCGCATATCGGACAGATGCTTTACCGCATCGCCGAAGTCCGTCTTCTCGGTTTCGTAAGCCTTGGCTGACTCGCTCCAGTGGTTCCAGACCTCCTGTTCCTGCTGGGCGACGGTGCGGGCCTGCTCTTCCTGCTTGTCGCGGCTCGTTACCTTCTCTTCAAGCTCCTTCAGGCGATCGGCCTGCCACTTGGAAAAGGCGAAAATGTCTTCGTTCGGGTCCGGTGGTGCGGTCGTCTCCTGCTTCGGCTGTTCGCGAAACTGGAGAAGCGTATTCCACCGGTCGTCAAGAACGGCCTGGCGCTGGCGGATCGTTTCGAGTTCGGCCTTGGTCTTCTTATGCTCTTCACGCTCGGCATGGAGCGCCTGATGCGGGACGAAGCGGCCTTTCTCGTCACGGTCGGTCTGCAGATCTGCTGCCAATGCGGCCGCTGGGTCGATAGGATCTGGCTCAGGTGTTGGCGCCGGCTCCGGAGCCGCAACAATCTCGGTATTGCCGCCAGACTCGAAATAGGCGGATTCAGATGGCGAAAGCTCTACGCTTGTTTCCATCACTTCGCTCCCTTCTTGACGGCCTTCTTCGGCACGCCCTTCCAGAAGCGTGTCACGTCATGGTCGATCCACTCTGTGACGGTCTTGGCCTGCGTGTCGGCAGGGAATGATTTCTCTCGTTTGACGCCGTTCGGCATGGAGATCTGCACGAGGACATCATCCCCGCATTCGAACTGGATTTGCACATCGAGCTCGTCGGCGTGCTGTCGGATTAGGCCATAGTTCATTGATTGCCTCTCACGTGGGCTCACGAAGCATGATGCGCTCATGCGGGCGAAGCCGGCTGGATGCCGGGATTAGTCTGCGGACGAGCCGCGTCTGCTATTGGCATTCTGGGCGCGAATCTCGTTCTGCCGCTCCTGGACAGCGAGGCGCCCTGCGTCGTTCATGGCCTTCTGAGTGCCAAGCGCAAGATCGATCTCGGCCTCCTTGCCCTTGACGAACAGGTCCAGCATCTTGCCGGCAGCATCCATCTGCGCGCTTTGCTGGTCGGCCTGCATATCCATCTGCTTGGAAGCAATATCAAGCTGCCCCTTGGCCTGAACCGTCTGAGCTCTGATCTCTTCAGGCGTTGGCGGCGGTGGGTTGGCCTTTGCTGCCTCGGCGGCCTGCTCTGCCTTTTCCTTCCACTTCTGCACGAGAGACGCGGGGAGAGGCGAGTATTCCAATACCTCAAGCGTGGTTTCCGGCGTCATGAACTGTTTGACGAACGGCATAAGCTGCAGAAGCACGCCCCATGTCCGCTCTTTCTCGTTCGGAGAGGTCGGAGCATCATCGACAATGATGTCGTATTCGGCATTGGCGCGCTTTACGAGCGGCACATACTGCGCTTTCCCATCCCCGACGATGCGAATAAGCCGCCCATCGCTCAGATAGTTCTGGATCAGGTAGAGCATCGTCTTGCCCTGGCGCTTGCGATAGCGGCGGAGGCTGTTGAAGAGCGATGCCAGAAGATTTAGAGACGACTGCTTTCGCTGGTACTCAAGAACCCCGGCCTGATCGACCTCACGTGTACCGAGAAATTCCGGGGAGAGGCCGGTAACCTGGCTGATCGACTCCTTGGCCTCGTTGAACAACGCGAAGAAGCCGGTCGGGAACTGCGCGGTCGGCTTTTCCTTGACGCGCGGGTTCTGGCCGGCAAGAGCGCCGTTCGCCAGATACGTGATAGCGTCAGACTTTGCCCAGCTTTCTTCTGCCTGCCTCGGGTCCTCGAATGCGCCCTTCTCTGCCAGCAAGCCGCCCTTGGACTGGCTGTTGAGCAGATACATGACCTGGCTGAAGAACTTGTTGGACCAACGCTGCGGATCGATGACAGCACGAACAATTCCGTAAAACTGCTCCTCGATCTTGTCGTAGTATCCGGTTATGCACTCCCACCCAAACCTGCCATCCGGCACCAATGGCTGGTCAGGCTCGGCCAAGACCTGCTTGCCAATGAAGGCGCGTTTGACGACCTTCTTGTACTGGCGCACAGCCGGAAACTCCGGATACTGCTTGCGGACGAGCTTGATCTGCTTCTCGGTATATTCCCGAGGCTCCGCAGTCGGCACGCCATTGGCGTCTAGCGACGGCCCACGGTAATACGGCTGGCGCTCAAGCCAACGGATCTCGACAAGAGTGCAAAGCTTCCGGCGCCAATCGCCCACGAATTCTTGCTGGTCTCCCTCATAGAGGTCCGCCCTGTCCTGATCGTGCGGCTTGGCAGGATCTTCCATGAGCGTCTTTGCCCATGAAGCGTTCAGCATTTCCTTCGGCACGTCCGGAAACATGTCCTGAACTTCGCCATAGGGCTTTTCGCAGACGTACCAAAGGCGCTGCGCATCCTTCAGATTAGGCTTTGTTGCGTTGCAATCCCAGCCCATCTTGAGATTGTCCATGCGCTCGACGACCGGGGCGCCATCTGCCTCGCATTCGAAATCAAGGCGCGTGTCAGTCCAGCCCATGCCGGTCGTCACGGTATCTTCGAAAGCGTCGGACTCTTCGTCTTCGGCGGAAGACTGGTCGCGGAACCATTCTCCTGCCGCTGTCAGCATCTCGTCGGCGATAGCGTCACCCTGCTCACGCGGGATGTATTGGACCTCACGGCGATTGTTGATCTCGGAACCAACAACAGCATTGACGAGCGGCGCCGTGCGGTTGAACGTCATTTCCGGACGCTTCTTCTCGCGCAAAACCTTCTTGTCTTCATCGGACCACTGGCCGCTGCCCGACTTGAAGCCGAAAGCAACCCGCGCCTCTGCCCGCCATCTGACGACCTTCGGCATGTCGTCGATGACATAGGACTTGAGCTTGCGCGTCAGATCGTCGAACTCGCCCTTCAGGTCGGCTTCGGTACTGGCGCTGGTGTCTTCAGCCATTATTCAGCCATCCATGAACTTCCGGATGAACCCCGGCTTGAATATCGAGCGCGTTCGCTGCGCGTGTAAGGCTCTTCGTAGGCAATGCACATCAGCCCGAAGGCATCCGCGCCGTGCGATGCCCAATCGTGTTCCGGTCCGAGACCGATGCCGCGGTCATCGTCGCGCTTCTCGTGGTACCAGCCGAGAGCGTCACGCCCGGCGACTGTCGTCTCTTCGTTAAACCAGATACGCGGGAAGAGCCTGCGAGAGGCCTCGATGCGCATCTTGGCGGCGCCTGTTCCCTGGTTAGGGACAACCTCGACCTCGTATCCAGCTTCCTCAAAGGCACTGCGATACGACACGTCATAAACGCGGTCGTTGTTGTCGCCGTCATGGGGCAATACGATCAACGAGTTGCCGGGTGTGTATTTGTTTTCTCGCATCCAATGCAGATGATGACCGATCGGCTGGCCTACCGCCTCGTAGTAATTCAACACCCGGATCTCACGGCTGATGAACTGCGCCGGCCAGATCGAGAACGCATCAGACTTCTTGCCAGTGCCGCCGATGTCGCAGAACAGGCGCGTTGTCATGATTGGGTCAGGCGATACGCGGCAAATCCGCCCCTCTTCTTTCGCAAGGGCGAGAGCCTGGGCGTAATAAGCACCCTCGACGACTGTCACGAAATCACCATCCCAGATATGGGCGTATTGATCTGGCCGCTTTTGTCGATCGTCTAACCGCTCCTGCTCAAGGACGCCAGGGAACCAGGGATTGTCTTGGTAGTTGATCTCAACAATCTTCGAACTGGCCGGCGGGTTGAGGCGAAACCGTTTGTGTGTAGCGCTATTCTTGCGCTCGGGGTTCCACGTTACCCAAATTTCGGAATCGTCTTCGCGGACTGTCGGGGCGATCTTGCCCCATGCTGTTTCGGATACCGGCTCTGCCTCGTCCACCCAAAGTAAATGGATCTGCGATTTCGACTTGATGCTGTCGAGGTTATGACGCAAGCCGATGAAAGCAAATGATATGCGCCCATCCTTCGTGCGGATGAACTTTTCCCCAATCTCGTAATGTGCTGCCAGCCAGGGCTCTGAATTGATCGCGGCCTTGACTTCAGCCATTGAGCTTTCATCGAGCGAGTTCATGAACTCTCGCCCGCAGACGATGACTCCGCTCTGGCCGGACTGGCTTAGCTGGTAGCCCCGAACCGCCGCCATCTTGGCGAACGATCGGGTCTTGCCAGAGCCACGCCCGCCGTATGCCCCACGATATCGAGCTTCCCCCATGAAGACAGGGATAAGCTTAGGAGGAAGTTCAATCCTTGCTGTTGTCGTCATGCCCTGGCGCTACAAGCTCGATGCGGGTGATTGTGCGGAGCGGGTTCTCAGGATCACCGGAAATCTGCAGGGGCAAAAGCTTAGGATAGATCGTTGCCCAGAATGCTCGTTCGTTCAGCGGATCTTCTTTTGCCCAATCAACGAGACGGTCAACGCCGCCGAGAGCCTCTGCTGCTTCAGCGATGGCATCTTTGACAGCCTTCGTCGTCTTGTTTGGGGTTCCTTTCTGGCGTCCACCCGTCTTTTTGCCTTCAGCCATCTGTTTTTCTCTATTTTAGACCGGTCAGATAGAAAATCTTGCTACGCGCTGAAGTGAAAACGCGTTATTTTCGACATAGCCCGGAATAATATTCCAGTCATCAGGCTGTAACAGCCGAGATTTCGGCGCCTGGCGAAACCGCAATGTCGATCCACGCCCCTGTTGGCACGTAATAGCCTGCAGTGGCCGATGCTGTGCCGCCTGCATTGACGTAATGCGCGGCGTCAACTGAGTTGCAGCGGGCGATGAGCTTGCCCTGCTGCTCTTTCGTGGCTGACGTAGCTGCAGCGATCGTGCTTGTGCTGGCAGCGCTTGCCGATGTGGTCAGAGCGGCGGAAATGACTGGAGCGGGACTATAGAGAACCTGCTCGCCGCCGTTGCCACCTGCGATGAGACGCGCCTTGCTGATGGAGACGTGCAGAGTTGCCATATGTCACCTGTCTTTGTGTGGTTTGATCGAACTCGGATCAGGGGCGGACATGCCTCCGTCCGGGAAGTCCTCGGGATAAACCTTCACCCATTCCTGGCGGAAGACGCTGGGGATATGATGACATAGCTTACTGTAAAGCTCTGCGTCTTTGGCCTTGAGCGCGTCCGTCAACGGACGGAACGGATAGATGGGCGTGAGAGCCTTTTTACGGAAGGGCCACATTAAAAGGCGTTCCCGCCCCAGTCGTGACAAGCGAGATACGCGCCTGCCTTCATGCGGATCTTGCCGATGCGGCAGCGCCAGAATGCGGGGCCGTACATCAAAGCGCCCGCCACAAGTCGCCGCCAGGAGGTTGGTACGTCTGGCATCCCGACATCACGAACAGCCCCACGAATGCGAACAGGATCACCGCGACCACGAGAGCCACGCGCTGGAGGTTCACAGAAGCCATAGCGCACCCCATGCAATTGTAAGGATGATAGCGATAGTGAGGACTTGACGGTCTGAACGGGTGGTCATTCTGCCTGCTCATCCATCTTCAGCTGAAGGCGATGAGCTAGCCTGTATGCGTTAGCGAGGCGGCGCTGGCCGTCATCTGTGGGCGTAAACCCTGTTCTGGTCGAACCATCGAGGTTAGAGGCGAACCATGAGAGATCAACGATGTCTCCTGCTTCGGCTAAATGCAGGATCGTCTTTGCCATCTCAACGACATCAGCCCTTGTTGTGGCGCGGGTGTCGAGGACGCGGATATTGCTCATTTAGTGAACCTGCACCAGTTCAATGTCGTTTTCCGTGACCCAGAAGAACAGCCGCCCGCGGTCAGCGGCGCAGATACATTTGCGGCCCTCCAGATCGAACAGCGTCCAATCTGTCGGCGTCTGGCGCATATAGACTGCCTTCACGTTTCTGTACCCGCCCTCTACCCTGACGACTGTCATTCTGACCTCGAAGAAATCCTAGAGACGCTAAGCTCGTCACGCTCCCCATCGTTCTCACGCACCAACGGCTTCAGCGGCTCTGTCAGTCCGTCTGTTGCGTAATCAGGGTGGATCTTTGGGAGGGATTCTCCGGGGAGACGAATGCCGGAGATGAAGGGCTCTTGAGATTGCTCTTCGTGTTCCATGATGGGCTCCGGAAGAAGTGTCGAAACTCGCCGCTGTTTCCCTGAGCGTCAGTGCCCAAGCTGTGGCTTTAACCCGGCTTAGTCCCTTGCGGGCGCCGTGCGCGGCACTCCTACCGGGCTATAGCTGCCCGATAACCGTTTTACGCTGACACTTCCGATGATTGAATATCCCAACTCATAACTGATTTGGTATTCTCTTGCAACTGCCGCCGACGCGCCAATGCCGTTAATCCCCTGCGAAGCCACAATAATTGCTGATCACCCATTCCGCGCAGATGTTCGTAATCCATAACCGCCAGGTTAAACGTCAGCTGTTTGATCTGCGGGCCGTCCACACACCGGAGAAGGATGCCCTCAACCTCCATCATGGCGTTACTGGCCTTCCTGGCTTTCTGCGTGATGCTTTCCGTCTGCTCGCCCTCATGGCTTTTGATGCTGAAGAGGGATTGTGCCCGTGCGCTCGGGGCAGGCAGGCCGACGAGGCGACGATACCGTGCATGGATCTCCGCATATTCGTCACCGGCCTTGCGCTGCTCTTCGGTGATACGACCGTCAAGGAACATGCGGCCGAGGGTATAGCCTGCGAACTGGCTCTTTACCGTCTCGTCAGATGTCTTGTCGCCCCATCCATCAATGCGCCGGCGCGCCTCGATAGCGACGGACATTGCCTCACGCTGCGTTTCACTGCGCTTGATGTCGCCGCTCGGATACCGCTCTACATTTTCCTTGCGCGGCCGCCCTGCCCCTTTGTTGGCCTTGCGCTTTACCTTGATTGCCTTGCCGCCCATGCTATTGCCCTCGTTTATTCTGCTGCTGCGAATGGAAGTGTTAGTTCACCAGACTCTAGCATCCTTTTGATTTTCCTTACAGAATTAAGTGCCGTCGTATGATCGCGCCCACCGAAAAGACGGCCGATTTGCGGAAGCGACATATCCTTGCGGCGGCGATGAACCTCGTAAACGGCGATCTGGCGCGGGAGGACGTAAGCTCTCAATCTACGAGGCCCCTTAAGGTCGGCCCATGTCACGCCGGGGAAATGCTGCAGAACGTCATCGATGATATCTCGGGCAGGCGTCTTGCTCGTGACCGGCAACAGTTCCATTGCTGCCTCTTCCTGAGCAGCGCGCATCTCAATGGAAAGCTCGGCCATGTAGTCGCGAATGATCTTGCGATATAGGCGTACATGGTCGTCGAACTCAGTCGCCTGTATCCGCCATAGTGGGCGCGCCTTGGTGATTTCGATCGGCCTGTCAACGAGCCTAGGCTTCACGGCCGGCGAAAACAATCGCGCCCTCGCCGCCTTCCAGTTCTCGTGCTGCTCTTTCAGCGCTGTTGTTTGCATGGCTATTGGTCCTTGGTGGAGGCTTGGTTGCGCTCTTGATCGGCTCGATAGATAATCTCAAGCGAAAGTAGGGAATCGGCGGCAGTGGCTGCGGGCTGGTGAAGGATGGCCTGATCGAGCGGGCTAAAATCCAATCTCTGGAGTTCTTCTTCCGTGTAGCTGCCGGCAAAGGAATACGTTCTTGTGGCTTCGCTGAACTGCATAATGAATTTCACGCTGCGTCTTCCTTTCTTATTGCTTCAGACGGCACGTAAATTGCTTGCAGCGCGTAGAAATACCGGGCCTTTGCCGGCCATTTCCGCTGCTTGCCGCCCAAGTGCCATTGTTCGTGCGTGATGTTCTCTGCGAATGGGAGGAGGTATTCGCGCTCTACGATCTGCTGTTGCCTAAGGCGGTGGTCGATCATGGGGTACCCACCTTCCCCTGTGAGGGCGATGGGTGGACGTGCTCCAACGCACCAGCTTGTAAGCAGCGCTTGCATGTGACGGACGAAAGATCGAAAGCGGCGCGGAACATGCGCTCGCCTCCTCGCTGCTGATACCATTGTGACGTGCCGTCGTTCCTCCACCCGTCGAGGCCGCAGGCGGTATTGACTTCGTAGCCGTCGTGCGAGCTATCTTGCACATGGTGCATTTTGAGTGACTTGTCGCTCATGCGGCCTCCTTCTTCGCGACGGCATATCCGCCCCACTGGGCTGCTGCAGCGTCGGCGATACCGGGGAATGTTTCGGAACGGATCTTCCATCGCTCGGGACCGGGCGGCGCGCGGTGGATCTTCGACCACTGCTTATGCTCTTCGGTACCGGCCTTCGGGGGCGTCAGGCGATTGGTCGGCACGAGCTTCGGAAGATTGCGCAGGAAGAACGATGTGCCCTTGAACGCAGGATCTCCGAACCACCATGGCTGGACCGTCTGCGCGGGATCGGCGTAGTTGACGATGCGCTCCTTCGCGTGCCGATGCATGACCGGGTTCTCGACGGCCACGCGCTCGATCGGGGCGTTCCAGCACGCGGAGAACAGATCGGCGCCCTTGTCCAGTTCGCGCCACATGAAGGTCAGCCGTTCGTCACGGTTCATGACCTGATAGGCGAGACGGTCGGCGGCCGGATAGGTCTCGTTGAGCTTCGTTGGCGGCTCTGTCAGCCAGCGCACACCGCTGTTGCAGAGCCTGGTACAGGGAGGATGCATGACAGCGAGCAGATCCCAGCCTTCATTCAGGTAATCCCGAATGTCACCGACGATATGCCGGTTGCTGCCGTCGTCTGCGGGCAGGAGGTCGCAGGACCATGTGTCATGCCCGAGCGCATCGAAGGCGCGGCGCATCTTTCCAGAGGTTTCGCAGCCGATGAGAACCTTCATTCGGCTTCTCCGGCTGGTACATTTCCGGGGTACAAATCGCCTTTATACCCAGACTTTGTACCAGCTTCGGATGTTACATATTCTGGGTGTAAATCGCTTTTACTCCCATGATTGGTAACATCGGCGGCGCTGAGAAAACCCTCGATCGCTTCGGCGGCGGCTTCAGCAAGAGCCCGAGCGAAATGGATCTTTCCGTCTTCGCCAGTTGGCAGTGTGTCCGGCATGTACGTGCGGATTGCCGCCGCGGCGAGGCGTAAATCTTCCAGGCGTTCGGCGTCAGTTGCCCCCATCAATTGCTGAACGGGCGCGGGGGTGCTGTTGTCTCTCTCGGTCATGATCTCACAGCCATTTTGATAACGTTGTTGACACGCGAATCTGCGGAAGGCTTGCCGTCCCAGTCGTTGGCCTTGATGGAGCGGGCGATATATTCGTCCCTCGTCTCCTGCCGCTGGACAGGCGGCGCATTGCGCTTCTGCTTCTCGATCTCGTTCAGGTACCAGTCGCTCTTGATCGCCTGCCATCCACGCAGGATCTGCATTTCAGCCGCGGCGACAGGATCACCTGTCTTTTCGTATTCTCGTACCTGAAGCTTTGCGGCGTAGGCCGTGAGGGGCTTCTTTACCGTGCGCTTGCGGTGGTCGATGATTGCGGCTGCAAGCTCTTCACCCAGAACTGGCGAGAGAATATCCATGATCTCTTTGCTCATTCCGCCCACTCCAGTTCGACCTTAACCATGCCGGCGCGCTCTACAGGGCCGCGGGGCGCTATGGTGATTTGAAATTTGCTGTCATCAATGCCGATCGCTGCGGCAATCCCGTCTTGATATGCCTTGCAGCTCGAGAGCATGTTGTCGGCATCCCGAGCCCGCCGGTCTGGCGGGAAGAACGAATACTTGACGGACAGACTGTCAGCGTCGATCCTGCCAATGCCGGCTTCCAGCGTCATGTAATAGGCCGTGCGTTTCGCTGCCTTCTTGGCGCGGGCGAGAGACGACCAGTGCACTCTGGCGTTAGGAGACAGGCGTTTGTCTGGCCACGGGAGGAAGAGTTCAGCTATCATGCCGCACCTCGTTTCCGCTGCACAGCGTTCTCGTAGTCGTCTCGGATCTCTTTCAGGACGTCGAGGCGGTGCGTCTTGGTATCGATCTCATTTTGAGGGCGCTTCTTCGGCCCGTCGCCGAACGTGGCGAGCCATGCGCGAGTGTTGTCGATGATGACCTGTATGGCGTCGCGCTTCTGTTCGAGACTATGCATGTTGGGGCGCCTCGTATTGCTGGCGGAAGGCGTCGAACTCTGCCGATGGGATCGGCGCGAAAGACTGAGAGCTACCAGCGAATAAGCCGTCGTTGCGCTCGGTCACAAGACCCATGTCGATTAGCGATTTCGCGCTTACCGGCGAGACTTCCTTTCCGGACTTCGCCATATAGTAGACGTATCCTCCGCCCTTCTTTGCCTCTTCCGTCGATGACGACTGCCGGCAGAGCAGTTCGCCGGAACGGGTAAGCCGAGCGAACGCAACGCAGATATTCTTGTGCAGCTTTCTTTTCTTCGGTTTCATCGTCGCCCTCTTGGGTAGGGGTTATGGGGTGGTTAATCGGCGTCGTGGATCGCATGGGCTAGCGTCGTGATGCGATCCCACCTGGCCTTGACGAACAGGCGCAGAAGCTTCGGTTCGATATTGGCGCCCGTCTCTTTTGCGATGAGAGCAGATAGAAGTTCCGCCGGCGTCTTCAGGTTCTGTTTCGACGGGTCGCACATCACTTATTCCCCTTTTTACTGAGCTTTAGACGAATCCATTCCCAAGCCCGCCGAAGCAGGCTTTTCGTCAACCTTTTCATGGTGTCCTCGCATCCCTAGGCGTTCGTCTTTGTAGCGATCCGCCGCGGCCTCGTTCCGCTGGCAGGCGCTTTCGTAGTAGAGACGCAGACGACGGTAATATTCGCCTGCGACGTCCTTCATTTCCTTGGCCTGATATTGCAGGCGATAGAGGTACCGCTCCGGAACGCCGCTGTTCTTGGAGATGCGATGCCTGATCAAATATTCCTTGTCGCCGCGCCCGCTGAACTCTCTGTCCATGAGTTCATCAAGCCAGCCAATACTCTCTTTCAACGCTACACTTGCCATTTCATCCTCCGGCTTCTTGTTGCCGAGTTCTTTGCTTGAATTGCCAAATCGTGAGTTCGAATTGCCGTACATTTCAAATCCCTTGTGCGATTGATCATCTCGTCAAAAACGGAGATCAGCGATGCACAAGAGCCAAGTTGAGCAAGAAGAGGGGCCGATTTTCCTGCCAGGGTCCACAGACCCCTCTTCTCTTTCCGCCGCACTCGCGGGTACCGTTATTCAATTTCCATTCCAGGCCCATTGCCGCCGCCCTCGTGGCCTGGAAGACGAGAGTTCGCCGGATATGTTTGAGAGCATCGGCGAACTCTCGGTACGTTTGGTAGGACAGTGGTCGCTACCTCGATTGGTGGTAATGACGGTCCAAGGAGGGGAGGAACCTTGAACCGTCATCACGCGCTCAAGAGCCCTGCTTGGGAGGGGTGACGGGCTCAGGAGATGGTGAAATGATGCGGTAGGCGACGATGTCGTGGGACGCTCCAAGGTGCTTCCAGCAGTACGCCTCTCCTCCAGCACGGACACGAACCTTACGACCAGAGCGGTAGAGGAATTGGAAATCGTCCATGTTCTTGACAGGGCACTCGCCGCCGTTGTGTTCGACCCACTCGCTCATATCGTCGCCCTCCATGCATCAACCGCGCCGATCGCAGCCACAGCCTTCGCCCGGAACCTGCGGTCGCTGATATGCCTTTGGCCGTCGTTGATATCTTCGAAGACGTGTTCTTCGCCGTCAGAGTAGGTCAGCGTGTATTCACTGATGCCGTCGAGAAGCTTGGTAAGGCGAAGGTTGTAGCCTACGTCTGCAGCTTCGATTGCTTCCGCTACGGACTGGATTAGTGCCTCGTCCATGTGGCCCTCCTTGTCTGCCGGCGCCGGTTGTCCTGCAGAGCCTGTGCAACACACCATGCAAAGCCGAGGTAGAGGAGAAAGCAGCCTGTGGACGCTATGAAGATGCTCATGCTGAAACTCCTTCGATCTCCTCAAGGCGCTGGCGGATTACTTTCAGGATGCGCGGCAGATCGGCGTCTGGGATCACCACAACATCGGTGCGGCCGCCCTGGCCGGTAATCGACCACTCAGGCGACGGACTCGGCTGGGATAGCTCTATGCCGTCGTCAGTGGAGCGGATGCGGATGTCGGTCATGCTGCTTCCTCCTCGTCTTCTTTGTCCTTCGGCAGGCCGTTCCAGAGGCGGACAAGCTCATCTTGGTATTCGTCGTGAAGCTGGACGCCGCAATCGGCGCAGAGGATCGAATAGCTCGCGACGTACTCGCCGCCGTTGTAGATCATGAGGTTGCCCATGAAATTTATCTTCTCGTCGTTGCTTCCGTCCGCATGGCAGAACGGGCAGTCTCTGAGGTGAGGGCGTGTGTGTTCGCTCATGGCCTACTCTCCTCTGGAGTTATTGAGGGTGGGGTGGGACTTTGGAAGGACTGCATCGACGAGATCGGAGACAACCTTGGAGAACGAAACTTTCCGTTCTTCGGCAATGATGTTGATGGCGTCTATTTGCGCGTCGGTGAATGAGACGGCGACACGCATCTTGTTGCCCATCTTGTGGCCGTTGGATTTGCCCCTGAAGGTGCGTCCCCATGCTGCGTTCGTGCTTTTGATATCGCGCGTTACCATCAGCACGCGATTTGGTGTTCTTTCGAACTTCGCCGCGATATCGATCATGGACGCGCCGGCCAGCTTCATTTGTCTGGCTTCTTCGTGCCACGAAGCCTTTGACTTGCGCCCGTCTATGTGGGCTTGGCTTTGTTCTGGTGTGGGGTGGGTGGTCATGTCAGAATTCCCCTTCCGCGACTTGGCAGCAGATGATGCCGTTGGCGCGCCACATGGACACGACAGATGCCCTGTCCTCGAAAACGAGGCGGGGCTTCACACTGCATTCGTCCAACCATTCCTGCTTAAGAACGGTATCCGGCCTGTGATCACCTTCCTCCCTCATCTTGACGTGAACCGGCGGCACGCCTTCGAGGCCCAGCCATGTCATCGTCTTTTCGCGTACCTCTTCCGAGCGGCCGGTCCAGATCTCGATATCGGCGCCGGTGAGGTAGAGAGCCTGGAGAGTGCGGATAACCGGATAATTTGGTCTGTCTTCGTCGCAAGCGGCGTAAAAGGCGCGCCAGTCCTTCTTTTCTCTCTGAAGAAAATGCACCCTGTGGGCCGGGTCGCTCAACGTGCCGTCGAGATCGAAGACAACGAACATCGTCTTCATGACCTGCTCCCGAACAGCTTCTTCCACTGCGTCGAACTTGATGGTCATGCCGCCACCTCGTCGAGTGCGGTCGTGCGATGATTTGTGAATGTGGTCATTGGATCTGCGCTCCAGGTTCTGTCTTCGGGACAGGTCTGAAATCCGTTTCATCCCACGCGCCTTTGCCTTGATTGCATTCGTCGCAGAGGATCTGCAGGTTTCCACGGTCTAGCCGTAGATCCCAATGTTTTGACAAGGGCTTGATATGATCGACGACAATGACGACAGGTTCGCCGCCAACGGTCTTATGTTCCGGGGTGGCGCCGCAGCACATGCAGCGGGCTCCGTATTGCTGAAGAACCTTCGTGCGGAGGGTCCGCCATTCCCACGAGAGGTAGAATTCCGCCTTCTCGTCTTTCGGCGTCTGCTCCTTGAGCGCCGGCTTGGAATACCGTTGGCGCATGCGGGCAATGTCTGCTGCCATCCGAGAGGCTTTTCCAGCCCTACGGCATGTTTCGCATTGTATCTTCTTGAGATCCCAGTACCGGCCGCGAACGTGCAGACTGATCGGCCCGGCCGCTTCGGAGCGCGTGTTAACGACCATTTCCTGATCGCACCCACCGCAGACGATCCCGTTAAGGCGCGCATCGCATACGGCGCTGTTTACCTTTCCGGAACCGGACAGACCGAAGTTATCGGCTATTTCAGAGACAGCCGTAGCCGTCTGCCAATATGCTTTGCTGATCTCGCAATCTGGTTTCGTCGGGATAGCAAACTCAACGAACCGTGCATTAGCTACGGTCATGCCTGCGCCCTCTCCCGTTTTGTGAAATCGGCCGGCTTTACAGCGCTTCCAGACATCTCTTGGATCCTCAATGCGAGGTCTAGAGAAGGCGTCCTCTCGCCGGTTTCGAGACGGTTTATGAACCATCGCGAAATGCCGAGTTTTGTCGCCAATTCGTCTTGCGTCAGCTTCTGGCTTTTGCGCCAAGTGGTGAGTGCGTGCTGTTTTTCCATATTTGAGAGGTTGTCATATAGCCAACCTGATTGCAAGAGGGTCTTAGAAAAAATGTTGGCAGGCTGGCCGTCTACAGTTGGCGTGAAGGCAACTAAGATATGAGGATGGTTACAAGAATCGGCCCCGCAAAGCCTTCAAGGCATTTCTTGAGAGAATGGCGTCAGTTCAGAGGACTGACACAGCAACAGCTCGCGGACAGGCTTCCGGTAGGCGAAGACGGGAAGCCAACTGGAAAAGACCAAATCAGCCGCTGGGAACGCAATGAACGCGGCATGACGATGGATGTCCAGGGCGCCCTCGCCGAAGCGCTGAACCTGAGTTCTCCAGGGGATCTATTCCGCGATCCTGCCATGCCAAGTGCCGATGAACTGCTCAGAAATGTTCCCCCTGAAAAGAGGCAACAGATATTCGTTGTGATCGAGGCAATGCTTAAAACCGGCTAGACCCGGAACGCATGCACCATCAGCGGAATATGCTTATCGGCCGGACGAAAATCGATCTGCACCGAAGTCAGGCCTGGCAATTCTCTTTTGAGAGCGCGTTCAAGCTCTGGAAGAATTTCGGAAATCTTGGGTGTCTCGTCGGCTTTTGCAGCACTTACTGTAACTACGCCGGCTGCAGCGGCAATCAGGACTTCCCGTCTCGTTCTCATTTTTCCCCGCCCTACTCCCTTTATGCGTGAAAAAGGTAAGCCCAGCCGCCCTCTTTAGCAACTATGAAAACACATTATGTGAATTTCGGGCGACTGCGCATAATCCATACGGACTAAAGTCTGATAGTTCGTTCATCAGAGGTTGAACGCGTGTACAGCTTATATCTAGAGTCTATACCTTCAATCCCCTGTCAATGAGTTCAGACCGGTTCGAAGACACAGAAAGCCCTACGCCCCGATAACGAAGCGCGGCTCTCTGTGTATCCTGTCAATTGAGACGAGACTCGGACAGAACGACACATCCCCGCTCACGCCATATGACGGCGCATTGCCACTGCGGTTCATGCGGCTGTTTCTTTTGGCTATGGAAGCCTCATGCGCAGGGTCAACCGTCCCTTTGTGCTTGCGCAGCCCTCTGGTTTTTTAAGCTGACCAGCCAGCACGACACACCGCCTCGCACTCTCGACGATGGAAGGGCCCAACAGTGCCACCGGCTTCCATCATCAAAGTCTTGGCAGAAAGCAAATGTAATGGTATAACATTGCTACTGGTTTAGTCCGCCAAGACATTTGCACCAGTCACCGCCCCGGCTCTCGCAAAGAGCGTGGGGCGTTTTCATTTGATATCCCAAAATATATCGGTTGTCTACACGCCAACAATTTTTACATTCCCCTCTTGCGCATATGTTGGCTATGTGTCAACTTAGTAATCACAAGAGCAGCAGAACCCCCGGCCCGCCGACTTCTCCAGCTCTTGCAGTTCCAACCGGGCGTGCAGTTGCGACCGGCAGCTTGAGGAGAAGGTCATGTAGATCGCAGCTCGGGGCGAGCAGGGCCCGCAGAAAAGGCAGCCGGACCGTGACGGCATAGGCCACGGATAAAAACCTAGATTTTTAGATCGACGTTCCTGGGCATGAACTCAAAAGGCCCCCGAGATTTCAAGAGCGCCGGACGAACGCAAACCGATCTCCACGCTCACAGCAGAAGAGGATGAGGCAATGAGCAGACAGACAAACCGATATGCAGCGCGCGTCGAAATGAAGGACGCGCGATCTGACGAGAAGATGGAAGCCCGCACCGTAGCGCGTCGGAAGCTCCTTGAGCGCCAGACAGCCCGAGAGAACAGCGGGTTCTATGAAGGCCGCTCGGTCGGATCTGCTATCGCGCCGTCCCGTTCACGGACCACCAAACGGAAGGTCAAGAAGGGCAAGGAGTTCGGCCGCATCCTTTCGACGGAAACCATTGGTGATCGCGAGATTTCCTACCACGCAACCAAGGGCTGGCGCTCTCACCGCGCCTGATCAACACCACCCGCTCCCCTCCCTCGGGAAAGTAGCGAGACGGGGTGGGAAGGAAGAGGATAGAGGCAATGGCAGATGGCATCGAAGTTAGGATCGACAGTTCCCGCCCGATCTTCATCACGGCGAGCGCTGACGATATCGGGGCGGTATTCGCAAGAATGTCTGACGTTGATCAGATCGCCGTTCTTGAGGCTATGGTCAAGCACATGGCAGCTCACCCGACGCAGTGGGATTACATCTCGATAGCGCTGGAACAGCCCGGAAACAGAGAGCTTCGCGAGCAGCTTCGGCAAGTCTTATTCCCGGAGACTGATGGTCTCACGGTTCATTTCGATGGAACTGGCGAAGACGCATTGCGCCAGATCGCAAAAGCGGAGGGCAAGTGATGTCCTTCAACCGCATCATCTCAGCCGCCGAACGTGCGAAGCCTCAGTTCAGCCCGGTACATGGCAAGCCGGAAGATAACCGCGATGTGCTGAAAGAGATGGCTCTGGACATGCTCAGAGCCCTTCACGGCCTCGTCGAGGACGCTGGTGGAGACGCCAGCTATATCAAGCCCTACGCGGAAAGCCTCGTCGACGATCTGGATTACGCGTTTGCCGATCAGGTCGAGCACGCTTCGGAGCCTGATTTCACAGACGTTTTCAAAGCTCGCCCCGGCCTTCGGAACAAGCTCGTCGAAGGAGCGCGGCTATGAGCGACCCACAAGCAGGCGATATCATCGTGGTCTGGTTCTCGAATGGAGCCGCCAGCGCCATAGCATGGCAGGAAACGCTTCGACTTTATGGTGACCGCTGTGACGTGCGCGGAGTCAACAATCCCGTAGCGGAAGAAGATCACGACAACCTTCGTTTTGCTCGCGATGTCTCCATGTGGCTGCGCCAGCCGCTGAACTACTGGAGCAACCCTAATTATCCGGAAGCGTCGGCCGTGTCTGTCTGGGATCGCCGTGGCGGCATGGTTTTCCCACATGGAGCGCCTTGCACGGTTCACCTGAAGAAGGAAGCGCGGCAGGACTATGAGCGGCATCACAAGGTTGCGTGGCACGTCTTTGGCTTCACCGCCGACGAGAAGAAGCGCCATGACCGCTTCGTGCTCACAGAGCGCTCAAATGTTCTGCCCATCCTGATCGACGCCGGCATAACGAAGCAGGATTGCATTACGCGTCTCGAAGCGGCCGGCATCAAGCCGCCACGCCTCTACGCGGAAGGCTA
Source organism: Hyphomicrobiales bacterium (assembly GCA_900468805.1). GTDB lineage: Bacteria > Pseudomonadota > Alphaproteobacteria > Rhizobiales > Rhizobiaceae > Rhizobium. The sequence continues at coordinate 6,047 of UEIF01000034.1, read as the reverse complement.
CCCGAACGCTAACTGCATCGGTTGCGTGAAGGCAACCAGTCCTACCTACTGGAACCTTGTGCGCCAGACCCGGCCAGAGGTGTTCGAAGAGAGGGCGCAGCAGTCTCGACGACTTGGTGTGCGGCTCGTTCGTCACAGCGGCAAGCGCATCTTTCTTGATGAACTGCCAGCAGATGCCAAGGGCAGGTCTCTCAAAACCATGAACATCGATTGCGGAATTTTCTGCGAGGAGAAGGCCCATGCGTGACCTCTCCAAAGCAATCCAGATGCAGGGATGGTCTGCACAGGAATACGCCGACGCCAGAGAGCGCCGTGACGGTCCGCATCGGGACATCCTGCGCGATTACATACTCGACAACCAGAAATGGGGCGCTTGGGACAGCCGTCTGGCTCGGGAAGCCATGGGCATTACCGACGACGACGGGACAAGGTGAGGGAGAGGACGATGGACAGGATCGACTGGCGCGGGATGTTCAAGCGCGTTGTCACCAGAATGCGTGATTCTGGCGAAAGCCAAGAGATGGGCGCTCGCTGGATGGCCGAGGAAGCCTCCAACGCCGTGTTCGCCCTTACTGAGGAGAACAAGCGGCTTCGAGCTATGGTCGATTTCTCGATTTGGAAGCCCATCGAGATGGCGCCACAAGACGGAACGCCAATTCTTGTAGGTCATGAACATGCTGTCTTCTCGGCATGGTGGGAGTTGGACGGCAGCAGGACAGATACCAACCACCCGGCATGGGTTGATGGCGTCACCAACAATTTCGACGACTACACCACATACGAGCCGACGCACTGGATGCCTTTGCCGGCCCCTCCGGTCTCCTCTCTCCCTGCTGATAACGGGAGGGCGGAATGACCTGCGGCTTCCGTGAAGCTCGGGAATGCGCCTGCAAACCAACCCGCTGCGCCGTACAGCCACAGCCTACACCGGCTCCTGTCCCGCGCTTCACCGTACGGGATCAGCTCATGGTCTGCGCATTTATCGGGGTTGTCGCCGGTATCGCAGCATTCGCGGTCGCAGCTCGGGCTGAGCCGTATCTCAAAACTCAAGATCGGATCGCACAGGAGGTAAATGCCCATGCATACCGCCCTTGAATATCATCTTCTTGCCGAGAAGGCTTATGCCGACTCCCTCGAATATTACGTTGAAGCCGTAACTGCTGCAGGAGTTCGAAAGCAGATGCTTTTGAAATGGGGCCAGCAGCGCGAGGAAGATGCGGCGTTTTATGAGAGCCGCGGGGAGATCGCCGAAGAGGTTGAAGCCCGCAAGGCACAGCAGGTGGCGGCATGAGCAGCTATCTTTTCAAAGACGCGCAGTTCGTCCGCACGCAGATCCAGGCGCTGATTGCAGCCTATCCCGAACTGGAAGAGGACGCAACGCTTCTGGCTGACATGCTCGATGGCGAGACGGACTTGTATCGCGTCCTCGAAAAGCTCCTTAACGAACGCCGGGAAGCCGAGACTATGGCTTCCGCCGTCAAGGAGCGCGAGGGCGATCTGTCGGAACGCCGCAAGCGTTTCGAGCGCAAGGCCGATGGCGTCAAGAAGATCATGCTGCAGCTCATGGAAGCGGCGCAGCAGGACAAGGTTTTGCTGACTGAGGCAACTCTGTCGATCACGAAGCCGCGCGAGGGCGTCGAGGTGACGGATCTGGAAGCTCTACCGCAGGGCTTCTTCAAAACAGAGCGCAAAGCTCTTTCCAAGGAAATTTTGGCAGCACTCAAGGCCGGCGAGAAAATCCCCGGCGCGGAAATCCGCATTGGCGAGGCTGGCCTTATGGTGAGGACGAAGTAATGGCAAACCTTGACCCACGCATTGAAGCTGTACGCGAAAAGTACGACCTTTCCCGCGACGACTTCTGGCAGATCCCGCAAAACAAGCAGTGGGTATGCAAGCACGCTGCCCTTGAGATTGTCGCCACAAAGGCGAATGTCGAATGGAGCGCCCCGCAGATCATCCAGGCTGATACTGCCAACGGCATCGCCGTTATGTCTGTGTCCGGCAAGATGGGAAACCGCGTCGAATGGTCAACGGGAGAAGCCAGCCCGAAAAACAATAAAAATGGCTATCCGTGGGCAATGGCCGAGAAGAGGGCCAAAGATCGCGTCATTCTGAAGCTGGCCGGCATCCACGGCCTTGTATATTCCGAAGACGAAATGGCTGGCAGTGATGAGCCTCGACGCGAGGTAGCCAACCAGCAGGCACCGGCAAAGCCGTCCAGCGCCGAAATGAAGCGCAAGCTTGAAGAGGTCGATCAAGACCTACTCGACTGCCACAGCGTGGCTGACGTGAACAAGTGCGCCAAGATTTGGGCGGCGATCATGGATCGTGACAACTGGCCGAAAGATTACCGCGATTGCGCGGCTCCGAAATTCCAGAAGCGCCGGGATGCGATTTCGGCAGAACCGGAAAACCAGATTGCAGCCGAGATGGGCGGCCACGTCGTTGACGAGCGCGTCATCCGCGACAGCACCGGCAGAGAACTCTCCAACGTGGAGGCGGCATAACATGAAAAATATTGCACTGGCTGGAATCGTCGGGAAAGACGCCGTGATGAGGCGAACGCAGGGCGGCGAACCTGTTCTTGGCTTCTCCGTTGCCGTCGATGACGGATATGGAGAGAACAAATCGACCATGTGGTTTGATCTCGCCATCTGGGGGAAGCGCGCTCAATCGCTCGAAACCGTCATCAAGAAGGGCATGCGGGTCGCCGTCTCCGGTGAATTCGGCGCTCGTCAACATGAGGCGAAGACATACTTTACCTGCCGCGTGTCCGATATCACCATATTGGGCGGGGGCGACAAGCCAAAGCAGGAGGAGCGCGACAGCTACGGCAACCGGGCTTCGAGCTTCAGCACCGATCTTTCAGATGACCTGCCATTCTAGGAGGACGCCATGTCGAAGAAAGAGAAAGAGGCACCCCCGGTATACTGCCTGCGCCGGGGCGAAACCCTGATCGGTGAGATGGCTATGGATCGCGCCAGGATCGCCGAGCTTCCGGCCGGCGAGCGTATCAAGCTCCAGTTCTCCACCGGCCGAGTCCCAAGCCGTCTCCGCTTCTACTGGGCCTTCCTGCGTGAAGTTGTGGATGCGACCGAATGTTGCCCCAATGCAGAAGCCCTTCACGAGCTGGTGAAGCTGGAAACCGGATTCACGACGCCAGTCAAGGTCAAGGGTTACACCGTTCTTGTGCCTCGTAGCGTCTCGTTCTCGTCAATGTCGGAAGACGAGTTCATGCAGTTCCTCGCCGGCGCCGAGAAGTTCATTGCCGCCACGTTCGGCATTGTCCCCACTCCCAAGGATACGAGAGGAGAAGCAGCGTGAGGGAAGACGTAACGGTATTTGTCTTGGTCAGGAATGGCTCAGTCGAGGGATTGATTGTTGAAGGAGAGACGGGCTTCGCTACCGAATGGCTGCTTGACCCGGCTACGGAAATGATCGTGAGGATTCCCCTAGATCTTGGCCGCAACATGCTCTTCAAAAGCAAAAACGAGCTGCTGGAAGCGATCGAGAGGTTGCCAGCATGAGCGACCTTATCCGCAAGCACATTGCTCAAAATCCCCACGCCCGCACGACCACCATACAATACCTCGCCCGCCGGGAGGAGATGACAGCCCGTCTCCGCACCGAGAACGCCATGAACTCCCGTCCCAAGAGCGAGACGACTATCCGGGCGATGATGCGAGGCATTGCCAAGCTCATGGACCGTGTTGCGGGGAGGAACTGATGGCGAACCGTCGCGAGTTCACCAAGCAGACCCGCCGCGACGCCATGAAGCGCTCTGGCTTCCTCTGTGAGGCTACAGGGGCCATGTACGGCCTTACTGCCGGCCAGCGCTGCAACGCGCCTCTATCTGCCGGCGTAGAATACGACCATATCGTTCTCGATGCCAACTCCAAGGATAATAGCCTGGAGAACTGCGCGGCCTGCTGCATCAAATGCCATCGTTGGAAGACAGCCAACCACGATACGCCGATGGCCGCAAGAACCGTACGCATGCAGGATAAGGCTCGCGGCATTCGCGCTGCACCGGTGAAGAAGCTGCAGGGTGCGGGGTTCCCTGTCTCCGAAAAGTCAGCTCGCCGCCAGTCCAAGCCACACCTTCCCTACAGATCGTTGTACCGCGAGGAACAGCCATGACCGATATCCCATCACTCGTTGCCCAGATACGGGAACTGCTGCCGAAGGTCTACGAAGGCCAGTGGAGCGTCGAGCGTTACGAAGAAGACGGAATGACTTTCGGCCTCATCGTTTCCGAGGATCAGACCATAATTGCTGAGGTTCGTGGCGCTCTCGATAGCTGCGGCAATGGCGACAATGCAAACTGGCTGGCCCTCCTAAACCCCGTCACAGTCACCGCTCTACTCGATCGTATTGAGGAGTTGGAACAGAGCCGAGACGTTGCTCAAGGCATACATGATCGCCTACGCGAGTCTTCGTACAAAATCACAGCGGAGTGGAAAGCCAGAGCCGAAGCCGCCGAATCCAAGCTTGCCGAGGCGAGAGCGGATGCGCTGGAAGCTCAGGTCAACGAGGACCGCCATTTCTTCCTCAAGGCCAAAGCTGCCGAGGATCGCGTTGCCAAGCTCGAGAAGGAGCTGGAAAGACAGTGCGATACCATCGCCTTTGTGATCAATCACGTCACATTGCCTGATTCATGGTACGAAAAATTCCAGTGCGAATTGGAGAACGCCCGCGCCGCACTTGAGGATAAGCGAGGGGAGCAGAACGATGGCAACACTTGAGGATGCAATCTCGCCGGCCGCCGCAGTTGCCAAGCTCGGCGCAGCAGGCATACAGATATCCGAGAGGACGCTGCGAGAGCAAGCCCGCCGTCTTGGTGCCTGCCGGGTTCTCGGGAAAACGATGTTCCTCATGCCCTCTGATATCGACCTTATCATCAATGCTGCCCGACCGGAGCCGAAATCATGCCAGACGTCTACAAGCGAGAGGGCAGCAAGTTCTGGCACTTTGAATGCACCGTGGATGGAAAGCGACACCGCAGATCTACGAAAACAACTGACAAGCGGCTCGCGGAAGATATCGCGAGCAAGTTCGACAGCAGTCTCCGTCGTGCAGCTGTCCACGGCGAAGAGGCGATCCTAACATTCCCGCAGGCTTTGCGCCTATACGTCTCGGACGGCAAGGACACACGCTTTACACTCAAACTGCTTGATCATTTCGAGAAGTGGAAGATCAAGGACATCACCGGGCCTGAGATCCGCAGCGCCGCAAAGATCATCTATCCTGATGCCGCAGCTGCTACATGGAACCGTCAGGTGATTACACCTATGCGGGCGATCATCAACCATGCCGCCGACGCCAAGAGGCTCCCGAAGATATCCGTCAAGCGCTTCAAGGAAGACAAGAAGCGCAGACCGGCCGGCAATCAGGATTGGCTCAAGGTGTTTTCGAAGACGGCAAAGAGCCTGGGCATGCCAGAGACGGCTGCTATGGCACGCTTCATGTTCGAGACGGCGACACGCATTTCTGAAGCCTGCCGGCTGAAATGGGATGATGTGGACTTGCAGCTTGGCGTGGCCTTCCTGGAGAAGACGAAGACGACACCGCGCAAGGTTTTCCTGACACGCGCCATGGTGATCGAACTGGCGAACATTAGGAGCCTGTACCCGATGCTCGTTTTTGGAGCGGCCAACCGATCGACGGCGAAGAAGCGCTTTGACAAGGTCATCGCCAAGGCTGGCCTGAACCGCCTCACAAGCCATGAGATCGGCCGCCACGGCTTCGCTACCGAGATGATCGTGCGCAACGGCGTAGACGTGGCAACGACCGCTGATCACGGCGGATGGAAGTCACGCCGGCTGCTCATGGAAACGTATGTCGAGGGGGATGCGGATCGCGAAGTGATCGACCGCGTTTTTGGAAAGAAATGAGCCGATTTGGCGAGAAAATGGCACAGTCAGCTGTGACTGAAATAATTCTTGACAGGAATATCGTGGAAAAACAAATCGTTATGTGGTACTGTTGGGAGAATGGAAACTCCCTTAGCAGGGGAGCGCCTTCGACCACTCGGCCACCTCTCCGGT
>UEIF01000074.1 GCA_900468805.1 Hyphomicrobiales bacterium | reverse complement strand
CGTGGTCACGGTCCTTGCCATCGTGATGGTCGCGATCCTTGCCGTCGTGATGGTCACGATCCTTGCCGCCATGATGGTCGCGATCCTTGCCACCATGATGATCGCGGTCCTTGCCACCGTGATGATCATGGTCCTTGCCGCCGTGGTGACCGTGGTCCTTGCCGCCATGATGGCCGCCGTGATCGCCGTCGCCGTCGCCGGGGCCGGAGCCGCCGGTGTTGCCGTCGCCGTCATCGCCGCCATTGCCCTGATCGCCGGAAGAATTCTGGTTCGACGCCTGTTTGCCGGAGCCGTTGCGGTTGCCGGAGCGGTTGCCGCTGCTGTCATCATTGACCGTGCGGCTGTCATCGTCGGTGCGGATGGATTTCGTCGGCAGGCACAGTCTTGCCTCAATCGAACCCGGCGCTGCCGTGGCGCAGTTGACAACTGCCGGCGCGGCCATTGTGAGGCTGCTGCTTGCCAGAAGGTAAGCAACGGCGACGCTATACTTCGCTGCTTTGCGGATCATCTATTTTCTCCCAAAGTTAACAGACCGTTAACGAGGAGAATTCCTATATTAGCAAACTGTTAATTCCAAGAATAAACTGTGGATAATGGCACAGGTTCTTAATCTATAGTTAATTACGTAAGTAATAATTTATATTAAAGTTTTAGTATAAACTATGTTACCTTCTCCGCGAACAATAGAGGGGTGATTCATGCGATGGCTGGTTTGTCTTGTTTCCCTTGTGTTCTTTCCCACGCAATTTCATGCATTTGCCGGACAGGTTCTGCCCGTCGGCAGGAGCATCGGCGCGCCGGTGGGATTCGCGTCGGCCTGTGCGAGCTACCGCTGGCTTTGCCGTGCGACTTCGGCGCGACCGGCAGCGGATGAGGCGGGCATGCCGCTTCTGCGCAAGGTCACGCGCGCCGTGAACCTCCGCGTCCGCTCGACGGAGGACCGTTCTGCCTCCGGAAACGACGATGTCTGGACCCTGCCTTCAAGCGGCCGGGGCGACTGCGAGGATTACGCTCTTCAGAAGATGAAGGACCTGATCGACGCCGGCTTTCCGGCAAACCGCCTGGCGCTTTCGGTGGTGATCGGCCCGCATGACGAAAACCATGTCGTGCTGATCGCCCGCATGGACGACGGCGACTATGTGCTCGACAATCTCGACAACGGGGTAAAACCCTGGAGAGCCACGCCCTATACATTTCTGGCAACCCAGGATTTCCTGAAACGATCGACTTGGCGGGTAACGCTTGCGGGGCCAAGGGCGAACGAGTTTTCGTAATTGGCTGGGGGCCTGACAGGCTCCCCATCCGGCGATACCGCATCCGCCTCGCGTACAAGCTGCAAAATGGAAATCCGGCCGCTGCGTCTCTGCGCAGTGGAGTGCCGATTTGCCGTCAGGAAAAATTCTTCTTGCTCAAAGCCTTGGCAGACAGGGCGTCTCGCGGTTCAACACGCAATGCGGGTCCGTACGCTAGCGTACAGTTCTGCTGGTGTGTCTTTGCCGCTACAGCCTTTTGGTGCAGGGCTGCTACCTGTTGGTTTGTCAAAACTGAGCATATTCCGGGGTACACATATGAAGACGACTATCGCCACTCTCCTTTTCGCCCTTGCCGCCGGCACGTCTTTCGCCGCCGATCTGGTGGAAGACGTTCCATCCGCACCCGTTGCGATGGCACCTGTTTTCACCTGGTCGGGGCCCTACTTCGGCATCGATGGCGGCGCCGGCTTCCTTGACGGCGATTTCAGCATCGGCGGCGTGAGCGCTTCCGAAGATTTCGACGGCGGCGTCTTCGGGGCATTTGGGGGCTATAACTTCCAGTTCGACAATATCGTCGTCGGCATCGAAGGCAATATCGAGCACAACTGGAATGATGAGGACCTGCTGGGCGCAAGCATCGGGACCGATTGGTCCGGCGCCGTCCGCGGCCGGGTCGGATACGCCTTCGACAAGGCGCTGTTCTATGGTGCGGCAGGCTGGACCGCGACGCGCGGCTTCATCGACGTGCCGGGCGGCGACAAGGAAACCGAGACGTTCAACGGCTATACCGTCGGCGCCGGCATCGACTACGCCTTCACCAACAACGTCTTCGTTCGCGGCGAATATCGCTTCAACGACTATGGCGACAAGGACATTCTCGGCGTGAATGTCGATCTCGACCAGCAGGAAATCAAGCTGGGCATCGGCGTCAAGTTCTAGGACCCGGCGACCGTATCCGTCGAAAGCCCCGCCATGTTGCGGGGCTTTTGCATTTTTGGCCGATCTTCCAGATCCTGTTCCAGGCTCGCCCCTCTCGCCCGAAGGTGGCTGAACCATGTTTCCTGCAGGCGGGCTTTGCGGATCGCGTTACCACCCTAGTTCTCTCCCGGTCAGCATTTGGGAAGCCGGCTCCGTACGGCGTTTGCCCATCGCAACCACAAGAGGAGGGTTTCCCCCGTGAGCGTCTTCGACCGCATCAAGAACGCGATTTTCGGCAAAGCGCAGGCGGCACCCGTGCCGGAGCCTGCGGCCGCCGCCCCGCAAGCCTCCGGTACGCCCGCAGCTTCCCCTTCCGCTCAGCCCACCGCGGCCAAGCCCGCACCGGTGACCGAGCCCGCAACCGGCGCGCCGCCGCCGGCTCAAGCGAGCCCCGCCCAATCCAGCAGCGCCGATATCGAGCAGATCCTCAACGCAGCCGTCAAGAAGTCGGGCCAGAAGCTCGATTGGCGCCATTCGATCGTCGATCTCATGAAGGCGCTCGGAATGGATGCCAGCCTTGCGGAGCGCAAGGAGCTCGCAGCCGAACTCGGCTATTCCGGCGATACCAATGACAGCGCGAAGATGAACATCTTCCTGCACAAGGCGCTCATGAAGAAACTGTCGGAAAACGGCGGCAAGGTGCCGGCCGATCTTCTGGATTGATTTGCGGGCTGGATTGAATGGCAGGCGGCAGCAAAGACTGCCGCCTCCTGCAACGCAAATCCTGGGCTGGCGGCAAGGATATTATTATCGACAGACACACCGGCAGAGTCTGGATCAGCGCTACGCCAGCCCGAAGGCCTTGCGCGCCGTCGTACAGGCGTCGTCTCCGGGAAGGCATGTGCGGCAGACGTCCGGCCTGAGGCCGTAGATCACGCATGATACTTGCTTACCGATGGTGCCTGAGAGCGCAGAGCAACGCTCACCATCACAGCGCATGCCTGATTGATCCGCCGAGACGAACTGAGCCGGCAGCAAATCGAGGTCCTCGTCGCTCTCGGTCGAGAATCTCGGCCATTCGTGCGAATAGGAACAGCACGCGCCGCAGGCCTGACAGTCTAGCTCGGTTGATAGGGTCATGGCCTGCTCTTAACACTGTATCCGCCACAGATGCAAAACCATTGGCGCCCCCACCTCCCGATGCCGGCGGGTCGACCATCTCCCGGACCTGTGAAACGTAAGGCATATCAGGGCATGTCCGGCAACGCCGGGCTGACGATCGAGGTGTAGGTGCGGCGGTCATCCGCGGTGACGGCGGCAAGGAGGTCGCCGGGCATCTTGTCGCCGCAGATCTCGTTTGCGCCGAGGATGAGCAGCTTTGTCTCGTCGAGCGCCGGCGGCTTGCGGTCGAACCAGCCGGCCGGAAGGAAGCGGCGGACGATCCTGTCGAGAATGTCCGGCCGGTGCGGATTTGCGTCCGCATCGAGGCGCGCGGCCAGGTAACGCATCCGGTTTTCAAACAGCTTGACCGCCCGTGGCGTCGGGTTCACCGCATGGACTGACGGCGTGACCTTTCTAAGCGTGTCGGCGAAGGCGGAGCTGTCCTTCTCGATATCCATCCGCCGCCGCGCCAGGTCGACGAGCAGGAACAGCAGGAGGAAGATCACGAGCAGCACGTCGCCCGCCCACCATGCCCAGCGCGGCATCAGCTCCCGCTCGGCCTGCCACTCAGCCGGCTGGAAGCGGAAGGGCTTTTCGGCAGGCGCGGGTGCCAGATCCGGCTGGCCGGTCCCGCCATTTGTCGGCGTCGGGGCGGCAACAGTCGCGCTCCCGGGCCGGCTGATAGTGGATGGGACGGCCGCCCCGCCAAGCTCTGGTGTTGCGAATGGCTGCAGCAGCAATGCGGCGCCACCGCCGATCAGGGCTGCAAACGCCGCCGTACGGCAAAAATCCAGGAAGAAGGAGGCCGTCGTCTTGAAGGGAGCGAGCCAGCGCGGATCGGCATCCGGCTCCGGCCCCTCCTCCACCAGCATGCTGACGGCAGCATCGGGCTGCAGCGGCGGCACAGCGGTCTCGATATTGATCAGCTTTTCGAGGTAACGCCGGGCGAAGGCCCGCCGCCGGGCCACCGTGCGAACTGCGGGATCGGTAGCATCTGCGGCCGGCAGCATCGCGCCCCCGAGCTCGCGATCGGGCAGCCCGTCGACGATATCCTTGAAACCCAGACCGACGGCATGTTCGATCTGCTTGCGGTCGATGCCGAGCACGACGAAACAGGAACCGGCGGACACGAGATAGTTCACCGCTTCAAGCACGGCGAGCACGGCATCGGGCGGACAGCGGTCGAGATCATCGATGATGATGATGATCCCCGGATTTCTCGACGTTCGCGCCGTGCGGCAGACATCGCTGAAGGCGCTTGCAAACTGGCTTCGGAAGCTGAGCTTGTCGCGATAGTCGGTGACGGATGCGCGGTTGCGCAGCTGGCTCAGCAGTTTGGCCGGCTCCACGGGAAATGCGATGAGCTTGCTGCGCACGAACAAAAGGGCGGCGAAGGCCACGATAGCGCCGATGCCCGTCTTCGGGTCGAGGCCCAGCCAGGCAAGCGGCTTTTCCAGCCAATGCGCCACATCGGCGGTCGCCTTCTCCGCCGTCTCCTGAGCGGCGCCAGCAGTATCAGCAGCACCGGCAGTCTTCTCACCCGCCTGAGGGCTTGCGGCCTTCTCCGCCGGGGCCGGGCCGGCAGCGCCGCCTGCCGATTGCGTCTGCGGAACATTGAAGACGAGGTCGGTCAAGGCCGAACCGAGCCTGCCCTGCAGGCCCATATTGGCGACGGCGAGCGCGATCAACAGCAGCACGCCGGCCGCAAGCGCGCTCTGCAACGGCCCGCGCAGCCTGAGTGCCAGCAGGCGCATCCGAAACACCATGCCGCTCCAGGTGTACCAGTGCGGCACCACCGTGCTGCGAACGGCCTCAAGCAGCGCCGCCAGCAGCGAGACCTCCTCGCGGTGATGCCAGGCGTTGAACCAGACCGGGCGCGCGCCGTAGCGGCGCAGATCCTCGCGCAGCAGGTTCATCAGCGAACTCTTGCCGGTGCCCCACCCTCCCGTTACCGCAATCGTCAGCGGCGGCTTGGTATCGACGTTGCGGATGAAGCGCGACATGGCGAGCGCGATCGGCTTGAGCCGCAGGACGTCGCGGTCCCGCCAGCCGATCGGGCTATCCGAACTCGGCGCATCCTCGATGCCGCGCCGCTCGACGGCAACGCCGCGTGCGAAGGCAACGCCGGCATAACCCAGCATCAGAAAGACAACCGGTGCAGCCGCAAAGGTCCAGGGCGCCGGAAAGCTCTTCAGCTCCCGCCAGGTCTCGACAAGCGGATGCTGCGCATAGAGCACGAAGGTCTCCGTAACTGGAGCATTGCCGGTCAAACCGGAGAATGGCCAGATGGCGAAGGGCTGCCGCTGCCGCTCGCCCGCCACCCAGGCTGCCTTGTCGCCGTCGAAGCGGATCGCCGTCAATGTCTCGCCGGGCGACAGCCGCAGCTGGCGGAACGTGGCTGCGTCGGGTGTGAGCCGCTCGGATACCAGGATGAGACCATCGCCGCCGACCACGAACAGCGTCGTGGCATCGAGAAAGGCCAGCGCCCGGAAGGTGGCGCTCGCCGGCAAGCCGGCAGGCAAACCCAGTTGGGCGGGAGGCGGAGGATTTTGTTCCTGCTGCTGGATCTGTTGCTGCAGTTGTTGGTGCCGCACCTGTGCCAGCTGTTGCTCCTGATTTTGGGCGTCCTGTTGCTGTTGTTGCGGCCGGGTCAGCTGTAATTGTTGTTGCTGCTGTTGCTGCTGATTTTGAACCTCTTGTTTTTGCTGCTGGACCTGCTGCCGCTGGACCTGCTGGCCCTTCTCGTCGATCCCACCGGGACCGGCGGAAGGGGCAAGCGGTCCGCCCCTCGCGTGCCCGTCCATTCGCAGGCTGAGCAGGACGGAACGAAATGCCGAATCGGAGGAACAAGTCCAGGACGCTCCACTCGCAATCCAGCAGATGGCGCCATCCGGCAGCCGGACACCGGCAGAAGGCGTCGCCCCCTGCATGACGCTATAGACCCGGACAACACCGTCAGCCGAGGCCGTGACGATACGGCTGCCGTCAGGAGAGAACGTAGCGCCGTTCGCACCTGTCCCTGGCATCTTCACGACGTCACGCTGTTTCCCGGCGATGGTCATCCAGATCCACGCCGCACCATCCGCTGAGGTCGTGACGATGTTTCGGCCATCCGGAGAGAAGACAGCACTGTAGACGGTATCGGTATAGCCGCTCAGTATGTCGGTATCCTTCCCATCGGCATCGTTCCAGATCCGTATGGTAAGGTCCGCCGAGGCCGTGACGATACTCCCGCCGTCAGGAGAGAACATGGCGCTTAAGATCCGCCCTTCGCGGCCGCCCGGTGCCTCGATTTCCCTTCCAGTGGCGACGTCCCAAATTCTTATGGGTTCGTCTCCCGAAGCTGTAACGATGCGCGCGCCATCGGGTGAGAAAGCAGCGCTGAACAGGCCGGTCTTGTGGCCGTTCAGCACGTGAAGCTGCTCCCCGGTCGCGGCATCCCATATCCGCCCGGTGTCGTCGAAGGAGGCCGTGACAATGCGGCTGCCGTCGGGAGAGAAGGCAGCGCTCATGAGCGCGCCGTCATGGCCGCGCAATACCTTGAGCTCGCTGCCTGTGGCCGCATCCCAGATCCGCGCAGTGTTATCGTACGAGGCCGTGACGATGCGCCTGCCGTCCGGAGAGAAAGCGGCGCTCTGCACTTTCTCCGTATGGCCACTGAACTCGTTAAGCCTGTCTCCGGTGGCCGCATCCCAGATCCGCGCGGTGCCATCATACGAGGCCGTGACGATGCGCGTCCCATCGGGCGAGAAGACGGCGCTGGCCACTCGCTCTTCATGAGCCTTGAATTCCAGGATCTGGATCGGGCTTCGGTTGATCCTGGGCGGCTCAAGCGGCAGCTCGCCATGAAGATAGATGCGCCCGTCCGTGCCGATGAGCGCATCAGTCCCGTCGCTCCATTGAGCCAGAGTGGGATAACGGCTCTCCGGACGGAGCTGCAGGAAGCCTTCGCCGATCCAGGCCGCCTGCGCCTCGCCAAGCGCCCTCGGCGCCCAGCCAGAGCCCGGAGCGCCGAGCGGGCGTTGTCCGAGACGGTTAATCTCGGTTGCAGGCAGCGGGTGGAGGAACCAGTCGATCCAGTTCGCCGGTTTTGCAAACGGATCCTGCCGCGCCGGCTGCCACAGGAAACCGTAGAGGACGAGAACCAGCCCGGCGAGCGCAAGCGCAAGAACCCAATAGGGATTGACCGCCTGCGTCACGAGCGAACGCCGCGTGCGCACCGTCCCCGATGCTTCCGTTGCCGGGTCCCTGCTGTCCATGCGATGCCCCCACATGCCGCCGACACGCCCTCAGGTTGCCATCCTATCACGAATGCTAGCCGCATAAAATTGCCGCAGCAGCCTCACTTCGCTTTCAGTGGCACCGGAAAATCGTTCGTGAGGTCGAGCATGCAGAGGGAAAAATCGAGCTCCGTTTCCTTCGAGCGCACCCGTTCCCCGTTTGGCTTGACATTCGTCACGTCGAGCTCGATCGGGACGGTGATCATCCTGTCCCCGTAAAACTGGTTGAAGGCGACACTGATCGCGTGAGAGGAGGTCGTCGCCTCCTTGAGGATTTTCACCGCCGGATCGGCATCGAGGAGCATCTTCACGGTTCCAAGCGTTTCGGTGCCTCTTGGTTCCGAGCGCTTGTCCGGGTGGCTTTCGGTGCCCGCCCCGAGGAGATAGACCTGCGACGGCGCCGGCCGACCTTATCGATCGGGCTTGCCTGTTCGGGCGTCGGCGGCGCGGACAGCGCCTCCTTCGTTTTCCCATGACGCCAGGGCTTTCGCATCGGCATTCAGCTTGCGACGCCTCGACGCCGGATAGCAGGGCGGAGACATCGTCGCCTCCTTGATGCGTCGTATCATCACCACGTCTTCGCGATGTTCACCACTCTCGGACGCCATGAGATCGGATGTCGCATAGTCCGCGCGCCTGAGCACGCCCAGGAGCCGCCAGCGCGCCAGGCTCGCCGCAGCGGATCCATCGGGGAGGAAGATCGTTACCATGGCCAACCGTTCTCGCAATCGCGATGAAAATGTTTGAAGGGGGAAGACATGTCGTCCTCCTTGGATTGAAGCGAAGGCAATGGACCCCGCTTCGTTGACTGCCGATCAGGAAGGCTGCATCACGATGTCACGCTGATTGCGACGTCGCATCGAGGAAGTCTTCGATCCGCTTCAGGCGGTAGAGAACCCGCCTCTTGCTGTCATAGAGCCTTCCCAGCAGCGCATGCTCCAGATCCAGCGGCGCGCCGATCATGCGCAGCCTTCTCACGATGACTTCCTGCCTGCTGATGCGCTGCTCCGCCCTCACGACATGGAGCCTTGCAAACCTCAGGTCTTTTTTTCTGTATCGCGCCAATTGCATCTGCCTCGCCAATCATTGTCGTTAAGCGCCTGGCCGAGACGCTGTTCTCGCGGCCATGACCCCTGGGGGTTTCGACGGCACGAACGTTATGATCCGCGCTTCTGCAGCAGGTTCCCGCCCGTTTGGGGTACCGCTGCGAGTCAAATTGGTTGTCTGCAAAACAAAGGATAGCACGCCCTCTCAACATTTTCAGAAAAATAAATATTAATATTCGGAGCGTCGAATTTCATGAATACATGAAATGAAATAACCGAAAAAATCCTGTCAAATAATTGGAACAACTTCGCATTTTATTCTAAAAATATAGGTCGATTTACAGAAATTATACACTGCTATGCCCGTTATATCAGGAGATATTCTGCTCCACAGCCCATAGTATAACCCCTCGTGAGGAGAGCAGAGAAGCGCCTACCCATGCGGGTGATATCCATGCGATTACCCGAGGCGTAAACTTATCTCCGGCTCTGATACAAGAGCAGCAAGAGGAGGACGCAATGCCGACCATCCTGGCTCATCACGACGTCAAGGACGTCAAACACTGGCTCGCCTCGCCCCGTCGCAAGGAAATTTTCGAACCGATCGGCTGCACGAACATTCGCACCTTCGTCGATCCGCAATCGTCCAACAAGGTTGGCCTCGTCATGGACGTTGCCGACATGGGCCGCCTGGCGGAATTCATGAAGAGCAGGCAAGCGGCCGATGCGATGGAATATGACGGCGTATTGCCCGAGACCCTGGTGATCCTCGTTCAGTCCTAGAGTATCCGTGTTGGTCAAGTGAGGGAGCAACCGGTCTGTCGGCGTAACGCGCCGGCAATCAATCCCCGCCGCCCATGCATCCTTTTTCCGCCTCGAACGTTTGAATTCCGTCAGCGAAAGAGGAGACTGAAATGGCGAGCACGACAGGCAGGGACGCCATCGAAGGCATGGACGAGATCAGAGACGCGAGCGAGCCCACGCCAGCCCCCGAACGTGAAGAAAAAACCGAACAGGAAAAAGCCGATCAGCACGCGAAGGCCGAGGGTTTTGCAAGCGAAGCGGCCTATGAAGACTATCTGGATGCGGTGGCCGAGGATGCGCCGGTCGAGGAGATCGTCGTCGATATCGAACGCGCCGCCGCCCGTGAGGAACTCGAGCGGCAGATCGAGGATGTGCGCTACGAGATCGACAATCTGCGCGCCCGGCTGCACATCATCCGCCATCAGGCGGGCAATGTGGTGGAAGAAAATATTCGCTGGGCGGATGCGAGCGCCCATGCGCAGCTTGGCGATTATCCCTGGCTGAAACTGTCGGGCGCCATGGCCGCGGCCTTCTTCGTGGGCAAAGCCTTGCAGCAGCTGCCCTTCGGCTCTCTCGCCACCACTGTCACGCCGCTGGTGCTGGCAGCGGCGCGCGAACGACGCCGGTAAGATCGCCTTGCCCCATACCGCACGCTTGCCGCCGCCGAGCTCGATCGAGGCGGCGGTTTCGGTCAGCGCCTGAACTTGCGCCGTGCTGCCCGCGCGACACTTTCGGCAAGCACCGAAAGACAGCCGGCGACGAGAAGCACGGCACCCGCCGTCGGACCGATGAGGCCAAATTTTGCCGCGAGGCCGACCCCGAGAACGAGCAGCAGGCAGAACAGCGCCAGCGCCCCGTCATCGATGAACATGCCGATCAATTCCTTGAAGGCGATCCTGAGAATGCTCATCGGGCGGGCTCCGCATGCGTATGATGATACTGCCGCAGCCACCGGACCGCGATGAAGGAGAAGGCGGCAAGCAAGCCGAAGATTGCGACCAGCGAGAGGTCTTCGCCCGGCCATTCCGTGCCGATGCCCTCGCCCACCCAGAAGATGCCGAAAGCCGTCAGCAGCAGGCCGACGATGAATTTCAGCGTGTTTTCCGGCACCGATGACAGCGGCTTGTGGACGAAGAAGCCGATGACGAGCACGGCGATACAGGCGATCAGCGCTCCGATACTGGCATAGGGCAGCATGCCTGGCCGCGCGCCTGTCGCGATGACGATGAACACCACTTCGATGCCTTCGAGCAGCACCGCCTTGAATGCGGCCGTGCCGGCCAGGAAGTCGGCCCGCCGGTCCGCGGACTGGCGGGCAAGCGCATCGGTCTCCGCCGCAAAGGCCCTCTCCTCGTCGTGCAGCGCAATGAAGCCCGCAGCCCTGAGGATCGCCTTTCTCAGCCACCGCATGCCGAACAGGATCAGCAGCGTGCCGATGGTGAATTGCAGGATGTCGATCGGGATAAGGCCGAGCAAGGGGCCGAAGACCAGCACCAGCACCGCCAGCACGAACAGCGCCAGCCCCGTGCCGATAAAGGCCGGCCGCCAGCTCCGTGTGACGCCGACGGCCAGAATGATGGTGAAGGCCTCCACGACTTCCACGAAGGAGCCGAGGAAGGAGGCGGTCATCGTCGAGGTTATGCTTGTGATCGTCGTCATCGTCTACTCGGTTTTCTTGGCTTCGATCCGGACAGGCAGGCGAGAAGGACCGGGCATCGCTCCCGCGGCAGGGAGAATGCCAGCAGCGAACCCGGCATGTCCATCACTCTCATAGCTCGGCCGGCAGACACCGTCTCTGTCGGGTGGGAGGATTGCCATAATGGAAGGATAGGCATGTGGCGGGCAGAAGTCGTGTCACCGGCTGTAGGTCAAAAACCTGTCGCGCGCTTTTCCGCGATCTTACAAATCCGTAAGCGCTCGCCTCGCCCCCATGGCTGAGCCATGACAGGGCGAGGCGAGCACATCGGGCAACCCTTAACGCAACGGCTCTTCCGGGCTGCCTTCGATCTCGGGTTCGTAGTTGAAGCTCATGTAGATGACGATGAAGGCGATGATCGCGAGGAACATCAGGCTCGTATAGATCGTGCCGAGCCCGAGCCCGCCATAGTCCGAAGGCTGCGAGAGATAGTCGCCAAGCGAGGCGCCGAGCGGCCGGGTGAAGATATAGGCGAGCCAGAAGGACAGGATGCCATCGAGCCTCAGCGCGAAATGGGCAAAGGCGATGACGGCGATGATGGCGCCGAAGATGAGGCCTGTGGTGATGTAGCCGAAACCGAACACCTCGGAGATCAGGTCGCCGACAGCAGTGCCGAGCGCGAAGGTGAAGAGCACTACCAGCCAGTAGAAGGCCTCGCGCCGCGCCGTGAAGATCGAGTGGATCGACAGCGTCCCCTCTTTCGCCTTCCAGAGGGTGAAGGTGAGGATCAGCGCGATCGAGAAGGCGATGGTCGAGGTCAGAAGCGGTACGCCGAAATTATCGGTGAGATTGTCCGTCACCAGGGTGCCGACGACGCTGATCAGCACCACCGCCAGCCAGTAGACCCAAGGGACGTAACGCCTCTGGGTAAACTGCAGCACGATCGCGCCGATGAGGATGGCTGTCATGATGATGGAGGTCATCGTCAGGCCGAGGCCCATATTGACCGCCAGGTAATCGGCCGCCGTCTCGCCCATCGTCACCGCCATCAGCTTGATCAGCCAGAAATCGACGGTGACGCGCGGCACGCGGTTGATGTCATCAGCCGGCATGTTCGCCGGCCTGTCAGATGGTCTTTCTGCCATTGGATCTCTCCTCGCTTGCTGCAATCACTTGCCGATCAGCGCCATGGCTTCGGTCAGGAACTTGTCCGAGCGGGTGTCGTCATCGGCATTGCAGCGCTCGACGGCTTTCGCTTCAAGATCGTTGACTTTGGCCATGTCGGCATCGCTGAGCCTGGCCTTCGCCTTGGCGGCACGCATATCCTTCAGCATGTCTTCGCAGGGCACGGTCGCGGCATGGGCGGGCATGGCAACGGCGATGAAACCGGCCATGACGAGGGCATTGAGGAGGCCTGCGCCAACACGTGTCGTGGGGAGTGTCTTCATCGGATATCTCCTTGAATGCGGCGCCCGGCGCCGGCGGTTTGAACAGCGATGGCGTTCGCGTTTTCCGCCACCGTGTCTCAGCTTCTAGCCGCCGGTCCATACACAGCCTTTGCCGGGAAGATACGCTTTCGTAAGAAAGGTCCGGCTGCAGGAAGAGCCGGGATCGGACTGGTTCCGCCGACTTACGAATCCGTAAGAATTCGATAAGGTGCAGGACACAATTATGCGCGAATTGTGCGGCGTGAGAGTAATCTTCCGATCAGGTGAAGGGTTTGGACCGGCCATGCGCATTCTCGTCGTCGAGGACGATAAAAAGACGGCCGATTTTGTCGCTCGCGGCATGATCGAGGCGGGCCACGTCTGCGACGTCATCGACGACGGGCGCGATGCGCTTTTCCAGGCGACGCGTGAGCAATATGACGTGCTGGTCGTCGACAGGATGGTGCCCGGCCTCGACGGGCTGTCGCTGATCAAGGCGGTACGCGCCGCAAAGATCGGCACGCCGGCGATTTTCCTCACCTCGGTCAGCGGCGTCGACGACCGCGTCGAAGGGCTGGAGGCCGGCGGCGACGATTACCTCACCAAACCCTTCGCCTTTTCCGAGCTGCTCGCCCGCGTCAATGCGCTGGCGCGCCGCCCGCCCGTGCAGGACCAGAAGACGGTGCTGCGTGTGGCCGATCTCGAACTCGACCTGGTGCGCCGGCAGGTGACACGACAGGGCCAGACGATCGAGCTGCAGCCGCGCGAATTCACCCTGCTCGAAGTGCTGATGCGCGGCGAAGGCCGAGTGCTGACCCGCACCATGCTGCTCGAACGCGTCTGGGATTTTCACTTCGACCCGAAGACCAGCGTCGTCGAAACCCATGTCAGCCGCCTGCGCGCCAAGATCGACAGGCCTTTCGACATCCCGCTGCTTCATACCGTGCGCAATACCGGATACAGCCTGCATGCGCAGCGCTAGAGCATCGGACCGAAAAGTGTGTAGCGGTTTTCGGGTCATCCGATGCTTGAGCAGACAAGCATCGGACCGAAAAGTGTGTAGCGGTTTTCGGATAATCCGATGCTTAAGCAGACAAGCATCGGACCGAAAAGTGTGTAGCGGTTTTCGGGTCATCCGATGCTGAAGGAAAAGACCGTTTCCAGGAAAAGCTCCAGGTTGCTGCGCAGCACGCCTTTCCGGCTGGCGCTGGCCTTCGGCCTGCTCTTCATCCTGGCCTTTCTGGTGGCGGGCATCATCACCTACCAGCTCCTGAAACGCGACCTGGCTGCGGCGCTCGACGATTCCGTGCGCGAGACCTATTCGGTCGTCGCCTCCACCTATTCGCCGGCCGACATCGAAGACCTCGTTGCCGCTGTCACAGCCTATGCCCGCCTCAACAATGCCGAGGACAGCATTTTCCTGCTTTCGGGCGAAAAGGGTAAGCGGCTTGCCGGCAATGTCTTGCCGTTTGCGGCAGAAGACGGCCTTTCGACCATCGAGGCCGGCGACATCGGGCAGAAGGGCGACGACCGCATCCGCATTCTGGCAGGCACCGTCGGAGGCAACCGGCTGATCGTCGGCGAGAGCTTTGCCGAAACCGAGGATCTGGAACATATCGCGCTGATGAGCTTCGGCTGGGCCACCGGCGGCATCGTCATTCTCGCCTGCGGCGGCGGCGCTTTTCTCGCCGCCCGCGCCCAGCGGCGGCTTGACGGCATCGAGCGGGCGATGAGCGATGTTTCGGCCGGCGATCTGGCGCGGCGCATTCCGCTCGAAGGCAATGGCGATGATATCGATGTCGTCGCAACCCATATGAACCAGGCGCTGGACCGGCTGTCGGCCCTCGTCGAAGGCATGCGGCAGGTGAGCGCCGATATCGCCCACGACCTGAAGACGCCGCTCAATCGCATGAAGATGACCGTCGAGCAGGCAATCGAACAGGGCGGGCGCGGCGAGGATGTCCAGACCCTGCTGATCGACGCCCGCGAGGAAAGCGACCGCATCAACGCCACGTTCGAGGCGCTGTTGCGCATCTCGCAGATCGAGGCCGGCGCCCGCAAGGCGCGCTTCCAGCCGGTCGATATCAGCGACATCATGGCTTCGGTTGCGGAAATCTACGGCAGCGTTGCCGAGGATAACGGCCAGTCTCTCGACTTTACCACCAGACCCGCCTCCCCCTGCATGGTCAATGGCGACCGGGAACTGCTGACCCAGCTCTTCGTCAACCTCGTGGAAAATGCCATCAACCATTGCCCGCCGATGACCAGGATCACGCTTGCGCTCCGGGCCGACGATGACGGCTTTTCGGCTGGTGTTTCCGATGACGGCCCCGGCATTCCCGAAGCGGAGCGCGAACTGGTCTTCCGCCGCCTCTACCGCCTCGACAAGAGCCGCACGACCTCAGGCAGCGGCCTAGGCCTCAGCCTCGTCAAGGCGATCGCCGATCTGCATTCCGCCCGCATCACGCTCGCCGACCGGCATCCCGGCCTCGGCATCACGCTCGATTTTCCCGCCCAATCTCAGGCATAAAGCCCAATACCAAGGATCAGGAATGAAAAGACGTTGGAGAATCCCCGCCGCTTTCGGCATCGCCGCGCTGTTGTTTGGAGCCTATCTCGGCGCGCTGCAACTATCGGGCAATTTCCATGAAGTGCTGCCGGGCGAGCTCTACCGCTCGGCCCAACCCTCCGGCGCCGATATCGACACCTATGCCGCCCGCTACGGCATCAAGACCGTCTTGAACCTGCGCGGCGAAAACACCGCCAACTGGTACATGCAGGAAACCGAGGCAGCGAAGAAAGCCGGCATCACCCACATAAACTACCCGCTGTCAGCCTCCCGGGACGTGACGCCGGAACAGGCGCACGAACTGCTGGCGCTGATGCGCGATGCGCCAAAACCGATCCTCATCCACTGCCAGGCAGGTGCGGACCGCACCGGCCTCGTCTCTGTGCTCTATCTGCAGCAGATAGCCGGCATAGACGAGGAAACCGCCGAAGAGCAACTTTCCGTCCGCTTCGGCCATATCGGCATCCCGTATCTGTCGTCGACCTTTGCCATGGACCGCAGCTGGGAGAATCTCGAGAAGGTGTTTGGGCTGGATAGCTAGGCTTGGCCGGCGCGTGCAAGAGCGTTGCGGGAAGCGTCTGTTCACGCCATGATCGGGGGGTGAGGAGATCATTGCGGAATTATATAGCAATTGCCACCGATATCCGCTTCCGGCCCATTGCGGGAGCCGATCATGTTTCAGATTGCTCCGAAATGTCACTTTCGAGCTTTGTCTATCGTTGACCCAACAACTGACCCTCAGCTTTTCGCCTGGTCATAAGCCTTGAATAGATCGGTGACGAGAACTCCGTTGATCCGCATCCCGGTCAAATCGGCATCTGTGATTTCCGCGTCCGCCAATGTGACACCGCTTATGGTCAATCGCGACAGGTTCGCATTCGTGACGGTGGCTCCAGACAGATTGACGATGTTAAAGCGCGCACCCTCAAGGTTGACATCGTCAAAATCCGCTTCGGACAAATTGGTGTCGATGAATTTTGCCTTCGTCAAAACAGCGTAAAATCGTGCGTCCGCGAGATGGACGCCATCGAAATTAGCGCCTGACATATCTGCCCGCTCATAATGCACGCCTTGCATTTGAGGGCCATCAAACGGGTTGCATCCTTGCTGATCAGTCATTGTCGTTTCCTCCAGCCGATTATGATCGATTCAAAGAATACCTAACCTGTGGTGGTGTTGCAAAATTCCTGAATAAAGCAAAACTTGTTTTCCTGGCTTGCGCAAAGTCGCAGAATTGGCAGTTTCGCGATACCCGCAAATTGCTGACATGACCGATGGATGCTCTCGGGCTTACAGCAGCCACCGCCGAAGCGCTTTCGGTTGGTGGCATCTGCTACATAATTCCGGATCATGGCGCCGAGCCGCGTTGCCCGCACGCCACTTCAGAGCTTTCGTGGGGTCGGCGGAGCACAATCTCCCCTCCGTCATCAAGACAGAAATTCGGGAGCGTTGGGCGTGTGGCCCCCTCACCCTAACCCTCTCCCCGCCGGGGCGAGGGGACGTGGCATGCGATGCCTTTCGGGACGCGGGAACGGCGCGGCATATGTCTTCTCCCCAACGGGGAGAAGGTGCCGGCAGGCGGATGAGGGGCCATGCGCGTAAACAGAAACCTCCCATCACCAGATCATCACCCTGCCCTGCTAAACGCTCGCCACAGCGCCTCGAACTGATCAGCTCAAAGGCCTTTCCGCGGGGCTCGGTGGTGGATATCTATCGGCCGGCACGAACCATCACTGCCGCTCGCTCTCAGCCTCATCGGCGGTCCGCGCGATGAAGCGTTTCGAGACCAGCCAGCATAAGAGCGCCCAGAGCGAACCGGCGACCCAGCCGGCGAGAACATCGGTCGGATAATGGACGCCGAGATAGACGCGGCTGAGGCCGATGATGACGGCGAGGAAGATGCCCGCCGCCATGACGAAGACGCGTGTTGCGCGGTAATGCTGGGTGCGGGCCAGCAGCGCGCCGAGCGTGAGGTAGGTGACGGCCGAGACCATCGCATGGCCGCTCGGAAAGCTGAGATCGTTGACATCGACGAGGTGCGGCACGATGTCCGGCCTGGCGCGGGCGATGATGATCTTGAGGCCGGTGCTCGCCAGCCAGCCCGTGAGAACCGAGAGGAACAGGAAGACGGCAATCGTGGTCTTGCGGTTGAGCAGCAGATAGGCGGTCGCAAGCAGCGTCAGCAGCGTGAGAACGGTGATGCCGCCGAGGCTGGTGATATCGCCCATCGCATGAACGAGCCATTGCGGGCCGATCGGCCGGCCAAGATCGCCGGGCTCGCGCAGCCAGAGCAGGATTGTCTGGTCGAAGCCCAGCGTCTCTCCCTCCAGCACCTCGCTCGTCAGCCGCTGCAGCAGAAAGAACCCGCCGGCAAGGCAGGCGAAGGTGATGAGCGTCATAGGCTCATACTGGTTCAGCCAGGTCCTGATACGCTGCATTCTGCTCCCTTCGAACGGTGTCACGCGCCGGGAAAGCTCCGGTCGCCGGAACTCATCAACTGTGTGCAGTGGCTTGATTTTGCAAGGGGGCGACGCACTTCGAATCCACTCGCAAGCCGCGGCCGCGCTGCCGGCGCCGATGAATATGACGGAAGCCGTCACGACGGCAGACCGAGACGATCACATAGGGCTCACCGAACTTTGTACCCACGCCTTCATCTACGGCTTTCTCGACCTTCGTATAGTTACAAATCCCGGCTAACCGGATGATCCTGATGCGGCTGAAGGACGGTCGCTCACGGAGTAACGACATGCACAGGACATTATCAGTTGCGGCCATCGTCCTGGCCGTTTCCGCCGCGCCCTCGGCTGCTGCTTCCGCCGACAAAAGACCGCTGAACGCCGAGGCCGCCAGCAAGATCAGGGCGGAATTCACAAGGCTGATGGATCTCGCCAACCGGCACGACTTCAAGGGTCTTCACGCCATGTTCTGGCAATCCCCCGCAGCCCTTCTCGTTGCCAAGAGTGCTGTTCCCGCCGAGGGAAACTGGGCGGGGTTCTGGGGCAACGACGCAATCGACCGCAAGCTGCACGACATCGGCACATCCGGCCCGGTCGTGCTCGAGCCGGACTACACGAAGCTCAAGATCGTCGGCTTGACGCCTGACGTGGCGGAATCCTACGCGCCGATGAACATCACCGTCTCATACGCGGGCCAGGACGGGACGCCCAAACCGTTCCTGATGATCATCGACTGGCTGCATATCGGAAAGGACTGGAAGGTTGCTTCAGAAATCATTCTGCCGGTGCCGCCGGCACCTGCTGCAAAGGGTTAGCTGCCCGCAAACTGGACCTCACCACCCCTGAACCAAACGCCGCCTGTGACCGGCAGGAACCCACCTGTTCAGGCACAGAGGAGCGGCAGAAAGGACCAGAAATGTCTGGAACCACGAAAAGCCTGGTAATCTCGCTTGGCCTCGCCCTGATCTCGCTATCGGCTGCAGAGGCAAAGACCGCGTCGCCCGCCACGGTCGTCACCAGCGGACAGCAAAAGCTGCTGGCAGACGCCGACGGCCAGTCGCTTTACACTTTCGACAAGGATCAGCCCGGAAAATCGGCATGCACCCTGCTCTGTGCCCTCGCCTGGCCTCCCTTCGCAGCACCGGCCGGCGCCAAGGCATCCGGTCCCTGGAGCGTTGTCACCCGACCGACAGGGGTAACACAGTGGGCTTATAACGGCTCGCCGCTCTATACCTATCACTTCGATTCCAGGCCTGGAGATATCCACGGCGACGGCGCCGAAGGTGTCTGGCATATCGCCAAGCCGTGAAGGCATAGTGTCTGGCAAAGCGTACCGAACTGGCGGCAGGACAAGCCGGGTCTACAATACCGTAGCCGACAAACTTGCCCTGCTGCGCAATTCGTTCCAAGGATAGCAAGCTCATATTCGCGCAAAGGCGCTATCGGCCAGCGCCTCCCGACGTCAGCCCCCGGAAGAGGGAAGAGAATGAGACAGGTATCCGGCGCCGCCCTTGCGTTTGCGATTGCTGCCTGCGGCACGGGCGCACGGGCAGACGATACGGCACCGCCATCCTATGCGGAGACGACACTCACAGGCGATTGGCACGGCTACCGCAACTGGCTGCGCGATCAGGGCGTCACGTTCACGATGTCGCAGACCAGCGATGTGCTCGGCAATGTATCGGGCGGCGTGAAAAGGGGCGCGGCCTATGACGGCCTCTTCCAGTTGCAGGGCGATTTCGACATGGGCCGGCTGGCAGGCTGGACCGGCGGCGCCATCCATATTTCCGGTTATGCGATCCAGGGCCAGGGCCTGTCCGGCAAGGATGTCGGCAACCTCCTGACGGTCACCTCGGTAGAAGCCGATCCCGGCTTCAGGCTGGGAGAATTCTATCTCTCGCAGAGCCTGATGAACGACAAGGTGACGCTGAAGCTCGGCCAGATTCTGGCGGACCAGAATTTCGCGATCAGCAATACGGCCAGCCTTTTCGTCAACTCGACATTCGGATGGCCCGGCATTTTTGCCGCCGATCTTCCCGGTGGAGGACCGGCCTATCCCTTCGCCGTTCCGGGCGCTCAGATCATCATCAAGCCCGACGATGCCTGGACGCTGCAGGCCGCCGTCTTCAATGGCAGCCCGACCGGGTCTGACCCCGATGGCAATGCCAATGGACTCGGGTTTCCGGTTGGCGATGGCGTGCTGGCGATTGCCGAGGCGGCCTATGCCTATGCGCCCGGAAAGGGCGAGCCCGGCTTGCCGGGCACCTATAAGGTCGGCGCCTGGTATAATTCGGAGCAGTTCGACAGCCTGACCACCGCATCGAACGGCGTTTCACTCGCCGATCCCCTGTCGAGCGGCAGCCCGCGCCGGCTCTCGGGCAATTTTGCGGTCTATGCCGTCGTCGATCAGACGCTCTGGCAGGAGCCTGACAGCAAGGACAATGGCCTCAACGGATTCGTCCGTGTCGCAGTGGCGCCGCAACAGGAGCGCAACAGCATGAACTGGTATTTCGATCTCGGCCTTGCCTATAAGGGGCTTCTGCCGGGCCGCGACGATGACACCGCCGGCATCAGCTTTGCCTATGCCAGCATGAGTTCGGGCATGTCGGATCAGGTAAGGGCCGAAAATGCCTTAACCGGGACGTCGCAGCCGGTTCCGAGTTCCGAGGCGGTGATCGAAGCCACATACCAAGCTGCCGTGACGCCATGGGTTACGGCGCAGCCGTTCTTTCAATATGTCATCCGCCCCGGCGGCAATGCAGCCGATCCCGACAGGCCGAATTCACGGATACAGAATGCAGCGATTTTCGGATTCAGGGCCCTGACATCCTTTTGAAACCGGCAGCCGGCAGCCACGGCGCGCCGATCAAAGCCTGATGGCCGTTTCCTCTTTCGCCGTCCGGATAACGATCATGGTGAAATAGCGGGCAACATTGTTTTCGTCGCGGAAAAGACCTTCGCACAGAGAGTCGAATTCCTCCATATCGCGCAGGCGCAGCATCAGAACGACATCGGTTTCGCCGGTGACGGCATAGGCTTGCGAGACGGCCTCCTCGGCGATCGCGATATCCAGGAAGCGGCGCATATGCGCTTCTCCGTGCAGCTTCAGTTCCACCGTCACCAGCGCCTTGATCCCGCGTCCGGCCCTTGCGGGATTGAGAATTGCGACGATGCGGTCGATCACACCAGATTTGTGGAGCCGCTGCACGCGGCGCAGGCAGCTGGAGGGAGACAGGCCCACCTCCTCGGCCATGTCGATATTCGTGCGCGATGCGTCGCGCTGCATCAGGTTCAGAAGTTTTCGGTCGATACGATCCATTCCCCGGAGCATATCGGTCAAACGCGCCATTGCAATAAAATTGCACCGTTCTGCAATCTTTGATCACAAATTCGAAGTGAACAGGGCTAGCAGATTGAGGCACCATAAAGGGGATCTCAAATGTCGTTCTTATCGCTCATCCGGCGCAACACCACGGAAACGCTCGCAATCTACTGGATGCTTGCCCGCATAACGGTTCCAATCGCGATCCTTGCCGAGCTGCTATCGAGGATGGGAGCGGTGAAGGCTGTCGCCCCCGCGTTTGCGCCCATCATGAACCTGATCGGGCTGCCTCCGGAGCTGGGCCTCGCCTGGCTGACGGGCATGCTGGTGGGGATCTGGGGTGCGGTTCCACTCATTTTCACCCTCGTTCCCGCCTCCTCGCTCAGCGTCGCCGATATCACGGTATTCTCGGCCCTCATTCTCTTCGCGCATGGCCTGCCGATCGAGCAGAAGATCATCCAGAAGGCGGGTCCGGGCATGATCGCGACGACCACGCTGCGCATTGCGGGCGGCCTGCTCTATGCCTTCATGCTGCACCATGTTCTCACCGCGACAGGCTGGCTGTCGGATCAGGTCCATCCTGTCTGGCTCCCCATCAGCGCAACGCCGGACTGGGCGGACTACTTTCTTGGACTTGCGCAGACCATGGTCTGGATGCTGGTCATCCTCATCGTCCTCTCCTGGGCTCTTGAAATCCTCAAGGTGACCGGGCTGCTGGGGCTGATGATGAAGGCTCTTTCGCCTGTGCTGCGCCTCGCCGGCATCAGAGGCGAGGCCGAACATCTCACGGCTATCGGCCTGTTTCTGGGCATTTCCTACGGCGCCGGCCTCCTGATCCGCGAGGCGCAATCGGGAGCGATATCACCGCGCCAGATCTTTCTGTCCTGCGTGTTCATGGGCTTCGCGCATAGCGTGATCGAGGATACGATCGTGGTGATGTCGCTCGGCGCGGATCTGCACGGGGTCCTGACCGGCCGGCTCATTTTCGCCGTAGCGGCATGTGCCGCGATTGCCGCCCTGCTTCGCCGCCTGCCCGACAAGGCATTCTTCGCGCAGATGTTTCGCCTGAGAAATATGGAAGCCGAACGGCGATAGCACCGGACGGCCCCGTGGATTGCGGCTGTGGGAAAGCGGTCGGACCGGTCGCTAAAGCAATTCCAGCAAAAGTGCGAAGCGGTTTTGCGTCTGGAATTGCGTGAAAACACAGAGATAGAGCATCTCCGTGTTTCTGAGAAAGACGGAGATGCTCTAATGCACAGCGCCCCTTGCCTTCCCCGGGGGAGAGCAAGGAGCGCGATACCTTCCGGAACGCCGGGACGATGCGTGACCCGCTAAACCAGCGGACCGCGGCTTGTCGCGATCAGGTCCTCTTCCTCATCCCGCTGATGCCCGCCAAAAGCGGCGGCAGCAGCGGCGATGAACGCCCCGACGAGCAGTGACAGCGATCCGATCAGCGCCGATGTCGCGGCCGCCTTTCGTGCCTTGTCGGCAGCTTCCTGCGCAGCGACCTTCGCATCGTCGATCTGCTTCAGCACGGTATCGACCCTGGCGCGGGCATCGGCTTCGGAAAGCCCGGTGCGGGCCGAAACGATGCTGGCGATATAGGTCTTGTCGCCGTCAGGCACCGAGCCGTTCACCGCTCCCTGCAGCAGGATGCGGGAAATCTGGGCAGCGGCGGCGCTATCGTCCTCGTTGGCGCGATTGGCGACGTTTTGCGGCCTGAGCAGCGCATCCGTGAAGTACGACGTGGAGGCATCAGGCGTATCCGAGGAGGCCGCTGCGGCAGAGGTGCCGGCGACACCGGCGGCCATCGCAGCCTGGCCGGCGGCACTGGCGCCGGCGCCCGCAAGCGAGCTCAGCGACGATGCCAGGAAGCCGGCGACGAAGACGGTGGCAAGCGCCCAGCTGAGGAATCCGTGCGCCGTATCGCGGAAGAAGACCTCGTTGGTGTGGACGGCGGCCCACTTGGTCCGCAGCCGGCCGGTAATATAGCCGCCGAAGGCCGACGATAGCCATTGCACGACGACCAGCCAGATCGCCGCGGTGACGCCGACTGTGGCGGCCGAGCTGCTCTGTCCCGACCACGGAGATACCATGGTGAGACCGACGCCCGAGCCGAGCAGCAGCAGGATGAGCGTAATGCCCGTCGCCGCCACGGCGCCGCCGATGATCGGCCCCCAGGCGACGGCTGATTTCGAGGATTCGACCGGCATCACGCCGGTTTGCCCGCCTTCGAGGGCGGAGCCCTGGATAACAGGTCTGTCTGCAGCAAGAGACATGTGAGCCTCCTATCGCATGAACAGGACGAGCAGGATGACGATCGGCAACGGGATACCCAGAAGCCAGAGAAGAATACCGCGACCCATGAGAAAATCCTCCGTGATTAGAATGTGTTCGCGAGGACCGAACGCCGGCACATGCTGTTTGTTCCCGAGCCCGCAATCCCGTCTTCGATGGAACGGGCGAGTCCGCGCCGCGTTGGGTCTCTATAGAAAGGAGGCCCTCATGCCCCATAAAACAAAACCGCTCGTCGAAGTCGCCGCCAGGACCGAGGACGGCCGCGTGCCGCTCGGCATCATGAACACCAAGCAGGCGCTCGACCTGCCCGAAGAGCTGGATGTGGAAATCTCGCACCCCGACAAAGAGGCTGGGGCGACCGATCATTTCATCGACAGGAATGAACTGCGAAAGATCAGACGCAAACGACAGTGACCTTGGCCCGTGGTGGCACCTACCTCCTCCTCCGAACCGGAGAGGACGTGATCTCTTCGAGAACTCGGAGACGGCGCTTCACCACCAGCCATTGATGCCCGCCATCCGCGAGCTATTTCGCCGTCATGGATCATCTCTTCGACGACGACACGCATCACAAGAGCCTGCGCGCGGGGCTGCGGCGCATTGAACGGGGCGAAGGCCGCAAGGCCATTCTCCTGCAGTCCATCTTTACCGTCATAGATATCGCGATCCTCGCCTTCTTCGTGCTCGGCCCCTATTTCCGGGCGGCGCCCACCTATCTGGTCATCGACTACGTCATCGCCGTCTGGATCGCCGCCGAGATCGCGGCGCGCGCCATTGCGGCACCCTCGCTGCGCAGCTGGATCCTGCGGCCGATGACCTGGATCGATTTCATCGTGCTGGCGACGCTGCTCTTCCCCGATGCGCTCTTCAACTTCGCCTTCCTGCGGGTCATGCGGCTCTGGGCGATCGGGCGAAGCCCGCTCCTGAAGGAAGTGTTGCGCCGGATGAGCTGCGGCTATGCGCTGGATGTCGTGCGCGCGGTGATCAATTTCCTGGTCTTCCTCTTCCTCGTCACCGGCTTCGTCTACACCTCCTTCTTCTATAACCAGCCAGGCGGCGAAGGCTTCGTGGACGCGCTCTATTTCACCGTCGCGACGGTTACCACGACAGGCTTCGGCGACATCACCCTGCCCGGCACGCTCGGCAAGCTGACCTCCGTCGTGACGATGATCGTCGGCATCTCGCTCTTCGTGCGGCTGGCCCAGGCTGTGGTGCGGCCCAACAAGGTGACCTTTGCCTGCCCGCAATGCGGGCTGCAGCGCCACGATGCCGATGCCGTTCACTGCAAGGCCTGCGGCGAGGTACTGAACATTCCCGATGAGGGCGCGTGAGACCTTTTGAAGCGCCTTGCATGGCGTCACGCATGGACAATCCAGCGACGGACCGAGCCGGACGCCTGCTCAGGGCAATGGAACCGGCGCGTCGCTGAGCGACCGCAGATAGGCGATCACATCCAATCGATCGGCTTCATCGGGCGCGCCGCGAACCTCCATGTTGACGCCGGGCGTCGTGAGAGTGGGGCCTGCGATGAAAATGTTGAGGTCCTCGTAAGTCCAGAAGCCACCCCAGGCCGACAGGGTTCGGGAATAGCCGCCGAATTTTGTGGATGCCTTTTTGCGTCCGACGACGTTCCACAGGTTCGGCCCCCTGTTGGGGACATCCTTCGGACGCGTGACATGACAGGATGAGCAGTTGGTGGCAAACAACTTCGCCCCTTTTGCCGCGTCACCATTCGCCAGCTTCGCAGAAATCGGCGCGGGCTTATGAACGATGACGCCATGCGTCAGCAGATATTCGGCGATTTCGGCATGGTCGTCATGCCTCGCAAGATGATAAGGCGTGATGATAGCGGGCAGCCGTGCGGGATCGCCACGCACCCAGATGGCGTTGACGTCAGCACCGGCTTCAACGAGCGCCTTGACGCAATCAAGACAGCCGCCCGCGACGGCGAAGTGCAACATCCCCTCACCCCTCGCCGCAGCGTTGGCGTCAGCACCACGCGCCAGCAGAAGCCGGATGAGATCGGCGGAGTTTTTCACCACGGCGCCGGTGATTGGCAGGCCGATTGCCGACTGGTGGTTCACATTTGCCCCACGCTCGATCAGCAATGTTACGGCTTCGAGATTCCCGTTGCGAACTGCGAGAAAGAGCGGAGTGGCTCCCTTGTCCTGCTCCTCAATGTCGGCGCCTGCATCGAGGGCGGCCGCGATGGCTGTGATGTCGCCGGTCTTTGCCGCCTCGTGGAGTGGGCCGCCCTGAGAGCTGGTCAGAGCACAAAGATAGATCAGCACGCTTCCAATCAACCCACGCATCCGGCTGTCCCTCCGCCAACATGGTGATCGGCAATCATATACCCGATCTCCCTGCCGGGACAGGATGAACACATCAGGCGAAGCTGCAGGATCGCGAGGCGCCTGCTACAGGGCAGCTGGCGCCGCTCCATGCCTCGGCAATTGCGGCAGCTGCGCTGCAGGATGCCTGACGGCCTCGCCGTCAGCCTCGTCGTGGCAGGTCGCCTGCAGCTTCATGGCGCTGCCTTCGATTTCGTCGAGCAGGGTTTGAACGCTGTCGAACCGGACAAGAAGGCGGTGGGTGAGTTTCTTGAATTTCCGTTGAGACATGATCGGGCTCCTTTGATCCGGGAACGCCGAACATGGCCGAAAGTTCAGGGTGGTTGGTGGTCATGGCGGCTGGGTCTCCACCGTCACTCCAGGCGCCAGGTCCCGAAAACCCCGCCCCACTTATGGGGAGGGTTTTTTGGGAGGTACGGCCTTACCTTTCAAAAGGCCGAGCGGATCGTGCCGCCATCGACGCGCAGTGTCGCGCCGCTGATATAGGCGCCATGGCCGCTCGCAAGATAGACGACGGCGGCGGCGATCTCCTCGGGACGGCCGAGGCGGCCGATATCGTTCGGCACCATGTCCTTGACGCAGCCGCTTTCGATATCCTCCCAGCGATCGCCCCAGCCATGCGCGGGCGCTATCTTTTCCAGGAGCTCCTTCACCGCCGGCACCAGGATAGCGCCCGGCGAGACGATGTTGGAGGTGACGCCCGTATCCTTCAGCCGCCGCGCCAGCGAGACCGCGAGATTGTGGCGCGCGGCAAGCGAGGCCTCGTAATCCGGCTGCATCGGGATCGGTTGCGATGCCAGCCCGCCGCCGATCTGGATCACCCTGCCCCAACCGCGCCCGACCATGGCCGGCACGATCGCCTGGATCATCCGCACCGCCGAGATGACATTGATCTCATAGGTCTCGGCCCATTTTTCCGGCGTTGCCGTATGCCAGTCGAGATGGTGATAGTGGCCGGCATTGTTGACGAGAATATCGATCTCGCCGCCCGCAAGCGCCTGGGCGACCACCGCTTCGGCCTCATCGCGCCTGGCGAGATCGCCGATCGCCACATCAGCCCTGCCGCCGGAAGCGACGATGGCGCCGGCAATCGCCTCGGCCCTCGCCCGATCGCGCCCATGCACGACGACATCAGCCCCTTCTGCCGCCAGCATCCGCACCATCGCTTCGCCAAGCCCCGCCGAAGAGCCCGTCACCAGCGCCCGTTTGCCGGAAAGCTGCATATCCATTGTCTTTCTCCATCTGCTGATCTTGGATGGATGGACAATAGGCGATAGGAATTATCCCGATTAGACGTTTAGATCGGGACGATTCATGCCGATATCCCGCACAATGCAGAGCAGCGGATTTACCGAAATCAGGGCGGCGATCTCGGTCGCGGAG
The DNA here is from genome assembly GCA_900468805.1 of Hyphomicrobiales bacterium. Lineage (GTDB taxonomy): Bacteria > Pseudomonadota > Alphaproteobacteria > Rhizobiales > Rhizobiaceae > Rhizobium. The sequence goes on along the minus strand of UEIF01000074.1, from coordinate 4,506 downwards.
CACCGCAGCTTCCGCGCTGCCGCCGATGCGCTCGGCATGTCGCCGACGGCGCTCAGCAGCAATGTGCGCGCGCTCGAAGACCGGCTCGGCATCAGGCTTTTCAACCGCACCACCCGCAGCGTCTCGCTGACCTCGGCCGGCGAGGAATTCATCGCCAGCGTGGCACCCTCGCTCGCATCGATAGAGCGAGCGATGGAAGCCGCCGGCAGCCACGGCACGCGACCCTCGGGCACCTTGCGGATCAACAGCTCGGTCACCGGCGCCCACGAAATACTGACGCCGCTGATCCTGACCTATCTGCAGCGCTATCCGGCGGTGCAGGTGGAAGTGACGACCGAAAGCCGGCTCGTCGATGTGGTGCTCGACGGCTGCGACGCCGGCATCCGGCTTGCAGAATCCGTCCCGGCGGACATGGTGGCCGTGCCCCTGCCCTTCGGCCTTGATTTCTGCGTTGTCGGCGCACCCCGATATCTCGCCGATCATCCGCCGCCGAACACGCCCCTCGACCTCGCGAACCATCGCTGCATCAGGTCGAAGGCTGCGGGTGGCAGCATCTATCGCTGGGAATTCGAAAGCCATGGCGAGGCGCTGGAGGTCGATGTATCAGGCGGCCTGACGCTGGACGAGCAATCGCTGATGCTGAAGGCGGCCATCGCCGGCATGGGCCTTGCCTATATCTCCCGCGCCATCGCGGCGGAAGCGATCACGGCCGGCAAGCTCGCCACCGTGCTGGAAGACTGGCTGCCCCGACAATCCCCGCTCTGCCTCTACTACCCGCGCAACCGCAACACATCAGCGGCATTGCGCGCGCTGATCGAGCTGATCCGCGCCGGGGGCGGCGGGTGAGCGGAGGAGCAATCTTCAGGCCGCTTGGTCGATTTCCTCGATGGCCTCGAGTTCCGCCTGAAGCGCCGGCGCTTCGGTAGCAGAAAGGGCGCGATGATATCGAGCCCTCGATGGTAATCAACGATTTCAGACAGTCGCCGATCCCCTCGCGCCCAGCGGGTTGCGCCGGAAAAGCTCGCCGACCAGCCAGCTGTCCAGATAGGCGCGCACTTCCACGATCGTCTCACCCTCAAAGCGGCAGAGCCAGCAATAGTGGTTGTCGAAGCGCATGCCGTCGAGGGCCGTCGCCATCGAGCGTAACTCGACGATCGCCCAGTCGCCGTCGATGAGGATATTCCGGGTGGAGAGCTGGGTGCCGTCAGGCAGCACCTTGTGCAGCTTGGCGAAGGTGCCGGCGAGGAATTCCTGTTTCGAATGGTAGTGGCCGGCGAGCGGATGGGTGCCCATGACCGTCCAGTCCACGTCATCGGCGACATGGGTAAAGAAGCCTGCGCCGTCTCCGTGTTCGAGATGCGCAAAGAGCGCTGCGACATCCTGTTTGTTCATGGCACTTCCCCCGAGTAGCCGAACGTTCACCGGAGATCGCGTTACAGGTAAAGCCCGGTAGAAATAGGAATGATGCAAGTATTGATAGCATAAGTCAGGGAGCGCTGAAACAGCGGGGGAATGTTGTTGGCGAGGCGGATACTTCCGGTTCTTGTCTTGAGGACCTTCTCTCGCGCAAAGCTATCTTTTGTGCCCCTTCTTCCTCACCGCCACCCCTAACCCTACAGGAACGATATCCACCTCCAGATGTTATCCGGACGCCAAACACCGGATCGGATTGCCCCATGCGACTATTGATGATGTTAATCCTTGCGCTGATGGTCACATCTGTCATCGGCATATTGGGCGTACAGATGTTCGATGGCGGCAGCAGCAAGACGCCGCCGGCCGTCATCCAGCAGTCCGAGCCGAAATAGGCGCCCTCACCGCCCCATCAGCTCGCCCATCACCCGCTCCGTCAGCTGGTCGCATTTCCAGCCGGCGAAGGGGAAAGCATCCATCGCAATCGGCCCGATCATCTGGTCGAGCTCGCGGCGCAGGAGCGCGCGGGCGCGGTGCAGGCGGCTGCGCACGGTTTCGGGTTTGAGGGAGAGCAGTTCGGCGGTTTCCTCGACGCTCATCTCCTCGATCACCCGGGCAATGAAGACGAGGCGGAATTCTTCCGGCAGGTTGTCGGTTGCCTCTTCCACGAGTTTCAGGATCTGTCGCTGCGCCATGGTGATCTCGGGATTGTCGATGGGCGAACCGGTGGGGAAATCGAGAATGCGGCTTTGCATCTGGGCCGTATCGACGGAGACTTCGGGCGTGCGGCTCGCTTTGCGGAGCCTGCCGAGCGCCTCGTTCATGACGATGCGCGTCAGCCAGGTGGAAAAGGCGCTGGTGCCCTGGAAATCGCCAAGGTGGCGAAAGGCCTTGAGATAGGCATCCTGCAGGGCGTCTTCGGCCAAGGCATCATCGCGCAGGATGCCGCGGGCAATGCGGAAGAGCCGCCGGTTATAGCGCCGCATGATGGCACGGAAAGCGGCGGGATCGCGCGCCAGCGCCAGTGCCACCAGCTCCGGGTCGCTTTTCTCTGCTGCTGATATCTCTGCGTATTGGGCCATGGCTCATCCTTTTTCCGCATTGGATGCCGGGGCAAGACGAATGTTCCCGACATCTGGAAAAATCTTTTCGGGCCGGAAAAATCTTTTCGGGAACGTCTGCCCGATGCCGGCATCCAATTCTGCGTAGGAAACATCGACCGGCGGTATCAGCCGGATGGAGGACCAGATGCAGAAACACCTTATCGCCGCTCTCTCGGCTTTCGCCCTGTCAGCCCCCGCGGCTTTTGCCGCCGGCGCAGCACCGACCGATCCGCAGATCGCCCATATCGCCTATACGGCCGGCGTCATCGACATCGAGGCGGCCAAGCAGGCGGTCGAGAAATCGAAGGACAAAGAGGTCGTCGCCTTCGCCAAGGATATGATCCGCGACCACGAGGCCGTCAACAAGCAGGCGCTCGATCTCGTCAAGAAGCTCAAGGTGACGCCCGAAGACAATGCCACCAGCAAGTCGCTGGCATCGGATGCCAAGAAGGAACGGGAAAAGCTCTCCAAGCTGAAGGGCGCCGCCTTCGACAAGGCCTATGTCGACAACGAAGTCGCCTATCACAAGACGGTCAACAACGCCCTGAAGACGGGTTTGATCCCGGCAGCCCAGAACCCCGAGCTGAAGTCCCTGCTCGAAACCGGCCTGAAGCTCTTCGAGGGCCATGAGCAGCATGCCGAGCATGTTGCCTCCATGCTGAAATGAGGGTCATGGGTGTCATGACGGTCATGGCAATCCTGCCGAAACTCTGCCTTGCGGCCGCACTTTCGCTTTGCGCAACGGCCGCAAGTGCCGCCACGATCGAGGTCACCATCGAAAAGCTGGAGTTCAAGCCAGCGGTGGTGAAGGCACGGCCGGGCGACACGATCCTCTGGCAGAACCGGGATGTGATGGATCATACGGCGACATCAAAGGGGAATTTCGACGTGGTGATCCCGGCGGGCAAGTCGGGCTCGACTGTGGTGAAGGGTGATGGGGCGGTGGATTATACCTGCCGGTATCATCCGAATATGAGGGGGCAGATCGAGGTGGGGCGGTAGGGAGTGCCACCTGATGCAGTCGCGGGCGATGGGAAATGCCGGTCGTCCGCGCCTCGTTTGACGCAAAGCCGTCCACGGCCCATGTTGATCGCAAATGGAGCTGAGAATGATGGCAAGCCGCGAACATTCAGACCCGATTACCATGCGCTTGCGCCTGCATGTCCCTCCTGAAATTGCGGAGATTTGCAACCCCGGCCGGAACCGAGATTTCGTCTGCGTCACCGCTGTCACGGCAGAGTGCCAGGAGGCTGCCGCGTGGTAACGGCTATCGACTTCATCCGCGCACGCCCGGAGCACGACGATATCATGGTCGCGCACTACCTCGCGATCTGGGAAAGTTACGACACGCCGCAGGATCACCTGCGGGAGGACGCACAGGACATCATCCGGATCTTCCTGAGGGATGGCCGTCAGAACCGAAAGCTTGCAAGCTTCATCGCATTCGACGGAAATATGCCGGCCGGATCCGTTTCCTGCCAGCTTCACACGATGCCATATCCCGTTGTCCTCAAGCCGCAGCACATGCTGCAGGGCTACATCTGGTCAGTCTATAGCGATCCGCTTTATCGCGGGCGCGGCGTCGCGAAGAAACTCGTGTCGATGGCCGTGGAGCATCTGCGCGAAGCCGGCTGCACCACCGCGGTGCTTCACGCCTCGGAAGCCGGAAAACCCCTATACGCCGGCATGGGCTTTGAACTGGCGATGGAAATGCGCATGAAGCTGGGGCCGTAGGAAGCTCAGGCCTGCACCGCCGGACCCCACCGGCGAAATAACCACCCCGCGATAGGGGCGCAACGGACCTGGTATGACTTGTCGACCTTCGGCCCGATTCATTCTTTCAAGAAACATCCAGGCTGTACCCAGTCAAAAACCCCTCCTCAACCCCTCCCCACAAGGGGGAGGGACTAAACTGCGGCGCCAATTTCGCTACTCCCAAGCGTTGAAATCGTCTGAACCGGAAGCGGCGAGTTAAGCCCCTCCCCCTTGT
>UEIF01000086.1 GCA_900468805.1 Hyphomicrobiales bacterium | reverse complement strand
TCCTACTGGGCCTATTACGAGCTCGGCTGGGGCGGCTGGTGGTTCTGGGATCCGGTGGAGAACGCCTCCTTCATGCCCTGGCTTGCCGGCACCGCACTTCTGCACTCCGCCCTCGTCATGGAAAAACGCGAGGCCTTGAAGATCTGGACGGTGCTGCTCGCCATCCTCACCTTCTCGCTGTCGCTGATGGGCACCTTCCTGGTGCGCTCCGGTGTGCTGACCTCGGTGCATGCCTTCGCCAGCGACCCGAGCCGCGGCGTCTTCATCCTCTGCATCCTCTTGATCTTCATCGGCGGCGCGCTGGCGCTCTTTGCCTTCCGCGCGCCCCTCCTGTCGGCCGGCGGGCTGTTTGCGCCGATCTCGCGCGAGGGGGCGCTCGTCGTCAACAACCTGATCCTGACGGTTGCCTGCGGCACGGTGCTGACGGGCACGCTCTATCCGCTGGTCCTGGAAACACTGACCGGCGACAAGATCTCCGTCGGCCCGCCCTTCTTCAACCTGACCTTCGGCCTGCTGATGGCGCCGCTTCTGGTCGTCGTGCCCTTCGGGCCGCTGCTGGCCTGGAAGCGCGGCGATCTACTCGGTGCCCTGCAGCGGCTTTATGTCGTGGCCGCTCTCGCGCTCGTCGCAGCCCTCGTCTTCTTCTATATCCAGCATGGCGGCCCTGTCATGGCCGTGCTCGGCCTTGCCGCCGGCCTGTTCCTGATCCTGGGGGCTATCGCCGATCTCTGGTATCGGGCTGGCATCGGCAAGGTGAAGGCCGATATCGCCTGGCGAAGGCTGTCGGGCCTGCCGCGCTCGGCCTTCGGTACGGCATTGGCCCATGCCGGGCTTGGTGTCACCGTGCTCGGCATCGTCGCGGTCACCACCTTCCAGACCGAGCATGTGGTCGAGATGAAGCGGGGCCAGTCGACGGATGCCGGCGGTTACAGCATTGTCTTCGACGGCATGCAGCCGGCTGTCGGCCCGAACTATACCGAGGACCGCGGCCACTTCTCGATCCGCCGCGGCGGTGCGCAAGTGGCTGATGTCTGGTCGGCCAAGCG
>UEIF01000031.1 GCA_900468805.1 Hyphomicrobiales bacterium | reverse complement strand
AACCCCTCCCCACAAGGGGGAGGGGCTTAACTCGCCGCTTCGGCTTCAAGCCACTTCGACGTTCAGGAAGAAGTGAAACGAGCGCTACACGTTAGCCTCTCCCTCTTGTGGGGCGGGGGCTTTTGTGAAGTCTGCCGCTGATCGCCGCATCTCAAAAGGCGCCCTTCAGCGCCTCCATCAATACCCTGATGGCCGGCACATCCTTGATCTCGGCGTGGACGACCAGCCACACCTCCCGCCTCAGAGGGTTTTCATCCTCGATACGCTGCAGGTCATCCGCATCCGACACCGCGAAATCCGGCAGCAGGACGACACCGCCGCCGAGCCTTGCTGCGGCTGCCTGAAATTCCAGAACGGAGGAGCGGATGGCGATCGGCCGGCCGGCGGCGAGTTCGAAAAGGCGCAATTGCTGCGGCGAGGCGTTCATGCCCTCGTCATAGCCGATGAAGGTCCACTGCGCCTCCGGCACGGTTTCGAGATAGGCCTTGGACGCATAGAGGTGGAAGGCCATTTCCCCTACTTTGGTAATGGCATAATCGCCGTCTTCCGGCCGCGACATGCGCACCGCGATATCCGCCTCCCGGCGGTTCAGCGAGGCGAGGCGCTTTTCGCCCACGAGCGTGATCTCGATGCCCGGATGCTCTCGCCTGATGGCGGCGATGGGTTTTGCAAGAAGCACGCTCGACAGGGCCGGCGGGGCGCTGATCCTGACATGGCCGCGCATCTCCGTGGCGCTTGCGCGGCCTAGCTGCTCGATAACAGCCATCTGCTGGGCGACGAGGGCGGCGTGTCTGGCAATCTGTTCGCCGTCATCAGTCAGGACGATGCGCCGCCCGCGGCGGTCGACGAGCTTGCGGCCGAGATCTTTCTCAAGGGCGGCAATGCGCCGGCTGATCGTGGCGTGCTCGACGCCGATCTGTCTTGCCGCGCCGAGGAAGGTTCCCGCCTGCGCCAGCGCCAGGAAGTGCCTCAGGTCGTCCCAGTCGATCTGTGTGAATTCTTTCCCAATCATTGTGCGACAATAGGGAATTTTCACACATAAGGCTATCGGCTAGTTTCTCCCCATAACGCGGCCCCAACAAAGGAAGATGACCGATGCCCGACCAGATCGTCCTGCTGAACGCCCCCGGCGATGTGACCCAGTTCCGGCTGCAGGATCAGCCGTCAGAGTCTCCCGGTCCCGGTGAAGTCAGGATCCGCCATCAGGCTGTCGGCACCAATTTCCTCGATGTCTATCACCGCAAGGGCCTCTATGCGCTGCCCTCCTATCCCGCCGTCATCGGTGTCGAGGCCGCGGGTGTCGTCGAAGAGGTCGGCGCCGATGTCACGGAGTTTGCACCGGGCGACCGCGTCGCCTATGCCGGCCCACCGGCCGGCGCCTATGCCTCCACCCGCATCATGGCAGCCGAACGGGTGATTGCGCTTCCCGATGCGGTCTCCGCCAAGGTGGCCGCAAGCTCGCTGCTCAAGGGCATGACGGCCTATATGCTGCTGAAGAAGGTCACCAATGTCGGGGAGGGCAGCACCGTGCTGATCCACGCCGCCGCCGGCGGGCTCGGCAGCATTCTTGTGCGATGGGCGAAATCGCTTAATGCCACCGTCATCGGGACGGTCAGTTCGCCGGAGAAGGCGGCACTCGCCACTTCCTATGGCGCGGACCATCTGATTGTCGGGCGAGGGGCCGATATTGTTGCCGAAGTAAAGCAACTGACGGGCGGCAACGGCGTCGATGTCGCCTATGACGGCATCGGCGGCGATATGCTCCTGAAAAGCATCCGCTCCGTGCGCCCCTTCGGCACGGCCATCACCATCGGCCAGGCCGCCGGCCCCATTCCACCCGTTGCCGTCGAGGAGCTTCGGCCGGGCAAATCGCTCTCGCATCCGAGCATCATGGCCTGGTGCGCCGATGTCGGCCGATACCGCGACGCGGCGCAGGCGGCAATCGCCGCGATGGAGCGGGGCATCGTCTGCGAGATATCAGCGGAATACGGGCTGGCCGAGGTTGCGAAGGCGCATGAGGAAATGGAAACGGGGCGGTCGGCAGGCAGTATTTTGCTGCTGCCGTGATGGCTGGCTTGGGTTCGGTGGAGGGGTGTGGTTGTTCCTCGGTGGAGGCGACGCGGGCGACGGGTGGCTTGTGACGTTTCTCGATAGTGGCAGACCTTCCGGCCAATCGCCGAGTCCGCTTTGGCTGTTGATGTAGCCGGCAGCACCGGTCACCTTCAACTCGCTTCCGGGCGGTGTCGTATCGCAACGCGATACGACACCGCCAACGTCCTTGGCTTCATCACGCCCGCAAGCATAGCGATCCGGCTTGAATGCTTAATTCGATCTCAGTTTTTTGCTGGCGATCAGCATCACGAGCTCTTCCGAGGCATCCGCAAGCGCCAGTGCCAGTTCGGCGGCTGACCATCCACGGGTCTGCAGATTGGTGAGCATTCCCATCATGGCGATTTCGACTTCCCGTCTGCAGTTCGAAGCCGGTTTCAATTCGATGTGGTTCTGGTTATCGGTAGTGATCATCTTAGCCTCCGTTTGCCCATGAGCGGGCAGCTCGCATCAGAACTCTCTTGAAATCGATGGAATGGGGTTGCGCTTCAGCATCAGGCTCCTACGCATAGACAAATGGCGCCTGAATTTGCGCGCAACCCCTCGCTTCGTCTCACATGGCCTTGCCAGCGATCGCCTCAATCCTCCCCCAGTTGAGTGATCAAGGCAGCCTGCACAGCCGGTTATAACTATTCTTTTTGGCGGCTGCGGGTTGTGTGACGAAGAGTCTCCGAATAGGCCGAAGCCTATGCAGAAGACGCACGAATATTGCCCGGATAGTTCACGACTACCTCCTCGTATTCTCATGTTTTGTCTTGAATTTTTATCGTTTCACCTGGGACTTCCACGTTTTAACGCGGCGCTGGCAGGTGAGATATTCTGGTCTATTCCGTCTTCATTCGGGAAATGACCGTGCTTATTTAAATACAGCCATGGGACGCAATTGTCGTTATCCGCGCGTCCTGAAAATTATCGCACCGTACATTTCTGCTCCAAAGGGAGTATGATAAACAACTTATGGACGTGGCTGCTCGCCGATTCCCGGCTAGGGCGGTTTCCGGCGGCGATTTTGCCGCAAAAACGATTGTTCACTCTCAGTTTCAACGGCCCGGTCGGATCGGTTGTTACGCTGGAGGGATTGGATGGCTACGGGTTCTGGATCTGGAGATGACCCCGCTGCGGGGCAGGCATGGCCGGCCCACCTGGAGCGGCGGCGCTGGCCGCGCGAACCGGCCACGGAGAAGGACCAACGCCTGGATGCTGCGCCTGCGCTGGTGCCCTTGCGTTTCTCGACTTGGGATTTGCCGCCGAAAGACCAGTTCCAGGCCTGGCGTGCGCATATGGCGCCTCTCGTCAGTGTCCATCTGCCGGATGGAAAATCACCCGACGACGGGTTTCTTGCCGAACAGATCGGCTGGCATCTCGGCGGCATGCTCATCGTCCAGCAGCGCACCCAGGCGCATAGCTATGTCCGCGATCAATCCATGCTCCGTTCGAGCCCGATAGACCATTGGAACGTCGGCCTGCCTCGCAGCGGCCGGATCTGGAACGAGGTCAGCCGTCACGTTACGGAAACCGGTGCCGGCGAGGTGTTTTTCAGATCTCTCGGTTATCCCTATCGCGGGCGGATGACCGATTGCGACGCCATGCTTGTCTTCCTGCCCTATGAATTGCTGGCCGTGGATGCAAGCCTTCTCCAGGGTGTCAACAATACGCTTCTGTCCGGTAGCCTGGCTGAATTGCTCGTCAGCTATATCGCCGGTCTGGAAACGAAGCTGGGCAACCTGACGGCCGGGGAGGTGCCGCGCATCATACAAACGATCGCCGACATGGTCGTTGCATGTGCTGCCTCATCCATAAAGTCGGATACGGGGCAAGTCCAAGCCAGGGTGGGAATGATGGAGCGGGCGCATCGTTACATTCACCTCAACCTGCAATCAGACAATCTGACACCCGACGCTATTTGCCGCGCATTGGGCATCTCGCGCACGCGGCTTTACCAACTGTTCGAAGCGAACGGGGGAGTGCTTAATTATATCCGCAAACGGCGACTGCTGCAGGCCTATGCGGATCTTGGCAACCCGGCCGACAACCGGCCGATCTCCGAGATTGCGGAGGCTGCCGGTTTCGCGGTCGCCGCCAATTTTACGCGTGCTTTCAGCCACGAATTCGGGCTTAGCCCGCGCGAAGTCCGAAGAACCGTGGCAACCGAGCGCCCTGCCATTCCGGCTGCGCGTTCCACGCGGCATCATGGAACGACGATCGGCGATTGGCTGACGCTTGCAGGCTGATCCGATGTCATGGCAGAGGGCTTGCCTCCGCCTGATCCGAGATCCATCTCCGGATGCAACGTCCCGGCGGGAGGCCTCCCAGGAACGCCAGCCTCGTGATCTGGCACCGGATTTATCCGCGCCGGCCGGCATGTCGACGGTCACAAAGCTGCCGCTCAATCGTCAGCAAATTGCCCCGCCACCGCCGCACCGTGCCCTCTTAAAGGTCCATCGTCGCGACCTCGCCAGCCTCTAGCGGCTGAGCGATCGACCGAGGCGGTCCTGCTGCCGATCAAATCATGCACGTGAAAAGGAATGACTATGATCACTCGTTACACACCCGTCGCAACGATGACCGCTGCGGTCTTCAGCCTGCTTGCTTTCTGCCCGGCATCCGCCGTGGACATGGCCCAGGCGCAACAGCAGCCGCCGGCGCAGGGCCAGGCGCCGATGCAGGGGCAGAGCGGCGACAATGGTGCAGCCGCCCCCGTCAGCGATCAGAAAATCGAGGCCTTTGCCGTTGCCTATCTGCAGGTCGACAAGGTCAGGCAGGAATATTCGGCCAAAATCGGCGCGACGAAGGACGAGGCTGCGAAGCAAAAGCTGCAGGACGAAGCCAAGAAGCAGATGGTCGACACCGTCGAAGCCTCCAAGGACATCTCTGTCGAGGAATACTCGACGATTCTGACAGCCGCGCAGAGCGACCCGGCTCTTGCCAAGAAGGTTCTGGAAAAGATCGGCACCCCGCCGCCGGCGCAGCAGCAGCAATAGCGCTGCGGGCTACTGCATAATCCTTAAATCGTAGAGGATTACGTCGAGGAGTACACCTCGATTACTGGGGCAAGGTCAGCGTCATTCTGGCCTGGCTCCCCCGATCGGCGCTGAGTATCGCGCTTTGCGCCGTGTTATCATGATCTGCGGCCTGCATCCCGTCGGCAAAGCGAGGAGCGACGTCAAAGGCATGTGAGACGTCGATTTCATCAACCGGGTCTGCTATCGATCGGCGGTTGCTGAGTCCCCCGCATCCATGGTCCGTCTTCTCGTCACATATATGGAACAGCTTGCGCCCCCGCCCGGGGCTGCGCTGTCGTCTCCGCTTGCGGCCGCCGCTATCGCCAGGGAACGTCCTGATGCGGACGATTATCTGCGCCTCTATCGAGCCATAGGGACGCCCCTGCGATGGGACGAGCGTCTGCGGATGACGAGGGAAGGACTTCTGGCGTTCCTGCGCGATGGTTCCACGGCGCTCTACATTTTGCGGCACGAGGGACGATCGGTCGGGCTGTGCGAGTTTGCGGGCGTTGGCGCGGGGGATGTGGAGCTAAAGCACTTCGGCCTGATCCCCGATGCCCAGGGCCGGCGTCTCGGACCCTATCTGCTGGATTGGTCGCTGCGGGCGATATGGAACCATCGACCTGAGCGCGTGTGGCTACACACGGATACCTGGGATCATCCGAAGGCCAAAGCCACCTACGAGCGCATCGGCTTCAAGGCTTATTCCGAGGTCTGGGAAGAGCTTCCCGACTGAGCAACCGGGCAGGGTGCGTGCCCCATGAAAGAGCACGCACAGTATCAATCGACGATCAGCGAAAACCGCCGGCGGCAGTCAGTCGCTCGCCGGTCAGCCAGCCGGCATCGTCAGAAGCGAGGAAGACAGCGACCTTGGCGATGTCGTCGGGCTGGCCGATGCGCGCAAGCGGGGTCTGGGCCACGGCGGTGTGCTCAAAATCGGAGCCGATGACGCCTGCGGTATGCGTGCCTTCGGTCTCGATAATGCCGGGGAGGATGGCGTTGACGCGGATCTTGCGCGGACCCAGCTCCTTGGCAAGCACGCTGTTGATGGCGTCCACCGCTCCCTTGGTGCCGGTATAGACGGCGGAGGCGGGCGGAGCCATGCTGGTCACCACGGAGGAAATGTTGATCACGCTGCCGCCTTCGCCAATGTGTTTGACGGCGGCCTGGGTGGTCAGCAGCAGGCCGAGAACGTTCACGTTGAACTGGCGGTGATAGTGTTCCTCGGTAATCTCTTCGATCGCCCCGAACTCGTAGACGCCGGAATTGTTGACCAGCACGTCGAGACGGCCGAATTCCTTGACCGTGGCGTCGACCAATCCCTTTGCCTGTTCCGCCTTCGAAACATCGCCCTGTACCGCGATAGCCTTGCCGCCGGCTGCAACGATCGTCTTGACGACATCATCTGCTCCCGCCTTGCTCGACGCGTAATTGACCGCGACGTGTGCACCCTCCGCGGCGAGCGCCTTGGCAATGGCGGCACCAATGCCCTTGGAGGCGCCCGTCACAAGGGCGACTTTTCCAGCGAGTTTCGACATATCAGTTCCTTTCGACCTGGATTGCCGCCGGGGTTGACGGCATTGTTCCATAGTTCAGAAATTCGGAACTGTTGATCTTGATTTCAAGTAGCCCTATATAAAAATTCATGAGACCGCTCATTCATCCAGCCGTCGAGGATTTGAAACCGGAGGCGATCCTGTATGCGCTCTCCGATCCGGAGCGCGTGGCGATCTTCGCTCAGATCGCGGGCGTCGGTTCAACCGGCACATGCACTGCGCTTTCCAATCTCGGCGGGCGCGTCATCCCCAAATCATCGCTGTCGCAGCATATGAAAGTGCTGCGTGAGGCCGGCCTTATCCGGGGCGAGCGTCATGGCGTGGAGATGCGCAACCATTCGCGCTGCCAGGAAGTCGATAAACGATTCCCGGGTCTAGTCGCGGCCATTCTCGGTGCCTATGGACGGCCCCCGGAAGAAACGAACGCAGGCTGACCACCTTGGGACGTTGCCGTTGGCCGTCGGCACGCAACCGAAGTGTGGGAGTGCCCGCGCTCTTTGGATGCCGTCAGTTTGTCGGGACGGTATGCGCGGTGATCGTATAGCCGAATGGATCGACGAAGGCGAAATAGCGGCCGAACGGACCGTCCTTCGGCGGGAAAGCTATCCGCACGTCGCGCTCGCACAGATGAGCGTGCAATTCGTCAGCGTCGTCGCAGCCAAACCAGATCGCGATTCCAACCCCTCGCTTCTGCGTATCGTCAAAGTCCTCGATCGGTGTACGGACGGCGAATGGGATGGGATACGTTTCGAAAACAACCGCGCCCGGAGGAGCCTTTGCCGATGGCGTAAGCCCGACAATATCCCGATAGAAGGTCCGTGCGGCGTCCAGATCCTTCGTCTGTATCCCGATGAAATCCGGTCCAATGAGGCGAGGCATGAGCGATCTTTCCTTTTTATCCCTGACGCAGTATCGTCAGGGCCCTGATATAATATAAGGACCCTGATATGTCCAGCCTGATTGATCCGCCTGTTGATGACACCTACCGCTCGCTCGGATATGCGCTGAAGCGGGCGCAGCAAGCGCTGCGCGGCCATCTCGACACCCAGCTTCGAAACATCGGATTGACGACCCCACAATATTCGGTGCTGGCGGGGCTTGAGTTCAACGCGGGCCTGTCGAGTGCGGAGCTTGCGCGGCGGGCCTTCGTCACACCGCAGACGATGCAGTCCATCATAGCGACACTCGAACGGGACGGCCTCATCAGGCGGATGGCCCACCCGGTCCATGGCAGGGTCCTGACGACCGAACTTACGCCGGATGGGCGCTCAGCATTGCGTGCGGCCCACGAGATTGTCGCTGACGCCGAAGGCCTGGCCCGAAATGCCGTCGCACCAGGTGATCCGGAAATCATATATTCAGCCCTGCTACGGATAGCAGAGGCCATGCGGTGAAGCCTCGCTCACAAACGACCAGGAGGCTTGACCGCCATCGCGGGGTCGGGCCGGGATTGACGTCTAGCTGGCCATAGACCGGTTCAGCCAGTCTTCGAAACGCATGGGACCAACATGGGCGGGGTGAGGCGGCAGCAATGTGTCGTCGTTCAGTTCGACGCCATAGTAGCGCGCGGTCTCGTCGGTGATCACCGGGCGCATGTCTTCGTTTGCTGCGACGAGCATGCGGGCGATTTCATCGAAGGCGAACTGCTCCGGCCCCGCTATTTCCACCGTATCGTTTGCCGGGGGTTGCAATACCAACCGGGTGAGCACCTCGGCGACGTCGTCGGCAGCAATGGGCCGCACGGAGGCGGAAGGAAGCCGGATACCGTCACCGTCCGCCGCCATGTCGATCACGCCGCTGATGAACTCGAAGAACTGCGTCGAATGGACAAGCGTATAGGGCCGCCGGGCCGCCTTGATCAGGTTCTCCTGCACCATCTTTGCGCGGAAATAGTCGCTCTCGACAAGGCGAGGGGTTCCGACGATCGACAGGGCGAGATAGTGGCCGACCCCTGCATCCGCGGAGGCGGCCAGGAGATTTCGGGTTGATGTCCTGAAGAACTCCAATGCGGAATTGTCTCCGAATGATGCAGCGTTGGTGACGTCGATGACGGCGTCCGCTCCCGTGAGCGAAGTCCTGAGGCCTTCCCTCGTCACGCTGTTCACGCCGAACGTGGGGGATGCAAGGACGACTTCGGCCCCCGCCTGGCGGAGGCTTTCAACGAGGCGCGTTCCGATGCGCCCGCTCGCTCCCATGACCGTTACTTTCATCGATCCGCTCCGTGTTTTTGTTCCCGCCCTGCATCGCAACGATCAAAAAGCCCTGATAATGCCGGCACTGGTTGGGCCGGCACCACAAAGCTTCGTCATCGGCGCTCGCAGGCCTGATGTCATTTCACAGGCATCACCACCGGAGCGCCCTTTTTCTTGACCAGCACGACGATGAACTTCGCCGGTTTCGTCTTGCTCGCGTTGCGGCTGATCAGGTGAATGTCGGAAGGGCTCTCGTAGAACGTATCCCCTGGAGAGAGCGTGACTTCCTTTTCTCCCTTGACCTGCATCACGATCGAGCCTTCCAGAACGTAGACGAACGCATCCGCCTCGTGCTTGTGAACCGGCGAGGAGCCTCCCGGCCCGTATTCGACCGAAATCATGAGCCCTTCCTTGCCCGGATAGTCGGGGAGGTTTTTGCTCATGAGCGATGTTACTTTTGCAGTGTCTTCGGCGGCGGCAGCCACAGTGGCGGAGAGACAGATGCTGGCTGACACCAGCAATGCGGATAGGGCAAAATTCATTGTCGTAACCCTCTTCGTTGCCGTTGTGAAAATGCGTTTCGAGCCCGCAAGCCATTGAAAGAACGCGTGGCCCGGTTGCCGGGAGCCTCACGCTACCTGGATTGCGCAGACTGGCGAAACCAGTCTGCAAAACCGATCTTGCCGAGTCTCGCACCCTCGCCGGGCACGAGCGAGCGATCATCGAGCTCAGCCCCGAAATAGCGCGCGTGAACATCCGCCTCGACCGTGCGCGGATCATTGATCGCCTTCAGATAACGGCCGATGATCTCGTTCATGGGGAAGCGCTCCGGCCCCGCAATTTCGATCATCCCGTTGATCGGCCTTGCAAGGGCAACGTCCGCCACGATGTCGGCAACGTCATCAGACGCTATGGGCTGGAACGCTGCAGGAGAGAGCCGGGCAACAGTCCCGACGGTCGCCTCGTCGGCGATGCCCTTCAAGAATTCCATGAACTGGGTCGAATGAATGATCGTGTACGGGATCGACGATCCCTTGATGAGCCTTTCCTGGGCAAGCTTGGCCCTGAAATAGCCGTTCTCCGGCAGCCGTTCCGACCCGACGATGGACAGGGCGATATGATGTTTTACGCCGGCATCGCGTTCTGCGGCGAGCAGATTGCGGCCCGATGTTTCGAAGAAGTCCAGGACCGCCTGATCTTCCCAGGACGGTGAGTTTGCAAGATCGACGACCACTTCGGCCCCGGCCAGCGCGCTCGCCAGTCCTTCCCCGGTAATGGTATTGACGCCGGTTTTCGGGGATGCGGCCAGCACCTCGTGGCCCTTGTCGCGCAGGCGCGCTGCGGTCTTCGATCCGATGAGGCCGGTGCCTCCGATAAGGACGATTTTCATAACGCATTCTCCTCCCGCGACCCTCTTGGGCCGGAGTTCCAGGTTACGATCGCGAAAGCCGACACAGCCGCGAGAAATTCCATGCTTGGATCAAGTGAAACACATCGACTGTCGTCGCCACGGTCGGCTTCAGCCGAGGGGCGATCTCGCATCGCGGGGGTATATTGTTCCCATATGAGATCAGGGGCAACCGGAATTGGCGAAATGCGGGATCGGTTTTGAGGGGAGGCGGCCACCGGCGCAGCCCGGTTGGTTCCCTTGCATGCCGCCCATCCGTGTGTTAGATACTGAACCGAATGGTTCAGTATGCAAAAGCCCATCTCGATGCCTCGTTCGCCGCGCTCTCGGACGCCACCCGGCGCGGTATTCTGGAGCAGCTCGGGCGCGCTGACGCTTCGATCACGGACCTTGCCGAGACGTTCCAGATGACGTTGACGGGCATGAAGAAGCATGTCGGCGTCCTGGAACAGGCGGGGTTCGTCACCACCGAGAAGATCGGGCGCGTGCGGACCTGCAGGCTCGGCCTGCGCCGGCTGGAGGAAGAGGCGGCATGGATCGAGAGCTACCGCCAGCTCTGGGACGCGCGCTTCGACGAGTTGGACAAGGTTGTCGAGGAACTGAAACGGAAGGAGAAGGTCGATGGAGAGTAAGCCTACCCCCATGAAGAACCCCACGACGGTGGAGCGGACGTCCGAGCGCGAGCTCGTCGTTGTCAGAACCTTCAACGGCCCGGCACATATCGTGTTTCAAGCGTGGACCAAGCCCGAGCTGTTCATGCGGTGGTGGGCGCCGAAGTCTATGGGCGTGCCCATGCTTTCCTGCAGCATGGATGTTCGTGTCGGAGGCGGCTACCGTATTGCGTTTGGCCACGATGCCTCGAGCGCCATGGAATTCTTCGGCAAGTATCTCGAAGTGATACCGAACGCGCGCCTGGTCTGGACGAATGAGGAAAGCGATGACGCTGCCATCACCACGGTGACTTTCGAGGAAAAAGACGGCAAGACGCTGCTGGTGCTGCACGAACTCTATCCCTCGAAGGAAGCGTTCGACGCCAATTCCGGGGCGGAGGGCGGGATGCCCGAGCAGTTCGAGCAACTGGACGAGCTTCTCGTCGCCCTCGGCGCGGGAGGATCCTGACGTCGCCGATCTCGCGGACGGCCGGCTAGCTCTCTGTTTCCGAAGCTCCGCCCAGGGTCGAGCCACGTGTCTCGACCCGTCCTTCGGACCCCACAGGTAAGGAGGGTTTTGAGAAGGTCCGTTGCGCCCGGAGCCCCCTCATCCGCCCTTCGGGCACCTTCTCCCCGAGGGGAGAAGGGGATGCCGCGCCGTTTCGGCACTCTCAAAGGCGTCGTCTGCCAAGTCCCCTCTACCCAGCGGGGAGAGGGTTAGGGTGAGGGGGCCACCCACTCCGGAGCCGCCTGGCCGTTCGTTGGAGCCAGTCGTTACCTCAGCCGTCCGGCAGCCCGGAGCGCCAGAAGAATAGACGACACGTGAAGAGCCTGCCCGATCAGGCCGGCCTGCAATCCGTCCAGCACCTCCGGTATGGGAAGGGCATGAACGGTCAGCCCTTCTTCGCCGGCATCGAGGCGTTGCTGGTGCCTGCGCTCGGCGCCGGTTGCGAGATAGGTGTGAAGACGGTTCGTGTGAGAGGCCGGGTTCGGATAAAGGCTGCTGATCAATTGCCAGTCCTGGGCAATGTACCCGGTCTCTTCCTCCAGTTCGCGACGGGCTGCCTTTTCGCTATCTACGTCCCGCTCGTCGAGGCCGCCTCCCGGTATTTCCAGGAAGAACCTGCCCGCCGCATGCCGATATTGGCGAACGAGCAAGAGGCGGTCATCCGGGGTGATCGCAACGATATTGACCCAATCGGGATAGGACATCACGTAATAGGGAGAAATCGTCACTCCGTCAGGCGTCAGGCAGTCGTCTGCGCGTAGATTCAGCCAGCGATCCTGCAGGATCGTCCTGGATTCGAGCACCTTCCACGCGTCGTCCATTCAAAAATTCCCCTGTTTCGAACTGCCGGATTTTCGAACACTACGCCGTGAACCCATAAAACGCGAATGGCCGAGATGGGGTGGGGTTGCTGTCCGCTTCGGGTGAGGAACGGTACTGCTCCTGCCTGAAGCGGCGGATGACGTCGGCCTCTTGCTGTTTGCCGCCTGTCGAAAGGATCTTGCCTGATGGATCGACGGCGAATGACCACTCATCGTCTTTCGGTTCCGGATCGTTGGCTAGGGCTATGCCCACCATTGACGAAAGGCCAGCGCGCGTATTCCCGCCACTCGCTCCCCGACACTTGCACTCCCCAAGCTACTTTTGGGGCGGCTCGAACAATTCGATGGGATTGCCCGCGGGGTCGTCTACGAGGATCTGCCTGCCGCCTATCCCCGGCACGATGTCGTTGCGAAATCTGGCGCCTGCTGTGCGCAGGCGTTCGACCTCGGCTTCGATATTGTCGACCTCTATCTGGATGCGGTTCCAGCCGCCGGGTGCGGGCCGGCGCCCATCCGGCATGGGCTGGGACGCGCCGCCCGGTCCCGTCGTTGCGTTCACCAGCAGGCGAAGATCGCCTCTGGTCAGCATGGCGAAGCTCGGAGCCGGATGCATGGCGAGCGTAAAGCCGAGCGACTGCGTATAGAATGCAATCGCTGCATCGACGTCGTCGACAATGTAACGAACGCTGACAGTAGCCATATCAATTCCTCCTTCAGGTCGTTGCTCCCTCATGAATTGATTTCGCCGGAGCCCTCGCGAAACGGCACTCCGGCCATCTTCAGACCTGCCACGACATAGGGTGTGGCCTTGTCTATCCGGCGATATGTTCGGCCACTCGCTCGGTTCGCGAGGCGAGATGAACTTTCCTCTTCATGGAGTGCAGAACCGGATATAGCGTCCCGGCCGGGACCTTGTAGGCGTGGTGAATGTTCGATGCCGATGGGCGGACGATGCCTGGTCACTCCCCGGTGATATCGCCTGGAATCCTGTGGTTCAGGCTCTCAAGATACGAGCCGATTTCAGCCCGGTTCGTGAGGATGATCTTCGGCCCGTCAAAGGCCCCGAACAATCGCGCATGCGCCGCATGGCAGGTGGAGTTATTGCGCAGACGGTATTCTCCGATCCATTTGATCAGCTCTTCGAAAGCCTCTTCGCTCTCACCGCCCTGAATGCCTCTGGTCCTGACATTGGCGATACATTCGTCTTCCGGCAGATCGATCCAGACAAGGGATGTCGCCCGGTTCAGGACGACGTTTGCCAGCCAGCCGTAAACGCCCTCCATCAACCAGATGTCGGCTTTGGCAGCGTCGACCACTTCGTTGGCGACAAGCTGGTTGTCCCGCGCAATGCCGTAATAGCCCGGAGCCCAGCGCAGATCATCGAGATGAATGATCGGACGCTCAAGCAAGGTTGCGAGCTTGCGGGCAAGCCATGTCTTTCCGGTTCCGCCATTTCCGAAGATCAGGATCCGGTGGAGGTTTGCAGGTAGCTCTTTGTTCAACGGGTTGCTCCTGTGCTCTTGCGCATGCATTGACTTTGGCCGCGGCCCGCCACCATGTCTACCTCCGCCGATATTTTCGGTGACCGCGATCGACTTGATCGGAACGACCTGATGTTTGCACTTCTCGGCCTTCACGGGTCATCCGGCCACCCGGCCTTCATCCGGAATTTTATCGAGAAACTCGCGCCTGGTGTTTCGTCCACCTGTCCAGAGGGGACTTTTGCCGATGGCGACGGTTTCACATTTTTCAGGCGCCGCCCGGATTTCAGCATACCCGAGGAAGAGCTTCTGGACCTCGCGAGAGACAGCGTGGCCCCCGCCGGCTTCGTTTGCGCATCCGGCAGTGAGACGATGCTTGCTGTCGGATATTCCAGTGGGGCGATTTTTGCCACGGCTCTGCTTGCCGTTGCGCCGCACCTGTTCGTCGGTGCGATCCTGCTGCGCCCGCAGGTGATCTCGGAGGGTTTCGCCTTTCCGGATCTATCGGCAAAGCCGGTGCTCATCCTGTCGGGCCTCAACGACAGCAGGCGCCAGCCGCGCCATGCCCTGCAGCTTGCGGAGCAGCTTTCCGCGGCTAATGCCGATGTCACCCATCATGCGCTGGAGGCCGGACACGGCCTCGCACCCGATGATGCCGACCTCACTTTGGCAGCGTCCTGGATGGCGGCAAGTTTCACGAGCCTGCTGTCGCCCATTGCAGCCATCGGCCGCAAGTGAGATGATTTCGCCCAGGCTTCGCATGCATCATTTCGGAGGAGATGTGGCATGGCTGATTTCAACCTTGGTTTCGTGATCTTTCCCGGCATCACGCAGCTCGATTTCACCGGGCCGTTCGAAGTGCTGAGCAGGCTCGCGACACCGCCTTCGCTCTCGGCGCCTTCGAGGTTTCCCGGCGCCAGGACGCATGTCATCGCCAGGAGCCTGCAGCCGGTGCCGAGCGACCGGGGCCTGAGCTTCCTGCCGACCGAAACATTCGAGACCTGCCCGGCGCTGGACCTGATCTGCGTGCCCGGCGGGGCAGGGGTCGTCGAGGCGCTGGGCGATGCCGAGACGGTGGATTTCATCGGCCATCAGGGCAGGCAGGCGCAATATGCGACCTCGGTCTGCACCGGCGCATTTCTGCTGGGTGCCAGCGGTTTGCTCAGGGGGCGGCGGGCGGCGACGCATTGGGCCTATACCGACCTGCTTCCCCTGGTGGGCGCCACCCATGAAAAGGCGCGCATCGTGCGCGACGGCAATATCATCACCTCGGGCGGGGTGACGGCGGGCATCGACTTCGCCTTTTCCATCGTTGCAGAACTTGCCGGCGCCGATGTGGCGCGGGCGATCCAGCTCGGCATCGAATATGATCCGTCGCCGCCCTTCAATGCCGGCCATCCGGACAAGGCAGGCGAGGCGGCGAAGGCCCTGATGCTGCAGAGAAATGATGCGGCGCATAGCGGAATGCGGGCGGCATTGGAGCGGCTGGGTTGAAAAGGGAGGCTCGGCCATGAGCGGGGAGATACGGCTTTTCAGCGCCATTGCGGTTCGGCCCGCCGTCCTTGCTCTCCTTCCCCGGTTCGAAGCGGCCACGGGATTGAAGGTGGCGGTCAAATGGGCGCTCAATCCGGCGATCAGGAAAGAGATCGAAGCAGGCGAAGCTTTCGATCTCGTCATCACCAATCCGGATCATGTCGAGGATCTGACAGCGCTCGGCAAGATCAGGGCGGGAAGCCAGGTCGCCTTCGGGCGGATAGCGATGGGAGTGGCGGTCCGATCGGGCACCCGTGCGCCCGAGATCGGCTCGGTGGAAGCCTTCAAACATGCCCTTACGACCGCCCGGTCGATCGCCTATGCCAGTGACGGAACCAGCGGCGCCTATTTCACCGGCCTGCTGAAGCGGCTCGGAATGGACGGTGAGATCGAGTCCAGGCTTGTCGCCATCGAAGGCGGCCGGACGGCGCCGGCTGTCGGACGCGGGGAGGCAGAGCTCGGCGTCGTTCCCGTGACGTCGATCCTTGCCGCTGCGCCCGAGGTCATGCTTGTCGGCCGGTTTCCGGACGAGCTGCAAAGCTATATCGACTTTGCTACCGGCATCAGCACCGATGCGACCAATGCCGAAGCCACCGGAACCCTGTCGGAATTTCTGGCGTCGGCAGAGGTCGATGACATCCTGACGGCAAAGGGCCTTGAATGCCGCTGAACATCAAGCTCCTCTGGACAGGCGTTTCCGGGGCACCTTCGCTCGCTTGTCTCCAATGCCGTGATGTGATGGACTGACCCTGGGAAAGCCGGGCTTTCCGCCAGCACTCAACTCACTGGTACGGTTGTATGCGCAAACTGGCTGCCGTTCTCTGTATCGATGTCGCCGGCTACAGCAAGCTGATGGGGCGCGATGAGGCCGGCACGCTCTTGCGCGTCAAGGCGGCCTTTGCGGCATTCGATCCCGCATTGGCGCGTTACCATGGCCGCATCGTCAAGCTGATGGGCGATGGTGCCCTCATCGAGTTCGCGAGCGCGGTCGACGCGGCCGTGTGCGCCATTGCGCTTCAGAGCGCGGCTTCGGCAACCGATCCGACGCTTCGCTTCCGCATGGGCCTCAATCTGGGCGATGTGATCGTCGATGACGGCGATCTCTTCGGGGAGGGCGTCAATATCGCAGCGCGGCTGCAGGCCCTAGCCCAGCCGGGCGGTATCGTGCTCTCCGAAACGGTGCGTGAACACGTGGCGGGAAAATTGAATGTCGCTCTCGAAGACCTCGGGACGATCTCGCTCAAGAACATCGAGCGCCCCATCCGCGCCTTCGCCATCCAGGGCGAGGCGCCGGCACAGGCTTCCGCCAGCCGCGAGCGGATCGGCATCTGCGTGCTGCCTTTCGCCAATATCGGCGGCGATCCGGAGCAGGATTATTTCAGCGCCGGCGTGACCGAGGATATCATCATCGACCTCAGCAAGCTCTCGGCTCTCACGGTCGTTTCCCGCGCGACATCCTTCAGCATCAAGGCCCAGAGCGCGCGTGCCATCGCCCAACAACTCAATGTCGCCTATGTGCTGGAGGGCAACGTGCGCAAGGCGGGGGAGCGAATCCGCCTCTCCGCCCAATTGATCGACGGGTCGAACGAAACGACCGTCTGGGCCGAGCGCTTCGACCGGGACATCAAGGATGTGCTGGTGCTGCAGTCGGATCTCGCCAAATCCGTCGTCGAGGCACTGAGGCTGCGGCTATTGCCTTCGGAACGCCAGGCGCTGGAACGCACGGGGCCGACCGATCCCGAGGCGTACAAGCTGTTCCTTCTGGCACGGGAATACAATATCAGCGGCTCGGAGCGACACCTGCCGCTGATCATCCGGCTCTGCCGCCGCGTCTGTGAACTGGAGCCGGGTAACGCGCGTGCCTGGGCGCTTCTCGGCGAAACGCTCAATCGCCAGAGGCGCAGCGCCGGCGGCGCCGAGACGGGCGAATTCGAAATCGACCGCGCCCTCGAACTCGATCCCGAACTCGCCAGCGCCCATGCCGGAAAGGCCTTGCTGTTTCTCTACAGGGGACAGTTCGAGGAGGCGGAGCGCCAGAGTGCAATCGCGCTGCAGCTCGACCCCGACGACTACGCCGCCAACCTTGCCGCCGGGCGCACCTTCGTCATGCAGCACCGGTTCGACGATGCCATAGGCCATTTCGAGCGGGCCGCCGCATTCGCCCCCGGAGACTACAATGCCGCCGCCATGGTCATCCAGTGCTACCAGGGCAAGGGCGACGAGCCGGCAGCGCTGGATGCCTGCCGCCGCGCGCTGGTGCGCATCGAGCGTATCGTGGCCGCCGAGCCCGACCATAGCGGTGCGATCGGGCATGGAGCCGGCATCCTGGCGCTGCTCGGCGATCACGAGCGAGCCCGCGAATGGGCCGCGCGCGCGAGCCTGCTGGAGCCTGACAATATCCAGCTGCAGTCAAACCTCGTCTGTGCCTGGGCGATCAGCGGCGATGCGCAAGCC
This sequence comes from Hyphomicrobiales bacterium, assembly GCA_900468805.1. Classification (GTDB taxonomy): domain Bacteria; phylum Pseudomonadota; class Alphaproteobacteria; order Rhizobiales; family Rhizobiaceae; genus Rhizobium. Next base: position 31,615 of record UEIF01000031.1, on the reverse strand, counting down.
GCTCTCGATGTGCTGGAACGCATGGCGCCGAAGATGAGCTCGGAACTGCTGGTCTGGATGGAAAACGACAACGACCTGGACAGCCTGCGCCCGCTGCCGCGTTTTTCCGAGATCATGCTCGCGGCGAAGGCGCATCTTCGGGATCAGGTTTCGCCGACTGCGAAATGACCGAAGACCCGCCCGTCCTGTCGTTGCCGCTTGCCGGATCTCCGACGGGCACGGCGACGATTGCAGCAGGTCAGTTTTCAGGGCATCTCATCCAATAGCGTTTGAAGGCCGCAGGCCCAGTGCCGTAGCTGGGAGCCTGGCTCCATGGGTTCTTCGGCGTTTCAATAAACGTGTCGTCGTCGATCGAAACAAGCGTCACCGGCATTACGAAGGACAATGTCGCCTGGCGGTAGCGCGCAACGGCTGCCTGTTGGAGGCGTTTGGCAGCCAGGTCGTCTTTCTCAGCGGGTGGAACGCGAAAGCGTTCGGGATCCTGTTTCACCTCGACCAGCGGATCATGCAGGGCCACCCGCAACAGTTCACCGTCACCGGCGAGACGCAATTCGAACTCATCCTGTGACGCCGGCGCCGGGCGATCCTGCTCGGAAGACGTGTCGGCGACATGCGCGGTCAGGATTGGCAGGGGCTGATGGTCCGGCCGCATCTCGATGCGGCGGATATGGCACAGGTCAGCGAGTGTTTTGTTTCGCACCTCGGGGCGGGCGGGTTCATCGACCAATGTCCAGTTGCCCTGCATCTTGCTGACGAAGGGAACGGACCCATCCGGGGAATATGACAGGAATGCAGCCCGTTGCGCTATCGTCTCCGCGATCGTCTTCACGGTCTGGATATTCTGCTCGGTCCTTGCTGTATCCTCGGGCTCACCCGGGCATCGCACAAGGAAAGTCGGTGTAGTGGAAGTGGCTGGACTGATAAAACCGACTACATCATCGTTTACCGGAAACACCTCGCCTTGCTGAACGCTGTTTTGCATGACCAGATTGCGCCGCATGCGTGCCACTTCATTGGCTTCGGGATTGTCATAGCCCAGCACATGCATCTCATCCTGAACATTGGAGATCCAAAAGATGGCTGCACCAACAGACAGGCGCAATTCAAATCGCCTTGAGCTGCCCTCCCGCCCCCTCGAACCGTCAAAGATCGGATAGCGTGGATCGGGTTGCTTGAGATTGATGCCATTGAACTTGCACCACGTCTTCAGTTTGCTTGCGGGCAGGCCGTGATCCGGCGGCAATATCGCCCAGTCGCCAGGCAAGGTCTTGATGAGCGTTTTCGGGCTTAAATCAGCACCGAAATCGAACATTCGCACCAGCGCCTCGGTTGAAGCCTGCACGCGTTCGCCGACGGTTCCGGCAGCGATTGGCGCAGGGGCTGTATCCTGCGCCCGAAGCGGCGATGGTCCGGTCGTGAAGAAGGCGAGTCCCGCCAATATGCCAAGCGTCGTATAACCCAGCTTCGAACCTGGAGATTTGCAATCAATATTTGGCCGCATGCTCTAATCCATCATTGCGATGGTGGCGGGTGTTAACGGCCTGGCATTAACAATTCCCCAGTCGGCTCGTTAAAGTTGGGAATTGTCACAATAATCACATCCACAGGTTAGGGATTGAGGGGAGGTCTTTCGAGGCAGCTGCATCGCTGCCGTTCAATCCACCGGTTGCGGAGCCGGGAATTTCCAGCTTCCGTCCAGTATGGTCTGTTGCGGCCGGTAAAGGCGGACCGTGTAGTTCCAGCCGGCCTCGATCGGCAGGCAGTTGGCAAGCTTGCCGTCGCAGCCGCCGAACTGGATGTCGACGGAACCATCCGCGCCCTTGGCGGCGGTGATATTGTTGACCGAATAGGCGTTGAACGGGTTCTCGACGAAATAACCTGCCGCGTCGTAGCGGCTGATCGACCAGAAACCGTCGACCGGCACGTCACCGGGAACATGCAACCTGTAGAGGATTTTGCCGTCGTTTCTCTCGGGCGTGACGCTCAGATAGGTCGCTTCGCTGTCGGGATTGCCGCCCCAGCCGGCGGCTGTGCCGATGAGGTGATGAACGGGATCGACCTCGCTCTTCTTGCCGAAGGCCTTGTTGAAACTCCCCATGGACGCATTGAGCGCCAGCAGCGCATTGCGCACGGCATCCTGGCTCGTCTTGTCCCAGACGGGCATGTCCAGTGTACCCGGCCCGCCGGGCTGATCGATCTTGATGGCATCCTGCAGCCTGTGCACCTCGTCGGCATCGCCTGCTCTGGTAGGGTCTATCAACGTGCGCGCGGCGACCAAGACATAACGCGTGCCGACGCCATCCCTGGTGAGCGTGTGGCTGCCGGCGCCATGCGAGACATCGACCACATAGTGATCCTCGTCGATGACCATCAGCGACATGAAGCGTTTGCCGGAATCCGGCATTGATATCGTCACCGGCCCGGCATTGAGATCGAAGACGGCGCTGGAATAGAGCGTATCGCGGTTGCCGCGAATGACCGTCTGATGTTTCACATCGAAGGGCTCGCGGCGGTGGAAAAGCTTTCCGAGCCCGGCTTCCCCGGCCGAGACCGTCATGTACATGTCGGTTTCGGCGCGCGCGAAATTATCCGGCGTGACCTTGATGGCATCGGCGGCGGATGCTGCGCCCGTCATGAGGAGCAGAGCCACCGACGCGGCGGTGAGAATTGTCTTCTTCGCGGTCATAATCTTGAACTCCTCACATCGGTTCGACATCCGCCAGCGTCCAGGCCTTGTCGAAAAGGCGCTGCGTTGGCGCATAGAGGCGGAACATCAGTTCGAACTGGCGGCCGGGAATGGTCGGCACCCAGTTCGTTTCCATGCCCTCCGGCGCCTTCGGCCCGAAATAGATGTCCACCGACCCGTCGGCATTCTTCTTGACATCGGCTGCATTGGAGGCGCGGCTGGCGCGATCGGCCCCCTTCAGAAGCGCGTGCGTCTCTCGGTCGTAGACGGTGACAGACCAATATTGCTTTACCGGCACATCGGCCGGCACATGCAGCTTGTAGGCGCGGGCGCCGTCATAGCTCTTGCCGGTCTTGTCCTTGATGTTGATCAGGTAGAACTGGCCGACGCCAAGGCGCTTGATCGCGATATAGGCGTAGGTATAGGCGATGCCGCGCGCATCCACGGCATATTTGTCCGGTTCGGCATAAGTGGTGGCCTGACCTGAACGGCATCGGGCAGGGCCGGCATGGTCCAGTGCGTGCCTTCGAAAAAGGCCGGAAAGCCGGCCTCGTAGCGCGCCTCGAGCCAGGCCCTGGCATCGGCAATGCCTTCCTCCTGGGCTTTGCTCGCTGCGGCATCGGGCGCGTAAGGCTTGCCCCTTTCGATGCCGATCGAGCGCAGCTGGTCGATCATCGCCCGGTCGCGCGGCAGCCATGGCCCGCTCTGGACGACACGGTCGAGCAGCGTGAAGAAGCTCGGGTCGTATTTGATGGTTGAAACGAAATCGGCGTCCTTGACGTCGCGGTAGACGGTCTGCGGTGGCGCCTTTATCGCGGACAGGGGATAGAACCTGACGCGTTTGCCATAGGCGATCGATTTCTCGACATCCGCCTCGCCATGGCTCCTGAGGTTGGAGCGCATCAGGAAATAGCCGGTATTCGTATCGGCCGCGAGCCGCTGGAACCCCTTGGGCAGCTTGCCCTTGAAGCCGGGCGGGGTGATCACGAACTTGACGCCGGCGCCCTTGTCGATGCCGAGCAGGCCGGCATCTTCCAGCGAGGTCTGCCACAGGGTCACGAAATTGGCGTTGAGCGAGCCGTCGTCGCCGGCTGGCGGAATTTCCACCACGACGGGGCCGCTCTTGCCGAGATCATAGAAGCCCATGAAATAGAGCGTATCGGGATTGGGCGTCAGCGTCTGATTGTGCCAGTCGAGCGGCCGGCCCCAGTAGATGATCTCGCCGGTCTTGCCGCCGGCCGCGATCATCTGATCGTACATGAGCAGGGTGTTGACCGCCGGCATGCCCCAGATCACCGCTTCCGTCGCCCGGCTGCGCGCGAGGCGCTCTTCCACCTCCGGCGCCGCGGAATGATCCTGCGCGGCAGCCACACCCGCCGACAGCAGGCCGATCGTCAATGCAAATACCAGGCGCAACATGTGTCACCTCCGGCCCAGAGTTCCAGGGCCGAAAGGTGCCACGGCTGAAACCGCCGGCGGAAGTACGTAACGGTAAATGCTGGTGTAAATCGGACCGTAAGCGCGGACCACACGGGCTTTCCAGATTCTCGACGTTTCCGGCGACGTTCTCTCACGCCCCGCGCGCCAGCCCATGCTGCACCAGCCTGTCGATCACCTCGGCATAGGCCACGCCGCTTGCAGCCATCGCCTTGGAATACATGCTGATATCGGTAAAACCCGGAATGGTGTTCACCTCGTTGACGACGAAGCGCATGTCTTCCATCAGGAAGAAATCGACGCGGGCCATGCCGTCACAGCCGAGCGCGCGGAAGGCGCGGGCGGCCATGTCGCGGATCCTGGCTTCGACATCGGCGGGCAGTTCTGCCGGGACTTTGAGGGCTGCGCCATTTTCATCGAGATATTTGGCGGTGTAGCTGTAGAAGCCGTGGCTTTCGGCGGGTGCGATTTCGCCGGGGCGGGAGACGAAGAGGCCGCCGTTTGCATCCTCCAGCACGCTGCATTCGATCTCGCGCCCGGCGATGAATTCCTCGGCGATGAGCTTGCGGTCGTGGCTGAAAGCTTCAGTGAGGGCGGGGCCGAACTCCTGGCTGCCGGAGACCTTGCGCACACCGACCGAGGAGCCCTGGCGGGCCGGCTTGATGAAGAGCGGCAGGCCGAGCGCGCCTTCCAGCGTTTCCAGTGCAGGTGGCGCCGCCTCATCGAGCGTCACCGAGCGGGCGACCGGCAGGCCGGCGGCCTTCAGGAGCTGCTTGGCGATATCCTTGTCGAGCGCCGTTGCCGAGCCCAGGATGCCGCAGCCGGCAAGCGGCACGCGCGCCACCTGGCAGAGCCCCTGGACCGCGCCGTCTTCCCCATGCAACCCATGCAGCACCGGGAAGACGATATCGATCCTGCCGGATTCGGCGGCTTTTCCATCCGGTGCGATCGCCAGCAGGCGTCCACGGCCGCCGGGCACGAGGCAGAGCTCGGTGCCCGTTTCCGGCTTCTCAAGCTCGTCATCGGCAAAGCGGCTTTGCAGCCAGCGGCCGTCGCGTGTCACGAAGACGGGCAGGGCGTCGTATCTTTCCGGGTCGAGCGCGCGCATCACATTGGTCGCCGACATGATGGATACGTCGTGCTCGCTGGAGCGGCCGCCGAAGAGCACGGCAATGCGCAGCCTGGACTGGGAAGGGCTCATCAAAATCTCCTTGAAAACAAAAGCCTCTAAAGGCTGACCGCGATGCCTCTGTTGGCAAAGAAGCGGTCGAAGGTAGGAAGCGGCAGGGTGACATCGGCCTGGCTGGCGCGGTCATGGCCGGAGGGGTTGTGGAAGCGCACGCTGGCTTCATCGGCCGCCGTCACCAGCACCAGATGGCCGCCCTTGCCCGGCGGCTCGCGCTCCGGCCAGCGGATGGCGCTGCTGACCGAGGCGATGAAGAAGCTGTGTCCCGAGAGGAGTTCGGGAATGCTTTCCGCCGGCACCTGTGTCCTCACATCGGCGACAAGCCCGAAGCGCTCGCGCACGAAGGTCACGAAGGGCGCATAGATCAGACCCTTGATCGAGGCATCGGCCTCATTGACGACATAGCCGCCATAGCTGGTGCAGGCGCGCGCCAGAGACAGGATCGGATGCGCCTCGCCGCGGGCGGCCAGGATCATCTTCAGGCAGGCCATGCCGCAGACATTGACCGCCCAGTGTGCATATTCCTCGATCGTCTCGGCGCCGGAATTCTTCCAGAGCGGATCACGGTGAAGCGCTGTCGCCCCATCCGCCAGCACCGGCAGAGTCATCTCGGGCGTTTCCCACTGGCTGAAATAGGGAACGTCTGTTTTCGCTGGGTTCATGTCGTCTCCGTCAGGCACTGCGATTACGAATCCTGCTTGAAAGTGGCTCAATCTAAATGCATTTTCGTGTTGATATGAAGATCCACTTTGCTCATTGCGCGTGAGCCACTTGAATAAGCCATTGGGGAAGTTTGATGACGCTGACGAGAAGACGCGAAGGGCCATCGGCTTCCTTCCGGCCTACGATCGATCCGTCGTCATCAGCGCCGTTGCCGCGCCAGCTTTATCTCTCGCTGCGCAACGCCATAACCGAGCGGCGGTTGACCGGCGGGCAGCGGCTTCCCTCGACACGGCTCGCCTCGGCGGAATGGGCGATCTCGCGCGGCGTCATTGCCGAGGCCTATGAAATCCTGATGTCTGAGGGCTTTGCGGTGGCCCGCCACGGGTCCGGCACCTATATCGCCTCATCCATTCCCGAGAGTGCGGCGCGCATCGATCCCTTGGGTGCAGGCAGCGCGCAGGCGATCCGCCGCGGCGTGTCGGCCGCTGCGACCGCGATCCTCACGCGCGGGCCGAGCCTGGAGCCGCAGAAGGCGCTGCCATTCGTCACCGGCCGCATCGCCCATGACGAGCGCACGGCGCGGCTGCTCAATCGCATTGCCGTCAGGCATATGAACTATGCCTTCGAAGGCTATGGCGATATCCAGGGCGAAAGGGAGCTCAGGGCGGCCATCAGCGCCCATCTCGCCGTCTCGCGCGGCGTGCGCTGCAGCCCGGAGCAGATCTTCATCACGGCGGGAACGCAGCAGGCGCTCGACCTCGCCTTCCGCGTGCTGATGACGCCAGGCGATACGGCCGTCGTCGAGGACCCGTGTTATCCTCCCGCCCGGCAATGCCTGGCGCTGAACGGCATCGATATCGTCGGCCTGCCGGTCGACGCTGATGGCATCGACATGGCACGGCTGTTGGACGGTACCATCCCGCCGCCTGCCGCCTTCTACGTCACGCCCTCCAACCAGTATCCGGTCGGCTCCGTTCTCTCGCTTTCGCGCCGGCTCGGGCTGCTCGCCTATGCAGAGGAGAACGACTGCTGGATCATCGAGGATGATTACGACAGCGAATTCCGCTACCAGGGCCATCCGATCGCCTCGCTGCACGGACTCGATAAGGCGGGGCGCGTTCTCTACACCGGCACTTTCAGCAAGGCGCTGCTGCCGAGCCTGCGCATCGGCTATCTCGTCGTCCCCGCCGATCTCGTGCCCGCCTTCCGCGCCGTGCGCCCCGCCGTCGACCGCTGCCCGCCGAGTTTCCAGCAGCGGGTGATCGCCGATTTTCTGGAGGAGGGCTATTTTCCGGCGCATCTGCGGCGTCTCAGGGAACGGCTGCGGGCGTCGCGCGATATGCTGGCCGGGTTTCTGGGGGAGCGGTTGGCGGAGCATGTGGCGGTGCTGTTGCCGGATCAGGGGATCAATCTGACGGTCAGGAGCACGGGCGGCTGGGACGATGATACCGCCGTCTCGGCTGCGGCGCTGAAGAGGGGCGTGGTGGTGATGCCGCTGTCGCGGATGAATGTGGTCTCCACGGATCGGTCGCGGCTGCTGCTCGGGTTCTCAGGGCTTTCGGAGGAGGAAGCGGATATGGGGACGCGGGTACTTGCCGAAGTGTTTGCGGGCGGGACGTTTGAAAAGGGGTAGGTTGGGGCGTTTGTGGCTGAAGCCCCCGCCCCAACCCCTCCCCACAAGGGGGGAGGGGCTAGCCGCGGCACGCGCCTCGCTTCTTTCGAAACGTCGAAGATTTGTAAAGCATGTGCAACGGGTTAAGCTCCTCCCCCTTGTGGGGAGGGGTTGGGGAGGGGTTTTTGACGCGCTAAAGACCGGCCATTTATGGAAATCTGCCGCTACACGTTTGCCACTTCACGCCAGAATTGCCACTGCCCATTGCGGCTATCTCCCTGCTCTTCTAGATTGCGCGCCATTGTTCCCTTGCGTGCAGAGATCCCATGAGTTCCCCCCGTACGAAAATCAATGTGAAGGCTCTTGGCCTCCACTGGCGCAACGGCTGTCTTCTGGCGGCCGAAGTCTATGACAGTGAGGGGCGGGTTGCCGGCGTGCGTCCGCTTGGCGGCAGCGTCGAATTCGGCGAGGGTTCGGAAGCGGCTTTGCGGCGCGAGTTCAGGGAAGAGCTCGGCGTCGAGGTCGAGGTTCTCTCAGGACCGCTTGTGATCGAGAACATGTATGTCTTCGAAGGCGAGAGCGGCCACGAGATCATGTTCATCTTCAAGATCGGCTTCGTCTCCGATGACTATCAGGGTCAGGATGTGATCACCTTCCAGGAAAGCGATGGAACGTCCGGGCTCGCTCGATGGTATGACCCGAAGACACTTGATCTCGACGGCTCGCCAGGCCTCTATCCAAAAGGCCTGAAAGCGCTGCTGGCGTCCGCTATGCTAGCGGAGTGAGCAAACGCTTTTGCCGGTCTACCACTTCACGCGCAGGCCCGCGGTGCCGCTGAGGGCATAGCTGTCGCCAAAATCCTTCAGCGAGGATTTTGCGGCGACTTCGCCGTAGAGCGAGTAGCGTTCGTCGTTCCAGGTGTAGGAGCCCCCCAGCGTCAGGCCGGCCCAGACGGGGTCGTTCCTGGTCTCGAAACCGGTACCGGAAACATCGACGGCGGTGCCGTCCAGGAACTCGCCGTAGAGGTTGGCGATGCCATAGACCTTCGCCAGTGCCGTCTGGCCGTCGGCCCGCTGCAACGTCTCCTCACGGTCCAGCGCCACGCCGAGCCGGCCGACCAGGCTGTCGCCGTCATCGAGCGATACCCGCGCGCCGAAGCGATCATTGAACGTGTCGAAGTCGACGGAGGAATAGATGAGCTGGGCCTGCGGCGTGATCGACCATGGCCCGGAGGCTGCAAAGCGCCGTCCGGTCTCCAGACTCAGCGCGTAGCCGAAGCCGTTGTTGCCGCTCTCCATGGCGCCGTCGACGAGATCGGATTTGAGGTCGGTGTCATACCAGGTGGCCTGGCTCTGCGCGTCGACATAGAAGCCGTTGTCGCCATACCAGGTCAGTGCCGCGCCAAGCCCGAATCCTGTCGTGTCGATATCGCCATTGCCGTAGAGGGAGTCGATATCGCCGGAGATGGTGCCGTAGTGGACTGTCAGGCCGCCGATCAGCCGGCCGCTTTGGTCCTGATAGAGTTCGCCGTCCAGGCCGCCCTCCAGCTTGAACAGATCGTAATCATAGCTGTCGATGGTCGTGCTGCTGTCAGGCTCGAGGCTCGCATGCATTCCTTCGGCGCGCAGCCAGACATTGTCAGGGCCTTTGGCCGATGATGCTTTGCCATCTTCCGACCGGTAGCGGTCGCCGATGCGCTGCTGCAGCGTGGAAAGTCCGTTCAGGGCGAGCAGGAGTTGCGGATAGGCTTCGTAAAGCGGAACGCCGGGCTGATAGAGTGGCCCTGCGGATGCGCCCGGCGCGGCCGGGTTGACCAATGTCGAGCGAAGATACCAGTCGCCGTCGGCCGGGGTCGCGACACCGTTCTGGTAGAGCCGATAGGCGTATGCACCGCCGACGACGGCCTGATCTCCCCGAAAAACATAGTCGCCGAGCAGCGAAAAACTGCCGGCCGAGATGCCGCCGACATCGACGATCCTGATGCCTTCGGAGGTTTGGGCCCCACCGCCGCCGAGATTGGTGACCTTGACGCTGGTCGTGCCCGAGGTGTTGCCGGTGACGACAAGGCGGTCGCTCGGCGAGGCATCGCCGCCGAGCACGCTTTCGATAAAAAGCGTGCCGCCATTGCCGATATAGTTGCCCGATATCGTCAGCGTCCCAATCGAATTGCCGGGAGCGACGGTGCCCGCGTTCGTCACGTCGCCGAAGATGGTGCCGCTGCCGCCGAGCGTGCCGAAATTGGTGATATCGCCAATGATGCTCGAAGCGGCGCTGTGGTCGCCGATCAGCAGCGTGCCGTCATAGATCGTCCAGTCCGTCGCGGTGGTGGCTATGCCCGTCAGCAGCCAGGTGCCGGTGCCGGTTTTCTCGAAGATGTCGAAGTTCTGGTATTGCGCGGCCGCACCGATCGCGGAGACGTCAAAGCTGTCTGTGCCCGAGCCGCCGAGGCGCAGCCTGTCAGTGGTGGGCGTGGCACCAGCAACGACGTTACCTTCGATCACCGACCCGGCCCGGAGCTCAAGCGTGACTGTGCCCGTCGTCGCCGCAGCTGTGCGCGTGATGGCATTTGCCTGGCCCGCGCCAGCCCGGATTGTGCCGCTATTGATGATGGAGAGATTTGCTGTGGCTCCGTTGCCGACGATGGCGGCCGCGCCCGTTCCGCCCTCGATTGTACCCGTGTTGGTAAGGGTGCCCGCGCGGTAGAGAATCCCTGAGCCACCGACAGTTCCGCTTCCGCCGCGGATCGTTCCGTTGTTGACCAAAGTCGGCGCGGCGCCAGGTCCTCCGAGCTCGAAACCGGACCCGCCGGTGTTACTCACGCTGTTTCCTCCCTGGATCACGCCGTCGTTCGTTGCCGCTGCCCCAAACGTTAGTCGCAAGCCCTGGCCGCCGGCGCCCGCATTCGCGTTGCCGCCCTTGAAAGTCCCCATCAATGTATAGGTTCCACCGCCGTTCCCCTGCAGGGTTATCGTGGTGCCGGTCGTTGCACCGGTACCATCCGCGCCCGCGAGAACAAAGCCCTGCGTATCGATCGTGATCGGCTTGGTTGCTACAGCAAGGCTTGTCGGGGCTCCGACGCCTACGTTGCCGGTCAGCCTGATGATAGAACTGGCGTCGCCATCGGCATTCGCGGCTCTGATCTGATCGTCCAGCTCCCCTCTGGTGGCGGCAGTGTATTCCCCCGCGGACACAGGAGTCGGCAGACAGCAGGCAATTGCCAAGGCCGCGATGCTAACGCCCGCCAGAAGATTTCGTTTTCCAACTATGCCCGTAGCGCCGCCGCCCATGTCTGCTCCTCGATGAATTGATTCGAATATGTTCACACGCTTAAAGGATGTGTTTTTCTGCGCTGCTTCGGCCTATCCCGCAAGCGATCGGCGGATCACATGCAAGGCTGGCTGTTCCAAAAGCGACAGCTTGTTGCAGAGCGGCAACAGGATCTTCAAATGCGACAGTTTTATAAATCAATATGTTATGGCTTTAGTAACTTCCGGGTAGTCGCGGTCGGGACATGGGCAAGCCGGCTCTGCAGCGCGCCGGAAACGCTCTCGTCAAGGTTGTTGCAAATCGGAGGGGCGAGTGTGGTCAGCGCCGGTAAAGGGAAGGTCCCTCCGCCGAATTTCTGTCGGCCGGGGGCATTCCGTTCGACCCGGTCATTATGCTCACCCGGCCGTTTCGCGCTTCGGGAGCACGAGATCCGCGACAGTATAGGTATGGAATTCGCTGCTGGAGACCGTGTCCAGCCGCTTGAACTTTTCGGCGAAACAGGATCGGCGAAGAACTCGCCGACATTGCCGGCTTCCTGGATCGCCTCGATGTTGACGACTGTCAGGCCGTCGCTGCTCTTCGCCAGGCTGCTCCAGAGGAAACCTTCCTTCCGTTCGGCGACGTAATGCACCACCTCCTGGATGATCTCGAGGGCTTCTATCTGCTTTCCGGGATGGGCATGGATGATGTTGACGATGAAGGTGGTGGGAGCGGGAGCGCCCGCAAAGGCGGCGATCGTTTTGGTGGGATACAGTTCTTGAAGCTGGCCGGGCGGATGTTGCCACGCGGTCGCTTTTGGCGGATTGCGTTGAAAAACTCAGGAACTCCGGGATAAGTCGAGGATGGCCTGCGCAAACGCTTTCGGTGCCTCTTGCGGTAAGTTGTGCCCGACGCCAGGAACGATGCGCCGTTCGTAGCTAGCTTTAAAATGCGGCTCATCGCGATCGATCGAGGTGGGTGGGTCGACGCCATCGTCCGCACCCTGGAGAACAATCGTCGGAACCGTAATGTCCGGCTGCCTGGCCAAGAGACCTTCTATTGCTTCGACTTCCGGATCGCCGGGGATACCACCAAAGCGATGGCGGTATGAATGGATCACAATGTCCACAAAATCGGGATTGTCGAAGGAAGCGGCTGTTTGCTCGAAGGTTGCCTGGCTGAACGACCATGTAGGCGACCAAATTTTCCAGATGAACCCGCAAACATCAGCGCGATTCTGTTCAAGAGCCCGGCGGCCACGCTCTGAATGAAAGTAATATTGATACCAATAGCGGGCCTCCTCTTCAGGAGGTACTGGCTTTCCGGCTTCGGCGATGTTCTGGATGTTATAACCGGTCCCACAACTGACTAAGCCTAATACCCGTGCCGGCCAAAGTGCGGCCACTATGCACGCCGCTCTGCCTCCCCAATCATAGCCACCGAGCAAGGCTTTTTCGATCGAAAGGGCGTCCATGAGTGAAAGCAAGTCCGCACCTAACGCGGCTTGTTCACCCGAACGCGGCGTTCTCTCTGACCGAAATCTTGTCCCTCCGAAGCCGCGCAGAAATGGGACGATGCAACGATGGCCGTGGCCCGTCAGGATTTCCGTTGTCTCATGATAGGCATGAACATCGTACGGGAAACCATGCAATAGGATGACCGGTGTCCCGTCCGGCGGACCAGTATCGATATAGGCAATATCCAAGGTTCCGGCAGAGACTGTGCGCATTCTGGCCTCCTGGTCTCGAAACAGACAAGAATAACAAAGATTTCTCTTACGCTTGCGGGAACTGAGACTATCCAAATTCGAGGCTGCGACAAAGATTGATCCTGGCGGATGGCGTTAAAAACCCGCCATCGCTGCCGTTGGATCAATCTCGTGAAGCCGCGGCGTCTTGTCGGCTCAGCCAGCGTCATTTCGGCTCATGAAGTCCAGGTAGATGTTTTCGCTCTCTTCGTCGGCCGGAAACATCGTTTCGATGCGCATTTCCTCGGCGGCTACCGTCTGTGGCGTTCCGACCGTTGTGATCATCGAGAAGAGGCTGAGGCTATGGCGTTCCGTCCGAAATCTGAGAGGGATCATGGGCAGGGCATCCGAGACCGATCCGGAATGCAGGTCCTGCGGGACATCGGGATAGGCCATGAGCTCCGTTATAAGCATCTGCGTGCCTTCGTCGGAAACATGACCGATCGCTTCCCTTCGGGCCCGGGACAGAAGGCTGCGGGCTGTTTCCTCCCAGTGCATCAGGAAGGGCTGCATCCCCTCGGGATCGAACATCAGATGCAGAAGATTGCGAGGCTTCGGTCGCAGCGAAAGATCGATGAAGCGATTGAAGAAGGCGGGGGCCGATCTGTTCGTGTCGATCACATTCCAATACCGATCCATGACGATCGCCGGAAATGGCTCATGCTGCCGCAACATTCGCCCGACCGCGCGATCGATGCTCTGCATGGAAGGGGCGTCGAGCGGTTCGTCGCGGTAGACCGGCGCGTATCCCGCGGCAAGAAAGATGGCATTGCGCTCGCGCAGGGGGATCTGCAGGGCGTCGGCGATATCGATGATCATCTGCCGGCTCGGTGTCGATCTTCCGGTTTCGACGAAGCTCACATGCTTTTGCGAGATGCCCGTATCCAGCGCGAGTTCCAGCTGCGGCTTGCCCCGGATTTCTCGCCATTGGCGCAACAGCGCGCCTGATGTCGTTGGATGGGAAGGCCGTGGGGCATGAAAGGCTCTGGTCATGGGGTCCGCTGGATCGTGGGAGAGGCTGGCCGCCGGAGCGGCCGAGCCGATTGTATATCAGGGCTTTATCCAGGCGTAGGCGTCAAACGGCGGCTCCAGGGCAGGGCGGGTGACGCTGCCGGTATAATTGGTGATCGTCGAAGCGGCGACAACGGCGATCACCTCCAGAAGCTCGTCCTCGCCGAAGCCCGCCTGAAGAAAGGCATCGGCATCGGCTTCCGGCAGTTGTCCACGGCTCTCGATCAGTGTGCGGGCGAGCTTTGAAAGCGCTGTCGCCTTCGGTTCGCCCGGCAACCCGCCGCTTCTGATCGCTTCGACATCGACAGCCGGAATGCCCTGCCGGATGGCCAGAAACGAATGAAAGCCGACCGCCCATTCACAGGCATTCGTCACGGCGTTGGTCAGCAGCAATACCTGGATCTGCGGCTCGCTAAAGCTGCCGCCATGCACATTCTGGAAAAGCGCTGCCAGGCATTTGATGAGCACGGGCGAAGTCGACATCGCGCCTGCGATATTGGGGACAAGGCCGAAAGCATCATTCAGGCCGCGCAGGGCGGGCTGCGACGCCTGTGGCGCCGTCTCGAGGCTGTGGATCGGAAAATGGGGCATTGCATGACCTTTCAGATATTCGGGCTGAGCATCGCGGGTGGTGACCGCGCCTGACCCGGATCATCTGAAAAACTTGGTATGGCATCAATTACCAGGGAGGTAATAGCCGCGGGCAAGCGGGGACCGAGAGACCGGACGGAGGGAAGGGCAGAGACCTCGCATTGACGAAGCACTTCGCTTCCAGGGTCAGCGTGACTTGACGAACAGGACAGATTTGAGGTACGTACATCAGCAGTGGCGCGATCGTCCGGCCATGATGCTGTGGGAGGCGAATGCAATGACGGAGTTCAGTGTCGATCCAAGATTTGTCGTGAGGGATGAACAGGCTCTTCGGGAGCTGTTTCAACCGACGCATGCTCTGGCCGCTCAGAAGTGTCTGGGCGTACTCGACAGGCACGCACAGGAGTTCATCAGGCGATCGCCATTCCTGTGCATCGGCACCCAGAACCAGGATGGCAAAGCAGATGTCAGCCCGCGCGGCGATCCGGTCGGCTTCGTGAAAGTCCTTGATCCGCACACATTGGCGATCCCGGACCGACCGGGCAACAATCGCCTCGATACGCTGGCCAATATTCTCACCAATCCGAGCGTTGGACTGCTCTTCATCATTCCGGGATTTGACGATACGCTTCGCGTGAATGGCGAAGCAAGGCTCGTGACCGACCCTGAAATCCTTGGGGATATGGGTGTCGGCGATCGTTTGCCCAAGCTCGCGATACTGGTCAAGGTGGGCGAGGTTTTTCTGCATTGCGCCAAGGCATTCAGGCGCTCTCATCTATGGGACCCAGAGCACTTTCAGGATCGCAGCGAGATGCCCTCGCTTTCAAAGATAATCCTGGATCAGACGACTGGCGCTCCGGCCGACGATATCGAAATGCGCAAAATAGACGACGCACTCGAAGACGCCTACAGGAAGTCGCTCTATTGACGGCGAGGCCCTGGGCCCCGGCCCCCGCACTGGATCGACCTGGCCGAGCCGATCGAGCGTCATGTCGGAAGTTGATCTCACAGCGCGAGGACCGAGTACGCTTTCTCGCAAACGATCAAGAAACGGCTGCTTTAACGATGCGCTGTTGCGAGCTTTGCGGCCAGCCCGACGAATACGAGGCCGGCAACGCGGTTCAGAATGACCTGGCTTCGGTCGGAGCGCTTCAACCAGGTGCTTATCGACCCGGCAAGCAGCGAGATGACGGCGAAAGACGTGAAGGCGCAGATGATGAAGATGCCGCCAAGCTGGAGCATCTGAAAAACGATGCTGCCGTTGGCGGCGGAGGTAAATTGGGGCAGAAATGCAAGGAAGAAGATCGCGACTTTCGGGTTCGTGACATTCATGACGACGCCGCGTGCCATCATTTGCCACATCGGCTTCACTTTCGCGGTTCCAGCTTCGAGTTCGTCCGGCACTGCCCGGAAGGCCTTGTAGGCCAGGTAAACAAGATAGCCGGCACCGACGTACTTCAGTGCATCGAAGGCAAATTGCGACGTCTGGAAAATTGCCGCGACACCCAAGGACACAGCGACCGTGTGAAAGACAAGGCCTACGCACAGCCCTGCGGTCACCGACAGCCCGACACCCCGGCCGTAGATCGCCGATTGCATCAACACGAACAGATTATCCGGACCTGGTACCCAGCATAAGATAGTTGCTGCGGCAGCAAACGTGATGACGGTCTCAAGTGAGAGCAATATCGGGAACTCCTGGGGCTAACGCCCAATACCACGCGGGATCTGGCGAAACTACCGATACCGGTGTGGACACAGTGTTATCTAAAACAGTTCCGCACCGGTCATGAGCCAGCGACACGGCGCACTCTTGGCCGCCGCGTCGCCCGAGCCTCCGCGTCATGACGCCGACATGGTGTCGGCCAGGGTCAAAGGTAGCCTGCAAGGTGTTCGCCCATCACGTCGTTCCGTAATGACCCCTTGTCTGATCGGCAACGACCGATACGGCGCCGTCCACTGGTTCAGGTCCGGCGTCACTACCGCTTGGCGGTGGGGCTTCAAACGAGGGCTCGCAGCGGCGCCAGCGACAGCAGCGCGAGCGCCGAGATCGCGGCACCGGCGATCGCCAGAGGCCAGAGACCGACGGATATATACGGAGCGACGGCCGTCGTTCCGAGTGCCGCTATGCCGAGGATCGCTGCGACGACGATTGCGGCGGCGCGCGAATGATCGCCGCGGGCGGCCGATATTGCCCGATGAAAGCCGATCGGCCCGCGAATGCCGAAGCCGAAATTCACGACCGCCCAGAGCGGGACGAGTGCCCAGAGGCTGCTGGCGCCGATGAGTGCATAGGCCAGGATTGCCAGAAAGGCGCAGGGCATGATGGCCGTGCCCGCGCGGATCGTCCGCAGGGTGCCGAATTTTGCCGCGAGCCATGCAGACGAATTCGCGGCCAGAATGAAGATGGCGATGCCGCAGACCTGCAGCATGACGAAATCCTCGATCCCCCTGTCGAGCGGGCCGGTCAGGACGGCCGGCAGGCCGAAGACGAAAACGAGGAGGGCGCCCAGGCTCAGAGCCTGGCTCGACGCATAGCTCAGAAATTCGCGGTTCTTCATAATGGCGAAGTAGCTGTGGTGGTCTTGGATCTGCTGTCGACGCGGGAAATGGGCGCGCTGCCAGAAAACGGCTGCGGCGACCAGCGCAGAGAGCGCTGCCAGCAGCACGAAGGAAATCTCCCAGCCGCCGAATTCCAGCAGCCAGGCTCCGGCGATGGGGGCGAGCGCCGGCGCCAGGGACTCGACGGAACCGAGCCGCCCCATGGCGGCGGCCGCCTTGTCGGGCGGATAGAGGCCATGGATAAAACCCGGCGCAAAGACAGCCGGGCCGGAGCCGAAGGCACCTTGAGCAAAGCGCAGCGCAATCAGCCATTCGATCGACGGTGATTCCGCGGCTAGGAGCGAGGCTACGCCGAACAGGACAAGCGACCAGATCAGCAGCTTGCGTGGATCATGCCGCGCACCGAGTTCGCCGAAGGTCAGCAGCCCGACCAGCGTGCCGAACGCGTAAGCCGCCAGCACGAGCTGTGCGGCCTCGATGCTTCCCCCGAGCTGCCCCGGCAGGCTCGGGATGGCCGGAAGCACCAGATCGGTGCCGGCAATGCCCAGAACGGTTCCGCCGGCGATCAGGATGAACAGGACTGAGGGTTTCGAGCGTGTGGTCATCGGCTCCTTGGTATCAGAGCCGGATCTTGCGACCAATTGCGTCCCGTTGATTTCTGCTATTCAAATGTTTGATCTTTTTGAGGTGTTTTGTCAGCGACGTTGGCAAATCTGTCATATACGCTGGCTAGAAGCTGCGGGCGGCGCGCACCTTGTCGGGTGACTCGACTGCCGCGCCTTCTTTTTTCCTGGAATGAGACCCATGCAGAACAATCCGGCAGTAATCATCGAGGGCGCCACCGTTGTATTCGGCGATCGTCTGGAGCGCGCTTCCGTGCGTATCGAAGACGGCCGGATCACCGGTATCGACGGTCAGCGCGACGGAGCCGATATCGTCGACGGACGCGGCCATCTGCTCGGTCCGGCTTTCGTGGACATTCATGGCGATGCCTTCGAGCGGCAGGTCATGCCGCGGCCCGGCACCATGCTGCCTGTTCCTGCCGCGCTGCTCGAAACCGACCGCCAGCTTGCCGCCAACGGCATCGCGACGGCCTATCATGCGCTGACGCTCAGCTGGGAGCCGGGGCTTCGCTCGGTCGAAACCGGTTATGCCATCGTGCGCGCGCTCGATACGCTCACGCCGCGGCTGACGGTAGACAATCGCGTGCAGCTTCGCTGGGAAACCTTCTGCTTCGAAGCGGTCGATCTCATCCGCGAGGCGCTGGCCGGTCCGCGCCTGCCGTCGATTGCCTTCAACGATCACACGTCGATGGTGATGCTGCATCCGTCGATCCCGCTGCAGGAGCGGCCCTTCGATCTCGATCCGGCCTTCCCGACAGTGGATCCCGAAACGCCTGCCTTCGCCGAGAAGATGGCGGAACGCGCCAAGCGGGCGAAGATCCCGGTGGCGGACATGGTGGCGCTGGTGCGCAACATGTGGGAGCGCCGCCCGCAGGTGCCTGACGCGATCGAGGAAGTGGCCGCACTTGGAAAGGCCGCCGGCGCGCCGATGCTGTCGCATGACGACAGCCAGATCGAAACGCGCGATTTCTTCCGCCAGCGCGGCGCGCGGATCTGCGAATTCCCTATGAACCGGCGGGTTGCGCGGGCCGCCCGAGATGCCGGCGACTTCATCGTCTTCGGCGCACCGAACGCGACGCGCGGCGGCAGCCATCTCGCCTCGATCGGCGCGGCCGACATGATCCGCGAAGGGCTCTGCGATATTCTCGCCTCGGACTATTACTATCCGGCGATGCTGCTCGGCCTCGCAAGGCTCAAGGCCGATGGCGTGGCGCCGCTCCATGCGCTCTGGCCGCTCGTCTCTGATAACCCGGCGCGTGCCTCGGGGCTTGCCGATCGCGGCGTCATCGAAGTCGGCAAGCGGGCGGATCTCGTGCTGGTCGATTGGCCTGAGGGTGCGGCACCCGCCGTGCGGCGCACCTGGGTCGCCGGCCGGCAAGCTTATGGCGCAGCGCCCGCCGGCCAGCTGGCAATGGCCTGACAGCGGCGGTATATCGCCGGACGCTGTCCGATCCATACCTGCGCGCTATATCGCTGGTATGGAAACGCTCTATGTCCTGCTCATCTTCGCCGCCGCCATAACGATCATCTATCTGGGCGGCAAATGGAATACGTCCGACGTCGACCATTATATGGGCTTTGACAATTTGCGTTCGCCCAGCAAGCCGAAAGTGGCTGATGACGACAAGGATGCGAGGAAGGAATGAGGCCGCGGATAGTTGCGGAGGTGTTCGGGGGCGGGGAGTTTGTGGAGAGGTGGGCTTCCGTCCTCACGACTGAAGACCCCGCCCCAAAACGATTCTGTCGGATGCCGGGGGCGAGGCACGGGTCTCGACCGTCCTTCGGGCCCCCACAAGGGGAACGATTAAGTTCGTTATCCTTAGCGCACGTGGCCCCCTCATCCGACCCTTCGGGCCACCTTCTCCCCCAAGGGAGAAGGGAACGCACCGCACCGTCTCCGCGCTCCCGAAGGCATCGTATGGCACGTTCCCTCGCCCCGGCGGGGAGAGGGCTAGGGTGAGGGGGCTCCAGGCACCAACGGCTTGGCAGGAAGCCTCGCTAAATCTCGCTGAAGCCTCTGGCCTGCACACCGGCGATGACTTCGTCCGAGACCTGTTGCAGTTCCTGCCGCGAGGCGCCGTCACGTGCCTGGACGGACAATCCCTGCATGACGGCCACAAGATAGCGGGCAAGGGAAACTGCGCGTTCCTGGTCCAGCCACTGCCCCAGAGTCTCTGCGATCGTCTCCCGCATCGTGTTTCGCTGCTCTGCCATCTCGCGCGCCAGGTCCGCATGGTCAGGCCCGCACTGGATCATGCCGCTTGATATCATGCAGCCGCGCTCTCCCGCGGGGTCGGTAACGGCATCGATCGCCTTGTGCAGCAGCGTCTCGATCGTCTCCTGAAGGGTCGTGGTCGTTCTGATATGCCACAACGCCCCCCGCAGCCCGAAATAGCGATCGAGCGCCTCGCGGTAGAGCCCCGCCTTGCTGCCGAAAGCCGCATAGAGACTTGGGGGCGCGACGCCGATTGCGACCGTCAGGTCGTTCAACGAGACACCTTCATATCCATGCTTCCAGAAGAGCCGCATGGCGATGTCGATCGCCTGATCCCTGTCGAAGGTTCGCGGGCCGCCGCGCCGTGTTTTCACAACCTTATCCATAGCGATCACTAAAGACTTCTTGACAGCAAAAGGCAAGCCGTTAGTTTGTAGTTATCACTAAACATAAGGATTCTGGCATGATAAGAACAATGCGCGCAATTTGGGTTTCCGTCCTGCTGATGGGCCTGTCTTCCATGGCGATGGCGGCGGAGAAGGACTACACGGTGAAGGCGCCTGACGGTGTCGAGATCGCGGTTCAGGAATCGGGCGATCCCGCCGGTCCGGCGATCGTTTTCATCCACGGCCTGCTCGGCAGCCATCTGAACTGGGACATGCAGGTCGCCAGCCCCAAACTGCGGAAATATCGGCTGATCAGCTACGACATGCGCGGCCACGGCCTGTCGGGCAAGCCTGATGATGCCGAAGCCTATCGCGACGGGCGCCGCTGGGCTGACGATCTCTCGACGGTCCTGAAGGCGACGGGTGCGAAAAAGCCTGTTCTCGTCGGCTGGTCGCTCGGCGGCGTCGTTATTTCAAACTATCTTGCCAGCTATGGAGACGACGGCATTGGCGGGATCGTCTATGTCGATGGTGTCATCGAACTCAATGCCGCGCTGATCACATCGCATCCCGATGTCTATGCAGGCATGGCTTCGGATGATCTGAAGGTGCATCTCGATGCGATGAAAACCTTCCTGGCTTTGTGTTTTGCGACGAAGCCCGACACGGCAACCTTCGAGCGCTTGCTCTCCAATGCCGCGATGGCCTCTTGGGTCATGACCCGGACCGTCCCGTCGATGACCGTTTCCGCCGCGCAAGCCCTGCCCAAGGTGCGCGTGCCGGTGCTGCTGCTCTATGGCGGCAAGGACGATCTGGTGAATGTCGAGCCGAGCATCGCGCGCGCCCGGTCGCTCAATCCGGCAGTCGAAACCAAGATCTACGCGAAATCGGGGCATGCGCCCTTCCTGGAAGAAGCGCCGCGCTTCAACCGTGATCTGGCGGAGTTCAGGGACGCGGTTGCCGGCAACTGAACTTGGAGAGAGGGGGCGGGCAGGGTGCTCGCTCCCTTTACGTCTTGTCTGCCCCCGGCGCAAAGCAACCGTCAGGCTGCCGCGCCGCGCCCGAGTGCTGCCGATTGCTGCAGGGTGATGGCATGGCGAAGTGGGTCGGCGTGGCGGTGCGCAAGCCGCCACTCTCCGTCCTCGCGCTGGTAGACGAGCGTTACACGCAGTGCCCAATCCTGCGCGGGCAGGCCGCCGACTTCGACATTGGCGCGCTCGACGACGACAAGCACGATCATGTCGGTGCCGGCATAGGTTTGGACAAGCTCCTGTTTCAGCGTGCCGTTCCTGAAGAAGCGGCTCATGCCGTCCCAGGTCTTCTCGGTAATGTCGGCCTCCCGCGATGGGGTGCCACCGAAGGGTGACATCAGGGTGAAATCCTGCGTGCGCGGTACGAGCGTCCGGTAGGTGGCGACATCGCCCCGCATCAGCGCGGCATTGGCTTTCTCCGATATCAGGGCGAGATCGGGCGCCTGCAGAGCCGCCCGGCTGCCGCCTGCACCGGCGGCAAGGGAGGCGAGACCGGCCGGGCCGGCAACGAGGAGGGATCGGCGAGACGGCGACATGGCATGTCCTCTGCGAGGCTGGAGTTCGGAAATGCGGCTGCAAAGCCTGTGCTTCAGACATGCCCGTTTCCCGATGCTGAAGCCAATGATATGATTTCAGCGATATGCTGAATGAAACTGATCTTTCGCGGGCCGATCTCAATCTCCTCGTGCTTTTCGAAGCCGTCATCGAGGAGGGCCATGTCGGCCGCGCCGCCGACCGGCTGAACATCTCGCCGTCAGCCGTCAGCCACGGGCTTGGACGCCTGCGCCGCATGCTCAACGATCCGCTCTTCGTGAGGACGCCCAGAGGCGTGGTGGCGACCGCGCGCGCGGTTGAGCTGGCAGCACCTGTCGCCGATATCCTTGCCCGGGTGCGAAGCGTGATTTCGACGGCCGAGCCCTTCGATCCGGCAAGGTCAAGCCGCCGTTTCACGCTGGGGGCGCCGGATGGCGTTTCCGCGGTCTTCCTGTCCGCGCTGCTTGCCGGATTGGAAAGGACGGCACCCGGGGTCGATATCAGCATACGCCAGCTGCTGCCGGAACAGGGCGAGAGTTCGCCTGCGCGGGCCTGGCGCAATGCGTTTACCGATCTGGAAGCCCGCGCCATGGATATCGCAGTGGTGCCTGCCGATGATATTCCGGCGCGCTTTCATAGTCTCACGCTCTACGAAGAGGATTTCGTCATTGCCATGCGCGCCGGCCATGCCTTCGCGCAGGAGGCGACGCTCGATCGCTATGTCGGGATGCGGCATCTGGTCGTCTCGCTTGGTGGCGATCCGCACGGCTTCGTCGACACGGCGCTTGAACAAATGGGCTTGAGCCGTCGGATGGCGCTGACTGTGCCGAATTTCATGTTCGCGCTCGCCATCGCCGGCGAGAGCGACATGCTCGTCGCCGTCCCCCGGCGCTTCGCCGAACTCTACGCCCCGCGCTTCGGCCTGGTGACGGTGGATGCGCCTTTGCCGCTGCCGCGTTTCCGGCTGAGCGCCGTTGCCCCGCGCGCAGCGATGATGGATGCGGGCCTGAGCTGGCTGTTCGGGATGCTGCTATCGGCGTGTGAGGTCGGGCGCTCTGCGGGATCAGTCTGACCAGGAACGAAGGAATGCTTTCGGCTCCTGGCGAACAGAATGCTCATCGACTGCTCGCTCCAGATTGTCCCATCAGTTCGTAGCGGGCGCGGCTCAGGCTGACCAGGCTGGCAATTGCCGCGCAGCCAGCCGACAGGACGACCGCAAATTCGAGCGCGGCAGAGAGCGGCAATGTCGCGAAGATGAGCGACATGGAGATTCCGCCCAGCGTCTGGCCGAGAAGCCGTGCAGTGCCCTGCATGGCGCCTGCCGCGCCGCTTCTGGCTTTCGGAGCCGAGAGAAGCAGAATGCGGTTGTTCGGTGTCTGGAACAGGCCGAAACCCAGGCCGGCAATCACCGTGCCGACCAGAAACGCGATGCCTCTCGGATCGGGCGGGCAGAGAGCTGCCACAAGGAGGCCGGCAGCCAGCAGCGCGCCGCCTGTCGCGCAAAGCCATGCGGTCTTGACGCGGTTTGCAAGACGTCCCGAAAATGGCGCGATGATCGCGGTCGCAACCGGCCAGGGCATCATGTAGAGACCGGCGAGAACCGGCGTCATGTGCAGCCTGTTCTGGAGATAGAAGGGCAGCGCGATGTAGCTCAGCATCTGGCCGCAGAAGCAGGATACCGAAGCGATGACCGCCACGCGGAATGCGGGTGCCGCCAGGAGATCCGTCGGAATGATCGGAGCATCGCTTTTGCGTTCCAGGCGCAGCAGGATGACAAGGCAAGCTACCGAGGCGGCAATGAGGACCGTGCCGCTTGCCGGCGCAGTCGCTATCCGGTCGGTGCCGCAGAAGAAGAGGATGAACATTGACGTGTTGGCCAGCAAGGCCTTGACGTTAAGCTTTCGCTTCGTGCCCTGGATCTTGCCCAGCAGACCGCCGCTGAGCAGCACGATGATGCCGAGCGGTATATTGACCGCAAAAAGCCAGGGCCAGGTCGTGACGGAAAGGATGGCGCCGGCAATGCCTGGACCGGCAGCGGAAGAAATCGCGATGACCATGGCGTTGACGCCGATGATCGGACCCAGCATGTGCTGCGGCAGGGCCGAGCGCAGGTTCATCATGGCAAGCGCCATGATCGCGCCCGCGCCGAGGCCCTGCGCGAAACGGGCAAGGATCAGCAGGGAAAGGTCGCCCGCGAAGGCGCAGGCAGCCGAAGCCGCGGTAAACAGCGCGACGCCGATCAGGAAGACCCGCCGCGCGCCATAGATTTCCCCGAGCGCGCCACACGGAAGAAGGGCGACCAGCACGGCCAGCTGATAGGCTGAGACGACCCATACGGTGCTGCCCGCTTCCACGTGCAGCGAGAGCGCGATCGAGGGCAAGGCGACGTTGGCAATGGCGCCGTCCAGAACGACAAGAACAGCTGAGAGAAGGATGAGTGTGATGGCCATGTACTGTCGAGGCGATGCCGGGCCATCCTGAGAAATCGATGCGGTGGAGGCGAGGGACATTGAGAAACTCCCAATCGTTATCGGATGGCCGACTAGTTAAGCCTTGCCGATTGCGAGCGCCAGACGCAACGAGATCAAACGACTGTTGCATAAAACGCCTTGCATGAGTAAATGGAGTCATGTCCGATCTCGACCTCAACCTCCTTGTGGCACTGGATGCGCTGCTGCGCGAGAGAAGCGTATCTGCCGCCGCGCGTCGGCTTGGCCTCAGTACATCAGCCATGAGCCGGACGCTGTCACGGTTGAGGGCTGCGCTCGGCGATCCGATCCTTGTGCCGGCCGGGCGCGGCATGGTCGCAACGCCCCATGCCCTGGCGATTGCCGAAGACGTGCATTCGTTGAAAGAAGCTGTGAAAGCGGTGCTCAGTCCGCCGTCGACAGTGGAAATCCGCGAGGTGCGCCGCGATTTCACCATCCGTGCCAATGAGGCGTTCGTGCTTATTTTTGCCGCGGGCCTGAGCGCTGCTGTGGCGAACGCGGCACCAGGGATAAGGCTTCGGTTTGCGCCGCGATCGGACAAGGACGTTCAATCCTTGAGAGACGCGGCCGTGGATCTGGATATCGGCGTCCTGCCGACGGAGAGCGGGGAACTGCGTTGCCAGACCCTTTTTCAAGACCGGTATGTGGGTCTTGCACGGACAGGACACCCGATTTTCGATGCAGATCCGATCACGGTCGAGAGCTATGCCGCCTGGGGCCACGTACTCTTCTCACCGCACGCGGATTTTGCCGGTCCGGTCGACAGGGCGCTCGCCGAACTCGGCGTCTACCGCGACGTCAGACTGATCGTGCCAAGCTTTCCAGCGGTGATCGCGGTTGCGGCGGCATCCGATTTTATCGGCGCAATTCCGAACTCTTATCGCAAATCTGCCGCAACAAGCCAGATCACGACGTTCGACCTGCCGGTCGCCGTGCCGGGTTTCGACATCGTCCAGGCGTGGCACCCGCGGATGGATGCAGATCCCGTTCATCGATGGCTGAGAGTGCTGATCTTTGAGACGTTCAAGTCAATGAACTGAGTGTGCATTCGATCGTTGAAGAGTCGCGGCGCCGAAGAAACAAGACCCCGCCCCAACCCTCCCCACAAGGGGGAGGGGCTTAACCTGCCTCGCCCACTTTCCACATCATCGACGTTTCTGGAGGAGTGAGGCGGGTGCCACGAGGAGTCCCTCCCGCCCTTGTGGGGAGGGGTTTGATCGGGCTCCACCTTTCCTCCGTCATCCCAGGGGCGGGGCGTTCGTCGAGAGCTAAAGCGCAACTGCGGTCTGCCGGTAAGCTTCTTCGCGACAATAACCGGACCCGCGCTTTGGCGCGTGCCGCTTTGCCCGCCGATTGACAGACCATCAACAGGCCATCGGCCAGCTTGTTCCCGCGTGATCGACATATTCATCCGAATATAACGCCGTTGTATACGACCGAATATCATGCTAGCGGTCGGCTCCATCCTGGAGGACCTATGCCCATGATCGCCCGTCTCGCTTTTGTTGCCAAAATCGCCATTGCTATCAGTGGTTTATTGCTATCTGCGCCGGCCTGGGCCGACCGTCTGGTTACCGACCAGATCGGCCGACAGGTGCACATCCCGGATGTCGTCAGCCGTGTCGTCATCCTGCAGCACCAGACGCTCAACATCGCCGTGCAGATGGATGCGATGGACAAGGTGGTCGGTGTACTCGACGAGTGGAAGAAGCAGCTCGGCGCCAATTATGTGCGTCTCGCACCACAGCTTCCGAACCTTGCCATGCCGGGTGGCCTCACCAAGGTCAATATCGAGGAACTGCTGAAGTTGAAGCCGGATGTGGTGTTCGTCACCAACTACGCGCCGGCCGACATGGTCAAGCAGATCCAGGATGCCGGCCTCGCTGTCGTTGCCATCTCGCTGCTCGACGTGCCGCCGGCGGAAGCCGTCAAGGTCAATCCGAGCGTCAAGGACGAGCCGGCTGCGATCGACGCTGGTTTCGCGACCGGCGTGCGGCTGATCGCCGACGTGCTTGACCGCAAGGAAAAGGGCGAGGAGATGATCGCGGTCACCAAGAAGACCCGCAAGCTCGTTGCCGACCGGCTCGCCGACATCCCGGAAGACAAGCGCGTCGCCACCTACATGGCCAATCCGGACCTCTCCACCTATGGCCGCGGCAAATATACCGGCCTGATGATGGAGCGCGCCGGCGCCCGCAACGTTGCGAACTCGATCGCCGGTTTCAAGCAGGTGTCGATGGAAGACGTCTTGAAATGGAACCCGGCCGTCATCTTCGTCCAGGAGCGTTATCCGGCCGTCGTCGACGAGATCAGGAAGACCGCTTCCTGGCAGACGATCGATGCCGTCAAGGACGGCAAGGTCTACCTGATGCCGGAATATGCCAAAGCATGGGGTTATCCGATGCCGGAAGCGATGTCGCTCGGTGAGCTCTGGATGGCCAAGGAGCTTTATCCCGAGCGGTTCAAGGATATCGACATGCAGAAGGAAGCGGATGCCTATTACAGGGAATTCTACCGCACCGACTATCGCCCTGTGCAATGAGTGACGACGTCTTCCCGCGACGCCCGCCATCCGTGATCATCGCCATCCTGATGGTCGTTCTGGCGCTCGTCGCGGTCGGTTCCCTTGGCATAGGCCGTTACGACATTCCGTTCGCGCGGGTAATCGAGATCCTCCGGGCGCCGATTTCCCCGCCGGACGTGCCCGTCACGCCGACAGAGGCGAACGTCGTCTTTACGGTGCGCATGCCGCGCATCCTGCTGGCGCTGCTTTCCGGCGCGGGTCTCGCACTCTCCGGCGCCACGATGCAAGGTGTGTTCCGCAATCCGCTGGTCGGGCCGCAGGTGATGGGCGTCTCCTCGGGTGCTGCCTTCGGTGGTGTGCTTGCCATCCTCTTCAGCTTTCCGCGTTACGGGCTGCTTGGTTCGGCCTTCGTCTTCGGGCTTTCGGCACTGGTTCTGGTCTATGCGCTGAACGGTATCGTCGCGCGCCGCAACATCCTGGCGCTGGTACTGGCCGGTGTCGTCGTCACCGGCTTCTTCGGCGCCCTGGTGAGCCTCGTCCAATATCTTGCCGATACGGAAGACAAGCTGCCGGCCATGGTCTTCTGGCTGCTCGGCAGTTTCGCCACCGGCAATTGGGAGAAGTTCGGGTTGATCGCCGCACCCGTTCTGATCTGCAGCATTCTGCTGCTGGGCCTGCGCTGGCGCATCAATCTGCTCTCCATCGGCGACGAGGATGCCCGTGCCCTCGGGGTCAATGTCGAGCCGCTCCGTTGGCTGATCCTGATCCTAGTCTCCTGCATCGTATCGGCGCAGGTGGCAGTCAGCGGCGTTATCGGCTGGGTCGGGCTGGTCGTGCCGCATATGGCGCGCATGCTGGTCGGCCCCGATCACCGGGTGATGATGCCGGCCTCGTTGATCATCGGCGCGCTCTACCTGCTGATAATCGATACCGTCGCCCGCACTGCCACAGCCACGGAAATCCCGCTCGGTATCCTGACCGCGCTGATCGGCACGCCGGTCTTCGCGCTGGTGTTGAAACAGACCCAGCGAGGCGCACGTGGATTCTGACAGGGTCATGCTGCGCATCGAGGCCGTCAGCCAGTCCTATGACGGCGAGCGCTGGCAGTTGCGCAATCTCGACTTCGACCTGAGGGCCGGGGAGATCACCGCTATCCTGGGGCCGAACGGCCGCGGCAAATCGACATTGCTGCGGGTTCTGGCGGGACTTCTGAAGCCGACCTCCGGCCGGATGGAGCTCAATCAGGGCACCGGCTTCGTACCACAGGAATTCATCGGCTCCTTTCCCTATTCGGTGCTGGATGTGGTGCTGATGGGCCGCGCCCGGCATATCCCGGTTTTCCAGACGCCGCGAAAGCGCGACGTGGAAAAGGCGATGGAGGCACTCAGCGCCACCGGCATGGCCGACTACGCGTCGCGCAATATCGAGGCTTTGTCCGGCGGCGAGCGCCAACTCGTGCTGATTGCCCGTGCGCTTGCGGGTGAGAATGCGGTTCTGTTGCTCGACGAGCCGGCTTCCGCACTCGACCTGAAAAATCAGGATGTCGTGCTCTCCCTGCTCAGCGAATTGGCCGACCGTGAAAAGCTCGCCATTGCCTTTACCGCCCATCAGCCCAACCACGCAGTCGCCGTGGCTGACAAGGTGCTGCTCATGCTGCCACAGACGAGAACCATCTTTGGCGCAACCGAAAAGGTGATGACGGAAGCCTATCTGGAAGCGCTTTATGGCATTCCGATCCTGTCCGCACGCCTCGGCAGCGGTGAGCGTGAAGAAACCGCTTTCGTACCGCTCTTCCGGCAAAGAGATCGAAAAGGCGAACGTTGATGACCCAATCCGTGAAGGTGCTCTCCGCTGGCAGCATGCGGCATGTATTTCCCGCCATCATTGGCGCTTTCGGGCAGATGACGGGTATCGGGATTTCGCTGTCACTTGGACCTGCCGGCCTGTTGCGCGAGCGGATCGAGGCGGGCGAAGCATTCCATCTTTTTGCTTCGGCCAATATGGCGCATCCGCGACGTCTCGCTTCCCTCGGCATCACGGAAGAGCCTATCTGCTTTGCGCGCAATCGGCTTTGCGTGATCGCACGCGCCGATCTCGGCCTCGCGACGGAGAATTTTCTCGACATCCTGTCAGATCCTGCGGTGAAGATCGGCACATCGACGCCAGGCGACGATCCTTCCGGGGACTATGCTTTCGAAGTTTTCGACCTTGTGGAGGCGAAGCATCCAGGCATGGGCGTCGCGCTGAAAGCCCGCGCGCGGCAACTGGTCGGCGGCCGCAATTCGCCGCCGACACCGCCCGGCAAGGATGGCGGTTATCTGATTGCTGACGGCGAAGCGGACCTTTTCCTGAGCTATTATTCCAACGCCCGGCTGCTGGAGGCCGATCCGGCTTTCCGCGTCGTCGAAATCCCGGCGGAATTCTCTCCCAAGGTCGAATATGGTTTGGCGCTGTGCAAGGGCGCTTCGAACGATGCGAGAGAACTGCGGGATTTTCTCCTGTCCGATCAAGGGCAGGAGATATTGAAAGGAGCAGGCTTTTCGCGGCTCGGCTTGCAGATGCAATCCCGAACTCCCTCGTAAAACTTGGCCGATCCAGAACATTTGTTGGCAGCTTCGCGAAATCCGGCCCCCATCCGGAATGCTAGTCTCGCCCCACTTGCTTCCATTTCGAAAGGCCGCCTCCCATGCTTCTGGATCGTTCCCGCCTGCCTGTCGTCTTCATCCGCACCAATGCCGATGCGGAAACCTCCATCAATGACCAGATCGAGGCTCTCTTGGAGGAGCGGCGGCCGTTCGTGCTGGTCACGGATCACGCGCCTGACGATCACGACGACGAGACGCAGGAGGAGCGCAAGGAGCGGGCGCTGTTTTTCAAGAAGATCAAGGACCGGATGAGGGCCTATTGCCGGGGCATGATCGTCATCGATGGCGGCAGGCCGACGTCTGCGGCGATCAAGATTGCGGCTGTTACTGCCGGAAAGGCGTTTGGCTTCGCGATCGTCTTTGCGGCGAACGAAGAGGAGGCGGAGCGGAAGGGACGGAGCCTTCTCGGCAGCAGGGACGATGCGTGGTTACTCTGACCTCCGGCTTCTGTGATAGAGCAATACGCCGTCGGTTGAGTTTGCCTGTGAGGATCGGCAATGAATATTCAGGATAGATTTGACCCCTCCGTGATCGACGAGGTGTCGCGCCCGGCCTTCAGTTTCATCACCGAGACAACCTTCGTTGGCGAGTCCGAGCCGCATCGCCACGGCAAGGCGCAACTGCTTTACGTGATGAGCGGCGTGCTGACGATGAGGGCGGCCGGCGGTGTCTGGACGGTGCCGCCGAATTGCGCGCTGTGGATCCCGGGCGGCACCTCCCATAGCGGCCGCGTCTGCGGCCATGTCAAGATCGGCAATCTCTATATCGACGCGAGATTGACCGGCGGCCTGAAGGACGAATGCGGCATTCTCTTTGTCCAGCCCTTCCTGCGCGAGCTGATTTTTCGCCTGGAGCCGCGCCCCGACAGTCCGGAGATGGAGCCGGAGCGGCTTCACCGTCTGGTCGGCGTTCTCCTGGATGAGCTCCGCGCAGCACCGCTCGAGCCGATCCATCTGCCCATGCCCACTGACCGCCGACTGCAGCGGCTGGCCGAAGCGATGGTCGCCGAGCCCGGGTTGCGTTTCACCATAGACGAATGGGGTGCACGGGTCGGCGCAAGCAACCGGACGCTCAGCCGCCTGTTCCAGCGGGAGACGGGCATGTCCTTCGTGCGCTGGCGTCAGCAACTGCATATCGGCGTCGCGCTGCAGCGGCTCGCGGCAGGGCAACTCGTGACCGTCATCGCCGGCGATCTCGGCTATGAAAGCGTCAGTGCCTTCATCGCCATGTTCCGCCGCATGCTGGGAACAACGCCGACGCGCTATTTCAGCGACCAGATGCCGGCGAGCCCGCGCAGGCTGGAAATCACGGCGGATTGGCGCGCGGAACCGGGCGAAGGCGATGGCCGGAATGAAGAGAAGGGCCGGGATCTTGCGAAGGGTTCGGCGTCCAACCTGGTGCGGTTCAGACGAGAGCCGAATTGATCGCGTTCACTCCGTCCTTGTCGCTCCGCCCAGTCCTAGAAGAGCATATCCGCATCATCATCATAAGACCGCTTGAGGGGGCTGCCTTCCTGAAAATGGCACGAACCGGGGCGGACTTCCGCTACCTGCAGCACCGCGACATCGCCTGTAGGGCTGATGTGAAGCGCGGACAGGATATTCGTCGCGAAGGCGCCGGTATCGATGGCAATCCGGTTCGGGAAAATCTCGACGCGTTCGCTTGCGGTAATCGTGTGCCCATGGACGACGATCTTGCCGAACGAGGCGCTGGCGTTCAGGAACTCGCCGCGAATCCACGTCAGCGTGTGCGCATCCTGCTCGGCCAGGGGAATGCCGGGTTTCAGGCCGGCATGGACGAGGATGTGGTGGTCGAGTTCGACATAGCGTTCCGCGGCGCGCAGGCATTGCAGGCGCTCGTCTCCAAACCTGCGGCGGATCTCGTCTGCGGTGATGGCTGCCCCACGGGGCAGGCCGTAGGACAGCATCGCCTCGCTGCCTCCGAGGTCTTGCCAGTGGTTCACAAGATCTGCCTGAACGGCCGGGTCCGTCTCGTCGAGGATCTGAAGGGGGAGCGCGTCGTGGTTGCCGCGTATCAGTTTCGAGCCCGGCCTGTCGCGCAGCGTACGGATGACGAGATCCAGCGCTTTGCGGCTCTCCGGCCCACGGTCCATGATGTCGCCGAGGAAGACGATCCGGTAGTCGATCGTCTCGTCACGCGCCTTGCCGGCAATGCCTGACAGCATCTCCTCCAGCAGGTCGGCACGCCCGTGGACATCGCCGATGGCGAATGTGTGAAGAGAAGCGTTCCCGGTCATCGATAGCTCCGTCGTGGCGTTCGGTATGGCATTGTTTATGAGCTGCGCCAAGTGGGCGGAGAAGGCGCAGATCGTGACGAAAATGGATGTACCCGACGCGACGGCTGAAACAGGTTCGCGTCGTTTCTTGAGGGCGATTGTGCTGGGGAGAAAGACCCCGCCCCAAACCC
>UEIF01000051.1 GCA_900468805.1 Hyphomicrobiales bacterium | reverse complement strand
CGCGACGAGGAGGCGCTGACCGTGATCGCCGCGCATCTGGCCACCGCGCTCTCCTTTCTTTCCGAGGAACGCGAGCGGGCGGAGACGAACGGGCGCGAAAAGACCGACGCGCCGGCCGGCCACTCCGGCAGCGTGCCCGCCGGCCGACGCATCGCCGTGCGCTTCTATCCGCGCGACGGCTCGCTGTTCGTCGACGACGATTATCTCATCCGTGGCGTGCCGGGGCGGCTGCTCCTGCATTTCCTCGAAGACTATGCGCGCACCGGCAAGCAGGACTTTCTGAACCGCGAGATACGCCGCGACCGCCGCCTGCAACTGCCGGATTTCAAGGACAATCTGGAGACCCGGCTGATCTTGCTGCGCCGGCGACTGGAGGAAAAGGCAGGCCCGATCATGCTCGAGCGCGCCGACCGCGGCCGCCTGCGGCTCACCCTTGCCGGCCGTCCCGAGATTGAGTTGGTGGAAGACTGACCCGGGGGCCAAGGGGCAAGAGGCTGCGCGATTTTGTCCCGCACGGCCGTCGTCGCCCGATAGCCAGTTCCGCAGAAGACGGCAGGCAGCCTCTGGTGAAACTCGAAATTGCAACCTACATACGAAGAAACGAGGCGCTCCACGGAATTTCCGCTCTGCCATGACGCAAGACAAGCGAGTGCTCCGCCGCCTGCTCTTCGCCGTCAGGATCGTCTGGACGCTTCTGGTCGTGGCGGTCGTAACGCAGATGGCAGCCCAATATGGCTGGGAGCATCACGGACTTGTCGGCGCGCTGGCGCTCGGGTTCGCAGGCATCGTTGTCGGTGCCGTTCTCAGCCTGTTGTCGCCAAACGGATTGGGGATGATCCTGGACGCTCTTTCCGCTCTTTGAGTCTCAGTCCCAAGAGCCCCGCCTCAGTGTCCGTCCCTGCTCTTCCTGTTATCGTGATAGGGCTCGCTGCGATTGGGGTCGCTGTAATAAGTCCGGTAGCCGCCGCTCGAATAGGTCTCTCGATAGCTGCCGTTGAGCTGCTGATGCGTCTGCGAGTAGAGATCCCCATTTCGATAGGTATTGTAGCCGCCGCCGAGATTCTGCTCTCTGATATAGGTATTGTCCGAACTGTCGGTGGAACATGGAGCCGAAACCAGCTCGCAGGAAGCAGACGCATTCCCGGCGGTCAGCAAGAAAATCCCAAACAAAACCGCCTTCATGCAAACTCCATTTTCGCGAAATCGGCGGCACACGAGGGCAATGTAACTTATCGGCGAAAAAAGAACAAACAGAAAACATCCGGATTCAGCCTCGTCGCGATTGTGCCCTTGCGACGCACCTATTCCCGCACGAAGGCGTCGCGTAGCCAGTCGAGAAAATGGCCGGCAGCCGGCGAGAGCGCCCGGCCAGGCTTCATGATCGCCACGAAACCGTCTTCGTATGTCAGGAATTCCGATCGCTCCACAAGCTTGCCGCTCTTCAGCTCGGTGAGCGCAAAGCGCCGCTCGACCAGCGCGACGCCAAGCCCGGTGACGGCCGCGCTGACGCAGAGATGCATATGCGGAAAATAGAGCTCTGACTGCGCCGAGATCCGCTGCCCGGTCGCCGCCTGCCAGCTCGTCCATTGTTCGCTCATATGGTCGGGGGAAATGCGGGTCGGGAAGCTTAATTCCTCGCTTTCGGCGCGAACGGGATAATCCGGTGCGGACACCAGGCCGAAGGAGACGGAGGCGAGCGGCACGAACTCGCCCTTCACCTGCGGGCGCGACAGGCGATCCCAGCTCAGCGTAAAATCCACGCCATCCCTTGCCCGGTTCGTGCCGCCGTCACGCGTGCTTGACGACATCGAAAGCTGCACGCGGCAGTTCGGATAGAGGCTGTAGAATTCCGCCAGGCGCGGCACGAGCCAGATCATGGCGAAGGTGGCGCTGCAGGCGATGTGCACGCTCGCCTCGTTCCGGCTCGCCTTCAGCTCATGATAGCGCTCCTCCAGGAGATCGAAGGCGCGCGACACGGTGGCAAAAAACGCCGCGCCGTCCTCATTCAGCCGAAGCCCCGTTCCCGATTTCTCGAAGACAGGAATCCCAAGCTGCTCCTGCAGAAGCTGCAGCTGCTTGGAAACCGCCCCATGCGTGCGCCCCAGTTCGTCGGCTGCCCGTGTCACCGAGCCGAGACGTGCCGTGGCCTCGAAGGCCCGGAGATAAGACAGCGGCGGCAGATTGCGGGCCATGGATTTCCTATATGTGAGATTTTCTAACGGATACGGTCAAGATAACGCGCTTTTCCAGCTTCGAATACTGCCATAAAATCATGACATCCAAGCAAAACGAATGGAAATTGCCGCCTAAGACCGCGTTAATGTTAGGTGAGTTTTGCCAACAGAGAAAGGAAATTTCATCATGCACATGACAGATACGCTCCGCGTGTGGCTGGAACGCTGGAGCGAGCGACGCCTCTTCGCCCGTGAGCTGGATACCCTGCCCGACGAAACGCTGAGGGATTTCGGCATGACACGGGATGCCGCTTACGAGGAAAGCCACCGGCCCTTCTGGCGCGCATAAGCGACCAAACAGGCTCAGCCCGGCAATTGCCGATGCCACAACAGATCTATCGGATGGAAGCGAACGAGTGAGATCCGGTGCAAGCCTGCGGCCACCGGTTGCCAGAGACCAATCGCGCCGCCGATTGCGGCCCCGACCTCCTCGGGGCTCAGTTGCTCACCGAGCGTGACATGTGGCACCCAGTTTCCCGGAAGATAGTAGGGCCAGCACGCCGCCCCTGCCGAGGCGGCTGCCTCGTGAAATTCTCGATGAAGGGCAAGCAGCTCCGCAGAGACGACAGGCGCGGCGAATAGAACCGATGCTGGTCCGGGAAAAAGACCGATACTCGAAAGCTTGACGCTGGGAGCGCGCATGTCCGCGCTGAAGTGGTCGAGCGCCCTTGCGAGAGGCTCAGGGTCGAGCCCGTCATAAACGGCGAGCGTTATATGCGGCTCAACGTTCAAGCTGCGCGGTGTCGCGGCATTGGGCGAAATACGCTCCACATGCTCGATAATCGGCTGAAGGCCTGCGGCACCGTACGGATCCAATTCCATGAAAACGGCAAAAGGCAAAGGTCACCTGCAGCGTTGGCAGCACTATTCCGGTCCGAGACCAAGCCTCACCCGTCGGCTATTCCTATCAGGATATTCAGACCTGCGCAGCCGCCTTCGGTCCGGGCCCGAACGGACTTCTGCAAGGGCATCATCGGACACACCTGCCCTCGCCCGTGCTGTCGCCTGCGCTCCGCGATATCGGTGACGGAACCTCAAACGGTCAGCGCAGTTATGCATCTGCTACCTGCGAGGTTTCACCATGTATGTCATCCTTGGTGCGTCCGGAAACATAGGCTCTGCCGTCATCGACACATTGCGACGGTCTGGCGAGAAAGTCATCGCCGTCGTTCACAGCGCGCAGAAGGCTGCGGCCATCGAACAAGACGGCGTTGAACCCTTCGTTGCTGATGTGGCGGATACCGGGCTGCTTCGTTCCATCCTGCAAAAAGGGCGTCGAGCCTTCCTGCTGAATCCGCCGGCCGATACCGGACGCGATACCAACGCCGAGGAACTGAAGACCGTCAGAAGCATTGCCGCAGCACTCCAGGATTCCGGGCTCGAGAAGCTCGTCGTGGCATCGACCTACGGAGCGCTGGATGGCGACGGGATCGGCGATCTCTCGGTGCTCTATGAATTCGAGCGCCTCGTGAAGGCAAGCGGCATTCCGGCCGCCATCAACCGTGGCGCCTATTACTTCACCAATCTCGACATGCTGCTGCAGCCGGCGAAAGAGACCGGCCGCCTGCCCACGCCCTTCCCCGCAGACATGAAGATACCGATGGTTTCGCCAAGGGATCTCGGACAGGCTGCCGCCGCTCGCCTGGAAAGCCCAGTCGATGATGTCGGCATAGACTATGTGGAAGGTCCGGAGCGCTATTCCTTCGCCGACGTCGCCAAGACCCTCTCATCGCGTCTCGGGCTCCCGGTCACGGTCGAGACGATCCCTCGTGAAAAATTCGAGGAATACTATCTCGGGCTCGGCTTCTCATGGGCGGCCGCCCGTTGTTACGCGAAGATGACCGAAGTCACCATCGACACCGGCTTCGAAATGCCCGAGCGTCGTCATTGGGGCAGGATGACGCTCGATCAGCATCTCGGGGCACTTGAGGCAAATCCTTGACGGGGAGCGTCTGACGGATACACGGCGATACAAAAAACCCCCTCTTCTGAAACATTTCACATTCATCCGTCTGTTCAAATAACCCGTCGCCCGATCAGGGGCTCAAGCTAGGGACGGAAGGACAGACAGATGAGGACAATCATGATCATGGCAGCGGGCGCTCTCGTCATCGCCGGCACGATGCAACTGACCAGGGCCAATGCCGAGCAGCCGATCCAGCGCACCGACCTCGTGCAGAACGATATCGACGTGCCCGGCCATGAAGCCATCCAGGTCCGGGTCGATTTCGCCCCAGGCGCCTCTGCGCCCAAACACAACCATCCAGGCGAAGAAATCGCCTATGTCATCGAAGGCGCGCTGGAATATCAGCTGGATGGCCAAAAGCCGGTGACGCTGAAGGCCGGCCAGTCGCTGTTCATCCCCACGGGCGTTGCCCATTCGGCCAGAAATGTCGGCGACGGCAAGGCCTCGGAACTGGCGACCTACATCGCCACAAAGGGCTCGCCGCTTGTCGTGCCTGTGAAATAACCCAGCGGACCATGCGGGCCACCTCGCCTTTCGGCGGGTGGCCGGCGCATCAGGAGAGGATCAACCGGCGACGAGGGTCTCAGCCGGCTTTCGCGATACTTTCCGCGCTTCGATATAGCGTCGCAGGGCGGCCGGCTCGTCGGTCTGGATCGTGCTGATACCGGCATCCATCAGGCGGCCCCAGATGGCGTCGGGCTCGATGAGTGCCCTCGGATCTGTCCATTCGCCGCTCGCCGCCATATCCAGCGTGTTGAACCAGATCGCCATACTGGCATCCCTGAAGAGCTGCTGGTTGTCGGCGATGGTCCTGAGATCATCGAAGCGCAGCTCGCACATGAAGGGCTTGAGCTCCGAAAGCAGTGCCAGCCTCTCGCTGACATTGCCAGCCGAAAACTGCGCCATCGCCATGAACGGCACGCCTTCGATATTCTGGGCACGCACCCAGTCGATGTCAGCACGGTTCATCACGACGGTCTTGAGGTCGACGGAGGACGCCACGCCCATCTCGCGGGCGCAGGCTGCGACTTCCGAAAACAGGCCGCGATCCTTCAGGTCGAGATCGGCGAAGATGCGGCCGCGAATGGCCTCGAAAACCTGCTTCAATGTCGGAATGCGCTGGTCGGAGATGGCGCGGCTTTCGCCGCCATCGTCTTCGCGCAGTGCGATCGCCTGTAGTTCCGACATGGTGAAGGTTTCGGCGTCGCGGTCGATTCCGGCCATGCGCAACAGCGTGTCGTCGTGCATCAGGAAAAGCTCGCCATCGGCGCTCTTGCGCACGTCGATTTCGACGATATCGGCACCGACAGCGATGGCCCTTTCGATGGAGGCCAGGCTGTTTTCCGGCGCGCCATGCCAGGCGCCCCGATGGGCAACGATGGCGCAGGAACGGTTCGGGTCGGCGATGAAGTCTTTGTAGCTCATGGTCTTTCCTTATGTGTCAGCCGCGGCGGCTGGCGAGATATGATTTCAGTGCGACCGGTTCGTCGGTCTGGATAAGCGAGATGCCGGCCCCGATAAGCCGGCCCCAGATGGCATCGGGATCCTGCATGGCGGCGGTATCGGTGAAGCCGGCAAAGGCCACGGAATCGAGCGTATTCGCCCAGAGCGCCATGCCCCCATGACGGGCGCGGGCGTGGAGACCGGCGATATCCTCGATGCGGTCGAAGCAGACTTCGCAGACATCAGGCGCGAGCTGGAACAGCAGATCCAGCTCGGCCTCAGCATGCGTAGCGCCGATCCGTGACTTGGCCATGAACAGCACGCCGTGTGGAATGATCGCCTCGCGCACCCAGGCAAGATCCTCGGCCGATCGAAGACTGCCCCAGAAATCCACCTGGGCCGCGACGCCCATATCGCGGGCGCAGGCGATGACCTCGGGAATGACGGTCCGGTCCTTCACGTCGAGATGCAGGAAGATGCGATCGCGGGTGAGATCGAAGAGATCCCGCAGGCTCGGCAGTCTTTCACCCGTCATCTCATTGCCTTCGCCGCCATTGCGGTTCTTCAGCGTCAGGCCGGCCAGTTGCGCGGATGTCAATGTCTCCGGCATCTCGTCGATACCCGCCATGCGATGCAGCGTCCTGTCATGCAGCAGGAAGAGGCCGCCATCGGCGCTGCGGCGCACGTCGATCTCGACGATATCGCAGCCGGCACGGATCGCCGCTTCGATGGCAGGGAGGCTGTTTTCCGGCGCGTTGCGCCAAATGCCGCGATGCGCCGCGACTGCGCAATCCCTGCTGGGGTCGCGCACGTAGTTTGTGTAGTTCATGGAGAGGTCTTTCAATGCGTGGCGAATGCATCCGGAATGGCACGGCCTGTCTCGCCATCAAACAGGTGCAGCCGGGATCGTGGGAGGGAGAAGGAAAGCTCCGCAGCGGGATCGATATCGGCACCGAAAGGTGTGGCGATACGAACGGGCGCGCCGGCGAGATCGGCTGATAGCACTGTATGCGAGCCAAGATCCTCGAAATGCTTGAGCCGGCCTTTGATCGGCCCACCCGTTTCGACGGCGATATCCTCGGGGCGGATGCCGAGCTGAAATTCGCCGGCCTTGTGGTGTTCGGCAACCGCCTGCCCGTCAGCCAGACGCAACACGGAGCCGTCGCCGGTGACAGGCAGAATGTTCATGGGCGGCGCGCCGATGAACTTTGCGACGAAGACCGAGGCCGGGCGATGATAGATCGCCTTCGGTGTATCGAACTGCTCGACGCTGCCCCTGTTGAGGATGAGGATGCGGTCGGCAAGCGTCATCGCCTCCACCTGGTCATGGGTCACGAAGACGGTCGTGGCCCCAATGCGCCTGTGCAGATCGGCGAGTTCGACGCGCATGTCGTGGCGCAGCTGCGCATCGAGATTGGAAAGCGGCTCGTCGAAGAGCAGCACGCCGGGTTCACGCACGATCGCCCGGCCGATCGCCACGCGCTGGCGCTGCCCGCCCGAAAGCTGCCCCGGCTTGCGGTCGAGATAGGCTGATAGACCGAGCATTTCTGCGACAGCGCCGACCCGCTGCTGGCGTTCGGCCTTCGGAAGGCCGGCGACGCGCAAACTATAGGCCATGTTCTGGAACACGGTCATATGCGGATAGAGCGCATAATTCTGAAAGACCATTGCGCAGCCGCGCTGCTTCGGCTCCAGGCCCTGCACTTCGCGATTGCCGAACAGGATCTTGCCGCCGCTGACGGCCTCAAGCCCGGCAATCATCTGCAGTAGCGTGGATTTTCCGCAGCCCGACGGACCGAGCACGACGGTGAATTCGCCGGCACGCAGCTCGACATCGAGCGGCGGGATGACGACAGCCTTTGTATCATACGCCTTGGTGACGCCTGAAAGCGTGATGTTGGTGGCCGCGGTGCGGATGGCGGTATCGATGGCGTTCACGTCATTTCTCCGAAAGAACGAGGCCTTGCACGAGGTAGCGCTGCAGGAGCGCAATCATCGCAAGGGGAATGATCGAGACGACCACGACACCGGCCATGATCATCGGAAAGTCTGGAATTTCGCCCTCCATGTCGGGTGCGAGCCGCGCCAGACCGACGACGGCAGTTGTCATCTCTGGCTTGGAGGCCGCAACCAGCGGCCAGAGATATTGCGTCCAGCCGCTGAGAAAGGTCAGCACGAAGAGCGCGGCAAAGCTGCTAAGCGAGATCGGCAGCAGGATATGGAAGAGGAAGCGGATCGGCCCTGCCCCGTCCATGCGCGCCGCCTTGAAGAGATCAGCCGGCAGCGTGCGGAAGAACTGTCGGAACAGGAAGGTGCCAGTTCCATGCGCAACCAGTGGTGCCACGAGGCCGAAATGCGTGTCGAGAACGCTGAGTTCCAGATGAACAAGGACGCCGAACAGGCCTTCGATCAGCGCATTGGCGCCGGTCAGATCCAGCAGTGCATTCAGCGGCGAAAAGATATTGGCCGCCACCTGATAGGTGGTGATGACGCGGATCTCGATCGGCAGCATGATCGTCGCGAGGATCGCCGCAAAGGCGATGCCGGCCCAACGGATGCGGAAACAGACGAGCGCATAGGCCGTGAGAAAGGACAGCGCGCAGGTGAAGAAGGCATCATAAAGCGCCACCAGCATGCTGTTCAGCATCTGGATCGGGATGCGCGTCTCGGTAAAGACACGCGTCACATTGGCGATGAAATGGTCGCCAGGATACCAGGCAAGCCCGTTGCGCAGCAGGAATTCGTAAGGTTGCGAGGCATTGGCGAGCGTCAGGTAGAGCGGCCCGAGAATGAAGACGATACCGACGAGCAGAATGGCGCTGGCGGCGAAATTCAGCGAGCGAGCATTTTCGATCATGGCTGGCCCTTACCGTTCGTAATTGATGCTGCGGCCGAGAAGCAGGAACTGCGCGGCGGTGAGAAGGACGACGAAGACCATCAGGATGGCCGTCTGGGTGGAGGCGCCCGAGAGATCGTAACCGCTGAAACCATCGGTAAAGATCTTGTAGACCAGCAGATTGGTGGCCCCGCCCGGTCCGCCCTTGGTGATCGTGTCGATCAGCGCGAAGGCGGAGGTGACGCTTTCGGTAAATTCCAGCACCAGCGTCAGGAAAAGCTGCGGCATGATCAGCGGCAGCTGCACATCGAAGATGCGCCGCCAGGGTCCTGCGCCATCCATGGCGGCCGCCTGATACATCGTGCGCGGAATGGACTGCAGCCCGGCGAGGAGGATAACGAAATTGAAGGGAATGCCGCTCCAGACATGCGCGACGATGAGTGTGATGAAAGCGTCAGTGCCATCGAGCCCCGGTGCCCATGCGCCCGGGAAGAAATGGTTGATCGGCGCCAGAATGCCGACGAACGGGTTGAAGACGAAGGCGAAGACGACGCCGATCGAGGCACCCGCCACCCCCTTCGGCCAGACGAGCACGTTGCGGGCCGTCATCGACAGGCGAATCTTCCGGTCCGCTGCCACCGCCAGGATCAGCGGCAGAGCGACCGCGAGCGACGAGGCGACCACCATGAAGACGACGGTGCGCCAGCCGGCATTCCAGAATTCCGGATCGGCAAGCACGCGGCGGAAATTATCCCAACCGACGAATTCCGACCCGCCGCCGAAGGGTCTTTCAAGAAAGAACGACCAATAGAACGCCTGGACGATCGGCGCATAGAAGAAGACGAGGATCAGCAGCAGCAAGGGTGCGGCCAATAAAAGCGGCAGCCAGCGATGGCTGAAAAGCGAAGATTCCGACGACATCACGCATGTCCATTTCGAGAAAAGCCGGTGCGACGACGGGGAAGCGCCGCACCGGAGATGGATCAGGGCAGCTTTGCCGTCTTGTAGGTCTGCTCGAAGCGGCGCAGCAGTTCGTCGCCACGCTTCTTGGCGTTATCGAGCGACACCTGCATGGTCTGCGTGCCTGCAAATGCCTTCTGGGTTTCTTCCAGCAGCACCGAGCGGAACTGCACGTAAAAACCGAGGCGGATGCCGCGCGTATCGGGCGTGCCGGGCTCGTTCATCGATTCGATGCCGACGGCTGCTGTCGCATATTTGCGCGAACCGGCGTCACCGCTCTTGGCGATCGCATCGAGCACATCATTGGTGACGGGCACGTAGCCGGTGGAAGCCGTCATGAACATCTGCTGTTCGGGCTTGCGCAGGAAATCGAGAAAGGCCTTGGCGCCGTCGATCTCGGCCTGCTCGTGGCCCTTCATGATGTAGATGGAGGCGCCGCCGACGAAGGTGTTGTGGCGCTCATAGCCCTTGTACATCGGCGTCAGGCTGACGGAGAGTTCGTACTTTCCGTCGAAGGCCTTGGACGAGTCCGTGTAGGAGCCGGAGGAATTCTCCATCATCGCGCATTCGCCGGAATTGAAAGCGGCCGTGTAATTGCCGGCCTTGGTGTCGCTGGCGATCTTCACGAGACCTTCCTTGCGCCAGTCGACGAGGTTCTGCAGGTGCTTGGCGACGAAGGTGGTGTTGAAGACATATTCGGCGTTCAAGCCGTCATAACCATTATGCTGCGAAGCGATCGGCAGGCCGTGACGGGCTGAAAACTGTTCGAACATCGACCAGGGCTCGCCATTGGTGACGTAGGGGCACTCATGGCCTGATGCCTTCAGCTTGCGCGCAGCTTCGATAATGTCTTCCCAGGTCTTCGGCATCTCGGTGACGCCGGCCTTTTCGAGCTCCGTCTTGTTGACGTAGAAGAGCAGCGTCGAGGCATTATAGGGCTGCGAATAGAGCTTGCCGCCGGAGGTTTCGTAATAGGAGCGAGCGCCCTTGATGTAGCTGTTCCAGTTGACATCGGGCAGCACGTCCTGAACCGGCACGACGGCATCCGACAAAAGCAGGTCGAGCGTGCCGGCATCGAAGAACTGGATCAGCACCGGATGCTTGTTCGAGCGATAGGCGGCAATCGCCTTCTGCATG
This sequence comes from Hyphomicrobiales bacterium, assembly GCA_900468805.1. Taxonomy (GTDB): domain Bacteria; phylum Pseudomonadota; class Alphaproteobacteria; order Rhizobiales; family Rhizobiaceae; genus Rhizobium. The sequence continues at coordinate 29,231 of UEIF01000051.1, read as the reverse complement.
GACACTTCATAGCTTCCCTGCCCGACGCAGGTGACATGATTGGCAGATTGCGACGCATTGAAGGCTTCGCATTGCGCCAGGATCGCCTTTTCGACGCTTCCCGTATTGCCGTACCAGAATTCGAAATTGGCAGCCTGCGCAGAAGAACACGCAGCCGTCATCAGGGCGGCCGCAGCCACCAGAATGGAAATCTTCATTTTGCCCTCGCCTGAATTTGAGACCCGCCGGATCAGCGTCCGGATCGTGAACGGCCGGGTTAGTACACTTTGTGTGTAACAAATCGATGACGTAGTTCGACTTGATTGAGAGCATAAACCCCGTTATGCAGGCACCTGCGGTTGCCATATATGTTGCAGTTACACTTTTGTAGTATATTCGAGGTGCGTCATGGCTTATTTTCCCGAACCGTTGATTGCGTCCCGGTTCCGGCGTCCGGGAGAAGAAATCGTCGTCTCCGCGAATGAACGCAGCCTGCTGAAGCTTATCTGGCGCAACCCCGGCCTGTCGCGATCCGAGATCACCGGCCATACGGATCTGACACAGCAATCGGTCCATCGCATCATCGACCAACTCGTCGAGCGCGGTATCGTTTCGCTGGGGTCTCCCAAGCCCGGCCTCGGCCGCGGCCAGCCGAGCCCCATGCTCAGGCTCAACGGACTCCATGCCTATTCGGCCGGTATTTCCGTCAATTCCGACGTGGTCGACATTTGCCTGGTGGACCTGTCAGGCAATGTGCTCGGTGAAAGCGACATCTCGCTGAGGGAGCTGGGCATGAACCAGGCGCTGGATCGCGTACAAGAACGCATTGCCGAAATGCAGCAGCTGAACGGCCTCGATGACGAGACCTTCTTCGGCATCGGCTTCGGCATTGCGGGCGCTCTGATATCAGGGACAAAATACAATGCCTCGATGCCGCTGCATGAATGGTCGCTGATCGAGCTAGGACCGCTTCTGAGCGATCTCTTCAAAAAGCCCGTCTGGCTCCTGAACGGCGGCAGCGCCGGCGCTGTCGCCGAGGCGATGTTCGGCGCCGGCCGCTTCATCAAGCACTTCGCCTATCTGAGCTTCAATTACGGCTTCGGCGGCGGCCTGATCAACGACGGCGAACTTTTGGCCGGCGGCAACGGCAATGCCGGCGAATTCTCAGGGATGTATGACGACGAGGAGATGGTCCGACGCCCTGCCCTGCAGCTGCTCCTTGAGAAGCTCAAGCGCCACAATGTCGATGTGCCGTCGATCCCTTACCTGCGCAGGAATTTCGATCCGAAATGGCCTGGTGTGGTGGAATGGGTCGAGGAGATCACACCCGCCTATAACCGTCTCATCAACGCCATCTGGGCGATCTACGACCCGCAGGCAATCGTCTTCGGCGGCCAGGTGCCGCCGGGACTGGCACAGATGCTGAGCGAACGCACCGAACTTTTCGGCCGCCCGCGCTACGGCGTGCCTCGCCCGCACCCCAAGCTCATTGTGTCGGATATTTCAGGCGACGCCGCCGCCATGGGCTCGGCAATCGTTCCGTTCAAATCGACTTTTTATTGAGAACCATTCTCCTGCTGCTCGTTCTCGTCATAGAGCCGGACACCCGGTACAGCGGGCAGCCAGGGCTCGCGTCTGACAGTCCAGACCTCGACCATGGGCCTGATATTATCAGGCGCCGCATCCAGGGTTCCAACAAAGACTTCCACGCCGTCGTCGAACATGAAAAACAGCCGCGAACCGCAGATCGGGCAGAAGGATCGCTTGTCGTAGGTGCTGATCTCGCCATCCATCTTGAACTTCAAGCGCCGCCAGTTCGCAGTCGCCGAGAAGATCGAGCCGGTGAGCTTCCGGCACTTGGTGCAGTGGCAAAGCCCCGATTGATAGGGCTCGCCTTCGACTTCGTAGCGGACCGCGCCGCATGCGCAGCCGCCCGTTCTTACGCTTTCCATCGCTTCGCTTCCTCTATACGGTCGCCTCGCATCACCGTGGAGAATAGCTCATATTCTGGCGAAGGCCGTCACTCCGACGGTGCGACTTATCAATTTTCATCCTGGTTCGTTCTGCCAGGGATCAACCTGGTCAAAAACCCTCCCCACAAGGGGAGCGACTAACTTCCGGCACCGTCCTGCTCCTTCCGAAGCGTTGAAGGTTCTTGCGCGCCGGCGCGGCAGTTTAAGCCCCTCCCACTTGTGGTGCGGGGTTCGGGCGGGTCCTCAGTCATCCCGAAAGAAAACGATGCGCCCGACTCTCGCGTATCACCACCGGGTGATGCACCCTCACCTCACCACATCGTCTTTGCAGCCCGCACCGGCCATTCGCGATCATAGGTCTCGTGGTCGAAATCACCCACCGCATCCTTCAGCATCTGGCCTGGCGTCGGCAGGTTCGCCGGGTCGACGAAATGCTCGGTGTTCCACAGCTCGGCGCGCATCACCGCACGGGCGCACTGGAAATAGACCTCGACGATGCTGATGACGATGACGGTGCGTGGATGCTTGCCGTCCATCTCGAAACTTGCAAGCAGCGCCTCGTCGTTGGAAACGACGCCGCGGCCATTGATGCGCATCACCGTATTGGAGCCCGGAATAAGGAACATCAGCGAAAGGCGCGGATCGCGCACGATGTTGGAGAGCGAATCGACACGGTTGTTGCCGCGCCAGTCGGGAAGATGCAGCGTCGTATCGTCGATGATGCGCACCACGCCGCCGAGATCGCCGCGTGGCGAGCAGTCGAGGCCATCAGGGCCGACGGTCGCAAGCGCCACGAAGGGCGAGATCTCGATCATTCCACGATAGAGCGGCGTCAGCACCTTCGTCACCTTGTCGACGGAGGCCTGCGACAGTCCCGCGCCGTAGATTTCGTTGAGCTCGTCGATAGTGCTGATGATCTTCATCTGTGTCCCGCCATGGTGCCGGCCGCCTGCCCTGCGACCGGCCGGACGCTACACCGATGCGCGGCGCGCCGGAAGCTCAAAAATCGGAATGATCTCAGCAGGTTTCTTGATGTTTTCCTCCGCCAGAAACGCCGCCACCTCGCCAAGAACAGGGGCGGCCGACATGATGCGCCGGTGGCCGAAGCCGTTGGCCCAGGACAGGCGCACATGCCCGCCGGAAGCCGCATAACGCCGCGCATGGGCGGCACTGACTTCCTTGTCGTCCTCGGCATGAATGACCAGTACCGGCTTGCCGATGCCTGCGGCAGTCTTTCCCGCGTCGAACTCCTCCAGTCTCCGGCCGGTGACGCGCTGCACGACATCCTCGAGTGCGGCCTGAGCCGCCGGCTTCAGCCGCAGCATCCGGCCGAAATCGGTAAACAGCCAGTGCATTTCGCTCGGCGAACCGATCAGCACCATGCGCTCGGCCGAAACGGCCTTTACATCAGGAAGCATGCCGGAGGCCGAAACCATCAGTGCCGCACCGCCGAAGGAATGGCCGATCACGGCATCGAAGCGACCGAAGCGGGCTTGCGCCGCCGCAATCGCCTTTACGGCCAGCCCCATATGCAGGAAGCGCCCGCCGGCGCGGCCGTGGCCCGGAAAGTCGAGCGCGATTACCTCCGCGCCGGTATCCGCCAGCATCGTCAGGAGATCTGCCATATAGGCCATGCCGGAGCCCCAGCCATGCGTGACGAGATAGCGCTTGCGCCGCCCGAGCGCCCCGCCGTTCAGCCTATAGGCATGAGCGCGCCTGCCATCGACGGGCAGCAGGAAGCGCTCGGCGCCTGCGAGCTTGGCAATACCCGCTGCATGCGCCGCCTTCGCCTTCTCGCCCTTGGGTCTGGCAGACGGCGTGCGGCAGAAGAGCCGGAAGGCGGCCTCGCCCGCCAGACGCGGCGAAACGGATTGCATGAGCGAAAATCCGAGGCGGGTGACCTCAAGCGCAAAGTTTGCCATGATGGGATTCCGATAATGTTCAATACTGAACAATAAAGTACAACGATGAACAAAAATCAATCCCTACCCTGGGATCATCCGCGTTTTCGCAGCTGGATCGCGGTGGCTCGCGCCTGCCAGCTCATGCAACAATCCCTGGCGCGCTCGTTATCGGATCTCGATATCAAGCCGCCGCATCTCGATATTCTCGTCAATCTCTACCGCTTCGAAGGCATTTCGCAGCAGGAGCTAGCGCGCAAACTGCTGGTCGGCCGCTCGAACATGAGCATGCTGCTGCCGCAGATGGAAAAGCGCGGCCTGATCGTGCGCCGCGACGACGAGCGCGACAAACGCGTGCTGCGCCTGTACCTGACATCAGAGGGCCGCAAGCTGACCGAGGAGGCCATGGCCATCCAGACCGGGCTCATCGAGCGCACGCTCTCGGCCGAGCCGATCGAGCAATGCATGGCAACCGCTGATTCGATGGAGCGCATCATCGGTGTGCTGCTGCAGGATTTGAGAGACGAGGGTTAGTGCAGCACCGGCCCCGCCGGCCCGCGCGTCAGCGATTTGTATTCCCAGGCTGCAACGATGATCAGCACCAGTGCCGCCAGAATGCCCATCACATAGACCTGCATGAAGGGCGCGAAGAATGTGCAGAGGATGAGGATCACGATGCCGGCGAGATGGGAGAGCGGCAGGCGGCCGCTGGTGGCGCCCTTGAACCAGAGATTGCCGATCAGGAAGAGGCCGGAGCCGCCGAGAACGGAGGCGGCGACGGCGAGATTGCCCGCCTCATGGGGATGCTCGAACATCCATTCGACCGCCACGGCATGCACGATGATACCGGCAAGGATCGGGATATGGGCATAGGTGAAGGCCAGTCGTGCAAGGCTCCCCGGCGTATCGGCATGCTCGATACGGTGCGCCGCCCGCTCATGGCCGAAGCGGAAATAGAGCCACCACATGGCGACCGTGCCGATAAAGCCGATCAGGAAGACCACGCCGGTCATGGCCGAGAATTCCATTTCGGAGAAAGTGCGGCCGGAAACGAGGATCGCCTCGCCAAGGCAGATGATGATGAAGAGCGCGCATCGCTCCGCCATATGCGCGCCGGAAACGTCCCACTCTTCCGTTTTGGATTTGCCGAGGCCCGGCACCGCAAAGCCGAGCGCCGGCCCGGAATATTCGATCAGGAGAGCGATTACCCAGCAGACCAGCCGTGCCTCATGCTCCAGCAGACCGCCTGATATCCAGAATATGCCGGCAACGGCAAAATAGGTGGTGATGCGCACGAAATTGATCGTCGCCGAACGGCCGGAAGCCCGCATCGCATAGGTGGTGAAGGCCGAGCGGCCGACCTGCATCAGCACATAGGCGCAGGCAAACAGCAGGCCCTTTTCGCCGAAGGCATCGGGAATGGAGGCCGACAGCACGAGGCCGAGCAGCATCAGCACGATCAGCATTGATCGTACCGGCATGCGCTCCGGATCGAGCCAGTTCGTCGCCCAGGCGGTGAAGATCCACACCCACCAGACGGCAAACATCATCAATGCGGCTTCGGCGGCACCCAGCAGCGTGTAATGCGCAAACAGGGCATGTGACAGCTGCGAGATGGAAAAGACGAAAACGAGATCGAAGAAGAGTTCCAGGAATGTGACCCTGCTGCCGGTATGCCCGTGGGCTCGCAGCCAGCTCTTATTATGTGTTTCCGTCATGTGCCCCCTCGTCTGCCCCTCAGTCTATTGCGATCAGCGCGGCTTTTCCGCCACGTCGCGGCTCATTCCCTTTTCCGCAAGCTCTTCCTCATAGGCCGAGAAGAGTTCGAAGCCGCGCTCGCCGAGTTCGCGCAGATAGGTCCATGTGTAGATGCCGGTGTCATGCATGTCGTCGAAGCCGATGCGCACGGCATAATTGCCTGTCGGGATGACGGAGATGATGGCGACGTTGCGCTTTCCAGGCACCGTCACCTTCTGCCCCGGCCCGTGCCCCTGCACTTCGGCAGATGGCGACTGCACGCGCAGCAGTTCGGCCGAGAGATCGAAGCTCTGCCCGTCATTGAAGCTGACCACCAGCCTCTGGCGGTCTTTCGAGACCCTGATTTCGCTAGGCCAGATATCGCTCATCACTATGTCCTCTTCTTCTGCGAGGAGTAGGCGCTGATCTTTTTCAGCGCAAGCTCAAATTGGCCTGCCCCCGAGGCCTGTTTCCCTTGACGCCACAATAGCATATGCCCACATTGAGGAGAGCACGGAGATTGATGTGAACACCAGAGTCGGAACGATAGGCAATGCTGCGCCGCTGGTTGCGGATGCAGCACCGATGATCGACCCCTTCGGTCGGGCTGTCACCTATCTTCGCGTCTCCGTCACCGACCGCTGCGATTTCCGCTGCACCTATTGCATGGCGGAAAACATGACCTTCCTGCCGAAGAAGGATCTGCTGACGCTGGAAGAGCTCGACCGGCTCTGTTCCGCCTTCATTGCCAAGGGCGTGCGCAAGATAAGGCTCACCGGCGGCGAACCACTCGTGCGCAAGAACATCATGCACCTGGTGCGCCAGCTTGGCCGCCGGATCGGCTCGGGCCTCGATGAACTGACTGTTACCACCAACGGTTCGCAGCTCGCCCGTCACGCCGAGGAGCTTTATGACTGCGGCGTGCGCCGCATCAACGTTTCGCTCGACACGCTCGATCCGGAAAAATTCCGCAGGATCACTCGCTGGGGCGATTTCGCCAAGGTCATTGACGGCATCGATGCCGCCCAGAAAGCCGGCCTGAAGATCAAGCTCAATGCCGTGGCGCTGAAGGATTTCAACGAGGTGGAAATGCCCGACATGCTGCGCTTCGCGCATGGCCGCGGCATGGATCTCACCGTCATCGAAACCATGCCGATGGGCGAGATCGAAGAGGATCGTACCGACCAGTACCTGCCGCTCTCCAAGCTGCGGACCGATCTGGAACGGCAGTTCACCTTCACCGATATCGACTACCAGACCGGCGGCCCTGCCCGCTATGTCAAGGTCGCAGAGACCGGCGGCCGCCTCGGCTTCATCACCCCGCTCACCCATAATTTCTGCGAGAGCTGCAACCGCGTGCGCCTCACCTGCACCGGCACGCTCTACATGTGCCTCGGCCAGAACGATGCCGCCGACCTGCGCGCAGCACTGCGAGGCACCGAAGACAACGGCCTGCTCCACGCCGCGATCGACGAGGCCATCACCCGCAAGCCCAAGGGCCACGATTTCATCATCGACCGCACGCACAAGCGGCCGGCTGTCGCCCGGCATATGAGTGTTACCGGCGGGTAAGTGACGGTGCCGCAGAGCGGCAGCAATCGATCCACTGAATCGATTGCAGTCACGAATGCCCCGGGCAACGCGAAGGCCGGCAAGGCGCTGTCCCATGTGATGACTGCGTGAACAGGAACCGTCGAATGCCCGCTGATCTCCCACCGAAACGCTACCTGGAAATGCAGGGCAAGATCGCCCTCGTCACAGGCGGATCGTCAGGCATCGGCCTTGCCACCGCGCAGGGCTTTGCGCGCGAGGGCGCAACGGTCGTCATCGCAAGCCGCAACGAGAAGCGTGCAAAGCAGGCGCTTGCCAGCCTGCCGGCTGACAGCGCCAGCTGGATCGAATGCGACGTGGCTGACGGCAAGGCCGTAGAACGGCTGATCTCCGGTATCGTCAAGCAATATGGGCGGATTGACTACGCCTTCAACAATGGCGGCAGCGGCGGGCGTGGCGCACCGGTCGGAAACCTCGGCGAAGATGCCTGGCGCAAGACCATCGACGGTTACCTGACATCGGTGTTCCTCTGCATGCGCCATCAGATCCCGGCCATGCAGAAGAACGGTCGCGGCGTCATCGTCAACAATTCATCCGTCGACGGCCTGCGCGGCTATCCCTTTCCGGGCGGTGCGGCCTATGCCGCCGCAAAACACGGCGTTATCGGGCTGACGAAAAGTACGGCACTCGAATATGCGCGCGAGGGCATCCGCATTACCGCGATCTGTCCCGGCTGGGTCAATACGCCCGCGGTCGAGAGCCATATGAAGAAGAGTCCCGAGATCGCCGAGGCCATCATCGCCCAGACCCCGATCGGCAGGATCGCCACGCCGCACGAGATTGCCGAAGGTGTGCTCTGGCTTTGCTCGGACGCCTCATCGTTCATGCAGGGCAGCCCGCTGGTGCTGGATGGCGGCTATATGAGCTGAAGCTACCGCGAACGCTGGACCCCTTCTGTAACGCAAAGCCCCATATGGGATTTGGCGCGGGTCCTCAGCATCGCGAGGACAACGCTGGGCGAGGCAAAAAAAGCCCCGCAAAAGCGGGGCCAAGTCTTTCTGATGTGGAATTACTACTGACGTCGGATTGTTATCAGTGCCAGGACTGGCCGTTGTACCAGGTGTCCACATCGCTGCGGATGCGATCCTTTTCATAGCCGTAGCGTTCCTGCAGCTTGCCTTCAAGCTGCTCCCGTCGACCGTTAATCTGATCGAGGTCGTCGTCAGTGAGTTTGCCCCACTGTTCCCTGACCTTGCCCTTCATCTGCTTCCAATTGCCTTCAACACGGTTCCAATCCATTCCAAAATCTCCTTTGTTGGACATGGTTGGAAAACGACCGGATCGCCAAATTGTTCAAAAGAAAAAACCCGCGGTCCGAAGACCGCAGGCTCTTCGACATCATCCTGATGGGCTGGCTCAAGCAGCCCGGCCGCCCCAGCGGCCGTCGGCGCGCTGATAGCCACGCACCTCGTCCTCGCCGCCGGTGCGGAAGCGGTTGACCTTGTCGGAGAGCATCTCGACGCGCTGGCGCAGGCCCTGGATTTCGGCGTTGTTTTCTTCCACCATCGCCGCATTCTGCTGGGTGATGAGCTCGACGTCATGCACCGCCTTGCTGACCTCGTGGATGCCGGTCGACTGTTCGCCGGTTGCCGCTGAAATCTCGGCAACGAGGCGCTGTACGCCACCGACATGACTGATGATTTCGGCGAGCGCCCGGCCGGTTTCCTCGACCAGCTGCACGCCGCTCTGCACCTGGCCGGAACTTGCCGAGATCAGTTCCTTGATCTCTCGGGCCGCCCTGGCGCAGCGCTGGGCCAGTTCGCGCACTTCCTGCGCTACGACCGCAAAGCCGCGGCCCGCCTCACCTGCACGCGCGGCTTCCACGCCGGCATTCAGTGCCAGGAGGTTGGTCTGGAAGGCGATCTCGTCGATCACGCCGATGATGGTGGCGATCTTGTCGGACGAGCGGTTGATTTCGCCCATGGCATCGACAGCCTTGGCGACTACTTCGCCGGAGCGGGTCGCGAAAACCTGCGTCTCGTTGACGGAATGCGCCGTCTGCTTGGCGCGGTCGGCGGTGGAGCGCACGACGTCGCTGAGGTGACGCAGCGCTCGTGAGCTTTCTTCAAGTGCGGCCGCCTGCTGTTCGGTGCGGCGGGCAAGATCGTCGGCGGAAGATGCAAGGTTGCCCGTGCCACCCTTGATCTCGACAGTCGCGCCGCGCACATCCGACAGCGTCTGGCGCAGCGCCTCGACGGCGTGATTATAGGTATCGGCCATCTCGACGAAATCGTCGGCGAGATCGCTGCGCATGCCCACTTCCAGATTGCCCTCGGCGAGCTGCTGCAGCACGTCGGAGAGCGCATTCAGCGCCTGCTTCTGCTCGGCCTCGATACGGGCGCGCTCGGCGGCGCGGCGGTTCGTTTCATCGGCCGACAGCGCCCGCGCACTTTCGGCCTCTTTTTCGAGGCGGACATTTTCAACCGCCGCATCCCGGAAGACGGCGACCGAGCGCACCATGTCGCCGATTTCGTCGCCGCGGCTGCGGCCTTCGATGGCGACTTCGAGATCGCCATTGGCAAGCCGCGTCATCACATCCGAGACGCGCTTCAGCGGGCCGCGCAGCGTCTCGACCAGCATCAACCCGCCGACGATGGCAAGCAGCGTGCCGAGGATCATTGCAAAGACGGAGACGTTAGCCGAACGCTCGCTGTCTTCCTTGCCGAGTTCCTGCGCCTGGCTCACGAACTGGCGAAGCGAGGCCATGGCGCCGGAAAGGATTTCGGAGGATTGCAGGCGGGCCGCCTTCCAGTCCGCAGCCGCCTTCAGCATGTCGGCCGAACCTGATGTCAGCGAAGCGGCAGCCGAGGCGACCTCGTCCGAGAGGGCCTTCATGACCGCATCGTTGGCGCCGAGTGCTGAAATCTTCGCCGCGGTTTCGGTCAGCGCCTTGAGATCGGCGAGAACGACCTCACGCGAGGCGACAACACGTGCGCTCAGCATCTGGCTGACATGCACCTGCAGGCGGTCGGCGATCTCGCGCACCTGATCGACCGAGGTCAGCAACTCGCGCTGTTCGGCAATGCTCTTGTCGAGGCTGACGAAGCGGGCAGATGCCGTATCGCTGTTCTTGGCTGCCTGCAGCGTCATCTGCCCTTCGGTGTTGACGAAACCCGTCAGGATCGGCGCCATGCCGGAAGCCTTTTCATCCGGCATGCCGGTGCCTTTCAACAGCGCATCGAGCTTGCCGGCGGTCTCGGAGACCTGCCCGATCAACGGCTGGCCGTCCTTGGACACCATGCTCTTGGCGACATCGAGTTGCGCAAGGATCTTTGCAATGTGTTGCTGGGCTGCCTCGATCTGCTCCTCCGGCGTGAACCCCATCTGGATATCGACGCGCATCGCGCCCATGATGTCGGTCAGCGATTTGAAGGCGGCGGTATCGTAAAGCAGTGCCTTGGCGAAGACTTCCTTGTCGGTGAAATCCTTGCGAACCAGATCCGTCTGGCCGCCGGCCTCCTCAGCCGCAACAGAGATCGCCTGCACCGTCTTGTTCATAGCCTCAACGCTTGCATCTTCGCGCTGGCGCACTCCCCACAGGACCTCCTGCTGCTTGCGCATGGCGGCGGCAAGGCCTCTGACTTCGGTGAGTTGGCTGTGCTGGTCGTCGGTCTTCAGCAGGCCGTTGAGGCGCACCACGCCGCTCTCCTGCGCATCGATCGCCTTGCCGAAATCCGCCTTGCTCGCATCCGACGGGTCGGACACGAATTCCTGCAGCGCTGCCTGCAGGTTCTCGAAATCGGAGATGTTCTCGATCGTCGCCCGCGTCACCGTCATGTGGCCGTTCAGGATATTGGCCGTGTGGTAACCGAGGATGCCGACGCCGGCGATCAGCACGACGAGCGGAATGACGAACAGCAGGACCTTGGTGACGATACGACGGCTTTGCAGAAGTCGGTCGATGAAGTGCATGGGGAGCGGCGCCTTGAAACTGATGGAACCGTCCATTCCGCAATCATTCCGGATGGTTCGGCGGCATCCTCCATCATGGAGAGTGGTCGCATCTTTGGCTGAATCGGTTGATACAACCTTAATCCGCAACCGGAAGATTTGGGAATTATCGTTATATTTCTAATATTTGCCGCAGCTGCACAAGGATTTGCTTTTCCTTACGGCAGGTTGTGCCGCACTGCAGCAACGAATTATCCGAGGTGTGGCATTCCTCCGATTCCCTTGTCGTCCGTTCCCTTCTAAAAGGGCTTGTAAGGTAAGGGATTCTCCAGCATGCCGCGATCACGCAATACCGAAGGCGCCATCTATATGAGCATGGCGATGGCGGGCTTTTCCGCAAGCGACGCACTCTCCAAATCGGTCATTTCCTATATGAATGCCGGGGAGATCATGTTTCTGCGCGGCCTCTTCACCAGTATCCTCGTCTATCTGATCGCCTGGAAGTTCGGCGCACTACGGCCCTGGCGGGTCATGGTCAAACCCATCATCGCACTGCGTATCGCCTGCGAGATCATTGCAGCCGTTACCTATATCACCGCGCTCGGAATGATGCCGATCGCCAATGCTTCGGCGATCCTCCAGTCGCTGCCATTGGTCGTCACCTTCGGCGCGGCACTCTTCTTCAAGGAGCCTGTCGGCTGGCGTCGCTGGATGGCAATCCTCGTCGGCCTCATCGGCGTCATGATCATCATTCGCCCCGGCCCCGAGGGCTTTACCGCCGCCGCCCTTCTCTGCGTCGGCAGCGTCGCCTCCACTGCCGGCCGCGATCTTGCCACCCGCAGCATCAGCAAGGACATTCCCTCGCTGATGATCACGACCGTGACGGCGATCTCGGTCGCGATCTTCGGCGCGCTGATGATCCCCTTCCTCGGCGGCTGGGAGCCGGTCAGCGTCACCTCGCTCACGCATCTGTTGCTCGCCTCCGTGCTTGTTCTCGTCGGCTACCAGTCGGTCATCGTCGCCATGCGCACCGGCGAAATCTCCTTCGTCGCGCCCTTCCGCTATACGAGCCTGATCTTCTCCTCCCTGCTCGGCTTCTTCTTCTTTGCAGAAGTGCCTGACTTCTGGACGCTCGTGGGTGCCGCCATCGTTATCGCCTCTGGCCTCTATACGTTCTATCGTGAAGCCAAGCGCCATGTGCCGCCGGTCGCGCAGGAATCAGCGCCCCGCTCGCCCGTGTGATAGTCCGAGGGATCGCCATGACTGACTTCGTGCTCGACCAATCGATCATTCCGGGCGTCGTCCTGGCCGGCGGGCGTTCGTCTCGCATGGGCCGCGACAAGGCGGGCGTCACACTGAGCGGCCGCAGCCTGCTCGACCACGTGCTGTCCCGCCTTTCACCACAGATCACGCAGATCGCCATCAATGCCGATGAAGTCGGCGGCCACGACCTGCCGGTCGTTTCCGACCGCATTCCCGGCAAGGCGGGTCCGATGGCAGGCATCCATGCGGCGATGGTCTATGGCGCGGGCCTGCCCGCCACCCATGTCGTCACCGTCTCGGTCGACTGCCCCTTCTTCCCCACCGATCTCGTTAGCCGGCTAGTGACCGCGATCGACCACCCGGATCGTATCGCCATTGCCGCCTCGCAAGGCCGCAGCCATCCGGTCTTCGGCCTGTGGCCAACCGCATTGGCGGCCGATCTCGCAACATGGGTGAAGACCGACGACAAGCGCCGCGTGCGAGACTTCCTCCTGCGTCATGACGTTACGGAAGTGCCCTTCCCGCTGCATCCGACCCGCGCCAGCCTCCTCGACCCCTTCTTTAACATCAACACGCCTGATGATTTAATGGAGGCCGAACGCTGGCTGGAGGCACTTCGCGCATGACAAAAGATGCGGAGATGACACAGAAGATCTTCGGCATCGCCGGCTGGAAGAATTCCGGCAAGACAGGCCTTGCGGTTCGCCTCGTCGAGGAATTCACCCGCCGCGGCTATCGCATCTCCACCATCAAGCACGCCCACCACAATTTCGACATCGACAAGGTCGGCGCCGACAGCTACCGCCACCGCCAGGCCGGCGCGCATGAGGTGACGATCGTCTCGGGCACCCGCTACGCCATCATGCACGAGTTGCGCGGTGCCCCAGAGCCGACATTCGAGGAGATATTGGCGCGGCTTGCGCCCTGCGATCTCGTGCTGATCGAGGGCTACAAGCGCGAGCCGATCCCGAAGATCGAGGCACGGCGGCTGGAGGCGGTGAGACGCGATCCGCTGGCGCCGGAGGATCCGCATATCGTGGCGATTGCGGCGGATCATGAGGTGGAGAATGCTGCAGGGCTCGCGGTGTTTGATTTGGATGATACAGCCGCGATCGCGGATTTTGTTGCACAGACGGTTGGGCTTGCTCACCCTTCTCCCCAGCGCGGGTCCTGAGGACGGGTGGAGACCCGCGGCTCGACCCGGCTGATGTGTCCGATAGGACAGATGAGGCGGTGAGCGACGCCAGGAGCGAACGTCTGAGCGGAAGCGAAGACGGGACATGTTCTACTGTGCGGCCCCTTATCCGACCCTTCGGGCCACACTCTCCCCGCTGGGGAGAAGCGGAAGACGCGCCGCGCCGTCGAATCCACAAAACAAAAGGGCGAGGTCTCGCGACCCCGCCCTCCTCAATTATACAGGTAACCAATTACCTCTGCGCCACCGGCCGCACCAGCGGTGTGACACGCCTGATGGTCACGCGCCGGTTCTCCTGGTTCGGTCCGACCGTATTCACCTTCAGATAGCGCTCGCCATAGCCCTGCGTCGCAAGGTTTTCTGGCGGAATGCCGTAGACATCCGTCAGCACGTTGGCGACCGATTCAGCGCGTTGGTCGGAGAGGATCAGGTTGCTCTGGTCAGAACCCACCGCATCCGTGTGGCCTTCGATCAGGAAGGTCTCGCTCTTGTTCTTGTCGAGCACTTCGTTGATCGCGTCGGCCACCTTGCGCAGCGTGCGGGCCTGCGTCATCGGGATTTCCGCACTGCCCGTCGCAAAGGTCACCGTGTCCAGGTCGATGCGGCGCACCTTGTCGCGGATACGGGCGGAATATTTCACCTCGTTCAGCGAATAGACGCGTTCGACCGGCTCGACGGGCGGTTCGCTCAGGAACTCGTAATAGTCACGGTCCGGATCGGTGCTGGTGTCGATGATATAGTCGTTCAGCGGCACGCGCAGGCGCATCGGCGGCAGGTCGGCACCCGGATCCTCGAAATAGTCGCGATCCGGATCCTCGTAGAGCTCAGGTGAATAATAGAGCACCTCTTCCCGGCCGCGGGCATCGACGCGCGAGCGCTGGATGATGTCGCCATAGCGGTTGCGGAGCGTCACGATGCGATAGCCCTCGGGCCGCATGATCGTTTCGCGGTAACGGTCGCCCGAAAGCTCTTCATAGCTTGGCCGTTCGCCGTCGCGCAGGAAGCGGCGGTCGTCATCGCTGCGTACCACGGTGCGGTTGCCGAACTGGATGATGACGCGGCTGTCGTCCGTGCGCTCGCCATAACGCGCGCCATCCGGCTGGGCGAACTGAGGACGGCGGTCGATGCGCCGGCCTTCTTCACGCGTGATGGCCTCGATCTGCACCGGCGCACGCTGTTGGGTGGCGCTGAGTGACTGCGCCTCGGCATCCGAGGTTGGCAGCTTGAAATCCCGGCTGTCGGCGCGCTGGCGATCGCGGTCGCGACGGCCCTGCCTGCCCTGGCTGCGATCGGCATCCTTGTCGCTGTCGAGGACGGCGGCACCATTTTCGACCGGCAGGACGATGGTCTCGTTGCTCTTGGCAGGATCCTTAGCGATCTCCTTGCGGCGGTCCAGCTCCTGCGGCGTGACCTTTTCGGGTGCAGGGATCGCCTGTTCGGCCGGCTGCGGCGCGGCTGCTGCCGGCTGTTCGCCCGGCTGGGGTGCGTTGACCGCGGGCTGTTCGGGCTGCTGGCCTGCGGCAGGTTGCTCGGCCTGCTGGCCATCGGCGGGCGCTACGCCGGCGGCAGGCTTTTCGGCGGTCGCCGGCTTCTCCGCCGGAACAGGTTTTTCAGCGGCAGGCTTCTCGCCTGCGGGCTGTTCAGCCGCTGCGGGCTTCTCGGCCGGCACAGGCGCTTCGCCTGCTGGTGCCGCCTGCTGCTCGGTGGCCGCGGGCTTCTTGCCGCCGGCGGCCGGACGCTTGCCGCCCTGCTGCGGCTCGGCAGGCTGTTGCGTGGTCTGCTCTGCCGGTTGTTCGGTGGTTTCAGGCTTCTGGCGCTGCGGGCGCTGGCGCGGCTTTTCGGCGGGCTGGGTAGCCTCGCCGGCGGCCGGAGCCTGTTCGGCCGGCTGTTGGGCCTCCGGTGCGGCCTGTTCGCTATTCTGCTTGTTGCGGTCGCGCGGCCGCTGACGTGCTGGCTGTTCGGCCTGGGGCTGCTCTGCTTGAGGCTGTTCGGCCGGCTGTTCCGGCTGTGCCTGCTTCTGGCGGCGCGGACGCTGAGGTTCCTCGGCGGCGGGCGCCTGCTGATCGGGGGCTGCCTGTTCAGGCTGGGCTTCGCGCTGGCGCTGGCGCGGACGGGCGGGTTCTTCAGCGGCCGGCGCCTGGGCCTCTGGTGCTGCCTGCGGTTCAGGCTCGCGTTGACGCTTCGGCTTCTGCTCCGGAGCGCTCTCGGCGGGTGCTTCGCTCTGCTGCGGCTTTTCGGCAGGCGCTTCCTGCTGCTGTTGCTGCTCCAGTTCCTGCTTCTTCTTTTTCAGAAGTTCCTCTTCCGAAGGCGCATCCTGCGCCACCTCGTAGCTTCCTTCGACAACGGGGCGAACTGCGCCCTGCGGCACGCTGCTCACTGCGGCGTAAGCGCCCACCGGCGGCACCGCAAAGGCAAGGGAAAGCAGCGGAAAGGCCGCACTGGCAAACAGTCTGGATTTCATGCCCATCAGGGGTTTCCTCGTCCTTGTTTTGACTTCGACCGGGGCTCACTGCCCCGCAATCAAGGCATTTTAAGCATCGGCCGAATCCGAAAGCGCCAAAATGTCGATTTGTTCCGGAAGCTAGGTAAGGCAGGATTAACCCTAGCTGAACATTGCAGTCGGGCGGCGTTCATAACGGCCGCAGATTGCAGCGCACAACTGCTCGGGGATTCCTGTTGCATTTTTGCGAAAAAAGGTTTGATTATCGCCGCAAGACGGTGGTGGCACCGTCGAAGTGTGCGGTCTCCGGCGAAAAACAAAAAGACCCGGAGCCACCAACAGAGAGGATCCTCATGCGCATTTCCACCAAGCTCCTTGCTGCTGCCTCGATGGCGGCAATGTCTCTTTTTGCCGGCGCGGCTCTTGCCGACGGCGAAAAATATGTGATCGGCACGGACTCGACTTATCCGCCCTTCGAATTCGTCGACGCCAGTGGCACCATTCAAGGCTTCGATATCGATATCACCAAGGCGCTCTGCGCTGAAATGAAGGCCGACTGCTCCTTCGTGTCCACGGACTGGGACGGCATCATCCCGGCTCTGAACGCCAAGAAGTTCGACATGATCGTCTCTTCCATGTCGATCACGCCTGAGCGCCTCAAGCTCGTCGACTTCTCCAACAAGTATTACAACACCCCGCCGGCAATCGCCGTGCCGAAGGACTCCACGATCACTGATGTTGCCGGCCTCAAGGGCAAGGTGATCGGCGCGCAGACCTCCACGACCCATGCCAACTACGCCGAGAAGCATCTCGCCGACACCGAGCTGAAGCTCTACCCGACGGCTGACGAATATAAGCTCGACGTTTCCAGCGGCCGCGTCGATGCCGTCATCGACGACGTCGTCGTGCTCTCCGAATGGGTCAAGTCCGACGCAGGCTCCTGCTGCAAGATCCTGACGACCCTGCCGGTCGACAAGGAAATCAACGGCAACGGCGCCGGTATCGCCATCCGCAAGGGTGACCCGCTGAAGGAAAAGTTGAACACCGCGATCGCCGCGATCCGCGCCAGCGGCGAGTACAAGAAGATCCAGGAAAAGTACTTCGATTTCGACGTTTACGGCGAATGATAAATTCGCTATCTGGCCGATGAAGATAATGGCGGAAGGCTTGCTCTTCCGCCATTTTTGTTTGACAAAGGTGGCAATATCAAAACGGCAAAAGCCGTGAGGGGAATTCTGGCATGGGCGGATTATTTTCCGCGCTTGGCTCCTTCTGGAGCCTGATTGTGCACATCGTCGATCCACTGTGCGGACCCGTCGGCATCTTCACCTGGTTAGGTCAGTCGACGATTCTTGCCTGTGGCGATACCGGCTGGGGCGATGAGATCGCACTCGGCCTGCAGGTCACCGTTTCGGTGGCGGTCGTCACCCTGCCGATCGGCCTCGTCATCGGTTTTCTGGTCGCCCTCGGCCAGCAATCGGAAGAAAAATCGCTGCGGCTTGCGGCCGGCGTCTACACCACGATCTTCCGCGGTCTGCCGGAGCTTCTGACGCTCTTCATCATCTATTACGGCATGCAGATCCTCATCCAGTATCTGCTGGATCTCGCCGGCTATAGTGGTCCGCCGGTCGAAATAAACGCCTTCCTTGCCGGCGTAATCGCGCTGTCGGTCGTCTTTTCCGCCTATTGCTCGGAAGTGCTGCTCTCGGCCTTCCGCGCCATTCCCAAAGGGCAGTATGAAGCGGGAGACGCGCTTGGCCTGCACCGTGGTCGTACGCTGCGCCTCATCGTTCTGCCCCAACTCGTGCGCATTGCCCTGCCGGGCCTCACGAACCTCTGGATGGTGCTGCTGAAGGATACGTCCTATGTGTCGATTATCAGCCTTGCGGATATCCTGCGCCAGACGAGCGTCGCAGTGCGCGTGACCAAGGAGCCCTTCTTCTTCTACGGTATTGCCTGCTGTCTCTATCTGGCGCTCGCCATCCTTTCGTCTTTCCTGCTCGTCTATGTCGACCGCTGGGCCAAGCGCTCGGAGGTTCGTCGATGAGCTACGCTGAAACATTGATTCCCCCGCAGCCGGCACCCCGCGCGGTGGCAAAGCCGGTCACGGCCTCACGCCTCGCCGGCAATATATTGGTGGCATTCTGGGCGCTGCTTGCCGCACTCCTGATCTACGCCGTCATCAATGGCTGGGATCCGGAGAAGTTTACCCGCTATGGGCCGCGCTATCTGCACGGCCTGTGGATGACGCTCAGCATCGTGGGCCTTTCCGTCGTCTGCGGCGCAGTCCTGTCGCTGCCGCTCGCCATGGCGCGCATGTCGAAAAACCGCGTGCTGAACTGGCTCGCCTACGGCTACATCTATTTCTTCCGTGGCACGCCGCTGCTGGCCCAGCTCTTCCTGGTCTATTACGGCCTCGGCGCGTTCCGGCTACAGCTGGAATCGGTCGGTCTGTGGTGGTTCTTCCGCGATGCCTGGTTTTGCGGCGTCTTCGCCATGACCATCAATACCGCCGCCTATCAGGCGGAAATCCTGCGTGGAGCCATCGAAAGCGTGCCCCACGGCCAGCATGAGGCGGCGGCTGCCCTCGGCATCCACAAGGCCATCGCCTTCCGCAAGATCGTCCTGCCGCAGGCTTTCATTGTGGCGCTGCGCCCTTATGGCAATGAGATCATCCTGCTCATCAAGGGTTCGGCCGTCGTCGCCATCATCACCGTGCTCGACCTGATGGGCGAGACGCGCTACGCCTTCTCGCGCACCTTCGACTACCAGACCTATCTCTGGGCGGCGATCTTCTATCTCTCCATCGTGGAAGCCTTGCGCCACCTCTGGAACTGGATCGAACGCCGTCTGACGCGCCACCTGAAGCGTTGACGAGGCTTGGCAGCACTCTCCCATTCCTGCTGCCAAGTCATTGAAATCAAAAATAAATAGCTCTTCTATTCGGTATCTGTCAAGCTTCCGTTAACCACGGCGTGATCTCATATCATACTGCGTTAATGAGCGCTGAGTGGGAACAAGAAGAAGCGAGACAACATGCACAAGGACATGGAAAAGCAGCTTAAGGGTTACGGGCTGACAACGGCACAGATCCTCTATCACATGCCGGATCACCCAGCCTTTCTCCAGACCTATGTCTGGCAGGACTACGACCTCGCCCCGGACTTTCCGGAAATGCGTGGTTTCCTGAAGTTCTGGCAGGAAAAGCTGGACGGACCGCTGCATTCGGTGCGCTATATCCACCGCAGGCTCATTTCAGCAACGGAATGGCGCTCCCTTAAGGGCGAATTCATACTGCACTGAAATTGCAGTTGCGATGGTAAGCTGTGGGCTCTACAACGCCCGCATGAACAAAAAGAAGATCGACGAAGACGCTCTCGCGGAAGCCTATAACCGCGCTCTCGAGCTTGAAAAAGCCGGTGATATCGATGCGGCCGTCGAGGCTTATCAGGAAGTCCTGGCAATCGATCCCGACGATCACGGCGGCGCGGCCGTCCGCATTGCTTCCATGGGCCGCGGCGAAACGCCGGTTCGAGCGCCGGACGCTTATGTGGAAACTCTCTTCGATCAGCATGCCGAAGTCTTCGAAGATGTGCTTGTAGAGCAGCTCGGCTATCATGTGCCGATGCTCGTGCGCCAGCGCCTGCAGGATCTGAAGCTCGGCCCCTTCAAGCGCATGCTCGATCTCGGCTGCGGCACGGGCCTCACCGGCAGCGCGCTGAACGATCTCTGCGAGGAGATGATCGGCATCGATATCTCGGAAAACATGGTCGTCATCGCCGACGAGAAGGAAATCTATGAGACGCTCTTCGTCGCCGAGGTCGAGGATTTCCTCGACGATAATGACGAGGACCCCTTCGACCTGATCACCGCCACCGACGTGCTGCCCTATCTCGGCGCGCTGGAGCCGCTGTTTTTCGGCGCAGCCGAGAGTATGAATCCCGGCGGCATCTTCATCTTCTCCTCCGAAACCCTGCCCGAAGAGCCGGCTGAAACCCGCTCCTACATGGTCGGTCCGCACCAGCGTTTCATCCATACCGAGACCTATATACGCGAGCGCCTGGCCGCGACGGGTTTCGAGCTCATCGAGATGATGGTGATCAACGTGCGCATGCAGGAAGGCCTTCCGAGCCCCGGCCATCTGGTGACGGCGCGTTACACGGGCTGAACGTGCCATCTGGCATTTTACGGGCGCCTTGCTAATGTCCTGACCTGATTTTCTCAGGAAAGGTCAACGCATGGCGCTCGTTCTTTACCAGCATCCGCTTGCCTCCTTCTGCCACAAGGTGCTGATCGCCCTCTACGAGAACGGGACGCCCTTCGAAAATCGCTTCGTCGATCTCGCCGACGAGCAATCGAGCGCCGATCTCCTGCGCTTCTGGCCGGTCGGCAAGATTCCCATTTTGCGCGACGAGACCCGTGACAGCACGGTTCCCGAAACCAGCGTCATCGTCGAATATCTGGACCGGCATTATCCCGGCC
Organism: Hyphomicrobiales bacterium; assembly: GCA_900468805.1. GTDB lineage: Bacteria > Pseudomonadota > Alphaproteobacteria > Rhizobiales > Rhizobiaceae > Rhizobium. The sequence goes on along the minus strand of UEIF01000051.1, from coordinate 8,759 downwards.
CGGTATCCCTCGTCCCCGAGAAGACCCATGCCGGCCTGCAGGTTCGTCTCTGGGACCGCTTCTTCGATCTCTATGTGCAGGTGCCGATGCAGAAAATCGTCATCGACCGGATACGCCCGGAAGGCGCGGCCGATCCGCATGGCGTCAATGAAGCGCGGGGCATGCTGTCCCTCGCCTATGACATGGTGGAAAAGCAGATCGACGGAAAAGCCTGGATCACCGGCGACGCCTTCACCATGGCCGACTGCGCCGCCGCCCCCGCGCTCTTCTACGCCCGCACGCTGGTGCCCTTCACGGAGAAGCGCCCCGGGCTGGAGGCCTATTACCGCCGCCTGCTGGAACGCCCCTCCTTCGCCCGAGCACTGAAAGAGGCGCTGCCCTATTTCAAGTTCTACCCCTACAAGGAAAATCTGCCGGACGAGTTCCGGCCGCAGGAATAGCGGGCGCCCGCCTTGCTAGTGAGCGTTCGAGTAGCCGGCCTGCCGAGACGGATGGGCCTCCGAAAATTCCGGAAGGTCGAAACAGCGCTTCCCGAGAGCCGCCACGGCCGGAAAGGCCGATAGGTCAATCGTGTTGAGATCGGCCAAGACGATCTGGCCGGCGATGCAGATATCGGCAATGCCGGGGGCCCCTCCGAGCGCAAACGGTGCCGGCGGGCGCCGGGTGAGCAGGCGCTCGTAGGTCGCAAGTCCTTCCGTCGTCCAATGCCGGCACCATGTCTCGATCGCGGATGCATCTGCGCCGAATGCCTGGCCGAGATGTTTGCGCACGCGCGGCACGATCAGCGGGTGGGCATCAGCGACGGCAACCAGCGCCAGCGACCGAGCATAGGCTTTCTCCTTGGCATCCTCGGGCATCAGACGGGGCTGCGGATGGATATCGTCGAGATATTCCATGATCGCCAACGACTGAAAGACGCGATGGCCATCGTGAACCAGCGTGGGCACGACATGCTCGGCGTTCACTTCGGCATAAGCAGCATCGAACTGACGCCCGGAGAGAATATCGATTTCGATTTCCTCGAAAGGCAGTTTCTTCAAGGCAAGCGCGACGCGGACGCGAAAAGCCGCGTTTGAGCGCCAGAAGCCGTAGAGTTGAATGGTCATGGGAGTGATCCGCTCTGATTGAATGCCAGGTCTCGCGATGATGCGGACCTGCCCTTATCTAGCGGATGATCCGCCCTCGCGTCTCGCCTCGTGCCATTGCAGCGACGCGATGTCGCTTGCCGGCATTCAGGTGCCTGCCTTCCGGAAGGCGACGAATGGCGAGCCTAGTGCCCGCCATCGCTCCCGAGGATCGCCGACAGGAGCCGCCCTTCGAGCTCCGCAAGCGCCGGATTGCCGTGGCGGCGCGGGTGCGGATAGGGAATGGCAAGATCGAGAGCGATGCGGCCCTCTTCCAGCACAATCACCCGGTCTGCGAGATGCACGGCCTCGCTGACATCATGGGTGACGAGCACGGTGGTGCAGCCGAGTTCGCGCCACACACGGTTCAGCAATTGCTGCATGCTGATGCGGGTCAAAGCATCCAGCGCACCGAGCGGTTCATCGAGGGCCAGAATGCCAGGCTTGCTGACGAGCGCGCGGGCCAGCGCCACGCGCTGACGCTGGCCGCCAGAAAGGCGCGCCGGCCATTCGCCGGCCTTTTCGCCAAGCTGCACTTCATCGAGAACGGCTTTTGCTTCCTCGCGCGCCCGCCTCTTCTCGACGCCTTCTCCGAGGCCAACCACGACATTGTCGGCGACACTGAGCCAGGGCAGAAGTCGCGGCTCCTGGAAGACTATACGGGCATTCGGCTGGATCTCGGCGCCATCGGCACCTTCGAAGCTGATCTCTCCGCCGGTCGGTTCGTCGAGGCCCATCAGGATGCGCAGCAGCGTGCTCTTGCCGCAGCCGCTCTTGCCGATAACGGCGACGAACTGGCCGGCCGGAATATGCAGGTTGATGCCACGCAATACCCGGTTGGCATCAAAGCTCTTTTCGAGGCCGGAGAGCGTGATCGCTGCGGCGCCTGCGCCTGCCGCTACCGTCGGGCTCTCGGTAAATTCCACCGGTTCGGAAGGATGGAAACGCTCATGCGTGATGACGGTCATGACCTGTCTCCTACTTGGCGTAAGCCGGGTTCCACTTGAGCATCTGGCGCTCCAGTGCACGGGCGACGACATCGGCGAGCTTGCCGAGCACCGCATAGATGACGAGCGCCAGCACCACGACATCGGTCATCATGAATTCGCGGGCATTATTGGCCATATGGCCGATGCCCGCGGAAGCAGCGATCGATTCCGACACGATCAGCGTCAGCCACATGATGCCGAGCGCATAACGCAGGCCGACGAAGATCGACGGCAGCGCGCCGGGGAAGATCACCTTGCGAAACAGCGTCCATCCGCTCATGCCATAGACCTTGCCCATCTCGATCAGATCGCGGTCGACATTGCGAACGCCGTGATAGGTGTTGAGATAGACGGGGAAGAGCACGCCGAGCGAGGTGAGAAACAGTTTTGATTCCTCGCCAATCCCGAACCAGAGGATGACGAGCGGGATCATCGCCAGATGCGGAATGGTGCGCAGCATCTGCAATGTCGTATCGGTCAGCTGTTCGGAAAGCTTTGATACGCCGTTGGCGATGCCGAGCAGGAAGCCGATGGAGCCGCCGACCAGCAGACCGGCAAAGGCGCGCGCGCTGCTCACCAGCACGTCTTCAGGCAATTGCCCTGACATCGTCGTCGTCCAGAAGGCCGAGGCGACATCGGCCGGCGATGGCATGATGCGCGAGGAAATCCAGCCGAGAGAACAGCCGATCTGCCAGAGCGCGATGATCGCAACCGGCACCAGATAAGGCAACAGCCTGTCGCGGCCGGGCAGCGGCAGGTGAAAACCTGCCCTGCCCCCACCTGCCTTGGTCTTGCCGGCTTCGGCGGCAGCTCGCGCAAACGGCGTATCGAAAGTCGACATGGATGATATCCTCGCGCTTTGGTTCAGAGCAATTCCGGCATCAGGAACCGGAAACGACCTTCAGGTTGCCGCCATGGCTGCCGCCGGCGAAGACCTTCTTGCGGCCGAACTCATTGTTGAAGCTCAGGCGCTGTGCGTCCCTCTCGATGCCGAGTTCCGGGAAGAGCAGTTCCGCTACGCGATAGGCCTCCTCCAGATGCGGATAGCCGGAGCCGATGACCGTATCGATGCCGACGTCCTGATATTCCCTGAGGCGCGCAGCAACCGTCTTCGGCGAGCCGACGAGCGCAGTACCCGCACCGGCGCGCACCAGACCGATACCGGCCCAGAGGTTCGGAGACACTTCGAGCTTGTCGCGGCGCCCGCCATGGAGCGCTGCCATGCGCTTCTGGCCGACGGAGTCGGACTCCTTGACGAAGCGCTCCTGCGCCTCGGCGATCGTCTCGTCGTCGAGATGGCGGATCAGGCGATCGGCTGCCTCCCATGCTTCCTCGTCCGTCTCGCGGACGATGAAATGCAGGCGGATGCCGAAGGAAACGTCACGGCCCTTGCCGGCGGCAGCGGCACGCACCTTCTGAACCTTTTCGGCAACCTGCGCCGGCGGCTCGCCCCAGGTCAGATACTTGTCGACGCGGCCGACGGCGAAATCGATGCCGGCATCCGAAGAGCCGCCAAAATAGAGCGGCGGGCGCGGTGTCTGCACCGAGGGAAAGCCGAGGCGAGCATCGGTCGCCTTGATATATTTGCCGTCATAGCTCGCAACACCCTTTTCGAGCAGCTCTTCGAAGACATGGAAGAACTCGTCGGCATGGGCGTAACGCTCGTCATGCTGCAGATGGATGCCGTCGCCGGCAAGCTCGGCCGGGCTGCCGCCGACCACGATGTTGAGCAGCAGGCGGCCGTTGGAGATGCGGTCGAGCGTGGTGGCAAGGCGCGCATAATAGGCGGGCGATGCCGTACCCGGACGGATGGCGACCAAGAACTGCAGCTTCTCGGTCTTGGCAGCCAGCGCCGAGGCCATCACGAAGGATTCCTCGCAGGCGACACCCGTCGGCAGCAGCACGCCGGAATAACCGAGACGGTCCACCGCCTGGGCGATCTGCGTCAGATAGCCGATTTCCGGGGCGCGATTGAGATCGGTGGAACCGAGATAGGTGCCGTCACCGGATGTCGGGATGAACCAGAGGAAATTGATCGGGTCGGATGAAGCGGTCATGAGCGCATTCCTTGCTATGGATATCTGAAATCAGCTGCATTGGGGATATCGTGACATAGGCGACCAATTATATCGACAATATCAATTTGCTATTCTGCCTCGGTCTGGAGAATAATTTTGCCTCGTTCCGCGGCATGGGTATGCTCCCATGCCGCGGCCCGCAGGACCCCGCCCCAAGCTGCAGAAGAGTAAGCTAGCCTGGGCGGCTATTAGCTCGCCTTCGGACGCCAGACGATATCGCCGGTCGTCAGCTTTTTCGGCACGATGCCGAGATTGTAGAACTCGTCGGCAAGCGCCTGCTGATAGGCGGCTGCCGCGTCCGTCACCGTCGTCACGCTGCCGAGATCGGCGCCGGGGCGCTGCAGCGTCACACTCGTCACTTCGGTGGGAACGCCTGTTATTTCCGAGAGCTCCTTGATCGTCGCATCGAGATTGTCCTGCGCCGAACGGCCGACCTTGGCGAGCTCGTCCAGCACATTGACGATGACGGTGCCGTTCTCGTCGGTGAAATCCTTGTTGGCGAGGAAGTAGCTGTAGGAATCGACGATGCCTTCGGCCGTCGTCAGGATGCGCGTATCCGGATCGGCTTCGGCGATGGCGAGATAGGGATCCCAGATCGACCAGGCATCGATGCTGCCGTTCTTGAAGGCAGCGGCCGCATCCGGCGGCGCAAGATCGAGCTGCTCGACATCGTCGGGCTTCAGCCCCGCCTTGCGTAAGACCTTTACCGTTACGTTATGGGCGCTGGAGCCGCGCTTGAAGGCAACCTTCTTGCCCTTCAGATCCTCCAGTGTCTTGATCGGCGAATCCTTGCGCACCAGGATGGCCGAGCCCGCCGGGCTGCCCCTGTAAACGCCGACATAATAGAGCGCACCGCCTGCTGCCTGCGCGAAGAGCGGCGGCACGTCGCCCGTCGCACCGAAATCGAGAGCGCCGGCGCCGAGCGCTTCGAGCAGTGGCGGGCCGGACGTGAATTCCGACCAGCTCACCGTAATCCCCTGATCGGCAAGCCGTTTTTCCAAGGCGCCACGACGCTTGGCGAGTGCCAGTACGCCGTTCTTCTGCCAGCCGATGCGGAATTCCGTGGCGGCGGCGCGGGCCGGCCGAACTGCTGGTAGAATGACGGTCGCGGCAGCGGCCCCGAAAAGCCCGAGCGTCTGTCGACGTGTAATCATCTCTATCCCCATTTTAGTTGGCCGGCGCTGCTGATGCGTCGACCTCTTCGTTTCGATGGGATGATGATGATTTAGTCTATAAGTTAGATCGACAATTAAAATTACCATATTCGCGATCGCTGAAACTTTCCTGACCCCATTTCTTTCGGCTTGGAGAAATTTTGTTCCAAGAGAAGCCGCCTCGCCCCTCCTTGCGGCTTTCCGTCATCAGCCGTTTCCGCTAATCCTCGAAACCAGTCTGCAAGCAGTTATGGAGGACAGCATATGGCGAAAGTCGCTTTCATCGGTCTCGGCGTCATGGGTTTCCCGATGGCGGGGCATCTGAAGACAAAGGGCGGCCACGACGTCACCGTCTATAACCGCACTGCGGAAAAAGCCGCCGCCTGGGTGGAAAAATTCTCCGGCAAGTCCGCCTCGACGCCAGCCGAAGCTGCCGCAGACTGCGATTTCGTCTTCGTCTGCGTCGGCAATGACGAGGATCTGCGCTCGGTAACATCAGGCGAAAACGGCGTGCTCAAGTCTATGAAGCGCGGCTCCGTGCTCATCGACAACACGACGGCGAGCGCCGAAGTCGCCCGCGAACTCTACGAAGCTGCCAAGGCAAAGGGCATCGACTTCATCGATGCGCCGGTTTCCGGCGGCCAGGCGGGTGCGGAAAACGGCGTACTGACCGTCATGTGCGGCGGCGATGAAGCCGTCTTCGAAAGGGCGCGACCCGTCATCGACGCCTATGCCCGCATGGTCGGCCTAATGGGTCCGGCAGGTTCTGGCCAACTGACCAAGATGATGAACCAGATCTGCATCGCCGGCATCGTCCAGGGCCTTGCCGAAGCCGTGCATTTCGGCAAGCGCGCCGGCCTCGACATCGAAAAGGTGGTCGACGTCATCTCCAAGGGAGCGGCCGGCTCCTGGCAGATGGAAAACCGTCACAAGACCATGAACCAGGGCAAATATGATTTCGGCTTCGCCGTGGACTGGATGCGCAAGGACCTCGGCATCATCTTGACCGAGGCCCGCAGCAATGGCGCCAGGCTGCCGCTGACGGCACTCGTCGACCAGTTCTACGGCGATGTGCAGGCTCTCGGCGGTAACAGGTGGGATACCTCCTCGCTGCTCGCCCGCCTCGAAAAATGATCTGGCGTTACTGATGATCCGCCCTTCTTCGAGCGCAGTAGACCTGATCGAGCATCTGCAGACGCTGCGCTCTGAAGAGAATATCGCCGGCATGGCGCGTTTCGGCATCGTCACCGAAACCGCCATCGGCATCTCCAATCCCGACCTGCAGAAGATTGCCCGGCTGGCGAAGAAGGATCACGTCAGGGCGCTACAGCTGTGGGCAAGCGATATTCGCGAAGCGCGCTTGCTGGCGCTCTATACCTTCGAGCCGAAGAGACTGACGGCCTCGGAGGCCCGCACCCTCGCCGCTGATTTCAACTCCTGGGAAATTGTCGATTGCGCCGCCGATCTGTTCGTGGAGGCGAAGCTCGACGCGCTGATCCCGGACTTTGCTGCCGACGAGCGCGAATTCGTCAGGCGAACCGCTTTCGCCATGATCGCCGGCGCTGCCGTGCACAGAAAGAAGGATCCGGACGAAAGCCTGATTGCCTTCCTGCCGCTGATCGAGGCCCACGCGACCGACAACAGAAACTTCGTCCGCAAGGCCGTCAACTGGGCGCTCCGCAATATCGGCAAACGCAGCAGCATCTGTCATAGGCCTGCCCTCGCCCTTGCCGAGCGCCTTGCCGCAAGCACGGACAAGACCGCCCACTGGATCGGCAAGGATGCGGTCAGGGAATTGACCGGCGAAAAGCTGCTGTCGCGGCTGAACCCTACTGCGCCGCAATCGCCGCATTCGTCGTGACGATCTGATGCTGCTTGGATTTCTCGACGAGGAAATCGATCAGCACGCGCACCGCCGGCGGCATGCCCTTGGTCGTCGTGAACACAAGATAGAACTGGCTCTCCACCGTCTGCCAGTCCGGCAGCACGCGAACCAGGCGGCCGGTCTGTATGTCAGACGCGCAGGCATGTTCGAGGATCAGCCCGTAGCCTACACCGGCGCGTGCGGCGTCGAGGATCGCCGTCATGCTGCGGCAGGTAAGCCGCGGCTGATGCCGCACGACCTTCTTTTCACCATCAGGTCCGACCAATTCCCAGGTGTGGAAAGACATCCAGGTGGACATGGCAAGTGTCGGTGCATTGCCGAGTTCATCCACACAGCCGAGTTCGCCCATGCGCTCGACAAGCGAGGGACTGGCGACGAGGATGCGGCGCGCCCGGTCGAGCTTGCGCATCGTCAGGCTCGTCTGCGTTTCCGGCTCACTGGCCGCCCGCACTTCGACATCGATGCGCTCATTGATGAGGTCGGTGCGCCGGTCGGAGCCGATGATCTGCAGTTTGATCTTGGGGTAACGCTCCAGAAACTCGGGCAGAACTGCGCCGAGCGAAATATCGACGAGGCCAAGCGGGCACCCCATGCGGACGATCCCCTGCGGATCGGACTGAGCTTCCGTGACGATCGATTTGGCACGATCGGCTTCCCGGAGAATCGTCTGGCACTGTTCGTAGAAGGCCTGGCCGATCTCTGTCACCCGGAAGTGACGTGTGGAGCGTTCGATCAGTCTTGCGCCCAGGCAATCCTCCAGCCGGCTGACGCGCCTGCTGAGTTTTGAACGGGGTATTTTGAGAGTTCTACTTGCGGAAGCAAACCCACCGCTGGAGACGACGGCGGCGTAATAAAAGTAGTCGTTAAGATCGTCCATTATCGAAACCTACCCGACAGCACTAATGAATGCCAGCCTCTGAAAATGCTTATAACGCCTCACCTGTCACGTTACAGTCAAATTAATGGCATCGAATCCGCCAGGATAAAACCTATCCAAACGCGCAGTTTTCCGGAAAAGATCATTCAACGACAGGATGCATATCGCGCAATATGATGTGGCGCGACTAATCAAAGACAACAGGTAGATTCATATTTTAAGTGTGCGTGCGACCAAGGGAAAATTCCGAGAAAAGGCCGCTGAAAGATGAAACCGGCGAGCGTGGCGGCGCTCCAAGTCCTATATCCGTTTTTCAGCTGCAAAGGACTGGCCCAGCAGGGAAAACCGGACCAGTCCCTCGTTACTGATCGGAGGTCATTCTGATCAGAAACTCATGGGTTGGAAGACCCCCGGCACGAAGCCGGGGGTTCCGTCGTTCAGATTAGAACGAGCGCTGCAGACGGAAGTAGCCGGTCGTGACGTCGTCGCCATCTTCCGGATCCAGCCACTGTACCGAAGCCTTGGCGTAGAAGTTGTCAACGATCTGGTAGTCAACCGTCAGGCCGGCCTTCCAGGCATCGCCGAGACCGTCGAAGTCTTCCGGAACGTTCTTGCCGCCGCCGAAGTAGTTACCGTAGTACTGAACGCCGGG
>UEIF01000030.1 GCA_900468805.1 Hyphomicrobiales bacterium | reverse complement strand
GGCAAATGCCCAGAAAGGCGGCGGCAGGCCGATCGCCTCAAGCTCCTCTTCCGTCTTCAGCCAGAGCTCATGGGCTTCGCTGGCCAGGTACAGCCGGATTTCCGGCACATGCGGCGGCGCAATCAGGCTGGTATTGGCGCGGATGAAGCTTTCCGGGTCGGTCTTCAAAGCTGCTCAGCGCGGCGAGTTGTCAAAACCGCCCATGCGGCAAACCTCGGCCCATTCGTCCTCCGTCACCGGCTGCACGGAAAGCCGCATCGATGTGACCAGCGACATCTTGGACAGCTTCTCATTTGCCTTGATGTCCTTCAGCGTCACAGGCTTCGGCACATCCATGACGGCGCGGATATCGACGCAATCCCATTTGGGATCGCCCTTCGCCGTCGAATCCGGATGCGAGAGCGCACAAACCTCGACAATACCGACAATCTCCAGCCCGTCATTGGAATGGTAGAAGAAACCCTTGTCGCCGATCTGCATGGCCCGCATGTTGTTGCGCGCAAGGTAGTTGCGCACACCGGTCCATTCGGTGCCCTTCTCGCCAGCCGCCTTCTGCTGTTCCCAGGACCAGGCCGCGGGTTCGGATTTATAAAGCCAATGCGCCATCCCGCTTAAGCCTCCGGCTTGTTGAAGACCCAGTTGAAAGGCTTCACCTCGACGCTTTCGAACAGGCCGGCGAGTGCATAGGGATCGGCAGCGCCGAGTGCCTTGGCATCATCAACCGTTTCGGCATGGACGATCACGAGGCTGCCGTTGGGCTTGCCTTCCGTATCGAGGAACGGGCCGGCCATGGCAAGCTTGCCTTCGGCATTCAGCTTGTTGAGATAATCGAGATGTGTCGAGCGCGTTTCCATGCGCACATTGAGATGGCCGGACTTGTCCTTGCACAGAAGGGCGAAAAGCATGTCTGTCTCCTATTCGGTCGTAATCGGACGTGTCATCAATTGTTCGATGGCTTCGGATATGCCGAGCTTGCCTTCGATGATCGCTGAAACCGCATCGGTGATCGGCATCTCCACGCCGAGCTCTTCGGCAAGCCGCGAGGCAATCGCCGCAGCAAAAGCGCCTTCCACCAACTCGCCTCGGGAAGGGTCCACCTTTTCGCCGCGCCCGAGCGCAATGCCGAAACGCAGGTTGCGCGACTGATGGCTGGTTGCCGTCAGCACCAGATCACCGAGGCCGGAAAGCCCGCGCGCCGTATCGGCATTGCCACCCTTGGCAACAATGAAGCGCGACATCTCGGCAAGCCCGCGGGCAATCAGCGCGGCGCGGGCCGAATCGCCGATGCCGCTGCCTTCGACGATGCCGCAGGCGATCGCCAGCACATTCTTCAAAGCGCCACCAAGCTGCACGCCGATGCGGTCGTCGGAGGCATAGAGCCGGAAGGTGCGGCTCGAAATCGCCTGCGCCAGGCGCTCGGCAACCTGCATGTCGGCCGCAGCGATTGCCATTGCCGTCGGCAGCCCCTTGGCGATATCGGCGGCAAAGCCGGGTCCGGAGAGCACGCCAACCGGATGATCAGGCAATTCGTGCTCCAGCATGTCGGTCAGAAGTGCACCGGTCTGCCGTTCGATGCCTTTGGCGCAGGTGACCACAACGGCATCCTTAGCCAGATAAGGACCATATTGCCGCGCGGCATCCGCCTGCGCCTGCGAGGGCATGGCAAAGAGCACGATGCCGGCATTGCCGATCGCATTCGCGTCAGCCGAAAATTCCAACGATTCTGGTAGCGGGATGCCGGGCAGTACCGCATCATGCAGCCGCTCGGTTTTGAGATCGCCAATCAGCGAGGGATCACGGCCGACGAGAACAGCTGAATTGCGCCCGGTCAGCGCAATGACAGCGGCAAGCGCCGTGCCGAAAGCGCCCGATCCGACGACGGCGATGTGTTCGCTCATGCCTTGGCTCCCCGCTTTCCGAATCCGATCAAGGTCTCGGCCTTTGAATCGAGCGGCCAGCGCGAGCGCGGCTGCACATCGAGATCGTCGGGAGAAACACCCTTCGCCATGCGCTCCAGTCCCGCCCAGGCGATCATCACCGCATTATCGGTGCAGAGATGGAGCGGCGGCGCAATGAAGCGGAAACCGTTCTTGTCGCAGAGCGCTTGCAGCGTGCTGCGGATTTCCTGATTGGCGGCAACGCCGCCGGCAACCACCAGCGCCGGCTTTTCTGGCAGATCGGCAAACTCCGCCTTGAACCGCTGCAGACCGCGGCCGATGCGGTCCTTCATCGTGCGTGAAATCGCCTTCTGGAAGGAGGCGCAGATATCTGCCACATCCTGATCCGTCAGCGGCGCGATCTCGGTCGCAGCCTGCCGCACGGCCGTCTTCAGGCCGGAGAAGGAAAAATCAAGCCGCGCCTCGCCGACCAGCGGCCGCGGGAAATTGAAACGATCGGCATTGCCGTTCTTTGCCATTCGCTCCACCGCCGGGCCGCCCGGATAAGGAAGGCCGAGCAGCTTGGCCGTCTTGTCGAAGGCTTCGCCCAGCGCATCATCGATGGTCGTGCCCCAGCGCTCGTACTCGCCGACGCCGCGCACGAGGATGAGCTGCGTATGGCCGCCGGAAACGAGCAGCATCAGATAGGGAAAGGAAAGTCCATCCGTCAGTCGCGCCGTCAGCGCATGACCCTCCAGATGATTGACGGCATAGAGCGGCTTTCCAGCCGCCTTGGCGATCGCCTTGCCGGTCATCAGTCCGACGAGCAGCCCCCCGATCAGGCCGGGTCCCGATGTCGCCGCGATCGCATCGACATCCGAGAGCGACACATTGGCGCGCTTCAACGCCTCCTCGATCAGCTCGTCAAGCGCCTCGACATGGGCACGTGCGGCAATTTCGGGTACCACGCCGCCATAGGCGCTATGCTCGTCCAGCTGGGAAAGAACGACATCCGACAGCACGTTGGAGCGGCCATCCGCATCACGCTCGACGACCGCAGCAGCGGTCTCGTCGCAGCTTGTCTCGATGCCGAGGATGCGCAGAAAGGGAGCCATGAAACCTGTTCGTTGATTGCGATAGAGGTTAAACCCGTTTACGAGAACTCCGGTAACAACGGATCAAAGCGGATGCAAACAAAACCTTTCCGGATCGGTACGCGCGGCAGCCCGCTGGCGCTCGCACAGGCCAACGAAGCCCGCGAACGGCTGATGGCAGCCCATAATCTGCCGGAAGAGATGTTCGAAGTCGTCGTGCTGACGACCAAGGGCGATCGCATCACCGACCGTTCGCTGGCGGAGATCGGCGGCAAGGGGCTTTTCACCGAAGAGCTGGAAGATAAGCTCGTCGCCGGCGAGCTCGATTTTGCCGTGCATTCCACAAAGGACATGCCGACCACCCTGCCGGAAGGTCTCTATCTCTCGGCCTATCTGCCGCGCGAGGATATCCGCGATGCCGTGATCGGTCGAACCGCGCCGAAACTGATCGACCTTCCGCATGGCGCAACCGTCGGCTCGTCCTCGCTTCGCCGTCAGGCGCTCATCCGCCGCATGCGGCCGGATATCAAAGTCATCACCTTCCGTGGCCTCGTAGAGACGCGCTTGCGCAAGCTGCAGGAAGGCCAGGTCGATGCGACGCTTCTGGCGCTTGCCGGCCTCAAGCGCCTCGGCAAGGTCGACGTCATCACCGATATCCTTGACCCCGATAATTTTCCGCCCGCACCGGCGCAGGGCGCGATCTGTCTTGAAAGCCGCATTGGTGACAGCAGGATCGACGACCTGCTGGCACCCATCAACGATACGCCGACCTTCGACACCGTCTCCTGCGAGCGTGCCTTTCTTGCCGCCCTCGACGGTTCCTGCCGTACGCCGATCGGTGGTTATGCCGTTTGCGAAGGCGATCAGATCAGGTTCTCCGGCCTTATCATCACGCCGGATGGTCGCCACCAGCATGCGATCACCATCGACGGGAACCGCCGCGATGCGGCAGCACTCGGCACCCGCGCCGGACAGGACGTGCGCCAGAGAGCGGGCAGCACCTTCTTCGAGGACTGGAGCTAGGCCCACATGCGCGTGCTTGTTACCCGTCCCGCGCATTCGGGCGAGCGAACCGCTCAACGTTTGCGCGAACTGGGTCACGAACCGTTGTTGCTGCCTCTCGCTCGGCCCGTTTACGACCCGCAAGCGGCCCGATTGGCTCTGGAAAAAACCGCCGGGCCAGTTGCCGTAACGAGTGCGGAAGCCATGCGGACGCTTGAGGCTGTAGGCCCAGCACTCCAGCCTCACCTCTCCCGCAGCCTCTTTGCCGTCGGCGAGGCGACGGCGGATGAGGCACGCAGGCTGGGTTTCAATTCTGTCACGGCCTCGTCGGGCAGCGGCCGTGAGCTTGCCGAGCTGATCGGGGCAAGCAATGCTGACGACCTCCTCTATCTCGCCGGCAATCCGCGCGCCGAAACTTTCGAAGCGAGACTGGTAGAACTCGGACGGCACTTCTCCGTGCTCGAATGTTACCGGATGGAGCCTGTCGCACTTGATCCGGAGACCGTAGCGGCACTTCTCACAAACTATCCTCCGGACGCGGTTCTTTTTTACTCTCGCCAGACGGCCGAAAATTTCTTTCATATCCCGCAGGTAGAGTGGCTCTTGCTGCAAATGCCCAAAATCCGTCTCATTTGCCTCAGCAAAACTGTTGCGGAGACCATTCCGCCGAGCTTGGGAAGAGCGCTGGAGGTTTCGCCGATGCCGGATGAAAAAAGCCTTTTGTCGCTGCTTTGAAGGCTTTAGCCGCCCAAATTTGATCTAACCTCTTCCCTTAATTACCATCCCTGTCTAGTTTCGTTGCGATGCAGGATAATGAGGACCTCATGGTATCGGGAAATCCGCCACGCCACTCGAAGAGTTCCGACGAACCGGTCACGATCGACCTGGACGCGCAGGACTTCGCCTCGGCAAACGATCCCGAAAAATCTGCCGAAGAAGCTGCGCAAGCTGCCGCCGGTGATGCACCTGTTGCCGAGGCAGTAGCGGTCGCGGAGGCTGGTGGCGAACCGCTGTCGGAACATGAGAGCGAACGGGCCGCGAGCGCACAGGAAGAACCTTCTGCGAAAGAGCTTCCGCCCGCAGAACCGGTACAGCCGGCCCCGCCGCAGAAAATTGCGGCAACGTCGGGCCTGATTGCCGCCGGCATCTTTGGCGGCCTTGTCGCCCTGCTTGGCGCTGGCGCGATTCAATATGCCGGTTATCTGCCGGGCTCCTCGACCCAGCAGACGAACTCTGCCGAAATGGCTGACCTCTCGGGCGAGATCGAAGGCCTCAAGCAATCGGTCGCAGGTCTTGCCGCCAGCCCGACACCTGCAGCCGATAACAGCGCCCTTGAAAAGCGCGTCGCGGCTCTCGAGGCGACACCTCAGACACCGGCATCCGGCGCCTCCACCGGCTCGACCGATGTCGACGCACTCAACCAGAAGATTGCGGATCTGACCGCTCAGATCGATCAGTTGAAGACGAGCATTGCGCAGGTCACCGAACAGCAGGCTTCCAACGGCGCCGACATGTCGAACCGACTCGCCGAAGCCGAAAAGAAGTTGAACGAACCGCGCGAAGACGTTGCTGTCGCCCGCGCCATTGCCGCCGCAGCTCTGAAGGCCGCGATCGATCGCGGCGGACCTTTCACCGCCGAGCTCGATACGTTCGCAGGCGTGGCGCCCGATGATCCTGCCGCAACCGATCTGCGCGGCTTTGCCGAAACCGGCGTGCCCTCACGCGCCGAGCTGATCCGTCAGGTTCCCGATGTCGCAACTGCAATCGTCGATTCCGTCAGCCAGCCAGATCCCAGCGAGAGCTGGTCGGACCGGCTGATGTCGAGCGCCAAATCACTGGTCACGGTACGCCCTGTCGGCAATATCGAAGGCGAAAGCGTAGAAGCCATTGCCGCGCGCATGGAGGACAAGGTGAAGAACGGCGACCTGCCCGGCGCATCGGCCGAATGGAACAGCCTGCCAGCGACAGCAAAACAGGCCTCAGCCGCCTTCAAGCAATCGCTTGAGGCCCGCATCCGCGTCGAAGACCTTGTCAGTGGCGCAGTCTCCAAGGCCGTTTCCGGCACCGGCAAGGAAGGATGAGCATGGTCCGCCTGGTTATCTTCGCGCTCCTCGTCCTCGCTCTCGCTTATGGTTTTTCCTGGCTTGCCGATCGCCCCGGCGATCTGTCGCTGATCTGGGAAGGCCAGATCTACCAGACCAGGCTCATCGTCGCGGCAAGCGCCATCATCGCGCTGATCGCAGCCGTCATGGTAGCCTGGTGGTTCGTCCGCCTCATCTGGACCTCGCCGCATTCGGTGACGCGCTATTTCCGCGCCCGTAAGCGCGATCGCGGCTATCAAGCCCTGTCGACCGGCCTTATTGCCGCCGGTGCGGGCAATTCCTTGCTTGCCCGCAAGATGGCCGCCCGTTCGCGCGGCCTCATTCGCGCTGACCAGGAACCGCTGATCAATCTTCTGGAAGCGCAGGCCGCCCTCATCGAAGGCCGCTATGATGAAGCACGCTCAAAGTTCGAGGCCATGGCTAACGATCCCGAGACGCGCGAGCTCGGCCTGCGCGGTCTTTATCTCGAAGCCAAGCGTCTCGGCGCCAACGAAGCCGCCCGCCAATATGCGGAAAAGGCCGCCGACAACGCGCCCTACCTCCCCTGGGCCGCACAGGCGACGCTGGAATATCGCAGCCAGTCCGGCCGCTGGAACGACGCTATCCGTCTGCTGGAGCAGCAGAAGGCAGCCAAGGTTGTCGAAAAGGCTGAAGCCAACCGCCTTCATGCAGTCCTGCTGACCGCCCGTGCCGACGACAAACTCGAAAGCGATCCAGCCGGCGCCCGCGATGATGCCCAGCACGCGCTGAAGCTGTCGGCCGATTTCGTTCCCGCGGCCCTCATCGCCGCAAAGGCGCTTTTCCGCGAAGGCGGCATACGCAAGGCAGCCGCCATCCTCGAACAGGCATGGAAGGCTGGACCGCATCCGGAGATCGGCAGCGTTTATGTGCGCGCCCGCAGCGGCGATTCCACGCTCGACCGCCTGAAGCGCGCCGAGCGGCTGGAAGGCATGCGGCCGAACAATGTCGAATCCCTCCTCGTCGTCGCTCAAGCGGCGCTCGATGCGCAGGAATTCGCCAAGGCCCGCGCCAAGGCGGAAGCTGCAGCCCGCATCGAGCCGCGCGAGGCTGCCTTCCTCCTGCTTGCGGATATCGAGGAAGCGGAAACCGGCGACCAGGGCCGTGTGCGCCATTGGCTCGCACAGGCGCTGAAGGCACCGCGCGACCCGGCCTGGGTCGCAGATGGTTTCGTCTCCGACAAATGGCTTCCGGTCTCGCCGGTGACCGGCCGCCTCGATGCCTTCGAATGGAAGGCGCCCTTCGGCCAACTCGAAGGTCCGGTAGAGGAAGGTTCGACCGCCCCGCTTGAGGCGGCGCTGAAGACCTTGCCGCCACTGCGTGAAACCCGCCCGGAAAGCGTGGTCAACGACCACCGCATCATCGAGCTGGAACGCGCCGCAACGATTGCAGAAGCCGCGCGGCCTGCGCCCCTCACGCCGGCATCGACGAAGCCCGCCAAGCCACCCGCACGACAGCGGGCTCCTGTCACGCCCGAACCAAAACCTTTCTTTGGCGGCCTGCCGGATGACCCTGGCGTCCGTGACCCCAAGATGGAACCGGACCCCAAGACACGGCTCCGCCTTTTCTGAAATGGAACGAAAACTGCATGTTCGAACGCTTTCAGGCCTTCTTCCAGAATTTGACCGCCGACCGCCCCAAAGCAGGCTTTGCCCCGGATGATCCGCGGATTGCCGTGGCGGCACTCTGCATGCAGGTCATGGAAGCCGACGGTCAAATCAAGGACAGCGAGAAAAAGCGGCTGCGCAAGCTGTTGAAAGAGCAATATGCGCTCGACGGCAAGCAGCTCGATGCCTTGATCGCCGCAGGCCTTGAAGCTGAAAGCTCGGCGGTTGATTATTTCCGCTTCACCTCCGATCTTAAGAGACATCTCAATACCGAACAGCGTCTGGAGCTGATCGGTATTCTCTGGGATATCGTCTATGCCGATGGCGAGCGCAGCGAGATGGAAGACCACGTGATCTGGCGGATTGCCGATCTCCTGGGCGTTTCTTCCCGTGAGCGTATTCAGAAGCGGCAGGAGGCGGCCGCAAGGGTTACGGACGCACAGGTGGTGCAGGATGACACTGACTGACAGAAGTGTAAGACGCGACAGGCGCCCTATTCTCATCATTCTCCATCAGGAGCGCTCCAGCCCCGGTCGTGTCGGCCAGCTTCTCGTCCAGAAAGGCTATGATCTCGATATCCGTCGCTTCGCCCTTGGCGACCCCTTGCCCTGCACGCTTGAGAACCATGCCGGCGCAGTGATTTTCGGCGGCCCGATGAGCGCCAATGACCCGGACGAATTCGTCAAGGCGGAGATCGACTGGCTGGAAGTGCCGCTTAAGGAAAGTCGCCCCTATCTCGGTATTTGCCTCGGTGCGCAGATGCTGGCCCGCAATCTTGGCAGCAAGGTTGCCGCCAACAATGACGGATCCACGGAGATCGGCTGGTATCCCCTGCATCCGACCGAAAAGGGCAGGCTCTTAATGCGTTGGCCGAAGATGGTCTATCACTTCCACCGGGAAGGATTTGAACTGCCCCATGGTGCGGAGCTGCTGGCAACCGGCGACGCCTATCCCAATCAGGCCTTCCGCTACAACGGCAATGCCTGGGGCCTGCAATTCCATGCAGAGCTGACGCGGGTGATGATGCACCGCTGGGTCGTTCATGGCGCCCAGCGCTTCATCCTGCCGAATGCACAGCAGGGACGCGAGCATCTGGAAGGTCGAATGCTTTTCGATGCACCTCTGAGGGCCTGGCTCGATGGCTTCCTGGACATCGTCTTCGAAGGCAAGTCGATAGCGACTGAAGCCGCTACGCCGCTTTCCGCGTAGGCGCGTCCAGTGTATCGATCTTCCTGAGCTTCGGAAAACTGGTTGCCCAGATTGCGGCAACGGCGAGCGTGCCGACACCGCCGATGATGACGGCAGGGACGGCGCCGAAGACTGAAGCCATGGTGCCTGCCCTGAATTCTCCAAGCTCGTTGGAAGCACCGACGAAGACTGTATTGACGGCGTTCACGCGGCCGCGCAGATGGTCCGGCGTCCAGAGCGCGATCAGGCTTTCGCGGACATAGACGGAAATCATGTCTGCTGCCCCCATGATGGCGAGTGCAGCAATCGAGACCTCGGTATTCGTCGACAGGCCGAACACGATCGTGCCGAGACCGAAGAGCGCCACGCCGATGAACATGTAGATCCCCGCCTTATGCTTCAGCGGATAGGCGGCAAGAAAGATCGCCATGATAATGGCGCCCACGCCCGGCGCCGAGCGAAGCAGACCGAGGCCCCAAGGCCCGAGTGTCAGGATGTCACGCGCAAAGATCGGCATCAGCGCGGTGGCGCCGCCGAGCAGGACGGCAAAGAGATCAAGAGAAATCGCCCCGAGCACCACCTTCTCTTCCCGGATATAGCGAAAACCGCCAAGGATCATGTCCCAGTTCCTGGCCTCTCCGATCGTCTTCTGCGGCGGTTTGGGGATCATGTAGAGGAGGATCGCACCGAGTACCGAGAAGATGACGGCGGTGGTATAGGCCGTCGATGCGCTAATGCCATAAAGCAGGCCGCCGATGACAGGACCGGTAATTGCCGCAAGCTGCCATGAAGATGAATTCCAGGCGATCGCGTTGGAGAGATCCTTCTCCGGCACCAGGTTCGGCGCAAGCGATTGTACGGCCGGCGTCATGAAGGCGCGCTCGATGCCGAAGATCAGCAGCACGGCAAAGACCGGGATCGGCGAAAAGGTGCCGGTAAGCGTCATCGCCAGAAGCGCCAGCGTGCAGAGCGCGCCGACAAACGAGCAGATCGAGGCGATGGCGCGGCGATTGTGCCGGTCGGCCACGGAGCCGGTCACAAGGATCAGCACGAGGGACGGCAGGAACTGCACAAGCCCGATGAGGCCGAGATAAATTGCGCTCCCTGTCTGGTCATACATCTGCCAGCCGACTGCGACGCTGACGATCTGCTGCGAGAAGGAAAGCAGGAAGCGCGCAAAGAAGAAGCGGGTGTAAGACGGGTGCCGGAACGCGGCAAAACGATCTCCGGTAGGCGAAAGCGACATGAAGCTTTTCCGAGGGAACGGGCGCCAAAAGCCATGCAAGAGCGGCCGTTAAACATGATTCACCGTGCTCTCCCACACGGTACTTGCCCGTTTAGTCGCCAATGTCTACATGTCTGTCAACAACGAATTGGAGACGACGATGATTGCGCTATTTCAAACCATTGATTTGGCTTTGCAAATTTATACTTGGATCCTGATTGCAAGCGCTATCTTTTCCTGGCTCTTCGCATTCAACGTCATCAATTCCAGCAATCAGTTCGTCAATCAGGTGGGGATGTTCCTTTACAACGTCACCGAACCTGTGTTGCGCCCGATCCGCCGCCTGCTGCCCAATCTCGGCGGCATCGATATCTCTCCGATTATCCTGCTGCTGATCATCTTCTTCCTGCGCTCTTTCCTCTGGACGACGATCTATCCGCTCTTCGTTTGAACCGGCCCTGGAAAAAATTTGGCGATCATGTCCGTCTCGCCATCCGGCTGACGCCGAATGGCGGGCGTGATGCTATCGACGGCATTGAGCCCGATGGTGAAGGCGGAATGCTGCTGAAGGCGCGCGTCACCGCCGTCCCGGAAAAGGGAAAGGCGAACAAGGCGCTGATCGCGCTCGTCGCCAAATCGCTCGGTAACGCCAAATCCTCCGTCAGCATCGCTTCCGGCGACACGGCGCGTAAAAAAATCCTCCGGATCGATGGCGACCCGGAGGATTTGATAGAAAAGCTCGAAAGGCTTCTGGCCTGAAGATCAGGCCTTTTCCTTCTTGGCGCGTTCGATCGCTTCAAGGATAAGCTCACCGGCTTCCTTGTAATCACCCCAGCCGTAGATCTTTACCCACTTGCCGGGCTCAAGATCCTTGTAGTGCTCGAAGAAGTGCTCGATCTGCTTCAGCGTGATTTCGGGAAGGTCGGTGTAATCCTTCACCTTGTCATAGCGCTGCGTCAGCTTTGGCGACGGAACGGCGATGATCTTCTCGTCCTTGCCGGAATTGTCTTCCATTTTCAGGACGCCGATCGGGCGAACGTTGATGACGCAGCCCGGAACCAGCGGGCGGGTGCTGGCGATCAGCACGTCGATCGGGTCGCCGTCTTCGGAGAGCGTATGCGGTACGAAGCCGTAGTTACCCGGATAGGTCATCGGCGTGTAGAGGAAGCGGTCGACAACCAGCGTACCGGCTTCCTTGTCCATTTCGTACTTGATCGGATGACCGCCGACGGGAACCTCGACGATAACGTTGACGTCTTCAGGTGGATTCTTACCGATTGAAACGGCATCGATGCGCATAGGAAACTCCCGCGAGATTGAATTGCGTCGAAGCCAGTTAATCGGTTTCATCTCGCAACGCAACATGCCTCGCAAGCAATGCTTAATATGCGAGGACACTCAAAAGTGGAATATTTTCTGTACCAAATGGCGCGGTTGCGAAGCCGTTATCAATTCCAGATGAAGCCGATCTTTTTGATCTGCTTATGGTCGAAATTTTCTATGCCCTCGCAGAAATCGATCCCGCCATGGTCGCGATAAAAGCTGGCGGCCGTCTCGTTTTCTTCCAGGCACCAGACGACCATGCCGTTGCAGCCGAGAGATTTCAGAAGTCGCCGGGCCTCGCCGAAAAGCATCTTGCCGAGGCCGATGCCCTGATATTCCGGACGCAGGTAGAGCTCATAGATTTCGCCCTCCTGCGGCAGCGCACGGGCACGGTTGAGGCCAAGGGTGGCATAGCCCGCCACGGTGCCTGCCACGTCGAGAACCAGTAGCGTTGCCGGGCCACGTGTCGCTTTGCGCCACCAGGTCTCCCCGCGGCGCTCAATCATGTGGCTGAGAGCGCGATGCGGAATGATGCCCGCATAAGTATGCTGCCAGGAAAGCCGATGGGCTTCCGATATGGCTCGGGCATCATGCGGTTCGGCCCGCCGGACATCAATCGACAACGTCTTCATAACGCTTACTCTGGTCCCGCTGGAGGCAATTAACCATCTGCGGCGACCGCAACGTGATCGATTGCCCACAGACTTGATATGTGGACGACAGAGAAAATTTAACGCTTTTTTAACGATTGTCACAAGAAGGAATCGACGCAGCGCACAATAAAAAACCCCGGCGCGAGGGCCGGGGTTTTAAGAGTTCCTCTAGGCTATCAGAGGGCTGCCTTCGACTTTTCGAACCGCTTGCGGTCGTTGGCGTCGAGATACATCTTACGCAGACGAATGTTCTTCGGTGTCACTTCCATCAACTCGTCGTCCTGGATCCAGGAGAGAGCACGATCAAGCGTCATGCGGATAGGCGGCGTCAGCTTCACTGCTTCGTCCTTGCCGGCAGCGCGGATGTTGGTCAGCTGCTTGCCCTTGAGAACGTTCACTTCAAGATCGTTGTCGCGCGAATGGATGCCGATGATCATACCGGCATAAACCTTTTCACCCGGCTCGATGATCATCGGGCCGCGATCTTCCAGGTTGAACATCGCATAGGCGACGGCTTCGCCGGAAGCGTTGGCGAGCAGCACGCCGTTGACGCGGCCACCGATCACCCCCTTGTAGGGCTGGTAGTCGTGGAACAGACGGTTCATGATCGCCGTGCCGCGCGTATCCGTCAACAATTCCGACTGATAGCCGATCAGGCCACGGGTCGGTGCATAGAAACGCAGGCGAAGGCGGTTGCCTCCCGAGGGACGCAGCTCGACCATTTCGGCCTTGCGCTCCGACATCTTCTGTACGACGACGCCGGAATGTTCTTCGTCGACGTCGACGACAACTTCTTCGATCGGCTCCAGAAGCTGGCCGCTTTCGTCCTTATGCATCACGACGCGCGGACGCGATACGGCAAGCTCGAAGCCTTCGCGACGCATGGTTTCGATGAGAACGGCAAGCTGAAGTTCGCCGCGACCGGATACGTAGAACGAATCCTTGCCTTCGGCTTCTTCGATCTTCAGGGCGACGTTGCCTTCTGCTTCCTTGAAGAGACGATCGCGGATGACGCGGCTCGTCACCTTGTCGCCTTCGGTGCCCGCCAGCGGGCTGTCGTTGACGATAAAGGACATGGTGACGGTCGGCGGATCGATAGGCTGCGCTTTCATGGCTTCCGAAACGGCCGGATCGCAGAAAGTATCAGCGACAGTGCCCTTGGAGAGGCCAGCGATCGCGACGATGTCGCCCGCATGTGCTTCGTCGATCGCCGTCCGCTCGATACCGCGGAAAGCCAGGATCTTGGAAATTCGGCCGGTTTCGATCAGCTTGCCATCCTGGCCGAGAACCTTGACGGCCTGGTTCGGCTTGATCGAGCCCGATGCGATGCGGCCGGTGATGATACGGCCGAGGAAGGGATTGGCTTCGAGGATCGTGCCGATCATGCGGAACGGGCCTTCTTCGACAGTCGGCTCCGGCACATGCTTGAGCACCAGGTCGAGAAGCGGAGCAAGACCCTGATCCTTCGGTCCCTCAGGATTGACGTTCATCCAGCCGTCGCGGCCGGAACCATAGAGGATCGGGAAGTCAAGCTGCTCGTCGGTCGCGTCGAGATTGGCGAAGAGGTCGAAGACTTCGTTGATGACTTCTTCGTGGCGGCCGTCGGGACGGTCGATCTTGTTGATCGCGACGATCGGGCGCAGGCCGACCTTCAGCGCCTTGGAGACGACGAACTTCGTCTGCGGCATCGGACCTTCGGAAGAGTCGACCAGAACGATCGCACCATCCACCATCGACAGGATGCGCTCGACCTCACCGCCGAAGTCGGCGTGACCGGGGGTGTCGACGATGTTGATACGGACACCCTTCCATTCCACCGAGGTCGCCTTGGCGAGAATGGTGATGCCGCGTTCTTTTTCAAGGTCGTTCGAGTCCATCACGCGTTCTGCGACGCGCTGGTTCTCGCGGAACGAGCCGGACTGTTTCAGAAGCTCGTCGACGAGGGTGGTTTTGCCATGGTCAACGTGCGCGATGATCGCGATGTTGCGAAGTGCCATTTGTCATAATCTCTGAGGCTGGGGCGCTACGCTTAGTGGACGCGCCATTTACGTTTGGCGCGCTCATACCGTTTTTTTCGCGATTGCGAAAGGGGGTGGCACGCGAAAGCTGCGGCATGGCTTTTACCATGCCGCTTTAATCTATGTCATCAAATTGTCTTAAGCGTCGCTGCCTGTCAATTCCTCGAAGGTCGCAAGTCCCTTCTTGACCAGCATTGCATCCGGGCTTGGCAGCTTGCCGCGGAACGCCTTGTAGGCATCTTCCGGATCGACCGAGCCGCCAACCGAATAGATATTCTCCTTGAGCTTGCGCGCCATCTCGCCATTGAAGGCGTCGCCCGTTTCCTCAAAGGCGGCGAAGGCATCGGCATCGAGCACTTCCGACCACATGTAGGAATAGTAGCCGGCCGAATAACCACCGGAGAAGATATGCTGGAAATGCGGCGTGGCGTGGCGCATGACGATCGATTTCGGCATGCCGATCTCCGCAAGCACTTCCGCCTGCACGGCCATCGGATCCTCTACCTTGTCGCGCGTGTGGAAGGCCATATCGACCAGCGCCGAGGAGGTGAATTCCACCGTGTTGAAGCCGGAATTGAAGGTGCGGGCTGCCAGCACCTTGTCGAGCAATGCCTGCGGCATCGGCTCACCGGTCTCGAAATGCACGGCATATTCCTTGAGGATGGCGGGGACCGTCAGCCAGTGTTCGTAGAGCTGCGAGGGCAATTCCACAAAATCACGCGAGACGCCGGTGCCGGCGACCGAGGGATAGGTGACGTTGGAGAGCATGCCATGCAGGGCATGACCAAACTCATGAAACAGCGTGCGCGCATCATCGAGCGAAAGCAGCGCCGGCTTGCCTTCTGCGGGCTTTGCGAAGTTGCAGACATTGTAGATGATCGGCAGCTCGCCGTGATGGCCGTCCTTCAGCGTCAGCTTATGCTGCGACTGGAAGGAGCTCATCCAGGCGCCCGAGCGCTTCGAGCTCCGGGCGAAATAATCACCGAGGAAGAGTGCGACCAGCTTGTCGTCGCGATCGCGGATCTCGAAGACGCGCACATCGGGATGATAGGCTGCGATCCCCTTCTTCTCCACCGCGCGAATGCCGAACAGCCGGCCGGCCACGTCGAAGCATGCGTCGATGATCTTTTCCAGCTGCAGATAGGGCTTCAGCTCGGTCTCGGAAAAATTGAACCGCTGCGCACGGATCTTCTCCGCGTAGTGCCTCCAGTCCCACGGCATGACGTCGTGGTTTTTGCCCTCTGCAGCGATCAGGCCGGCGATATCGTCTTCTTCCTCATGCGCGCGTTTTACCGCCTTGGCCCAGACGGCCCGCAGCAGATCGTTCACCGCATCAGACGTCTTCGCCATCGTGTTGTCGAGCTTCAGTTCGGCGAAATTACCGTATCCGAGAAGCTTCGCCACCTCATCGCGCAGGGCAAGCGTCTCGCGAATGATCCCGCGGTTATCGGTCGCCCCGGCATTTTGGCCACGCGTCACCCAGGCCCCGAAGGCCTGCTCGCGGAGATCCCGCCGTTCCGAGAAAGTGAGGAAGGGCTCGATGATCGAGCGCGAGAGGGTCACGGCATATTTGCCCTCCTCGCCGCGTTCGCGGGCAGCCGCTGCCATCGCGTCGCGCAGGAAATCGGGAATGCCGGCAAGCTCCGCCTCGTCCGAAAGGATCAGCGCCCAGCCCTTCTCGTCGGCCAGCACATTCTGCCCAAAGCTGGTGCTGAGGCCGGCGAGCTTTTCGTTGATTGCCGCCAGCTTTTCCTGCTCGGCCTTTGGCAGTTTGGCACCCGATTTGACGAAACCTTTCCAGTGCCGCTCCAACACACGCGTCTGCTCCAGCGTCAGACCGAGGCTTTCATGTTTTTCCCAGAGCGTATCGATGCGCTTGAAGAGATCCGCATTCATGCCGATCTTCGAATAATGCCGGGACATCTTCGGCGATATTTCCCGCTCCAGCGCCTGAATGACATCGTTGGTGTGAGCACCTGCCCGGTTCCAGAAAAGCGCGGAAACCCGCGACAACGCATCCCCGGCGAGTTCGAGCGCGACGACCGTATTTTCGAAAGTCGGCTCTTCCTTGTTGCCCGCGATCTCATCGATCTCTCTTTCGTGCGAGGCAAGTGCCGACTCGAAGGCGTCAGCGAAATCGCCATCGGCGACCGCATCAAACCGCGGCAGGCCATGAAGGCCATTCCAGTTGACAAGCGCCTGATTGAATTGACTGGGAGAAGACATATGAAAGTCCTTTATGCCGGCAAGTGGATCGGTAATATAGGAAGGCCATCACAGAATTGATATGTGGCTGACCTGGACTTTTGCTCGCCCGGCTAAATCTTGGGGGCAAGAATTGATACATAAAAATTAACCAATCGTTAACGATTGACGCGAATCACGCCGAGACGCTAGTTTCACTTTAATCTTCATGTAAGAGGACATGCGTATGGAAATCTTTTCCGTGCGGTCTTCTCAGAGTTTGCTATTCAAAAATAATCCCAATAATAACGCAAAAAGTTCGAAGACCGCTGATATTACAATTGAGCCGAAGCCGACTGTCGCCCAAGGTTCATTCCAAATCGAAGACTCTGACAACAGGCAGGCGCTCGATTTTACAGCCGTCAGCCCGGGTGAATTGCGCAGCTATGCGCGCCAGGGCTACGACAACGGCCTGATCGATCAGAATACGTTTGCCGCAATATCCGAACCGCTGCCGATGCACGCGATTGATCCGCTCGGCAATGTCATCGACCTGTCCAACGTTACTGACGGCACGAGCTTCAACTTCCTCGACTACTATCGCAACCAGCTTCAGATCGCCATGTCGATCGGCGATCCGAATGAGGTTCAGACGCTGAATTCGGTCGTCGGCTTTCTCGTCAACGAGGCCTGATCAGGCCTTTCGCCAACCGAGCAAGCCGGGTGTGGCGTGCCACAGCGCTTGCACGGCAAAGCCCATGAAAAGTACGCCCGAACAACGGACGATCAGTCGTTCATGCGCTCGGTAGAAACGGCGTACGACGCCGGCGCCGATGATGCCGATCAGGATGATGTCAGCAGTGACGAAACCGACAAAGGAAATGCTGAGCAGCATCGGCAGCGCCTGGAAATCGAGCGCGCTCGCTGAACCGGCCACCAGTGCCGTGAAGGTCGCAAGCGCCACCGGATAGCCTTTCGGATTGGTCACGCCGAAAATCAATCCGCGCCTGAACGGCCGCTCCACCACCATCAGCGCCTGCCCCTCGGCCTTCGGCTTGGCATTGACGGCGCTCCAGCCGATCCAGGCGAGATAGAAACCGCAGGCAAGGCCGAGCAGATCGAATACGAAGGTGCCAATCGTCTTGGCTCCGACGATCGCAACCAGCGCCAGTCCCGACCAGATGATGTCGCCGACGAGATGGCCCATCATGAACAAGGCGCCTGCCTTGCGCCCCTGACCGGCGCCGATCCCGAGAAGCTGAAGAAAGGCCGGGCCGGGAATGAGCACATAAAAAAGCGCTGCCAGGAAGGCGCCGAGAAGCAGGGATAGCGGCATGGAAATGCTCCGGTGATGACAGGCCCAGCTTATGCGATACCCTTATCGCGTCAAGACTTTACAACTGCCGGCAGCACGGCAAAGAAAAACCCGCGCGGCAGAGCCGGCGGGCTTTTTGAGATCGCTTTGATATGGCTTACTTCTTCAGGTTACGCTTGCCGAGCGTGCGAAGACGCAATGCGTTGAGCTTGATGAAGCCGGCGGCGTCCTTCTGGTCGTAAGCGCCCTGGTCGTCCTCGAAGGTAACGAGCTTGTCCGAATAAAGCGACTTTTCGCTTTCACGGCCGATCACCATGACATTGCCCTTATAGAGCTTCAACGTCACTTCGCCTTCTACATGCTCCTGGCTCTTGTCGATGAGTGCCTGCAGCATTTCGCGCTCCGGCGAGAACCAGAAGCCGTAGTAGATGAGTTCGGCATAACGCGGCATCAGCTCATCCTTCAGGTGAGCGGCACCACGGTCGAGCGTGATCGACTCGATGGCGCGATGCGCTGCGAGCAGGATCGTGCCGCCGGGGGTCTCGTAGACACCGCGCGACTTCATGCCGACGTAGCGATTTTCGACGAGGTCGAGGCGGCCGATACCATTGTCCCGGCCGTAATTGTTGAGCGCCGCAAGCAGCGTCGCAGGAGACATCTCGACGCCGTTGATCGAGACGGCATCACCCTTGCGGAAGCCGACCTTGATGGTGGTCGCCTTGTCGGGCGCAGCTTCCGGCGAGATCGTGCGCATATGCACGTATTCAGGCGCTTCAATCGCCGGATCTTCCAGGACCTTGCCTTCCGACGAGGAGTGCAGAAGGTTGGCGTCAACGGAGAAGGGAGCCTCGCCCTTCTTGTCCTTGGCGACCGGGATCTGATGCTTTTCGGCAAATTCGAGCAGGTCGGTACGGCTCTTGAAGGACCAATCGCGCCACGGGGCGATGATCTTGATATCGGGGTTCAGCGCATAGGCCGAAAGCTCGAACCGAACCTGGTCATTGCCCTTGCCGGTTGCGCCGTGAGCGATCGCATCGGCACCGGTCTTCTTGGCGATCTCGATCAGGTGCTTGGAGATCAGCGGACGGGCAATAGAGGTGCCGAGCAGATAGACGCCTTCATAGACGGCATTGGCGCGGAACATCGGGAAGACGAAATCGCGCACGAATTCCTCGCGCACATCCTCGATATAGATCTCCTTGATGCCCAGCATCTCGGCCTTCTTGCGCGCCGGTTCCAGCTCTTCGCCCTGGCCGAGATCGGCCGTGAAGGTGACGACTTCGGCGCCGAGCTCGGTCTGCAGCCACTTCAGGATGATCGAGGTATCGAGACCGCCCGAATAGGCGAGCACGACTTTCTTCACGTCTTTGTATGATGCCATGATGATGAGGTCCGTTGCATAGAGGCCGCGGCACACCCGCAAAGCCCGGTATCGCGGCACTTTTAGCGAGATTGGCGCATGACGCAAGTGCAACGAAGAAAGCAACGGGCCCGATAAGGTTTGACAGTGCAGAACGTGAGCCCATATTCGGCATCGTCCGAACAATGCTCCGAGGAGAGGCCCGTCCCGTGACGAATATTCAAGACATTTTCAAGAAATCCAATGTTGCCGTCATCACCGGTGGTGCGTCCGGCATCGGGCTTGCCGCTGCAAAACACTTTGCCAAGATCGGCATGAGCGTCGTGATCGCCGATCTCGGCGGCGATAGACTGGCCGAGGCCCGCGCCGAGCTTGAGCGTATCGTCGGCCAGGAACATGTGATGGCTGTCGAGACCGACGTTTCGCAGAGGGACCAGATCGAGGCTCTCGAACGCGCCGTGATCCAGCGCTTCGGCCGGGTGCATGTGCTGATGAACAATGCCGGCATCGGCCCGGAAACCTCGATTTTCAGCGGCCAGGCCAATTGGGACAACATCCTCGGCGTCAATCTTCTCGGCGTTATCAACGGCGTCAGAACCTTCGGCCCTGGCATGGCCGCCCATGGCGAACCCGGCCTCATCATCAACACCGGCTCCAAGCAGGGCATCACCACGCCGCCCGGCAACCCGGCCTACAACGTCTCCAAAGCCGGCGTGAAGGTCTTTACCGAAGCGCTTGAGCATGAGCTGCGCAACACCGAACGTGCACAGATTTCCGCGCATCTATTGATCCCCGGCTTCGTCTTCACCGGCCTCACAAAGGGCGATCGCCAGGAAAAGCCCGCAGCCGCCTGGACGCCGGAGCAGACAGTCGATTTCATGGTCGAAAGCCTGGAGCGCGGCGATTTCTACATCCTCTGCCCCGACAATGACGTGGCCCGCCCCGTCGACGAACGCCGTATGGCCTGGGCGATCGGCGATATCATCGAGAATCGTCCGCCGCTATCGCGCTGGCACAAGGACTATGCCGACAAGTTCAAGACCTACCTCGAACAGAAGTAATCGGCGCCATAACAAGGTTTGATTGGTAATTTTCTGAAAGCCGGATAAGAGATCGTCGGATCTTTTTCCGGCTTCAGAGTAGAACATGGACTTCCTGCCGAGCTTTCCGACGCTTCTTGCCTTTGCCGCCGCCACCTTGCTGCTGGCGGCAACTCCAGGCCCTGACATGACCTTGTCGATCAGCCGTGCGCTGGCGCAGGGCAAGAAGGCAGCGCTATTCGTCGTTCTCGGCACCAGCCTCGGCATCGTCGTGCACACGATGCTGGTCGCATTCGGTATCTCGGCGCTGATCACCGCTTCGCCGACCGCCTTCCTGATCCTGAAGACCGGCGGTGCCGCCTATCTCTTCTGGCTGGCCGTGCAGGCAATCCGTTATGGCTCGAAGCTGACGGTCGCCAAGGTCGAAGGCCCGAAGGGCACGATCCTGTCCAACATTTCCTCGGGCTTCTGGGTCAACCTTCTGAACCCGAAGGTCATCATCTTCTTCATGACCTTCCTGCCGCAGTTCGTCAGCGCCAACGATCCGGCCGTGACGCACAAGCTGCTCTTCCTCGGCTTCTGCTTCATCGTGATTGGTATGCCGGTCAACGCGGCTGTCGTCATGGCCGCCGACTGGCTGTCGAGCTGGCTGCAGAATAACAGGAAGGTCCTGCGCGGCATGGACTATACCTTCGCCGGCGTCTTCTCGGTCTTCGCCGCCAAGATCCTGCTTACCCAGGCACGCTGATGCATGGCACGCAAAAGGCGCGCCATGCCTTGATCAGCCGATCAGCAGGGCATCGTCATCAAGTGTCTGGCCACGCATCTTGCGGAACATGGCGATGAGATCTTCGACCTGCAGGTTCTTTCTGTTGTCGCCGGCAACATCCAGAACGATCTCGCCACCATGCAGCATGATCGTGCGATGGCCGTAATCCAACGCCTGGCGCATGGAGTGCGTCACCATCATTGTCGTGAGCTTGCGTTCGGAAACGATCTTCTGCGTGAGATTCATGACGAACTCCGCCATGCCAGGGTCGAGCGCTGCCGTATGCTCGTCGAGCAGCAACACTTCTGAGCCGGCGAGCGTCGCCATGACGAGCGAAACCGCCTGCCGCTGGCCACCAGACAAAAGGTCCATACGGTCCTTCAGCCGGTTTTCCAGCCCGAGATTCAGTTCTGCAATCCGCTCGCGAAAATAATCGCGCCTGTTGCCGCCAAGCGCTGAGGCAAGCCCGCGCTTCTCGCCGCGGCGGGCGGCGAGCGCGAGGTTCTCCTCGATCGACAGCGCACCGCAACTCCCGGTCAGCGGATCCTGGAAGACACGGGCGACGAGACCGGCGCGTCCCGCCGTCGATTTGCGCGTCACATCGGTCTTGCCGATCAGCACCGTGCCTTCGCTCGGCAGGACATCGCCCGCAAGCACACCGAGCAGCGTCGATTTGCCGGCGCCGTTGGAGCCGATAACAGTGACGAAGGAACCTTGCTCGATGGTCAGGCTGACGCCATTCAGTGCCTGTTTCTGCAGCGGCGTGCCGCGCCCGAAAACAACCTTGATATCCTTGACGCTGATCATGATGGAGCACCTCCGCGAAGGCGGGGAAGAATGAGCGCGACAGTCACGAGAACCGCCGTCACGAAATTCAGGTCGGAGGCCTGCAGGCCGATGACATCACTCGAAAGCGCGAGCTGGATGGCGATGCGGTAGATGATCGAGCCGAATACGCAACCGATCAACGCAATCAGGAGTCCCCGCCGCCCGAGTAAGGTCTCGCCGATGATAACGGCTGCGAGGCCGACGACGATGGTGCCGACACCGGAGGTGACGTCGGCAAAGCCGTTGGTCTGCGCAAAGAGTGCGCCGCCAAGCGCCACCAGCGCATTGGAAATCGCCATACCCAAATAGATCTGCCGGCTGGTATCGACGCCCTGAGCGCGTGCCATGCGGGCATTGGCGCCGGTCGCGCGCATGGCAAGCCCGGCATCGCTTTCCAGGAAGCGCCAGACGACGATGACGGCAAGAACAACCAGAACGCCGACGAAGAGCGGCCGCACATAGAAATCCCTGAGCCCATGGCCGAAGAAAGGGCTGATCATCGTATCGGCATTGATAAGCGCGACATTCGGCTTGCCCATCACCCGCAGATTGACGGAGAAAAGCGCGATCATCGTCAGGATCGAGGCAAGCAGGTTGAGGATCTTGAAGCGCACATTGAGAAGCGCCGTCACCATGCCGGCCGCAGCACCAGCCCCCATCGCAATCAGCGCCGCAAGCCATGCGTTGACGCCGGCGATGATCAGCACTGCAGTCACCGCCGCACCGAGCGGGAATGAGCCGTCCACCGTCAGATCCGGAAAATCGAGGACGCGGAAGGCAAGATAGACGCCGAGAGCGACGAAGGAATAGACCAGGCCGAGCTCGACGGCCCCCCAAGAATGCGATTTGGCTCAAGGCTTTCAGCCCCTTTTTGTTACCGTTCCGCCCGTCGCGAAACCGGAGCCTTTTAATACCAACAGCCGCCCCCGTGCAAACGGGAGCGGCTGAATCTGTCTAAACCGTTGAAATGAGTGCTGCCTATTCGATGACCTTGTTGGCACGCGAAACAACACTTTCCGGCAGTGTGACGCCCATCTTGCCCGCGGCAGACTTGTTGATCACAAGGTCGCTGCCGGCCGCAGTCTTGACCGCGATATCACCGGGGTTTTCACCCTTCAGCACCCGCACGACGATGTCCCCGGTCTGCTTGCCGACATCGTAATAGTTGAAGCCGAGTGCTGCAATCGACCCGCGCGAAACGGAATCCGTATCGGCGGTGAAGAGCGGCAGCTTGCTTTCCTCGGCAACGGCGACAGCACCTTCGAGGGCCGAGATGATCGTATTGTCGGTCGGGACGTAGATCGCATCGGCACGGCCGACGAGCGCACGGGCAGCGCCCTGCACTTCGGCGGACTTCGTCGCAGCCGATTCAATGACCGTGATGCCGGCCTTTTCGGCTTCAGCCTTCAGCGCCGCCAGCAGCGAAACCGAGTTCGCCTCGCCGGAATTGTAGAGGTAGCCGATCGTTTTTACGTTCGGCAGGATTTCCTTGATGAGGGCGATATGCTCGCCGACCGGCGACATGTCGGAAAGGCCGGTTACGTTGCCGCCCGGCTTGTCCATGTTCTTGACGAGTTGTGCGCCGAGTGGATCGGAGACCGCTGTGAAGACGACCGGGATATCACGTGTCGAGGAAACGACGGCCTGTGCCGAGGGCGTGGAGATCGGCACGATGACATTGGGTTCGTCGCCTGCAAACTGGCGGGCGATCTGCGCCGCCGTTGCGGGATTTCCCTGCGCGGACTCAAAGACGAATTTGAGATTTTCGCCTTCCTTGTAGCCGGCGGCGGCGAGCGTGTCCTGCACGCCCTTGCGCACGGCATCGAGCGCCGGATGTTCGACGATCGCGGTTACGGCGACCGTGACATTATCGGCCTTCGCCGGCAGCGCCAGGGTCAGAGTTGCGGCAAAAGCCAGAAGAATTGAACGCATGAGTGTCCTCCAGGATGATTTTGAGAGCACTTTTAAGAAAAGCGTCCCCTTTAATCAATCGCGGAGAATTGTAGCGAGGATCAAACTTGCTGATCAGTCGTCGGCGCCGTGGTTGGCGATCATCATCGCTTCGAAGGCCAGGCGCTCCGTCTTTCGCATGCGTTCGGATTCCGACTTCAGCTGGCCGCAGGCGGCGAGGATGTCGCGGCCGCGCGGCGTGCGGATCGGCGAAGCATAACCCGCCGAATTGATGAAATCGGCAAACTTCTCGATCTGCTCCCAGTCCGAACACTGGTAATTCGTACCCGGCCACGGGTTGAAGGGAATGAGGTTGATCTTCGCCGGTACACCCTTCAGAAGCTGAATGAGCCCCTTGGCGTCTTCCAGGCTGTCGTTGACGTCCTTCAGCATCACATATTCGAAGGTGATGCGCCGTGCATTCGAAAGCCCCGGATAGCTCCGGCAGGCGTCAATCAGTTCCTTCAACGGATACTTCTTGTTGATCGGCACGAGGATATCGCGCAGGTCGTCACGCACCGCATGCAGCGAGATCGCCAGCATCACGCCGATTTCGTCGCCGGTTCGGAAGATCTCAGGCACGACGCCGGAAGTGGAAAGCGTCACGCGGCGCCTGGACAGCGACAGGCCGTCGCCATCCGTGGCAATCAGCAGGGCCTGCTTGACGGCATCGAAGTTATAGAGCGGCTCGCCCATGCCCATCATCACGATATTGCTGACCTTGCGTCCCTCCGACGGCACCATTGCGCCGACGGGCACGTCGCGGTCCGGGAAGTCACCCAGCCGGTCGCGGGCCAACAGAAGCTGGGAGAGAATTTCCTCTGCCGTCAGGTTGCGCACCAGCCGCTGGGTGCCGGTGTGACAGAAGGAACAGGTCAGCGTACAGCCGACCTGGCTGGAAATGCAGAGCGTGCCGCGCCCTTCCTCAGGGATGTAGACGGCCTCGATCTCGACCGGCCGGCCGGCGCCGCGCGGCGGAAAACGCAGCAGCCACTTGCGCGTGCCGTCATTGGAAATCTGTTCTTCGACGATTTCAGGCCGGGCAATGGTGAAATGCTGCTTCAGCATCTCACGCATGTCCTTGGCGACATTCGTCATATGGTCGAAGTCGGAGACGCCGCGCACATAAATCCAGTTCCAGAGCTGCGAGACGCGCATCTTGATCTGCTTGTCCGGCACGCCCTTTTCGCGCAGCGCCGCACTCATTTCCTCGCGCGTCAGACCGATCAGCGAGGGCTTGGGCGAAAGCTCAGTGCCGAGAGGTACCTGCGCAGCGGGCTTGGCAACGGTCATCGCATCCATAACGGACATAATCTTCTAATCCCGAACTCAACATGGCAACCATCCCGGAAAGCCGGAAGACTTACGGGGCCGTTGACGCACGATTGCAGAAATGAATGGGCGGAGCGGCGATAAATCGCCATCCTTCCGCAGTTGCGCGCCGCTTTAGCATCATTTTCGCCCCACGTCACTAGACATGGAATCGTCACTATAGATGGAAACGGCGAAGGCCGGCGCAAGGCCGGCCTTCGAAACTTTGCCCGATGACACGCGCTTACTTGCAGCTTTCGATCTGCTTCAGCGCGGCAGAAATGCCGGACAGGGAATAGCTGTAGGATGTGCCGGTGCCCTTGCGCGAGGTGGCGCTGACGGTCATCGAATGACCGGTCTTCATGGCGGCGACGAGAGCCGGCTCCTGCGCGGCATTCTCGACCCAGGCTGCCTTGTCCTTGGTGAACATCACGAAGGTCTTGTTATCGATCGTCACGTTGACCTTGGAGTTCTCCTGCACCGTGTAGCCCATCATCGCCTGCGGCTCGTAGGAGATATTCTGGCCCGGACGCTGGGAAACGATGAAGAAGTTGTCACCGTGGTCGACGCTTGCCGGCTGCTTTGCGGTCGGCACCGATAGCACGTAGCAAACGGTAGCGTTGCCGGATTTGTACGAGTAAGCGCCCCATGCCTGGAACTGCTGGATGCGGGTCGGAGCCGCCTGCTGCGCTGCCGCCACTCCGGTCATAGCAACTGTGAGGGCGAAAGCGGATACGATACTTTTTACGAACATGGAATTCCTGCCGGTTCTTGCGGTTCAAGGCCCGAAGCGATCATTGCGGGCGGCGCATAATCACGATCTGCTTTATTTTGACTTAATTCAGGTTACCAAATGGTCAACAATGGCTGCGAATTGTACCTGCCTGTTTCATTTTCGCCCGACTGTTAACTTTGCGAACCGGCAGCGGCGCGTGTGACCGTGCGCTGTCGTGATGGCCCAGCCCATCCGTTCGGGAGAATTTAAGACACAAAGATTCAGGCAAGAGTTTGACCTTTCTAAAATCCGTTGTAGGTCGTTAAGATAAGGAAATTCAGACCGAAATCTTGACCGCAGGGAGTTCGTGAGAGGGATGGATGCCGAGGAAAAACAGCGTTTCGCTGCCCTCGCAAAGGCCGTTGCAGATGAGCGCGACGAATCCGCATTCTCTGTACTCTTCGACTATTTCGCACCGCGCCTCAAATCGTGGCTGATGCGCCAGAAGATGACATCAGGCGAGGCCGAGGAACTTGTGCAGGAAATCATGATTGTCCTTTGGCACAAGGCCGGCCTCTACGATCCCACCCGCTCCTCTCTCTCCACCTGGCTTTTCCGCATCGCCCGCAACCGGCGCATCGATCTTCAGCGCCGCGCGCAGGTGCGCGTTTTCGACGGGGAGGACCCTACGCTCCAGCCACCCGAAGAAATGCGCGCTGACGAAATCGTTGCCAATGACGACCGCGACGCGCAGGTACGCGACGCCGTCGGCCAGTTGCCGGAAGAGCAGAGGGCGCTGCTGCAGGCCGCCTTCTTCCTTGGCCAGTCGCATACCGAAATAGCCGAGGCGACCGGCCTGCCGCTCGGCACCGTCAAGTCGCGCATCAGGCTCGCCTTTGGCAAACTCCGAAACCTGCTGGAGCGGGAAGAGGCCTAAATCGTCTTCATACCGTCTTCGGACTGGTCGGCAAGCACACGGTCGGCAGCCTCGTAGTGGCTTGACCGGATGTTCCCCCTGACCATGGCAAAGGCTGCCGACAGGACGGCAATGTCGTCCGAAAAGCCGATGACGGCGAAGACATCGGGGATGATGTCGACAGGCATGACGAAGTAGGCAAGTGCCGCCAGGAGCACGCCACGCACCCTGGCAGGTGTCTGCGGATCGAGGGCGCAATAGAAGCCGGCAACCACATCGCGTGAAAACGGTATCTGGCGCACGGCACGACGAAATGTCGGCCAGAATTTCTGCCGCACCGTCTTTTCGCGCCGGTTCTGAGTATCCTCGTCGCCCGGCAACAGGATCTCCCCGTATTTGACCTCGTCCATCCCTGTATCCCTTTTAGTCGCTCCGAACATATGGTGATGGCCGGAACCGATTCAATCGGCCCGCCGCGCCGCCGCCTTCTCCATGGCCTTTGCGAGCTTGAAGTCCAGCTCGGTCAGCCCGCCGGCATCATGGGTGTTGAGCTTCACCTCGACACGGGAATAGACGTTGAACCATTCCGGATGATGGTTGAGCTTCTCGGCCGCGAGCGCCGACTCTGCCATGAAGCCGAAGGCCTCCACGAAACTGGCGAATTTGAAGGTCTTCGAAATCGAACCTGCCGCATCATCGAGCGTCCAGCCCTCCAGATCGCCGAGCAACTCAGTGATGGCCGCCCTTTCCAGCTTTTCCCGTTTCATGCCATGCTCCTTTCATCCTTCCGTAAGGCTCCCAGATGAAACGTATCAGCATCCTCTTTGTTTGCATGGGCAATATCTGCCGCTCACCGCTCGCAGAGGGAATTTTCAGCCGCGTCGTGGCTAGAGCAGGCCTTGATGATGCAGTCCACGTCGATTCCGCCGGTCTCGGCGGCTGGCATCAAGGCGAATTGCCGGACCGCCGCTCGATTGCAACCGCAAGCGCCCACGGCATCGACATTGCCGGGCAACGCGCCCGACGCATATTGGCCGGCGATTTCGAAGATTTTGATCTGATCCTTGCCATGGACCACTCGAATGTTGCGGAACTGCGCCGCCGTTCGCCACATGCGGATAACATTCACCTTTTCGGCGATTTCGCGCTGGGCACCGGCGAAGATATTCCGGACCCCTACTATGGCGGCCCGGAAGACTTCGAGTTCGTCTATGCGAGGCTCTTGAACGGCTGCAATACGCTGGTCGAAAGGCTCGGCACCATCAGCGGCTCGTGGAGCGGGAAGACTTCCTCGGTCAGGTAAGGCCCGCCGCCGACCGATTCGCGCGACGACAGAAGCACGAAGCGCGGCACGGTGAAGGTTGAGGTCTGGAAGTTGCCGCGGCCGGCGAGATACTGCACGACATCGTCGACGCGCGAATATTTCAGCCGGGCGAGCGTTACATGCGGCGTGAACTTGCGCGGGTCCGGCGGCAAGCCGATGCGCTGGCAGATCCGCTCGATCTCGCCCTGCAGGGCGTACATTTCCGGCGAAGGAGAAACCCCGGCCCAGATCGAATGCGGTTTCTTGGAGCCGAAAGAGCCGATGCCATCAAGCCGGAGCTGGAATTCCGGCCGGTCGATCCGGTCGAGGCGCTCGACGATTTCGTCTGCGGTCCGGCCATCGACATCGCCGATGAAGCGAAGTGTGATGTGGTAATTCTCCACATCGATCCATCGTGCTCCGGGAAGACCACCGCGCAACAATGATAGGCTCATCGCCGCATTGCGCGGAATTTCGAGGGCGGTAAAAAGTCTCGGCATAACGAGCACTCCCCGAATCTTTTGCAGGTGCTCACACGGAATCACGCATTACAAACCTGTGCAAGCCCCTATTTCTTCACAGAAGAAATCGTCTCGACGAATTTTGTGACAGCCGGTTCCATCTTCTCCACCATCACATTGACACCCTTGGCATTGGGATGCATGCCGTCGTCGAGCTTCAGACCAGCATCCAGGACCACGCCGTCGAGGAAAAATGGATAGAGTTCAACGCCATGTTTTTCCGCGAGTTTCTGGTAAATCGGGTTGAAGCGTTCGGCATAATCCGCGCCCATGTTCGGCGGCGCTATCATGCCGGCGAGCAGGACGGCGATGCCGCGCTGCTTTAACCGGCTTATCATCTCGTCGAGATTTTTTTCGCTCTGTTCCGGGGGAATGCCGCGAAGCGCATCATTGGCACCAAGCTCGAGGATAACGCCGTCGGTGCCGTCAGGGACAGACCAGTCGATTCGCGCGAGCCCGCCCGTCGTCGTATCGCCGGAGACGCCGGCATTGGTGATCGCAACATCGATCCCCTTGGCTTTCAGGGACGCCTGCAGCTTCTCAGGAAAGCCATCGCCCGGCGGCAATTGGTAGCCCGCCATCAGGCTGTCGCCGAAACCGACCAGATTGATGGTGCGGGCTTCGGCAGCCGTCGAGAAAATCAGTGCGGAAACAATGACGGCGAAGTGAAGGGCGGCAACTTTAAATCTCATAATGCTTTCCCTAGATTGGCTAGGTGCCGTTATGCGGCCATTCGGTTAGGGAATTATATAGGGCGATTTCTGTTGGCCAAAACCATCATCGATCTGAAACAAGCCGATTTGACGCTCGGTAGCGCTGCGGCCTCCGTCCATGTGTTGAAGGGCATTGATCTGGAGATCAGCGCCGGCGAATCCGTCGGCATCGTCGGTCCTTCCGGCTCCGGCAAGTCCACGCTCCTGATGGTGCTTGCAGGCCTGGAAAAGCTCGACAGCGGCGAGATCAACATCAACGACACGCCCCTGCATGCGCTGAGCGAGGATCAGGTCGCCGATTTCCGCGGTCGCAACATCGGCATCGTCTTCCAGTCCTTCCATCTGATCGCCAACATGACGGCACTGGAAAACGTCGCGGTGCCGCTCGAGCTCGCCAATATTCCCAACCCCTTCGAGATCGCCCAACGCGAGCTGAACTCCGTCGGGCTCGGCGAGCGCCTGAGCCATTATCCCGGTCAGCTCTCAGGCGGCGAACAGCAGCGTGTTGCAATCGCCCGCGCGCTGGCTCCCTCGCCTGCACTGCTGATCGCCGACGAGCCGACCGGCAATCTTGACACCGATACCGGCCGGCAGATCGCCGATCTCCTGTTCTCCAAGCAGGCCGAGCGCGGCATGACCTTGCTGCTCGTGACGCACGATGTCGGCCTCGCCAACCGTTGCTCGCGCCAGATCCGCGTCCGCTCCGGCCGCATTGAAGGCGACAGCGCCGCCCGTCGCTCCGAGGCGGCGATCGCATGAGGATCGTCACACCGCGCATCTCGCTCGCCTTCCGCCTGGCCCTTCGCGAGCTGCGCGGCGGCCTGAAAGGCTTCTACATCTTCCTCGCCTGTATCGCGCTTGGCACCGCGGCAATCGCTGCGGTCAATTCGGTATCTCAGTCGATCACCGATACGATCGCTTCGCAGGGACAGGAGCTTCTCGCCGGTGATGTTCGCTTCGAACTCAACAACCGCGAAGCCACGCCAGAGGAGATGAATTTTCTGCGCGGCCTCGGGGAGGTTTCCGTCTCCACCGGCCTGCGCTCCATGGCTCGCAAGCCCGACGGATCCGATCAAGCGCTGGTCGAGGTCAAGGCTGTCGACGGGGCCTATCCGCTTTATGGCACCTTCGAAGCAGAGCCGAATTATCCGCTTGCTTCCATGCTATCAGGAGAGGGCGGCACCTACGGCGCCGTTGTCGCCCCGTTGCTGCTGGAGCGGCTGGGATTGCAGATCGGCGACGAATTGCTGCTCGGCAACGTCAAGCTCAGCATCACCGGCACCGTCAAGACGGAACCGGATGCACTCTCTGAAGGCTTCGGTTTCGCCCCCCGTATGCTGGTCAGCCGGAACGCGCTTCAGGCCTCCGGCCTGATCCAGACCGGCAGCCTTGTGGAGCATGCCTACAAGATCAAGCTGGAAGACCGCGGTACGATGGCCGGCATCCAGGCCCGCGCGACCAGGGAATTCCCGTCGGCCGGCTGGTCGATCCGCACCAGCGATCGCGCGGCACCGTCCCTGACGGAAAACATCACCCGCTTCACGCAGTTCCTGACGCTGGTCGGTCTGACCGCACTCATCGTCGGCGGCGTCGGCGTCGCCAATGCGGTACGCGCCTTCCTTGACGCCAAGCGCACGACGATCGCGACCTTCAAGTGCCTCGGCGCGCCAGCGGCGGTCGTTGTCTGGATATACCTGTTCCAGATCGCTCTCATCGCGGCGGGCGGCATCCTGATCGGCCTGGTGCTCGGCGCGCTGTCACCGATGCTGGCGGCACAGTTTCTTGCCCAGTTCCTGCCGGTTTCCACGGATCCGACGCTTTATCCCGGCGCGCTACTGCTTGCAGCCCTCTTCGGCATGCTGACGACGCTCGCCTTCGCCATCCTGCCGCTTGGCCATGCGCGCGAAGTTCCTGCCACCGCCCTCTTCCGCGAGCAGGGTTTTGAAGCCCGCCGCCTGCCCTCCTGGCCCTATGTGCTGCTTGCCGCGCTCTTCATGGCCTCGTTGGCCGGCCTTGCCATCTTTACCGCCTATGACCGCTTCATCGCCGTGGTTTTCGTCGGTGCCATCATCTTCGCCTTCGTCATTTTGCGCCTTGTCGCCGCGCTGATTGCCTGGTTGGCGCGCAGGAGCCCGCGCGTCAGCTCGCCGGCGCTCAGGCTGGCGATCGGCAATATCCACCGCCCCGGCGCTTTGACACCGTCAGTCGTCCTCTCGCTCGGCCTCGGCCTTGCATTGCTCGTGACCCTCACGCTGATCGATGGAAACCTGCGCCAGCAATTGACCGGCCGCATGAACGAGGGCGCCCCGAACTTCTTCTTCGTCGATATCCAGAGTGCCGAGGTCGATGCCTTCCGCAACCTGATCCACACCCAGTCGCCGAACGGCAAACTGGTGGAAGTGCCGATGCTGCGCGGCCGCATCATCGCCTTTAATGGCCAGGATGTGACCAAGATGAACGTGCCGGCGGCGGGCCGCTGGGTGCTGAATGGCGACCGTGGCATTACCTACGAGGAAAGCCTGCCGGAGAATTCCGCCCTAACCGAAGGCCAGTGGTGGGGCAAGGATTATAGCGGCGAGCCGCTTGTCTCTTTCTCGGCGGAGGAGGCGCGTGAGCTCGGCCTGAAGATCGGCGATACCGTCACCGTCAACGTGCTCGGCCGCAACATCACCGCCAAGATTGCCAATCTGCGGCGGGTCGAGTGGGAATCGCTGTCGATCAATTTCGTCATGGTGTTCTCGCCGAACACCTTCCGTGGCGCTCCGCATGCATGGTTGGCGACACTGACGGATCCCGCATCCACGGAGACTGAAGACGCCGCAATCCTGAAATCCGTGACCAACACCTATCCGACGATCACGAGTGTCCGCGTCAAGGACGCGATCGATATCGTCAACCAGTTGGTCGGCGAGCTTGCGACTGCGATCCGCGCAGCCGCCTCCGTTGCCCTCATCGCCTCCATCCTCGTGCTGGCAGGAGCGCTGGCCGCCGGCAACCGGGCGCGCACCCATGATGCCGTTGTGCTGAAAACCCTCGGCGCGACCCGGACCATGCTGATCCGCGCTTTCAGCTACGAATACCTGATCCTTGGTGTCGCCACCGCCATCTTCGCGCTCCTTGCCGGCGGCGTGGCCGCCTGGTTCATCGTCAGCCGCATCATGCGCTTGCCCTCCACTTTCATGCCTGACGTCGCAGGTGTGACCCTGGTCACCGCCCTCGTGCTGACCGTCGGCATCGGCCTGATCGGCACCTGGCGCATCCTCGGCCAGAAAGCGGCACCCGTTTTGCGCGAGCTGTGACGGGTAAGACGCTCATACCCCTTCACCTTACGGCGATTTAACCGAACGGCTGATTGCAAAGGCCTTGTTTGAAAAGGGCAAAAGCCTCATATTGTCAGCAGGCATGCTGGAGCTCCGCAGCGGCGCCCGGGTCGTGAACCCGACACCGTA
This sequence comes from Hyphomicrobiales bacterium, assembly GCA_900468805.1. GTDB lineage: Bacteria > Pseudomonadota > Alphaproteobacteria > Rhizobiales > Rhizobiaceae > Rhizobium. Next base: position 105,270 of record UEIF01000030.1, on the reverse strand, counting down.
TTTCCATCGGAGCTTGTAAGAGGAAACTATGGCTGATCTCCGTAACTATCAAAGCCGCGCACAAACCGGCGAAGTGATTGATCAAGGCCTCCGCGCTTATATGCTCAAGGTCTACAACCTGATGGCGCTGGGTCTGGCGATCACTGGTTTGGCCGCCTATTTCGCATTCACCTTCGCTGTGCAGGACGGCCAGCTCACGCAGTTCGGCAACCTGCTGTTCCAGTCGCCCCTGCGCTGGGTCATCATTCTTGCGCCTCTTGCGGCAGTCTTCTTCCTGAGCTTCCGCATTAACCGCATGAGCGTCGCTGCCGCGCAGACGACCTTCTGGGTCTATGCAGCGCTGGTCGGTCTCTCGCTGTCGTCGATCTTCCTGATCTACACGCAGTCGAGCATCACGCAGACCTTTTTCGTGACTGCCGCTTCCTTTGGCGCGCTGTCGCTCTTCGGCTACACGACCAAGCGTGACCTGTCGGCAATGGGCTCGTTCCTGATCATGGGCCTCTTCGGCCTGATCATCGCTTCGCTGGTCAACATCTTCCTGGCTTCGTCTGCCCTGCAGTTCGCGATCTCCGCGATTGGCGTGCTGATTTTCGCAGGCCTCACCGCCTACGATACGCAGCGCATCAAGGAAATGTACTTTGAAGCAGACGGTTCTGATGTCGCCGGCCGCAAGGCCATCATGGGTGCGCTGACGCTCTACCTCGACTTCATCAACCTCTTCATGTTCCTGCTGCAGTTCATGGGTAACCGGAAATAAGCAGGATCGGAATGAAAACGAAAAGGCGGCCTCGGCCGCCTTTTTTGTTGCGAGCAGTTCGCTGGAGTGCTTCAACGTGGCCTGTCCTCCAACAGTGCCGATCGATCCGAAATGCCCCCTATCCTGCGCGACGCCATTCCCTCCGATCTTCCCGCCATTACCGAGATCTACCGCGAATCGGTGCTGAACAGCACCTCGAGCTACGAGATCACGCCGCCGACCGAAGCGGAAATGACGGCTCGCTTCTCCATCATCCGCGAGCAGGGCTACCCCTATATCGCTGCAACGGGCGAGGACGGAACCCTGCTTGGCTACGCCTATGCCTCCGCCTTCCGCACCCGCCCGGCCTATCGCTGGCTGGTCGAGGATTCGATCTATCTAGGCACGGAGGCGCGCGGAAAAGGTATCGGCAAACTGCTCCTTAGAGAGCTGATCTCCCGCTGCACGGCATCGGGTTTTCGACAGATGACCGCGGTCATCGGCGGCGCGAGCCCTGCGTCGATAGCGCTTCACCGTTCCCTCGGTTTCGAAGAGCTCGGGCTGATGAAAGGCGCCGGCTACAAGCATGGCCGCTGGCTGGATACGATGCTGATGCAGCGAACACTCGGCGAAGGAACGGAAACGCATCCCGACCCCGCTGCCTATCCGGGCAACCTGTTCAAGGGGTGATATCGCCTATTTGTCGACGAGCTTCAGCGACTTGTCGAAGACCTTCAGCACCAGTCCGAGCTCGTGGCCGCGCTTCAGGATCATTCCGTTGATGTTGACGACCGAATAGGCGCCCTGCTTGGCCGCGAGCTTCGGGTTTTTCTCGATGCGAAAAAGCGGCATTTCGCCCGAACGCTTGAAGACGGAGAAAACTGCCTTCTCCCTGGTGTGGTCGATGGCATAGTCTTTCCACTCGCCCTCACCCACCATGCGACCATAGATCCATAGAATCTGGTCGAGCTCCCGCCGGTGAAATGTCACCGGCATTGGGTCCTTGTTTTGTCTGTATTCCTTGAGATCAACGACGGTTGAAGAGCTATTGTCGACGGAGCGGCTTTCGCCGTGTCGCAAATCCGGCGTATCTGTCATCAGACTCCCAAGACCTCCACGTGTGACAGGAGAGTGACAGTTTGCCCGAGCCGCGGCAAATTGCAAGGGCACGGACTATCACACTGGGGACGAAACCTGCTTTCTCCGCAGCGCCGCATTTCAGTCAAAACAGCGCCTCATTTCCAAGAGAACTATAGGTTCCAGTTTGGCGCCAGCGCGCCAAAGGGCCCGGCGGAGCGTATCGACCTTAACCCCAGCCCCGAATACGCTTGGCCGGGCCGCCTGACATTCATCCGCAAGCGGATGAAATTCCTAGATATTTTTTCCCGCCATGACGACGGCCGCACCGAGGATTGCGCCCGGATCGCCGTTAGCTGTCACGGATTGCAAGAGAATCGCCGACCCTTCCAGATCCGGTTTTTCCATGACACTCGCCGGCAGGGTGAGCGTCATGGCCTTGCCGTCCCACATGCCGACAGTCTCCACATCGGTCACGCTGTGAAGGTAGGAAATCTTCTGGCCGCTGTTTTCGCCCTTCTCGACGTCGATCGTTTTTTCCTTGTCAAAATAAACGATCACAACATTGGCCTTGCCCTGGCCGGCACCGAGTTTGATCTCCAGCTCGTCGCCGCGCATGCGAGCATTAACAGGCACGGTCAGACCTTTGCCCTCATCCGCATAGCCGTTGACCTTGCCGTTGATGCCGGCAAGGTCCGCACCTGCGAGATGGTCACGGCCATTGACGATCGCCTGCGGCGTATAGATGTTGCTGCGGCCCATCATGCGGGCGTAGCCGTACTGCCGCTCCGTATTTTCCTTTGAGCTCAGCGTGTCGGCCCAGCCGAGATAATTCCAGTAATCGACGTGATAGGCGAGTGCGATGACATTGCCCTGGCTGACGAGCTTGCGGAACGCGGCATCTGCCGGCGGACAGGAGGCGCAGCCCTGCGCCGTGAATAGCTCAACGACGCCTTTCGGCGCGCCGTCTTCAGCCAGGAGCGGACTTGCAAACGCAAGCCCGGCGATCAGCGGGATCATAAAACGCGGGGACATTCACCAGCACCTCTTTTTCAGCGCCGACAGCAGTCTTGAACCGCCGGCTCTGAGATATGAACGTACGAATAATCCTTCCGGGTCCAAACGGAAAGTCACGAACGGGTGAGACGGAGGCCCAGGCGGATTGCGGCCGAAACACATCACCGTGAGCAGTGAAACAGCTCCGTTTTCCGCAAAGAAAAACCGCCGGAAATCGCTTTCCGGCGGTGATTATCAGGCAAGTATCTTAACAATCAGGCTGCGAGATCGCGCAGAACCGTCTGCAGGATGCCGCCATTGTTGAGGTAGACGACCTCGTCCAGCGTGTCGACACGCGACAGCAGCGGAACGTCCTTCACCGTGCCATCGGCATAAGTGATCTTGGCGATCTTCTTTTCGCGCGGCTTGATGTTCTCGAGGCCTTCGATGGTGACGATTTCGTCGCCCTTCAGGTCGAGGCTCTGCCACGTCGTGCCTTCTTCGAAGACGAAGGGGATAATGCCCATGCCGACCAGGTTCGAGCGGTGGATGCGCTCGAAGCTCTGAGCGATGACGGCCTTGACGCCAAGCAGGTTCGTGCCCTTTGCAGCCCAGTCGCGCGAAGAGCCGTTGCCATATTCAACACCGGCGAAGATGACCAGCGGGACGCCTTCGGCCTTATACTGCATGGCCGCATCGTAGATCGACGTCTCTTCCTTGGACGGATAGTGAATGGTGTAGCCACCTTCCTTGCCGTTCGCGCCGAGCATGAAGTTACGGATGCGGATGTTGGCGAAGGTGCCACGCATCATCACCTCATGGTTGCCACGACGCGTACCGTACTGGTTGAAGTCGGCGACTGCGACATCGTGGCCAAGCAGGTAAGCGCCCGCCGGAGAAGCAGCCTTGATCGAACCGGCCGGGGAAATGTGGTCGGTGGTGATCTTGTCGCCGAAGAGGCCGAGAACGCGGGCGCCCTTGATATCGGAAATGCCGGTGCCCTTCTTGCCCATGCCGACGAAGTACGGCGGGTTCTGGACATAGGTCGAATCGTCGTCCCATGCATAGGTTTGGCCTGGGGGAACCTGAACGGCCTGCCAATTTTCGTCGCCCTTGAAGACGTCGGCATACTTCGTTTCGTAAAGCTCGCGGGTGACATATTTCAGGATGAATTCCTGAACCTCGTGTGAAGTCGGCCAGATATCCTTCAGGAACACCGGATTGCCATCCTGGTCTTCGCCGATCGGCTCATTGGTCAGATCCTTCTGTACCGTACCGGCAAGAGCGTAGGCGACGACGAGCGGCGGCGAAGCGAGGTAGTTCGCCTGGACGTCTGGCGAGATGCGGCCTTCGAAGTTGCGGTTGCCCGAGAGCACGCCGGAAACGATCAGGCCCTTGTCGTTGATCGTCTTCGAGATCGGCGCCGGCAGCGGGCCGGAATTGCCGATGCAGGTCGTGCAGCCGAAGCCGACGAGGTTGAAGCCGAGCTTGTCGAGATCGGCCTGCAGGCCGGACTTGGCGAGATATTCGCCGACGACCTGCGATCCCGGAGCAAGCGAGGTCTTGACCCACGGCTTGGTCTTCAGGCCCTTGGCAACGGCGTTGCGGGCGAGAAGGCCAGCAGCGATCAGCACCGACGGGTTCGACGTATTGGTGCAGGACGTGATGGCGGCAATCGCCACATCGCCATGACCGAGATCGAAATCCGTGCCTTCGACCGCATAACGGTTGTTGAGCTGGCCGGGCTTCTTGTAGTCGGCATCCATCGAGCCGGCGAATCCGGCAGCAATGTTCTCAAGCGCGATACGGCCTTCCGGGCGCTTCGGGCCGGCCATCGACGGAACGACGTCGCCGAGGTCGAGTTCCAGCGTGTCGGTGAAGACGAGCTCGGAACCGTCGCCATCGCGCCACATGCCCTGGGCCTTCGAATAGGCTTCGACGAGGGCGATCCGGTCATGCGTGCGGCCGGACATGGTGAGGTAGTTGATGGTTTCGCCGTCGACCGGGAAGAAGCCACAGGTCGCGCCGTATTCCGGGCCCATGTTGCCGATCGTCGCGCGGTCGGCGAGTGGCATGTTGTCCATGCCCGGGCCGAAGAATTCCACGAACTTGGAAACGACGCCCTTCTTGCGCAGCATCTGCACGACGGTCAGAACGAGGTCGGTCGCGGTGACGCCTTCCTTCAGCTTGCCGGTCAGTTTGAAGCCGATGACTTCAGGCAGAAGCATCGAGACCGGCTGGCCGAGCATGGCCGCTTCAGCTTCGATACCGCCGACACCCCAGCCGAGAACGCCGAGGCCGTTGATCATCGTCGTATGCGAGTCGGTGCCGACACAGGTATCCGGATAGGCGATCGTTTCGCCGTCCTCTTCCTTCGTCCAGACTGTCTGGCCGAGATATTCGAGGTTGACCTGATGACAGATGCCGGTGCCCGGAGGAACGACGCGGAAATTCTTGAATGCCTGCTGGCCCCACTTTAGGAAGCGGTAACGCTCGCCATTGCGCTGGTATTCCAGCTCGACGTTCCTGGCGAAAGCCTGCGGCGTGCCGAATTCGTCAACAATAACAGAGTGGTCGATGACGAGGTCAACGGGAACGAGCGGGTTGATCTTTTCCGGATCGCCACCGAGGGAGACCATTGCATCGCGCATTGCAGCCAGATCGACGACGGCGGGAACGCCGGTGAAGTCCTGCATCAGCACGCGGGCCGGACGATAGGCGATCTCGTTCTCGACGGCGCCCTTGTTATCAAGCCATTCGGCGACGGCAAGGATGTGCTCCTTGGTAACCGACTGGCCGTCTTCGAAGCGCAGCAGATTTTCCAGCAGCACCTTCATCGAATAGGGGAGCTTCGATACGCCGGGCAGGCCGTTTGCCTCAGCCTTCGGCAGGCTGTAGTAGACGTAGTCCTTTCCACCAACGGAAAGCGTGGACCGACAATTGAAACTGTCAAGAGATTTAGACACGAGAGACCCCGTTTCTGATAGCCAACACAGTCGTGCGAACGCCTATGCACTTAATGCACATCAGGATGCGGGTACGGCCATTTCCGCTGTCCGCACGTGAGGAGAAGACCCCAAGTTCGGCGCAAGGATGAAATTCACGCCGACCGCTGGCGTGGTTGCAGGTCTTATAGATAATTTCGTAAAGACTTGCCATAGCAACAAAGGTCGAAATTTTACATTTTTTGAGCCTGCCCACGAGCGCAATGAAGAAAGAACCGATGCATGCATCTCATCGCTGAAAATCTGGCTGCCCGGCGCGGGGAAGATCTGATTTTCGTTAACGTTTCCTTTCACTTGCAGGCCGGCGAGGCACTAATTCTGACGGGTAAAAACGGATCGGGAAAGTCCACTTTATTGCGGGTCATCGCCGGTCTTCTGAGGGCGGAAAAAGGCTCCGTCACGGTCTCTGATTCGGTCGGTGCCGAGAGGCGCCCGGCGGCCGAAGCGAGCCACTACCTCGGCCATCGTAACGCCATGAAGACTGAACTTACGGTTGCAGAGAATCTGGATTTCTGGCGATCTTTTCTGGGGGCCGGCAGTGAGCCCGGCCTCGGCACCGAGGAAGCTGCCGAGGCCGTTGGCCTGCCCGGCATCACACATCTACCCTTCGGCTACCTCTCCGCCGGCCAGCAACGCCGTTTCGCCTTCGCCAAGCTTCTGATGGCGCACCGCCCGATCTGGATCCTGGACGAGCCGACCGCAGCGCTGGATGCAAGTGCGGATCGGCTGTTTGCGGAATTGATTGAAGGCCATCGCCGGAAAGGCGGTGTCGTCGTCGCGGCAACGCACCAGCCGCTGGGATTGGATAGAGCTAAGGAATTGAAAATGACCGGCTTTGCTGGTGTGGATCAAGGGGTGTGGGGATGACCGCCCTCTTCCTTCGCGATATAAGACTCTCCATCCGCGCCGGCGGAGGAGCACTGATCGGCATTCTCTTCTTTCTGACGATCGTCGCGGTGATCCCCTTCGGCGTCGGACCCGACCTTGCGCTTCTCGCCCGTATCGGCCCTGCCATCGTCTGGATCGGTGCGCTGCTGGCGGCACTTCTCGGGCTCGATCGGCTGTTCCAGGCGGAGCGCGACGATGGCTCGCTCGATCTGCTGCTCATGCAGGAAACACCGCTAGTCCTGACCGTGCTGATCAAATGCGCGGCGCACTGGACAGCGACCAGTCTGCCGCTCGTCATCGCCTCGCCGCTACTTGGCCTTTTCATGAACATGAACGAAACGGCAATCGGCGCAACCATGCTCACCCTCCTCGTCGGCTCCCCGGCCATCACCTTCATCGGCGCGGTCGGCGCCGCTGTTGCCGTCGCGCTGCCTCGCGGCGGCCTGTTGGTATCGGTGCTGATCCTGCCACTGACGATCCCGGTGCTGATCTTCGGCGTCAGCGCGACCTATGCGGCGGTCGAGGGACCGTCGCCCTTCCTGCCGCCTTTTCTGATCCTCATCGCCCTGACGCTTTTCTTCGCCGTCATCGGCCCGGCGGCGGCTGCGCTGGCGCTTAGAAACACAGCGGATTGATCGGCGCTTCGATTGCGGCTCCGCACGGATCAAGGTAAGGAAGCGGATATGAGCGAAACTAGCCTGGCCATCAGCAAATTCAGTGATCTCGCCAACCCGACACGGTTTCTGGCGCTGGCATCGCGCGTCATTCCATGGCTGGCGGGTATCACCGCCCTCTGTTTCGCGACTGGCCTCTATCTGAGCTTCTCGACGGAGGGCGACTACCAGCAGGGCGAGACCGTGCGCATCATGTATATCCATGTGCCGTCTGCCTGGCTCGCCATGATGTGCTACACGATCATGAGCATTTCCGCGATCGGAACACTCGTCTGGCGCCACCCGCTGGCGGATGTATCGGCCAAGGCCGCAGCCCCGCTCGGCGCCGCCTTTACTCTGCTTGCGCTCGTGACCGGCTCGCTCTGGGGCAAGCCCATGTGGGGCACATGGTGGGTTTGGGATGCGCGGCTCACCTCCGTCTTCATCCTTTTCCTGATGTATCTCGGCCTGATCGCGCTGAACCGCGCGATGGACGATCCTTCGAAGGCGGCTCGTGTCACCGCAATCCTGATCCTCGTCGGCTTCGTCAATATCCCGATCATCAAGTTCTCGGTCGACTGGTGGAACACGCTGCATCAGTCGGCAAGCGTCCTGCGCCTCGACGGACCGGCGATCGATCCGGAATTTCTGCGCCCGTTGCTGATCATGGCAATCGCTTTCACCCTTCTCTTCTTCACACTGCATCTGATGGCGATGAGGAACGAGATCTGGCGCCGCCGCATTGCCTCCCAGCGCCGGATGGCCGCCCGTATGGCAAACCGGGAGGAATAGCGGTGGGCTCCTACGCTTTCTACGTTTACGGCTCCTATGGTTTCGCCGCCCTGGTGACGATTGCGGTGACGCTCTGGACCTGGTCTGACGGCCGTGCCCGCCAGAAGGAATTGGCAGCGCTCGAGGCCGCCGGCATCCGTCGCCGTTCTGCCCGACCGAAGGACGGTGAATGACCGAAGCTCAGCAAGACAATAAGCCGAAGAGCCGCGGCGTCAGCCGCTATGCTTTTGCACTGATCCCGCTCGTCGTCTTCGGCGGCATCGCCGCAACTGCTGCCAAAATGCTCTACGACCAGGATTTCCACGGCAAGAACATCGCAGAAATCCCCTCCGCCCTGATCGGCGCCAAGGCCCCATCGCTGAACCTGCCGCCGCTCGAAGGCTCCAGCCTGCCGGCGCTGACGGACGAGGCGGTCAAGGGCAAGCTCACCCTCGTCAATGTCTTCGCCTCCTGGTGCATTCCCTGCCGCGACGAACATCCTCTGCTCAAGCAGCTCGCCGAGGATGGACGACTGAATATCGTTGCCATCAACTACAAGGACAAGAACGAGAACGCCCTGCGTTTTCTCGGCGAACTCGGCAACCCCTACCATGCCATCGGGATCGACCCGAATGGCAAAGCGGCGATCGACTGGGGTGTCTACGGTATTCCGGAAAGCTATCTCGTCACGCCTGACGGTACGATCATCTACAAGCGTGTCGGCCCCTTCGACGATATCAGCCTGAAGGAAGGGCTGTTTCCCGCGATGGAGAAGGCGCTGGCCAAGCCGGCCTCCTAAGCGCCGCCCTGCCAGACCTTGATCGCCTCGACCGGCCAGATCAGCATAAGCACGTTGAGCGTCAGGTTGTCCCGGATCACATAGCCGGTGAAAAGCTCGAAGAAGATGGCAATAGCGACCGTCAGCACGACGGGAGCCCGCCAGGCGAAGAAGAAGCCGACGGCCATGAAGATCGTATCCATCGCCGAATTGATGATGCTGTCGCCGTAGTAATCGAGCGAGATCGTCGCCGTACGGTAGCGATCGATGATCAGCGGCGAATTTTCCAGAAGCTCCCATCCGGATTCGATGAGCACAGCCAGAAGCAGTTTCACCGCAAGCGGTTTGCCGCGAAGCACGAGATGCGCAAGCCCGTAGAACAGGAAACCGTGGATGATATGCGACGGCGTGTACCAGTCGGACAGATGCTGCGAATTGCCGCTGGAATTGACCGAGCCTTCCCAGAGCTTGACATAGCCGCAGGTGCAGATTGGCACGCGGCCCAGCAGATATTCGATCACGATCTGTGCGACCAGCACTGCCAGGCAGGCAGAAAACCAGAAGATCTGATGCCGCGATCGGGCGGCGCCCTCGACTGCCGTCACTTCTCGCTTTCCGCCTCGGTGGAAATGCTGTGCTTCAGCACCAGCGGCATCTGCGCCATGGTGAAGATGATGGTGATCGGCATCGTGCCCCATACCTTGAAGGCGATCCAGAAACTGTCGGAGAAATTGCGCCAGACGACTTCGTTCAGTACCGCAAGGAACAGGAAGAAGATGCCCCAGCGGATCGTCAGCTTGCGCCATCCTTCGGCATCGAGCTGAAAGGCGGCGTTGAAGACATAGCCGAGCAGCGACTTGCCGAAGGCAAGCCCCCCGAGCAGCGCAAAGCCGAAGAGCGCATTGACGATCGTCGGCTTCATCTTGATGAAGGTCTCGTTCTGCAGCCAGATCGACAGAGAGCCGAAGATCACGACGACGATGCCTGAAACGAAGGGCATGATCGGCAGATGGCCGAGCATGATCTTAGAAACGACGAGCGAAATTATGGTCGCGGCCATGAACAGCGCTGTCGCCACGAAAAGCGGGCCGCCGAGTTCGGTGAGTGCGGGAAAGCTTGTTACCAACCATTCACCGCGCAGATTGGCAAAGAAGAAGACCAGAAGCGGCCCGAGTTCGAGCGCCAGTTTCAGAAGCGGGTGATGCCGGTCTGCGGCGCTGGGAGTGATATCGCTTTCAGTCGTCATACTTCTTCAAACCTGCTTTTTTTGCAATGCATGCAAGCCATCAACGGCTAATCTGTGGCATCATTGGCCAATACCGGCAATGGCCTGCGCAAAATCCTCGGCCTCGAACGGTTCAAGATCGTCGACACCTTCCCCGACACCGATGAAATAGACCGGCAGCTTATGCTTGGCGGAGATCGCCACCAGAATGCCACCGCGCGCCGTGCCGTCAAGCTTGGTCATGATAAGCCCGCTGACGCCTGCGACATTGCGGAAAATCTCGACCTGATTGAGCGCATTCTGCCCGGTCGTCGCATCGAGCGTCTGCAGGACCGTATGCGGCGCATCCGGATCGAGCTTGCCGAGCACGCGCACGATCTTTTCGAGCTCTGCCATCAGCTCCGCCTTGTTCTGCAAGCGGCCGGCCGTATCGATGATCAAGACATCGCATTTACTGGCCTTCGCCTGCTCGAAGGCATCGTAGGCAAGACCCGCCGCGTCAGCGCCGAGCTTGGTGCCGATGAATTCCGACTTGGTGCGATCGGCCCAGATCTTCAGCTGCTCGATGGCCGCAGCGCGGAACGTATCGCCGGCAGCCAGCATCACCTTGAGGCCCGAGCCGGAAAGCTTGGCTGCAAGCTTGCCGATCGTCGTCGTCTTGCCGGTACCGTTAACGCCGACGACAAGGATGACATGCGGCTTGTGCGAGAGATCGAGCTGCAGCGGTTTGGCGACCGGCTTCAAAACCTTGGCGATTTCGGCCGCCATGATGCGGCTCACATCCTCGCCTGTCACATCCTTGCCGTAGCGCTCGGAAGCAAGCGTATCGGTGACGCGCATTGCCGTCTCTACACCGAGGTCGGCCTGGATCAGCAGGTCTTCCAGATCCTGCAACGTGTCGTCGTCCAGCTTGCGCTTTGTGAAGAGCGCGGTGATCTGGCTGGCGAGCTGAGAGGAAGTGCGCGCCAGGCCATTGCGCAGGCGCTGGAACCAGGAAAGCCTTGGCTGCGTCGTAAGCACAGGTTCGGGCTCTGCGGTCGGTCCGGTTGCGAAGCCTTTGGGAAGAACCGGCTCGGCCGCCGGTGCCTCTTCAATGACCGACTCTTGCTCGACGACCTCTACGGCAGGAATTTCCTCGGCAAGCGTTTCGACGATCTCGGCCAGGCGCTCGTCGTCGGCGCCCGCATCCGGCATCCGCTCATCTTCGCCAGTATCAGCGGAAGCAGTCGGGCTTTCCTCGGCCTCCGCCTCCGCCTCAAGCAGCGACAAAGGCACGACACCCATGTCGCCGAGATGATCGACAGTCGGCAACACATCCGACTCGGCTTCAACGGGTTCCTGCTCTGCTATGGCTTCATCGAAATCGGCCGCAGGTCCACCGGCGGTATCCATTTCTTCAGCGAGGACAGGATCGTCTGCTACCGGCAGATCTTCGTCGCGCGAACGCGGCTCCAGTTCCCGTTCGACGGCATCCGGCACAGGCTCTTCCGCAGGCTTGCCGAAGGTGAAGACCTTTTTGATGAAACTGAGCGCCATGAGCTGTCCGTGAATTCAGGCCGCCGCGGCAGCCGTCAATTGCATGTCGAGATGCTTGCCGTTGTGGCCAGATATCGTCGCTTCGACGATATCGCGCGGACGAAGACCGGGGACAGTGACAAGCGTGAAGTTTTCCGTGTGGGCAAGACCGTTGTTTTCCACCAGCAGCCATTGCCGCGTTCCGACCATCTTGTCCAGATGGCGCCGGTGCAGCATCTGTCCAGTGGCGCGGAGGCGGGCGGCGCGGTCCTTGATCAGCGAACGGTCGAGCTGCGGCATGCGCGCAGCAGGCGTGCCGGGCCGCGGGCTATAGGGGAAGACGTGCAGATGCGCGATGTCAGCCTCTTCCGCCAGCCGCACCGTATTATCGAACATATCCTCGGTCTCCGTCGGAAAACCGGCGATCATGTCCGCGCCAAAACTCATTTCCGGCCGCAGCCTGCGAACGTCCTCGATAAAGCGCAGGGCATCGGCGCGCAGATGCCGGCGTTTCATGCGCTTCAGGATCATGTCGTCGCCATGCTGCAGCGACAGATGCAGATGCGGCATGAAGCGCGTTTCGTCAGCAATCAGGTCCATGAGATGGAGATCGGCCTCAATACTGTCGATGGAAGACAACCGCAGGCGGCGGATATCCGGTACCTGTTTCAAAAGCGTCTTTGCCAGCAGCCCGAGTGTCGGCTGGCCTGGGAGATCGTCGCCATAACTTGTGGCGTCGACTCCGGTCAGCACGATTTCGCGATAGCCGCTTTCGACGAGATTGCGCGCCTGATCGACCACAGCGCCCATGGGCACGGAGCGCGAATTGCCGCGGCCATAAGGAATAATGCAGAAGGTGCAGCGATGGTCGCAGCCATTCTGCACCTGGATGAAAGCGCGTACATGACCGTCGATGTGTTTGACCATCTGCGGCGCAGTGTGGCGCACGCTCATGATGTCGTTGACACGCAGCTTCTCTTCTGCCGAAACACCGAAATCAGGAAGCGCGCGGTAGGAAGCTGCCTTCAGCTTCTCCTCGTTGCCGAATACCGCATCGACCTCGGCCATTTCGGCAAAGGTCCGCTTCTCCGTCTGGGCCGCGCAGCCGGTGACGATGATGCGGGCATGCGGATTGTCGCGGCGCGCGCGGCGGATCGCCTGGCGGGCCTGGCGTACGGCCTCGCCGGTCACGGCGCAGGTATTGACCAGAATCGCATTGTTGAGCCCGGCCGCTTCCGCCTGCGATCTCATCACTTCGGATTCATAAGTATTGAGACGGCAGCCGAAGGTGATGACCTCGACGCCGCTCACCGCGCTTCCGCCCCGCGTTCGGCATCGCGCGACCACATACCGGTCGACGGATCGACCAAGCCGGACCATTCCCATTCGGCAGGCCCGGTCATCACGACATGATCATCCTCGCGCCAGTCGATGATGAGCGGTTGACGGATAGGACTTGAAGCGACGTCAATGCTCACCTTCCGGCCCGTGCGGCCGGTGCGTGCGGCGCTGACGGCGGAGGCACAGGCAGCCGAACCGCAGGCAAGCGTCAGGCCCGCACCGCGTTCCCACGTCCGCGTCCGCAGTGCTGAATCCGACATGACCTGCGCCAGGGTGATATTGGCCTTTTCCGGGAAGATCGGATGGTTTTCGAGCAGTGGCCCGAAACGCTCGAGATCGAAGCTCATCGGATCGCGGTCGACCCAGAAGATAGCATGCGGATTGCCCATAGACATGGCCGAGGGCGAATGCAGCACGGGACTGTCGATTGGTCCGATCTGCAATTCGATACGGCTGGTATCATGAAATTCCTCGGCCAGCGGAATGCGGTCCCATTCGAAGACCGGCCGGCCCATGTCGACGGAAATCGTGCCGTCGTCGTGCTCGACGGCATTCAGGATGCCCGCAACCGTCTGGAAGGTGAAGACCTTCTTGCCGGTTTCGGCGGCAAGCGCCTGCACGACGCAACGCGTACCGTTGCCGCAGGCTTGCGCCTTGGAGCCGTCGGAATTGAGGATGTCGATGAACGCGTCGGTACCCTGCGCCTTCGGGTCGTGGATTGCCATGATCTGGTCGAACTGAGTGTCGGAAGCGGCATTGAGCGCAATCGCAGCCTGCGACGTCACCCTGTCGGTCCGCCCGCGCATGTCAACGACCAGGATCTCGTTGCCAAGCCCGTTCATCTTCGCGAATTCGACCGTGTTGCTCATCTGATTATGTCCACTGCGTTTCGCCTGTATATGGCGGAAATGCACAGGGATTACCAGTGGGTGAGCGCCGGACGAGCATCGCCCTCTTCCTCACACGTCAATGCTACGTTCGCGAAATCTGAAGGGATGACGTCCGATTACCCACGGAACCGGGCGCAATTCAGATTTCCCGCAGCGTACCATCTGAATTGAAGGATGCTGCATGGGCTTCGACAATAGCCGCGGTGATGACCTTTCTCAGCTCATAGACCAGCAAGCGGGACCGTTTACGATCCAGATCCTGTGCTGCCTTCGCCAGATTCAAGCCTTCGTTCAAAACAATAGTATGGGCGCGCGCCAGCGCCCAGTCCTGGATGTCAGGGTTTACCATTCGATATCTCCACCGATTCATTCGGTATCAAGGATATTCACGAATCATTTTACAGAATGCACTTAAGTAGAAAGTAGAATCAGAAGCGGAATATTTTGCAACCGGCCTTTATAGCGAATTCGGCTCTTCAGTTGAAATACTCATCTTTGGGGCACCCGATATCGGTAATTTATTAGACACAACATTTTAGTTTATATGAATATATACTTCCTTTGCCACTACAGATTGCATGGCAAAAGATGCTCGCGGCGGCCTGTCGTATAACGTCGGAAAAATTCGCCAAGCCGTCGCTAGTCGCATTCGCCTTGACTTTCATGCAGCTTTCCTGTTTATCGCGCCAAATCTGCGACGAGCATTAGACTCCGAGCCGCCGACCGGGACATGGATACCGGAGGTCAACACCCGACAGCGCGCTGCGCCCTCGGGTGCTTTTTGGCTTTGCGTCTTGTTTTCGTCAAGGAAAAGCACGACGTTCGGGACATCCCAAAACTCCCCGAAACGTAGCAAGGAAGAGCCGATGTTTGAGAACCTCCAGGACCGTCTTGGTTCCATCCTGAATGGACTGACAGGCCGTGGTGCGCTTTCGGAAAGTGATGTTTCCGCAGCGCTGCGCGAGGTTCGCCGTGCGCTTCTGGAAGCCGACGTTTCGCTCGAAGTCGTCCGCTCCTTCACCGACCGCGTACGTGAAAAGGCCGTCGGCGCCGAGATCCTGAAGTCGATCAAGCCCGGCCAGATGGTCGTCAAGATCGTTCATGACGAGCTCATCGAAATGCTCGGTGGCGAAGGCGTTGGCGTCGATCTGCATGCACCCGCACCCGTCGTCATCATGATGGTCGGTCTGCAGGGCTCGGGTAAGACGACGACGACGGCAAAGATTGCCAACCGGCTGACGACGCGCGAGAAGAAGAAGGTGCTGATGGCATCGCTCGACACGCGCCGTCCGGCCGCGCAGGAGCAGCTTCGCCAGCTCGGCGCTCAGGCAAACATCGACACGCTGCCTGTTATTGCCGGCCAGTCTCCGACTGATATCGCCGCACGCGCCGTGCAGGCCGCCAAGCTCGGCGGACATGATGTCGTCATTCTCGACACCGCAGGCCGTACCCATATCGACGAGCCCTTGATGGTCGAAATGGCCGATATCAAGAAGAACTCGAACCCGCACGAAATCCTGTTGGTCGCCGACAGCTTGACCGGTCAGGACGCTGTCAACCTCGCTCGCAGTTTCGACGAACGCGTCGGCATCACCGGCCTCGTGCTGACCCGCATGGATGGCGATGGCCGCGGCGGTGCGGCCCTTTCCATGCGCGCCGTCACCGGCAAGCCGATCAAGCTGATCGGCGTCGGTGAACGAATGGGCGAGCTGGAGGAGTTTCATCCCCGCCGTATCGCCGATCGCATTCTCGGCATGGGCGACATTATTTCGCTCGTCGAAAAGGCGGCCGAAAACATCGACGCCGAAAAGGCCGCCGCCATGGCCGCCAAGATGGCCAAGGGCAAGTTCGACCTGAACGACCTCGCCGACCAGCTGAGGCAGATGCAGAAGATGGGCGGCATGGGCGGCATCATGGGCATGATGCCCGGCATGGGCGGCATGAAGGACAAGATGGCTGCCGCCGGCCTCGACGACAAGCTGTTCGGCCGCCAGATCGCCATCATCCAGTCGATGACCAAGGCCGAGCGCGCCAATCCCGACCTGCTCAAGCATTCGCGCAAGAAGCGCATCGCCGCCGGCTCCGGCACCGATGCCGCCGCCATCAACAAGCTTCTGAAGATGCACCGCCAGATGGCGGATATGATGAAGATGATGGGCGGCAAAGGCAAAGGCGGCATGATGAAGCAGATGATGGGCGGCCTTGCCGGCAAGATGGGGCTGGGGGGCCTCGGCGGCATGGGCGGCATGCCCGATCTCTCGAATATCGACCCGAAGCAGCTCGAAGCGCTGCAGAAGCAGGCGGAAGCCGCGGGTCTCGGAAAGCCGGGTGGGGGTATGCCCGGTCTAGGCGGAGGCTTGCCGGGCGGATTGCCCGGTCTTGGCGGCGCAAAGCTGCCGGGCCTCGGTGGTGGTTTCCCGGGTCTGCCCGGATTGCCCAAGAAGAAGTGAAAGGATCGCCTGCCCCATGATTGATCCAGACGTCAAAGCCCAGCTCGCCAAGTACCGTCAGTCGATCGACAATATCGATGCGGCGCTTGTGCATGTTCTTGCTGAACGCTTCCGCTGCACCAAAGAGGTCGGCGTGCTGAAGGCAAAATACAATCTGCCGCCGGCTGATCCGGCGCGCGAGGAATACCAGATCGCCCGTCTTCGGCAGCTTGCCGAAGATGCGCATCTGGATCCGGATTTCGCTGAGAAGTTCCTGAACTTCATCATCAAGGAAGTCATCCGGCATCATGAGCAGATCGCTGCGGACCACGCTGAACAGAGCGCCGCAGCCCGATAACCATGCCGCTCAACGAAGCGGTTCAAGAAAAGCCTAAGGAGTAAAGAACATGGCACTGAAAATTCGTCTCGCACGCGGTGGTTCCAAGAAGCGCCCGTACTACCACGTCGTTCTCGCCGATGCCCGCAGCCCGCGTGACGGCCGCTTCCTTGAGAGCCTCGGTTCCTGGAACCCGATGCTCGCCAAGGACGACGAGAAGCGCGTTCAGCTGAACGGCGAACGCATCAAGCATTGGCTCGACCAGGGCGCCCTGCCGACCGACCGTGTACTGCGCTTCCTCGACGAAGCCGGTATCTCCAAGCGCGAAGCCCGCAACAACCCGGAAAAGGCAAAGCCGGGCAAGAGGGCCCAGGAGCGTGCAGCAGAAAAGGCTCAGAAGGCTGCTGACGCTGCCGAAGCCGCTGCTTCTGCTTCTGCCGAATAATCTGTTCCGATCCCACCAGAACGGGCGGCATGGCGACATGCCGCCCGTTTTCGTTTCCATTCCCTCGCACTTCGTTTATGAGAAGCGTGATCTCGGCTTCTGCCTGCGTTCGAATGAAGGACCCCATGACCAAGCTTGAAAATCCGGTGCTGATGGCAACCATTGGCGGCGCACAGGGGATTCGCGGCGAAGTGCGTGTGAAGGCCTATACGGCCGACCCGACTGCACTCGGCGACTACGGCCACCTGTACAGCATGGACGGACGCAGCTTCGAGGTCCTTGAACTGCGCGAGATGAAGAATATGGTCGTCGTGCGCTTCCGCGGCGTCAACGACCGCAACGCCGCCGAGACGCTGAACGGATTGGAACTCTATATCGAGCGTGACAATCTGTCCGACGAGGAGCTGGAGGACGACGAGTTCTTCTACGCCGATCTGGAAGGGCTGGAAGCATTCGACGATCACGGCGTCAGCTACGGGACCGTGACCGGTGTCTTCGATTTCGGCGGCGGCGATCTGCTGGAGCTCAAAGGTCCCGGCAAGCGTCCGGTTCTGATTCCTTTTTCGGAAGCCTCCGTGCTGGAAATCGATCTCGAGGCCGGCAAGCTATTGATCGATCCGCGTGCAGCCGGACTTATCGACGATCCTGACGATCTGAAGGGTCTTGCGTCAGGCAAGCCGAAGAATAAGAAGTAAGCGCCATGGCTTTCCGGGCGACCGTGCTGACACTCTACCCGGAAATGTTTCCGGGCCATCTGGGCTTTTCGCTCGCCGGCAAGGCGGCCGAGCGCGGACAATGGTCGCTCGACACCGTGCAAATTCGCGATTTCGCGACCGACAAGCACCGCACCGTCGATGATACGCCAGCCGGCGGCGGCGCCGGCATGGTGCTGAAGCCTGATGTACTCGCCCGCGCCATCGACAGCGCTTCTGAAAACGACAATCGCCCCCGCCTGTTGATGAGTCCACGCGGCAAGCCGCTCACCCAGGAGCGCGTACGTGAACTTGCTGCCGGCGACGGCGTCCTCATCGTGTGCGGCCGCTTCGAAGGCGTCGACCAGCGTGTGATCGAGGCGCGAGAACTCGAAGAAATCTCGATCGGCGATTATGTTCTGTCCGGTGGCGAGCCGGCGGCGCTGATCCTGCTCGATGCGATCGTACGCATCCTGCCGGGCGTGATGGGCAATGATCTCTCGGGCCTGCATGAGAGCTTCGAGGGAGGACTGCTGGAGCATCCACACTACACCCGTCCGCAGGAATGGGAAGGCCGCGAGATTCCCGCAATCCTGATATCGGGCAATCACGGCGCCATCGAGAAATGGCGACACGAAGAGGCGATTGCACTGACGAAGGAACGGCGGCCGGACCTGATTACGGCGCAAAAGCCCGAAAAAGCCGGCTGATTCCACAAATTTGCCGTCCAAGGGATGACACGCGGAAGTCTTTCGTGTAATGGCGCACGCGGAAATGGGGTTTATCCCCGTCTGCCAGCAAACAAAGAATGGCGAATCCGCTCCCGCCCGCAAGGGCAAACTCCGGAGGCATCGACCGATGGACAGTGTGAGCGCTCTGGCTGTTTCAGAAGAACCAAAGGTTAAGACGATGAACATCATTCAGCAGCTTGAGGCCGAACAGGCCGCCAAGATCGAAGCCAAGCGCACACTTCCGGAATTCTCCCCGGGCGACACCCTCCGCGTCAACGTGAAGGTTACGGAAGGCACCCGTACTCGCGTTCAGGCCTACGAAGGCGTCTGCATCGCCCGCTCCGGCGGAGGCCTGCAGGAAAACTTCACGGTCCGCAAGATCTCTTACGGCGAAGGCGTCGAGCGCGTATTCCCGGTTTACTCGCCGATGATCGAAAGCGTCGACGTCGTTCGCCGCGGTAAGGTTCGTCGCGCCAAGCTCTACTACCTGCGCGACCGTCGCGGTAAGTCTGCACGTATCGTTGAAGACACCGGCGTCCGCGCCCGCAAGCTCAACGATGCCGAACGCGCTGCCGTTGCCGAGGAAAAGGCACGTATCGAAGCTGAAAAGATCGCAGCAGCTCAGGCTCTCGCCGCCGAAAAGGCAGCAGCAGAAGCCGCTGAAGCAAAGGCCGCCGCTGAAGCTGCCGAAGCCAAGGCTGCCGCAGAAGCCGCAGCCGCTGCTGAAGGTTCGGCTGAATAAGCAGCTCGCGAAAGCGAAAATCATTGCATGGAAAAGGCGGTCTTTGGGCCGCCTTTTCTTTTTTGCATCTACGGGCAGCGGTTGCAGCCTTGCCATGGCGGCATCTTCCATGACAATTCTCGGGTCAAATAATGGGGAGCCACACCATGTTCTTTCGCCGCACAGTTCTCGCCGGCCTGACGGCCGCAATGCTTTCGCCGCTCACAGCCTTCGCAGCCAGCCTGCCTGATCTCGGCGGCAAGACCGTCGTCGTTGTGACGGAAAACGCATATCCGCCGCTGCAGTTCGTCGACCCCAAGTCCGGCAAGGCGATCGGCTGGGAATATGATGCGATGAACGAGATCGCCAAGCGGCTGAACGCCAAGGTCGAATACCAGAACACCAGCTGGGACGCGATGATCCAGGCCGTGTCCGATGGGCAATACAACATCGGCATGACCGGCATCACCATCAAGGACGACCGGAAGCAGAAGGTCGATTTCTCCGATCCCTACATGCGCTCGCAGCAGTTCATGCTGGTACGTGGGGACGAGAAGCGCTTCACCGATGCCAAAAGCTTCGGCGCCTTCAACGATGGCCTCATCGGCGCCCAGCCCGGCACTTCGCCCTTCTATACTGCCGTCTATGAAATTCTCGATGGCAACGAGCAGAACCCGCGCATCAAGCTCTTCGAAACCTTCGGCGCGACCGTGCAGGCGCTGAAGACGGGTGACGTCGATCTCGTCCTGACCGACAGCGTCGCTGCCAAGGGTTATGTCGATTCCTCGAACGGTGGGCTGAAGGTCGTCGGCGAACCGCTCGGCACCGAGGATTTCGGCTTCATCTTCCCGAAGGGTTCCGATCTCGTCGCGCCCGTCAATGCCGCTATCGCTGCGCTGAAATCAGACGGCACCTTCGATGCGCTGAACAAGAAGTGGTTCCTCGACTACAAGATGGGCGAATAACCCCCGAGAAATCGCAGATGGCGCTCCCACCGTCCCCTCGACACGAGAAGGACGACCGTCCCTGGTGGCTGGTCGTCCTCGTCCTGATCGGCATGGCGCTTGCCGCCGTCATCGTCACCAACGACATCTACACGCAGGTGTTCCGGACCGTCGTGAATGGAGCCGGCGTCACGATCTTTGTCACACTCGTCGCCTTCGTGCTGGCGACGGCGCTTGGTCTCGGCATCGCGCTGCTGGGCCTGTCGGACAGCATCGTGCTGCGTCAGGTAGCCCGCTTCTACATCGAAATCATCCGAGGCATCCCGATTCTGGTGCTGCTCTTCTACATCGCCTTCGTCGGCGCGCCGGGCGTTGTTGCAGCCTATAATTTCCTGATCACTCCGCTAGTAAGTGCCGGTCTTCTAGAACCCATCCTCGTGCGCGATCTGTCGTTGATGTGGCGGGCGATCATTGCGCTCATGATCGGCTATTCTTCTTTTATCGCCGAGATCTTCCGGGCAGGCTTCCAGTCCGTCGATATCGGCCAGATCGAAGCCGCCAAGTCGCTTGGCCTGTCGCGCTACCGCCGTTTCCGCCTCGTTGTCTTCCCGCAGGCGATAAGAGTGATCTTCCCTCCGCTCTCCAATGACTTCGTCTCCATGGTGAAGGACAGCTCCCTGGTCTCCGTCCTCGGCGTCGCCGACATCACGCAGATGGGTAAGGTCTACGCCTCCGGCTCCTTCCGCTTCTTCGAAACCTATTCGATCGTCACCTACATCTATCTGATCCTGACGATCGGCTTGTCGCTCTTCCTGCGGCGGATCGAGAAGAAGATGAAACAGATGCCGCGGCACTGAGCGGGCGCATGATTCGAATTGCCGTTTCGGTCAAAAATAGCTATATCCACCCTATGGAATCCAAATTTAGATGCATCGGTGCGCATATTTTCGTGCTGCAGGACCATTACCGCCTGCCGGCACGCTTCTATGCGTCCGTTTCCGGTGCGCTCAACAGCCGACTTCGTTGATCGAATGACGGTCCGCGGAGCCTGTCCGCGACATCCTTAAATTCCATGCTCCAGCCAAAACGGACTATAGCCATGAGCGCACCGCGTACCCTTTACGACAAGATCTGGGCCGACCATCTGGTCGACGAACAGCAAGACGGCACCTGTCTTCTCTACATCGACCGTCACCTGGTCCATGAAGTTACCTCGCCGCAGGCCTTCGAAGGACTGCGCATGACCCACCGCAAGGTTCGCGCGCCTGAAAAGACGCTCGCCGTCGTGGACCACAACGTTCCGACCTCGCCCGACCGCCATCTCGGCATCAAGAACGAGGAAAGCCGCATCCAGGTCGAAGCGCTGGCCACCAATGCCGCCGAATTCGGCGTCGAGTATTATTCGGCAAGCGACAAGCGTCAGGGCATCGTTCACATCGTCGGTCCGGAACAGGGCTTCACCCTGCCCGGCATGACGATTGTCTGCGGCGACAGCCACACCTCCACGCACGGCGCCTTCGGCGCGCTGGCGCATGGGATCGGCACCTCCGAGGTCGAACATGTCCTGGCGACCCAGACGCTGATCCAGAAGAAGGCGAAGAACATGCTGGTGCGTGTCGACGGCCTGCTTCCGCCGCATGTCACTGCCAAGGACATCATCCTCGCTATCATCGGCGAGATCGGCACGGCCGGCGGCACTGGTCATGTCATCGAATTTGCGGGCGAAGCTATCCGCGCGCTGTCGATGGAAGGCCGCATGACGATCTGCAACATGACGATCGAAGGCGGCGCCCGCGCCGGCCTGATCGCCCCTGACGAAAAGACCTTCGAATACATAAAGGGCAAGCCGCGTGCGCCAAAGGGCGAGGCGCTGGAACAGGCGATTGCCTACTGGAAGACGTTGCAGACCGATGAAGGCGCTCATTACGACCGCGTCGTCGTGCTCGATGCCGCCAACCTGCCGCCGATCGTCTCCTGGGGTTCCTCGCCCGAAGACGTGATTTCCGTGCAGGGTATCGTACCAAACCCTGACGATATCCAGGACGAAACGAAGCGCACCTCCAAGTGGCGTGCGTTGGACTATATGGGCCTGAAGCCGGGCACGCCGATGACCGATATCAACATCGACCGCGTCTTCATCGGCTCCTGCACCAATGGCCGCATCGAAGACCTGCGCGCTGTCGCCAAGGTCGTCGAGGGTAAGACCGTTGCCTCGACCGTCAACGCCATGATCGTTCCGGGCTCCGGCCTCGTGAAGGAACAGGCGGAGCAGGAAGGCCTCGACAAGATCTTCAAGGCTGCCGGCTTCGACTGGCGCGAGCCAGGCTGCTCCATGTGCCTCGCCATGAACGACGACCGCCTGAAGCCGGGCGAGCGTTGCGCCTCGACGTCGAACCGCAACTTCGAAGGTCGTCAGGGCTTCAAAGGCCGCACGCATCTCGTCTCGCCGGCCATGGCCGCCGCAGCCGCGATTGCCGGCCACTTCGTCGATATCCGCGAGTGGAACTGATCGCTCTTGCACATCTGACATGAAAAACGCCCGGTGCACCCGCACCGGGCGTTTTATTTTAATGGCATAGTAATGACGCTCTTTTGACCGAATTTCACCCTTTCGGATAATCGACTTGCCCCGCTGCTTGTGTGCGTGATTGAATCTGCGCTCCCGGGATGAGCGTTTGAGTTGATATCGCTGGGGAGAATGATCGATGGGAAAGAGATTATTGGCAGTCCTGCCGATTGCCCTCGCCACCTTTGCTTCAATGGCGCCGGTTGGTCCTGGCATCGCTGCTCCACTCTACGCAGAACCGCCCGCTATTGCCGGCATCGTGCGTCTCGCGCAGGCAGGGCAAAGATACATGAACGGCTATCCCGGCTATAAAACGCAGCGTACGGGATATCGGCGGGCATCGGATGGATACTGGTATCCACCTCAGGCATTCCGTGGAAATAGGGATTACACCGGTTCGATCCGGTCGCAGCCTCGTTTGCGGAACACCTGCAGCTACGGATTCACTCCGACCAACGGCTCGCAATATTGCAATTATTAGACTGTGTTCGAGACGGCGGCTGTCGACGTGACAGCCGCAGCTTTGTTTTACAGTGTTTAGAAGGTCGCGGTGTAGGGGTCCGGCCCCATGCGGGCGCCTGCATTGTCAAGCTTGGCGATGGCAGCCATGTCGTCACCGTCGAGCTTGAAATCGAAGACCTTGAAGTTCTCCTCGATGCGCGACGGCGTCACCGATTTCGGGATGACGACGAGGCCGGTATCGATGTGCCAGCGGATGATGACCTGAGCAGGCGTCTTGCCATGTTTGGCCGCGATCTGACCGATAGCTGGATTGGAGATGAAGCGACCCTGACCGAGCGGGCTCCAGGATTCGGTAGCAATATTGAGCTTCTTGTGCGCTTCCTGCGCCGCCTTCTGCTGGAAGTCGGGATGCAGCTCGATCTGGTTGATGACGGGAACCACGCCGGTATCGCCGATGATGTGATCGAGATGGTCAGGATAGAAGTTCGATACGCCGATGGAGCGCACGCGGCCTTCCTCCCTCAGGCGCACGAAAGCCTTCCAGGTTTCGCGGTAGAGCCCGCGATGCGGCGATGGCCAGTGGATGAGATAGAGATCGATATACTCGCTGCCGAGCTTTTTCAGGCTGACCTCGAAGGCACGCAGCGCATTGTCATAACCCTGGTCGGTATTGCGCAGCTTCGTGGTAAGGAAGATATCCTTGCGGTCGACACCTGCCGACCGGATGCCTTCACCGACGCCCTCTTCATTGTCATAGCCGGAAGCGGTGTCGATATGGCGATAACCGGTGGCAAGTGCGGTGCGCACGGTCGGAGCCGCGATATCCTGCGGGGTCTGCCAGACGCCGAGACCGACCTGGGGAATGGAATGTCCGTCATGGAAAGTGATGATGGGCTGAGTGGTCACAATATATCTCCGTAAGTTTGAAGATTGGCCAAGACTGAATTCGATGGGCACGAATTGGATAAGGGCATGATTTGAACCCGCGCGGCGGGTTTCCCTGGACGCATTGCAGCCTGCGCGTCCGGTCGAAAATCCATATAGGACAGAGAGACCGCAATACAATCAGAGAACGCGAAGGATCGTTCCCTTTCTGAGGTAGGGCAGGATGCGGCGCATGTCGCGAGCACTGATCGCAACACAGCCGGCGGTCGGCTCATATCCCGGCCGGATGAGATGGAAGAAAATCGCCGAGCCGCGGTTGCGCGCCCGTGACGTTACGTTCCAGTCGAGCACCAGGCAGATATCATAGAGTCCGTCCTTCCGCTTCATCTCCTCGTGGCTTGACTTGAACGGTGCCTTAACCGGCCGGTTGTAGTTCGCATTGTCCGGCTGATCGCACCACAGCATGCCGGTGCGGATGCGCTTGATGGGCAGCGCCGAGGCAAGATGACCGTTTCGCTCGCCGCGCCGGAAGCCGTAGAGAAGCCGCATGCTGCCGATCGGCGTTGCTCCGTCGCCTTCCCGTTTTGTCACGGTGCGGCCGCTACGTCCGATCGCGGCTGGCAATACAAGTGGGCCAAAACGGACGATGGCCCTGCTTGTTTTGCCCGGTGCCGCCCGCACAACGAGCGTTGAGGGCCTGCCGCTTCGCTCTCGCCTTGTTTTTTCCATCTTTCTCGCATGTTGTTGAATTGCCTTGGGCTTCGATTGAAATCATATCAGGCCCCGAGCGGCAACCGCAGACCAGCAATCCTTGCCAAATGCGGAATTTGGCGTAGGAGTATCTGACAGAACGCAAGGACGCACCCGCATGACCGCACGCACCATTCTTCTGGTGGATGACGACGACGACCTTCGCCAGACGCTGACGGAGCAATTGTCGTTGTATGAGGAATTCACGGTTTTGCAGGAAGCGACCGCGGGCAAGGGGGTCCAGGCCGCCCGCTCCAACCCGGTCGATCTGCTGATCATGGACGTCGGTCTGCCTGATATGGACGGCCGCGAGGCGGTGAAACTGCTACGCAAGGGCGGCTTCAAGGCGCCGATCATCATGCTGACCGGCCACGACACGGATTCCGACACGATCCTCGGCCTTGAGGCCGGCGCCAACGACTACGTTACCAAGCCCTTCCGTTTCGCTGTGTTGCTCGCCCGCATCCGTGTGCAGCTTCGCCAGCACGAGCAGAGCGAGGACGCCACCTTCACGGTCGGCCCTTATCTCTTCAAGCCGAGCCAGAAGCTGCTGACGACCGACAACGGCCAGAAGATCAGGCTCACGGAGAAGGAAGCGGCGATCATCCGCTATCTCTACCGAGCCGAACAGAAGGTCGTCACCCGCGACGTACTGCTGGAAGAAGTCTGGGGTTACAATTCCGGCGTCACGACCCATACGCTGGAAACCCACGTCTACCGCCTGCGCCAGAAGATCGAGCGTGATCCGTCCAACGCCGAGATCCTAGTGACGGAGAACGGCGGCTACAAGATCATCCCGTAGAATGTCTCTTTCCGACGATATTCATCTGCTTTCGCAGCTTCCGCTCTTCAAGGACATGAACGACGACCAGCTGCGGCTGATCGCCTTCGGCGCCGACCGACGCGTGATCGCTGCCGGGCAGATGCTGTTTCGTCAGGGCTCGCCCGCCGAAAGCGCCTATGTGATCACCAGTGGCAGCCTGGAACTCAGCGTGACAGGCTCCGACGGCATGGGCCGGACCGAAGCCATCGCCGGCCCCGGAGCGCTGATCTCGGAACTGGCGTTGATCACGCTGGTGGAGCGCAAGTTCACGGCAATCGCACGCGAGGATACCGGCATCATCCGCATCACCCGGGCGTTGTTCCATCGTCTGATCGAGGAATATCCGTCGGCGGCGCGCATCATGGAAAACCGTATCCGCGACAGCATCGCCGATCTTGCTGCTCAGGCCGCAAGCCAGTTTAGCCGCTTCAGCTGAGCTTTCTTAGAGATTGAGATGCACGGTCACCGGCACATGGTCGGATGGCCGATCCCAGCCGCGCGCTTCCTTCAGCACATCGATGCGCTGCAGATGCGGACCGAGATCGGGCGAGGACCAGATATGGTCGAGACGTCGGCCTTTGTCGGCAGCTTCCCAATCCTTCGCGCGGTAGCTCCACCACGTGTAAAGCTTCTCGTTGGCAGGCACATGCTGGCGCATGAGATCGTGCCAGCCGCCACGCTTCATCACCTCGAGCAGCCCGTCGGTTTCGACGGGCGTGTGGCTGACGATCTTCAAAAGCTGTTTGTGAGACCAGACATCGTGTTCCAGCGGTGCAATATTGAGATCACCGACGAGAATGGCAGACGTGTTCGGCTCGGCGCTCGCCTTGAGGTTCTTCATCTCCTCGATGAAATCGAGCTTATGGCCGAATTTCGGATTGATCGTACGGTCCGGCTCGTCGCCGCCAGCAGGAACATAGAAATTGTGAAGGCGGATACGCCGGTTGCCGCGCTCGAAAACCGCCGAGATGTGGCGCGCATCGCCGACATTGCAGTAATCCTGCCGGTGATCCTCAGTCAGCGGCACACGGGAGGCGATGGCAACGCCATGATAGCCCTTCTGGCCGTGGATGATGATGTGCTCGTAACCCATGGCGCGCAGCGGCGCGAGCGGGAAGAGATCGTTCGTAACCTTGGTTTCCTGCAGGCAGAGGATATCGGGCCTATGCTTCAGCACGAGCTGCTCGACGATCGGCATGCGAAGGCGCACCGAATTGATATTCCAGGTGGTGATTGAGAAGCTCATGCCATGCCCTTTCAGATCCCTCTGAAAAGGCTTTAGAGCAAAGGCAGTAGCGAGAAAACCGGTCGCAGACAAAACCGGCCGGCGATCAACTGAAAAGCGTCACAGCATCAGGCTTAAAGAGGTAGAGCGCTCTGTGCGTCCGAATGGAGAATGGACGCACAGCGCTTTAGTCGCGGTTTGCCGAAGTGCCCTTGATATCCTCATAGGGCACGCGGAAGACGCGATCCTCGAAGGCCATGCCGGTCTTGACGTTGAAGATCATCACGGACGTATCCTTGCCCTGATTGTCTGTGATCGTCCATTGACGCAGGTCATAGGTCTTCGGATCAAACATCATGGTGATGGTCGAGTTGCCGAACACCGTATTGTTGCCGAGCGAAATCGTCGTCAGATCCGACTCTTCCTTTACGCCCTTCACCATGCCGGCGGAGAGATCGATATGGGGAGCAAGCAGCAGGCTGAGTGGCGTCTTGGAGAGCGGATAAAGATCCCAGGTCTTCAGTTTCACATTGCCGATGGCAACGTTTCTTCCGTCGGCGATGACGCGCATGGGCGACGGATCGTCATAGTTGAAACGCAGCTTGCCCGGGCGCTGGATAAAGAACTTGCCGCCCGTCTGTTCGCCGCGCGGGCCGAATTGCACGAATTCGCCCTGCATGGTGGCGACAGCGGAGAAATGATCGGCAATGGCCTGTGCCGTGACGCTATTGGCGGCAGGGGCTGCCGCCTGGGCGAAAGCGGGAAACGGAACGGCGCTTGCAACGGCGGCAGCGGCAAAGACGCCAAGGACCTCGCGGCGGGTTACCGGCAGGCCGGAAAAGATGGATGCGGAGTTGGTCATGTGAACCTCCTGTATGCAATCTGAATGCCGCCGAAAGGCGGCGTCTTCAAGGCGCCGCGATTGCCCGGTGGAAGGTAACGGATTACATGCCCCGGGGTTTCCATCGGATGGGTTGCGCCGTCAAATTTTCCGTCGTCAGCGGTCGAGGATATCTCCGTCGGTCGGCACGAGGATTTCGCGTTTGCCGGCATGGTTGGCAGGGCCGATGATGCCCTCCTGCTCCATGCGTTCAACAAGCGAGGCAGCGCGGTTGTAGCCGATGCCCAGCCTGCGCTGGACATAGGAAGTGGATGCCTTGCCGTCCCGCAGGACGATGGCGACCGCCTGATCGTAGGGATCCTCTGAATCGGCAAGATTTGCCGTGCCGGCTGGACCGCCGCCATACTCGCCATCCTCGTCGTCATCGGCAGTGATGGCATCGAGATATTGCGGCGAACCCTGCGTCTTCAGGTAGGAGACGATTTCTTCGACCTCGACGTCTGACACGAACGGGCCGTGGACGCGCTGGATGCGGCCGCCACCTGCCATATAGAGCATGTCGCCCATGCCGAGCAGCTGTTCTGCACCCTGCTCGCCAAGGATCGTACGGCTGTCGATCTTCGAGGTCACCTGGAAGGAGATACGGGTCGGGAAGTTTGCCTTGATCGTGCCCGTGATGACATCGACCGACGGACGCTGCGTTGCCATGATGACATGGATACCTGCGGCGCGCGCCATCTGCGCAAGGCGCTGCACGGCGCCTTCGATATCCTTGCCGGCGACCATCATCAGGTCAGCCATTTCGTCGATGATGACGACGATATAGGGCATCGGCTGCAGGTCGAATTCCTCTGTCTCGTAGACCGCTTCGCCCGTCTGCCGGTCGAAGCCGGTCTGCACGGTGCGCGAGATCGTGTCGCCCTTGGCAAGCGCCTGCTCGACGCGCGTGTTGAAGCCATCGATGTTGCGCACGCCGATCTTCGACATCTTCTTGTAGCGCTCTTCCATCTCGCGGACGGTCCACTTGAGCGCCACGACAGCCTTCTTCGGATCGGTCACGACAGGCGAGAGCAGGTGCGGAATGCCGTCATAGACGGAGAGTTCCAGCATCTTCGGGTCGATCATGATCAGTCGGCATTGCTCCGGCGTCATGCGGTAGAGCAGAGACAGGATCATAGTATTGATGGCAACGGATTTACCGGAACCGGTGGTACCGGCCACCAGCAGATGCGGCATCTTCGCGAGATCGGCGATGACGGCTTCGCCGCCGATCGTCTTGCCGAGTGCCATTGCGAGCTTTGCCTTGGAGCCTTCGAAGTCGCGTGACCCGATCAGCTCGCGCAGATAAACGGTTTCGCGCGTTTGGTTCGGCAGTTCGATACCGATTGCGTTACGGCCCGGCACGACGGCGACACGAGCGGCGATCGCGCTCATCGAGCGGGCGATATCGTCGGCAAGGCCGATGACACGGGACGACTTGATGCCGGGAGCCGGCTCCAACTCGTAGAGGGTGACAACCGGGCCCGGCCGGACGTGGATGATCTCGCCCTTGACGCCAAAATCCTCCAGCACGCCTTCCAGCATGCGGGCATTCTGCTCCAAGGCATCGGCCGAGAGCGTGGAATCGCGCACCACATTCTTGGGTTCCGCGAGCAGATGCATGGACGGAAGCTGAAAACCTTCTGGCCGGATGAACGAACCCTGCGCCTCGCGTTCGACGCGGGCGCCGGGCTTCGGACGGGCCGAGGCGGGAATAACGCGCGGTTCGGGTTTACCGGCCGACTTTGCCGGCGCGCGAATCGTCCAATCATCGTCGTCGTCCGGCAGGATATCGGCCGGACGCGGCGGCATATCGGTGTCGAACGGCGGATCGTCGTCCTCATCGTCATCGTCGTTGAGAGAGACGGAGGGAGCCGAGACGACCCGGCGGCCAGATGCGGCGCGCGGGTCCATGGAGGGATCCATCCGTTCGCCCCGCGCCGCGGGCTTGGCGCGCACTGGCTCGTTCAGCGTACCGAATTCGTCGTCATTGAAATCATAGGGCGATTCGAAATCGCTCTGGCGGCGCTTACGCGGTCCCATGCCGAAAAGCCTTCGGAAACGCGCCTGGTTCATATACCAGGCATGCGTCATGGCGCCGCTGAAGGCCATCCAGCGGGATCCGTCATCGTCCTCGTCCTCATCGCCGACGACACGCACCTTGCTGCGGGTATCGACATATTCCTCTTCTTCGTCCTCCTCATCGAGCTCGGTGCGACCGACGATGCCGGCAGCAAAGAGCATCATCCACGCGGTCGGAACGGCGAAGATACAGCCGACGGCGGTGGCGAAGACACCGGTCGGATAAGCGCCGACGAAGAGTGCTGGAAAACGCAGGATCATGTCGCCGATGACGCCGCCGATGCCGTTCGGGATCGGCCAGGTGAGCGGAGGCGGGAAACAGCCGATGACGGCGGAGGAAAACACTGTGCCGGCAAGCCAGGCTCCAGCGCGCGCCGGAATGCGGCTGATGCGGCGGCCGGAAATCAACGCCAGCGCCCAGGCAACGATCGGCAGCATCCCAACGACGCTTGCCAAACCCAGGAATTGCATGGCGACGTCGGCAAAGGCAGCACCACTAGAACCGAGTACATTGGTCGGCAGGTTGCCGGTAGCGTAGGAATAGCTGGGATCGGTGACGTTCCAGGTCGCAAGTGCCGCAACCGCGAGCGCTAAGAGCAGGAAGATCGCAAAGCCGATGAGAGCCTGGATCTGCCGCAGCATGAATGCCGAGAAGGAGAACCGGTCAGGACGGCTATCCATTGCCGGCGACGTGCTTCTTGCCATGTTCTAACCCGTCCAATGCCTGAGGGCACGCGAATCGCCAATGTTTCGCCGCGCCAAATGCGTCCGCTCCAACTAATCAGAGCGGGGTTAAAGCGATGTTAACCATGCATATGGCGGATCGCTAAAAAGAAAAAAGCCCGAACCTTGGAAGGTCCGGGCCAAGAGCGGCTTATCCTTAGATAGGCCGCGACGGGCTGTTCAGCGGCGCCCTTGTGCCGGGCGCCGCAAACCCTGTGATCAGGAGTGGTAAGCGGCTTCGCCGTGCGTTGCGAGGTCGAGACCTTCGCGCTCGGCTTCGACCGGAACGCGCAGGCCGATGACGACGTCGACGATCTTGTAGAGGATCGCCGAGCCGATGCCCGACCAGGCGATCGTGATCAGCACGCCCTTGAGCTGATTGAAGACCTGTGCACCCGTGCCCAGATAAGTGGCTGCGAAGTCCGGCGTCGAATAGTCGACGATACCAGCGCCGCCGAGAGCCGGGTTGACGAGAATGCCGGTGCCGATGGCGCCAAAGATACCGCCAATGCAATGGACGCCGAAGACATCGAGCGAGTCGTCATAGTTGAACTTGTTCTTCACGACGTCGACGAAGAAGTAGCAGACCGGTGAGACGAGGAGACCGAGAACGATCGAGCCCATCGGCCCGGCGAAACCGGCAGCCGGGGTAACGGCAACGAGACCGGCAACGGCACCCGAAGCGGCACCGAGCATGGAAGCCTTGCCGCGGGTGAAGCTTTCAACGATGCACCAGGAAACAGCGGCAGCAGCCGTTGCGACGAAGGTGTTGATCATTGCGAGCGATGCATAGCCGTTGGCTTCGAGGTTGGAGCCGGCGTTGAAGCCGAACCAGCCGACCCAGAGAAGCGAGGCACCCACCATCGTCAGGGTCATGGAGTGCGGAGCCATGATTTCCTTCTTATAGCCCGTGCGCTTGCCGAGCATGATAGCGCCGATCAGGCCGGCGACACCGGCATTGATGTGAACGACCGTACCGCCTGCGAAGTCGATCGCGCCGAGGGAGAAGATGAGACCGGACGGGCCGCTATAGGCGCTCGGGCCGCCCCAGAACCAGACCATGTGCGCCATCGGGAAGTAGACGAAGGTGACCCAAAGGACGACGAAGAGCATGACGGCCGAGAACTTGATACGCTCGGCAAAGGCGCCGACGATCAGGGCCGGCGTGATGCAGGCGAAGGTCATC
This sequence comes from Hyphomicrobiales bacterium, assembly GCA_900468805.1. Lineage (GTDB taxonomy): Bacteria > Pseudomonadota > Alphaproteobacteria > Rhizobiales > Rhizobiaceae > Rhizobium. The sequence continues at coordinate 73,514 of UEIF01000030.1, read as the reverse complement.
TGGAAGCAGATGTAGGTGAGTTCCGGAATGGCCACGCCCTTGGAGAAGGTCTCGACGAGCGAAGACGGCGTCACACCGGCAAGGAAAGCCTTGGAGAAGCCGCCGACGAAGCTGTTCAGCGAGCCGCCATCCGTGAAGGCGAGCGAATAACCGTAGGTGACCCAGATGATCATGACGACCGCCGTGATCATGAACACCTGCATGAGAACCGACAGCATGTTCTTGGCGCGGACGAGGCCGCCGTAGAACAGCGCCAGGCCGGGGATGGTCATCAGGAGAACGAGCACCGTGGAAATGAGCATCCAGGTGTTGTCGCCCTTATCCATCGTCATGGCTGGAGCGGCGGCTGCAGCATCGGCAGCTGCCGGGGCGGCTTCCTGCGCGAAGGCAACGACCGGCGCCAGCAGAGCGGCGGAAAGCGCGCCAAGTCGCGTCAGGTTAGAGGAAAACTTCGAAATTGACATTGGAAATAGCTCCTTGATCTGCCGTTCTTTTTACAGCGCTTCTGAATCGGTTTCGCCCGTACGGATGCGCACGGCATGGTCGATCGAGTAGACGAAGATTTTGCCGTCGCCGATCTGGCCGGTCTTGGCAGATGCTGCGATGGCCTCTACCGCCTTGTCGACGATTTCGGATGCGACCGCGATTTCGATCTTGAGCTTCGGCAGGAAGCTGACTGCATATTCAGTACCGCGATAGATTTCAGTGTGTCCCTTCTGACGACCGTAGCCCTTCACTTCGGTTACGGTCAGGCCCTGAATACCGATCGCCGTGAGGGCCTCGCGGACCTCATCGAGCTTGAACGGCTTGATAATGGCCATCACAATTTTCATCTGGTTTCCCATCCTTCGTTATCCCTCGGCGCGGAGCCGACTCTCCTTGCCGCTGACTGTTTCTTCAACAGCGACCGGCGATAGACATTCAAAGGACGTGCCAGATTCGTGACAGTCTATAACTTATTGAAATATAAAGATTATAATTGAGAACGCCAATAAACAGGCAGATGATGGGCCAATAAGCGCACAAATAATGCGCAAATTTATAAAGATGCCCACTATTTACTCATTTGCCTTTTTCCGAATCAGGCCCTCCTGCGCCACCGACGCGATCAGCGCACCGGATCGCGTAAACAAGCTGCCACGGGTCAGTCCTCGGGCGCCTGAGGCCGATGGACTGTCCTGCGTGTAGAGCAGCCAGTCGTCGAGCTTGTGCGGCCTGTGAAACCACATCGCGTGGTCAAGGCTTGCGACCTGTAAATTCTGATCGAAGATGGACGTTCCATGGGCATGCAGCGACGCGTCGAGCAGCGTCATGTCTGAGAGATAGGCAAGTACGGCAGCCTGATAAAGCCGGCTGTCCGGCACGGGACCGGTGGCGCGAACCCAGACATCCTGACGCGGCTCGAGCTTCTCGCGGGTGAAATAATGCTTGAGCGAGATCGGCCTGATTTCGATCGGCCTTTCGCGCTCCCAATATTTGCGCACTGCCGCCGGCGCATGGGCGAGATACTGTTCCTTGATCTGCTGTTCGCCGAGCAGCGTTTCCGGCATCGGCACTGATGGCATGGGGATCTGGTGATCGAAGCCCGCCTCTTCCACCTGGAACGAGGCCGACAGCGCAAAGATCGCCTTGCCGTGCTGGATCGCGACGGCCCGGCGCGTATTGAAGCTCGATCCGTCGCGGATACGCTCGACCTGATAGATGATCGGCACGGAGGGATCGCCAGGACGCATGAAATAGGCATGCAGAGAGTGAATGAAACGTTCGTCATCGACGGTCCGGTGAGCCGCCATCAGCGCCTGCGCGATCACCTGTCCGCCGAACACCCGCTGCCAGCCGACCTGCGGGCTGCGGCCTCGGAAGATATCGACCTCGATCGGCTCGATATCGAGCGTCGAAATCAACGTTTCCATGGCGGTGGGCTTGTCCGTTTGCTCCGTCATTTTGTTCGGCTCCGGGCGATAGGAAGTGGCAGTGTGATGATCTATATAGATCGCATCTCATCGTAGAAAGTAACAGGAGCGGATGATGCTGGATTTGCTGGTTGTGGGCGGAGGTTATGTCGGCCTGTCCGTGGCAGTGGCGGTCAAGCAGGCTGCACCTCACCTTGACGTCGCCGTCGTCGAGGCCGCACCCGAACATGTCTGGCAGAAAGACATGCGCGCCTCCGCCATCATCGCCGCTGCAACGAAGATGCTTGAGGTCTTCGGCATCTGGGCCGAGATCGAGCCGGAGGCCCAGCCGATCACCAAGATGATCGTCACCGACTCCAAGATGTCCGATCCCGTCCGTCCGATTTTCCTGACCTTCGACGGCGAAGTGGCCGAGGGCCGGCCGTTTGCCCACATGATCCCCAATGTCGTCATGGTCGGCGCGCTGCGCGGCGTCTGCGAACGGTTCGGCATCGAGATCCGCCACGGCCTCAGCGCCACGGGCCTGACGACCGGTGATACCAATATCGAGGTCAGCCTGTCCGACGGCAGCACGCTGCAATCGCGCCTGCTGGTTGCCTGCGACGGCGTGCGCTCCAGGCTGCGCGACTTTGCCGGCATCAAGACCGTCACCTGGGATTATGGTCAGTCCGGCATCGTCACAACCGTCGAGCATGAGCGCCCGCACAATGGCTGTGCCGAAGAGCACTTCCTGCCCTCCGGCCCCTTCGCCATCCTGCCGCTACGCAACAACCGGTCATCGCTGGTCTGGACCGAGCGGACGAACGATGCCAACAGGCTCGTTGCCGCCGACGATCTGGTTTTCGAGGAGGAACTGGAGCGCCGCTTCGGCCACAAGCTCGGCACTCTCAAGGTCGTCGGCGACAAGCGCGCCTTTCCGCTTGGCCTGACGCTCGCGCGCTCCTTCGTCGCACCGCGCTTCGCGCTTGCCGGCGATGCCGCACACGGCATCCATCCGATTTCCGGCCAGGGTCTCAATCTCGGTTTCAAGGATGTGGCGGCACTTGCCGAAACCATCGTGGAAGCCGATCGCCTCGGCCTGGATATCGGCGCCATCAACATTCTCGAGCGCTACCAGAGCTGGCGCCGTTTCGACACCTTCCGCATGGGCGTCACGACCGATGTGCTGAACCGGCTCTTTTCCAACGATATGGCGCCGATCCGCATCGCCCGCGACTTCGGCCTCGGCATCGTCGATCGCCTGCCCGGTCTGAAGTCCTTCTTCATCGGCCAGGCTGCGGGAACGACAGCCAAGGACAATCCGCGACTGCTCTCAGGCGAAACGATTTGAAATGAGAGCAATTCCAGCAAAGGGTGCAGCGGTTTTGGAATTGCATAAAAACAAAGAAATTCTCTAGAAATCAGTCCTCGAGCGTGCGCGCTTCCGAAACCAGCATGATCGGAATGCCGTCCCTGATCGGATAGGCAAGCCGCGCCTTTTCCGAAACCAGCTCATTATGCTCGCGGTCATAGGAAAGCCGCCCCTTGGTGAGCGGGCAGACGAGAAGTTCGAGAAGTTTGGGATCGACCCGGCTCAGCTTTTCGTCCACGGCGCCTCTACTGCAACACGGTGTCGGAATCGCCGAAAACGCGAGCGAGCACGATTTCGGTAATGGCGATCAGGGTTTCCGCCCTGGTCTTCAGATCGGGTGCCTCAAGGAGCGCCTGCTTTTCGGCCGGGCCGAAGGGCGACATCATGGCGAGCGAATTGACGAGGGTGAGGTTGCTGGCACGCTCCACGCTCTCCCAGTCCGCCTCCAGCTTGTTGGCGTCGAGATAGGCCTTGAAGGCCGTCAGCAGCGCATTGCGGTCGACGGCATCCTCCTCGTTTTCGGCCGAAAGGTCCGATATGAACGGCGCGATACGGAAAGTGCGGAACGGCTGGCCGTGCGATCGCTCCCCCAGCAGCCGGAAACGGCACACGCCTGTCAGCGAGACGATATAACGCCCATCACCGGTTTCGGCATAGGAGGTGATCCGGCCAAGGCAGCCGACAGCTGCAAGTTCCGGCGCATGCGCCTTGTCCTCATGTTCGCCGTGCGCCGGCTGCACCATGCCGATCAGACGGTTTCCGGTGAGCGCAGCATCGAACATCGCAAGATAACGCGGTTCGAAGATATTGAGAGGCAACTGCCCGGCAGGCAGGAGAAGCGCACCTGTCAGGGGAAAAACAGCAATTTCGTCCGGTAGATCGCCGGGCTTCAGGTATCTGGCATTGCCCACTTGCATGAAGACTGGTCCCGCACTCTTGCGACGGGCGCGTCTAACGCGTCCGCCCTGACGAGAAATGTGGTGCCCTTGTCTGAAAACGCAAGGGCGAAGGTGCAAACTCAGGAAAACAGGATCGAGGAAAGCTTGCGGCGGGCCGAAACCGTCGCCGGATCCTTGAAACCCCAGACCTCGAAGAACTGCAGGAGCTGGCGGCGGGCACCGTCATCATCGAAGGTGCGGTCCTTGCGCATGATGGTGAGCAGATGCTCGGCTGCCTCATCGCGCTTGCCTTCGACATTGAGGATCTTGGCAAGCTTCAGGCGCGCTTCATGATGATCGGGGTTCAGAGCCAACTCGCGTTCCAAGGCGATCGGATCGCCGAGCTTGCGGGCTTCTTCGATTTGGTCGAGCTTCTTCAGAACCGCCTGGATGCCGGTATCCTTGGCAAGCTCTTCCGGCAGCTCGCTCAGCATCTGGCGGGCCTCACCATGCTGACCGGCCGCAATCAAGCACTCGGCCACGCCGGCAAGCGCCTTGGTGTTTTCCGGATCGGCCTGCATGACGGCACCATAAAGCTGTCCCGCTTCATTGATGTTCCCGGCAGCAAGCAACTCGCCAGCTTCGGTGAGAACCCCCTCGATCTCAGCAGCCTGATCGGCGCCTGCAGGACCTGCAAGGCGATCGATGAACTGGCGGACCTGGCTTTCCGGCACCGCACCCATGAAGCCGTCGGCCGGGCGGCCGTTGACAAAGGCGATGACGGCGGGAATGGACTGGATGCCGAGCTGGCCGGCGATCGACGGATGATCGTCGATATTCATCTTGACCAGCTTGACGCGGCCCTGCCCCTCGTTGACGACCTTTTCGAGCACCGGCGTCAGTTGCTTGCACGGACCGCACCAGGGCGCCCAGAAATCGACCAGCACCGGCTGGTTGCGCGATTCCTCCAGAACGTCCTTGGTGAAATTCGCTGTCGTCGTGTCCTTGATATGGCCGCCCTCCACCGCAGGCTGCGGTGTCGTGCCGAAACTTGCCGTTGCCGACATCTGGTTGCCGAAGGAGCCGTTATAGGGATTGTCGCTGCCGCTCATAGATATCTCCCGCCGCGCCGATCTGCCGGCGTCTCTCTGATAGCGCTAAAATCGTATGTCAGGACGTCACTTTCAAGACAAGCGGCTTATGCCCTGTCGCTTCCATGAATCGTATCAGATCGGCGCTGGCGAGCGAAGTCGTCGCGTCGTTGGAGAGTGGATGGCAGTTGACGATGTCATCATGCATCAGATGCGCATCGAGCACGAAGGTGACATTGTTGCCGGTATCGTTGATCGCGCCGAGCGCGGTCACAGCGCCTGGAATGACACCAAGATATTCCATCAGCTTCTCGGCTTTGCCAAAAGAGACGCGCCCGGAAGCGCCGATGATGGTATGGACCTGCTTGAGGTCGACGACGGCATTTTCCTCCACGGTCAGCAGGAAATAACGATCTTTCTTGTCCTTCACGAACAGGTTCTTGGTGTGTCCGCCGGGGATCTCGTCCCGCAGCGCCGCCGATTCGGCTACCGTGAAGACGGGCGCATGGTCCTTGGTACTGTGGGCGATGCCGAGGCCATCGAGAAAGGCGAGAAGATCCTGGCGAGTCTTGGGCTTGTTTTCGGTCATCATCATTCCATCAGACAAGAGTAAGGCAGATTGGACTGTCTGCTTAAGTCCGCCTCGCGAGCTTGGCAATCTTCAGGACCGACGCGTTGCCCTGCATTCGCGGCGTTTCCGAAGCCGGTTCTCCGCCATCCGAACTTTTCTTCGTTTTTCCGTCATTTCCCTGTTGCATTTGAAAATCGTTTGGGCGATATAGCGCCCGTCGCCGCAAGGTGGCGCCCACGGTCCGCTACTTACTACCCCGGACCTGTGTGGATTGAGCGGGTGTAGCTCAGGGGTAGAGCACAACCTTGCCAAGGTTGGGGTCGAGGGTTCGAATCCCTTCGCCCGCTCCAGTTTCTCAAAACTTTCCCAACCGATTAGATGAAAAGTGCGGCTCACTACGCCCCACATTGGCTATTTCCGCGGATCGAGTAGGTCGCGCAGGCCGTCGCCGAGAATGTTGAAGCCGAGCACGGTGACCATGATCGCAAGGCCCGGAAAGAGCGACATATAGATGTTGAGGCCGAGATAATTGCGGCCATCGCTCATCATCGCTCCCCATTCCGGAAGCGGCGGCTGCGCGCCGAGCCCGAGGAAGGAAAGACTTGCGGCCGACAGGATGACCGTGCCTGCCGTCAGCGTCGATTGCACGATGATCGGGCCGATCGCGTTGCGCAGGATGTAATGCGTCATGATTCGGTGGCGCGACACGCCGATCGAGATCGCCGCTTCGACATAATCCATCGCCTTGAGGCCGAGCGTCAGGTTGCGGCTGAGCCGCGCATAGACCGGCACCGAAAAGATCGCGATGGCGATCAGCAGGTTCACCAGGCTGGTGCCGAGCACGCTGACGATCAAGATGGCAAGCACGATGCCCGGGAAGGCGAAGAGGATATCCATGCACCACATGATCGCCTGGTCGACATAGCGCCCGGTCATGCCCGAGACAATGCCGAGCGGCACGCCGACGACGATAGCGAGCCCGACGCTGAGGACGACCTCTAAAAGCGAGATACGAGCGCCGTAGAGCACGCGGGCGAAAATATCCCGGCCATTGTCATCGGTGCCGAAGGGGTGCTCCCAGGATGGTTCCAGCATGGTCGAAAGCAGATCCTGAGAATAGGGATCGGCCGAGGTGACGAGCGGCGCAAAGATTGCCATCAGCACGATGATGCCTATCAGCCCGCCGCCGATAGTGATGCCCTTATGCGTCGCAAGCCAGCGCAAGGCGCGGCGCATACCGCTGCTGCCGGTCGCAACCTTTTCCGCTTCGCTCACCGCCATCAGTCGAACCTTATCTTCGGGTTGAGCGCAGCGATCATCATTTCCGCCAGGAAATTCATGACGACGACGCCTGTCACAGCGACCAGCGTCACACCCTGAATGACCGGATAGTCGCGATAGCGCACGGAATCGACCAGCAGGCGACCGATGCCCGGCCAGTTGAAGACCGATTCGGTGACGACGGCGCCGCCGATCAGACTGCCGAAATTCAGGCCGACGATGGTGACGATCGGGATCAGCGCGTTGCGTAGCGCATGGCTCCAGTAGATTGAGCTGGGCGCCACACCCTTGGCCCGCGCCGTGCGGATATAATCCTGCGCCAGCACCTCGATCATGCTGGAGCGCGTCATGCGGGCGATGACAGCCATCGGCAGCACCGCGAGCGTGATCGACGGCAGGATGAAGCTCTTCCATGAGGTGGCCCCGAGAAGCGGCAACCAACCGAGACTGACGGAGAACGTATTCATCGCCATTAGCGCCAGCCAGAAATTGGCGATGGAAGCGCCGGCGATGGCAAGCAACATCACGGCCTGGTCCGGCCAGCCATGCCGGTAGATCGCGCCGGTCATGCCGGCCGGGACACCGATGGCGATCGCCAGCAGATAGGCGGTGATCGCAAGGCCGAGCGTAAAGGGCATCCGCTCGGCGATTTCATCGACGACAGGCAGCTTCGACTTGAGGGACATGCCGAGATCGCCCCTGACGGCGCCATAGGCAAACGAACCATATTGTTCGGCGATGCTGCGGTCGAGCCCCAGCCGGGCGCGCATATTATCGACCGCTTCCTGCGTGGCTTCGGGGCCGGCCATCATGCGGGCCGGATCACCGGGAAGCGCGCGGATGGCGATGAAGATGAGCAGCGACACACCGATCAGGATCAACGGCAATGCGAGCAGCTTCTTGAGAATATAGGCTTTCATCGGACCGTCATTGTCAGTGAATCAGGCGAGCGGCGCAATGCACGGCCCGCCCGGATACGCATCAGTCCTTGGTGGCTTCCTTGACCACGACCTGGCCTCCCGGGATGACCCAGGCACCCTTCACGTTATTGCGGGCAGCATAGAGATCCTGCGTCGTATAGAGGAGAACATGCGGCGCCTGCTCGTTGACCTCCTTTTGGGCATCGACATAGACCGCATTGCGCGCCTTCTCGTCCAGCGTAGAGGCTGCCTTGTCGATCAACTCATCGAGCTTCGGATCGCTGAAAAAGCCGAGATTGGCGCTGGCAGGCGAAGCACTTGCCGAATAGTAGAGCGGCCGGAACTGCAGGTCGGCGCCGTTGACGCCAGAAGACCAGGAGGCGATCACCGAACCCGTATTGGCAGCCGCCTTGCCGGCCGGATCAGCAAAGGCGGCCTTTGCCCAGACACCGCTTTCCATGCGCTGCACGTCAAGCTTCACCCCGGCCTTCGCCCACATGGCCTGCAGCAGTTCGCCAATGCGTGCCTCGGGCTCCTGCACGAGGGTGGTCATCGAGAAACCATCGGGATAGCCGGCATCGGCGAGCAGCTTCTTCGCCTTGTCGACGTCATAGGTGTAGGGCGCAAGCGTCTTCTCATAGCCGGGCGTGACCGGCGCCAACGGCGAATTTGCCGGCGTCGCATTGCCTTGCATGATCGCCTTGACGAGGCCGTCCCGGTCGGTCGCATAGTTCAGAGCCTGGCGCACACGCACATCGTCGAGCGGCTTCAGCTTGGTGTTGAGCGAAACCCAGAACACTGCCGAACCATCCGACTTGTTGACCTTCATATCCGAGTTGGCCGCGAGCTGCTTGGCAAAGGCGGCCGGCAGCGGATTGACGATATCGGCATCACCCGTCTGCAGCGCCATGTTCATGACCGACGGCTCGGCCGTCCAGGTCCACTTGATCTCGTCGGCACCTTTCGGCGCGCCTCCCCACCAATCAGTGTTCTTCGTTTCCAGCACATATTCGCCGGACTTGTATTCCTGCAGCTTGTAGGGGCCGGTGCCGACTGCCTTGCTGCCGATCGTGCCGGCAGCATCTGCGGTCGGGCTGACCATGAGGCAGGCGCCGGTGGTCAGAAGCGCGAGAAAGGCCGGATAAGGCTTTTTAAGAGTGAACTGCACCGTGGAAGGATCGACAGCGCTGACACTGTCGATGAAGGTGCGCAGACGGCCGCTGGCGGCAAGACCGCGCTTGGTGTCGAGATGGCGGGTAAAGTTCTTGACCACGGCATCGGCATCGAACGGCGTGCCGTCATGGAATTTTACGCCCTGGCGCAGTTTGAAGGTCCACACGATGCCGGCATCGTCGCTCGACCACTCCGTAGCAAGCGCAGGCTGGAGAGTAAGGCCTTTGGCGCGGGCGAGAAGCCCCTCATACATCGGGTCCAGAACCGCGGCCGTGAACGTCGCGGTCTGATCGCCCGGATCCATCGAGCGCGGCGCTTCGGTCTGCATGACAGTCAGCGTGGAAGCGAAGGCGGAAAACGGCGCAAACAGCGCTCCGGCGACGGCGCAGCTCAATGCAAACTGGCGAGTGCTAATAAATTTCTTGCGAATGATTTCCATTGGTTCACCCTCTTGTTGATTCTTGAAGCCGCCTTTCGGTCGGCCTTGATCAATTTTTGTAATTTATTTTGATTGATTGGTTCATTTTGTGAACTTATTGTCAAGGCAAAATCAGAAGCAACAGGGTCAGGAATTGAATGTTCAACTCATCGCAGCGCGAGCTTCTGCGGGTCATAAGCGAGTCCGGTCCCCTCAGCCGGACCGACCTTGCGGCCGCGATCGGGCTGAGCAAGGCGGCGATGAGCGGCATTGCCCGCGAGCTGATCGAGCGCGGCGTGCTGCATGAAACGGAAACGGTCTACGGCCAGGGCCGTCCCTCCGTCCTGCTCGACCTGAAACCCGAATGCGCCTTCTTCATCGGCATCTCGCTTTTGGAAGATCCTGCGCCGATGATCCTCAGCGACCTCAACGGCAATATCATCGCCCGTCAGCAACTACCCCATTCCCGCGACCCCAAGGTCATCGCCAATGCCATCGCCTACTGCCTGCCGGAAATCCTGAAGGGCCACCCGCAGGCAAGCTCGAAGCTTGCCGGCATTGGCGTGGCGCTGTCCGGCTTCGTCGATGAAAAGCAGGCAACCTGCGTGCAATCCACCCTGCTCGGCTGGCAGGACGTACCGCTCGCCGATATCATCCGTCAGGCGAGCGGCGTCGACACCTTCATCGAGAACGACGCCAAGGCCGTGGCCGTCAGCGAGAAGCTCTTCGGCATTGCCCGCGACACGCCGAATTTCTCGGTCGTTTCACTCGGAGACGGCATCGGCTGCGCCCATTTCATCGACGGCAGGCTCTATCGCGGCAATCATGGCGGCGCAGGCGAAATCGCCCATGCGACGATAGAGCCGGGCGGCGCGCCCTGCCGCTGCGGCAAGCGTGGCTGCCTGGATACCATTGCTTCCATGAAGGCGATCAAGGAAATGGCGCGAACCGCCGGCCTGAAATGCGCCTCGCTGTCGGAACTGGAAGAGGAAGCCTCGCACGGCACGGCCGAGGCGATCGCCATCATCCACAAGGCCGGCGCAGCACTCGGCCTGGCGATCTCGCATCTGATCCAGATGAACGATCCCGGCATGATCCTCGTCACCCACGTCGATGGCTCCTTCGATGGCCTGTTCGGCACGGTCGTGCAACAGGCGATCGAAGCCAATGTTCTCCCGCGTTATGCCGGCCAGACGCCAATCCGCACCCGCCGCGTCGATAGCGACGTCTGGGCGCGGGGGGCTGCCAGCATCGCCGCCCATAATTTTCTGATTGGCCCCAATATAAGCTGAGGTTTCCCATGCGCATCGCCGTCGGTGGCATTCACATCGAATGCAGCACGTACAATCCCGTCCTGAACGAAGAGAAGGATTTCCGGGTGGTGCGCGGAGAGGAACTGCTGGCCGCTCCCTACTTTGCGTTCCTTCGGGATTACGATGCCGAATTCCTGCCGACGATCCATGCCCGCGCGATTGCCGGCGGCCCGGTCGCCCGTCACACCTATGAGGCCTTCAAGGCCGAATTCCTCGAGCGCCTGAAACCGCTTCTGCCGCTCGACGGCCTCTATCTCGCCATGCACGGCGCCATGTATGTCGAGGGCATGGAGGATGCGGAAGGCGACTGGATCAGCGCGGCCCGCGCGCTCGTCGGCGATGATTGCATGGTTTCGGCAAGTTACGACCTGCACGGCAACGTCACCCAGCGCATCCTCGACGCGCTCGACATGTACTCCACCTATCGCACCGCGCCGCATATCGATGTCGAGGAAACCATGCGCCGCTCGGTCTCCATGCTGGTAAAGAGCCTGCAGACCGGTGTGAAGCCCACCCTGCTGTGGGCGCCGATCCCGGTCGTCCTGCCGGGTGAACGCACCAGCACCGTCGATGAACCGGCAAAGAGCCTCTATGCCGAACTGCCCGGCATCGATACGCTCGACGGCGTCTGGGATGCCTCGCTGATGGTCGGCTACGTCTGGGCCGACGAGCCCCGCGCCACGGCTGCCGCCATCATGACCGGCACGGACCGCGCGGTTCTCGAGCGCGAGGCAAAACGTCTGGCAAAGGCCTATTGGGATGCGCGCGCCGAATTCGTCTTCGGCTGCGAAACCGGCTCGATCGAGGAGTGCGTCGCCAAGGCGATCGTCAGCCCTACCGGCCCCGTCGTGCTTGCCGAATCCGGCGACAATCCGACTGGCGGCGGCGTGGGCGATCGCGCCGACGTATTGGCCGAGCTGATTGCAAAGGGCGCCACCGGCGTGGTCTTCGCCGGCATCGCGGACAAGGCTGCCACCGACACCTGCTATGCTGCCGGTATAGGCGCTGAGTTGGACCTGACGATCGGCGCCTCGCTCGATATCAAAGGCAGCAAGCCGTTGACGGGATGCTTTACTGTGAAGTTCCTGCACGAGACCGCAGATGCTGCCGATCGCCAGGCCGTCGTTTCCATCCGCGGCATCGATCTGGTGCTTTCGGCCAAACGCCGCCCCTACCATAACATCGTCGATTTCACCCGCCTCGGCCTCGATCCGCGGACGGCCAAAATCATCGTGGTCAAGTCCGGCTATCTCTCGCCGGAACTTGCGCCGATCGCCAATCCAAGCCTGATGGCGCTTTCGGCCGGCGTTGTCGACCAGTTCGTCGAGCGCCTGCCGCGCCTGCGCAAGCAGCATCCGACCTACCCCTTCGACAGGGACTTTGCGTTTGAACCGCAGACCTTCCCGTCCGCACGATCCGCCAAGCGCTGAAGCGTCGTACCAATTGCGTTTTGGTTCGGCACGCCGGATGAGGCCGCTGGTCGCTTGAAATCGTCCATTCAGCCTTCGCATCTGCCGCAAAACCATGCTGCACGGCGAAAAAACAGGCAGATATTTATCTGCACAAAAAAGCGCTTGACGATCGGTCGAATTTGGTTTGCATTGAACCAATATCAAATTGGTTCGGGCGGCCATGGACGAAACGCAGGGCAATTCCAACTATGCGCTGGAGAAGCTGAGAGCTCTCCTGCAATCGGATAATCTTGACGCGGACGGCAAGCTGCCGACTGAACGCACTCTCTCCGAAATGCTCGGCGTCAGCCGCCGCTCCATCCGCCGCGCGCTGGAAGTGCTGGAGGCCGAAGACCGCATATGGCGCCGGCAAGGCTCCGGCACCTTCGCCGGCAAGCGGCCGGACGAATGGAGCAGTCAAGTCGATTCCATCGTCGCTGAAACCGATTTCATGGAGATCATGGAGGTGCGTCTCCGCGTCGAGCCGCAGCTCGTCCAGCTTGCCGCCATGCGCGCCAAGGCGGCGGAGATCGAACGCATGTACGATCTGGTAGAAAAGATCTACGAGAGCACCGATGCTGATGGTCGCGAGTTGTGGGACGGTACGCTGCATCGACAGATCGCCCAGTGTGCGGGCAACCAGTTCTTCCTGACGATTTTCGACGTTATCAATCGCGTACGCCAGGACCCTGCCTGGCAGATGATCCGCGAGCGCGCCCGCAGCATAAGCCGCACACGTGAAGTCACGCATGGCCAGCACAAGGCCATCGTCGACGCCATTGCCGCGCGCGATCCGGCCAGGGCAGGCGAGGCCATGCGCCAGCATCTGCTGACCCTGCAGGAGAGCCTCATCCGCATCACCTCGCTGGACCACGGTGAAACGGGCGCCGAGAAGGCCAGCTGAACGCGAAGGAAGATCTGCGGAGCCATAACTCGCCGGCTTCCAACGACAGCGTGACACAAAAACATAACAGAGGAGAATGGAATGAAATTCGCCAAATTATTAACGACCGCCGCAACGGCAGCGCTGTTTGCGTTTCCGGCTTTCGCGGTCGACCTGAAGATCGGCCTGCAGGACGACGCTGATGTGCTCGATCCGGCTCAGTCGCGCTCATTCGTGGGCCGCATCGTTTACACCGCGATGTGTGACAAGCTGGTCGACGTTTCGCCGGATTTGAAGATCGTGCCGCAGCTTGCGACCGAGTGGAACTGGTCAGCCGATGGCAAGGAGCTCACCATGAAGCTCCGTCAGGGCGTAAAATTTCAGGATGAGACGCCTTTCAACGCTGAGGCCGTCGTCGCTACCATCGAGCGAAACATCACCCTGCCGGAATCCCGTCGAAAGAGCGAGCTTGCCTCCGTCGCCAAGGTCGAGGCCACCGGCGAATACGAAGTCAAGTTCACGCTGAAAAGCCCGGACGTCTCCCTTCTCGCCCAGCTTTCCGACCGCGCCGGCATGATCGTCTCGCCGAAGGCAGCGAAGGAACTTGGCGCCAAGTTCGGCGACCATCCGGTCTGCGCCGGCCCGTTCAAATTTGTCGAACGCGTCCAGCAGGATCGCATCGTGCTCGAGAAGTTCCAGGATTACTGGAACAAGGACAACGTCTTCGTCGACAAGGTCACTTACCTGCCGATCCCGGATACGACCGTGCGCCTCGCCAACCTGCAATCAGGCGATCTCGACATGATCGAGCGTCCAGCAGCAACAGACGCCGCGACGATCAAAGCCGATTCGAACCTCGTCTACAAGGATGTCGTCAATACCGGCTGGCTCGGCATTTACGCCAATGTCGGCAACGGTGCGCGCGCTGACAATCCGCTCGGCAAGGACAAGCGCCTGAGACAGGCTTTCTCGCTGGCCATCGACCGCGAAGCCGCCATGCAGATCGTTTATGACGGCACGGCCGTTGCCGGCAACCAGCCGTTCCCGCCGAGCAGCCCCTGGTTCGATAAGGATATCCCGGTCCCGGCCCGCGATGTCGAAAAGGCCAAATCTCTCGTGAAGGAAGCCGGTTACGACCGCGTTCCCGTAGAGATCATGGTCGCGAACGGTCCGGTCACGATGCAGATGATGCAGATCATCCAGTCGATGGTCGCGGAGGCTGGCTTTGACGTAACGCTGAAGGCGACCGAATTTGCGACCCTTCTCAACGAGCAGACCGCCGGCAACTACCAACTCAGCCGCTCGGATTGGTCTGGCCGCGTCGATCCTGACGGCAACATTCAGCAGTTCGTCACGTGCAATGCCGGCCTGAATGACAGCAAATACTGCAATCCCGATGTCGACAAGCTGCTGAGCGAGGCTCGTCAATCCACCGATGATTCCGTGCGCAAGCAGAAGTATGATGCGGCGGCTGTGATCCTCAACGCGGATCTGCCGATCACCTTCATCGGTCACCAGTCCTGGAGCTGGGCGTTCCACAAGAATGTTTCTGGCTTCATCCCCTCGCCTGACGGCATGATTCGCCTGATCGGCGTGAAAAAAGAAGGCTGATACGCCAAGTCTCTGAGGGCGCGGCAGCTTTTGCCGCGTCCTTCCGACGCTACGGGAGCGCCCATGTACAGTTACATCGCCAAGCGGCTGCTGGTCGCCATTCCAACATTGCTGATCATTTCGGTCTTCGTCTTCTCGCTGCAGAAGCTTCTACCCGGCGATCCGATTCTGGCCATGGCCGGCGAGGAGCGAGACCCGCAGGTGCTGGAATTCCTGCGCGAAAAATATCACTTCAACGACCCAGTCCCATATCAGTACTTCTACTGGCTGGGCTCTGCGCTTCAGGGTGATCTCGGCATTTCCCTGCGCACCAACCAGCCGGTTCTGGAACTCGTGGCCGAAAAGCTGCCGGTCACAATCCAGCTCGCCATCATGTCGATGATCTTCGCCTTCGCGATCGGCGTTCCCATGGGCATTCTGGCGGCGGTCAAGAAGAACACTGCCATCGATTACATCGCCAACATCATCGCACTATCAGGCCTTTCGATCCCGAATTTCTGGCTCGGCATCATGCTGATCCTGTTGGTCTCCGTAAATCTCGGCTGGCTCCCAGCCTCGGGCTACGAACCCTTCTTCTCGAATCCGCTACGTTCGCTCGAAACCATGTTGATGCCTTCCTTCGTGCTCGGCAATGCACTCGCCGCCACGCTCATGCGCCACACCCGATCGGCCATGCTGAGCGTCCTGAGCGCCGACTATATCCGCACCGCCCGTGCCAAGGGGCTTTCGGAAAGCTCCGTGGTACTGGAGCATAGCTTCCGTAATGCCGTCCTGCCCATCGTAACGCTGACCGCCTTGCTGTTTGGCGAGCTTCTCGCCGGCGCCGTTCTCACGGAGCAGATCTTCACCATTCCCGGCTTCGGGAAACTCATCGTCGATGCCGTCTTCAACCGCGATTATGCCGTCGTCCAGGGCGTCGTCATATGCACCGCGATCGGCTTCATCCTGATGAACCTCGTGGCCGACGTGCTTTACGTCCTCCTCAATCCGCGCATGAGGGCCTCGTTATGACCGTAATCGATCAAGTCGCAGCCGCACCCGTCGCCTCCAGCGAGCAACGTTCGCCGAACCGTGCGTGGCGCAAGCTGAAAGCCAACAAGGGCGCACTCGTCGGCCTCGCCATCATCGCCTTCTTCACTATCCTTGCGATTATCGCACCGCTTCTGCCGATTCCCGATCCGATCGCAACGAGCTGGTCGGCGATCCGCAAGGCGCCATCCGCCGCCCATTGGTTCGGAACAGACGACCTCGGTCGCGATATCCTCTCTCGCATGATCTGGGGCGCTCAGGCCTCTTTGATGGCGGGTGTCTTTTCCGTGGCGATCGCCGTCCTCATCGGCGTGCCCTTCGGCCTTGTATCCGGCTATTTCGGCGGTTGGATCGACATGGTGATCTCGCGCATCACCGAAGCCTTCCTGGCGATGCCCTTCCTCATTACCGCCATTGCTCTCGCCGCCTTCCTGGGGCCGAGCCTCACCAATGCGATGATCGCGATCGGGCTTTCGGCCATGCCGATCTTCGTGCGGCTGACCCGTGGCCAGGTGCTGGCTGTGAAGACCGAGGAATATATCGAAGGTGCGCGCTCCATCGGGCTCCGTCACCTCAGCATCATCACCCGCTACATCCTGCCCAATGTCCTCGCGCCGATCCTCGTGCAGGCGACACTGACGATTGCGACCGCGATCATCGCCGAAGCCAGCCTCTCCTTCCTCGGCCTCGGCCAGCAGCCGCCGGCACCGAGCTGGGGCTCGATGCTGAACGTTGCCAAGAACTTCCTCAGCCAGGCACCATGGATGGCGATGTGGCCGGGTATCGCCATCTTCCTCGTCGTTATCGGTTTCAATCTCTTGGGCGACGGCCTGCGCGATGCGCTCGATCCGCGCGAAGCATGACTCTTCGAAAGGATATATGAAATGACCGCATTCACGACCCGCCCCGAAATTCTGGGCACATTCGGCGTCGTCACCTCAACGCATTGGATCGCCTCTGCCGTCGGGATGAGCATCCTGGAAAAGGGCGGCAACGCATTCGATGCCGCGGTTGCGACCGGCTTTACCTTGCAGATTCTTGAGCCGCACCTCGTCGGCCCCGGGGGTGACATGCCGGCGATCATCTATTCGAAGAAGAAGGACAAGGTCGAAGTCATCTGCGCCCAGGGCCCCGCCCCGGCGGGCGCCACCATCGAGCATTACACGTCCGAAGGCATGAAACTGATCCCCGGCGACGGTCTGCTCGCAACCGTCATTCCCGGCTCCTTTGATGGCTGGATGCTGATGCTGCGCGACTACGGCAGGCTGAACGTGCGCGACGTGCTGGAGCCTGCGATCTATTACGCCGAGAACGGCCATCCGCTGCTGCCGCGCGTTTCCGCCACCATCAACGGGCTCGCCGAGTTCTTCGAAAAAGAATGGCCGACGTCCTACCAGACCTGGGTTCCGGGCGGCTCCGTTCCCGAACCGAATTCCAACTTCAAGAACCCGGTTCTGGCCGAGACCTGGAAGCGCATTATTTCCGAGGCGGAAGCAAAGCAGGGTCGCGAAGCACAGATCGACGCCGCCCGCGACGCCTTCTATCGCGGCTTCGTCGCCGAGAAGATCGCAAACTATCTGAAGACCGCCGAAGTGATGGATGCGACCGGCAGCCGTCACAAGGCGGTGCTGACCGCGGATGACATGGCCAACTGGTCGGCAACGATCGAAGAGCCGAAGACCTACGACTATCACGGCTGGACTGTCGCCAAGATCGGCCCCTGGGGTCAGGGTCCTGTCTTCCTGCAGACTCTGTCGATCCTCAAGGGCATGGACATCGCCTCGATGGAGCCGGATGGAGCCGATTTCGTCCATACTGTCACCGAAGCCATGAAGCTCGCCTTCGCCGATCGCGAAATCTATTACGGTGATCCCGACTTCGCCGATATACCGCTCGACCATCTCCTGTCGGATACCTACGCCACCGCTCGTCGCAAACTCATAACGGGCGAAGCCTCCTTCGACCTGCGTCCCGGAAAGCTGCCCGGCTTCGAGCAGCAATACGATGCAACCATGGAAATGCTCGGCGCAGATTCCAAGACAGGCGCCGTCTACGAACCGACGATGGCGCATCTGACGGAAAAGCGCGGCGATACCGTGCATATCGACGTCATCGACCGCGAAGGCAACATGGTCTCGGTCACGCCGTCGGGCGGCTGGTTGCAGTCTTCGCCGATAATTCCTGGTCTTGGCTTCTGCCTGAATTCGCGCGCCCAGATGTTCTGGCTGAAGCCAGGTCTGCCGACCTCGCTCTCCCCCGGCAAGCGCCCGCGCACCACTCTGACGCCTTCGCTCGCCCTTTACGAAGGCCGCCCGACGCTCGCCTTCGGGACGCCCGGCGGCGACCAGCAGGAACAATGGCAGCTTTCTTTCTTCCTGCGCTATGTTCATCACAAGATGAACCTGCAAGCGGCGATCGACCAGCCGCTCTTCCACACCTCGCATTTCCCCGGCTCCTTCTATCCGCGCACGCGTGAGCCGGGTGGCCTGATGGTGGAAGGCAATTTCAACGCCGCCGTGCTCGACAGCCTGCGCGCCCGTGGCCATGACCTTACGGTCTCCGAGCCCTGGACCATCGGCCGCCTGACGGCCGCGCGCCGCGATGCCGACGGATTGCTGCGCGCAGCCGCCACACCACGCCTCATGCAGGCCTATGCTGTGGGGAGATAGCATGACCTGGTCCATCGTCGCCCGTGATCCAAAGACCGGCTATCTCGGCATCGCCGTCGCCACCCGCTTCTTTGCGGTCGGCGGTCTGGTGCCGCATATCCGCGGCGGCATCGGCGCGGTCGCCACGCAGGCTTTCGTCAGCCCGCTCTACGGCACCGACGGTCTTGCCCTGCTTGCCGAGGGCAAGGCGCCGGATGAGATCATCGCCGAGCTGACCGGTCGTGATGCTGGCCGCGATCAGCGCCAGCTTCACCTGATCGATGCTCACGGCCGCAACGCCGCCTTCACCGGCACCGAATGCATCGATTGGGCCGGCCATCTGATCGACGACAATGTCTCCGTTGCCGGCAATATGCTGGCCAGTCCGGAGGTCGTTGCCGAGACGCTTGCCATCTACAGGAAGGCGACGGACAAGCCCTTCATCGAGCGCCTGCTCGAAGCCATGCAGGCCGGCGAGGATGCCGGCGGTGACAAGCGCGGCAAGCAGTCCGCGGCCCTCCTCGTCTACCGCGATCAGGATTATCCCTGGCTCAGCATCCGCGCCGATGATCATCCGGATCCGCTCGCCGAACTGCGCCGGCTCTACGCGGTGGCGCGGGAGCGTTACATGCATGTCGCCGAGACGATGGCGACAAAGGCCAATCCTGACGGAATGATTGACAGGCGCGAGATCGATGAAAAGATCGCGGCGCTGGAAGCGGCGCGCATTGCGGAAGGGCGGCCCTCGGCCTCCTTCGCTACGCCTCCGAAGACCTGAAAGCCCGACCACCAGGCATATAAGAGTAAGGGAACGATATGAGTGATCAGTCCGCAGCATCCGTCTCTCCGGTTCTTTCCGTGAAGAACCTGACGACCTCCTTTCTCGCTGACGGCGAATGGAAATCCGTCGTCCGCAACGTTTCCTTCGATGTCATGCCGGGGGAGACGGTCGCCATCGTCGGCGAGAGCGGTTCCGGCAAGAGCGTCACTTCGCTTTCCATCATGCGTCTGCTCGCCAAGGGCTCGAGCCGTGTCGAAGGCAGCATCACGTTGAACGGCCGCGACATTCTTTCGCTCTCCGAAAAGGAAATGCGCGCGGTGCGCGGCAAGGATGCCGCGATGATCTTTCAAGAGCCGATGACCAGCCTGAACCCGATCTTCACCATCGGCAGGCAGATCTCCGAGGCGCTCACCTGCCACGGCGATATCAGCAAGGCCGACGCACGCGCGGAAACCATCCGCCTGCTAGAGAAGGTGCGCATTCCGAACGCCGCATCCCGCTTTGACGAATATCCGCACCAGTTTTCCGGCGGCATGCGCCAGCGTGTGATGATCGCCATGGCGCTCGCATCAAGGCCGAAGCTGTTGATCGCCGACGAGCCGACAACCGCGCTCGACGTCACCATCCAGGGCCAGATTCTCGATCTCATCAAGGTGCTGCAGGAAGAGGAGGGCATGTCTGTTCTCTTCATCACCCATGACATGGGCGTGGTCGCCGAGATCGCCGACCGCACCATCGTCATGTATCGCGGCGAGGCGGTCGAAACCGGCACGACGGACGACATTTTCCATCGCGGCAAACATCCCTATACGCGCGCCTTGCTCTCGGCTGTGCCGCGCCTCGGCTCGATGGATGGCCGCAAATGGCCTCTGCGTTTCCCGGTTATCGATGCGGCGACTGGCGAACGTCGCGAACCGGTGGAGGTGGCCGAAACCATCGACCGCCGCAAAACGCCGATCCTCGAAGTGAAGAACCTCGTCACCCGTTTCGACATCCGCGGCGGTCTGCTTGGCCGCAAGACGGGCGCCATCCACGCCGTCGAGGATGTCTCCTTCGAGCTCTTCCAGGGCGAGACGCTGTCGCTCGTCGGCGAATCCGGCTGCGGCAAATCCACGACCGGACGTTCGATCACCCGCCTGGTGCAGCCGAATGCCGGTTCCGTCAGCCTTGACGGTTATGACGTGCTGAACCTCGACGCGATCAGCCTGCGTCAGATGCGCCGCAGCATCCAGATGATCTTCCAGGACCCTTTCGCGAGCCTCAATCCACGCATGACGATAGGGGCCGCCGTCGCCGAACCCATTGTCGAACACGGCCTCGGCACCCGCGCCCAGGCGCGCGACAAGGCCGCCGACCTGCTCGAACGCGTCGGGCTGAAGTCGGATATGATGAAGCGCTACCCGCACGAATTCTCCGGCGGCCAGCGCCAGCGCATCTGCATCGCCCGTGCCCTTGCGCTCGATCCGAAGGTCATCGTCGCGGATGAAAGCGTGTCGGCCCTCGACGTTTCGATCAAGGCGCAGGTCTGCAATCTGCTGATGGATCTGCAGCAGAGCCTCAACCTCGCCTTCCTTTTCATCTCCCACGACATGGCGGTCGTCGAACGTGTCAGCCACCGCGTTGCGGTCATGTATCTCGGCGAGATCGTCGAAATCGGCCCGCGCGAAGAACTCTTCCGCAACCCGCAACACCCCTACACCAAGAAACTGATGGCAGCTGTTCCCGTGCCTGATCCCGCTCGCCGCGGTATCCGCCGCAACCTCGGCACCGACGAACTGAAAAGCCCCGTCCGCCCCGTGGGTTACGTGCCTCCGAAGCGTCAGTACCGCGAGGTCGCGGCAGGCCATATGGTACGGATGGACGAAGCCGCCTGAGTTAGTCCGGGAGGCTTAGGCGGCTGTCTGAGAAAGACAGCTATTGCAGGAAACAGACCGCATCCGAGGGTGCGGTTTAATCCCTTTTGCTGCATCGCTTATATCATTTATTCCAGATATTATTTCACTGGGAATTATTAACGCCAATCGCCGGCGTTTGTGTTCTCTTATCCTTGCGAATCAAAAAGGTTTGATTTGATTGGGGGCAGCCACCATGTTGAACCATGGGGCGATAGAACAGTCGGGCAGGAGCACATGCTGCAACGGATTGATGACATTGATGCCGCGCTAGTCGACAGGCTGCAGCATTCAGCGTTCAAGTATTTCCTGAAATATTCCAATTCCGAAAACGGCCTTGTGCCGGACACGTCGATCCCTGGCGTCCCGGCCAGCATCGCCGCAGTCGGCTTCGGGCTTTCTTCCTATCCGGTTGGCGTCGAGCGCGGCTGGGTCAGCCGCGAGGAAGCCGCAGAGCGTGTATTCAACACGTTGCACTTCTTCGCCAACGCCAAACAGGGCACGGAACGCCACGCGACTGGCTATCGCGGCTTCTTCTACCATTTTCTCCATGTGGATACCGGCAACCGCGCGTGGAATAGCGAGCTGTCGACCATCGATACCGCTCTGCTCATCGCCGGTATTTTGACCGCAGCACAATATTTCGACGGCGAGGGTGAAACCGAGACCGAGATACGCGCGCTCGCAAAATTCATCTACGAGCGAGTCGACTGGCGCTGGGCGCTGAACAAGGGCGATTGTATCTCGATGGGCTGGAAGCCCTCTTCCGGTTTCCTGCGCTGGCGCTACCATGGCTTCGATGAAGCGATCATCCTCTACACGCTGGCGCTCGCGTCACCGACCTATCCGATTCCACAATCGAGCTATGACGCCTTCACGGCAAGCTATTCGTGGATGATCTTCAATGAGCAGCCCTACCTCTACGCCGGTCCGCTCTTCATCCATCTCTTCTCCCATGCCTGGATCGATTTCCGCGGCATCCAGGACAAGCCGATGGCCGAGCGGAACTGGGATTATTTCCGCAACACACAGGTCGTCATCAACGTCCAGCGCGATTATGCGGAACGCAATCCCGGCCAGTTCGTTGGCTACAGCAAGGATATCTGGGGCTTTACCGCTTGCGATGGCCCGCCGCCGACGCGCCGCATGCGCGGTGGCCGCAGCCCGAAGGTGCTGGGTTATGCTGCCCGTGGCGCTCCACTCGGTCCCGATGACGGCACGATTGCGCCCTGGGCAGCGCTTGGCTGCCTGCCTTACGACCGGCAGGCCGCCATCGACGGCACCAAGGCACTGCTGACCACCTATCCGAACCTGCTCCTTGAAGGCGGCTTCCCCGGCGGCTTCAACCCGACGGTCCAGACAAAGCGGCCGGAAGGCTGGGTCGACGACCGCACCGTCGCCATAGACCAGGGCCTCGTCGTCATGACGGTCGAGAACGAACGTTCCGACTTCATCTGGAAGCTGATGCGCAAGTCGCCGGTCATTCGCCTCGGTCTGGAGCGCGCCGGCTTCACTGGCGGCTGGCTGGCAGGCGAAGAACCGGAAGAACTGGTTTTGAAGGCTGGCTGAACTTACCGCGTGAAGACATGCGCCTTGCCGGCGATATCGAGGCGAACGAGATCGCCTCGCGCCGGCAGCGCCACGCTTGATGTCTTGATAAGGATCGGCGGCAAGGCGACAGCCGCAAGCGACACGGCCACCGTGCAGGTGGCGCCGCCGAATTCCACATCCACGACACGCCCGCCATATTTCGCATTGGCCTCGTCGACGACGACGCGGATCTGTTCCGGCCGCAGCATGATTTCCGCCTTGCCCTGATGGCCTTCCTCGACCGGTACGCTACCAAGCGCGCAATCTGCAAACCCGTTCTTGATGATCGCAGGCAGCATGACGGCATCGCCGAGAAAAAGCGCCGTCTCGCGATCCCGCGGCTTGAGATAAAGCGTCTCTGGCGATCCGGCCTGCACCAGCCGCCCTTCGCGCAGCACGGCCACCTGATGGGCAAATGACAGCGCCTCGCCCTGATCGTGAGTGACGAGGATGGCCGTAATACCCGCCGCCTGCAGCACGCGGGCGACCGCCTTGCGCATATTTTCCCTGAGGCCCGTATCCAGCGCCGAAAACGGTTCGTCGAGCAGCATGAGGCGCGGCCGACGACCGAGGGCACGGGCAAGCGCCACACGCTGTTGCTGGCCGCCCGAAAGCTGATGCGGGCGGCGATCCAGCATGCTGTTTTCGAGTTCCACCATTTCGAGGAGGTCGCGAATACGTTTCTCGCGGTCCGGCGCGCCGCGCTCGAAACCGAAGCCGATATTTTCTGCGACGCTCAGGTGCGGGAAGAGCGCACCGTCCTGCGACACGATGCCGATGCCGCGCTTGTGGGCCGGAACGCTCGCCGGTCCATCGGCAAGAACTTCGCCATTGAGCGTCACCCTTCCGACATCAGGTTGTTCAAAGCCCGCGATGATGCGCAGCAACGTCGTCTTGCCGGAACCGGACGGACCGACGACCGCCGTGCGTGTGCCCGCCTGTACTTCGAGCGAGATATCCTTCAAGGCCTGAACCGAGCCATAGCGCTTGCTGATAGTGTCGATGGTAAGCAGCGTCATTGACCGGCAGTCCGTTTCGATTGGGCATAGAGCATGAGAGTAAGTGGCAGCGACAACACGACCATCATGAAGGCGTAAGGTGCTGCCGAGACATAGTCGATCTCGCTGGTCAGCGACCAGAATTTCGTCGCCAGCGTATCGACGCCGTTCGGCGACAGCATCAGCGTCGCCGTCAACTCGTTGGTAATGCCGAGCGCGGCAAGCGCCACGCTGGCCGCCGCACCTGGCGCGGCAAGCCGCATGGTGATCTGCCGGACCGCCTGTCCCGGCGTGCGGCCGAGCCCCATTGCCGCCCGCTCGAGCTCGACCGGCGCCTGCGCGATGCTGGCACGCAGGCCGACCATGGCGCGCGGCAGGAAGAGCAGCACATAGGCGACGAGCAGCGTGGCGAAAGTCTGGTAGAGCGGCAGGATCATACGGACTGTGATCGAGACCAGCGCCAGCGCCACGACGACGCCCGGCAACGAGCCGACATAATAGTGGCAGGCTTCAAGAATGCGCTGGAGACGTCCCGGCGCGCGCACCGATAGCCAGGCCATGGGCGCAGCGGCAATCGTCGTCAGCACGCCACCGGCAATGGCAAGCACGATCGTCTGCGCAAAAGCGCTCACCACTTCGATGCGCCAGATTTCTACACCGCCGAGATAGAGCCAGCGCCCAAGCGTGATCAGCGGCACGCCAAGCGTCAGCGCCGCGAGGACGACCGGCAACACGACGGCCGGCAACACGAACCAGCCGAGCCGGCGGCGATCGGCCGGACGCGCGGAACCGGAACCGACACGGGCATACCGCTCATTGCCACGCAGCAGCACTTCGAGGCCAAGCAGGAACAGGCAGCAGGCGACGAGCACACCGCCGAGCATATTGGAGGCCGGGCTGTTGTAGGAAGACTGAAACTGGTCGACGATCGCGGTAGCGAACGTGTCGAACCGGATCATGACGAACAGACCGTATTCCGAAAGCAGGTGCAGCGCGATCAGCAGCGAGCCGCCGCAAATGGCAAGGCGAAGCTGCGGTAGGACCGTGCGGAAGAAGACGCGCCAAGGCCCAAGGCCGAGCGAGGCGGCGGCATCCTCGATCGCAGGATCGAGCCTGCGGAGCGCCGCGGCAACCGGAAGGTACAGGAACGGATAATAGGCAAGCACGGAAACGAAGACACCGCTCTGCAGGCCGCGCATGCCTGGAAGAAGGCTGACCCAGGCGTAGGAATGCACGAAGGCCGGCACCGCGAGGGGTGCAATCGCCAGCCACGCCCAAAGTCTTGCAAAGGGGATATTTGTTCGCTCCGTCAACCAGGCAAGCGTGACGGCAAGCGCGATAGACAGAGGAATAGTGAACGATTCCAAGAGAATCGTATTGACGAGAAGTTCGCCGACACGCGGTCGGAAGACCAGCGTCTTCACGACTTCCCAGCCGACATCATAGGTCACCCACGCGATGAAGCCGAGTGGCACGAGGCTGAAGATCGCGACGATCGATGCGAGGAGGACGACGGAAGCGTGCGGCATGGGCCCGCGCGGCAAAACCGTTCGCGCGGCCCTTGGCGCTACCGGCGCCTTATTGCCGGATGCAAGCAATCTGTTGTCCTGCAGCAAGGCCGATGCCTTTACACGCTGAAAAAGGAAGGCAACCGCTTTTGAGAAGCGGTTGCCGGATTTCGTCATGCCCTAAGGTTTTCTTGAGCCAAAAGCAATAGTTTTAGCCGGAACAAGCCTGCGGCAGAAAGGTTTAAAGCGCGTCGCGATCTTTCAGATCCGCTTGCCGCGCTTTAAGTCCTTGTTCCGCGCCTGTCGTTGTCGCAAAACCGAGGCACGCTTTTGCGCAAAGGCTCAGATGAGGCCTGCGGCCGTCATCAACTCCACGACCTTCCTGCTGTCGAGGGTCGAGGCTTCGACATCAGGCGCATTGAGGTCGGCAAGCGGCACCAGCTTGTCGTTGGAGGCAGCGTCCTTGCCGATGGCGTATTCATAGGAATCGCCATCCTTGAGGACGGTCTGGCCGGTCTTGCTGGTGATGTATTTCAGAAAAGCCTGAGCTTCCTTCATGTGCTGCGTGGACTTCAGGATACCGCCGCCGGACACGCTGACGAAGGCGCCCGGGTCCTGGTTCTTGAAGTAGTGCAGGCCGACATTCTTGCTGTTTTCGCCGGTCTTCGCCCGATCGCCGAACCAGTAATAGTGATAGATGATTGCGCCTTCGACTTCGCCGGCATTGACGGCCTTCATGGCGACGCTGTTGCCCTTATAGGGAGTGGCATTGTCTTTGAGGCCCTTCAGCCATGCCTTGGTGGCATCTTCGCCCTTCAGCTGCAGGAAGGCGGCAACGATCGCCTGGAAGTCAGCGCCGGCAGGAGCGGCACCCCAGCGGCCCTTCCAGGCCGGGTCCTGGAGGTCGAGCATCGACTTCGGCAACTTATCTTCGGTCAGCTTGGTCTTGTCATAGGCAAAAACCGTGGTACGGGCGGCAATGCCGGTCCACATGCCGTCGGTCGGGCGATATCGTTCCGGAACCTGATCCAGCGTTTCCTTCTCGACCGGCGCGAAGAGGCCGGCGCCATCGACCAGCGTCATCGCCGGCGAATTTTCGGTCAGGAATACGTCTGCAGGCGAAGCATCGCCTTCCTGAATGATCTGGTTGGCAAACTGCATGTCGCTGCCCTGGCGCATGGTGACCTTGATGCCAGTCTCCTTGGTGAAGGCATCGATCCATTCGCGGCCGAGGCTTTCGTGCTGCGCATTGTAAACGACGATACCTTCGGCCTCCTGCGCATTGGCGCTGCCAGCGAGTGTAGTGGCAGCGAGAAGCGAAGCGGCAAGCGCGAACGCGCCGGAAAGACGGGTAAGAGCAATTTTCATGATGGCCTCCGTGACGATGTCACCCGAGTTCCCCAAGGGTGATGGCAGCCGTATATTTTTGTTGACTGATTACTTCAAGTTTCGCTGCCGAAAACGGCATCACATTATCTTGACTAAATCTTTCATCTTCGCGGGAATAAATCCAGATCTCGTCAAAAAAGGCGACGTCCGAGGACGCCGCCTTTTGCAATTTCAACCAGCCTCGCCTTATTCGACGTCGAACTTCACGCCCTGCGCCAGCGGCAGGGTCTTACCGTAGTTGATCGTGTTCGTGGCACGCCGCATATAGGCCTTCCAGGCATCCGAACCGGATTCGCGGCCACCGCCGGTTTCCTTCTCGCCGCCGAAGGCGCCGCCGATTTCAGCGCCGGACGGACCGATGTTGACATTTGCAATGCCGCAATCCGAACCGCGCGAGGAGAGGAAAGTCTCGGCTTCGCGCATGTTGTTGGTGAAGATCGAGGAAGACAAGCCCTGCGGCACGGCGTTATGCAGCTCCAGCACGGCGTCGAAATCGCTGTACTTGATGACATAGAGGATCGGCGCGAAGGTCTCGTTCTCGACCGGGCCAGCCTGGGTGGACATTTCGACGAGCGCCGGGCGAACGTAGAAGGCTTCTGCCGAACCATTCTCGATGCGGTCGCCACCGACGATGGAGCCGCCTGCAGCCTTTGCCTGACCAAGCGCTGCCTGCATTTTCTCAAAAGCCTGCCCGTCGATCAGCGGGCCGACGAGCGTGCCGGTCTCCAGCGGATTGCCGATCGTCACCGAACCATAGGCCTTCTTCAATCGCGGCACGAGCTGGTCGTAAACACTCTCATGCACGAAGAGACGGCGCAGCGACGTGCAGCGCTGGCCGGCCGTGCCCATCGCCGCAAAGGCGACACCGCGCAGCGTCAGATCGAGATCGGCCGTCGGGCAGACGATCGCGGCGTTGTTGCCCCCGAGCTCCAGGATCGCGCGGGCAAAACGCTGCGACAAGCGCGGACCGACGGCGCGGCCCATGGCCGTGGAACCGGTCGCAGAAACGAGTGGGATCTTTGGATGGTCGACCAACACTTCGCCGATCTCGCGACCGCCGATCAGCAGCGTCGAGAGATTTGCCGGCGCCTTGCCGCCTTCAGCGACGAAACGCTTCAGCGCCTTTTCGAACAGCGCCTGAACGGCAAGCCCCGTCAGCGGTGTCTTTTCCGAGGGCTTCCAGACGGTGGAATTGCCGCAGACGATGGCGAGCGCCGCATTCCACGACCAGACAGCCACCGGGAAGTTGAAGGCCGATATGATGCCGATGGCGCCGAGCGGATGCCAGCTTTCCATCATCCTGTGTTCGGCACGCTCGGTGGCGATCGTCAGGCCGTAAAGCTGGCGGGAAAGGCCGACTGCAAAATCGCAGATATCGATCATTTCTTGCACTTCGCCGAGACCTTCGGAGGTGATCTTGCCGACTTCGATCGAGACCAGCCGGCCGAGTGCCACCTTGGAGGCACGCAACTCTTCACCGAGCAGGCGGATCAACTCACCACGCTTCGGCGCCGGAACCGCTCGCCATTCGAGGAAGGCCTGATGCGCCGCGTCGATCGCCGCCTTGGCGTCCGAGACGGAATGCACTTTCAGCTTGCCGATTTCCTTGCCCGTAATCGGCGAGGAGACGGAAAGCGTACCGCCCGTATAGCTCCCGGCATCAACGCCGAGATCGGCGAGCAGCTTGGCGGTTTCGGTGGCGAGATCGAGGACGGCGATGGTCATATCTTGGTTCCAGTCTTGTTGTTCTCAAAAACGGGCATCGGCTAAATGGGCGACCTGAGCGCCGGCTTCGTACCATAATTCCTTGAGCGTGCGGAAGCTCGGCTCGCGGGGATCGGTCAGGGGCAGAGGCAGGTCCGCCTCGCCGACCCGGCCGAGGATATGCTCTGCCAATGTGCGGCCGAACACCGTGCCGGGCGCGATGCCGCGGCCATTATAGCCTGAAAAGCCGATGACATTGGGAGCGAATTTGTGGAAGCGCGGCAGCGCATTGTCGGTCATGCCGATCTGGCCGTACCATTCGCACTCGAATTCGACATCGCCGATCTCAGGGAAAAGCCGCTTCAGCGAGCGCTTCGCCCAGCCCTTGTGGATGGAAAGGCCGGTATTGCGCAGCGCTCCGACACTGCCGAACACCAGACGACCAGCCTGATCCATGCGGAAGGAGGAGAGGATCTCCTTCGTGTCCCACACACCCTCGCGATTGGGCAGGATCGATTGACGCAGATTATGGCCGAGCGGCACGGTGGCGAAATTGAAATAGGGTAGAAACACCTGCTCGTTGCGAACCTGCTCCCAGGGGCCGGTGCTGTAGGCATCGGTCGCCACGATGATCCAGTCAGCGGTGATTTGCCCCCGCGCTGTCTTCACCACCCAGCGGCTGCCTTGCTGCTCCGTCGCAATCACCGGGCTCGCCGTGTGCAACACAACGCCCGCCTGTTGCGCGGCATGGGCAAGCCCGCGCGCATAGGCGAGCGGCTGCAGCGTGCCGGCCCGCATATCGAGCAGAGATCCGCTATAGGCGTTTGTGCCGATGCGTTTTGCCGTCTCATCCGCATCGAGCAGCGTGACGGCCGCGCCACGCGCCGACCACTGTTTGTAGCGTTCCCCGACTTCCTTCAATCCGTCGGGGCCGACGGCACAATGCAGGGTGCCCTGCTTCTCAAGCTCGCAGGCGATGCCATGCTTTTCGATCAGCGCCATCACCAGCTGCGGCGCATTGCCGAGCAGATCGAGTAGCCGCTCACCGTAGACAGATCCGAGCACACCGGGCAGATCATCAGGCATGACCCACATGCCTGCATTGATGAGGCCGACATTGCGGCCTGCTCCACCAAAACCGATGTCCTTCGCCTCCAGGAGCACGACTCGCGACCCGGCCTCGGCTAAATGCAGGCCGGAGGACAGGCCCGTATAGCCGCCGCCGACGATGACGACATCGGCCTCGGCAGCGCCTTCCAGCGCAGACGTAACAGGCGGCTGGGGAGCAGTCTTTTCCCACAGGCCGTGGGAGCGCGGATCATTGAGCATCGGACAGTCCAGTCAGGATCGAAATCGGCACTCTAGCGCCGCCTCCGCGCTTGCGGAAGCGGCCAAATATCAGGCCACTGTCTTCAGCGTCAGGTCGCAAAGGCCTAACTTTTCCATGGCAAGATCGAGCGATGCAGCCTGCCGCTCGGCGTAAAGTGCGAGCTCGTCCTGCACCTTCGCGCCCAGCGCCTCTTCGAAGGCTGAGCGGTTTGAACGCGTTGCATAATTCTGCTGTTGGTCCGTACCGAGATTCGACTGGAAAATACCAGCCGCACTGACGGGCAGGAAATCCTCGTAGATGATCGGATCGAAGCGCAGATATCCTCTGGCGATCAATGCCTCCGGATCAGACGGCAGCTGCCCTCTGACCGCAATGCCGGCAGGGGTGGCGGAATAGCGGAAAAAGGCCAGCCCCTCGCGCCGCAATTCATCCCAATTATCCGTCAACGCCTTGAACCGTTCGGCAAGCTCGGAATCATAATCGCTGGCCTTGGCGCCGGATGCGCCGACCTGCACTTCGCCGCGCACCGAGGCAAGCAGCTTATCGTAAAGCGCCCGCCCCTTGGCCGTCAGCGCCACACCGCGCTGTTCGATCTCGCCGAAGCGGGCCGTATGCGTGCCTGATGCTGCCCCAGCAGCATCCGCAAAGGCGATCGGCTCCTCAAGCGCCTTGAAGCTCGTCTGCCGCAGCAGGATATTACAGTCCCGCCGGGGCGGCCCTTCGATGACAGCCTTGGGTGTGATGCCGTGCGCCGGCATGCGCCGCTGCACTTCGTCAATATCGAGCGTGCGCGGTGTCAGGTGATTGATATGCGGACCCTTGAAACTGACGACGTCAGCAATGAGGCGATGCGTATCATGCAGCCGCTTGTAGGTCCCCGCACTGACCGTCGCCTCGCCATGCCAGCGAAAGGTTTCCAGCGCTTCGGCAACAAATTCCGAAGCTTCCGGCTCCGTCAGACCGCTGGCCTTCTCGTGCTGTTCGATGAGAGCGATGGCACGGGGTGTGTAGATGCGCCGTTTGGCGAGGATTGCAGCAACTTCCGCACGCAAATCTTCATCTTCGATCAGCTCCAAGCGTAGAAGCGAGGTGAAAACGCGAAACGGGTTGACGTTCAACGCCGCCTCATCGACCGGCCGAAAGCAGGTGGAATGTACGGGAACGCCGGCGACCGAAAGATCGTAGTAACCGACCGACTGCATGCCCATGACGGCAAAGAGCCGGCGGATCGTGAACAGCTCTTCGGCCGTTCCGAGACGGATCGCGCCATGACGCTCGACATCGATACGCTCCAGCTCGCCCGCACGCCGAAGCCGCTCGCTGAGTTCCTGGTCTCTCGCGAGGACTTCGGCGTTGACCTGCCCCACAAGCTCGATCAGCGTCCCGTATTGCGGCACCTCCGTCCGGTACATCTGCGACATGGCTTCGGTGAAAAGCGAACGGATGTGGTCCGTGGAGACGAAAGGGACGGGCATGAAGGAACTCCGCGTTCATTCCGATTTTGCAGGATGAAATTCTTTACAATCCAGCTTGAGCCATGAATATCGACGTTTCGGAAATAGCCCATTCTGAAACGGAATGATCATGCTCGCACCAAGACGGTTTTTGCCCTCGATCTCCCATCTCGCCGCCTTCGAGGCAGTAGCCCGCACTGGCAGCGTGACGGCGGCGGCCCGCGAACTCGACCTGACGCAGAGCGCCGTCAGCCGCCAGGTCAAGGCACTGGAGGAACACCTCGGTGTCGAGCTTTTCCTGCGCGAGCGGCAAACCGTGCGCCTTACAATCGCCGGTGATGCCTATGCTCGAGAAATCCGCGAAGCGCTGCGGCGCATCTCCAGCGCCTCGCTGAACCTGCGCGCCAACCCGCATGGTGGCACGCTGAACCTCGCCATCCTGCCGACCTTCGGTACACGCTGGCTGGCACCGCGCCTCGGCCGCTTCCTTGCCGCCAATCCGGGTGTCACGATCAACCTCGCTACCCGGCTTTCCCCCTTCGATTTCCGCCTTGATTCCATCGATGCCGCCATCCATTTCGGTCATCCGCATTGGCCCGGCGCGGAACTCGCCTTCCTGATGTCGGAGCACACGCTGCCCGCCTGCAGCCCAGACTTCCTCAAACGCAATGCGATCACCCGACCGGAAGACCTCCTGACGGTGCCTCTCTTACATCTGACGACCCGGCCCGACGCCTGGGAACGCTGGTTTGCCGATAGCGGCGTCGACTTCGAAAGCGTGCACGGCATGTTGTTCGACCAGTTCGCCACGGCAGCGCAGGCAGCAATCGCCGGCCTCGGTGTCGCCCTGCTGCCAACCTTCCTCATGCAGGAGGAATTGAAACGCGGCGATCTCGTTGCCGCCGTTGACAGGGAGATGGAAAGCCGCGAGCGCTACTATCTCGCCTTCCCACCGGAGCGTGCCGATTACGCGCCGCTTGCCGCCTTCCGCGACTGGATCGTCTCCGAGGCCGGTTCGGATCCGGACACATAAGGAAGGCTTGCATCGCAGCAGCGGTTTCGACCATTATGCGCGCCATCAGAATTCGACGCAGGAAATTCCCATGAAGCCGATCTTCGTCCAGCTCCAGTGCGCCCCGGGCAAGACCTATGAGGTCGCTGACGCCATCTACAAGACCGAACTGGTCTCGGAGCTCTATTCGACATCAGGCAATTACGACCTGCTGCTCAAGGTCTACATCGAGGAAGGCCAGGATATCGGCAAGTTCATCAACGACAACATCGCCAATATCCCCGGCATCATCCGTTCTCTGACGACATTGACCTTCAAGGCGTTCTGACGCGATTAACCCTTCTGTTAATAAAGGCGGCTGTAGTGCGCCCGCATATACCGCACATTAACGGCCGGCATGGCTGATCCTTCCCACGAAGAATAGGTGGGAAATGTCCGTCTCCATGATCGAGACCTTTGAGAACAGGGCGCAGCCGCAGGCGGCGCCCCTCATCGTGCATGTGGTGCGCCAGTTCCTGCCAAACCGTGGCGGGATGGAAGATGTGGTTGCCAATCTGGCTCGCCAGACGCTGAAGCGCGGATATCGCGTTCGCGTCGTCACGCTTGATTCCCTTTTCACCGCACCCGAAAAGAAGCTTCCGCCACGTGAAATCATCGACGGCATCGAGGTGGTGCGCATCCCCTGGTCCGGCAGTAGCCGCTATCCGGTAGCACCGCAGGTGTTCCGCCATATCGGCGATGCCGACCTCATTCATGTCCATGCGATCGACTTCTTCTTCGATGCACTCGCCTGGAGCAGGCTCCTTCATCGCAAGCCCATGGTCGTGACCACCCATGGCGGCTTCTTTCACACCAAGAAATTTCTTGTCATCAAGAAGGTCTGGTTCAGCACGCTGACACGGCTCTCGGCGATGGCCTACCAGCAGGTCGTGTGCTGCAGCGCGTCCGACCTCAGCCAGTTCATCCGGATCGTTCCTGACGGCATCACCATCGAAAACGGCGCCGATATCGGCAAATTTGCCGATATCGCCTCGCGCGCACCCGAACGTCGCATCGTCACGATCGGGCGTTTCTCCGTGAACAAGCGGCTCGATAACCTGCTGAATGTTGGGGCCGCGCTCGTCAGACGCAATCCCGATTGGCATCTCGATATTGTCGGCGCCGAATCCGATCTCAATGCCGCCGATCTCAAGCGTGAAATCGCCGAGAGATCGCTGGAGAAGTCTGTCACCCTCAGCATCTCGCCTGACAACCAGGCGATCCGCGACATCATTGCCAAGGCATCCCTCTTCGCTTCCGCTTCGGAATACGAAGGTTTCGGGCTTGTCGCCCTGGAAGCGATGAGCGCCGGCCTACTGCCGGTTCTCAACGCCAATGAGGCCTATCGCGCGCTGGCTGGAAGGCATGAGGCAATTGCCCTCGCCGACTTCACGAAACCGGACGCGGCCGCGGATGCGATCGAGGAAGCTTACCGGAAAGTCGCTGCCGAGGGTGCGGTCCTGCGGGAAAGCCTCATCGAAGCCACCCAGGCCTATTCGTGGGATGCTGTGGCAGGGCGCTACATCGACCTCTACCGGTCGATCGGCATTATCGCCTAGAGAAATTCAAGCAACAGCGAACAGCAGTTTTGCATCCGGAATTGTGGGAACACGAGGCGACGGAGCATTTCGTGGTTCAACGAAAACGAAAATGCTCCAGAAAATCAGGAGATTCTCAGGCCTTTGCCAGCCGGACGATCTCGTCCAGCACCAGCTTGCGCGATTCCGGCGGCGTTAGGTTGTGATCGGCATCCTGCAGCATAACCACTCGCACATTGGGGTGCCGGGTAAATTTGTGCCCGCGCGGACCGAAGTGGAAATACATGTGGTCGAGACCCACATCGCCTTCACTGTAGATCAGCGTCAGCGGCACCTTGCGCTTGCCGAGCGCGGCAAAGGACTGGCGCACTTGCCGTGCGATATGACGGCGGCCCGGAATGAGTTCGACAAGCGGCGCGATGCGCGGCGAAAGCCGGCGGCCGATCGCGATGAAGATGTTCTGCAACGCCGCAAAGACATCGACCTCGCCGCGGAACAGCCGCCTGACCGTGTCGAGCCGCATCATCCGCTGACCGTAGTCGTCGACGCTGCGCGGGACGGAGACGACATGCTCGCGCCGCACCGGCATCTCGGGATCCCAGTAGTAGACGAAGGGATTGATGGAAACGATCGCTTTCAGGCGCTCGTCCTCGATGCCCGCACGCAGGGCCACATAGCCACCACTGCAGCGACCCGCGACCATGATCGGGCCGGCGACGAAGCTTTCCAAGAGATCCAGCGAGGCGAGCGCATCTTCCGTCTGCGTCGCCGAATAGAGAACCTGTTCCGGCGCATCCGGGCGTGGAACGCTGTCGCCGACATTGGCGGAATCGAAGCGCAGTGAAACGACGCCCTGGCGAGCCAGTTCACGCGCCATATCGACAGTCGTACGACCCCAACCGGCGTGCCGATCATAGGCCGTCGACATGAAGAGCACGGCATTGCCTTTGATCTCGCCCTGCGGGCGACTGATGACGCCGATGAGATGCTGGAATGCGCCGAAACGAACCGGAATTTCCTCAAAACCATCACCCGCGAGCGGCTGGTTTTCGACCATCTGCGGAGAGTGAGTGGCGGATGCTTCTGGCGAGGTCGTCTCGACAAGCCATTCGGCGAGCAGGTCGATGACTGCCATCGGCGTCTTCGCAAAGAGCGGGTTCGTGACCAGCTCGTCATAACCTTCGAAAACGCGCTGCTCGACATTGCCGCCGAGCGCCTTCAGCGCGTCAGCAAACCCCGTATCGTCGACGCGAACCGGGCGTTCGAGGATGAGGTAATTCGGCGCTGCCAGGTCCTGTGGTGAGCTGATATTCAGTTTGCCGATTTCCGCAGCAATTGCGTCGGGCAAAGACAGACCGGCGATCTGCACCTGTGCGCTCGGCGCATGCTCCTTGCCGAGACCAAGGTCGGCATGGATGATGCGCGACCACATGTTGATTTCGCGCAGATGCCCCCTGCCGCTCAGAATAGGCGCAAGCAGCACGACGCTGTCGACGCCCTCGATTGTATGGCCGGTCAGATGAGCAAGCGTGCCACCGAGACCCTGGCCGACAAGAATGATCTGCGAGCAACCACTGAGCGCCTTCAGCTTTCCAGCCGCCGCGCGGATAGAATTCTTCCAGATTTCCAGGCTCGGTGTGTGATCACCAAAATCCAGCGCGTCACCCGTACCCCTATAGTCGAAACGCAGGCTCGGCACGCCGATATCGGCAAAATGCTCTGCCGCCACACGGTAGAATTTCCGCGTGCACATTTCCTCGAAACCCCAGGGACTGACGAAGAGAACGGCAGCCGAACGTTTTGTAACGTCAGCCTTTTCAGGCATGAAGAGACCGATCGTGCCATCGAAGACAACGGGAAGAGCAGCAGCACGGCCGGCGCCTTCTGCCGGTTCGCGCGAGAATTCTTCGTTGACCGGCTTCTTCTGTTCCCCTTCGGGGGGCGGCGCGGTGATGAAATCAACCGCGCGCCTTGCCGGTCCCTTCAGCAGCGCCGGTATCTTGTCGAGGATCGAGCGCAGCACCTGGATATCCTCGGCCGGAACGGCACGGAAGACCTTAAGCGCAGCAAAATAGGCAAATGTGCCGGCAATGATCGCGACGACAAGACCAACAGGCCCCTGGAAGATCTCGAGCGCGGTAATGGCGCCGCAAGCGCACAATACCGCCGCAAGCGTGATTTTCGTAAGGCTGAGATAAAGCCCCGAAAGCTGAGCTCCGAATCCCGTTTGTCTGACCATCATTACCGACATCGCAACAAATACGGCTATGCGCACAAGCGCGGCACCCTCAGCGGCCAGCCTAGGTACGATGAGTAAACAACCCACTACCATCAGGAGGCCACCTATCACACTGATTTTCAACCGTACATTGGCCTTGTCGATCGAAAGCAGGTACAGGCTGAGAACCTGCATCAAAGTGTACGCCGGCGCCACAAGCGCAAGCAGGGCAACAACCCCCCCGCTTCGATCGAAGGCTTCGCCGAATACCACATGCACCAGTTCACTGGAGATCGCGGCAAGCCCGAGGCTCATCGGCAGCACGATATAGGCCATGCTGCGGATGACTGCGGCAAAGGCCTCGACAGGGAATTTCGCATCGGCGCTGGCATGGCGCCGTTCCGAATAATAGGGCAGCAGGCTGCCGCTCATCTGGATGGGAAGCTGCAGCGCGATATTGGCGATGGACAGGCCGGCAGCATAGAAACCAACCATTTCCACCGACCAGAACTGCTGCAGGAAAAGCAGCTCGATACGGTTGAGGAAGATCGAATCGATGATGAATTGCATCGACAGGATGACCGACGATGATGCCAGATATTTGAGCGAGACGCCGCAGCGGTCACGGCGGGTAGAGAGGATCGGCAAGGTCGCGACGAAAAGCACGAACTGGCCGAGCGCATAGCCGACCAGCACGCCCAGCACCCCATAAAAAACCGCGCCGATCGCCACGCCCACTAGCTGGAAGACCGAGACGATCAGCGTCAGCCGAAAGAAGGTGCCGAGCCGCTTCTCGCCGATAAGGTAGAATTTGACGAAGGAGCCGATTGCCTGGACGAAGAAAAGGATACCGGTGACCAGCGCCACCGACGGCGCGGTATCGGCCCAGTGCATCTCCTCCGAGGTCAGGAAGAACATGGCATAGAGCCCCAACAACACGAGCGTGGAGCAAACCATGAATGTGACGAGGATCGAGGCAAATCCCCTGCGCTGCTCAAGGCTGTAGCCCTGCGCTGAGAGTTGCGGCAGCGTCTTCAGAAGCGTGATGCTGGAGCCGAGTTCGGCAATCGAGGCGCCGGTGACGACGAGCCAGAGCGAGAAGGCAACAATGCCATTGGCCTCGGGTCCGAGCAGGCGTGCGGTTATGATCGAGGAAGCAAACCCCGTCACCAGAAGCAGCATGCCCGCCGCCGCATTCATCATCGAGTTTGCAATAATGCCCTTCGACATCGATCCATCCGTTGCACGCCGCATCGCGGCCAAAAACAAGCCATCTCTAAATTGGAAATGTTAAAATAAAGGGGAGTGACGCCCTCAGCTTAGCTCACCTGCATCGCCGAAAGCCTTGAAAGCGCCTTGTCATAGCTGTGCTCGGCAAGATGGCGCATCAGATAGTCCCTGGCCCCCTCCGCCTTCCGCCTCGCACCATCTGTATCCGAATGGATTCTCTTCAGATGCGCTGCCGCTGCCGCCGGCGAAGGATCGGCCCAGACTGCATCCTTGAGATCGGCAAATTCCGGATGGCTATCGACGACCGGAATGAGCGACGGCTCGACCAGCCAGGTATTATCGGGGTCACAAAAGTCTGCAGTGCCCGACCATCCGGTCGAGATGACAGGCGTGCGATGCATAATCGCTTCGGCGACCGTCAGACCGAAACCCTCGGAACGATGCAGGGAAAGATAGGCGTTGGAATCGCGGATAATCCCGTTGATCTCCGAACTCGTCAGATTGTCGGTAACGATCCTGATATTAGGATCGCCTTCGACGGACTGCATAAGAATTCGAAGCGTCTCGTCCCTTGCCGGATTGCCACTCGCCTTCATCAGCAGAAAGGCATTGGGGCATTCGGCACTGAACAGCCTGAAGGCCTCGATCGTGCCCTGCGGGTTCTTGCGGTTGATCGAGGAGCCGGCACTGAAGATGAACGACACGAGGAAGGCGTCATCGGCAATCCCGAACTTCCGCCGGATGCCTTCAGCCGCCGGCCGCTCGGTTACTGGATGCGGCACGACAATGACAGGTGCGGTCGTATGCGGCGCGATCGCCCGTCTCGTGAATTCCGAGGGAACGAAGACGGCGTTCATATAGTGCATGGCATTGCGCCATTCCGCTGGTACCACTTCGAGCTCCCAGGCCCAGTAGCCGATGTTGAAGGTGCGGGTGAAACTACCGAGCCCCTTCTTCAGGATCGCGCGCGGCAGCATGGGCGGATTGAGATGCCATATGCGGCTTCCCGGCTGACCGTCGGAGAGATTCGCCGGTGCCCATTCCACCAGCTTGCCTTCGTCCGGATGGGTGCTGACGTCAGCAAGCATGATCTCTCGACCCGCCTTCGAGAGCGCGGCAGCGCAAAGCCTTGCGGATTCCCCGACGCCTGCAGCCATCGACAGATAGCCGACGATCTCGACAGGTCGGCGCGGATTGAAGGCAAGGCGCGATTTGACGATGAGCCGCTGCAGCAGATGCCCGCGCACGCTCCGATAGACGCCCCGCAAAGCCTCTTCCGCCTGCACTCTGATCGTCATGACCGCTCCCTGGTCTTTAAAGCGCGAAACGGCGCGAGGCGCCGACGCTCCTGATTTCGCCGGTCGGCAGCGCTTCGCCATCGGTGCCCGCAGCGGCAATAAGCTTCACCCGCTTGGCCGGACCCGGCGCCAGATGGAACCAGTCCTCTTCCGCTCGATAGCCTTCGACATCGATGTGCACCGACTGCGCCAGCCTGTCGGTCGCAAGCGTGATGAACCAGTCGTCGCCCTCGCGCATGAAGGACGCTTCGATCATCGCGTCGTGGAAGGCTTTCGCCCGCCCGCGAGGAAAATGGAAAGCTTGCGCCAGGAGCGCGCCGTCCATCGTCGACCGCAACCAGCCGACGCTCACATCATGTGACGGCGCGCCAAAACGGAAGGCATAGGCCGCATCGAAGAAGCCGCCGAAAAGGTCGGTGCAGGCGATGCGCTCCACGCTTCTGGGGTCAAGGTTGAAGGCCTTGCTGCCGCTTGCCACCTGCTGGCGCCCATCGCGCAGGCAGGCGACATCGAGTTCGAGAGCGACCACCTTGTCCGTTTCATTGATAACGTGAGCGTAGAGCCCGTTCGTCCCTTCATCAGTGAAGACGACCTGGACAGGACGGAAGGCGCGGCGCATTGCGTACCAGACGGGCTTCGGCTCGCCGGTGGAATCGATCACGCCCCAGCCAGCCCCTGGCAACAGATCCTGCAGGGTCCAGACGAGCGCGCCATTGCAGGATGACCCCTTGCGCCGCCATTCGGTAAAGGTTTCCTCCAGTACCTCACCCGTCACGGCACGCGAAAGATCGAGATAGCGTTCAGGGTCTTCGCGGCGGAGCCTGGCCGGATCGAGATCGTAAAGAAGCCCGAGATAGAAATCGCGCACATCCTCGAAATCCCAGGAGGCACCGCGGTCGCGCGGGACCCGCTCTTTCCAGAGCGGACTGTGAACCGATGGCACATCGAGATGCCGCTGTAGGATCCTCTGCTGCGGCACATGGGCAAATGCCAGGCTCTCGGCCGCGAAACGGACCTCGGCACGTCGCGCATCATCGAGCGGCCGCATATAGGCTCCGACGCCGTAATAGTGCGTAACGCCGGCGTTCGGCGAGAAGGGCATCGCTCCGCCATAGGGCGAATTCGGCACATAGGGGACATCCGGGCGCACGCGCTGGCAGATTGCTGGGATGATCTCGTCGGTGATCGGCCCGCTCCAGAAATCCGAGGGGAGGCCGAACATCGCGGCCTGCTGGTGGATTTCACTGCCGCCGCAGAGCACGGCAAGCGAGGGCGAGAGCTGCACTCCGTGCAGGAATTCCTCCACCTCGGCATGCACATGGCCGATAAACGCCTTGTCATTCTTCGGATAGTCGAAATTGGCGAACATGAAGTCCTGCCAGACCAACAGGCCGAGCTCGTCGCAGAGCGCGAAGAAATCAGGTGTCTCGTAGGCCATGGTTCCGCCGATGCGGACCATGTTCATGCCGGCCTCGGCCGCAAGCCGCAGGAAGGGTTCGTAATCGGCCCGCTCGCCCGGCAGCCGTGCAATATCGGCTGTCGTCCACACCGCGCCCCGGCAGAAGACCCGCTCGCCATTGACGAGAAGCGCGAAATCGCTGCCGTCAGCGCCATGGTTGGCCTCGATTCGCCGGAAACCCGTTTTGCCCAGCGAGTGTTCTTCGCCGTCGAGGATCAGCGTCACGTCATAGAGATGCGCGGCACCATGCGTGTGCGGCCACCATGCCTCGACTTCGGGCAGTTTGAGGATCGCCGAATAATGCCGGTCGCCGATCTTCTCAAAACCCTGTTCGACGCCAGCGCAGCGCAGCAGCATCACAGGCTCTTCGCCATCGGTATAAAGGGAAACGCTGAGCCGCCCCGCCCGGTTTTCCTCGAGCATGGCGCGTACCGAGACATTGTCGACCGCAGCCACTCCTCGCCGCACGAGCGAAATCGGACGCCATGGCCCCACGGCATGGATCTCCGGACACCAGCCGGGCATATGCCCGAGCAACGTGTTGCGGACATTCTTCAGCCCCTGCGGCGTAATCATCTGCGGTCGCCAGCGAGCACGCGGTCCGGGCTCCGCAAGGTGAGGGCCAAGCGCCCGGAAGCAGAGCGCCAGTTCATCACCGCCTGTCAGCGTCACCGGCATTTCATGCGCAGTGAACATGCTCTCGGAAGAGAGGATTTCCTGGCCGTTGAGAAAAACATGGCAGATCGTCGCCAGCCCCTCAAAACGCAGGATCGCCTCACCCGGCTCCGTATCGAACAGGCGGGTCAGATACCAGGCGTCCTTGGTGTTCAAAGCCCGCGGATTTTCGCGGTCGAAGAGACCAGCCCTTTCGAGCGCGGCCGCGACCGTGCCCGGAACGGGCGCTGGAATGAACTGTGCGGAAAGGTGAATATCATGGGGTGTCGCGCAGGCATCAGGCTCGGTCAGAACCAGATTCCACCCTTCGGAAAGCAAGCTTTCCTCAGCCCCGATGCTTGCTAACCGCCCCCGCATGGTCAGATCTCCGGCTTCAGACTCGCTCCACGAGCGATGCCATCATCGAATCCCATGCATCGGCTGCCGGATCAAGTGCCGCTTTCAATGGTTCGAACTTGTGGCGGGTGACCGCGCGGGCAAGCTGGAACTGAACCGACTTCGCCCCTTCCGAGATGCGGCGCGCCTCCTCAGCGGCAACACCAAACTCGCCGGCTGAAAGCCAGGTCAGATGATCGGCAGCAAGTTCGAAATTCGCACCCACCTGCCGCAGCGTGTTGAAGGCATATTTGTGGAAGAAGCCGAAGGGCCGATCGGCCACTGCTTCGACCTGCAGCGGAAAGACCTCGGCAAAAGCGCGGATCGGGTTGGCGCTCGGGCGGCGACGAAAATGGAAAGCAAGGAGACGCCGGGAAACCTCGCGCAGATGCGCTTCGCCGACAGGGCGTTCCGGGAACTTGACGAATTCCGTATAGGGCAGGAACGGCGCATCCTCGTCCGTCAGATGGGATTGGAACAGCCCGTCGAAATCCTCGCCTTCGATGCGGAAATAACCGGCATTGTGGAAGTAGTCGACGCGCTTGCCGGCAAAATCCAGCCGGTTGATCGCGACCGTGGTCTTGCCATGCTCCTGCCGGTAGGCGGTGCCGCGCGTATCCGGCATGTAGAAGGAATCCATTTCGATGAGGCAGAGCCGCCCGCGGGCTGTCTGCACCTCGACGTGCCGCTCGATACGGTCGTAGATCGCAAGCTCGGTGGCGCGGATGCCGTAGAGCGCTTCGAGATCCTCCAACGGCACCTTGAAGAAGGTGAACTGGTCGCCCTCGAAATCCTGCGTCAGCGTGAAACTGAGCATGGCTTCCGGCGCAACGCCGAAGGTCGAGAGAACCTCGATCCAAAGATCGATATAGCAATTGGTCTCCGGCCACATGCGCTCGTTGGAATGCAGCGCATGCGGCTTGTAGGCATCAGGGTCGATACCCGCAAAGACCGATGTCATCGTGCCGCTCAGCCCCACAGGACTTTCCGCACACTTGCCGGCCATTCCTTGACGTCGAGACCATGGTGATGGAAGAGCGCGAGCGCGATGCGCTCCAGGCCGAAGCCGACGCAGGCGGTATGGGCGACGCTGCCGTCTTCGAGGTTCAGGCCCCACTTCACGCCGAAGGAGTCCTGATGGTAGTTGAAGCTCATGCAGGCCGTCGGATTTGCCGCGGAGGTGATCGGGATCAAGAGTTCGAACTTCAGGTTCTGGTCACGCTGGTTATTGACCATCATTTTGCCGGCGCGGCCGAAAAAGGGGTCGTTGGCAACATCGATCGTAACGTCGAGCCCGACCTGCTTCATCATTTCAAGGCCGCGATCCATCCAGCTCTGGCGGAAATCGGTCACATGTTGCTCGGTGCCCATGCAGACATATTCGCGCATGCGAAAGAGCTGCTGGCGAGCCGGATCCTTGGAAGGCTCATGGCGGAAACAATAGGATTGCAGATCGAAGAGGCCGCCCTTGGCAGGCAGGTTGCCGCGCTTGGCAACGGTCGGATAGAGCGGATAGCAGGCTGCCGGCGTCAGCACGATATCGGTCGCCTTCTGGTCCTTCGTCCAGTCCTCGCCGACTTCCATGCACTGCAACAGGCTCATATGGTCGAGCTCGCTGCCGCAGAAGCTGTGCACCGTGCCGGCGAGCTGCGGAAAGCTCTTCATGTACCCGCTCTTTTCGAAGAGTGCGCGGTTCATGCCAGGCGGAAAACGCATCGCCTCGGCGCCATCGGCGCCGCCAAACTTATCGATCAGCCGTTCAAAGGCGGCGATAACGTCTTCGAACTGACCACTGCGGCCGTAAAGACCGTCAACGCCGGTATCGATCAGCAGACCGGACTCGAAGAGCCGGTCCAGAAACGAGGTCTGCATATCCATGGCTTTACCCCAGTAGGCTAGTGTCCTGCTTATGGACAAGAAGCATGCTCGACGTATTGCCGAGGATGCGGTCGTTCGAGATCATGAGTTGCGCGGAATGGGCATCGCGCAGATGGCGTCCGAGGCTGAAGGGCGTACCGTTCTTGTAGCCCATGATGCCGCAGATCAGCATGGTATGATTGACGATTTCCAGGATCGTTTCGGAAGAAGCGATCTTCACGTTGTTCATTGCAACGGCAAAACCCATCGAAGAAAGCTTGTCGCCGTCAGCCTTGGCGTCTTCATAGGCCTTGAGGCCGGCAACGACGTTGGATTTCACCATCTGCAGAAGGTTGGAGACCTCCGCGAGGCGAAGCGCGCCGGGCGGCGTGGCATCGGGAGACTTGCGGGCGGCGGCACGCACGAATGCTTGAGCGCGGGAAACGGCGTCAACCGCGATGCCGTACCAGACACCGCTCCAGAGCAGGTGTGAAGATGCCAGCATCGACTGTGCAGCGATTTCAGCAAAAGGCTTCGGCAGGATCTGTACGGCCGGCGCCTTGCCCTTGAACAGGAAGCCGTCG
Source organism: Hyphomicrobiales bacterium (assembly GCA_900468805.1). Taxonomy (GTDB): domain Bacteria; phylum Pseudomonadota; class Alphaproteobacteria; order Rhizobiales; family Rhizobiaceae; genus Rhizobium. Next base: position 30,052 of record UEIF01000030.1, on the reverse strand, counting down.
GAGCAAGTGCCGCGCATGCCGAGCGTATTCCAGACATGCGTCTTTTCGATCGTGTACTGGTCTTTCAAGAAAGCCGTCAGCACCTGATCGGAAGAGGCGGCCCGCGAATGGCTGCGCGAGGTGATGAGAATGGCATCGGCATGCGAACCGTAGGAAATGACGGTTGCGTCCTTTTCCAGCCGGCAGGTATCACCGTCGATTTCGATCGCGCAGATGCTGTTGCGCAGATTGCCGCCGATCCCGCCCTCAGTGGTGGCGGAGGCGATGAGGAGCTGTTCGGCGACTATGCGGCGCATGAAGGCGCTATGCCATTCGCTGTCAACGCCATGTTCGACAAGGCTTGAAAGCTTGATCTGGTGCATGGCGAAGACCATCGCGCTTGCCGCGCAGGCCTGACCGAGCACCGAGCACAATTCGGCGATATCGGTAATGGAAGCGGCCTCGCCGCCGAGATGGCGGGGAATCTGGATGCCGAACAGACGCTCGGCCTTCATCGCGTTTATGGCTTCCTGCGGGAACCGGCCCTCAAAATCGACGGCATCCGCATGCCTTGCCGCAATTTCGGCGACGCGAGCAGCCCTTGCGACGAGGCTGTCTTCCGTGATCTTGACCGGGAAGTTCATCAGGCGACCTTTCGGCTATCCTGGATGAGATCGACCGTCTTGGCGATCGCTGAAATGCTGGAAAAGGACTTGCGGTTCAGGAGATTATCCGGAAATTCGATGTCGAATGCCTCTTCGATGCCGAGCATGAGCTGCACCGAGGCGAAGGACGTCAGACCCGCGGTGTAGAGATCCGCATCATCGGCAACCTGATCGATCGAAACAGGAAGCTTACCGAATTTGGCTACGAGGTCGCGGATTGTCTTGTTCATCCCATTAACTCCAGATTTTCATGATCCTGAGCCGGCATTCATCGCCTTTTCATGGGAGTGCTTTTAGTGCGGAAAACAGAACATTCCGCTAATGTTATTAGTTAAATATAACTATCGCCCATACTTGGCATTTTACAAATCATGCCGGGCTGATGCCTAATACTTAATTTCTATCAATAGTTTGATATAGTCTAAGCAGAGCGGCCGCAACTGGCGGCGGCTGTGCCGAGTGCAGAAATGGTACGCCAAACGCGCACTTTTGCGTTAACCGGCAGGCGGATAGGAATGCTCGCCACCGCGATAATCCGAGATCGAGTAACAGCCCTCCCCGGTCGTCTTCACGGCGCTCTCGCCGATTACCGCCTTGCCGTAACCGCCGGGAATATCGAGAATATAGGTAGGCTGGCAGAGGCCGGAGATACGGCCGCGAAGCGAGGCCACGATCTTCTGCCCCTCCTCTATCGACAGCCGGAAATGGCTGGTGCCGGGCGCAAGATCCGGATGATGCAGATAATAGGGTTTCACACGCGTCTCGACAAAGGCCCGCATCAGTTCCGCCAGGATATCAGGATCATCGTTGACACCCCTCAGGAGCACCGACTGGCTGACCATGACGATGCCGGCATCCACCAGCCGGGCGCAGGCGGCGCGTGCTTCCGCCGTCAGTTCCCGCGGATGGTTGGCGTGAAGCGCGACATAGACAGTCTTGCCACTCGCTTTCAGCGCCGCGATCAGCTCTGCATCGATCTTTTGCGGATCGACGGCGGGCACGCGCGTATGCAAGCGCACGATCTTCACGTGCTCGATCTCTGCAAGCTGGCTGAGAATCTCACCAAGACGCCGCGGTGAAAGCACCAGCGGATCGCCGCCCGTCAGGATCACTTCCCAGATTTCGCCATGCCCGCTGATATAGTCGAAGGCGGCAGTGAGCGCCGCTGCATCGAGAGTGCCGAGCCCCTGCGGCCCGACCATCTCCCGCCGGAAACAGAAGCGGCAATAGACCGGGCAGACATGCACGGCCTTCAGCAGCACGCGGTCGGGATAGCGATGCACGATGCCCTCGACCGGGCTGTGGGCATGATCGCCTATGGGATCAGCTCGTTCCTCCGGCGTGGTGACGAGCTCCGCTGCATCGGGCACGAATTGCCGCGCAATCGGATCGGCCGGATCGGCATGATCGATCAGCCGCGCCATGGCGGGCGTCAGCGTGAGGGCATAACGCGTGGCAACCTCGTCGAGCGCCAGCCGTTCGGCTTCTTCGATCAGCCCGGCCCTGACAAGATCGTCCACGCCCTTGATCGGCCGCATGATATTCATCGGCCATACTCCGCGACCGGCGCCCAGAGCACCTGATCGATCCGCGAGGCACCCGTCGCCAGCATCGCCAGGCGGTCGAAGCCGAGCGCGATACCGCTTGCTTCCGGCATGATCGCCAGCGCGGCCAGAAAATCCTCGTCGAGCGGATAGGTCTCGCCATAGACCCGCATCTTCTCCGCCATCTCGATCTCGAAACGACGCCGCTGCTCGGCGGCATTGGTCAATTCGCCAAAGCCGTTGGCAAGCTCGACGCCGCAAGCATAAAGTTCGAACCGCTCCGCCACGCGGGGATCGCGCGCCGACGGCCGCGCAAGCGCGGCTTCGGAAACCGGATATTCATCGAGAATGGTGACGCGGCCGAAGCCGAGATGCGGCTCGACCTTCTCCACCAGCACCCGGCTGAAAAGATCGGCCCAATGGTCGTCATCGGCAACGCGCATGCCGACCCGCCCCATTTCGGCAGCGAGATGCTCGCGATCGGTTGAGCCGTCAGCAGACACAGAAGCCAGAAGATCGATGCCGGCGTGGCGCCCGAACGCTTCTGCAACGCTGAGACGCTCCGGCCCGGCGAAGGGATCGCACTCGGCGCCGCGATAGGTGAGCTTTGCGGTCCTAACCGTTTCGGCAGCGAGCGCCAGCATGCGCACGCAATCCATCATCAGGCTCTCATAGCTTTCGCCCGCACGATACCATTCGAGCATGGTGAACTCCGGATGATGGAGCGGCCCACGCTCGCGGTTGCGATAGACATGTGCGAAGCAGACGATGCGTTCTTCACCAGCGGCCAAGAGCTTCTTGCAGGCAAATTCCGGCGACGTGTGCAGGTAGAAGGGTGCAGCCTGTCCATCTGTCGTCAGGGCCTGTGTGGCAAAGGCATGCAGATGCGCCTCATTGCCCGGAGAGACCTGCAGGGTGGCGGTATCGACCTCGATGAAATCCTCACGCGCGAAGTAGCCGCGCAACGCTGCCTGGATCGCGTTGCGCCCCATGAGGAACGGACGGCGATCGGCGTGTACGGCGGGGGTCCACCAGGGAGACGCTTTGGCGCTCGTGAGGTTCATTCAGCGCTTTCCTCGCCGGATTCAACCGGTATGGGGGTGGCTATTTCTGCGATTTTAGGTTAGTGCGCCCCGAAAGAAAAACATTTTGCGTCTTCAGGGCCATTCCGACTGTCCTCTACGACGCCGAAAGCCGACTTACAAGGAAGTCTTATGGTCAAGGTCATCGCCTCTTCGGTCCGCAAGGGCAACGTTCTCGATGTCGACGGCAAGCTCTACGTCGTTCTCACGGCTCAGAATTTCCATCCGGGCAAGGGCACGCCGGTCACCCAGGTCGACATGCGCCGCATCGTCGACGGTGTGAAGGTTTCCGAGCGTTGGCGCACCACCGAGCAGGTCGAGCGCGCCTTCGTTGAAGACGTCAACTTCCAGTATCTTTATGAAGACGGCGAAGGCTTCCACTTCATGAACCCGGCCACCTATGATCAGGTCGTGGTCGATGTCGACACCATGGGTGACCAAAAGGCCTATCTCCAGGAAGGCATGACCTGCATCCTGTCGATCCACGAAGGCATTCCGCTGGCGCTCGATCTGCCGCGCCACGTCACCCTCGAGATCGTCGAGACTGAGCCGGTCGTGAAGGGCCAGACGGCCTCCTCCTCCTATAAGCCGGCGATCCTGTCGAACGGCATCCGCACTTTGGTTCCGCCCCATATCGACGCCGGCACCCGCGTCGTCATCGCGACGGAAGACAATTCCTACGTCGAGCGCGCCAAGAACTGATCGCATCAGTTCCAGACATTCCGACGGCCTGGAGCACCCGCTTCGGGCCGTTTTCATTTGACGTCTGCTTCCAAGGGCACGATCGCCCTGACGGTGCCCGTGGCCATATAGAGAAAGCCCGGAAAAACGCCGGCCTCCGTACTCAGAGATGAGGATTGCGCGGGCGGTATTTCTTCACCAGTTTCTGGTTGATCTCCGCAGCACCCGGCATGTTGGCGCTAAGATAGACCGGCGCATCGCCGGACTTGGAAAGCTCGGAGGCGACGTCCGCGAAGATGGCGTTGATGACCGTCACCCCGACCGCCGTCGAGACCGGCCCGACCCGGAGGCCGGTGCCATCCAGATCGAGAACGGCGTCGCCCGGCGGCAATCCGTTGTCGAGCACCACATCTGCGACATCGGCCAACCGCCGGCGGCCATTGGCGATCGCTGTCGAATAGGCAATCGATGTGATGGCGATCACCTTGACGCCGATCTCTCGCGCATAGTCGGCCGCCTCGATCGGCGCGGCATTCACGCCCGAATTCGAGGCGATGATGATGACGTCGCCCGGCTGCATGCCGTAACGCTCCAACATCGGCCGTACCAGACCCTGGGTGCGTTCATAGACCGAACTGATGACCGCACCCTCATGCAGCATCGCCGAACCGACCAGGACCGGCACCGTGAAGGCGAGCCCGCCAGCGCGATAGTGAACTTCTTCCGCCAGCATATGCGAATGGCCGGTGCCGAAGACATAGACGCGCTTGTCGCCACGGGCAGCCTCGAGTATCGCGGCAGCGGCCTGCGCCATCGGCTCCGCAAGGGCCTGTTTCAGCTCCTCCAGCCGGCCGATGAGATTGGCGAAATAGGCGTCCGTAATGTCGCTCATCCGCCGCTCCCTAAGCCGCTTCGCCGTTGAGCCAGGTCGCCGTCACATCGATCGCATCGGTGAAATGCACGAGATCGGCGCGTGCGCCCGGCGAAAGGTGGCCGCGATCGGCAAGCCGCAGGAACCGCGCCGGATAGAGCGTCGCCATCCTGAGCGCTTCGGCAAGCGTCAGCTCCAGATAGGTGACGCCGTAGCGGATCGTTGAAGCCATATCGACATCCGAACCTGCCAGCGTGCCGTCTGACAGGACGAGCTTCGAACAGAAACCGCCCCTTTCGCGTCGCACCGTGCGGCCATTGAGCATGAACGTATCCTTCTCCGAGCCGACGAGCGACATGGCGTCGGTTACGAAAAAAAGCTTGCCCTCGCCGCGCTTGGCGCGCAACGCCGTGCGCAATGCCTTCGGATCGACATGGTGACCATCGGCGATGATGCCGCACCAGACCGCCGGATGATCGATCGCAGCACCAACAAGCCCCGGCGCGCGATGCGCCAGTTGACTCATGGCGTTGAAGAGATGGGTCACCCCCCGCGCACCGGCATCGAAGCGAGCTTCGGCCGCTTCGCTCGTGCTGTCGGAATGGCCGATGCTGACGATGACGCCGGCTTCACTGAGTTCGCGCACCTGCGAAACCGTTACCTGTTCCGCCGCCATGGTGACGAGCAACGTGCCGATCGCCTCGCGCGCAGCGATGAAGGCCTTGACGTCCTTGTCCTCGACCGGCCGCATGAGCTCGGCGAGATGCGCGCCCTTGCGCGCCGGCGCCAGATGCGGGCCTTCCAGATGCAGGCCCGCGACACCGCGGTTCGTCTTTACCGCAACCTTGGCCGCCTCGATCGCTGTTGCCGTTGCCTCGGCCGTGTCGGTGATCAGCGTCGGCAGCAGTGCCGTCGTGCCGTAGGGCCGATGTCCATCGGCAATCATGTACATGGAAACCGGCGATGGCTCGTCGTTCAGCATACGACCACCCCCGCCGTTGACCTGCGCATCGACGAAGCCGGCAGACAGCACGCCTCCATCAAGCGTCACGACTTCGCCCTCGGGCAGCTCATTCAGGCCGACGATCGCCTCGACGCGTCCGTCCTTGACGATCAGCGCCCGCTCGTCATGAAAGCGCTCTCCGTCGAAGATACGGGCGCCCGTGAAGATCTTGCGGCTCATCAGACCGTCTCCGTCACCTTGAGCAGGTTTGCCGGCTTGTCCGGATCGAAGCCCTTGCGGCGGGTGACCGACTCGATCAGCCGGTAATAGACGAGCAGCGAAACCAAGGGATCGATGAGGCCATTGCCAGTCGTTGGAACCTGCAGGTTGACGCCGGCGAGCGGCTTTGTCGAGAAGGGCACGGTTGTGGCGCCAAGTTTCTGCAGCCGATCTAGGGCCTTCACATTGTTGTCGAAAGCGGCATCTTCGGGCACGAAACCGACGATCGGGAAGCCCGGTTGCACGAGGCGCATCGGGCCATGCATCAGTTCGGCAAGCGAGAAGGCTTCGGCATGAAGACCTGCGGTTTCCTTAGCCTTCAGCGCCGCTTCGAGAGCAATGGCGAAAGCCGTGCCGCGGCCGCCTGTGTAAAGCGATGCGGCGCTGAACAGAACACCCTCGGCAGCAGCCGTATCGATGCCCGACGTCGCAGACAAAGCGGCCGGCAGCTTCTCGATAGCGGCCTGCAGATCGGCCTTCCCGCCGATCGCAGCAGTGACACCGGCAAGGGCGGCAACCGATGCGATGAAGGACTTGGTCGCGGCAACGCTCTTTTCGGCACCGGCATTGAGGCCGAGAACGATATCGGCCTGCTTGGCGAGCGGGCTGTCGGTGACGTTGACGACGGCGATCGTCGTCGCTCCGCCCTTCTTGGCCGCTTCCTGCAGCGCCACGATATCGGGACTGGCGCCCGACTGGGAAACGGTGAAGTGGATGCCACCCTTCAGATGTAGGGAAGCGCCATAGACCGAGGCGATCGAAGGGCCGATCGAGGCGACCGGCACGCCGCAAGTGATCTCGAAGAGATATTTGAAGAAGGTCGCTGCATGGTCGGAAGAGCCCCGCGCCGCCGTCGTCACGACGCTCGGACGGGCGGACGAAAACAGCCGGGCGATTTCGGCAAAAACCGGCTTTTCCTTTTCGAGCAAGGCGGCGACCACTTCGGGCGACTGGCCCGCTTCCTTCAGCATCAACGACTGGTTCTCACTCATAGGTCATCTCCAATTCTCAGTTCGGCGACGAAATCATAGGCGTCGCCACGATAATGCGAGCGGGTGTATTCAACGACACGCTGGTCTTCCAGGCGCGATACGCGCTCGATCAGAAGCGCAGGCGCACCGGCCTTGACATCAAGAATAGCGGCCGAAGAGGGATCGAGCGTGACGGCCGTCAATCGCTGCATGGCGCGCACCGGCTTGTGGCCGCTCTGCGCGAGCGCATCGTAGAGCGAGCCTTCGCCGCCGGCATTGTCGCCAAGAAACTTGACCGGAACGACGGCGCGTTCGATGGCGAGTGGCAGCCCGTCGGCCAAACGAAGGCGGTCGAGCCGCAGCACCGGCTCGTCGACACTGAGGCCGAGCAGGAAGGACTCTTCCGGAGATGGGCTGTTGATGGTGCGCGACAGGATCTGTGCCGCCGGCGAGCGCCCGCGTGAACGCATGTCCGCCGAGAAGGAGGAAAGTCGCCACAGCGACTGCTCCATACGCTCGACCTTGCTGGAAACGAAGGTGCCGCTGCCGTGCCGGGATTCAAGCGCACCCGATGTCATGAGATCCCGATAGGCTGTTCGCACAGTGACGCGGCCGAGTTTCAGAGCTTCCGCCAGATCGCGTTCGCCGGGCAGCGCCGTGCCGGGCTTCAAGAGGCCCTCCTGAATGAGGCCGGTGAGGCCCTGCGCCAGCCGCTTGTAAAGCGGTCCCGTTGCCGCCTCATCGCGCAGCCCACGGCCATTCAGTTCCGCTATCAGACTGGTTCTATCCATGGATACACAATAGAACCTATTTAGAACCAATCGGCAAGCCGGATTCGCTTCACCAAAGAAAAAACCCTCGCGGTTGGCCGCGAGGGTCTCATTAATCAGGACAGGAAATACGAACTCAGTTCTTCGTAAAGATATAATCCGTTTCCTGGCGCAGCACTTCACCGGGACGCAATACCGCGTTCGGAAAGTCCTGGTGATTGATGGCGTCGGGCCAGATCTGCGTTTCCAGGCAGAAGCCGGCGAAGGGACTGTATCTGCGGCCATCGAGACCCGGCACCGGCACACCGAGCTTGAAGCCGGCATAGAACTGCACGCCCGGCTCTGTCGTACGCACTTCCAGCGACACGCCGGAATGCAGGCTGCGGGCAAGTACGACGGAGCGCTTGACTGTGCGCTCGCTCGAAAAGCAGAAATTGTGGTCGTAGAGCGCTTGCTCTTGACCGGCAAAACGCTTCATCGGCGCCATCGCACGGAAATCGAATGCAGTGCCCTCGACGGAGCGGATCTCGCCGGTCGGTATCTGCCTTTCATTGGTAGGCAGATAGTGATCGGCGGCGATCATGATGTCGTGCGCCAGCGCATCCTCCCGGCCATCGAGATTGAAATAGGAATGCTGGCAGACATTGGCGATCGTCGGCTGGTCAGCTGTCGTCTCGTAGGTGACAGAAAGCTCGCCATCGCCATGCACGCGATAGGTCGCCTGGATCGTGCAGTTGCCCGGATAACCGGCACGGCCATCGGGATCGACGATCTTCAGCACCACGCGGTCGGACTCGTGCTCGACGACCGTCCAGACAAGCGTGCCGATATTATTGCTGCCGCCGTGAAGATGTGTGACGCCCTTCTCGTTGAGTTCGAGCTGGTAGTCCTTGCCGTCAAGCGTGAACTTGCCGTCGCCAATACGGTTGGCACAGCGTCCCGGCGTCGCGCCGAAGAAAGGCGAATGAGCGAGATAGCTTGCGAAATCCTCGAAGCCGAGCACCAGCGGTGAGTCATGGCCCTCCAACCTGATATCCTGGATGACTGCACCCCAGCTCAACACCTTGACCGTCAATCCGCCGCCGCGGATGACGACGCGATGGACGGTCTCGCCGTCCTTCGTCTGTCCGAAAACTTCCCGTTCCAACTTGTCCGCCATGATCGACGCTCACTCCATCCCTAGGATCCAGAAACCGGAACCTGCCCCCATTTCCTCCAAACCGCAACCGGTCGAAACCGGAAAACAAAACGCCGTCGCAGAAATGCGACGGCGTTATTTGTAGGCCCGCCCGATGACGCTCAGATGTTCGAGCCGATCTCTTCGATATCGTAGGACGTCGTCTGGTAGATCTCGTTGATCCAGTTGCCGAAAAGCAAATGCGCGTGGCTGCGCCAGCGGTTCTGTGGCGCAAGCGTGGAATCGTTATGCGGGAAGTAGTTATGCGGCATCTTGATCGGCACGCCGGCATTCACGTCGCGGAAATATTCGTCCGAAAGCGATGTGGAATCATATTCGACATGGTTGAAGATATAGAGCCGCCGGCCCTTCGCCTCGTGGACGAGACAGACGCCCATCTCGCTGGATTCCATCAGGATCTCAAGACCATCGACCTTCTCGATATCGGCTCGGCGCACCTCGGTCCACCGCGATACAGGAACCTCGAAATTATCGGAGAAACCATTGAGATAGACGGATGAGGGCTTGAGATTGCTGTGGCGGTAAACGCCGAAGGCCTTTTCCTTCAGCTCATACTTCGGCACGCCGTGAAAATGATAGATCCCTGCCATCGCACCCCAGCAGACATTCATGGTTGAATGCACATTCGTCTGGGTCCAGTCGAAAATCTGCTGCATTTCCTTCCAATAGGTAACATCCTCGTAGGGCAGCGTCTCGATTGGCGCGCCCGTGATGATGAAACCGTCGAACTTGCGGTGCTTCACTTCCTCCCAGGTCTGGTAGAAGGCGAGCAGATGTTCTTCAGACGTATTCTTGGCCTTGTGGTTGCCGACGCGGATCAGCGAGAATTCCACCTGCAGCGGCGACGCGCCCACAAGGCGCGCCATCTGCACCTCGGTCTTGATCTTGTTCGGCATGAGGTTGAGCAGCCCGATCTGCAACGGGCGAATATCCTGGCGGATCGCCACCGTTTCGGTCATCACCCGCACGCCCTCGTTCACGAGGGTTTCGAAGGCAGGCAGCGTATCGGGGATCTTGATGGGCATTGCGGTCAACTCGATCAAAATAAAAAACCGGCGGCGAAAGAATCGCTACCGGTCCGCACGCGGCCCTTTAGCGATTTATTTAACGTGGCTGCAAGCCGGCCGGCCAAATCACCACGAGGCACCTTAAATAGCGCCAGTCTCGCTGCGAATCAACTGTCAATGCAGATAGGTGCAAAAGCCATCACGCTTTCTTTATGGGTGGTGGAATCTGTTGATGGACCAGTAACGCCCCCATGTTATTAATGTAAGGATGGGCGGATTTGGAAAGTTGTAATGGCAAATGACGTTGAAAGGGGGAGGGGCATCCAGAGTCAGGACCGGGTAGGGTATGATCTCAGCCTGACATATCGACTTGGAGTGATGTTCTCCGCATTCTGGAATTCTGAGGTTCGCGGCAGGGTGCTGCTGCTTGCGATAACGCTTGTCGTCATCATCCTGGCAACCGCCTATGGACAGGTGATCCTCAATGAGTGGAATGCGCCCTTCTATGATTCCCTCGAGCGCCGTGACCTCGGCGAATTCTTCAAGCAGCTCGAAGTCTTCGCGATGATTGCCGGCGCTCTGCTGCTGCTCAACGTGTTGCAGGCCTGGCTGAACCAGATGACCGCGCTCTATATGCGCGAAGGCCTCTCGCGCGATCTCGTCGATCAATGGCTGAAGCGCAAACGCGCCCTCAAGCTTTCCACCATCGGCATCATCGGCGTAAATCCCGACCAACGCCTGCATGAGGATTCGCGGAATCTGGCGGAAAGCACGACCGGCCTTGTGCTCGGACTGCTGCAGTCCACCATCCTGCTCGTCAGCTTCATCGGCGTGCTATGGGAGCTTTCGAGCGGCTTCATCTTCCATATCAGCGGCTATAACTTCACCATTCCCGGCTATATGGTCTGGGCAGCAATCTTCTACGCCGCATCAGCCTCGCTATTGAGCCAGGTCGTCGGCCGCAAGCTCGTCAAACTCAATGCCGACCGGTTCTCGAAGGAGGCCGAACTGCGCTTCGCGCTGATGCATGCCAATGAGAACATGCCGGCGATCACAGTGGCGCGCGGTGAGGAGAACGAGCGCAAGCGCATCAACGGCGATATCACCAATGTTCTTGCCGTCATCAAGCGGCTGGCCATAGCCAATACCAACCTGACCTGGGTTTCGGCAGGGTACGGCTGGCTGGTCATCGTCATCCCGATTATCGTCGCAGCCCCAGCCTATTTTTCTGGCGGGCTGACCTTCGGCCAGTTGATGATGTCGGTCGGCGCCTTCAATCAGGTCAATACAGCGCTGCGCTGGTACGTCGCCAACTTCGGCCCGATTGCCGAATGGCGCGCCACGCTGATGCGCGTCACCGATTTCCGTCAGGCGTTGCTGGAGATGGACGATGGCTTCGATCTGAAAGACACCATTGTTTATGAGGAAACCGCGCCGGATACGCTGACGCTGAAGAATGTCGTCATCCTCGCCAAGCTTGGCGAAGACATCGAGGATTGCGGTGGCTTCCGGATGCGCGAGGCGGATGTGACGATCAAGGCCGGCGAAAAGGTCATGATCAACGGCGATCACAGCGTGAACCGCCGCCTGCTCTTCCAGGCCATGGCCGGCCTCTGGCCCTGTGGCAAAGGCACAATGGGCCTACCGCCCATTGCCGACATGCTGTTCATCCCGCAGGTCGCCTACGTGCCGGGCGGCACTCTGCGCGAGGCAATTTCCTTCCCCCAAAAACCCGAGGCCTATGACAAGGCGACCGTCGAGGCCGCACTTGAGGCTGCCGGCCTGCATTCGCTGATCGCCCGCCTCGACAGCCGCGCGCGCTGGGACAAGCTTCTCGATGCCGATGAGCAAAAGGCCATCGGCTTTGCTCGCCTGCTTCTCGTCAAGCCGCGCTGGGCCGTTTTCGATGAAGTGCTCGAAGGCATGGAGCCGGAATGGCAGCGCACGATGACGAAGCTGCTCGCCACCATGCCGGACACCGGCATGATCTATATCGGCCGCTCGGAAACCTATCTGGAAGCGCTGCACCCGCGCACCCTGCACCTGCAGGCACTGCCCTCGAAATCGGACGAAGAACCGGCAACTTCGGTTCCCGGATCGAGCGCCGCGGCAGCTGCCGCCCCGGCGCTCTAGAGCAATTCCAGCAACGATGTGTAGCGGTTTTGCGTCCGGCATGCGTGAAAACAAAGCTCTAAGAAATTTTACATAGGTGGAATCACGCCGTTGATGCCGACAGCGACCTGCGCGGCCGAGATGCTGCCGTCTGCTGCCCTTTCCGCCATGACGATCACACCGGCGCCCGGCTTCAAGTCGCCTTTCGTTGCCGGCGCAAAGGTGACGATGGGCGTGCCCTCGGCAATCGAGATGGTCTTTTCCTTGCCCTGATAGGTGAGCGTGATCGTGTGGCCGTCGACGGCCTTGACCGCATTGCTGACGGTTGCATTCGTCATCGAGCTGTTCGGCTGCACATCCCATGGACGGCTGCCTTCGCCGGTGCCCTTCATCGCGGCCGGGAAAATCAACACCTCGATCGCGCCATCGGGACCCGTGCCTTTCGGCAGAGAGGCGACGCCGACAAAATCGCCGACCTTGATGTCATCGACGGACGCATTCCTGATACCCGCGACCTTCCAACCAGACTTGAGCGCCACCGTCGCATCGCTGCCCTCGCGGGTCTTGACCGTCAGCGTGTCACCGTTGAGGCTCTCGATCGTGCCACGCACGCGCACGCGCTGGTTTTCCTGCGCACCCGCCGCCTGCGAAAGGCCGAGCACGACGAGACTGGTGGCGGCAAGCGCCATGAATATACCGGTATAGGATTTGCGAGACATGTGACTCTTCCTTGTAGCCATTGGTCGGCACGATCCCCGGCTGCCGGAGTGCCACTCTATGCCGCGTGACGCGGCGTGGGCGAATCAAGGAAAAGTGAGGAAAGCGGACCCCGGCAACCCGATCCCGGGCACCGGAAGTCCGCAAAAGATCTTTGAAAAGACTGGCTCAGCCAGCAGCAGACATATCCATGTACATGATTTCCCAGACATGGCCGTCGAGGTCCTGGAAGCTGCATCCATACATCGGACCCATATCGAGGATCGGCTTCCAAGGCTTGCCGCCCGCCGCCAGCGCCTTCTTGAGGTAGTCATCCACCTCGGCGCGGCTGCCGGCCGAAAGGCAGGTCAACACTTCCTTGCCCTTGGATGTATCGGCGATATCGCCCTCGATGAATTGCTGGAAATGGCCGTGGGTCAGCAGCATCACATAAATATTTTCCTCGACGATCATGCAGGCTGCATCGTCGGTGGTAAAATTCGGATTGTAGGAAAAGCCGAGCGCCGCGAAGAATTCCTTCGACCTGACGAGGTCCTTGACCGGCAAGTTCACGAAAATCATGCGCATGAAAAGTCTCCCTTATGACGTGGCGGCACCATGCCGTTGATCACGTTCGGCCCAAGGACGGAGAAAACCTACGCGATCCGACACTTCAGGAATTTTTTATCGGATCAGCCTTCCAGCTCCTCGCGCAGCATTTCGAGTTCCAGCCATTCCTCTTCCATCTTGGTCAGGCTTTCGCGCAGCTTCTCCATCTCGGATGCCAGCCGGTTGAAGGTTGCTGGGTCCTTGGTGAAGAGGTTCGGATCGGCCATCTTCTGCTCGCGCCTGGCGATCTCGGTTTCCGCCTTGGCCATTTCCTTCGGCAGGTTTTCGAGTGCGAATTTCTGCTTGTAGGAGAGCTTTACCTTCGAGACAGAGGGTGCGGCAGCCTCCTGCGTCTTCGGTCTTTCCGCTTTCTCGGCCCTGCGGCGCTCCTCGGCCGCACCCTTGCGCTGCGCCAGCATGTCGGAATAGCCGCCGGCATATTCGATCCAGCGTCCATCCGGCGTTTCCGGATCGGCAGGCGCGATCGTCGAGGTCACCGTCCGGTCAAGAAAATCGCGGTCGTGGCTGACGAGGATGACGGTGCCGGCAAAGCCTGTGACGATTTCCTGCAGGAGATCCAGCGTCTCGATGTCGAGGTCGTTCGTCGGTTCGTCGAGAATGAGCAGGTTCGCCGGCCGTGACAGGATGCGCGCCAGCATCAGACGGGCACGTTCGCCGCCGGAGAGGTTCTTGATCGGCGTGCGCGCCTGCTCCGGCTGGAACAGGAATTCCTTCATGTAGCCGGTCACGTGCCGCTGCTCGCCATTGACGAGCAAGTTCTCGCCACGCCCATCCGTCAGATAGTTGGCAAGCGTATCCTCCAGATTCAGGTCCTCGCGCTTCTGGTCGAGGGTAGCGATATCGAGATTGGTGCCGAGCTTCACCGTGCCGCTGTCGGGCGCAAGCTGGCCGGTCAGCATCTTCAAAAGCGTCGTCTTGCCGGCGCCGTTCGGACCGACGAGACCGATACAGTCGCCGCGATGCACGCGGATCGAAAACGGCGCGACGATCGGCCTCTGGTCATAGCTCTTGGTGATCTTGTCCGCCTCGATCACCAGCTTGCCGGATTCCTGCGCATCGGAAGCGCTTGCCTGTACCGTTCCCTGCGGACCCTTGTGGCCACGATACTGCGAACGCATCGTCTGCAACTCGCCGAGCCGGCGCATGTTACGTTTGCGTCGTGCCGTCACGCCATAACGCAGCCAGTGCTCCTCACGCTCGATTGCCTTGCCGAGCTTGTGCTGCTCCAGCTCTTCTGCCTCCAGTACCTGATCGCGCCAGGCTTCGAAAAACGCAAAGCCCCTGTCGAGCCGGCGCGACGTACCGCGGTCCAGCCAGACGGTCGCCGTCGAGACCTTTTCGAGGAATCGGCGGTCGTGCGAGATCAGCACCAGTGCGCTGCGCGTCTTCTGCAATTCGCCTTCCAGCCACTCGATGGTCGGCAGGTCGAGATGGTTGGTCGGCTCGTCGAGCAGCAGGATGTCGGGCTCCGGCGCCAGCACGCGCGCAAGCGCTGCGCGGCGCGCCTCGCCGCCCGAAAGATTCCCAGGGTTCTCCTCGCCGGTCAGCCCCAGATGCGAAAGCAGGTAGGTGACCCGATAGGGATCGTCGCCCGGCCCGAGTCCGGCTTCGGCATAGGCCTGCACGGTCTCGAAGCCGCCAAAATCCGGCGCCTGCTCCAGATAGCGCACCGTGGCCGATGGATGGCGGAAGACCTCACCTGACTGCGCGTCGACGAGGCCGGCTGCGATCTTCAGAAGCGTCGATTTGCCCGAGCCGTTGCGGCCCACGAGACAGATCTTGTCACCGGACTCCACCTGCAAGGCTGCGCCGGCCAGAAGCGGTGCACCGCCGAAGCTCAGGAAGATATCGTCGAGTTTCAGAATGGGAGGCGCCAAGAATCAGACTCCGGAAAGATCATAGGGCCGCGCGAGCACGATGGCTCTGCCGCTGGCAAGCGAGAAGCGCACGGGGCCTTCCGCCACATTGGAGATGGTGCGCGACGAGCCGAAGGGCAAATGGAAGTCGGCGAGCGGATAGCGAGCATTTTCGATGAACAGGCCGCGCAGCTCGCTGAAGCCCGGCACGGAAAACAGGCTGCCCGGCGGAAGATCGATCTCCAGTGAGCCCGGAAGCAGAGGCACGGCCTCCTCGCTTCCTGAGGTCAGCAGCATGTCGAAGCCTTCTTCCGCCAGTTCCACGGCGTAGAGCAGATGCTGCAGGGCGTGGTCGGACCGTTCGCCGCCAAGCGCACCCGCAAGGATCAGGCGCTTGGCGCCACGCTCGATCGCCTCTGTAACGGCAATTTCACCATCCGTCGCAGCCTTTGCGGCCGGATAGGGCTGGCGCGGCACGTCGGGGAAAGCGCCGTGGAGATCGACGGGCGTCGAATCGAAATCGCCGACCCACAATTCCGGCACCACGCCCAGCGCCGCTGCGTGGCGCATGCCGCCGTCGGCCGCGATGAACCGGCTGTTCCGCACGGCGTCGCGCAGACGATCCGTCAGGCTGAGTGCCCCGCCGAGCAGGATAGTGAAGGTGGATTGGCTCATGGGCATTGCCCATAGCGCAAACGAGGGGTGAAGGGGAAGAGGCGCCGGATATCCGGTGCCTTTCCCTCAGAGCAATTCCCGCAAAAGTGTGCAGCGGTTTGCGACCGGAATTGCGTCAATCAAATGCTTAGAAGCGGTAAGTTACACCGGCGCCGATCAGCCAGGGGTCAAGTTTCGCCTTGCCGCTGACATTGGCACCGCCGACGGTCGCATCGAAATCCGGACGCAGGAAAATCTTCTTCACATCCAGGTTCGCACCCCAATGCTCATCGAACATGTAGTCGAAACCCGCCTGCAGCGCGACGCCGAATGTATTCTTCACGTCGAGGCTGTCGGCGCTCTTGCCGGACTGATTGTAGAAGACCGTGTAATTCACGCCTGCACCGAGATAGGGCTGGAAGGCACCGAAATCGGTGAAATGATATTGCAGCGTCAGCGTTGGCGGCAGAAGCCACGTCTTGCCGATTTCGCCCAAGCCGGCAATCGAGCCTTCACCACGCACATTGGCATAGGTCGTGCCGAGAATGAGCTCCGCGGAAATATTGTCGGTGAAGAAATAGGAGATATCCGCTTCCGGAACCACCGTGTCCGAATAAGAGAGACCGGATCCGGAAATGCCGTCCACCGAGCCATTATCGCGCGTGATCACGCCAAGGGCGCGAAGGCGCACCTGCCACGGGCTTTGTGTAGCGACGGGCGAGCCTGCAGAAGGCGCCATGTCGGCGGAAAAGGCCGCATGCCCGAAGGATGCAAAGACGATTGCGGCAAAAATACCTCTCAACCGAAGCGGATGATGTTTCATGTGAATCTCTCCTGATGTCGTCGAACGGGGAGAGACTTAGGCCTGCCTTGGATGGGTCGGCTTGAGCGAGATCAAACGCTGGGACTATTTTCGTTAGCCGGGCGTATCCTTGTCGCGGGATAGGAAGATCGCCTCATAACCGCCGATGAATTTCTCGAACAGCAGCGAGAAAGTTTCGATCTCTTCCTGCGGCCAGTCCCGCACGACCTCGGACACGAAGGCGAGCTTCTGGGCCCGGATTTCTGCCAGCAGCTTCTTTCCGAGCGGAGTCATGACAACGACGATACGCCGTGCATCCGCCTGCGAAGCCTCACGGCGCAGGACGTTGCGGCCAACCATATCAGACACGACGCGGCTGGCCCTCGACGGATCGATGCGCAACATCTCGGCAATGGCGCCGACCGTCACCTCGCCGTTTTCCTGCGCGCGGCGCACGGCATCGAGTACGTCGAGATGCGAGAGCTCCAGATCCGGTGCCACGCTCTGGATCGCCAGCCGACCGATCAGCCGGCGGCCCGTCATCATCCGCATGCGCGTCATGGTGCGGCCGATGCGCGGCACGCTGTCCATGGGAGGATCATCAAGCTCCGTCGTTCTTGTCTTGGTCAGGGTCTCGTTCATGACGGAACCATAACAGACCGGGCACGAAAGTAAAATATGCCAATGTCAATAATGTGCCATTGACAAATATATGCCATTAGCACATAAAGTATCGATGTAACGAAATTGGCCTTCCCATGGACATGCAACTTGCCCCCGCGCCGCTCGTGACGGATCATCGTCGGCGGCTCATCCTCTTCTTCTTCTTGATGACCGCCATGTTCATGGCGACCCTGGATAATCAGATCGTCTCCACCGCATTGCCTACCATCGTCGGCGAGTTCGGTCATCTGGACCGCTTCGGCTGGATCGGTTCGGCCTATCTGCTGGCGCTGAGCGCGGTCATGCCGCTGTATGGCAAGCTCGGCGATCTCTTTGGCCGTAAATATGTGATGATGACGGCGATCGCGATCTTCACGGTCGGCTCCGCCGTCTGCGGCCTCGCCGTCTCGATGAACACGCTGATTGCCGCCCGCGTGCTGCAGGGTTTCGGCGGTGGCGGCATCATGGTTTCGATCTTCGCCGTCAACGCCGACCTCTTCGAGCCGCGCGAACGCGCCCGCTACCAGAGCTATTCCAGCCTCGTGCTGATGGCTTCCGGCGCCATCGGCCCGGTCCTCGGCGGCACGATGAGCGATCTCTTCGGCTGGCGCTCGATCTTCCTCGTCAACGTGCCGATCGGTTTCATCGTGCTTACCGGCCTCGCCTTCATGCTGCCCTATCGCAAGCCGCATCGCCGTCCGAAGATCGATTATGCCGGTGCGCTTCTGCTGGCGCTGACGACGACCAGCATCGTACTTGCGACCGACAGCAGCGAGCTTTTCGGCGCGTTGATCTCGCCGCAGAGCATCGGCATCGTCGCCTTCGGTGTCGTTTGCGCCATAACCTGGGTTTTTGTCGAGCGCCGCGCACCGGAGCCGATCGTCCCCTTGCCGCTTTTCCGCAATTCCACCTTCAGCCTGCTGCTGGTGATCTCGATCATGGGCGGCGCGATCGCCATCGGCATGGTCAACTACCTCGCGCTGTTCCTGCAGACGACGACAGGCCTTTCGCCATCCGGCGCCGGCCTGCTCTTCATCCTGCTGACAGGCGGCCTCGTCTGCGGCTCCCTGAATGCCGGTCGCATCATTTCGAAGACCGGCCGCTACAAGCCCTTCGCCATTGCCAGCCTCACGTGCAGCGCCATCGCTTTCGCACTGATCTCGCAGGTTCATGCCGGCACGCCGATCGCCATCATCGGCGCGATCATGCTGCTGCACGGCATCGGTATCGGCCTTGCCCAGCAGGTTCCGGTCATCGGCGTACAGAATGCAGCGCCGGCCCGCGATGTGGGTGCCGCAACCGGCTCGGTCACCCTGTCGCGCATGGGCGGAGCGTCGATTGCCATCTCCATCTATGGTGCAATCATTGCATCGCAGCTGGGGAAGCTTGGTTCCTCCATCCCGGGCGTGCCCAATATCGAAGAGCTGACGCCGAAAATGATGGCGGCACTTCCCGAAGCCAGCCGTCAGGCAGTCGCGAACGCTTATGCCGCAGCTTTCTCGCCGCTGTTCATGACCTCCTGCGGCATTGCCCTGATCGGCCTGGCTGCCGCCATCATGCTCAAGCCGGTGCAGCTGCCCCGCGCCGGCGAACCGAAGACCGGCCAGGCCAGCGTCGCCGCCGAAGCCGCAGAATGATATAGCGCGCGGCGCTGCGCCTCTTCTTTTCAGTTCGGCAGAACTACCATTAATTGCATTCTTCGCGCGGACGTTATTGTTGCCCGCATCGGTCGCCGTAGTGACTGATTTTTTCCGTAATGCAGTCGGAATCTGCACTTGCGATGGGACTTTCGCCATAATTTCATCGGAGCGAGAAAGTGCCTCGACAGGTGAGGCATTGCCGAAATGCAACGGCGCCATATTTAGATGGAGTCTCGCTATGCAACCCACGCGGAAATCGGCTAAAGCAAAGACTTGGATCGGCCGATTGTGCAGCGCGAGAACCGGGGCGGAAGCCTATTGAATTTTCCTGGCAACGGCCGGCCCGAAGATGCGGCAGACCGGCGACTTAAAATGATGCGGAGAGACAGACTGGACAGCATGACGACGTGGAAATCGCCCGCGCTTTCCAGTGATGCCTTTGTTGCGCCGCGCCGTTGGGCGCGCCGTATCCTGCTGCTTTCGGCCTGCGTCGTGATGCTGAACGGCTGCGAGTCGTTGATCGAACAATCCTATCAGCCGACCGTCGGCCCTTCGTCCAATCCACAGATCGTCGACGAAGTGCAGAAAAACGACCCGCGCGCGGCCATGGGCGCCCGCGAGCATCCGCGCATCGTTGCGAGCTATGGCGGCGAATATAAGGACGCCCGAACCGAGCGCCTCGTCGCCCGCATCGCTGGCGCGCTGACGGCCGTGTCGGAAAATCCGAGCCAGTCCTACCGGATCACTATCCTGAATTCGCCCGCCATCAATGCCTTCGCGCTGCCGGGCGGTTACCTCTATGTCACCCGCGGCCTGCTGGCGCTCGCCAACGACGCCTCGGAAGTCGCGGCCGTACTCTCGCACGAGATGGGCCACGTCACTGCAAACCACGGCATCGAGCGCCAGAAGCGCGAAGAGGCGGAAGTCATTGCCAGCCGCGTTGTGGCTGAAGTTCTGTCGAGCGATATAGCCGGCAAGCAGGCGCTTGCCCGCGGCAAGCTGCGCCTCGCCGCCTTCTCCCGCCAGCAGGAACTGCAGGCCGACGTCATCGGCGTACGCATGCTCGGCGAAGCCGGCTACGATCCCTATGCCGCCGCCCGTTTCCTCGATTCCATGGCCGCCTACAGCCGCTTCATGTCGGTCGATCCGGAAGCCGACCAGAGCCTGGACTTCCTGTCGAGCCATCCGAATTCCGCCCAGCGCATCGAGCTTGCGCGCAGCCATGCCCGCGCTTTTGGCCAGGAAGGCTCAGTCGGCGACAAGGGCCGCGATTATTATCTCGACGGGATCGACGGCCTTCTCTATGGCGACAGCCCGGAAGAGGGATATGTGCGCGGCCAGACCTTCCTGCATGGCGGCCTCGGCATCCGCTTCGATGTTCCGCCGGACTTCAATATCGACAACAAAGTCGAGGCGGTCATGGCGACCGGCCCGAACGACATCGCCGTTCGTTTCGACGGTGTCGCTGATAACCAGAACCAGAGCCTGACGAATTACATTTCCAGCGGCTGGGTTACCGGCCTCGATCCATCGAGCATCCGGCCGATCAACGTCAACGGCATGGAAGCTGCGACCGCCCGAGCCACGGCCGACCGCTGGGATTTCGATGTCACGGTCATCAGAAACAACAACCAGATATTCCGCTTCCTGACGGCCGTGCCGAAGGGCAGCCCTTCGCTGGAGCCGACCGCAGACGTCCTGCGTGCCAGCTTCCGCCGAATGACGCCGCAGGAAGCTGCCTCGCTGAAACCCCTGCGCGTGCGGGTGGTCACAGTCCGCCCCGGCGACAACATCACGACACTTGCCTCCCGCATGATGGGTACCGATCGGAAGCTCGATCTGTTCAAGCTGATCAATGCCCTGCCGACGGGTGCTGCCGTTTCTCCCGGCGACCGCGTGAAGATCATCGCCGAATGAAAAAAGCCCGGCTTACACCGGGCTAGTCTGTGCTGCTGGGGAGTAATTCCTGTCAGGCATAGGCTGCCATATGCGGGTCGGCGCTCACGAGCGCAGTACGAAGCTTTTCCATCGCCCGGCTTTCAATCTGGCGCACGCGCTCCTTGGAAATGCCGAGGTCTGCACCGAGCTCCTCAAGTGTCGCTCCGTCTTCGGCAAGTCGCCGCGCGCTTATGATCTTCATTTCGCGTTCGTTGAGATGCTTGAGCGCCGATGCAAGCCAAATGCGGCGGCGTTCGCCGTCGATCATGTTGGAGACCTGCTCATCCGGGAGCGGCTCGTCGCTGACGAGGAAATCCATCTTTTCCGCACTGTCGGCATCGCCCGAGACGGAGGGCGCCTGCAGCGAGGCGTCATTACCGGACAGGCGCGCATCCATGGTCTGCACGTCGGCAAGGCTGACACCGAGGGCAGCGGCGATTTCCTGATGGATGGATTGCAGTGTCAGCTGCGTGTCGCCCTTGGCGAGCTTGGCACGCAAGCGCCGCAGATTGAAGAACAGCGCTTTCTGAGCGGAACTCGTACCGCCGCGCACGATCGACCAGTTGCGCAGAATATAGTCCTGGATCGAGGCCCGGATCCACCAGCTTGCATAAGTGGAAAAGCGCACATCGCGCGCAGGTTCGAAACGAGCCGCAGCCTCCAGAAGCCCGACATAGCCCTCCTGTACGAGATCGCTCATCGGCAGGCCGAAATTGCGGAATTTGCCTGCCATGGAAATGACGAGGCGCATGTGTGCCATGGCGATCTGGTTGCGGGCGCCACGATCGTCATGGTCCTTCCAGCGGATAGCGAGATTATGTTCTTCTTCGCGGGCGAGATAGGGAGCCGCCATTGCTATTTTGATCATGCGCCGATCTGCAGACATGTTCTTCATATCGCTCTCCTAAACAGGCCACGGCCCAAAAATGAACAAGCAAACATTGTTTCCGGAACATCGCTGCGCCGGAGTAAACTAAGGTCCTGAATGCATGAGGGCCTCGCTCCTGGACTTTTCAGGAGGAGGCCCTATCTCTCATCATATGCCGCTGAAGCGGCTGGATTGGATCGGTTTCTTGAGATTGCCGGAAAGGCAAATTCTGGAAATCATGACCCGCTCCTCATCGAACACTCACAGCTTAGGCGGAAGTCAAACCGAGCTTCATGGGCTCCGGTTAAGTCCGCATCACTGTGTATGAACGTCGTGGCGGCGAAAAAGTTCCAATAAAAAACCCGGCACAAAGGCCGGGTTTTTTTAACAGCAAAAACAATGCGCTATTAAGCGGCTTCGTCCTGCGAGTCATCTTCCTCGATTGCCTTGCCACGCTTCGGACCCTTGTTGAGATTAGTCTCGACGAGGCGAACGGCTTCGGTTTCAGACATCTTGTTGACAGCAGCGATTTCGCGAGCCATGCGATCGAGGGCAGCTTCATAGAGCTGACGCTCGGAATAGGACTGCTCCGGCTGGTTTTCAGCGCGGTAGAGATCGCGAACGACTTCTGCGATGGAAATCAGGTCGCCGGAATTGATCTTGGCATCATATTCCTGGGCGCGGCGTGACCACATGGTGCGCTTGACGCGAGCCTTGCCCTGCACGACCTTGAGGGCGCGCTCGACGAAGTCGGTTTCGGAAAGCTTGCGCATGCCGATGCTCATGGCCTTCGCGACCGGAACCTTCAGACGCATCTTGTCCTTTTCGAAATCGATGACGAAAAGTTCAAGCTTCATGCCGGCGACTTCTTGCTCTTCGATAGCCGTGATGGTACCGACGCCGTGCGCGGGGTACACGATCGATTCACCAGTCTTGAAGCCGTGACGTGCGGTAGAAGGTTTTTTCTGCTGGATGGTCATTCTAATCAAAAACTCCCTGTTACGCTTCCGGCGGCGGCCGGAGCCGGGTCAGTCAGGCCCGGATGAGACGGTTATATCCGTCGGGTGACTTCACTCTGGTTCCACCAGACAGAAGCAAAAGATATCCTGGCGCGCGATCTTGGGATCCGACAGCTCAAGTTACTGATATGTCACGGAAACCGCGTGCGGATTTGTTTTACTTTCGTGATGGTTTTTGGGCATGCGTCATGCCACAAATGGAACAGTGTGGTGAACGTATCACAAAAATATGAGGAAATCAATAATTTGCTTAACGTGAGTCATGTGGGCAACACATAGCCCCCATGTGACTCACGCGTAATTTGAAACGTTTAAGCGGCCGCTGAACCCGGTTTCAATGGCCTTCCACTTCGAAAATTTCAGTCGCCGCTGCCGGGCTTTTCCGAGAAGTATTTCTCGAATTTTCCGGTCTCGCCGTCCATCTCCTTGGCCTCCGGCATCGGCTCCTTCTTGACCGTGATATTCGGCCAGATAGCAGCATATTCGGCGTTGACCTTCAGCCACTTGTCGAGACCCGGTTCGGTGTCGGGCTTGATCGCCTCAGCCGGACATTCCGGCTCGCAGACGCCGCAGTCGATGCATTCATCGGGATGAATGACGAGGAAGTTCTCGCCTTCGTAGAAACAGTCGACGGGGCAGACTTCAACACAATCGGTGTATTTGCAGCGAATGCAATTGTCAGTCACGACATAGGTCATGAAGAACTCCAGGATTTCCATACGGGCGGGGCCGGGCAACCTGGAACGTCGCGCCTGTCCCCTGAGCCGGAGAGAAAGCGTGAGCAGGCTTGGGAGGCAAGCACGCTACCCGGCAGGTTGTGTGTGACGTATCGGCTTTGCAGCAGGATTTCAAGGACAAACGATCTTCGAAAAGCTGACGGCAGGAAGAGTTTTCTAATCCTCATCCGACATCAGCCTGTCGATTGCACGCCGTTCCTTTTTCGTCGGCCTGCCTGAACCCGTGGTGCGAATTGCCTGCTCGTAAGGGGTGAGGCGTTTTGCCTCATCCGGAGGCGGCGACAGATCCTCATAGAGCAGCCTCGCCTCCTCATAGGGTCCCCGCCGGTCTCCAGGCAGCCGGACCACAAGAACGACCCCTCGCCGCTCCAGCGTGATCTCGACGCGGTCGCCAAACTTCACCATCTGACTCGGCTGAGCACAGCGCGCTCCATTGATGCTGACATGACCGGACTGGATATGGCTCTGCGCCAGAGAGCGTGATTTCACCATGCGTGTGAAGAACAGCCATTTGTCGATGCGCTGGCGCGAACCGCTTCCTGGCTGTATCTCTCCACCCATGATTACTTCTTCATCTGCTCCTTGAGCGCTGCAAGTTTGGCGAAGGGCGAATCCGGATCGATCGGCTTCTCCTTGCGCGGCGGCTTAGCCTCGAAGCGCAGCGGCTGCGAATTGCCGCGGTTGTTATTGTTGCGGTCGCCACGATCCTTGCGGTCACCGCGGTCCTGACGGTCGCCGCGCTGTTCGTTCCGGTCGTTGCGCGCCTGCTGTGGCCTGCCGGCGTCGCGATTACCGCCGTCGCTTTTGCCACCATCCCGGTTACGGTTGTTGTGGCGATTGCCGTCACGGGCCTCGCCGCCTTCACCGCCGCCAGGGCGGCGATTGCGGTCGCCGCGTTCCTGGCCCTGCCCTTGGCCCTGTCGTTCGCCCTGCCCGCCACGACGATCACCATGACCGCGCGCCTGGCGCTGGTTTTCGTTGCGGCCACCCAGGCGCCACAGGAGAACCGGCTTCGGCTCTGCAGCCTCAGCTTCAGTCTCGCCTGCTTCAGTCGAAACTTCGGCTGGTGCAGGCGTTTCCGCAGCCACAGGTGCGGCTTCGGCCGCGGGCGCTTCTTCCGCAGCGCCATCTGCGTCGTCATGATCGGCCTTTTCGCCAGCCTCCTCTGCCGCGGCCTCAGTCGCCACTGCAGGAGCCGATGCCACGTCTTGCGTCGCAAGGAATGCAGCGGCCTCTTCGGCCTTCACGGCGTCGGCGCGATAGCCGAGACCTTTGAGGATCTCTTCCATGTCTTCCAGCGTCGCGCCGAGAATGGACAGCATCGCCGTCGTCGTCGTGAAGCGGCGACCGTCATAAGCGCCTTCCGGACGGCTGGCCTGACCCGGCTTCCACTGCAGGAGCGGACGGATAAGGTCTGCCAGACGCTCGAGGATATCGATACGCACCGCGCGCTTGCCGAGGAAACGGAAGCCGGCGAGCTTATAGAACATGCGTTCGTAGCTCGGATCGGTAACGACAGAGGTACGGCCGGCGGCCAGCACCGGAATGAGGTCGCCATGACCCGGCTTGTCGAGCCCGTCATTCTTCAGGGCCCAGAGCAGAGTGATGAGCTCTGCCGGTGCCGGCTTCAGAAGCGCCGGTACGAAGATATGGTAGGCGCCGAAGCGGATGCCGTAACGTCGCATGGAGGCGCGCGCATCTTGATCCAGAGATTTCACCTCTTCCGTCACGTCACGGCGAAAGAGCACGCCGAGATTCTCGACGAGCTGGAAGGCAAGCCCCTTGGCAAGGCCCTGCAGGTCTTCAGCGCGCGACAGATCGTCGAGCGGCTTCAGCACCGTGCTGATATGATGGTTGACGAAGCGCTCGATACGGGCAGCGACATGATCGCGCGCATTGCCCGTAAGCTGCTCGTCGGCAAGCAGGATGACGCGCGGACGCATCACATGATCGCTGCCGGAAAGACGTCCGACGGGGTCGCCAAGCCAACGCACAAGGCCATCCGAACCGATCGCCAGATCGGCATTGCCTGCGGCATGCAGGCGTGCTGCGCGGGCTTCGAATTCAAGCGCGAGCGCCTTCTGGGACGCAGCCTGAACCGCCCTGGCGTCCGGTCCGCCCGTTCCACCAACAGGCGTAAAACGGAACCCGCTCAACTGCCCCACATGATGTCCTTCAACAAAGACATCGCCATTCACACTGATTTCAGCTTCCAGCATCGCATTCTCTCTCAGGCGCTTCATGAGCACAGATGTCCTGCGATCAACAAAGCGTTTCGTCAACCTTTCATGTAACGCATCGGACAATCGATCTTCGATTTCCCGCGTCTTTTCCTGCCAGTGTGTCGGATCGGCAAGCCAACCGGGCCGATTCGAAACATAGGTCCAGGTTCTTATCTGCGCGATTCGCGCCGAAAGCGTGTCAATTTCCCCATCTGTACGATCGGAGCGGTGAACCTGCTCCGCTAAAAACTGCTCGTTCACCGTGCCATAGCGCACAAGATCGGAAAAGAGGGTAGAAATAAGATCGGCATGTTGCGCTGGCGTTATGCGCCGGTAATCCGGTAGAGCGCAAGCCTCCCACAGTTTTTCGACGCGCGCCGGCGTGTTTGCGAGATCGACGATTTCCGGATACCGCGACAGATGCTCGAGCGCCTGCTGGTCGACCGCAGGCAGCGCCCGCGTCAGACCCGGTACACGAGGACCTGTTTCAAGGCTCGCCCGCAGGGATTGTATCGATGAAAAATCGAGATCCTTGGTCCGCCACTGCAGAACCTTGACGTTGTCGAACTCATGGCCCTCGATGCGCTGCACCAGCTCTTCGTCGAACGGCGAGACCTGGCCGGTTACGCCGAAGGTCCCGTCGCGTGTATGACGTCCTGCGCGTCCGGCAATCTGGCCGAGTTCGCCAGGATTGAGATTGCGGAACTGATAGCCGTCGAACTTGCGGTCCTGTGCGAAGGCCACATGATCGACATCGAGATTGAGACCCATGCCGATCGCATCGGTGGCGACAAGATATTCGACGTCGCCTTCTTGATAGAGCGCCACTTGCGCATTGCGGGTGCGGGGGCTGAGCGCCCCGAGCACGACGGCTGCCCCGCCCCGCTGGCGCCGGATCAGCTCTGCGATCGCATAGACCTCGTCCGCCGAAAAGGCGACGATTGCCGAGCGCTGCGGCAGCCGGGTGATCTTCTTCTGCCCGGCATAGAGAAGGTGGGAAAGCCGCGGCCGCTCGGTGACGGTTATCCCCGGCAGAAGCTGCTGGAGGATCGGCCGCATGGTGCCGGCACCAAGCAGAAGCGTCTCGTCGCGGCCGCGCAGATGCAGGATGCGGTCTGTAAAAATATGGCCGCGCTCGAGGTCGCCCGCAAGCTGGACTTCGTCAATGGCGACAAACGCAGCCTTGGTTTCTCGGGGCATCGCCTCGACCGTGCAGACGGAGAAACGCGCATTCGGCGGCGAGATCTTTTCTTCGCCTGTCACCAAGGCCACATTATGGGCGCCGACCTTTTCCACCACGCGCGTATAGACTTCGCGCGCAAGCAGGCGAAGCGGCAGGCCGATGACACCAGTGCCATGCGCCACCATGCGCTCGATCGCGTAATGGGTCTTGCCGGTATTGGTCGGCCCGAGCACCGCGGTCACGCCGCGCCCGCTCAGTATCATCGGCTGCGAAGTCAGGGTCATGGTCCATGCAAGTGAGGCGGGGCGCCCCGGGGTCAAGTCGGCTCCTGCGGGTAAGGCACAGAACACATGGACAGCCGAAGCTCTAAACGCAAGGGCAGATTTGAAATAGACCGCAGATTGGGCATCGAAATCGCGGCCCTGCTAAGTCCTTGATTTAAGATTCGGAACAGCCTGAGAACGAATCGGAGACGAATCGCTGACTCTGGCTGATTCAGCTTTTGTTCACGGCTAAGTATTGATTTTGAATCGCGTTTTTACACTAGATGCTGAATCGGAAGACTCGGCCGAAGATGGATTTCATCGCCCGCGATTAACGTTTCTTGCCGAACTGTAAAGACCCGCAGATCCTATCTAAAATTAACCCTTCGACCAAAGCCGGAACGAATCGGAGACGAATCGCCGATATCGAGGTTTTCCCTTTTCGTTCACGGCGAGATGTTGTGAGCGTCTTGCCGCCACTACCAATATACGGTTTGGCCAATTCGGCAGTGTCGGCCGAAAGCGCCAGATCACGTTAATCATTTCCACGCAGAATTTACGATGCTTTAAGACGGTCGCCCCACAAGCCGATCAACGCTCGGCGCTGATCAAAGCCGGAACGAATCGCTGACGAATCGGAGACATCGCCGTTTTCCCGCTTTGTTCACCACAAGCTGTTGTATTTGAACAAATTTTTAACCATACGGATAAAAGGCGGCAGAATTCTTTGCCGGCTTGGCATCTGGCGCGCCGGCTAAACTCGGCTTCAGGGAAACAATCGATAACGGCGCCGTGATATTCCGAGAGATTAGCCGGGAACAAAAGTCGAAGATGCGTGTTTCTAGTCCAGTCGAAATGAGGATGAGTCAGGACAAACACCATGTTAGGCACGATACTTCTTATTATCCTTATTCTATTATTGGTCGGCGCCTTGCCGAATTGGGGCTATAGCCGAGGCTGGGGCTATGGACCTTCCGGTGGTTTAGGGTTAGTTCTCGTCATCATCATCATTCTTGTATTGATGGGCCGAATTTAAAAGGCCGGTAACCTGGGGAGTTAGACATGAAAAAGATTGTTCTCAGCTGCGCGCTCATCGGCGCTCTCGCCTCCTGCACCCCGACGGAGCAGGGCACGGCGATCGGTGCCGGCACGGGCGCTATCATCGGCGGCGCTGTCAGCAACAGCTGGGGTGGCGCGGCAGTCGGCGCAGTCGCCGGCGGTCTGACTGGCGCTCTCATCGGCCAGTCGGTCGAGCGTCGCGGCTATTGCGTCTATCGCGACCGCTACGGCCGCCGATACGAAGCACGTTGCCGCTAATCGACACCCGGTTCATCGGAAGTTTTAAACGGGCGCTTCTGCGCCCGTTTTCTTACGTTCTTTTGTCGTCAACACGCCGTTGACGATTGGTCGCTGAAGTCAAATCTACCGCGCCACCAAGGCCGAGCGCATATTCCTTTCAAGATCGCGGGGCAACGCACATGGCGCCCGCGAATGGAAAGGTAAGCTACCATGGCCCAGATCCTGCTGAATTCCGCCGTCGCCGTCCTGATCGCGGCAGCCTTTTTCACGACGACGGTCGCCGCCCTTCGCAGCCAGGACCGCGTCCAGAAGGTGCCCGTCAAGGTCAACAGACGGCATCATCCAAACGCCTGACGCTCTCGAAGAAACCGGAAACCGCGTGGCGGCGACGATCTGAGCGCCGTCCGTGGGGCTTTTGCAGCCTAGCGCATCCGCCAGGCCTTATGATGGCACAGGCAACTTCCGGAGCAACTGCGCCACAACCAAAAGAAACAGGTTCAGACGAAGAACTGACCGCCATTGGCAGTCAGCGTCGAACCGGTGATGAAACCGGCATCGTCGGAAACGAGGAAGGTCACGCAGCGCCCGATCTCCTCGGGTTCGCCGAGGCGCCCTACTGGGATTTGCGGAATAATCTTCTCATTCAGCACCTTTTCCGGCACGGCGAGCACCATCTCCGTGCCGATGTAACCGGGGCAGATGGCGTTGACGGTGATGTTCTTGACGGCGCCTTCCTGAGCGAGCGCCTTGGTGAAGCCGAGGTCACCGGCCTTGGCAGCTGAATAATTCACCTGTCCCATCTGGCCCTTCTGGCCATTGATGGAGGAGATATTGACGATGCGGCCGAAGCCGCGGTCGCGCATGCCGGCCCAGACATGGTGAGTCATATTGAAGAGGCCGGTGAGGTTGGTGTTGATCACCTCATGCCACTGCTGCGGTGTCATCTTGTGGAACATCGCATCGCGCGTGATGCCGGCATTATTGATGAGAATTTCGATCGCGCCGAGCTCGGCCTGAACCTTGGCGATACCGTCGCCGCAAGCGACATAGTCGGACACGTCCCACTTGAAGACCGGAATGCCGGTGACATCGTGAAATGCCTTGGCCTTCTCGTCATTGCCGCCATAGTTGGCGGCAACCTTATAGCCGGCATTCTGTAGCGCCATCGAGATTGCTGCGCCAATGCCGCGCGTACCTCCAGTGACCAGAGCCACTCTGCTCATGTTCCGCTCCCCTGTTGTTGTAAGCCCGCTCTGAGGCGGGCCTCAAAATATGCATTGTAGGCTATTTACATTGCCTCGAAGCACATGGCGACACCCATGCCGCCGCCAATGCATAATGTGGCAAGACCTTTCCTGGCGCCGCGGCGCTTCATCTCGAAAAGCAGGGTGTTGAGGACGCGCGCGCCCGACGCACCGATCGGATGACCGATGGCGATCGCGCCGCCGTTGACGTTGACGATGGCAGGATCCCAGCCGAG
>UEIF01000044.1 GCA_900468805.1 Hyphomicrobiales bacterium | reverse complement strand
CCCAGTTGCGATTAGACAACCCCATCTTGTTCCCAACCCCGAGAGAGAGCAGCCGCAGGAGGCTTAGCATACTACCGCTCAGCGAAGCCGGGACCGAGTGCGCCCGACGGGGGCGTTCGCTTCAGGCTTATGTCTGGTCTTCGGTGGCACCCTCCATCAAGCCATCGAAAACCTCCATCATCGCATTGGTGATGGCCTGGCCGAGCGCATTGCCGGCCGCACGGACATCGCCCTCGGTGCCATCGCGCGCCGCGCGGGCGAGCTCGAAACCCTGATCAGCCACAATCTGCTTGGCCACCTCGATGGCCCAAAGCCCGAAGTCGCCACGATTATCGATCTGCATTGCCTCTTCCATTATGCGCTCCTATGTCTGGATCGCCTCCTGTTCCATAGGCTCAGATCGATGGCAAGGCCGAGCCCTTGCGGCAGGATCGTCACCCGGATGGGCGGAGAGCGGAACCGGGCTCCGTTCGCACTTGCGAATAGGGCCGCCCGGTTTGGCCGGGCCGCAAACCGATCCTGATGTATTCACCCTCGCAGCCTTGAAAGCGACGGGCCTGTGAAGCGGCTAAGGTGCCGCACACGATGTTCAGTCCTAGGGTGCTGTCCTCGTCAACGACTCCAGGAAGCCTATTTTCAACGCTACGTCGCCGCCTTCAGCAAAGTTGCGGGTGCTGACAAGACCAAAATCGTTTGGGTTGGCAATGTTCAGGCGAACCTAGTCGCCCCGGACGGAGAAATCTGGGATGATATCGCCATCGTCGAATATGAGAGCGTCGAGGCGATGCGGAGTATCCTCGAAAGTGCGCAATACAAGAGCGAAGCCGCCCCGCATCGACTCGCGGCGCTGCAGGACTGGCGCTTCATCGCAACCACCCAAGCCGAACTGCCGGGATGATAGGCTTCGGTGAAGCGCTTCTACCGTTCCCTGCTTGGCAATCACGTCATCGAATTCGATAGTGAGAACGGACGACATTGCATCGACAACGATGGAGCGGCGCCCGGCCTACGATCGCGAAAGAGGAATGGATCACAATGCTGTCCGCCGAACAAAAGAGTGAATTTCACCGAGCCTTCGAAGCTCGTCGGCCTTCTGCCGACGGCGAAGCGGACGCCTATCTTGAATTCGACAGTGCCACTCCATTTTCTCCCCTGGAAGACGGTGACCTTTCATTTCGGTTGGCGCTGACAAGCAATGAAACACTGGACCTTGCGACCAACCCGATCTGCGCGGGACGTCTGGCCGCAGCCTTGCTCGACCTGATATCGAAGAGGGGAGATTTTGTCGTCGACCTGACGATCTGGGACGCAAGAAGCGGGGAGCAGCTTGTAAAGCTCAAGCCTTGACGATCCACGCGCGCAAAGCGGCGCCCTGACTGCAAAAGTGTATCATCGAAAACTGCTAGGACCTAATCTTCACGGAACCGACGCTGATCGCCAAGATCGAGTTCCGGGGCTGGAAACTATGGCGGCGGTTGCCGCCACGCTCCTATAAGGCCTTCTTGAGGTTAGGACCCGCCCGCGCTGTTTTGAAAGGAGCGTCATCGACGCGTTGAAGTTTCATCGGTGCCGAACGGTTGCAGCAACACCGTATGAAGCAGAGGCGAAATATCCGCTGCGACCATACAGGGCGCATCGCGAAGCACGCGATCGGTTTATCCCAGGTAAGTGCAGCGAGATCCCCTTTCGATTCCTCCGAGGAAATTCGGCCATAGATATCGCCGGCGAGACCGGCCGTTCTCCGATGCGACGACTGTAGGAACTTTCATGTCGCCGCCGTGTTGTCGTTAAGGCGCTGGCAGATCTGCCGCGTAACGATACCAAACTATTGGAGCTGACCGATGAGTGATACGGAGCAACCGGACCAGCAGACGCCTCCTACCCCGGGGAGCCAGGCTCCCGCCGCGACACCAAACTCAACCGGGCCGATTTCGTCCACACCGGATGAGCCGGCGGTAGACAGCGCGCCGGCATTATCAGCCGACAGCCAGACCCTGCAGGAGCGTCCAAAAACCAAAGGCGTGGCCGACATTGTCTTCCTCGTCGATGTTACCGGCAGCATGGCCCCCTGCATCGACGCACTGCGGCGAAATATCGAAGCCTTTATCGACTCCTTAAGCCAAGGCGACCCGAACAACGCCGCCCTTGTCAAAGATTGGCGCGGCAAGGTTGTCGGCTACCGTGACATTGAAGCCGCCGAAGCCGAAGGCCTGCCGTGGATCGTCGACAATGACTTCGTGCGCGATGCCAGCGCGCTCAAGGCGCAGCTTGGCACGCTACAGGCAAACGGCGGCGGGGACGAGCCGGAGTCGCTTCTCGATGCTCTTTATAAAGTTGCCTCTATGGAGGCTGTGCCGAAGGGTTCGCAGACGGAGGATCCGGCGAGATGGCGCTATAGAAGCGATGCGGCGCGTGTTGTCATCGTCTTCACCGATGCTTCATTCAAGGAGACCATGAGCATTGCCGAGGCAAAGGGCGGCTCGTTGCAGGACGTGGCTAACCTTGTCATGGCCAACCGCATTATTCTCAGCCTCTTTGCCCCGAATTTCGAGGGCTACGATAGACTGAGCCAGATCGACAAGTCGGAATGGGAGGTGGTGGAATACGAAGGGCTGAACCCGCAGGAGGCGCTCCAGAAATTTACCTCCGACCCGGTTAACTTCCGTAACACCCTGAAGCAGTTGGCCGCAAGCGTATCCCGGTCGGCAGCAACCGTAGCGCTTTAGCGACTGTCCCGAAAGCCATGGCCAAGAAACTGAAAATAAGCGACCGGATCCGGCAGTATCGCATCACCAAAGTCTTCGGACCGGGAATGATGGCTATTTCCTATGGAGCTCAGACTTCGAGCGGTGAGAAAGTTTTTCTCAAGCAGTACAAGTCCCCTGCTCCGACGGTTGTCTGGTATAGGGATTTCATTGCTTATCAGGACGAGCTCGGAGCACGCGTCCGGAATGGCCGCGCTGCTCAATTTGCGGTGCGCCAGGTCGATGCATTCGAAGAGATCTGGGGCGGGCCTTGCTACTTTCAGGCATTCGAGTTCGTCGAGAATGGTGCAGACC
Source organism: Hyphomicrobiales bacterium (assembly GCA_900468805.1). Classification (GTDB taxonomy): domain Bacteria; phylum Pseudomonadota; class Alphaproteobacteria; order Rhizobiales; family Rhizobiaceae; genus Rhizobium. The sequence goes on along the minus strand of UEIF01000044.1, from coordinate 36,562 downwards.
TGCAGCAAATGCTCGATGAGGAGCGGAAGCAGCATCGTCGCACCAAGTTGGCCGCGACTCGTGATGCCACGGTTTGGGCACGTCACCTCACATGGTCAAAGGTGTTCATGACGGGTATCGCAGCATTGCACGAGTCCAAGGTCGTCCACGCAGATCTCAAGCCGGCGAACGCATATTTGATCACTGACCCGTCGATCAGCTCCGGCTATCAGCTTAAGCTGATCGATATGGACTTCTCCTTGTTGGCTGACCGCCGCGCGCCCTGGCACGGGCATCAGGGTTATGTTGGCACTGACAATTATCGATCCCCCGAACATATGACGCGCGGCGCTATTCCGGGACTGGCTTCGGATATTTTCACCTGCGGCCTAATGCTTTACGAACTGCTCGCCGGCCATCATCCGTACTGGACCGAGGACCAGGCTGATTATGCAAAACTTGTACAGAGCTATGCCGCCAAACCTCCGGCACTTGCCGGGTTGATGCCGGCACCTGCGAGCAATGCCGAGGTCAGTTCCGTCCTCCACCGATGCCTGTCTCCAGATCCCGTTGCGAGACCGACGGCTGCAGAAGTACGGGCTATTTTGAGTGGACGCGGCGCAGGCTCTGCCGTCTCCGGACAGAAAGCTGCTGCATCGACAACAGAAGGAATCGCTCATCCCGCTTCCGCAGAGCTGATCATTTCCGAGAGGATCGAGCTGCTAGGTTCGAATGGACGTTCGCTCCAGATCGGGGTGATGACGGAACTTGGAAAACCCCTGTTGCGGCAGTTCGGGCCGGAAAGCGAGTTCTGGGATAATCACCAATGTGTCCTGGAACGAAATCCCACACGGCAATGGGTGGTATCTCCCGTGGCCGGTGCGACCAACGAAACACTGGTGAACGGCCTGACCCTGACAGCTCCTCGTCCGCTCAGGCAAGGTGATCGAATTGCGGTCGGACGCCAGGCCAAAGGCATCGCCAAGATGCCCCTCACGGTGCGGGCGCTCAACAAATGACCTCGGCCGGCGGACGTGAAGTGCCCGAGTCCGATCCTCCCCGCGAGCAGCCGGCGATCGCAGAGGCTCATCCGGTGATGACAGTTGTGCCCAAAAATGAACCAGGGGCGCCGGGTCCTTCCAGTCCCCTCGGCGCGCTTGCCGCAGATGTTCCAGCTCTTGGCCCCGAACCTCCACCGGCGGCGGCTGCGCCACTGGATGGAGAGCCTGCGTCCAGGTCGGAAAGCCTGCCGTCTGACCAGGATCTTTCGAAGGTGGCGGCCTTTGCTCCATTAGAAATCGTCGAGGTGAATGACCTTGATTGGAAAGCTGTCCTTAACCGGGCCAGCCCGTCTTCCATCCGCTCCGAAATTCGGTCTACGGTGGAACGAATGGAGGGTCTGCTTGACCGGGCCGACGGGCCTGGCATGTTGTTCGACAAATCCCGCGCCGATCCCACCGACCAGGTCATCAAGATTTCTGACTTCGATGCCGAAATCCCGCTGTGGATCATCGGCGACTTGCATGGTGATCTTCTGGCGCTCGAGGCTGCACTTGCGGCAATGCGGCAGCCGGACCTGCAGCCCGGAGAAGGTCCACCTCGGATCCTGTTTCTTGGCGATCTCTTCGATGACGAGGGTTTTGGCCTCGAAATCCTTCTCCGCGTATTTGAACTGATCGTAGACGCGCCCGACCGAGTGTGCGTTATCGCCGGCAATCACGACGAAGCACTGTCTTACGATGGCGGTCGATATTCCTCGAGCGTGACGCCATCGGACTTTGCCGACTTCCTCAACGCTAACCTCACCCACGAATGGATCGAGCGGGCCGGTAAGCTTGCCGTGCGCCTGTTTACGAACGCTCCGCGCGCACTCGTCTTTCCCGACGGATTGCTTGCCGCCCACGGAGGCTTTCCGCTGGTTGACTTGCATTCCGATCTCGCTGAATCGGGAGAATGGAACAACCCGATGTGCCTGTCTGATTTTGTATGGACAAGGGCCCATCCGAAAGCCCGCAGGAAGATGCCCAACCGCTTCTCCCGCGGGAGCCAGTTCGGCTACGAGGACTTCGCTGCTTTTTGCTCTTTGAGTGCTGGTCTCGGACGGCCCGTCACACATATGGTACGCGGCCACGATCACGTGGAAGAGAGGTATGCGAGCTTCCCCGCCTATCGGGCTAATCCGCTGCTCACGACCGTCGCACTTTCGCGTCGGTTGAGCCGCGAGGCATTCGGGCCCTACGAGCGGGTTCCTACCATGGCGCGATATGTCGAAGGAGGCCTGCCGAGCGTGTATCGGTTGCACATACCCGCGGAAATGATCCGTGCCTATTATCCTCAGCCGGCCGCCGACAGCATCGACAATCACCCGAGCCGGGAGCCTCAACCATGACGGGCGTCATCTTGCGCTGTCCAAACTGCGGCACCTCCACAGCGACTTCCGGCGAGTGCGAGGCTTGTCACGAGGCAGAAGTCCGCTTCTACTGTTGGAACCATAAGCCGGGGCATTGGTTAGATGCACCCGAATGTCCGCAATGCGGCGCAAAGTTTGGCGATCCGCTACGTCCGGCGGCACCGTCGGTCCCCCCTCCCGTTCGCCCACGTCCGCCGGTCCCTTTTCCCAAAGCAGCGCGCCGCGCGGACCCACCAACACCGCTGGATGCGAGCCCCAGGCCATGGGGTCGGAAAGAGCGAAGGAGGACTGCCCGTCCCGAGGCGGAGGCCTACGGAGCCTCAGCGGGCGACATCCGCACGGCAAAAATGCTGGAGATGCTTCGAGCTCTCTCCCGCGCCGGTCGTATGTCTCGAAGGTCGACCTATCCCGTTCCGGAAGCGCCACCTGCAAGGGCAGCAGCGGGGGGGTGCCTGATGCGCTTTATGGTCCTCATGATGTTCTTGTTCATCATCCTGCCGCTGATATTTTCCCTGATAGGAGGCTCTCTACTTGGCGTACTCGACGGCTATTACTTCTGAGGATCGACGACCACGCCAAGCGCCAAGCGACTGAGGCCGGATGTACGCGCCATCCGATCTGTTTTGTACCTTATACGTGCCGCTCTACCAGCTTTCCTGCCGCGGCCGTGCGGATGGCTAGCACCATCCCGCCGATCCCTGCTCCGGGCCCCGGGGAGCAGGACCTGAGCGTCATGGCGCGATACCAAACGAAGGCTCGAATTCGCCACGTGCCAGAAGCAATAAAAACCATCGCCGCAGCAAGTGCTCTTGAGCGGACAGGAACTCTCGACACCATATTTGACTTCCAGTTTCGAATTAAATCAACTGCTTGGCTTTCGAAGCGAAAGACAGCCTACTCTCCAAACGGAAGTTCAATTTCTTCGCGGTTTTTTTTTGCGCCCTCGATCAGGACCGTGTGGAGCCGTTCGGCATCTTGTGCCGGCAGCATTCCCGCCCCGGTTCGAATACCTTCTTGCCACGCAGACCCGCGCTCCCATGCTTCGTTGTAGACGAGCGCCAAGTCGGCAGATCGCCTTGTCTGCTGCAGAGCTTCAAAGAGCAGCGCAGCTTGACGTACGTCCTTCTCTCGCTTCGCCGGCCCCTGCCCGTCAGTGTGCCGGCGGCTGGCGACTATGAGCTTGTGGACCGCATACCGGGACGGATCGGGGACGACGACTGGGACACCGCTTCGGTGGAGCAGCATTGTCCTGACGGGTTCCCTTATGAGGAAGTCGAGAAAGCGTAGTGGATCCGCGCTGGCGCCACCAAGGGCAGGCATCTTCGCCGGCTGGTCAATGTAATCATCCGAACCACGGTTCGACGTCAAGAATTCAACCCTGTATCCGTCGGCATTCTGAAACGCCGACGAGGCTACGGATCCCGATCGATGTGGAACTGGCCGGAAGCTGGCGTCGACGGTCTGCAGCAGCTCAACGATCGGCGGCAGACTGTCTTCAACCTCCCGACTAATGGCATAGTCCTGGGCGATGTCCGCATCGCCGGTCAGGATCGCAGCCATGGGAAGGCGGACGCCCAGCAGTCCTGAGTAGCATTGAAAGGCAACCGTGCCGATGAGAACACCTCGTAGCCGAAAGAGACCGCCATCGGCAAGAGCCTCGACGATGTCGCCCGACATGGCGTCAGGGGCGATCATCCCGCCTTCACGGGCCAGAGTATTTACCAAGCGCCTGCGAGCGCGTAGATCGTCCTTGTCCCGCTTATGATCAGCTACGCGTTGCGCGATATCCGGATCATCAGCAGAACCGACGTAACGACGTTTGGTGCCACCATGTCCATCTGGGATGTCGAAGTACCAGTACTTTCGTCCCTTGATGTTCGCCGGGGTGAATCGACCCCCCGGGGGGAAATCGGCCGTCCAAGCTGCGTCGAGCGAGCGCTGACCCAGCTCGGCGAGCATCGTCTGGTATATGAGGTCGATGGACTTCATAAGCTCGACTCAGGTGTTATACTGTTTCTCAAAAACAGTATAACGGTCGAGAGGATAGGTCGCAAGATAGGATGCGAGCTCATCGCCTTGATGAGAATGGAGTCGCCAATCAGCTATGAGTGAGGTAACGCGATTACACCGCGTCTGCAGTTCCAATTACGCCCGTGAGTGTTCAGGTGACCGACCTTAGTCCCCAGCACTTTGCTGCAACCGTCGAAGACCTGATGGGTATGCTTTTGAGCGACCGTTGGCCGGAGAAAGCTTCGCCTATTTATATATGGGCGGTAAGACGCTACATTGAAGCGGAGCTTTCATTGAGGCCGCGCACACAATGCGGGAATTCAGGTTTCTCCTGGTGACGACAGAAAGGTCACCGCGCGTCCCAACCAAAGTCGTTCTCGTCCGATCTCAGACAGCACCGAGGGCTTCAGGAACATTGTCGGGGATCGGGAGTTTGAGATTTTGGATCGTGCGGTAAGGACGCGCCCCCGTCTCTGCTGTGCCCAGCAGGCGCCGTACGGTCCACGCTCCAGGATATTTTTAAAACCAGCGTTGCCCGCTTCCCGGGCTTCTCTTTCTTCAATTGCGCACATCGCGTTGACGATTGGCAACGATAAACGTAATCGATCCTGCCGCCAGCTCAGCCCTGACGCGGTGGCAAAGGGGAGGCCCGGTCAGCACAAGGGATCGGACGTCTGCCACAGCCTTGGAAATTCCCCAATCCGATCTAATTACGAACTTCCGAGCGTGCGGCACTTTCCTCACCCGCAGCACTATCCACCAACAATGCGCGAATTCAATTCCGCATCTCCTTGCGAGAAACAGGGACACATTGATGACAGCTGCGATGACAAAAATTCAGATCGCCGAGGCAATTCAAGCGACCGGAGTGGCCTGGGCGTCCGAAGGTGTGACCATCCCCCACGGGTCAGATGCGAAAATGTCCTACATGAGGGGGCAGCAACATTTCCTTGGCTGCTTTTCCAATGGAAAGCTTGTGGTAGACGGCCGGCAATTCGACACTCTGTCGCAGGCAGCAAGCGGGCTGGCTTTGAATCGAAGGGGCAGATCTCCGAATTTAAACGGATGGGCTTACTGGCATGTCCGCTTCCCTGGATCGGAAGATTGGATCCCGATGGCCGCACTTAAAAAGGCCGCCGAAGAGGGACTACGCGTCTTGGATGAATCGTAGACGTGAATAGACCGCGGCCCCTCAGATACGACTAACCCTCACGCTGACCGTGCTTTTCTCCTCAAGTGGAATTCTTCTGTTTGCCGATTTTGAAGATTGGTGAGTCACAGATCTTAGGCATATCGTCACGGCGAGCCGGCCCCCATAAACGATGGGGATCAGTTGTGCCATCACATGATGATGTGGCGGGGCATTAACAGCCAGGGTAGATGCTTCTTGCTCACGGTGCTTGCTGAAGAAATATTCAGCACTTTTCTCAGAATTGCCGCAACAATATTGCCGCCCGTCGGTGCGCGCGGTGAAGGTTCGTCTCCGAAGCCCTCTTCGCTTTCACCGCGCGGGCCGTTGGTTTTCGGGACTTTAGTCCATTCCGACGTGACGTTTTTATGCTTGTAGATGGCCGGGATCGCAAACTTGGGAGGTGGCTGTGATCTTCGAAAAGCGGAATGTTCTCGACAACCCTGAACAACGCGAGAGCTTCGAGAAGGAAGCAGCTGACGCCCTCACCCGACACTACAAGTGTCCGATCGCGATTTTGTTTTCGAGGCAGCCCGGGGAAAAGCCAAATACGATTGACCTTCGTGCGCCTCCCCAAGTTTTTGATGAGCGTCCTCACAATCGCATTTGGTAAACAGGAAATGCCATTTTATGCGGGAACCTTTCGATCCTTCAGAAGTATATTACTTCGAGACGTCCCGGTGGAACTCCAGTCCCACAATCTGGACGGCTCGTCCCAACTTCCCACCTGGCCCGCTTTGGCGGGCTTCTTTTTTTGACTTTTCGGACAGAGGGATCAAAGGGGCCGGTGTCCAAGTATTCTACCATTGGTCACCGTTGCCTGAGAGGATACGAAATTACGAGGAGCGGCGAAAGGCTTCCGCCTCTGGAACTTTCTCTGGCTCCGCTTGTTGCATCGCCATGAGCGACGCCGAGAAAATCCGGCAAAGGCATGAACAAATTCGTGCTGACTATCTTCGTCATCGCGATGATCATCGTTCAACCCGGCTTCGTTAGGCCTCGAAAAGCTTGGCCGTTTCACCGGTGATGAGAGGAGGCGTCGATGAGATACTACGTTTATGAAATCCACACGGACAGCAAGCGCAACCGTCTGCGCGACGTCTCTTGATGAACATGGTACTAAAACTGTCGGCCGACGCGCCGGCCAATTGGCGCAGAACATTCGGCGAGGCCTGGAAGCCGAGGTCCCGTGCGACGGGCAGGAAAGCCGTGATCGAGGACAACACACTCACCTCGACCTGCATGACATACGAGCTCCAGGGGGAAATCAACCAGTTGAACGAGGTGATATCCGCGACCAACGAACCCGGCCGTGATATCGCCGAGCAGGTTGCGGCTTCCCAGGATGCCGAACTGAAAAACCTTAAGGGGAGCCTGCGGTACGATTGATCGTTCCCGGATACGGTGTGCGCCCAGGTCACTTTCGGGCCGCATAGTTCTTCACGGTAAGTGCTAGGGAGTGGGTTGTGAGCGGAACTGAACTTTCGAAGACAGACAAAGCGGCGATCGCAGCAATCTACCGGCTCCCCGAGGGAGAGCTTCGCAGCAAATTGTCGGGCCGCACGATATTGATCCTCATAGGAGTCGCCGTCATTCTCCGGCTCGGTCAGGAGATATTCGTGCCGCTTGCACTGTCACTGCTCCTGGCCTTTACGCTTGCACCGATCGTCTCGTTCCTTCGCAAGCGCTCAGTGCCAAAGATCGCGGCCGTGCTTCTCGCCGTCGTATCGGCCTTCTGTGCAATCGCCGTCTTCAGCATCGTCGTAGCGACGCAGGTGACGAACCTGGCGGAGAATATTCCGACCTATCAGAGAAACCTCGTCGACAAGGTCCATTCGCTGGCTCAGGCGGGCGCCGGCAACGGTATACTGGACCATCTCAGCAAGGCGGTAGAACGCGTCGGAGCCGAAATTCAGACCCGCGCCGTTGAAAGTCAGGCACCACCGACGGGCCAGGCGCCAACGATCCAGAAGCCAATGCCAGTCGAGATCGTGACTCGCTCCGATCCAATCCAGACAATGGGCAATCTGCTTCTGCCTCTCATCAGCCCGTTTGCCACGGCTGGTCTTGTCGTTGTGCTGGTGATTTTCATGCTTCTCGAGCGAGAAGACCTCCGCGACCGCTTCATCAGACTGGTCGGCCTGGGAGACCTACACCGAACCACCGCCGCGCTCCAGGACGCTGGCAGGCGGGTGGGAAAATACCTGCTCATGCAATTGGTGGTGAATACTCTATACGCCGTTCCGATCACTATAGGTCTATGGACGCTTGGAATCCCTAATGCCATTCTGTGGGGGTTGCTGACGCTTGTTCTACGCTTCGTGCCCTACATAGGCGCGATTGTAGGGATGATCCTTCCGCTGTTTCTGGCCCTTGCCATCGCGCCTGGTTGGTCGCTCGTTGTCTGGGTCGGCGCGCTCTATCTGACGACCGAACTCGTCAGCAATAACGTCCTGGAGCCGTGGCTCTATGGGACGCATACCGGGCTGTCGCCATTGGCGATCATCATCTCGGCGATCTTCTGGTCGTGGCTTTGGGGGCCGCTCGGTCTCATGCTCTCGACCCCCTTGACGGTCTGCCTTGTCGTTGTGGGAAGATATGTTCCACAATTCGGATTTCTCGACGTTTTGCTTGGCAACGAGCCCGTGCTGGAACCGCACGAGAAGCTTTATCAGCGTCTTCTGGCGGGAGATCCGAACGAAGCTTCGGACAACGCGGAAGAGTTCCTGGAGGAGGAGTATCTCGTGGATTATTACGACAAGGTGGGCATGCCCGCGCTTCTGCTGGCGGAACTCGACCGTCAGCGCGGCGTGATGTCGGAGAGGCAGATCGAGGTGGTCGCATCTAGCTCCCTGTCCCTGGTGGAGAACCTGTCGGCGGTTGCAGATGAAGAGGAGAATGAGGAAGACACCGCGCCGCAGGAAGCTCCGAAGACCGAAGCAGAACTCGAACTTCCCGATGGTCAGGGCATCTCCATCCTTTGCCTCGGCGGACGCGGCGGATTGGATGACGCCGCCGCTGCCATGCTTTCGCAGGTGCTGGAAGTTCAGGGCGCCACCGCCACGATGTCATTACATTCTGACCACGCTGCTCGGGGAGCGCTGGCATTGCCCATCGACGGCGTGGATACGGCTATCGTCACGTTCCTCAACGGCAACTCCAAATCCCGTGCCCGCCAGATCGTTCGCCGCCTGAAGCGCCTTAAGCCCGCCCTGCGCGTGGGCATTTTTCTGCCAACCGCGAACGGCCAGGATTATGCGGAGATCAATCCAGCGGAGATTGACGCGGACTTCGTCGCGACCTCGATCCCTCAAGCCGCGCTTTGCGGCTTGAGTGTGTCGACACCAGTAAGCCTCAAGACCGTGGTGCGTAAGATTGCCCGTCGAGGATCACCTTCCAGCTACAAGTCCGAAGCATCAACTTGAGAAGTTCCGACGATCGCTCGGGCCATCCGCACACGACGGCTCTCCCGCCCTGCTTACGGGCTTCGGCCTCGGTCGAGCTCCGTCTCCGGCAAGTCCGGTCTTGCCTCTGCATTTGCGGCCCGCTCTCTTGGCAGGTGTAGCCATCGTCCAGCATGCCGGCCCCGACGTGCTTCACTTGCTGAGTGGCCATCTGATGGGTGAGAACAAAGCCCGCTTGTTAGGCTGCAGAAGAGATATTGGACTGTTCGCGTCAGTCGCTGTGGTCGTCGCAGTTGCATTTGATCTGAGATTCGCGGCCGAGAGAATCTCACATTAAATGCTAAACACGGAAAAAACTGCCCCAATCTCACGTTTACTGCCAAACCACATCAAGCGCTGGCGTCGGAAGACCTCGTTGTCTGTCAGCAACTCCTGGAGGCAGCAGGTGGGGAATTTCAGTTCGCTGACGATGATAAGAAAACTTCAGGGACAGCGGCCATTATCATCGAATTTTACCGCCAGGGTGTTCACGATTTTGCCCGGTTGAAAGGCTTGATTTGCGGCGAGAGGCAAGATGTGACCGGAACCTTTTGGCGTCGCTGAAGTTTAACCACTATGGGCCACGTGGCGGATCTATGTACCCTTTGACCTTTCAGCCAACTCCGCTGCGCGGTCGCCTTTCCACTTCCCTTACTGCCCGCTTCGGCGGGCTTCTTTTTGCCCCCTCAAATACGCAGCGGTGCGGTAGCGTACCAAACGCCCTTAATGCTCGGCTTAGGACTTTAGTCCGCTTGATGAGCGCAACCTGCCCGCTAAGATTACTACCTCCGCTCGATAGAGCGCTCGATAAATCAGCCAGCGGAACGTAATGAGCACCACTGAATCGGATCGAATACTGTTTAGCCGTGTTTGGGCTCTCGGCGCCAAAGCGGTCAAAGACAATCGCATCGCCGCGCTAGCCGACGTCGTGATCGATACTCCTACGTTGGAACAGTGCCAGGATAGCCACGGCCAGCGGATGACTGACATGATCAAAGTCGTCCAGATTGGGATCTCACAGCTTCGTGAGAGAGGCCAGCTCGTGGAATGTGACCCCCAATGTGCCTCCACCAACCCGTCGGATCGCCACGATGCATTAGTGACGCCAATTGATTGCACCTATTGCTGAGTTGCCTGAAGAACGCGCATTTTGTCAAATTCCTCTGCCGGTCTCGAATTCCTTCCTCCCAGCGCGACCGCCAAACCACGCCAGAAGGAAGAGGCCGGGGCCGGCACCATTACCCGACTTTTCATCCTGCATCAGGCTTGCCCTCCGAAAATGAGCGAAAAGTGCAGCTCTATAGGGAAAGTTGCGTTTAAGAAGCCGGCTTTCACAGTTTTGAGTTTGGCCTAAAGGCTCTGCTGAAACAGCACCCAGAACTCCGGCCACATGCGTCGATGGCCCATCGATGCGTAATCAGTGCGAGCGCTCTTTTGGCTTTCGCGAGCTGAGGGCGTCTACGTGCCAACACCGGGTATGACACCTTGACGGCTGCCAGGAGGAGGCGTTGTCTATTCCTGTCGATCTCCTCATCACGGCGGTACCCTTGCCAGGACAGCGGCCGAGTGCGACCGGAAGGCCGGCAGCACCCCGATCGTCGCGGGATAGACTGTGCCGATCGTAATCTTGCGTGCCGCCTTGCCGGCACCCGAACGGAGGATCTCGGCCGACAGATCCACCTCGCTCAGGATCCGGACCGCGCCACCGTAAAAGGCCGCCCCTGATCTTTGGCGCGATCCCAGGTGCGCGTCACTGGAAATAAAGGCAACTGCGCTCACATTCCTAATTTTCTTAATGCTGTTTCAATAAAATCAGATCTATCCTGCGACACTATTGGACCTGGCCATGATGAGCCTGCGAACGAGTAAGAACTCGGCGGCCAGCGGATTGTCTTTCTTTGAAGCATCGACGCGAGCGGTTCCAGCACATTCAGCTGTCGTGCGCGCACCAGCGAGACGTCAGCCGCAACGCAAGTGGGGCGATTATGACTTTATCCATCCGTAATATCCTGGTTGGAATATTTCTTCTTCTGAGCGCGGTGATCTGTGTGCTCACCGCGTCATCCGCGATGGACGCATACAACAAACAGCAGGTTTTCGGGGATGTATCGAAGCTTACCGCTCTTGACCGCGCACTTTTCCAGACACTTGCGACCTTTCGCAACGAGCGCGGTGATGGTTCATCCGCAGCAAACATGGAAATCGACGCACTCGCCGGCACGCTGGCTTCGCTGAAAAAGGATCGCGGGCTGGTGGACAGCGCCATGGCCAGCGCCAAGGCGATCTACGCCGATATCGACGACAACGCGATCAAAGCGCAGATTGCCGACGTCATGAACACGTTTGACCGGGTGCTGGCGTTTCGGACAAAGCTTGATGATCAGTTGACGAAAAAGCTGGCAGACCGCGACGCCGGACTGCAGGACAATGCCCTCAACCTCGGACAGGAGCTGCTGACGGCGCTGGAAACCGGTTCGACAGCAATCGAAGCCCGAATTCGCGAAAGCGATCCGTCGATGACGGCAATGATCCAGATCCGCTCATTGGCATGGTCAACGCGTGCGCTTGCGGGGGCATCGAACCTCCAGCTCAATATCACGCTTGGCGCAGGCGCGACGATGACAGCTGCGGAGCTAGGCAAGATCCAACTCAACGATTATGCCGTAACCTTCGCCTGGAAGCAGGTCGGCGTCCTCGTGAACCACAAGGACACACTGCAGATCATAAAGGACGCCTACCAGGCCACACAGACCGGCTATTTCGGGGGCGATTTTGCTCCCAAGCGCACGGCACTTCTCGAGACATTTTCTGCAGGCGAGAAGGCGCCGATGTCGCTCGATGTATGGCGGCCGATGGGTAATGACGCCCTTCTCTTCATCACCAATACGGCGTCCGCTGCGGCGGACGGCATGGTGGCTGCAGCCGCTGCCAGTCAGTCTCAGGCATTCGCCCAGTTCATTCTCTATACGTTGATCTTCCTAATCGCTGCTACCCTCAATGTTGTCGGCATCTGCGTCATCATCTTCCGCGTCACCAAGCCGATCGGCGTTATCACGCAGTCGATGGCGGCCTTGGCGCAGGGCGATCTGAAGATCGAGGTGGCCGGTGTCGCTCGCCGTGACGAAATTGGCGAAATGGCTCGCTCCGTCGAGGTCTTCCAGCAGGCTGCTATCCGCAACAAGGCACTTGAAGAGCAAACGGCAGAGGCACGGGTTTCCGCAGAGCGCGAGCGTATCGAGATGCAGCGGCGCACCGAGGCCGAAGCCGAAGAACGCCTGATGCAGGCAACAGGCTCGCTCGCTGCAGGCCTGCGCCGTCTCGCAACCGGCGACCTCGTCTGTGAAATCGATACGGCTCTAGCGCCACAGTTCGAGGCACTCCGTCACGACTTCAACACATCGGTCAAGCAGCTTCGCGACGCCATGCGGGGTGTCGGTCAGACTGCGTCATTGGTCAGCAGCGGCAGCGTCGAGATCTCGCAAGCGTCCGACAACCTCTCCAAGCGAACTGAACAGCAAGCCGCTTCGCTCGAGGAAACCGCAGCAGCACTGGAGGAGGTCACCGCCAATGTGCGATCGACCTCCCAGCGTGCCGGAGACGCCCGCGATCTCGTGCGCGGTGCCCGGTCTCGCGCGGAAAACTCAAGTCAGGTCGTTAACAACGCAGTCAGCGCCATGGGCAAGATCGAGCACTCTTCCAGGCAGATCAGCCAGATTATTGGGGTCATCGACGAGATCGCTTTCCAGACCAATCTGCTGGCCTTGAATGCCGGTGTGGAGGCTGCCCGTGCCGGTGAAGCCGGCAAGGGCTTTGCCGTCGTCGCTCAGGAAGTGCGCGAGTTGGCGCAGCGCTCCGCAGGTGCCGCGAAGGAGATCAAAAGCCTGATCGGCAATTCAGAGGTCGCTGTGAGCGAGGGCGTACGCTTGGTCAACGACACCGGCGAAGGCCTTACCGCAATTTCAGAACTTGTGCAGCAGATCAACCAGCACATGGACGCTATCGCTACCGCCGCCCAAGAGCAGTCTATGGGATTGTCGGAGATCAACAGCGCAGTCAATCATATGGATCAGGCGACGCAGCAGAACGCCGCAATGGTCGAGCAGATGAACGCGGCCGGCACAGGTCTCGCGCAGGAAAGTAGTCGTCTGGGCGAATTGCTCGGCACTTTCCAGACCGGCGATGGAGGAACAGCGACCGCCGGACACCGTGCGTTGGGTCCTTCCAGGACATTGGTGCCCGCCCCGGTTAGAGCGTCAGCGCCTGTCTCTCGCCCGGTGCCCGCCGCACGCGGCAATGCAGCGCTCAACAAACTGCAGCAGGAATGGTCGGAATTCTGATCAGAGCCAAGACAGTCAGCCCGGGCGGTGATGCCCGGGCTGTGTTCGTTTCAGCAAGCGCCATAGTGGCTGTGGCGTGGCTTTGTGTGCTGGTTGTAAGAGAAGATCTGCCCGGCCTGTTTAACCGCTTACTGGCACTCAACCTTCTTCCCGCGACTTCTGGTCATGACAGGCGCACCGGTGGCTCGTAAGCAGCTACTCCAAGAAACGGCGGCGATCCCCTCCAAGCTGCATACCCCGGCTGCGCACATCAGCGAAGCGTCGGGGAACGTTGCGCATTCCCACGTCTGCGGATTTACCCGAGTAGGTCGTCTTTCCTGCGCCGATGCGGACGCACACCAGATGGAAGACAGGAGATGTCATTTTAACCTCATCATTAGCGGGGCGGAATCACCCGCTCTATCCGGCCGCACACGGGGGCGTTGATCCGTTCATTTGAACACATGAAGGGCGGCATGCTGGAGCAGCATGATCGTCTTTCCGTCGCGGATGCGTCCATCCCCGATCATCTCCAGCGCTTCGTCGATCGTCGGCTCCAGGCGCTCGATCTCCTCGCCTTCATCCGCATTTCCGCCGCCGCCGGACACTTCGTCCGCAGCTGAATAGGCGCCGACAAAGAAGTGGAGCCTCTCGGTCACCGATCCCGGGCTCATGAAGGCATCGAAAATCTGGCGTACATCGCTCACGCGGTATCCGGTTTCCTCTTCGACTTCCGCCTTTATCCGCTCCTCCGGACTGGCATTGTCCAAAAGACCAGCCGGCGCTTCCGTCAGGAGATCATCATGGCCATTGACGTAAGCCGGATACCGGAATTGCCGGGTGAGCAGCACCGTGCGCCGCTCAAGATCGTATAGAAGAATCGTCGCACCGTTACCGCGGTCATAGGTTTCCCGGCTCTGCTTCTGCCAGGTGCCGTCGCCCCGCAGGAAGCTGAACGTTGTCTTCTTCAGAATGTACCAGTCGCTGGAGAGCGTGGTCACATCCTCCACCTTGATTCGATCAGATATCGTCATGCTCGCCTCCCATGCACATAATTGCATGCTATTGCACGAAAATATCAAACGTGCAACAAGACGCAACTGAAAGAGAGGAACGTCATGCTGACGACCGAAAGAAAAGCCCTCATCCTCGAAACCCTTGGAAACACCGGCCGCGTGGTCGCGAAAGAACTCAGCCTGACGCTGGGCCTGTCAGAGGATACGATTCGGCGCGACCTGCGCGAGCTTGCAGCCGAAGGTCTGCTTCAACGAGTCCACGGCGGGGCTTTACCAGCATCCAAAGCACTCGCTGATCTCCCGAGCAGAAGGAAAATTTCCGTCGAGGACAAAACGGCAATCGCCAAGGCGGCTGCCGCAATGGTGAAGAACGGCCAGATTATCTTTCTCGATGGCGGGACAAATGCCGTTGCGGTCGCCCGCGCCTTTTCCAAGCAATTGAGTGCGACAATCGCCACCCACAGCCCTGACATCGCGGTCGCACTCTCCGACCACCCGGGCATCGACGTCGAGCTCATCGGCGGCCGCATCTACAAGCACTCCAACGTGGCAGTGGGGGCCGTGGCGATCGAGGGCATCTCCCACATCCGCGCCGACATTTTCTTCATGGGCGTAACCGGTATCCATCCTGACCACGGACTGACGACAGGTGACAGAGAAGAGGCGGCGATGAAGCGCGCCATCAGTCGCCAGTCGGCGGAAACGATTGTGCTTGCATCCAAAGAGAAGCTCGGCGCGGTCTCCGCCTACGACATTATCAGCCTCGATCACATCGACGGCCTCATCGTGGAGAAGAGCTGCCCGACCGATCTCGTGGAGCCTTACAAATCCCGTGGTATCTCGATCACGCGCGCATAAGCTTAGACAAACTGGGCATGACAAAAGGAAGAGCTGATTTCAAAGCCAGGTGGCAAACGTCTGAACCGCTCGCATTCGAACCCGCCTAGGGCTGGGGAACCGAGCCATCCGGCATTCGCTGGCCACGCGCTTTCATTTCCGCCTTGGTTTTTCGAAACTCGACGCAGGCGTCAAATTTCGGGTTGGACTTGCAATACGTCTCGAGCCGCTGGACATTTGCCGCCATCATGCCAGGGACGTATTGCTGGAAATCCTCCATGCGCCTCCTGGTTTCCGCGGTGACCGCCATCTGGCTCACGCCGGTTGGGTCCAGGCCTCCAAAGGTGTTTGCCGCAGCAATTGCCGGGGCCATCTCGCTTGCCCGTTTTGCGGACTTCATAGCCTTTGCCATTTCGGCATCGGTCAACGGCCTAGCCGTCATCACACCGTCTTTGGTGGTGCCGATATAGCCAACCGGGGTCACAGGCGGGGCGCTCTGACAACCTGCGAGAGAAGCAACGAGAAAGGTGGATAGGATGACGAGCTTGGTTGACACGGGGTTCTTTCGATTTACGGTCAGACGTCTTCGGACGGCTTTGGATTTGAGTAAGATTTTCTATCGCGCGTGGTTCCGGGGGGGGTGCGGCGGACCACCGCACCCCCTGCCGCTACAATCAGATTTTCGCTGCGGTGGATTGTGATGAATGCGCCGAACAATACCTTCTGGTATGACAGCCAGTTGCCATTCATCGAAGCGAGGGTCGTGGCTGACGGACGGCAGATCTGTTTCGACAGGCACAGCCATGAAACCTTTTCCATCGGCGTGATTACCGGTGGTCAGACGAACTATCTGAACAGCGGCCGCACGGGGCAGATTTCGCGGGGCTCCGTCACCATCATGAACCCCGGCGACGTCCATGCCTGCAATCCCATTGGAGGGCGCGGGTGGTCTTACCGAATGTTCTACGTCGAGACGGGATGGTTCGGAGAGATTCAAGCGGGCCTCAGTGGCAGCGGTGACGGGACCTTCCTCTACATCGAGCGAATGGTTCACGATGGGCCGGCTCTCTACAACGGCTTGAACGCGCTCTATGCGGCTTTGGAATCGCCAGACGCCACCACGCTCAGTCGGGAGGTTGCAGCGACTGTAGTTTTCGCGGACGTTTACGAGACGTTGGGTGGCAGCCTGAGAAGAGTACCCCCCGACAGTGACCGGATTTCCATCGCCGCTGATTTCATTCGGGATAACTGGAACGTAAAGCTTGGCCTCGGCGACATATGCGACGCCTCCAGCCTCTCTGCCTCCTATCTCATACGCTCGTTCAAAAGACGGTTCGGCCTGACGCCGTACACATATCTCATCGACTACCGCATCCAGAAAGCACGACGGATGTTGCGAAACGGCGCGACCATCCTGGATGCGGCTCACGAAACGATGTTTTTCGATCAAGCTCATTTTCAACGCGCCTTCAAACGCTTTACCGCGGTCAATCCCGGCCAGTATGCTGCGGCAGTTTCGAGTTAGGCGCCAGCGAGAGCCAGATAGGCCGCGCCTGCAGCCAGCAGCACAGCTAGAAATCTATTTATTGTTCGAATTTTCGAAGGCTCCGCGATCCATCGGCGAAGAGCGGTTCCTACCATCGCCCAGCATAAGACCGAGACGTAGCAAACGACGAAATAAACGGCCGCGAATGTCATTAGGCGGTCAAGGTCCGCTCCTGCCGCAAAGACTCCCATTCCGGCAGTCGATGCAAGCCAGGCTTTCGGATTGAGCCATTGAAGCAAAGCGCCATCGATCGCGGACGGCGCCGCGGCCATCGTGGTTGCGGACAATCGACCGCCATCGGCCGCGAGCGCAATCGCCATATAGATCAGAAACAGAACACCCGACCAGCGAATTCCGGCCAGTAGATTTGGCAAGCAGTTGACGGCCGCACTCAAGCCAAGGCCCATAAGCATGAGCAGGACGGTGAACCCGATGGTCGCGCCGGTGGCGAACCGCATCGACCGGCCCAGTCCATATCGCATGCCGATCGACATAGCGAGGATATTGACGGGTCCAGGTGAGATGGAAGCGGCAAGTGAGAAGGTTGCCATGGAAAGCAGCAATGCGGTCGTCATAATCCCGATCCTTGAAGGTTCGGAATGCTCCTAGTTTTTCGCGGGGACGAGGTATTGTAAAATATTGCCCTCGACGCGGCTCAGCGTACCCACGAGCAATAGGCTTCTATTTAGCCACGGCGAAGATGGGTCCCGCCCGTTTTGAAATTAAGGTAGTTCCAGTGCACGACATCCTGGGCGCCGATCCCGTAACGCTTGCCATGGCGTTAGTAATCTGCGTGGGCTCGACGATCATCGGCGGCTATTCGCGATGATCGAATACCGACGGATCCGCATGTTGCGCGAAATCGTCGTCGCCAACCCTCCAGACGCTCGTTCATCACAATAGAGATCATAGACGAGACGATCCACTTGCCTGGCGGCAGATCGGACCGACGCTTCCGATCGGGCCAAATGGCCGCATAGTCTATATCGAGGCGCCGGTGACGTTACAGCCGTCCTCTCCTCCCTTCCCAGATCTCAGCATCGTTCAACTCAACGCCGCCGGTCTCCGAGGCAACGCAGACTTCAATATTCTACAATAATCTCGTCTCATTGAGAAAATACAACCTCCGAAAACGTTAGTGAACCGGATGAGGACGGCCACATTGCTGATTGCCATGGAACTTTCTCGCTCGCCGCCTCCATCTCACTGGGCCGGTGAACATTGTGGCGAAGCCTCAGTGGTATGCCAAGGAAGACGCCGCGGTCGCCATCGTGGACATCGGACCGTTGAACTTCCGGATAAGATGATCCGTGATCTGCCGTTCGCCAAGCCCATCAAAGTGAAGTGCCATGGCCACCGTGCACAGCACGTCGGCGACCCTATGATCGAAAGGGACTTGGTAGACGCGAAACCAAGTCACGACAGCATTGAATAGAATCGGACTGCCCTTGCTGTCCTCCCTATCGTCTGTGTCATGATAGTGCTGCAACATATCGCTTCCCTTGTATTGCTCGGAACGAAAGTGAGAACAGAGAGTTGATGGAAAGGTTCCGGAGGGAGTTACGACATGGCCGCTCATCGCGCTCAGTGGAAAGGCCACATCAAGATCGGCGAGATCAGCTGTGGCGTTGCCCTCTATACGGCGGCCTCCACGTCAGACCGCATCACCTTCCACACCATCAATGAAGCCACGGGCAACCGGGTTCGCCGGGAGTTCGTCGACAGTGAAACCGAAGAAACTGTCGACCGCGACCAGCAAGTGAAGGGCTTCGATGTCGGCGACGGTCAGTACATTATGATCGACCCGGAAGAAGTGACGGCTGTCATCCCGGATTCCGACAAGATGCTTGAGGTCGAAGCGTTTCTCCCCTGCTCCGACATTGACGACGTCTATTTCGACAAGCCCTATTATCTCGTCCCCACGGATGACGTCTCCCAGGATGCATTCGCCGGGCTGCGCGACGCGCTCAAGGAAGCAGGCGTCACGGCAATAGCCAGGACCGTTCTGTTCCGCCGGATGCGAACTGTATTGATCCGCGCGCACGGACGGGGGCTCATCGCAACCACCCTCAATTTCGACTACGAGGTCCGCTCGTCCGACGAGGGATTCAAGGAAATGCCAGATATAAAGGTCGAAGGCGAAATGATCGACCTCGCAAAGCACATCATCGGCACCAAGAAGGGTGATTTCGATCCGGCAAAATTCGATGACCGCTACGAAAACGCCCTTGCCAAGCTGGTGAAAGCCAAAGCCGAAGGCAAGACGTTGCCGAAGCCTAAGCCCGTGAAGGTTTCCAAACCAAACGATCTCCTCAAGGCACTGCGCGAGAGTGCGGGCATGGGCGATGCCAAGCCCAAGAAGGCTGCCGCCAATACGAACGCCAGGAAGCGTAAGAAGGCGACTGCCGAGAAATCAACGGCGAAGACCGCACAGAAGAAAGCCGGTTAGGAGGATCACCCATGGCCCTGCGTCGCCCCTACTGGAGAGGCTATCTCAAACTGTCGCTTGTCACCTGCCCCGTCGCCATGAGTCCCGCGACCTCGGAAAGCGAAAAGGTTCGCTTCCACACCCTAAACAAGGCAACCGGAAACCGTGTTGTCTCGCAGTACGTGGACTCGGTCACGGGCAAGCCCGTGAAGGACGAGTACGAGGCCAAAGGCTACGAACGTGGCGAGAACGACTACGTGCTGCTCACAGATGACGACCTTGAGTCTGTCGAACTGGACACTGTGCGGACCATCGATATCGAGAAGTTCGTGCCCCGTGGAAGCATCGAGTGGGTATACCTTGAGACCCCACACTATCTCATGCCGAACGACAAGATCGGAAACGAGGCGTTTGCTGTCATCCGAGAGGCCATGAAAGCCGACGACGTCGTCGGCATCTCTCGAGTGGTTATCGGGAGGCGCGAAAGAGCAGTCGTGCTTGAACCCCGCGGCAAGGGCATCGTCGTCTGGACCCTTCGGTTCGGCGATGAGGTCCGTCCCGAGGGTGAGTACTTTCAGGACATCGAAAAGAAGGCCAACCCGAAAACCGTCGAGGCCATCAAGAAGATGATCAAGCCACGGCTGGAGAAATGGTTATCCGAACTGGTGACAGACCCCATACAGGAAAGCCTGCTCAAGCTTATTGCCTCGAAGAAGAAAGCGTTGAAGCCTGTCAAAAAGGCGAAGGGCAAGAAGGCCGAATCCGATGCGCCTTCCAATGTCATCAACATCATGGATGCATTGAAGAAGAGCGTTGAAGCCGATCTCAAGGGTCGAAAGAAGGCTGGTTGACAATGCGTTGGTGGAGGCAGTTGCCAGTTGAAATCTCGCGACGAATCTCGGCACTTTATCCAGCAGGCATCGGCCGCATGCAACAGAACATCCGATGCTTTCCTGGGCGCTCCGAGGCAATCTCGTCGAGCGCCCTCTTTCGTAATCAGCGCGTGTAAATTTCCGATCAAAATTTAAACCGATTAAAGTGAATATGCGTAGAGGTATCGGGGTTGTCTCGGGGGTTTACAATGTACTGGAGTTCAAGCTCGGCTTTTGCACCGGTAAGTTTGATATTGCGCGAGAGCGGTGCGCGCCGCGTGGTGAGCACGCTGCGTGATGCGGCCGCCGTGCTTTTGGAGGATTGGCCCGATGATGACGGCGAGGAATATGTGATTGCCGTCAAGGCTTGCGCAGATGCGATAACGGGCGCAATCACGATCGAAGCTTTCCGGCAGGCATTCCTGAAGGCCGCCTTGGAAGCGCGCATTGCCACCTTCTCGGTGGTTGCCGGAAATGCCGCCTGAGCAGGCGGGGCTTCTGGCCTCGGTCTACGCCCTCAAATGACATCGGTTCCCATGCTAAGATGACTTTCGAACCGAAAACGGTCTAAGCCCCTGAAACGAGAGCTGTGGTTTTACGATGCCGCCGATCCAGCCTTCAACATTGGACGCAGACGTTCTCCGAGGGCATTCGGCAACGATCGTGGAGCGCAGTACTTGGCCGAGAGACAGATTGCTTGCGTTTCAGAGTCAGCGTCTGAAAGCAACATTGCGGCATGCCGCGACGTCGTCGCAATATTATAGAGATTCTATCGGCGACCTCGTATCCCGCAATGCTCCGCTCGAAGAGTTTCCCGTTCTCACCAAGCGTCTGCTGATGCAGAACTTCGATCTTATCGTCACGGACGCGCGTCTGAGCCGGAAACTGGTTGAGGATCATTTGGGTGGAGACGATCCCGGTTCTCCCTTGCTCGGGGAATATCGGGTGGCAGCCACGGGAGGCACGACCGGAGAGAAAGGCCTGGCGGTCTTCGACGGTCCCGCCTGGCTCGACGCCATCGGCAACACGCTGCGATTCCAGAAGATAGTCGGGATCGACGAGACGACCGGAAGCATAGCGATCTTCGCATCGTCGCACGTCCATATTTCCCACCGCATCGGGGCTGAGCTGCGCGCGTTCCGGCCAGCTGCGCCCAAGCTGAACGTCCTGATGCCGATCGAAGATATCGTGGAGACCCTCAACAAACACCAACCTGAGGTCATTTCCACCTACCCTTCCTTTGTTCGTGAGTTGGCGAAAGAAGCGGTTGCCGGTCGCCTCCGGATCAGGCCAAGGCTTGTGCGAACCAGCGCGGAGACGCTGACAACAGATATCAGGGAGATTGCCACAGCAGCGTGGGGAGCTACCGTCGCGAATAGCTACACCTGTACCGAAGCGGGGGCGATGGGCCACGAATGTCTCATCGCATCCGGGCTCCATCTGGCGGAAGATGCTTTCGTGTTCGAAGTGGTGGATGGAGGCAATCGCCGGGTCCCGAACGGTGTCGCTGGGGCGAAGCTACTTGTCACGACCCTCACCAATCGTGCACTTCCACTGGTCCGATATGAAATCTCGGATATCGTGACGCTGGCCACGGAACCGTGTAGCTGCGGCCTGCCGTTTTGGCGCATTGCCTCCATCGACGGGCGTCGGGAAGAGGTCCTCCAATTCGTGGGGCGTCGAGGCGAAACGATCGAAGTCCATGCGCACCGGCTCCGGTCGCCGCTGACTGGTGCGAAGGGCGTGCGCCAGTACCAGTTCCGCCAGCTTTCCGACGGTCTCGAGATTACGATCTCGGTGTTCGCGGAATTCGACCGCGAATCCGTTGCGTCCGAGGTCGGGATCGCAGTGCGCTCGGCTCTGGAGACGGTTGGGGCGAAACCCGAGCGCGTTGCCGTTCGCATGGTTGATGATATCGGTCGCTCGGGTTCGGGAGCGAAGGAAAAGCTAGTGATCCGAGACAGCGAACCTCGGGAACACTTACCCCCGGGAACCTGACTAAAGTCCCGCGACGGACTGTTTTCGCCACAGATGCAATTCGATGCCGCTTTCCGGTGCGAGACCGATGATGCAAGCGTGTGAGACGGCTCTTGCTCGTTTCCGGGTTTCCGGTGGTCGCCTCTGGCTTGTGCCGATTGACAACCTACCGATTCACCCTCAGGCCCACCTTGCCGTTCCACGCGTAGTCGTCGCCGTCGAACGGGGTGCTGAAGTTGACGTTGCCAGATGCCGACGTGCTGCGGGTTACCTGTCTCGTCGAGGTCGTGGGAAAAGGGGACGAACCCAGACCGTGGCCGGCCGCGCGGGCTCGCTGGCCGTCGCCTCTTGGGCTTCCCACGTGCGGGCCACGCGGGCTCCTACACGTCCGGCAACTGAGTTCAAATTGTCTTAGCGAATTTGGCCGCGCCATCGTTGAAGTCATCGAAGTTGATTGACTACCACACCACTTGCGCCTGGGGTTCAACTAGCCAACCGTTACCCAAGTCGAAGGGGCAGCCGCTTTCGAGCGAAACAGCAAAGCCGAAGCCATCTTGAGGTATCCTGCGGCGTAGCGTCATATCCCAAGCAGTGGCTGTACCAACCGCAAAAACCTGCTCTTGAAGCGAAGCGGCGCTTCAGTTACCGCAAGGCATATACAGTCTTTGCCTTTGTCAGCTTTCGGCTGATGCATCAAGCTGTCGTCTGCCATCTCGACATCGCCCCGCGCGAATGTCGAAATCTCGTCACTGAAGCTGCCGTCAAGTACCAGGGTCAATTCCATGCCGCGGTGAGAATGCTCCGGGACCGGTTGGCCAGCAGGAATCTTGAGCAGTCTCACCGTCGTCGTTTCGTCGCCAGTCGGGATCATCATCTGTGCTGCGCCCCGCCCGAGTTGCCGCCATTTGAGACCTCCCGCAGCTTCGATGTACGTCTTCAGCGGCTCCGGGTAAGTCAAATCCGAAGACGACGTCTTTTTGATCGGCAGGACCTTGTCAATTTGACCTGCATTGATCTTTGCTTTTATGCTCTCCCAGCTTTGCGACACATCGGTTTCATCCGCGGCTTCGCTCTCGATGAAGTATCCGCCGACGCTTTCCAATACCGAAAGCTCGGATCGGCATGCCGGGCATAGTGCAAGATGAGTAGCCACAGCAACACTCCAGCCCTCAGCCAGGGTCCCGGCCGCGTATTGCTGGAGCATGTCGTCATCCAGATGATGTTCGATCATTTGGCGTCTTCCTGAAGCGCAGTGCGAAGTTTCTCGCATGCAAGTCGAATCCTTGATTTCACCGTACCAATTGGGAGGTTTAGTTTTTCCGCGATCGTCGAATGGGTAAGACCGTCGAAGAACGACATGCGCAACACTTCCGCATATCTCCCCTTCAAAGTCGTCATTGCCCGGCCCAACACGGCGGCACTCTGCTGCCGCTCGATTATCAAGTCGGCGGACTCGAACTCATCTGGCACAAAAGCTGGATCGTTGGGATCGAAGTCAGGTTTTAAACCTCTGCGAACCGAGTCGATCATCTGATTTCTGGCGATCGTAAATATCCAAGTTGAAGCCTGCGCCTTGGATGGATCAAAAAGTGCAGCCTTGTGCCAGACGCGCATCATAGTCTCTTGCGCCAGCTCTTCTGCCAGCATTCGGTTCCCTCCTGTCATCTTGACCATGTAGGAGCGCACGCGGGGATAAAAGTGTCGATAGAGAACCTCGAACGCGCCGACATCGCCCGAATCTGCGACTGCGGACATCAACACTTTGATCCGTTCGGCATCTAAACTATCGCCTTCTACCTCCAATTTACCGACCTTTCGAGCCTCGCCCGGCGTCGGCCACCCTGTTGCCTCGGCGCAGGCGGCTCGACGTAATGCGGTTCGGCGCGGCAGTTGCATATTCATGGGGTAATCTACGCATCAGCATTCTGCTGGATCAAAAATCAACTCCAAAATTTGCCTCCAGGTCTCTTCTAACGCCTCGATAGCAACTTTCATCAATGTCGATGCGACCGTCAAAGGCGTGCGGCAGCACCAAAGATTCGCTGCGTGACCCAAAATCCGGCGCTCGATGCGACCGCCGACAAGACGGTTCCCCAAATCAGGTCGGCAGCCGTCAAGACAGTAGACCAGTTTTTCAGGGTGGACTGGTTGGTCAGGTCGTAGGTGGCATAAGCCATAAATCCGACGGCAGCACCGTAAATCGCGGCGGTCGCCATGGACCCTGACATCAACCCAGTCCTGACAGCGAGGAACGTCAGCCCGGCGGCATAGATTACATAGAATACCACTGCCGGCGCCAGTCGGAACTGCGGAACCAGCATGTCGCCCAGGGTCGGTCGATAGAGACGGTCGGCCATGGCGCTCAGCCAGACAAAATCGATTGCGACAAAAGCGATCAGTGTTGCGGTATAAGCGGTTAGGTAAGTTTTCATAAAGGAGCTTCCTAGATGGATTTTCGGGCTTTAGTTGATGCGCGTCCAGTCCACGCCCTTGCAAATCAGACCGGCGATGACGCAGCCTTTCGTGGTCATCCTGTCGCCTTCGACCTTGACCGTCAGCTTGTAGCTTAAGTCGCGTTGCGGATCGAAAGCCGTGCCGGAGTAGCTCCCGTCAGCGTCTTCTTTGATAGACATCACCAGTTTGTCGCCTTCCTTTTCCTTCGGCGTCCCCGGCTTTATCCACGTATTGACCGCGCAGATATCAGTGCCGCAAGGCGCAATCCGCACGCGCGCGTTCCCGTCTCCGCGAGCCCAATTGCCGTTTATATCGGAAGCTTCGGCTGGGAACGCTGCGCCGATGACAATCAGGGGAATTGCCCAGGCAGAGGATTTCAATCTATGACTGCCGAAGATCGCCGTCTTATGCATGCTCGATCGTGTAAAGTCCGACATTGATGCTCTCCTCCTCAAACCCTGCCTCGCAGTAACAAAGATAGTAGTGCCACATCCTTTTGAACGTTTCGTCGAAGCCGAGACTGGCGATAGCCGGCCAATTCGCGTCGAACCGTGTGCGCCATTCCCGGAGGGTGCGGGCGTAGGATTTGCCGAAGTGCTCGACTTCGGTCAGTTTAAGCCCGGCGCCTGTGACTGCGCTTCGCAGCGCCTCGTCCGACGGCAGAAATCCGCCCGGAAAGATGTATCTCTGGATGAAATCGGTGCTGCCGCGATAGGCATCGAATCGGCTCTCTTCGATCGAAATGACCTGCAGCAATGTTCGCCCGCCTGATGTCATGGACCGCTTGATCATCGCAAAGTAATGCGGCCAATAGGCTTCACCGACCGCTTCGAACATTTCTATGGAAACAATGCGGTCAAACTGGCCGTCAACATCACGGTAGTCTTGAAGCCGCAATTCAACCTGACTTGTTTTCCCTGCCGCCGCGACGATGCCTTGCGCCCACTCCAGTTGCGAAGGCGAGAGGGTCAGGCCGACCACGTGGGCATTGGAATGGGTTGCTAAGTCGAGCGCCAGAGCGCCCCATCCACAACCGACCTCTAGAACACGGTGGCCATCCAAAACGTCCAGCTTTTCGCGGATGTGCCTGAGCCGATTTTGCTGCGCCGCTTCAATTGTTTGCGTGACGTCCTCGAAAAGGGCCGAGGAATAAAGCATCGAGCCATCAAGCCATTGCTTGTAGAACTCGTTGCCCAGATCGTAATGCGCCTCAATATTGCGGCGGCTGCCGCGCCTGGTGTTGGCGTTGAGGATGTGGCGAAGGCGGCCAACCAGTCTTGTTATCCGGGTCCCAGAGAGAGCTCGCGCCAATAAGTTGGCATTTGCGGCGGCCAGGCGTAGGAGCGCCGTCAGATTCGGTGTGGTCCAATCTCCGTGAATATATCCTTCTGCGGCTCCGAGATCGCCCGACACCACAAGCCTGCGAAGCGCACCCCATCGGCGGATGACAATCGTCGCATCGGGTCCGTCCTCAGTTCCTGTCTTTTTGACGGCTTCCTCATTCGGCAGGACGACCGTCAACTGGCCGTGCTGAAGGTCCTTGATCAGCCGTCTAAACACAAATCCACCAATGCCAACTCTCGGCCGCTCAGCCGGACCTGCGATTGGTGGGCTGGCAGCTTCGTCAAATTGCGCCATGGGATCCTGCCTCGCGACCTTTGGAGTTCGAACGGCAAGCGACAGACCAGCCTGGATGACAGGGCCATGACCTCCTGCTTGTGATCCTCATGCAATCACCTCCCGATCAGCAGCCATCAGGTCAAAAGATCGCGCCAATGGGACGCGGATGATGCGCCCGCTTTCATGGCTGACTTCCCATGGGCGGCGCACGCCGCCGAGATCTTCGGCGACCGCGAGCCCCGCCTGAATGCCGTCCTCATGGAAGCCGGAGCCGAAGTGCGCTCCGCAAAACCATGTCTTGCGTGAGCCCTGAAGCGACCAGATTTCGCGCTGAGCTCTGCCTGTCGCGAGATCGAAAACCGGATGCTCGTAAGTCTCTGTGGCGATGATTGTCTCGGCACGTGGCGGACGGCTCGGATTGAGCGTGACGAAGGTGGGGGGTGCAGAATCGAGCGGCTGCAGCTTGTTCATCCAGTAGGTGATCGAAGGCTGCGTCTGACCCTGCTGATAGGAACCCCTGTTGTCTGCTACGTAGTTCCAGCTTGACCAAGCGGCACGGCGTCTCGGCATAAAGCCGGTATCACCATGCAGAACCGCTTCGTTCCGCGAGTAGCGGAAGCTTCCAAGTATCCTGCGCTCCTCTTCGCTGGGCTCGGCCAACATCCGAAGCGCCTGGTCCGCATGCGTCGCAACCACTACGTCATCGAACAGATATCGTTTGTCGAAGGCGTCGCGGACCTCGACGTGATCGCTCAGACGGCGGAGCTCTCGCACAGGCGTCGAAAGCCGTATCCGGTCAGCGAAACCGGCGATCATTCGCGCCACGTACTCCCGGCTGCCGCCCTCGACCGTGCGCCACGTTGGTCGATTCCAGAGAGCGAGAAGTCCATGATTGCAGCAGAATTTGACGAAACTGGCTGCAGGATAGGCGCCCACCTCCATGGCAGGCGTCGACCAGATCGCCGCGGCCATCGGATAAAGGTGGTCCTCGCAAAACGCACGACCGTAATCGTTTCGAGAAAGATAGTCGCCGAGAGAAATGCCGCCCATCACCGCGAGATCGCGCGGCGCATTGCGATAGAAACGCAGGAGATCGCGTATCATCGACCAGAAGCGGGGGCTTGCGACGTTCGACCACTGGGCGAATAGGCCAAGTCCTGTGCCACCGGAGTATTCGAATTCTCCTTCGTTGAGGGATACGGCGAAAGACATGTTGGATGCAGCCGTCGGGACGTCGAGTTTACCAAACAATGCAGTGAGATTGGGATAGGTCACTTCATTGTAGACGATGAAGCCGGTATCGACGTCAACCTCGCCGCTCGCCGCCGTAAACGTCACTGTGTTGCTGTGACCGCCAATCCGATCCGCAGCCTCGAACACAGTCACGTCATGATGTTTTGCCAGAAGCCAAGCGGCGGAAAGACCTGAGATACCGGTGCCAATAATTCCAACCTTAAGGCGGCGCGAGCCGGCGCCGCGAGCTCCAAATTCCATAAACACCCTCTCGTTATTTTCAGGCATGAATTAACGATTTCTACGGAGGGAATTCGCTGCGGTTCTCTATCGCGCAATTTTTTTCGCCTTTCTGGTCGCATTCCCCAAACCGAGTTGCCGGAACCGGCGTAGAGGCGTTTGCAAAACAAATCTTTCTCGGGAGTATGATGGACATCTATCTTCTGGTCATTATCGCGATCGGGCTCTCTGTGGCGATGGCTGGCGCCTGGGCCATACAGCGCGCGACTGGCCTCAGCGGCTGGATAGACACGATCTGGTCTTTGACTGTTGGAGCCGGCGGCATCGCCGCGGCAATTTTGGCAGATGGTAGCTTCGGTCGTCGCTCCATAGTGCTGATGCTCGTGGCACTCTGGTCGCTGAGGCTCGCCAGCCACATCGGTCTGCGCACAAAGGGCGCGAAAGAAGATCCCCGTTACGCGAAATTCAGCGAAGAGTGGGGCGATAGCGCGCCATGGCGGCTGTTTGTATTCTTGCAGGTGCAGGCGCTCGCCGCCTTCGTCCTGGTATTGGCCGTATATCTGGCGGCGGCCAACGACAAATACCTCCTCCGCCCTCTGGATTTCCTTGCACTTGCGGTCGGCTTTGTTGCCTTGGGCGGCGAGGCAGCGTCGGATGCCCAATTGGCACGATTTCGGAGGTCATCCTGCGCAAGAACAGGAGTTTGCGAGGTGGGTATGTGGCGTTACTCCCGCCATCCGAACTATTTCTTCGAATGGCTGTTCTGGTGCTGCTTTCCGCTGTTTGCGCTTGCCGGGCCGATATGGAGCTGGCTTTCGCTGCTGGCCCCCATCATGATGTATTGGCTACTCGTCCACGTCTCCGGTATTCCGCCACTGGAAGACTACATGCTGCGCACTCGCGGCGCCAAGTTCGTTGCACTGCAACAGCGCGTCAACGCTTTCTTCCCTGGCCCACACCGTAAATCCTCGTCCAATCCCAATGGAGACGCTCTATGAACATGCTGGCCTTCGCCATCAACACGGCCGAACGTGCGCCCATGCCAGACGGGATATCGCTTGCCGCCATCGATCTTTTGTGCAGCCGAATGAAACGACGATTGATGTCGACGACCGACGACGCGGAACAGGCTTTCGTGGCCGCTATGGATCAGTTTCCTGTCGCCATTCATACTGTCGAAGCTAACCGTCAGCATTACGAGGTGCCGGCAGAATTCTTCGCGCAAGTTCTTGGTCCGCAGCGGAAATATTCCTGTTGTCTATATCCCGATGCCACGACCTCTCTTGCTGAGGCGGAGATGTCGGCGCTTGCCGAGACGGTCAAACATGCCGAAATCGAAGATGGCATGAGAATTCTTGAGCTTGGTTCCGGCTGGGGTTCGCTTTCACACTATCTTGCACGGAAATTCCCAAACGCACGTATACTCTCGGTATCGAATTCCGCGTCGCAGCGCTCATATATTCTCGGTGTCTCAAACGCGCATGGCTTAAGCAATCTCGACGTCATCACCGCGGACATGAACCAGTTTGAGACTACTCAGAGCTTCGACCGCGTGGTTTCGGTGGAGATGTTCGAGCACATGTCGAACTGGCGCGCCCTGCTCCATCGTATCCACGGCTGGACAAAGCCGGATGGCAAGCTCTTCCTCCACGTCTTTACCCACAAGAACAGATCCTATCGATTCGACCGCGCCGATCCTGCCGACTGGATCGCACAACATTTCTTCACGGGCGGGATCATGCCGGCTCACGATCTGCCTCACAGGTTTGGCAATCTTTTCCAGGTCGAAGCGGTATGGCGTTGGTCCGGCATGCATTATCGCCGCACAGCGCTGGACTGGCTTGCCAATTTCGATCGACGCGTCGACCGAATCCGCCCGATTTTCACCAGGGTATACGGTGCGGACGCCTCTCTCTGGCAGCGTCGTTGGAGGCTGTTTTTTCTCTCGACGGCGGGGCTGTTCGGTCATGACGCCGGCGACGTATGGGGTGTCGGCCACTATTTGATGGCGCCGATCCGATGAACGCTGCTGACCAACGGCAGGACCCCCTAACTCAGGCGACCGTTACTGTTGCCTGGGTGGTCATCGCAAACAAGCCCTTCTATCCCCTCTATGTCTGGTATCTGGTTGGCAATGGCGTGTCGGCGTCACTCTGGACCTTAGTAGCAGCCCCATTTCTCCTGACCGTGCCTTTTCTCGCGAAGCGTTCGCCGCTCGCTGCAAGAATTGCGTTACCTCTGATTGGAACACTCGATACATTGTTCGAGACGAGGCTGTTCGGACAAAACTCCGGGACAGAATTGTTTTTTGCGGCCTGCATCATGTTGGCTGCTATGTCGTTCCGTTCCAAGGAAGCATGGTGGCAGCGGGGAATGGCTGCCTTTGTGTTCGTCGTTTTTGTCGCTTCGCGATCATATACAGGTGCGCCGCTGCATGTTTGGAGCGAAAGCGACTTGGCTACACTCTTCAATCTCAACGCGTTCGCGGTCGCCAGCCTGACGACCTTTGTCGCGCTTCGATACGCGGGAATTAGTCGGCAATAAGCAAAATCGGAAACTCAGGCAGCTTTAACAATCCAGGGAGGTCTCAATGAAAAATCATCTTCGTAAGATAAGGCCGTTGATGCTGGCGCTCGCCGTCATTGTGTCGGCAACGAGCCTGGCACATGCCGAACCCAATGTCGTAAAGGTCGGACCTGATCACTACCGCGGCACCTGGCTGGAAATCGGTAGGAGACCGATGTATCTGACCGACGGGTGCGTCGCGGGCTACTCGACATATAGGCCCGGCCCATCGCGGAATGAGATTCTCGTCGAGGATGGTTGCAGGGTGGATACGCCAAAGGGCCGCCTGAAAACCGTCAAGGGCGCCGGCACCATCACCGATTTTGGAACGACGAACGCGAAGATGCGCGTCCGCTATCCCTGGTTTATCACATTCAATTACTGGGTTTTTTACAAATCACCGGATAGATCGTGGTTCATCAGCGCCAATCCGTCGATGACCGACCTTTGGATTTACGCGCGGACAGTACCGTCGAAGAGCAAGCTTGAACGCATGGTGAGGAAGGCAAGCGAGCTAGGTTACGATGTGCGCCAGCTAGAGTTTCCGGCGCAGTAAGGATTTCTGACGACAAAGCGGGCGAGGAAATTCCGCGCAAGGGCAGCGTCCGCTCTTTCATCTGGCCTTCACCGTTCACCCTTTCGCGCCATCGCCTTCAGTCGGAATCGGGGGACACTACACATCGCGGCAAGACACCTCAATTGTGGGCCGACGCCGCTCGCGCACCCGACTTTGGACACCCTAGGCGTTGTTGAAGATCAGGCACGTCACGTTCGCCAGCTTACATCCGGGTGGCTCCTCAAAACCCACCAATGGCGACGACCCTAGCCCGCCGGATAAATAACTAGAAAAAAGCAATAATTCCAGCGAGACGTCTTCCACAAGCGACTGCGGCGGATAGATAACGCGTGCGGCCTGGTATGACAAAGTCGATGGATTACAAGGAGTCAGAGTTGAGCGACAATTCTATCGCTATAACCTCGCCTACGGTTCAGCCAGAACTGGACTTTCTGTCGGGCGGCGGTGAAATGGGCGCGCTGATGCGCGCTCACGACTGGTCGACAACGCCGCTTGGCCCGGCGCGGGATTGGCCGCAAAGCCTCAAGACCGCCATTCGCATCATGCTCCTCTCCCGTCAGCCGATCTGGATCGGGTGGGGCGAGGAGTTGCTCTACTTTTATAACGACTCCTACCAGTCGATCATCGGCGGCAAGCATCCATGGGCGCTCGCAAAGCCGACCGCAGAGGTCTGGCGGGAAATCTGGGACGATATCGGGCCCATGCTTGAGACGGCCATGCGCGGCCACGAAGGCACCTACGTCGAAGAGCAGTTGCTGATCATGGAGCGCAACGGCTATCCGGAGGAAACCTATTACACGTTTTCCTACACGCCGATCCCTGACGACGACGGCACACCTGGCGGGATCATCTGCGCCAATACCGACGACACCCAACGCGTCATCGGCGAGCGGCAGCTTGCTCTCCTGCGGGAACTGGCGACCACTTCATCGGAAGCCCGCACCTGGCGAGACGCCTGCCTGCGAGGTACGGCCGCACTCGCCCTCGATTCACACGACTTGCCGTTTGCGCTCCTCTACATGACTGGTCCCGACAATCGTGTCGCGGAATTGACCGCTACCTGTGGCATCGACGCCGAGCGTTCGAAATTTCCGGCGATTGTCGATCTCGCCGAAAGCTCTTACTGGCCGATCGAAGAGGCGCTGCGTACTCAACAGACCGTGGTCGTTTCGGACCTCGCGAGCAAAGCCGGCGCCAATCTGCCAACCGGAGAATGGCGCGTGCCACCGCAGGATGCTGCGATCGTTCCGGTCATGCCCACAGGCGAGACCGGACGAGCGGGTGCGCTGATCATTGGCCTGAACCCGTACCGACTATTCGACGACGCGTATCGCAGTTTCCTGCAACTGGTGGCGGGACAAATCGCCGGATCGGTCGCCAACGCGCAGGCCTACGAGGAAGAGCGGCGCCGCTCCGAGGCCCTGGCGGAACTGGACCGGGCCAAAACCACCTTCTTCTCCAATGTCAGTCATGAGTTCCGCACGCCGCTTACCTTGATGCTTGGCCCGCTTGAAGAAACCCTTGCGGATGCACATGAGCGAGATCCAGATACGCAGAACCGCCTCGAGGTGGTGCATCGTAACGGTATGCGGCTATTGAAGCTGGTCAATTCGCTCCTGGATTTCTCTCGGATCGAGGCCGGTCGTACGCAGGCAAGCTTCGAGCCCACCGACCTCGGCACGTTGACTGCCGAGCTCGCCAGCAATTTCCGGTCGCTGACCGAGAGGGCCGGCTTGAATCTCGTCCTCGATTGCGCGCCGTCGCCAGAGCGTGTGTTCGTCGATCGAGACATGTGGGAGAAGATCGTCCTCAACCTTCTCTCCAACGCCTTCAAGTTTACATTCGAGGGCGAAATCCGTGTCAGCCTGAACTGCAAGGACGGCGGAGCGGTTCTGGTCGTCGAGGATAGCGGCACGGGTATCCCGGCGAGTGAGCTTCCGCAGCTCTTTGAGAGATTTCATAGGGTCGAGGGCGCCAAGGGCCGAAGCTTCGAAGGCAGTGGCATTGGTCTGGCGCTGGTGCAGGAACTGGTCAAGCTTCACGGAGGGACCATTGCGGTCGCCAGCGAGGAAGGCCGTGGCACGGCATTCACCGTGACGATCCCACCTGGATCACATCACCTGCCGCAAGATCAGATACAGGCCAGCCGCGCCTTTGCGTCCACGGCGGTTCAGGCTGGCGCTTTCGTTGATGAGGCGCTGCGATGGCTGCCTGATCAGTCCGACATCGATGTCGAGGCAGCGGTAATTCCGTTGACAACCGGCTCTCATTCAGGCGTTCGCCAGCGCATCCTGCTCGCCGATGACAATGCCGATATGCGTGACTACGTCCGCCGACTGCTCAGCGCGGAGTACGAGGTCGAAACTGTCAATGATGGTCATGCTGCTCTGGAGGCCATTCGTGAACGGCGGCCCGACCTCCTCTTGACCGACGTGATGATGCCACGGCTCGACGGCTTTGGTTTGATCGGAGCGATCCGCGGCGAGCCGGAGCTCGCAGACATTCCGATTATCGTTCTGTCGGCCCGTGCCGGCGAGGAAGCAAGCGTCGAAGGTCTGAGCGCTGGCGCCGACGACTATCTGGTCAAACCGTTTTCGGCACGCGAACTCAGCGCCCGCGTTGCGGCAACGCTTGGGATGATGCGGGTCAGACGCGAGATGGGTGAGCGCCTGCGGGAAGAGGCACGCTCACTGGAAACGCTCAATCGCGTCGGCAGTGTGATTGCCGCCGAGCTTGATCTCGACCGGGCGGTTCAGGCCGTTACCGATGCGGCGACGGAATTGACCGGCGCCCAATTCGGCGCATTTTTCTACAATGTGTTCGACGACAAGGGCGAAAGCTACATGCTTTATACAATCTCGGGCGTGCCGAGAGAGGCATTTTCGTCGTTCCCCATGCCACGAAACACGGCGGTTTTTGGCCCGACCTTTGCCGGAGAGGGCATCGTTCGATCGGACGACATCACCAAGGATCCGCGATACGGCAAGAACGCGCCGCGTCATGGCATGCCGCAAGGACACCTGCCAGTTTGCAGTTATCTGGCAGCACCGGTGAAGTCGCGATCGGGTAAAGTCCTCGGCGGCCTGTTCTTCGGTCACTCCGAGCCTGGCATCTTCACCGAGCGTGCCGAAAGTCTATTGTCCGGGATCGCGGCCCAGGCGGCGATCGCCATCGACAACGCCCGCCTTTATCGCGCAGCTCAAAAAGAAATCGCCGAGCGGGTCAAGACCGAAGAAGCTCTGAGGAAGAGCGAGGCGCGTCTTTCCGATTTGAACGAAAACCTCGAAGCCGCCGTGGCGGAGCGCACGCAGGAGCGCGACCGGACCTGGAACCTCAGCCGCGACCTTCTCGGCGTCGCCGATCGTTCGGGCATCTGGCTTAGCGTCAACCCGGCATGGACGGCGACACTTGGGTGGTCCGCCAGCGACATCCTTGGCAAAACCTCCGAGTGGCTCGAACATCCCGATGACCGGGAAAACACCAGGGACGAGGTCCGTTATCTCGCGAGTGGCAGCGTCACGCCGCAGTTCGAGAATCGCTTTCGCGCGGTCGACGGCTCGTACAGGTGGCTGTCCTGGACGGCCGTTTCCGAAGGTGACCTCATCTATGCGGTTGCCAGGGACGTGACCGCCGCCAAGGAACAGGCCGAGACATTGCGGCTGGCCGAAGAGCAACTACGCCAGTCGCAAAAGCTCGAGGCTGTCGGAAAACTGACCGGTGGCGTCGCCCATGACTTCAACAACCTCCTCCAGGTCATCGGCGGGAATCTCCAGCTGTTGTCCAAGGATATGGCCGGTCATGACAAGGCTCAGCAGCGGCTGCAAAATGCTCTGGCAGGCGTGACGCGCGGGTCGAAGCTTGCGTCACAGCTTCTGGCCTTCGGAAGACGTCAGGCACTGGAGCCGAAAGTCGTCAATCTCGGTCGATTAGTCCGTGGTTTCGATGACATGCTCCGGCGCGCAATCGGAGAGGGCATCGAGATCGAGACTGTCGTTTCCGGCGGATTGTGGAATACGCTTGTCGATCCAAGCCAGGTCGAAAACGCGCTCCTCAACCTTGCGATCAACGCCCGCGATGCGATGGAGGGACATGGCAAGCTGACGATAGAGGCAGGCAACGCCTCGCTCGATGACGCCTATGCCGCCAGACACGCGGATGTGGCCGCCGGTCAATATGTGATGCTGGCTGTGACGGACACAGGTTCTGGCATGACGCCGGAGGTCATCGAGCAGGCGTTCGAACCGTTCTTCACGACCAAACCGCCGGGAAAAGGCACGGGCCTTGGCCTCAGCATGGTCTGGGGACTGGTGAAGCAGTCTGAGGGTCACATCAAAATCTACAGCGAACCGGGCGAAGGCACGACCATCCGCATCTACCTGCCCCGGTCGCGCCAGCAGGAAGATCTTGCCGTCGATATAGACACCGGGCCGATCGTTGGTGGGAGCGAAACCGTTCTCGTGGTCGAGGACGACGAAGAGGTTCGTGCGACTGTCATCGAACTTCTCACCGACCTCGGCTACAAGGTGTTGCGCGCCACCGACGCCCAGACGGGGCTTGCGGTCATCGACAGCGGCGTCCCGATTGATCTGTTGTTTACCGATGTCGTTATGCCGGGGCCTTTACGCAGTCCGGAACTCGCCCGAAAAGCCAGGGAGCGCTTGCCGCAAATCGCAGTCCTGTTTACCTCCGGATATACCGACAACGCTATCGTCCACGGTGGGCGTCTGGACGAGGGGATCGAACTGCTGAGCAAGCCTTATACCCGCGAGGCTCTGGCGCGAAAGGTGCGGTATGTGCTCGGCAACCGTCAGCCGGCGCAGCCAACACCTGCTGCGCCGCAGCCGACCGTTTCAGCGCATACTGTTACGACGGAACGATACGGGTCTTTGCGCATCCTGTTGGTCGAGGATGAGCCACTCATCCTGATGAGTACGACCGATATGTTGGAGACCATGGGACATATCGTCTTCGAGGCAAACACTGCGGAGGAGGCACTTTCGCTGTTCGAACGCGAAAGCGTGGATGTGCTCCTGACCGACCATGGACTACCTGGTATGTCCGGCGCCGATCTTGCTGTGGCGTGTCGGCGCAAGCAACCGGGTTTAGGAGTGGTGTTCTCCTCAGGAGCAAGCGGCATTCCCGAGGTCGAGGGCCACGAGTTGATCGCCGACGCCGTGCTTCTCGGGAAACCCTATGAGGAAACTGGCCTCGCGAAAGCTCTTGAGCAGTTCCGAGTGAGATAATCGACGGGGGCGCATCAGCAAATCTTAGAGGCGTTGATCGCCTTTCTGCTTGGTTTTGCGTCCAGCACCTTCCACTCTAAAGCTCGAGCGCCATATGCAGCGCCAAATAGGAAAGTGGGACACATGGCGGATGGGGAGACGTCGCTCGGTAATCGCGACCCTGAGGCGGTACACGACGCAACCGACAAGACTGATGCCCAAAAGCTCGACGCGATTGTCGAGAAATACGCTGACAAGATACCACGGCCTCTGGGTCGTTTTATCAGGTGGCTGAGAAAGCCCGAACTGGGCTGGCTCCGCCTGGGAGCCGGCATCTTGTTTGTTCTCTTCGGGTTCGTCGGGTTTCTCCCTATCCTTGGTTTCTGGATGGTGCCGTTGGGATTGATCATCCTTGCTCAGGACAGCAAGTGGCTGCAGCGGCCGACCTTGAAGGCCATCACCTGGCTCGAAAGGAAACTGGCGAAGTAGTACCGGGTGGCCTGAAGGTTGCGTCGGACCATGATTGCAGGCGGTTTCGGCAGAACGGCTGTTCAAACTTGACCCGGCGGTCGCGGCGCCATTTCATCTGCCTGTCGCGGTCGCGACCTTAGGCCCTGTTGACAAAGTA
>UEIF01000002.1 GCA_900468805.1 Hyphomicrobiales bacterium | reverse complement strand
TCGAAAATGGGGGCAGTTCAGGGGCACGATGCCGAACAAACCCATGAACGAATGACGGAGTATCGCGGTCCGACTTGCTGGAGTGCCATGTCTTCGTTCAGGAGACCCCAAAGGTGAAACGGAGGCAAGCTCCACCGTGCAACCAAACAATGACGCAGGGCTAAACTTCGATGATCCCCTCCCTTTCCCCGTAGGCAATGAAGCCAGCCATTTGAAGGATTTCCGGGCGCCTTGAATATCTGCGCTGCATGCTGTCGTCCGCGACGGTGAGCATATAACGCTTGGCGGCATGCCTTTGCCCTGCAGCCGGTTTCAAGGGCCAGGCTCACTTGCGAGAGCGACGTCAAGTACCTATGCATACGTCTCGTCTAAAACAACCCGCAAACAGTTCAGCTCCGGCTGCTCGTCTTGCGCCGAGCAAGCTCCAACTTAAGCCGTGCTACCTGTTCGCGGAGCTGTTGATTCTCGTCGTCGATCGTCACTATTTTTACCGCTGCAGCCCTGTTTTGTTTGAGCAATTCCGCAACTCTTTCTTTGAGATGGACAACCAAGCGAAGAGGATCATCCGGGTCGGTCTTAACGCCTGTAACCCTTCCACGTGCGGATTGACCCACTGCGTTTGCTGAAGAGGGCGATCGGATCCCCGGCTTTTCGAGCGCGTTTTGTTGCTTGATCGCTTCAGCGACGGCTTTTCTAACATCGGGATATGCGCATCCGTCGTGGCCGATAAGCGTTCGCGACCGCTTAGCCTCTCGCGCGACAGCACTGTAAGAAATTCTCGCTGATCGCCCCTTCACGATTCTTTCTTTTAGCCTCCGTAGCGCAGCCTCGAATTCTGCCTCTACGAGGCTTTGCTCCGAAGTCCCATGGATATCCTCACGCGTTGTCATCGATGGGCCAACTTCCGATCCGCCTAAGGACGCTTCTTGCCTGCGCTGCGCGGGCAGAGGCTACCGCGGCCAGCCTTAAGTCGCCGATTGCTTCATTCGCTCTCTTGATTTCATCGTTTGTACGAAACTGCTTGATCCAATACGGAATGTAATGACGATTGATCAATCCGTTGGCGCAGACAGAGCAGTTCTTGGGAGTTCGAAATGGCTTTAGGGGCCTCGTTGCGTCTTTATCAAATTCGCCAAGAAAGTCCCGGTGACACATCGCGTGCTGGGGCCGGAAAAAACAGTCTAAATAGTCAGAAGTGAATAGCATGATCCCTTAAGTGGATAGCGCCTCAGCCAGCGCAGTAACGCGTCGTTCATGTGAGTCCGCGCCTTCTAGGAGATCTCGAACCTGCCTTTCTCGCCCATCGATTATCTCGGCAAGCCTTCCGGCCATGGGGGCGTTTGCATACACCCGATCTACCATCATTTTTGCCGCCTCTTTCGTTGCTACATCTTCGATCATTTTCAACATGGTCATGTCATTTCCCGAATACGCTCGGTCGGTCAAATAGGACGACGTATGCCCGTAGTGCTCCTGAACGGCCGGTAGAGATTTGGGATTGATGCGGATCATGTCCTGACAAAAGGCTTTTCGATATTGATGGGTAGTCAGCTCCCAATTGGCATATTCTTGAGGAAGCTCAACGTGCTGATCCACGAATGAGCGCGTAATCCGTGCGAGTCTTCCAGCAAGCGGCTTGGTGTTTTCAGGTACAGAATGCGGCATACTTCCGCCACGCCCAAGGCTAACCGTGAGATAGTCGGACTGAAACCTCTCACGCCAGCGGCTAAACAATTTGTCAAGTACAAGGATTCCTCTAGCCGCGATGGGAATGTGGTTGGAGCCGGCAGGTCGGACGCCAATAAGCCATTCCTTCGCCAGCCCATCTTCATCTTCTTCGCCTTTGAACGTTCGGCTAGATAGATAAAATAGATCGTAGAAGCCCGAGCTCGACTCGCGCTTGATCAAGCAGGCAGGATAGCCATTGTCCTGACGGGGCTCGGCTTTTGCCGCAAGAAGTTCACTGACGCGAACCCCGGTCGGTACTTGAATCGACACCGAAGCAGCAGCCTCAAGGTCATGGATCAGGCTGCGTAGCTGGCTGGCAGGGCCGCGTATCGCGTCGTCGGGACAGGCCGGCCCTTTACGATGCGCTATGGACCGCAAGAATGGCCGCCTCCACGGCAACGTCAGTGTTCCACGACCATCGAACACAATGCGCAGGAGCTTCGGATCTGTATACTCGGCGTAGTTGTTTCCTTTAAAAGACCGACGGGAGCCCATCGCGTCAAGATACTCGTTCTGTGAAAAAATCACGTCCTCAGCGTAGACGTCTATCCAATTTAAAGCCGCCTGCATCAAAGGATTCATCACTTCGTCAGGCACTCGAGGTATCCATCCGTCCGTCGAAATCGCCAGACTTTCTGCCAGTGACTTTACACTTTGACCCCGAAAGGGATGTTCGGGTATTCTGAGTTCTGGAAACTCCTCGAACTCCTCGGAAAGCTGGAAAGCATGCACTAGCATGTTGAGATGTGCGGCTAGCACACTCACCGTGATCTCGTCAGCATCCTGTCCTGAATTGATTTCATCTGGATCGTCTCCGTCCTCCTCAGGATCAAATAGGCTTTCGGGCCCTGTCTCAAGAAGGTCCGACTTATACCAGTCAGCTATATCCGGCGTGATATAGGCGAAGCTCCAGACGGTGTTTCGATACATCCAAGTGACAAGGCGAAGCAACTTGCGGGCGCGAGAACCGAAGACGGTCCTCAACGACGCTTTTTTAGTTGTTTTTGAATGGCGCATCGCATCGACCAACCGACGCGCCGCATTGATTAGGAACAGACATTTTGGGTCATTCAGTTCGGTGGCGGTGAAGCCTTTAAACCAATTGATTGAAACCTGTCTGGCTCCACCGGTGGGATTGGTCTCATACCACCAAGCATCAAACCACATTGACATGGACGTTGCCCTTGTGACGATGAGCTCGCCGTCGGATTTCAAGTGATTAGCCGACGGTTGAAGACGGCGTCCCTTCCGAGATGACATGATGAACCGCTATTCGATTGACGGGACGGGCGGGAGCTCAAGCGCGCGTGCTTCTGCTAGTACCTCGACCGGTATGTTAAGCAGCCAGAAATCAGTTAGGATTTTAAGCTGGGACGCCCATTCTATTATCCATCGTTCTGGGTTGAGCCTCTCTCGCGCCTGCAAGAAACATTCGTACATCTGCAGCAACCGTGCCGCGTTGGCTGTGGTTGGGAATAGGACGGCACGAGGACACCGAAAGCACTTGCCATACGCAGAGCAAAGCGTTCCCTCGCGTTGCCCCACAATGGGAGAATTCATTGCATCGAGGCAGTCAAAACCGGGCGTCGCGGCGCGGTAGAGTCCAGTGCTGGCCCCTTGATTCCGCGGGTCGATGCGGCCGCCCGAGGATATGAAGCGCTCACGCTCATTCATAAGATGTGCGAGCTGCTCCTGCCTTGCCCGTGCCGCTTGCTCGGTTTGATAATGATCCATGGTTGTCTTGATCGACTCATGCTGCAGCACGACTTGCTGAACTTTGACCTCGCCTTCAGACATGATCGAAGCGACATCGGCTCCGATCGTGCGCAGGTCATTGATCGTGAAATTTGGTATGCGATGCTCTTTGAGAAACTTTGACAATGCATTGCTTAGCGTCGATAGAACGTCGTTGCTCCCATCGAAGAAGCCGGCGGGTCGTTCACCGGTCGTACGGGCTGCTATGAAAAGGCTGTCCGCGTACCTCCGATCAACATGATGACGTAAGGTCTTAGTGTGGGTGACGACTGTTTCGAGAAGAGAAGCCACTGAGTAAGGGTCTGCAGCATCAACCGGAAAAGACCGTCGTTGGCTGCGGCCTGCGCGCGCCTTTTCGCCGATAACGAAAATCCGCTCGTCTCCTAGAATGCCGATACCGCGCTTCACGTTCGTCTGGCGCAACTTCAAAAGTCCCGCGGCATTGAAACAGGTGGCAAGCCCAGTCAACACAATGAAAGGCAGAAGTGTCTCAGTTGTGAAGTAAAGCTGGGAAATCACAGCGCTAGTCTCGCCGTAAGGTTTTCTCAGTGACCTGGCCAGTCCTTTCATTGCGGTGCGGAAGTCGCCTGAGAGCCTGTTGACCGCAAAAGCTTGGGCGGCGGCTTTGAGGCGAACGTGCGGGTTATGATAGGGGAATACCGATGTCGTCGAGTATAGGTCGGGAACCCTCACACTAGCATCGGTCACGACTCTTGCAGCTCGATCTAGTTCGAGGCGGGCGCCATCAACGACCGTTTTGCAAGCTTGTCGTAGCGACTTAATATCGAGAACGGAGAGTGATTTTCGGCTACCTGGAGGCTTCGGTTTGACCTTCCACGGCGTGCGGAATTTAATGCTGCGCGATATTTTATCTCGCCAGTGGGCGGTGTTCTGGCAGTATTTGACGAACCGTTTGATGAAGTTGTAGCGGACGTTTTTGGTGTTGTCCGCAAGTTTCAACGGCGACTCGACATGTCGGCTACCGTCAAGCCAGTCGCCGTAGTTCATCATAGTTGCCGTGGCCAAGTGAGAAAGCTCAGTCGTGGGAACTCCGAAAGTCGCTTCGTACGAATCCAGAAACTCAATGAAGAAACGCAGGTTTGCTTCGGACTTCGCTCGTGTCGCTCCCGAATTCGCTTTGCCTTCTTTATCGAGAAACAGGCAAAATGCGGCTGCAAACTGCGGTCGACGGAGCGCGACATCTGAGAGATCGAATATTTGATCTTGCTCTCCGGGATTGGCTTTGAACGAGATCATAGTGATGCTGCGATTGGCGTCGCCGTCGGTATCTTTCTTGAAATTTGCGCGTCTCTTGAAATTCACCGAGATGGAAGGACGGTTCGACATGTCAATTGCTGCCACCGATGTCGTCAATCATGCGGTAGGTTCTCATCAATGCGTTCGAAATTTCCTGCTCTGCTCTATCAAGCCACCTGAGATAACTGCGAAGGTTTGTTAAGATGGATGAGTGCCTCAACCTCGTGGAAACGGCCTTCCACGGCTCTTTTCCTCCCGATCTGGCTGAATCTATGTAGGTCAACATCGCAAACGTGTGTCGCAGATCATGGAAGGTGTGATCTGCAACCAATTTTTTTTCGACGATGTTCCGGCCGGAGGGGGAGATTAATGGGACCCCAGCCTCGTCGAGGACAAAGCAGTCTACTTCATGCGAAAATCCGATCGAAATGCAGGCATCCGAGAAGGCGCGTGACAGCGTATCGGGGGAGAGAGAATTACCAGCAGCAGCATAGCTAGACTTGACGTCATTTACGAACAAGATGGGCGTTGGCTCGTAGTCATCGCGTACAGCGCATGCGCGATCAATCGCCGCCTGCCTTTCGCCGTCGATGTAGTCAAGGAGCTGCTTAACCAAGAACGAAGGAAGAAAGACAAATCCAGGCTTCAATCCTTTTGTCTTTGTGATCCACAAAGAGATCAGTTTTGAAGGTCGCGCTGGATCGACATGGCGCGCTAGGTTCCTGATCTGTTGCACCGTTATTGAGCATATCTCGTCGATCCTCATACCCGTGATCAACGATGTTTCACTCGCTAGCCGGTCGCGACGACCATGTCTGCTACTGTCCCCGACCTCAGGCCCTAGGCGATCGAAGACAGGCTTCCAATTTCCGTCAAGGAAGGGATGGATTTTATCGGCTGCGTCTGTGTCATTAGGAAGTTCCCCATATGGCGAGTTCGGATCGGAATGAAGAGAGCCCTCTCGGAAACCTCCGTTAGATAACAGTTCGGCTAAGGATACTGACGACGGAAGGCCCTTAAATATTCGGAACCTGTGGTACCGCAATGCCGTGCCGAACCGACGATACGCGGTTGCCGGTTGGAATTTTCTTCTCGTCTTAACGGAAACTCCATCGGTGAAGCAGGCGCCGAATTCCTTGATGTCGTCCAACACCACATCGCACTCATCGAGATCGAGCGCTTCCAGGAAACTCTTGTACTGGTAGCAGTCATCGGCATAGGCGTTCTGCGTATTCTTCCAAGACTTGCCGGCGCGGCGTTTTCTATGTGCTGGCCTCACCGTGAACTCATTCATCGTGCTCAGCGGGTTAAAGTTCCTGTCAAGAAGGATCTTGATGCCGGGGACGATACACGAGTGCACCCCGCGCCCTCGAAAACAATCCCAGTCGGAGAGGCCAGTGACAGTAATGCATTGGACGCCTGTCATCGTCCCGCCCCAATGCATCCTGACGAGCGATGTGCCAAGAGACAGTTTGCAGCAATAATTGAATACTTAACATGATGGCGCAATTTCGCGTCCCCGGCGTCGATCGACATATTCGGGAGCGAACTGCAGAATTTAAAAAAAGTAAAGTAAACTATAATTCACTGGAAAAGTCCAATATAATCCCTGTCCATCTTGACAATGACTCGAGCTTATTTTTGCTAGTTTGAATTAGATAATATCAACGACAGATGAATCCTTAGTCATGCGTATCTATATTGTCAACAATTGAGTAAGCGGGCGTCTCGAATCCTTCTGGCCTTATGGGTAGGTTGATGATGCCGGCCAACATTTGTGCAGCCCTCGGACAGGGGCTATGTTTGGCAAGGGAACCGACAATTGATTAGCAACATCGGTCCATGAGCTGGGCACGTCATTCGCTTTCGCGTCCGACATTCAAAGAAATGTCGCGCGTTAGCCCGCCCGTCCGATGGACCTGGCTGAGCGTAGCGAAGACGGGCTTTGAGGCTCTGCCTTTTGACCTCCGTAGCGATTATCAATCCTCATCTCTCCGGAAACAGTCTCTCCGCAATACCGGACGCCGTCCGGCTCACGAGCT
The DNA here is from genome assembly GCA_900468805.1 of Hyphomicrobiales bacterium. GTDB lineage: Bacteria > Pseudomonadota > Alphaproteobacteria > Rhizobiales > Rhizobiaceae > Rhizobium. The sequence continues at coordinate 166,757 of UEIF01000002.1, read as the reverse complement.
GCGGCGCGACAATCAATACGGCCACTCCTCCAGATCGCCGCGCTATACCAATTACCACCGATCATCGATCCCTAAATCGGAAGTCGATCTTGCGGACTGGAGGGGCCTGCGGGGGTACGAGAGTAAAACGGAAGCCTCGACCGCATAAAAAGCTCGATCTGCGGCGGTCGGGGGAATTCGTGCCGCTCGGCAAAAGTTTGCCGCTACGATCAAACGGCCGGAGTCGTAGCGACCGCGGCCCTCACCGGACGGATACCGGGCTTCAACGCCTTCTTTTCCTCTTTTCCGTATGATCCTCAACCGACTCTTCTTGATGGAAGCTCGCCAGGTCCAGCGACCATTTGCAGCCTTCTGCTTGACGAGCCGGTGCAAAAGCGGCGCCAGTTAAGATCCGCCGTTCGGTCGATATCCTCGAAGTAGGTCTCCTCTGGCAGCATCGTCGCCGCACCGGTCCAGAGCGATGACAGCTTGACCTTTGGCGCCATTTAATCTCCAACTAGGCATCTTTGGTGGCCCGCCTGTTGTATTCAATGAATGTATCTTTCAGCCAGCCAGCCAATTCGCATCGGGGACGAGAGAGAGAGTATCAAACATTCGTCCAAGGTTAGTAACGTAGATTTCGCCGGCGTCTGAATCCACGGTGCGAAACACCTCATACTTTGATCGGAGTTGCAGACACGGCTTCCAATGGAGGCCGTTCCTCACACTGACGTTGGTATAGCCATACGCCTTTTTCACCATATCCTTCACGAGCTGATCATTAGGAGGAGCAACAAAACCCTCGCTAGTAACGGAGGTGAGTTCCAGTCCTTGTATGGAGAAAATTGTCCAGATGGGGTTACCGTCTCTCACCAAAAGCTTAATGTGATATTCATCTGGACCGCCGACGTTTACATGAAACGTACTCGCGGCGCCGCCTGCCAGTGGGACTGAGGCCGTGGCGGCGCCGTAAAACCGAAGGTCTTCCAGGATGAAGTCGGAAATCGTCGAATCTTCGAGGTGACCTGCGCCACCCGTTGGACGTTGCTTAACGTCGATATCCAAAGCCGTCATGGTCAATCGATCGTCTTGCGCACCCCAGAAAACGTAACTGTTTTCCCATTGTCCTGCGACTGCACATTTGGTGAAAGCTAGATTCAGAAAATCATTGCCGAGAGGTCGAAATTCGACACTCTTAATTGCCGGCGAAGGATCGGCAACGAATAGTCCTGCTATACGGGCGTGCAATCTTTCTTTGTCGTGAAAGATAATTCGCACGCCAACCACAACGACCCAGTGACCCCCACTATTTACGAGTATAATTGGAGGGGTACCGAGGTGCACGATTGCATAAACAAAGCGTTTGAGTGCGGTTATATTGTCGGCGCAACGGATGTCGCTGAAGGACTCTCTTCCCGCCGTTATTGGAGCCAGGTAGGAGGATATCGCACGCGGGTCAGTGTACCACTGTGCCGGTGCGACCATCAACGGTCGAAGGGCGTTCCATATGGCATCTTGCTCAGCGGTCATGCCGAACGCCTGAGCGACCATTTGGCATGACGCCGGCCCGCAATAATTCCATTCCTTCTGAGATTCACGCGTTACTGGAAGAGAGGAGTCGTTGAACAGATCGGGGCTTTCAAAGCCATCCGCCATGACATCGATGAATGCTGTGGGATCACGCATGACAATATCTCTGTCAGGGTTCGGGGGCGTTCTCAGATTGTTGAGACTCGACTTTAGGCAGAGGCAACGGCAGGCTAAGCAGTGATAAGCCGTCTCGAATTATGAACGCCCTCTCCTCGAGTTCAGATACGCAGTATTTAAACTCATCATCGTCTAGCGTGGAGAAAACGTTACGAAGTGTTTCAATGTGTGTAATATTATCGCAATTCTCTAAAATACTATTCTGATAAGTTGTCAACTTTACGACTTCTCCAGAAGGCGTAAATCTAGTATCATGCACAAATATTTCCTCGCCAATCTCGTATTTGTACAAACGAGTAAGCTTGCTGTTGGCTTTCCAATGATTTATGCAATTAAATATCTCGGAAATATAAGTATATTCTTCAACATCTTTATTATGGTCAAAAAAGAAATACGACAATTCGGAAATTAGGTCGTCTTCGACGGTGGGATATAAATAATAGTAAGCTGGGAAAGGCGAGAGCGATAGTCCGTAATGGTTTGCGTGCTGAAAATAGGGACTGAACCGATCAATTCGGATTGGTCCAACATATTGAGGCGGCTGCAGATGAGTTATGGCAGCAATCACCTTGAGTTGCCCATCATAGTCTTCAGAACATTCATCAGGTAAACCGTAAAGATAGTTCCAAGATACGCTCATTTTGAGTTCGGCAGCATGCTTCAGTAGTTGAATATTGCGAAGCTGGGTGGTGCCCTTTTTCATTTTTTTCAGAACCGGGGAGCTGAGTGACTCGATACCCGGTTGAATAGTGACTATGCCGACGGATTTCATTTGCTCGAGGTCTGATCGCCGCAAGTTTGCTTTAGTCTCATAGAAGAAACGCGCACTGGCGCCTGCCCGCTTAAGTGCCTCACCAAATTCCTCCAAATAGTGCATCGGTAGAATATTGTCTGTAGCGAATATGCCGCCGCCGCTCTTGCCGTAACGGGAAAGCAAGGACGCCACTTCGTCAGCGGCGCGGCTGGCGTTTTTTGACCGGAACTCCATGCCGGCACCGTTCAAGCCGCAGAATGTACAGTGAGATCTCTCTCCCCACCAGCACCCCCTAGACGACTCAAACGCGAGCCAGGGCTCCTTTGTCGAGGCAGGTAAGAAAGCTTCTCGTGCCTTGAAGAAATCATCGTAATCAGGGAATGGGAGGGTTTCAAGCGCGCGAAATGGTGACGGCATAGAAGCCGAAGCCTCGGACGGCTCCAGCGATGAGGCTAGGGATCGCTCAACTATTCCCTTTCCGGCCCATTTCCCTCCATCCCGCAACGTTATCGCATAGTTAATAAAAGCTTCGTCTCCTTCGCCTAGGCAGACTGCATCAATGAACGAGAAGGCCTTGATGAGAGCCAATCCCATCCGCTCTTCGCAATTTGCGCCACCAAAGATTATCCGCACGTTTGGAAATGCCGCTTTGATAAGAACTGCCAGAGCGAGGCTCGCAGTGGTCTGTTGGTAAGATGTAGAAAAACCGATCAGGTCATATTTCGCCCAGTTCGTATTACTGAACACGTCCTTGATGAACTCGGTCGCCTTCATTCTAGCTTGTTGAAGCAACCCTGCGTTTTCGAGGAAATAAATTGGTTTTGATTTGCCATGCGCAGGGTGTCCTCCAAAAGCTACCTGGTTGAGGTAGCCCTCGTCACGACTGTGATCGGGTCCCCATAGCGCGTCGGAGAACAGCCATTCCGCCGTTAGATCGTGAACTTTCGGATAGCCACTTGCCAATATTTCATTCAGTTCTTCACCGATAGCTGATGCAAACTGGATATTAAAATGAAAGATGTCGCAAGCAATCGACTGCTGTGCGAGGGCACGTTTGAATACCCCCAAGGCGAGCGATGGAATATCCGTCTGGGCTACAGGCATTTGAAGAAGGGCGGTCAACATTCGTTGGCCGGAATTGACGGTGGCGCATCGTAGAAGTCAGAAAAATATTGTTTAAATATACGCTCTTCTGCCAAGCGCACTGCTTCCGCTTTTGCCGCTTTTGCCGCTTGAGGATTGCGAAAGATGTCGTAACAGAGGTCGCATTGGTCAATATAACCCTGGGACCTTTCCCTGTAGCCGGCTGACTTGGCTGATTCTAATAGCGCTGCTGGACCCTCGCTAACCAGAACTCGAAGTAGCGGTGAGGAGATGAATTTCTGGTGCACGTCTTCAAGTGGTTCGCGTATATGCCCAACTTGCAGTGAAGGTAAGTGACCGGCTGAGTTGCAGCAGGGGATTACGCGACCGTCCGCGGCGATTGACAAAATGGCGCTGGGACAGGGGGTACGTGGCACGTTAGGCTGGAGGAACAGATCCTCAATGGGCACTTCCTTCGCGGCGCGCCCCACTGGATGACATGGAATCTCTCGGCATCTAACATTCAAAAGGGTGTCGCCATGTCTAGCAAGAAGATCCGCCAATCGCCCAGTCTTTTTGGTCGCAACAAATTGTAGTTCGACTTCCAGATGGACGATCTTACATGCGCGTATGACCATCATCGGTCGGATTTCATCGATGTATTCGCTGTGAAAATCGTCAGCAGATACGACGAGCCGGGAAAGACCCGCGGACTTGAGTTTTGAGAGCTTTTTGACCGCATATTCGACGCTAGTTGCCCACGAGCCGTTCGTATTTACAGAGATAGTGGCGCCCTTCGACGTCGCATACCTGATAATTCCCTCCAATCTGCGAAAATAGAGGAATGCCTCCCCCCCCGACAGCCCGATCTTCGGCGGTGAGCCGTCGTAAAACGCGGCATCAATCGCTTTGAAGATCTCGTCATCTGTGAGGACTGTACCCTCTAACGGGCCGGAGCTAACCGCGCAGTGAGAGCAAGATGCGTTGCATTTGTTCCAGAGCAGGATACCAAGGTTCATTCGGAGCTCTCCCCTTGAAGGAAGGCAGCAGTTTCCTGCCGCCTATCCGCTACGAAGACTTAGCTATAGATATGAACCCAAGTATTACCTCCCGCTAGTGCGGGCTGACCGTACTGGCTCCAGTCTACCTTGCGCAATTCGGCGGCCTCTTGTGCGGTTAGTTGAACGCCAGTCTCGCTTATGGCCCGATCAAAATCCCGCATTAGAAACAACCGAAATGTATCGTCCAGAAGTGCCCGTTTCAGGACCGCTTGTACATCTTGTGCAGCCATTGTTATTCACTCCCCTTTACTTGTGATTGCAATATTTGTATATACGCATTTAATATCATATGCAACCACCGATACATAAACGTCTTAAAGGTAATGTCAGACGAAAGAATCGCAATATAAATTAAATGATTGCGGTTCATTACGCGGCAACCATACTACCGGCGGGAACACCTATGCTCCACGTTATATTTGTGCATGGAATTGGGAACAAAGTTTCACCTCCGGCACTTACCCAGAGCTGGTTACAGGCTCTCAGTGCCGGTCCGACAGGCGTCGACTTAGGCGCGGGTACGGTTTCGTGCTCAATGGTATATTGGGCAGATGTCCTATACTCCGCGCCTGAGCCAGATAGTACGGTTTTCCGTGACTACTTGAGGGCCAATCGCTCAGCCGTGGCCGTTCCTGTGGCCGCAAATTCGGAAGAGGCAAAGTTCCTATCGGACCTCGCACTCAAAATGGGGGCGGCTCTGGCGAGTGTCGAAACGATTCAAAGGTTTTCTGAGTTAGGTATTTTGGAGTCTTTTCCTTCACCATTCCTGCGTGAGCCATGGTCAGCGAAAAAAATCTTTATGGAGACATTTCTTCGCGATGTTCATCATTACCTCTTCAACGTTTCCCATTCGCCCAGACCAGGCGTCACATTCCATGTGCAGGACGAGATTAGAAAGCGATTTGAAGAGACCTTGTTGAACGCTCCTAAGGATACCACCAGGCATGTTGTCCTTGGCCACAGCATGGGCAGTGTCATCGCTTACGACTGCCTAAAAAGACTGAAGGGAATGTCTGTTGATTCCTTCCTCTCCATTGGGAGCCCGCTGGGCCTTGATGAAATTCAAGACCGGCTAACCCCCGAATGGACAGCGAAAGACGGCTTCCCAAGCGAAAGACTAAGCAATCGATGGATCAATTTCTTCGATAGGATGGATCCTGTAGCCGCTTTTGACCCGTTTTTGGCGGATGACTACCAATATAACGGCAAGAAACTGGTTCAGGACGTAGAAGTAAGGAACTTGGGAGAATGGCGGCATTCGGCGACAGGTTATTTTGCGGCTAATGATTTTCGTCGCGCTCTTCGAGAGCTGTTAGAGGTGGATGGACCGCACTGATATCTATCGAAGGTTCCGCATCCAGATATGTAAAGTGTCCCGCTATCCGATAGCCTTTGTTGCCCTTCGTACCATGTTTGGTCGCTTGCAACTGCACAGACGGGCCACGAACCCAAGGCATATGCCAACGCACTAAAGGAGGCATTCTCGGCTGCATCGGGCGATATCGCCTCGCTGATTTGAGCTCAGATTCGTTTCCACCGCAGACCTGATTGCGTAGAACGCAAGATTGTGGGATCCTACGTGTCCATGGAAGGAGCGCAATATGCCCAAACGCCCCGCAAAGCCTGTGTACAACAAGCCTAAGCCAGAAGAACTAAAATAAGCAATATGCTGCAACGGCAGTGGTTGCCGTGACGACGGGCGTCGCACCTAAGAAGAGGTAGCCGACCCGCATCCGCCCGGCATTTCTATTAAGTACCAACAGGTTCTCTTTTATCATTATATCGTAGTGGCCGGCTTGCTCCATCAGTGATGCCGAGAGGTTCGCGGCAAGTTCTATGTCCGACCAATCAGAACGACTGCTCCCTGCAATATTGAAACCTCGTGGATGGGCGGCGGCGAGAGCGGCGGTCGCCACAAAAAAGAACATGGCGGCGGCCGCAAAAGCTGGCAGGATGAAATACAGCGAGAGGGGCGCAGGTTGGTTAAGGCCAAACAGTAAAAGAGCGCTGGAGGCTGTGGCGGACATCGCAGCCATCTGCATTGCGCGTTGGTCCAATGCCGTTGAGAGTTTGACGGTACCATCAATGTAGAGTTCGGATAGTCTGATCAATTCCCTGGCAGTGTTGAGGTCAACCGGTAAAGAGGAATCACACACGTCGATCTCCAGTCAAACATTGTCACGGCGAAATGCGTCGTCGACAGTCGGGGCAAATTTCTTGAGAATTTATCATAGAAACCTCGGATGACAATTTGGAAGCCCCGTGGTCGTAGTTCCGCCACCGTGGCGCATTCTGCTGCGCCGTTGACCATGAGTTGGGCGACGTTAGTGAACGGATCTGGATTGGCCGGAAACCACCTCATGTCGTTCAGCAGCCGTCTGGGTGGTTGCCCGATCAGCGCCCTTGCGTTTCCAAGGGTGATCACATGATCGAAGAACCTGGTGCTTAGCTTTTAGCAAGCAGTTCCAGCCGGCCTCTGCTACTTCCTAGCGCAGAAAATGCGACCGTTTCATCTCGTATTCCATGGTGGTTGCCGTTCAATGGCCTTAGCTAGGGCCATCAACGTATTTTTTTGAAATATCCCGCTCTCGACTAAGCCAATAGTTTATCCAAATGTCGTTTCTCCCCAACCGAAGGTCTATACGTGCATGCATCCCCTAGTCCTGGCCACCTTGCTCCGTGAAGCGGTCCTACCTTTTGAGCATGGCGACGATTTGCGTCCCATCCTTGTCGGTGACGGGAATTGGACCCCTCTACCGGAGGACGAGCCGTATCTGACACCTGTCAGGAAGAAGGCCGTCCAGATCGTCGAAGATCTCCACGGGCAGTTGAAGGATTTGGACTGGCGGCCGGGTCGGACCATGCTGGACGAGTCCCTTGTCGGCACATGGCACTTCGGCGAGTTTACCCAGCGCGCGCCGATCCGGCAGATACTTCGCGGATTCCTTGAGCCGGTCCGACGCTTTCCCATCGTCCAGCGCATCCCAGAGTTGGTCGTCCATTACCTTATCTCGCTTCCTGACAATGGCGACTATCTTAAAAGAGAAAGGCATGCCAACTTCGGGTGGCACTACCACTACATGCCTGACGAGAACACAATTTCGGACGTTATTCTGTCATGGGATACGCGCTGGGCGACGACCGCTCCGCATGCCTTGCGCCCGATCTTTCAAGAAAAGCACGGCGAAGGCCGCTACCATTTCGAAGCCAAGCCCTGGCTCTGGGGCGATGTCAAACGGGAGTCGATGCACCGCGCATGCGTGAGAGACTTGGACAAGTGGTCGCTAGACACATTCCGATGCGCTTCCGACAAGGCGCAGCCAGTCTGGCCAACGACCGCCAGCCTGACACCAAGGCCGGGTCGCGCACCAACAGACACCAAGGTCGCTAGGAAAAAGAAACGCGGGGGTCGCTAGCCCGTCCCGGCATTCCAGCTCGTTGAGCGAGGTTACTCACGGACAAGCCGCGAACCTTTTTTGGAGCCGCTCCGATCGTGGAAGAAATCGTCGCGACTCAATGGCTTGCAGCGGCACAGGCGCTCACACGTCTCTTTGCAGAGATAAAAAGGCTATTTGGTATTCCAAATTCGATGCTGGGATAGCAACTTTCTATCGGCGCGCCGGTTGCTAAACTCTGAGGCAGCCCGTCCCCTTAATGCCGGAGTTTTGCTTCGGCGACACGGGCGTCACCTTACATTGAACGCCATTACAGCCGCCAAGCGGCTCGTGGCCGATCTGGAGAGGCTAAAGGCCGGCACCATTGCCGCGTCGGCTCTCATGGCGTCACCTGTCCTTGATCAGTGGACCCACAGCTTCAGGAAAGTGGCTTGCTTGGAAGGAGTGGTTGAGGGTAAGCCGTCGCTCTCGAGCGGCCCCTTAATCTCGACCAGCGAGGTCTATGCCCATTACCGCGAGGACGACAAAGATTTCGTGAGCGCGCTCAACCACTGGTACCGGCTCGGTAGTCAAGGGAACAGAGCCATATTGGACACTGGGGCGGCGGCGGCCGATTTTGGAGGGGATGCAGACGCAGATTCTTAGGTTCGGTGATCCAGAGGGGAATTCAAGCCGACGCCCTTGCCCTGACGATCAGCGACTGAAGAGCGACCACTCTGTGCTGATCAGTAACACGTGCAGTGTCGACCTGTTTTTGGACAGCTTCCACCAATGCCTGCGCCTAACCACCTTCTCGATAAGAAAATGGTCAGTCAAAATCTGCCGGTTGACGCGCCGAGCAACAACCTCGCACGTAGGAGTACGTGAGTTGCACAAATAAGGAGATTCAACCTCGTATGCGGGAATGCCTGTTACCTAAAGTACGATCTGAACACTTCCTGCCCATATAAGGTTCGAGTCCAGTCGCCCCGACCATTTAATCCCTTGAAATCTCAGTCTTTTCACATCTCACAAGAGTGAGGGCGCGGCGCGCGCCTACAGCATCGGCGCGAAAATCGGAATCAACTTTCGGCAAGCCTGATGCGTAGATTCAAAGAGTTAGAGCGTCCTTTGTACGTCCGAATGGACGCACGGCGCTCTAGCGCGATTGATCCGTCCATATGCGGCGCTGGCCGCGGTAGATGTACTGGCCCGAGCCCTGGCGGGTATTGTCACGGTAATAGTCGCGGCGATTGCGGTTGCGGTCGTCGCCGGCGCAACGCTCGGGAAAGCGGCGGCAATCCTGGTAGGTTTGCCGGTCGACGCGCGGATTTCTCGGATCGACAGCCATTGCATTACCGGCAAGCATTGCTAAAGCTAAGGCAAGAACGATCCTGATCATTTCACTCTCTTCATTTTCCTGCAGACCATTGCCTGGAGTTTATCACATGCTGCCAAGCCGCTCACTTCTCATCGGCGTGATCGTGACGCTGGCCTCCTCGCATATCGCATTGGCAGAAAACGTCCAGTTCCGGAACGCCAAGGAAAAAGAAATCCGGCAGCTTCTGAAGGGCGCCGGCGATTTGCGGAAGGCCCCCAATGGTTACGAATACCGTAAGGGCAATCAGAACGGCTACAAGATTTCAGACGGCCAGATCTGCGTTCTTTTCCCCAACAAGCAGACGGACTGCATCTCGATCAAGACGGATGGCGATGTGCTGCAGATGATCGACAACAAGGGCAATCGCATCAGGCTCTGAGCCTCGCCAGCCGCTGGTCCTACCGGGCGGCCGGATTCCATCCGGTCTGGCTGCGATTTCTCCCCACGGAACTTCCCCCCGAAGCGGCGTTAGAAAAGCATGATTTGCGGGTCGCTCGCCCGCAGCCGCGATGTGCTGTGTGCCGATGCGGTTTCAGTCCGAAGCAGTCGGATCTTAAACGAGCTTTGGCCAGGCTTTTCGGCAGAGGGAAGTCATGAAACTTCGTTTCGTATCCGCCAGAGCCGCCACCTTCATTATTGCCGGCCTTGTCGCCGGCTCAGCCATGGCGGCTGACGCCGTCGATGAGGTTCCGGCTGCACCGGCAGCCGAGATCGCTCCGGTCTTCACATGGACGGGCTTCTATGCCGGTCTCGGCGGCGGGCCGACCTGGGCCAATGGCGATTTTGACGTCTTTTCCGAAGACATGAATGGCGGCCTGATCACCGGCTTCGTCGGCTACAACTGGCAGCTCGACAATAATTTCGTCTTCGGTATCGAAGGTGACGTTTCCTATAACTGGGACAAGGCCGATGTCGGTCCGTTTGAAGTCGGCCTCGAGACCGCCGGCTCCGTCCGCGCCCGGCTCGGCTATGCAATCGATCGTGCGCTGATCTATGGCGCAGCAGGCTGGACGGGTGCGCAGGCCCATATCGACGGTCCTGCAGGCGACGACAGCGATACGCTGTCAGGCTGGACGATCGGCGCAGGTGTCGACTACGCCTTCACCAAAAATGTCTTCGGCCGGCTGGAATATCGCTACAATGACTACGGTAGCGCCGATCTTCTCGGACTCGACGGCGACATCGACCAGCATGTCGTGATGATCGGCGTGGGCTACAAATTCTGAAGCCCTCTGCCTTCAAGACTATTCAGACTGCAAGACTATATGGCCGAGAGCGCGAGCTTGTCGTCCGCCGTCACACGCGGCTGCCACGCGGCATAGTTGGCGATGGTGAGGTGCGGTGTCTCGAAGGGCGTCGCATGGGTTTCGGTGATAACAGTGACATCGGCTCCGGCGCCCTCGCCGGCGAGAATGCCTGCCACGGCATCCTCAAATACCAGGCAGCGGGCGGGATCGACGCCGAGGCGACTTGCGCCGAGCAGATAGCATTCCGGGCTCGGCTTGCCTGACGAGACTTCCTCGCCGCTGACGATCATTTTCGGCATGGGAATGCCTGCAGCTGCCATGCGGCGGCGAGCGAGTTCGATCGGCGCCGAGGTGACGATCCCCCAACGATCCCCAGGCAGTGCATTCAGGAAACGGATGGAGCCCGGGACCTCGACGATGCCCCCGAAATCCTCCATCTCCTCCTTCAGAAGCTGCTTGGCCTCAGCAACAGGATCGACACCGGGAAGGCCGAGCTGGCGGATGGCGTCGGATGCCCGAACACCGTGGATGGTCTTGAGGAGGACTTCGGGCTCAAAGCCGTGGCGGAGAGCCCACTCGCTCCAGACGCGCTCGACGACCGCGATGGAGTTCAGCACCGTGCCGTCCATATCGAAGAGGAAGGCATCGTAGGTCTTGTCGAGAACGCGATGGGAAGTGGACAAAGGAAGTTTCCTTGCGATGCGGAAAGCCGTCGGTTGCCCCGCGACTAGCCGAGCGCAGGAGCGGCGTCAACCTAAAGCATGCCGCGCAAAAGTATGCAGCGGTTTTGCGACAACGACATGCGGAAAACAAGGACGTAAAGCGGGGCAAGCGAATCGAAAAAGGTCGTGACGCGCCTTAGTCGTTGACTTCGGGATGGGTAATGCTCCTCACATCCGCAAGGCCGCGTGTGGCATCGCGATTACCGGTGGCAGCCGCAGCCTCGAAAATCCGCGTGGCGTCACCATACATCTTCAGGTTCATGTAGCTGTAGCCACGCAGTACCATGAGATCGACGCGCTCCTGCTGCAACTGGGCGCGCTGATCGAGAAAAATAAGCGCTTCGCGATAGCGGCGGCCTTCGAAGGCGGCAAGCGCGCGGTCGGCAAGGATCGCCACCTGCAGTTCGGAAGCGCGGTCGCGGTTCTGCGGCGCCTTGGTCGCCGCGACTGCAGCACTGTTGGAAAGGCCGGCGCGCAGATAGGCAAGGCTCTGGCCGTAGGCGGCATCCTCACGCTCCTTGCGCACAGGGCTTGCCAGCGCCGCTTCGAAAGCCTTCACCGCTTCCATCGGCCTGTTGATGTCCATCAGACACCAGCCGCGTGTCAGCGCGTCGCCGGGGCTGAGGCGGGTCGGATCAATGGTCGTGGAGCAACCGCGTAGCTGGCGAGGACCACGCTCAACCGCTATCGTCTGCATGATCCGCGTCGACCTTGCCGGCGCAACGGTCTGCGGCTGGAGGGCCATGTTGCGTTCGGTCGGCGCGGACTGGACCTGCGGTGCAGCAGGCAGAACTGCAGGCGCCGGCTCGGTCGCAGAGCCAGGAGCCGGTAACGGAACGTCGCTACGGGGGACGTCAGACGTATCGTTGAGCGTGGCGATACGGGTCGAACGACCGGCCCAGAGACGCTGGATCTCGGCAACCCCGGCACGATCGTTCAACTGCTGGCGGGTAACGGCAAGGCCGTAGGCTGAGGGCTCGTCATCCGGCTTCCAGCGCAGTCCCGTCTCGAACCAGCGAGCGGCCGTCTGGAACTGGTTCAGAGAGCGGGCATACCAGCCGAACTGCTGTGCCGTCGGCACATATTTCTGCTCGATGATCGCAGCAGCGATACGGCCGAGCACGTCCTCGCTCAGATCGGCCGGCGGCTGCAAAGCCATCAGGTTGGCGGTTGCGGCAAGATAAGTGGCGGTCGCATCCTTGGAATCGTCACGCCATTTGTACATGACGTCCTCGGCTTCCTGCGGTGACTTGCGGGCGATGAGCGCCAGCGCCAGACCCTGCGAAGCGACGGCCGAATCCTGTTTATCATGGGCCATGCGGAACCATTTTTCGGCATCCGCCTCATTGTTACGGCGAAGGTGATACCAGCCGAGCAGCAGTGCGTCCGAGGCCAGCCCTTGTTGCCCGGCAAGCTTCTCGACGCGGGAGACATAATCGGCAGCGACTTCCAGCTTGGCATCGTCGTTGCCATCGGCAACAAAGCGACGGGCAAGATCGTCACGCAGGCTGTCGAATTCTCTGACACCATTGGCATCCGCAGGTTTTTCGAGGGAAAGCAGCGCCTGCATCGAGCCGTATGGCAAAAGAGCGGCAGCTTTCTGGACAGTCGCCACACGTTCGGCCGGGTCGGTGCAGTTCTTCAGGATGTAGGTATAGGCATCCTGCCCACGCTGCTGCCTGTTTGTCTCAACGAACGCTTCGGCAACGCGCCAGAGCATGTCTATCTCGGCGCAGGTCAGCAGGCTCGGCGTTTGGGCAGCGATATCGATGACCGTCGCATATTGTTTGAGATCGGAGGCATTGACCAGCCGGGCGCGGGATTCGGCGACATCGAGGCGGTCAAGCAGGTCGGCGGGCGGCTGCCAGCCGCTTTCGGTGGTCTGACGATCGGCAATCGCCCTGCGCAGCTCGGCGTAGCGGCCTTCCGAATAGAGCTGCCACATGTTTTCGAGCTGCCGGTCGCCATTTTGCGGAATGGCGAGCGGATCGGCGGGCGGCACCCAGTTCGGATAGAGCGCCTGAAGGCGGGAGATTTCCGCCTGCAGGCGCACCTTGTCGCCGCGGCTTGCAAAATAACGAAGGGCGCTTTCATCGACGACCGGCTGTTGGCCTGCTGCCGTGCCTGTCGGCGGCGGATTGGCCGGTGTGACACTGGCAGGGCCTGGGGTTGGCGCGGTCTGCGGGACGACCGGAACCGGAGCCGGCTGCTGGGCCGGGGCTGTCTGCGACGGAGCCGTTTGGGCCAGGTTTGTCTGGGAAGAGCTCTGGGGCTGATCGGCGGAATTATCCTGTGTCGCGGCCTGGATTCGCTCCGCCACGGTCTGCACGTCGATCGGCGGATTTGAAGGGGTATCCGGCCCCTTGATGCGGCCCATCATCATGAGTTCGGGGGTCTTGCCACCGAAGCCGAAACGCTCCTGCAATGCTTCGCGGTCTTTCAGCCCCGCGATCAGTGTCGCCACCAAAGCTGCTGCCGTGATCGCTACGAGAGAAGATTTCACAGACACTCTGGATGCTTCTCCCCGACATAGGCCAGCCCCAGAAGCTGAAGCGTTGATGGATAATAATAGGCGGGCGCAAACTGCAGCGCTTCGGCAGGAAGTTTCGTTCCGTCTAATACACAGGCCACAACGTGGTTAACAATTTCATAACCAGGATCAGAGAGCGACGTCTTCGGCCGCCCGGTGGTCAGGTCGATAGTGGCGGGCACACCGTTTACGGCAATGCCTTCTTTGAGGCGCGTCAGCAGCGCCCTGTCCGTCACGCCGCCTCGTGCGAGATAGAGCGGGATGCGGATCGCGTTGTAGCCGAAATCGGCGTCGAAACCTTCGGCCGGCTGCGGCTGGCGCTTCAGGCTCACCCATTCGGCGGGCAGCTTGCGCGGGCCAAACTGCATGGACTTGAGCAGCGAGAGGCCATCATCCGCGAGTTTCTGCCATTGATCGGACGGCGCAAGCGCTGCCATGACGGGAAGTGCTTCATAGACCCAATAGGACGGATTGATGACGGGGCCGTCGTCGCGATCCGCGCCGGAGAAGCCTTCCGCACCGGGCATCAGCAGCGTGCGACCGGCAAAATCGACCACGGTTTCTGATAGCGTCGATTGTGCCATACGGGTAGCGGCAGTGATATAATCGCTCCGGTTCCAGGCCGAACCCGCCAGCGCAAGCGCATAGGCGATCAATATGTCGCCATCAGAAGCATTGTTGGTGTCTGTCACGTGCGGCGTGGCGGACGGATCCCATTTCCACACGGCAAGGCCGTCATCGCGCAGCAGCAGCTCGGTACGGGTGAAGTACCAGATCTGCTCGAAATCGGCGGGGCTACCGGCCAGATAGGCAAGCAGCAGGCCGTAGCCCTGCCCTTCACTATGGCTGATATTGCCGTTGCCGTTATCGACGATGCGGCCGCTCGGATCGAGGAACTTCGCCTTGTAGGCGGCCCACGCCTCACCGCTGATCCGCGGCTGCTGGGCAAAGGCCCGTTCACCGGCGAGCGCCAGCATCATCGTGCCTGCCAGCAATGTGACGACCCAGCCCCTCATTTCGACCTGCCGAGCCTGAAGAGCATTCTTGATGTGACCAGGCCGATCAGAAGCGACAGGACCACCAGCAGGAAGGAATAGGAAAGAATGTTCGTCGACAACCAGTTGGCAGCGATCAGGCGATAGTTGGCGATCGACAAGCCTCCAGTGGGTACGAAATCGAAGCGCGTAACCGGCACGCTCTCGATCTTGCCGGTGCGGCTGGAATAAGTGGTGATATGGCCCGATATCTGCGGCCAGTTTATCTGGGCGGTGAGCGCATTCAGCCCCTCGCGCAGATCTTTGGCCGAGGGCGCCGTGACGACGGTCCAGGCGCCGCCGCCGTCCGGGCTCTTGCCCTGGGCGATCATCAAGGTAGCCGCATCCGACGGCGTGAATACCTGTTCGGCATTTGGGATGAATTGCAGTGAGCTGCCAGTGATGTCGAAGTTGCGGCGCAGCCATTCGCGGAACGCCTCTATGTGGCCCTGCAGCGCGCCGCCGGTGATGCGTGAGCGCCATTCCTCCAGCGCCGTGCCGTTATCGATTTCGGTCGGCTGCGGGTCGGTGACCGGCCGCCACGAAGCCTGGCTGGCCGTTGCGACATTGACCTGCGTGAGCGCCGTTGCCGGCATCTGCGAAATCGAGCCGATGAAAATGGCGTTGCGATCGCCGATCACGCTCGGCGAGGCGACGGTTTCGATTGCAATCGGGTGGCCGGCCATGATGGCGAGCTGACCAAGCAGGGTCGCCGCGGCCGAGAGCGTGTCGGCATCGGTACGGTCGATAAACAGTGGCGTCGGATCGGGATTGCGCCCATAGGGATAGGAGGTGCCGGTCATGGCCGCCAGATTCGGACGCTGCCCGACGCGGGCGAAATCCGGCATATGAAATTCGGACGTGTCAAAAAGTGCAAAGCGCGGCGCCTGCGAGGCCGTCGCGCCGGGGACGCAGGCCGCATCGTCCTCGGTCATCAAAACTGCCTCGATGGCGATCGAATTCAGGCCAGGCTTGAAGTGCCGCATGGTCACGCGGATCGGAAGCTGGCGGAAAATGCCGCCGTTGGTCGTGGCAATCGGCACGGTGGAGGCGATGTTGCCGTTTACATAGATGTCGATATGGCTGCCGGGGAGCACTTTGCTGGAATAGGCGGCATCGAGCAGGATTTTCGCCTCGCCATAGGCATTGGCATAGAAATCGGCCGGTACGGCGATATTGAAGCCGGTGCGGAAGCGGCGGCCGGAAAAGTCGACGGTGCGTATTCCAAGCTGCGAAAGCGGAATGCGCGTGTCGGCAAAGAGCAGCGGCGCGTCGGGCGCCGTCCAGCGCTGCGTGGTCAGCACGTCGCGGCGTATTTCAGGGGCACGGTCGGTTGGAGAAACGATGGTATCGATCGCTGTCGAAACCGCCTGCCAGGATGGACCGCTGATCAGAAGGACAGGCGAACCACTGCCCGGGTCGGTCACAAAGGCGGAAAATGGCGCGCTTTCAGCGCTCTGGGGAAGGCCGGGGAAGATCGGCCGCAGCTCCGCCGCGGTGCCGACGAGCACCGACATTTTGCCGGGACCGCCTGCCGGCAGCGCGCCGGTGCTGAAGGCAAAGATCTGATTCGGCATGCCGCTCAGAAGCGACAGGCCCTGCGCCAGACGCAGAAGCGGTTTGGTGGTACCGGGCTGTTCCATCGCCGGAACCACCAGATCGAATTGCGTCTTCCCGGTGCCATCGACGCCGATGGCGCGGATAGCATCGGTGCCGGAAAGCTGGCTGGCATCGCGGCCGGCAAAGCTCAGATAGGTGCCGGCCGGATCGATGTTCGACCAGAGCTCATAGGTGGAATCGACGCTGCAATCCGTGCGGTGGCGCTGGTTGGCCTCGAAGGTGATGAGGTTGGCGCCGGGCTGCAGCAGGTCCGCGGGAACCTCGAAGCTGACGGCCGACGGGCTATCGGGCGAACCAACCTGCTGCTGGCCGATGGCACGATTATTGATGAACACGGTCAGCTGCGACGCCTCGGGAGCGACGACGATGGCATTCTGATAGGTGAAGGTGAACCGCGCTTTCGCCGCCGCCTCCTCCGTCGTCAGATAGATCGACCACGATCTGCGGTCGTATTCCCCACTCAGGCCGAGTTCGGAGAAAGGCACGATATAGCGCTTGAAGTCGCTGGTCTGCGGAGCCGCTGCGACGGGACGGACGGCAGGCGGCGTGGAGGGTTGCGGCTGAGCCTGCGCCGGGACGGAAGGCGTTGCCGGTGCGGGTGGCTGCGTCTGCGCGGGAGGCGGCGCCGGTTGAACAGGATGAGCAGGCAGGGTCAGGCGCGGAACGACCGGCGCCGTGCCCGCCGGACGCTCGCCGGACATATCGAAGGGCGCGGTCTGCGCATAGGCGAGAACAGACGTGCCGACCAGAAGAAAGGAAGCGGCGAGGAGCTTTCTCATCCGGCGTTCACCTTTGCCGCCTGCTGCTGTCGATGCTCTTCACGCTCCGGCCGCATGCTTCGGAAGAAATAAACCAGACCACGGCTCGTCTGGTAGAGCGAGAGGCCGAGGAACCAGATGGTGCCCCTGATGAGGCCGGGATTGCGACGGCGAGAAGCCTGGAACTGCGTCCACTGATCGGAGTTGGCGAAGATCAGGTCTGCGATCAGGCGGTGATCCAGCGCGCTCTTCGGCTGGTACTGACAGCCGAGATTGGTGATATCGCCCGACGGTTCGATGTTGCGCACGATGAGCGGCAGGGTTTCGAGGTCGGCACCGCTATAGGGCCGGAAGCGGATCTCGCCAAGCGCACCGACCTGCACCGCATCGAAATGCTTGTTGAAGATGTGCAGGCGCGCGCCATGGACAGAGACGTCCTCGATGGAGGCCGGGTACCACTGGTCGTTGACGCCGAATTCGCAGCGGCGATTGACGCGCACGCGGCGGGAAGATGCCCTCTCCCCGCGCTCCGAGACCACACCGAGCGCGCAGCCGGCAAGGATGAGGTTGATGATGTTCCAGCCGCCGACGACGAGGGTGACGTCCGCCTTATAGGGCTCGGCATAGATCTTGTAGATGGTGATCGCGACAGCGATGATCTGCACTGCAAAGATGACGAAGAAGGGCCTGCTGATTTCCGACAGGCGGCTGACGGCGATGGATTCGTCCTTGGCGGTAACCTTGAAGGTCGGCTTGCGCGGATTGAGCATGACCGAGACGACGGCCGGCAACAGGTGCACCGTCTGCACATATTCGTAGAGTTCGGAAATCCACGGCCAGCGGAACGATCCATAGAGATAGTTCTGCATCATCAGGTTCACGATCATGTAAGCGAGCGTATAGGCCAGGAACTCGCCACCGGAGGCCGTGAAGATTTCCAGGTCGAAGAAGAGATAGAAGAGCGGCGCGAAGAGGAAGATCGTGCGCGGGAACGGGAAGAGCCAGAACAGCGACGAGGACATGTAGCAGAAGCGCTGCGGCAGGGTGAGACCGCGCTTGAGCAGCGGGAAGCGGAAGCGCAGGATCTGCATCATGCCCTGCGCCCAGCGACTGCGCTGGCCGATGAAGCTTGCGAAGGTTGCCGGCTGCAGGCCGGCGATCAGCGGCTTGTCGAGATAGATGCTGTTCCAGCCGGCGCCGTGAAGGGCAAGTGCTGTTTCGCAATCCTCGGTGATGCTGATGCCGCTGAAGCCGTTGGTGGATTGCAGTGCGCGGCGGCTCAATACTGCTGCCGAGCCGCAGAAGAAGGCGGCGTTCCATTTGTCGAGGCCGCGCTGGATGATGCCGTAGAACATCTCATTCTCGCTCGGCATCTTGTCGAAGGTGCGCAGATTGCGTTCCAGCGGGTCCGGATTGATGAAGAAGTGCGGCGTCTGGACGAGGAAAAGCTTCGGGTCGTCGTCGAAATAGCCGACCGTCTCCAGCAGGAAGTCGCGCGCCGGCGCATGGTCGGCGTCGAAAACGGCGATCAGTTCGCCGTTCGAATGCTGCATGCCGTTGTTGAGGTTGCCGGCCTTGGCGTGTTCGTTGCGGTCGCGCGTCAGGTAATTGACGTCGAGATCGATGCAGAGCTGCTTGAGCTCGGAATGGCGGGCCGCAGCGGCCTGGGCTTCGATCAGCTTGCCGGAATTGCGCTTCTGCAGTGTGCCGCCGTCGTCCAGCAACCAGACGTGCAGCTTATCGGCCGGATAATCCATCGCCTTGGCGGCGGCAAGTGTATTGGCAAGCAGGCCGGCATCCTCGTTATAGGACGGTACGAAGACATCGACATGGGGGAAGCGCTCGAGCTTGCCGGCGCGCGAGGGACGCGACGGCAGCGGGGTCGCGACAATGAAGAGCGACAGCGCCAACATCATCACGCTGTACATTTCGGCGAGATAGAGCAGCAGGCCGGGAATGAAGTTTGCGAGCTGGTTGACCGGCGGCAGCGTATTGGTCGTGCGCCAGTAGACATAGCGCAGCACGATGGACGTACCGAAGGCAAGCGCCACGAGGCGCCATGTGCCCTCCCCCTTCAACACCTTGATGAGCGCCATGACCGTGACGACGGTGATGCTGGCGATGAGCTGGGTCTGCAGATTGACGGGCAATGTGACCAAGGCGATCACACAAAGCGACACCACAGCCCATATGACAATACTGCCAGCCTTACGCATGGACGTTCCTTCGAAATGACACGACCGCTGCGCATCGGCGCATCGGGCATGTTGCTATTTCCGGCAGGCGACCGTCATGGCCGCATCGCCTATACAATCAGGCGAAGGCACGGTCACACCGATCGGCCTTGCCGTTTGTTCGATCGGTGCCGGCGCCTCTGCCGGCGGCTCTATCGCATTCGTTTGCGTGTNNCATGTGTCGTCAGTCGGCAGCGGCACGCGGGGACCAACGGGCGGCTGCAGAACCGGGGCGGCATGTGATGGCTGGCCCTGCACGCGGCGTACGGTTACGGCCCGTGGCTGGCGGATCGCGGCCGGAGCGGGCTCGTAGCCGATCGGCATGGAGTTCGGGCGATAACCACCCTCGTCCGGATAGATCGGCGCGCCGGTCTGACCGAGTGCCGGATTGGCCGGCGGCGGAGCGCCGTAGGGATTCCAGATATCACCATCGAAAGTGCCGGTAACGGTGTAGCCGTAGACGATTGCGAGAAGCTGGCGCTCGGTGGCGCGCGCATCACAAAGTCGTAGGCGGAGCTGGATCATGCCGAAGTTGCGCGCCTGCGTGTGCGCCGCCTGGCTTGAGCGGATCTGCTGCCAGGCGTAAATGCAGGTATCGCCGCCGCGACTCTGACCAGAGGCGTAACCGAAGGGGCCGTAGCTGTTCTGCAGGAAGGTGGCTGACGTTGCCATCGGAACGCCGGGAACCGAGCGCGCCGTCTCACGGGCGATATCCCCCTCCCGGATCATCCGGTAGGAATCGCTGCTGACGCCGGGATTGGCGCCGGACGCGCCGAGAAACTGCGCTTTCAGGAAATTCTGGCCCTGAACCGACGACGAGGTGAAGAGCGATATCGTCTGCTCCACGCCATTTCCGCGCTTTCGCTCAACGACGCTGACGATCGACGGACCGCCAGGAGGCGGCAGGACAAGTGCCTTTTCCGGCTCCACGGTCTCAGGCCCGGCCGGCCGACGCACTCCACCTGTCGACGTGCAGCCGGCTATCATGGCCGCAATGGCCACCACCGATATCGTCTTCGGAAAATGCATGTCCTGGCCGTTGCTATCGTATTTTTAATCTTTGTCTGAAGGGACAAAGCGCGACGAATTTGCGAATCAACAACCCCTATGTCGTTCATTAGGAATAAACGATGCTTATGGTTAACAAATGGTCAATAGCTCGCCAACAGTTTTATCGGGTAGAGCTTACGAAAACTCTACCTCTGCGAGCGTAACTTTCGACCTTGCCCCGCTCATGCTTCGCCTCTACGCGCCGCGTTTCGCGGTCGGAACCATGAAGCATGGCAGGCGTTCTCTCCGATGTCTGGGTAGGAAAAGGAGAATATCCATGCGCAAAACCATGCTGGCCGCGGCCGCCCTCATGCTGACCCTAAGCTCTGCCGCCTTCGCGCAGAGCAGCGTCATCGTAACCGATCCGGCGCCGACCGGTTCGACCGTCGTTCTTCCGGGCGAAGTACGCACCTATGTGCTGGAACAGAGCGCTCCCTCCGTCGTCTATGACGGCGATATAGCCGTCGGCGCGACGCTTCCCAATACCGTGGAAGTCCATACCGTGCCGAATATCGACGGCTATGGCTATACCGTCATCAACGAACGCCGGGTGATCGTCGAGCCGCAGACACACCGTATCATTCAGGTTCTGGAATAGGCTGTCTGCAAGGCGTGAGGTTCTTCCCGGGCCTCACGCCTGTTCTGCGGGAGGCTTGCTGTTCAGCACCTCGCGTACCTTGTGCGCGAGCTGCTCCAGGCTGAAGGGTTTGGCAAGCAGCGAGACGCCATGGTCCAGTACACCATTATGAACAATGGCGTTGCGGGTATAGCCGGTCGTGTAGAGTATCCGGATATCCGGCCACTTTTCCATGACGGTATCGGCAAGCTGGCGGCCGTTCATCTGCGGCATCACGATATCGGTGAAGATGAGATCGACGCGCTCGGTCTCCAGAATCTCCAACGCCTCGGGGCCGCCGGCAGCCTGCAGCACGCTATAACCGAGCTCGCGCAGGCTTTCGGCCGTCATCTCCCGCACGCTCTCGTCATCCTCCACGACAAGGACGGTATCCTCGACGCTTCCCTGCGGGATCGGCGCCATCGATGTCGCCGCAAAACGTGCGCCACCGGAACCGACATAGCGCGGGAGATAGATCTTCACCGTCGTGCCGCGATCGATCTCGGAATAGATCTTGATGTGTCCCTTGCTCTGCTTGACGTAGCCATAGACTTGGCTGAGGCCGAGCCCAGTCCCTTTTCCCGGACCTTTCGTCGTGTAGAAGGGATCGAAGGCGCGTTCCAGGACCTCGGGCGACATGCCGGTGCCGGTATCGGTGATGCTGATCATCACATATTGGCCGGCCTCGACCTCGTGGTGCGTACGGGCGTAGCGGTCGTCCAGTTCGGTATTGGCCGTTTCGATCGTCAGATGTCCGCCATCAGACATGGCGTCGCGGGCATTGACCGAGAGATTGAGGATGGCGTTTTCGAGCTGGCTCAAATCCGCAAATGTCGGCCAGAGGCCACCGGCTAGAACCGTCTCAATCCTGATCTGCTCGCCCAGCGTCCGGCGCAGCAGTTCCGACATGCCACCGACCAGCTTATTGGCGTCTGTCACCTCGGGGGCCAGCGGCTGCCGGCGCGAAAATGCGAGCAGGCGCGCGGTCAGCACCGCCGCCCGCTGCGCGCCGTCCCTGGCACTCTGGATCGAATTCAGGAGGCGTGGATCCTCCTTGCCGTTCAACCGGCGCTGAGCAAGATCGAGGCTGCCGATGATGATCGCCAGCATGTTGTTGAAATCGTGGGCAACGCCGCCGGTCACCTGGCCGATAGTTTCCATCTTCTGCAACTGGCGCACTTGCGCCTGGGCAGCGGCATGCTCCTCCATCTCGCGCTTGAGTTCGGCGGTGCGCTGAGTGACTGTCTCTTCCAGCCTTGTATTGAAATTGTTGAGCGCTTCCCGCAGATGCCCCTGCCGGCCATGCGAGACGATGATCGCCTGCATCAGTCCGACGATGATGAATGCGTTGACGATGAAGGTGGACAGACCGATCCATTGGCCAAAGGTGACGGGCCAGAAGACGTTATGCGGCACGACGAAGAACTGCTGGACAAGGAAGCCCGCCAGGACAGCAGCAACCGCACCTGGCCCGGCGCCGCCGATGAAGCTTGCGATCAGGACGGCCGGCAGGAAGCTTAGAAAGGGAAAGCCGGAGAGATAATCGCCGGCGGCAAGACGCGTCAGGAAGGTGAGCGCGACAACGGCGACGGCGAGCGGATAGGTCAAGCCCGGCCTTTGACGCAGCCAGTCCGTGGCGCTCAACAAATCCATTTTCCAGCCTCTTCCCCTCCGTTACGAAAACGGTACTCCAGCTTTTGCATATCGAATCCGGCCGGGCAATACGCTGTTTCTCGCATCGCTGGCTCCCCAGCCTTGACGAGCAGCCGGCTCGGGACAGATAAGCCGTGATCCCCCGCAAGGGGCCTGACACGGGCCTACGCAAGGGTAAAGGGTGGACGGGACCATGAAAGACATATTCATCGTCGAAGACGACGCGCTGATCGCCATGCTGCTTGAGGAGATGCTTGAGGATCTCGGCTACCGCGTCAGCGCCAGCGTTCCGGATCTGGAGCAGGCGCTCGATGCGGTCCAGAACAAGGAATTCGACGCGGCTATCCTCGACGTCTCGTTGGCTGGAAAGAGCTCGCTACCGATCGCAAAGCTGCTTGAGGCGCTCGGCAAGCCCTATGTCTTTGCGACGGGATATGGCAGCGCGCCCGAAGGCAGCAATTCAAGCCAGCCTGTCCTGCAAAAACCGTTCCGGCTCTCCGATCTCGAAAAAGCGCTGAAAGGCATGCAGGCCTAGCGGCTGCCAGAGCCAGCTTCAAGCATTCTGACCAGGAAAGGCTCTAACGCACCTGATCGAGCAGACGCTTGCATTCCAGAAGATCGTAAAGCGCCTCCTGGAGAAGCGCACGATCCTCCTTGCCGACACTCGACTTGCCGACCGAGATTTCCGGCTGATCGTCCTCGCCGCTGACGAAATTGAAGAAGCGGCGCGTGATCGGCGGCTTGGCGCGGCCAACGATCTGGTCCTCTTCCGCCATGGCGATGCGCGGTTCCCCTGCGGCGGTATCGTTCACGCCGGCCGAGAGTGATTCGACGCTTGCAAGATCGCCGTGACCGACCGCAACGACAAACTTGTTGCCGTTGGTCTTTAAGAGCTTCTGTACACCCTTGATCGTATAACCGTGATCGTAGAGCAGATGGCGGATGCCTTTCAAAAGATCGACATCCTCCGGCCGGTAATAACGCCGGCCACCGCCACGCTTCATCGGCTTTATCTGTGGAAAGCGGGTTTCCCAAAAGCGCAGCACATGCTGCGGCAAGTCGAGATCATCAGCAACTTCGCTGATGGTGCGAAAGGCATCCGGGCTCTTGTCCAACGTCATACTGCTACGCGACCTCGCGGATCGATCCAAACGGCGACTCATCACATTTCAACGGTTTGGAGCCGAGAATTCAAGTCACGTCTTCGCGTTGCGCACAGCAGGAGGAGCTACGCGGCAAAAAAAGGTTCCGTTCGGCGGGAAAAGATGATCAGGCAGCCGGGTTCTGCGGCTTGGTTTTGCCCTTCCGGGCAACATGGGACTTGAGAATGCGCGTCTTAAGCACATTCGAAGCCTTGAAGGTCATGACGCGGCGGGGCGAAATCGGAACTTCCTCGCCGGTCTTCGGGTTGCGCCCGATACGCTCGTTCTTGTCACGCACCTGGAAGGTCGCGAAGGAGGAAAGTTTGACGGTTTCGCCGCGCACGATGGCGTTGCAAATCTCGTCGATAACCGTTTCGACCAGCTCAGCAGATTCTGTCCGGGAGAGACCGACCTTGCGAAAAACGGATTCCGCCAGGTCTGCTCGCGTCACTGTCTTTCCGGTCATGGTTTCCCCGCCCAATAGAAATTATTTTGTGAAAGCGAGCAAAGAGTATTTGTCTTGCGCCTTACGGTCAAGCTCTTGTTCGCCGCCAGTTTTTTAGGATTTGTGCCTACCAGCGCAGCAAAACGGCGCCCCAGGTGAAACCGCCGCCCATGGCTTCCAGCATCACGAGGTCGCCCTTCTTGATGCGTCCGTCGCCTGCAGCCGTCGCAAGCGCCAGCGGAATGGAGGCAGCGGACGTATTGCCGTGAAGATCGACGGTAATGACAACCTTTTCCGGGGCAATGTTCAGCTTCTTCGCCGAACCGTCGATGATGCGGCGATTGGCCTGGTGGGGGACCAGCCAGTCGAGATCATCAGAGGTCGTTCCGGTCGAATCGAAGGCCGCCTGGATGACGTCGGTAATCATGCCCACGGCATATTTGAAGACCTCGCGGCCCTCCATGCGCAGCTTGCCGACCGTACCCGTCGAGGAAGGACCGCCATCGACGTAGAGTTTTTCCTTATGCGAACCGTCGGAGCGCAGATGCGCGGTCAGCACGCCGCGGTCTGCCGTCGTCCCCTCGCCTTCGGCTGCTTCCAGCACGATCGCGCCTGCGCCGTCTCCGAAAAGCACGCATGTCGTGCGGTCATTCCAGTCGAGGATGCGGGAGAAGGTCTCAGCACCGATGACGAGTACGCGCTTGGCAAGACCGCCACGGATATAGGCGTCGGCCGTCGTCACCGCATAGACGAAACCCGTGCAGACGGCCTGAACGTCGAAGGCAAAGCCATGCGCCATGCCGAGACGATTCTGGATGTTGACTGATGTCGCCGGGAAGGTGTTATCAGGCGTCGAGGTGGCACAGATGATCATATCGATATCACCAGGCGTCAGCCCGCCATTTGCGAGCGCGGCACGCGCTGCCGCCTCGCCGAGCGACGCCGTCGTTTCGTCATCTCCGGCAATGTAACGCTGCCGGATGCCGGTACGCTGGACGATCCATTCGTCCGACGTGTCGACGACACCTTCCATTTCGCGATTGGTCATCACGCGTTTCGGCAGTGCAGCTCCGAAGCCACGAACCACTGATCGGATCATATTGCTTGAACCCCGTCGCTCACGCGGCTTCCGGCCCCATAGGGGGCAGCCGCTTGGCATGATATTTTTTGAGATCGTTTTCTATTTTCTGGGTCAGGCCATTCTTGGCCATGTCATAGCCGACTTCGATGGCCGCGGCTATGCCTTCGGCATTCGCTCCGCCATGGCTCTTGATGACGATGCCGTTCAGGCCAAGGAAGACGCCGCCGTTGACCTTGCTCGGATCGAGCTTCTCGCGCAGCATGTCGAAGGCGCTCTTGGCGAAGAGATAGCCGATGCGGGCAAGCAGCGTGCGCGACATTGCAGCACGCAGATAGGCGCCGATCTGCCGGGCTGTGCCTTCGGCGGCCTTCAGCGCGATATTGCCCGAAAAGCCTTCCACCACCACGACGTCGACTGTGCCCTTGCCGAGATCGTCACCTTCGACGAAGCCGGAATATTCGAGCGAATCGAGATTGGCTTCGCGCAGCAGGCGACCGGCCTCCTTGACCTCTTCCTGGCCCTTGATTTCCTCGACGCCGACATTCAGCAGGCCGACGGTCGGGCGCTCCAACTCGAAGAGCGCGCGTGCCATCGCGCCGCCCATGAGCGCAAAATCCATCAACTGCTGCGAATCGGCGCCGATCGTGGCGCCAACGTCGAGCACAATGCTTTCGCCCTTCATCGTCGGCCAGATGGCGGCGATCGCCGGGCGTTCTATATTGGCCATCGTGCGAAGACAAAACTTTGCCATGGCCATGAGCGCGCCGGTGTTGCCGGCGGAAACGGCGACATCGGCCTCGCCCGACTTCACCGCTTCGATAGTGCGCCACATGCTGGAGATATAGCGGCCGCGGCGAAGCGCCTGGCTGGGCTTCTCCTCCATGCTGACGGCAAGCTCGCAATCATGAAAAGTCGACTTTTCCCTAAGCTTGGGAAACTTCGCCAGAACCGGCTCGCACTGTTCCTTGATACCGTAGAAGACGAAGGAAATATCCGGGTGCCTGTCCAGCGCCTTGGCGGCGCCAGGGATGACAACCTGGGGACCAAAGTCGCCACCCATGAGGTCGAGAGATATTCTGATCACGCGTCCCTGATCCTTCTCTTTCGCCTCCAGGACGAAATTTCGGCCAAAATACCGGTTTTGGCGTCGCTTACAACTGAATTGTGGCAAATGCCGGGGATGCTTCAGTCCTTTTTCCAGTCCTTAAGCGCGGCAAATGCGGAAGGCTTCCGGTCATTTTCACCGGTGTCCTCGATATGACCCTCGAACTCCACGCCTTCCTTGCGCGGATAAGGATCGATGGCGAGTGCGGCGAATTCCGCAACGATCTCGCCGGCATCGATCGTATCGCCGACGAAGGTCTGCGGAAGATCCGGACCGTCAGGATCCAGTACCATTTCACCGGCATCATTGGCCGGATGGCGCGCGAGCTTGGAATTTTCCGGAACGAAGATCTGCTCAAACGTCTCATCGATCCTGGATTCGACAGGCTCGAGGGTAACGATGCAGGACTGAACGATCTTCGCCTGCACGCGTCCCTTGACGCGTATGCCGTCGCGCTTCCACCTGTTGATCTGCAGATCCGCATGGAGATCGTCCACCGACACGACGTTCCAGCTTTCGGCCAAGGCCTTCAGTTCGTCTTTGTCGGCGCTCACGCGGACCTCGACCGGGTTAGCGGAAATGTGGCCGACCTTTACCGGATAGGAAAAAGGAATCTCGTTGTGATCGTTCTTCATGGTCTTGCTCCTCAGGCGACCTGCGGAATCGTCGCCGAGCCGGTGGAGATCGCCTCTTCGGGAATGGCCGACAGGTGGGCTTCCGCCGCCATCATCCAGTGCGCCAGCCCGCTCATGTCGGCAGCCCCGGCGGTTTCGGGATAGATATTGCGCTGGAGTGCCGCGGAAAGAGCCGCGACATCACCGGCATCCATCGCCTTCGAATAGGCTTCAAGCCGGCCATAGAACATGCCCGCGAGCTTCTTCATGCGCTTCGGCACGCTATTGTCGCCGATACCGAGTTCGCGAATCGAATAGTCGATATCCTGAAAGAATGCATCGACGATTTCCTGGGCGATCTCCTGGCCGCTCGTCCCCGATGCGCGGGTGCGGCGGAAAAACAGGATCATGGCAATCGACAGCATCTCGAAGCGGCCCATGACGGTATCGGGCACGTCAAGGCGTTCATAGAGCTCCGGCATGCGGGCAGCGGCCGTCAGAGCCGCGTATTGCCGCTCGACGATGGCCTGGTTGCTGTTTCTCTTACCGAAGAGCCCGAAGATCATTTGTTTTTTCCGGAAATGCCGCATTCTTGGCGCCGAGCGGCACCGGGCCTTGTTGCATGATTTCGAAAGCTGGTTTACCGAAGCAGGCGCGAATTGCAATGCTGTTCGTGGCTGGTTTCGGGACAGCTGCGCTTCGGTGGACAAAGAGGCGGATCGGGAAAATTCGACCCCGGAATGGCCACAATGGTTTTGCAGGAGGAAGCACGCAGTGTTTGGAATGGCTGCTATCGATACTCAAGGGAGTAGATGTCGTTGAAGAAACGGTATTTCAAGTCAGACGTGAAATTCTTCAGCAATGCGGCCATTGCCATCGTAATCGCCTCCGCCACCGCCCTCTCAAGCTGCCAGACGAGCACCGTGCTGAACGGGGGCTATATCGTCGATGAGCAGTCGCTGGCGCTGGTGCCCGAGGGTTCCAGCCGCGAGCAGGTGCTGCTGTCGCTCGGTACGCCGTCCACGACGGCAACCTTCGACGGCGAAGTCTTCTATTACATCTCGCAGCGCCGACAGCGCTCGATGGCCTACCAGAAGCTGCGCGTCACTGAGCAGAGCATTCTCGCCATCTATTTCGACAAGGACGGCGTCGTGACCCGCCGCGCCAACTATACTCTGCAGGACGGCAAGGTATTCGACACGATTGCCCGCGTCACGCCGACCGGTGGCCGCGAACTCACCTTCCTGCAGCAGATGCTGTCCGGCGGCAGCGCGGCGAATGCGGCCAAGAGCCTGTTCGGTGGCGGTGCCGGCGGCACGCCGCAGAACCCGTCTAGCCTGCGCTGACGCAAACTGTTTTCCACACAAAAAACCCGCCGGAGCGATCCGGCGGGTTTTATTTCATTCGCTTGAAGCGTCTTGAAGCGCGTCGCGATCTTTAAGATTCACTTGCCACGTTTCAAGTCCTCGTTTTCGGCATGTCGACATCGCAAAACTGCTGAACAGTTTTGCGCGACATGCGTCAGCTTGCGAGAACCGCCAGCAGCAGCAGCGCCACGATGTTGGTGATCTTGATCGCCGGATTGACGGCGGGACCGGCCGTATCCTTGTAGGGATCGCCGACGGTGTCGCCTGTCACCGACGCCTTGTGAGCCTCCGAGCCCTTCATGTGGCGCACGCCGTCCTTGTCGACGAAGCCGTCCTCGAAGCTCTTCTTAGCATTGTCCCATGCGCCGCCTCCCGACGTCATCGAGATCGCCACGAAGAGACCGTTGATGATGACGCCAAGCAGCGATGCGCCAAGTGCTGCAAAGGCTGACGCCTTCGAGCCGGAGATGATGAGCACGCCGAAATAGACAACGATAGGTGCCAGCACCGGCAGCAGCGACGGTATGATCATCTCGCGGATCGCTGCTTTGGTCAGAAGATCGACGGCCCTGCCGTAATCAGGCTTCTCCGTGCCCTGCATGATGCCGGGCTTTTCCTTGAACTGCCGACGCACTTCCTCGACGATCGCACTGGCAGCACGGCCGACAGCGGTCATCGCGATGCCACCGAAGAGATAAGGAATCAGTCCGCCGAACAGCAGACCGGCAACCACGTAAGGGTTCGACAGATCAAACGAGATCGGGCCGATATTCTGGAAATAGGGATACTGGTCAGGATGCGCTGCAAAATATTGCAGGTCGTTCGCGTATGCGGCAAAGAGCACCAGCGCACCGAGACCGGCCGAACCGATCGCGTAACCCTTGGTGACGGCCTTCGTCGTGTTGCCGACGGCATCGAGCGCATCCGTAGACTTGCGCACTTCCGGCGGCAGATGCGCCATTTCGGCGATACCACCGGCATTATCCGTGACCGGACCGAAGGCATCGAGCGCCACGATCATGCCGGCAATGCCGAGCATGGCGGTGACCGCAATGCCGGTGCCGAACAGGCCGCCGAGCTGATAGGTGGCGATAATGCCGCCGACGATGACGATTGCCGGCAGGGCCGTCGATTCCAAGGATACCGCGAGGCCCTGGATGACGTTGGTGCCGTGGCCGGTGACCGATGCCTGGGCGATCGAGACGACCGGTCGCTTGCCGGTGCCGGTATAGTATTCAGTGATGACGACGATCAGCGCCGTGACGACGAGGCCGACGAGACCGCAGAAGAAGAGCTTCGTTCCGGTAATGTCGAAACCTGCTACCTGGCCAAGCGAACCCCAACCTACTGTCAGCGAGGTTGCCGCGCCGAGACCAATGATCGACAAGAGGCCCGTCACGATAAGCCCCTTGTAGAGGGCTCCCATGATCGAACCGTTGGGGCCGAGCTTGACGAAGAAGGTGCCGATGATCGAGGTGATGATGCAGGCGCCGCAGATTGCCAGCGGATAGATCATAGCCGACTGCAGGATAGGTGCGCCGGCAAAGAAGATTGACGCAAGAACCATCGTGGCGACGACGGACACCGCGTAGGTCTCGAAAAGGTCGGCCGCCATGCCGGCGCAATCGCCGACGTTGTCACCGACGTTATCGGCAATGGTTGCCGGGTTGCGCGGATCGTCTTCCGGAATGCCGGCCTCTACCTTGCCGACGAGGTCGCCGCCGACATCTGCACCCTTGGTGAAGATGCCGCCGCCGAGACGGGCGAAGATCGAAATCAGCGATGCGCCGAAGCCGAGCGCCACGAGGGAGTCAATGACCTCACGCGAGCCAGCCTCGTGTCCGAGTACGATGGTCAGCACGTAATAATAGATGGAGACGCCGAGCAGTGCGAGGCCGGCCACCAGCATGCCGGTGATCGCGCCCGACTTGAAGGCAATGTCCAGGCCAGCCTTGAGGCTCGCGGATGCTGCCTGGGCGGTGCGCACATTGGCGCGGACGGAAACGTGCATGCCGATGAAGCCGGCAGCACCCGAGAGGACAGCGCCGATCAGGAACCCGATCGCGGCCGTGGCGGAAAGGAGCAGCCATGCTGCAATGAAAACAACAATGCCTACAATGGCAATGGTTCTATACTGACGCGTCAGATAAGCCTGTGCGCCCTCGCGGATATAGCCCGCGATCTCCTGCATGCGGCTGTTGCCCTGGTCGGCAGCAAGTACCGACCGGGTTGCCCAGATGGCATAGACCACCGAGAGCAGGCCACATGCGATTACCAATAAAAGAATGGTCATTCGCTCTTTCCTCCCATAAGCCGGAGCTCACTCCTTCTCCGGCGACGAATGCTGCTGAATCGACTCCTCTCCATAGAAACGCCCAGCAGGCGAGCGGAGATTGCGTGGTCGATAACGTCGCGTCAAGACTGCAAAACTTCAAAAGCCTTGCAGTTCCGCAGAAACAAAGGGAGGGATCGTTTGGCGGCTAAGTGCCTATTTCTTCTGGTCGCCGCGCACCTGCTTGGCGATGCGGTCCAGAACAGCATTGACGAGCTTCGGCTCATCATCGTCGAAGAAGGCCCGGGCGATCTCGACATATTCGGTAACGATGACGGCGACGGGCACGTCCTTGCGCTCGACGAGTTCGAAGACGCCGGCGCG
Source organism: Hyphomicrobiales bacterium (assembly GCA_900468805.1). Classification (GTDB taxonomy): domain Bacteria; phylum Pseudomonadota; class Alphaproteobacteria; order Rhizobiales; family Rhizobiaceae; genus Rhizobium. Next base: position 135,544 of record UEIF01000002.1, on the reverse strand, counting down.
CAGGATGGCGCGGACGGTGCTGTCCAGACGCGATAGCGCCCAGTCGTCCTGCAAGGCGGCGGCGATCAGCGGATCGAGACGAAGCTGGTCGCGCACGACGCCAGAGACAATCGAGCGGAACCAGCCGGCGTCAGCCTTCAGATAGGTCGCGCCGTCGATTTCCTGTCCAAGGCGGTGGGCCTCGTATTCCGCCACGATTTCCAGAACGCCGGTGCCGCCGATATCCATCTGATAAAGCGCCTGCACAGCCGCAAGACGCGCAGCGCCCCGCTGATTGGCAGCCTTGACCGGTCGTTCGGTATTTTCGTCAGTCATTCTTTATGCACCCAACTTCTTCTTCAGCTCGATCATGGTGAGAGCTGCACGGGCAGCGAAACCGCCCTTGTCCTTTTCCGAGCGGCGCACGCGCACCCAGGCCTGTTCATCATTCTCGACGGTCAGGATACCGTTGCCAATGGCAAGGGACTCGCTGACGGCGAGATCCATAAGAGCGCGCGAGGACTCGTTCGACACGATGTCGAAATGATAGGTCTCGCCGCGGATGACCATGCCGAGGGCAACGAAACCATCATACTGCGTGCCGTCATTATCCGCGCCATCGAGCGCCATGGCAATCGCCGCCGGAATTTCCAGCGCGCCGGGCACGGTGACGACGTCGCAAGTAGCGCCCGCCTCTTCCAGCGCGAAGGTCGCGCCTTCCAGAAGAGCATCAGCCATGTCGTCATAGAAGCGTGCTTCGACGATCAAAATATGGGGAGCGGTCTCTTTCGGCATGGTTCACCTTCGTTTGGAGGGGCATTTTCCACTCGGGCAGGCCGCGGTCAAAACATGCCTTCGTCCGAATGGCAAGCAAATTCGGGTGGCGCTCTAAAGGAAAGACGAAATATCTGCAATGGGATAGCAGAGGCAGGCATTGTCAGGCGCAACGACGCAAAAAACATGCTTAGCCGGGTGCCGCAATAACGGCAATTCCAAGGCAGATTTCATGAACAATTTGTAATTGGTTTTCAGTAGCTTAGGCCATTGAAACGCCGATGCTGCAGCGCCAAATCTCTGTCGTAACACCGACGATCCCCTGCAACGACAGCCGACCGTCCAAGCTGACGAAAGGATACTATCATGAACCGCGTTGCTAAAATCGCTATTGCCGCCGCTTTCTCCTCCCTTGCATTTGCCGGCGTCAGCCGGGCTGAAAGCCTCGGCATGAATACCGCCCAAGGTATCGAACAGACCCTTCGCACCTTCCAGGGCAACGACTTCGACATCCAGCCCGTCTACGACTGGCACAACCTCGACGACGAAAGCACCGGTCCGCGTTCCGTCCTCCAGCGCTCCCAGAGTGCTGTCCACGCCATACAGGCCTCCATCGACGCCAACAGGTCGCTGGCACACAGGCTGAACAGTGATGGTGTCAATATCCGCAATGTCGTGAATGCCGAACAGGCAGCCGACGGCAGCATTACGTTCTACGTTCGCTGAGGCTGCAACGTGGAAGGCGGGCATGGGCGGCTGATCTCCTCACCGCCCATGCCGCCTTTTCCGAAATTTCTGTTGCATTTTCCGCCGGATAGGGTTGTCTTCTCGCCAAAGCGGAGGACCCTATGGCGACGAATGCAAAGCCGGTCATCAATACGGCCGACCTACCCCTTGAGCACTGGACGAGAGGACGGCTTTTCGAAAGCCGCGATACTTCGTTCGGAAAACACCTGGGTCTCACCAATCTCGGCATCAGCTACAGCGAAGTGCCGCCCGGCAAATCCGGTTGCCCCTTCCATAATCATCATGTCGAGGACGAGCTCTTCTATATCATCGAGGGCACGGGCGAATATCGTTTCGGCGACCAGCGCTATGCGATCAAGAAGGGCGACGTGCTGGGCGCGCCCGCAGGCGGGCCGGAAACGGCGCATCAGATAATCAATACCGGATCAACGCCGCTCATCTATTTCGGCCTGTCGACCAAGGCGAAGACCGAGATCTGCGAATATCCCGATTCCGGCAAGTTTCTCGCCAAGACCAACCGCGAAGGAAGCTCCTTCGACCATATCGGCCGCGGAGAAAATGCGCTCGACTACTGGGACGGCGAACCCGGCCTCTGAACCTTGGCCACCTCACGACAATTTGTTCAAAGCATTCTCACCATGATCGATATTCCGACCTTGGAGACCGAGCGGCTCGTGTTACGCCCTCACCACATCGATGATTTCGATGCTCATTACGATCTCTGGCGAAACGAGGACGTCGTGCGTTTCATCAGCGGCGTACCTTCCACCCGCGAGCAGAGCTGGTCGCGCATGCTGCGCCTTGCCGGCATGTGGCACTATATGGGCTTCGGCTTCTTCGCGATCGAGGCGAAAGAAAGCGGCCGTTTCATCGGCGAAGCGGGTTTTCTCGAAGCCAAACGGGACATGCAGCCGTCGATCGAAGGCACGATGGAGGTGGGTTGGGCGTTGCTGCCTTCCGCGCACGGCAAGGGTTATGCCACAGAAGCGCTGAAAGCAATCATCGGCTGGGGCGAGAAGCAGTTTCCGGGACGACCGATGAGCTGCATCATCAGCCCGGACAATTCCCCTTCCCTGAAAGTAGCCGAGAAGCTCGGCTTCAGGGAAACAGCGCGGACGGACTATAGCGGTCCGGTCATTCAGTTTTTGCGCTAGGGAATTCGGCAAGACGGGCGGCATAACGCGCCATCGTGTCGACCTCGAAGTTGACGAAGTCGCCTGCCCTGCGTTCGCCCCAGGTGGTGACCTCAAGCGTGTGGCGGATCAACAGCACGTCGAAATCCGTACCATCGACGGCATTCACGGTTAGCGACGTGCCGTCGAGCGCAATCGAACCCTTGGGTGCCACGAATTTCGCGAGATGGAAAGGCGCGCGCAGACGGAAGCGCGTAGCATCGCCTTCCTCCGTGACCGACAGGATCTCGGCCTTGCCATCGACATGGCCGGAGACGATGTGGCCGCCCAGCTCGTCGCCGATCTTCAGCGAACGCTCAAGATTGATATGGTTGCCCGCCTGCCAGGTGGAAACGGTGGTAAGCCGCAGCGCCTCCTCCCATGCTTCGACCTCGAACCAGCGGCCGTTGCTGCCGTCCTGCGGCAGGCCGGTCACGGTGAGGCAGATGCCGGAATGAGAGATTGAAGCGCCCATATCGATGGTCGCCGGGTCGTAATTCGTCGCGACGCGAAGCTTGATGCCCTCCTTCAACGGCGAAACGGATTCGATCGTGCCGATATCGGTAACAATTCCGGTGAACATCAATTCTCTCTTTCGTATTCGTCCAGACGATCCGCGCCGAATATATAAGTGCCCCTGTGGGCGAAGCCGGATGGTATGTCGGTTGCCTGCAACGGAGATTCAATACCGCCCTCGCCGATGACGAGAGGCGCCTGATAAAGCTGGATACGATCGACGAGACCTGCTTCGAGGAAAAGCTTCGCGGTTTTCGCGCCGCCTTCGACCAGGAGCGAGGAGATGCCGCGTGTGGCAAGCGCCGGCAGCAGGACTTCCGGGTGATAGGGATTGCAGTAGAGGATCTCGACGCCGGCGGCTTCGAGTGCTGCGCGGCGGGCGTCCATGTCGGCGGGGTCGGTGGGTGTGTTACCCCCCTCTGTCCTGCCGGACATCTCCTCCACAAGGGGGGAGATTGGCTGGAGGCCAGCTCCCTGCACTACATTTTCCGCTGCGGGTGACGAGCGACCATCTTGGGAATTCGGAGCGAGCGCCTTGCCGATCTCCCCGCTTGTGGAGGAGATGTCCGGCAGGACAGACGGAGGTGTCCCATCCGCCTCCGACCCTAGCGGCGAAACCTCTTCACTCGCCACAACGATGACCGGCACCTCCCGCGCCGTCTCGACAAGCTTGCTCGTCAGCGGCAGCGAAAGAGTGGGATCAAGCACGATACGAACAGGCGATTGCGTTTCAAGCCCGGGCGCACGCACCGTCAGCAACGGATCGTCAGCAATCGCGGTGCCGATGCCAACGAGGATCGCATCGGTTTCGGCGCGCAGCGCCTGCACCTGGGCGCGGGCTTCCGGGCCAGTGATCGCCACCTGCCCTACCCCCTCGCGGCCGATCATGCCATCGGCTGAAACGGCAAGTTTGATAGTCACATAGGGGCGGTTCTTCGTCTGGCGGGTGAGATAGCCTGACAGGGACTGCCTGCCCTCTTCCTCCAGCACGCCCGTCGTCACCTCGATGCCGGCATCGCGCAGCATGGCAATGCCGCGGCCGGACACTCTGACATCAGGATCGGTGACACTGATGACGACGCGGCCGACGCCATAGGCGATCAGGGCCTCGGCGCAGGGCGGTGTCTTGCCGTGATGCGAGCACGGTTCAAGCGTGACATAGGCCGTCGCACCGCGGGCGAGTTCGCCGGCTTCGGCCAGCGCTTGCGGCTCGGCATGCGGGCGCCCGCCGAATGCGGTCACGGCGCGGCCGACGATCGCACCATCACGGACGATGACGCAGCCGACGGATGGATTGGTGGAAGTCTGGCCCGTGTGCCACCGCGACAGACGGATCGCAGCGGCCATGAAACGTTCGTCCTCAGGCTGCGCGATCTCCTCGCCCATGATCAGACGTCCAGCGGATCGCGGCCGATCTTGGCGTTGATCTCGGCGATCAGTTTTTCGAAATCCTCGGCATGCGAGAAATCGCGATAGACCGAAGCGTAGCGGACGAAGCCGACATCATCGAGGCTCTTCATGGCTTCGAGAACCTGCAGGCCGATCTGTTCGGAGGAGATTTCCGTCTCGCCCGAGCTTTCCAGCCGGCGCACGATGCCGGAAACGGCGCGCTCGATGCGGTCGCGATCGACAGGGCGCTTGCGCAGCGCCACGTCGAAGGAACGGACCAGCTTGTCGCGATCGAAGGGAACTTTCCTGCCGGTTTTCTTGGTGACCATCAGTTCGCGCAACTGCACGCGCTCGAAGGTCGTGAAGCGGCCGCCGCAATCCGGGCAGATGCGGCGCCGGCGGATGGAGGTGTTATCCTCCGCCGGGCGTGAATCCTTGACCTGAGTGTCTTCCGAACCGCAATAGGGGCAGCGCATGCCTTCTCCTTAGCATCGGCCCGAAAATCGAAATCGATTTTCGGAAAGCCTGATGCGTAGATTCAAAGAGTTAGAGCGTCCTTCGTGCGCCCGAACGGGCGCACGGCGCTCTAGCCCATGTAATCATACATGGGGAAGCGATCGGTCAGGTTCACCACCTTGCCGCGGACGGCAGCCTCGACGGCGGCATTGCCCTCGTCGGAATTAGCAACCTTCAGGCCATCGAGAACCTCGACGATGAGGTTACCGATTTCGCGGAATTCCGCTTCCTTGAAGCCGCGCGTCGTGCCGGCCGGAGCGCCGAGGCGCACACCCGAGGTGACAAAGGGCTTTTCAGGATCGAAGGGAATCCCATTCTTGTTGCAGGTGACGTAGGCGCGGCCGAGCGCTGCTTCGGCGCGCTTGCCGGTGGCGTTCTTCTTGCGCAGGTCAACCAGCATCAGGTGGTTGTCCGTGCCGCCGGAGACGACATCGAGGCCGCCAGCGATGAGCGTTTCGGCGAGCGCCTTGGCGTTCTTGACGATCTGCGCAGCATAATCCTTGAATTCCGGCTGCAGGGCTTCGCCGAATGCGACAGCCTTGGCGGCGATGATGTGCATCAGCGGGCCACCCTGGAGACCGGGGAAGACAGCCGAGTTGAACTTCTTGGCCAAATCCTCGTCATTCGTCAGGATGACGCCGCCGCGCGGACCACGCAGAGACTTGTGGGTCGTCGTCGTTGCAACATGGCAGTGCGGGAACGGCGACGGATGTACGCCACCGGCAACGAGACCGGCAATGTGGGCCATGTCGACCATGAGGTAAGCGCCGACGCTGTCAGCGATCTCGCGGAAGCGCTTCCAGTCCCAGATACGCGAATAGGCGGTGCCACCGGCGATGATCAGCTTCGGCTTGGTTTCCTTGGCCTTGCGCTCGACTTCGTCCATATCGAGCAGGTTGTCGCCTTCGCGCACACCGTAGGAAACGACGTTGAACCACTTGCCGGACATGTTGACCGGCGATCCGTGCGTCAGGTGACCGCCGGAGTTCAGGTCGAGGCCCATGAAGGTATCGCCCGGCTGCAGCAGCGCCAGGAATACCGCCTGGTTCATCTGCGAACCGGAGTTCGGCTGAACGTTGGCGAAGTTGACGCCGAAGAGCTTCTTGGCGCGCTCGATGGCCAATTCCTCGGCGATATCGACGAACTGGCAGCCACCGTAGTAGCGCTTGCCCGGATAACCCTCGGCATATTTGTTGGTCATGATGGAGCCCTGGGCTTCCAGAACGGCGCGGGAAACGATGTTCTCGGATGCGATCAGTTCGATCTCATGCCGTTGACGACCGAGTTCCTTTCCGATCGCGCCAAAGATTTCCGGATCGACGTCCGCAAGCGAGCGATTGAAGAAGGATTCGGTGGAAGCATTGGTCATGGCGGGCTCCTACGGTGGAATGCGGCAAGGTATTAGCCTTCCGCCGATGCGAGGGCAATACGAAGAACGACATTTGCTGGGCTAAGCGCGCGGGGCGATCACTTTGATTGAAGTGGGGGCCACAGAAACAAAAAAGCCGCGCAAATGGCGCGGCTTTCGAGGATCGTTTGATGTCCGGATTACTGGACCGGCTGCTCCATGCCCGAGGTGGTGTCGAGGGCCAGTTCGGCATTGCCGTCCATCTCGTAGATGTCGTCGCGGAACTGAACGACGCCGTCGGGCATGCCCCAGGCCGAGATGTAGACGAAATAAACAGGAACTTCGGTCGCGAGCTTGATCGGCGTGTTGGTGCCGCTTGCGATCACCTGCTCCATCTGCTGGCGGTTCCAGCCGGGCGTTTCGCGCAGCAGCCAGTTCGACAGGTCGCGGACGTTCTGGACGCGCACGCAGCCCGACGATTCGAAGCGCATGAGCTTGTTGAACAGGCCCTGCTGCGGCGTGTCGTGCATGTACTCGCCGTTCTTGTTGTAGAAGTTGATTTTCGTGGACGCCATGGCGTTGATCTTGCCGGGGTCCTGACGGAACATCAGGTTCGGCGCCTCGCCGTTCCAGTCGACGGTCTCGGGGGGAACTTCGTTGCCCTTGCCGTCGATCAGGCGGATGGCGTTCTTTTCAAGATAGGTCGGATCCTTGCGCATCAGCGGCACGATGTCCTTCTCGACGATCGAGCGGGGTGCCGTCCAGTAGGGGTTGAGGATGACTTCGTAGACCTTCGAGTTGACGAGATGCGTCGGGCGGCTCAGGCGGCCGACAACCGCGGTATGGCGCGTCGCAACGCTGCCGTCTTCAACGGCTTCCACATAGGCAGCCGGAATGTTGACCATCAGGTGGCGGCGTCCCAGGTCTTCCGGGAAGGTCTGCAGGCGGATGAGGTTGGTGTTCAACTGCTGCAGGCGCACATCGGCGGGAATGTTCATCGCCTTCAGCGTGAATTCGCCGAGCACACCATCGGCGGGCAAGCCGTGACGGGCCTGGAAGCGCTTGACGGCGCCGTCGACATAGGAATCGAAGGCGTTGGACAGGCCGGCTTCACGCGGCAGATCGCCGGTGATCGCGAGACGCTGGCGCAGCGCCTGGACGGTGGGGGAGCTAACACCGAGCTGCAGGCGCTGATCGCCAGGATTGACCTCAGGCCAGCCGCCGGCCGAAGCGATCTGCTGATACTGCATGATCGCCTGCTGGGTGCTCGGCACCGACTGCGGGCTGAGGATCGGAGTATTGGAGAGAACGGCAGTCGCCGTGCGCGAAGCGGCCTTGGCATCGAACTGGTCATCCCAGTTACCGCGCTTGGGGGCATTCAGGAGCCCATCGAGCGCCGATTGCGCGAATGCGGGTCCGGCAAGCGCGCCGGCACCAACCGTTGCCGCCGACGCCAGGAAGGCGCGGCGGGAGAGAGCTTCAATTCCGTTCTTCTTAGACATTCGTCCCAACCACTCAATGCCGCGGTGGAGGAAGCCGCAGCCATTTGCGATATCACCGCGCTTTAACGCAGATCCCTATCCGTTCGTTCTTCCGGCGCAGCAGGAAATTCCGCCAGTCCCATCACAAGATTGCGAGCAACCTGGATGGTGCCAATGGTCCATCGAGGACGCCGGCTATCGAATATTCCGCTGTCACATCAATATGGCCAATTCGTGTTGCCGGGCCGGAAGACAGACTGCCGGTTGCCGGGAACCGCATGCCACGAACCATAAGACGGGTAAACCGTGCCGGTTAATAACGACTAAAAAACGGCTTGAATACCGGGCTTTGTGCTTGGTTGCCGTGCGTTGCAAAGATGCCACGCAGAGGCGAACGGACGTCATCGAGCGTTACCAAGGTGTCGGGCCGCATGGGAGGTCGGCGCAGTAGATTTGCAGTGCAGCGCCAGAAAGCGCATCAAGGAGGCAAACCGCGTGCGCTTTGGGCGCTGATCTCGCTGCTTTTCCGGAAACCGCCGGCAGCGGTCTTTTCGACATAGTCGGACGACGCGCTCGCGTAGCAACGTTCTTCCGGAAGACGTTGGTCAGCTGGATCATCAGATACTTTCCAGCAAATCCCTACCAATATCGATAGGTCTTGCCCAAAAGATAGCCGGCACCGCAGAAGATCCCAGCAAGCAGCACTGCGACAATCGCAAACCGTCCAGTTACAGAGCCCTTAAGGCCGAGAATTTCGAAAGAGAGGGAGTCCTTAGGTTCCATCGTGCAGACCTTTCACCAAAAAGAACGTGAAAAATCCGCTGCTACTGCTGCGCAGTGTAGCAGGTCACAGGTAGGCGCCAATGGGGAGGTTTTAGACGCACCTGGAAATCCATTGAATTTATTGAGTTATATCTTCAGCGTGGGAAAAGTTTTTCGCGCGCAGCCCGATTTCTCATCCAGCATTCTAGTCCCCGGTACACTTCAGCCAGCCATAAGCAAAATTCATTTTCACTATCTGACTTAGTAAAATCCTGCCAGGCGCTACCCTCGCGCGCTGCACGCTTCATCTGCGCAGCTTCACTGTGTTGTAGCCGGCCGTCGCTTGGATACGATCCCACCACTAGCGGGGACTCCATGCGTAATTTTCTTGTGGTCTTACACCAAACCATCTTCGGGAGGACGTCGCGGACCAGTTTGAACTTCCCGAAAGGTCGCCTCGGATGACGACAACCCGCGCCAGGGACTTCAAGCATCCCTGCGAGAAATGCGAACTGGCAGAACGGGGCGTTTTCTATTCAGGCGACTCAATCCTGCATGGTAGAAGACGAGTCATCTCAGGGAGGACCCATGTTCAAAAAGAAGACCGTTTTTGTCGTAGGTGCCGGTGCCAGCAAGGAAGTCGATCTTCCAGTTGGCGATGAGTTAAAGAATTCCATCGCCGGGAAAGTGAACATCGGGTTCAACGATGGCTACACTCAGAGTAGCGGCGACAAAAAGATCACCGAAGCTCTTCGTGGGATAGTCCAAGAGCGCGGCGGTCGCGACATCAATCCGTTGTGCCGAGCTGGCCGCATAATCGCATCGGCTATGCCTCAAGCTATTTCCATCGACAATTTCCTGCATACGCATGCCAACGACAACGACATCGTTCTCATGGGCAAACTCGGGATCGCGGCCAGCATCCTCGAAGCAGAACGCACATCGAAAATTCGTGCGGGAAACAAGGGTATTGTGTTCGGAGCGCATCCTCACATCTGGCAGAACACCTTCTGCAAAATGCTGACTGAAGGCGTTCGACTCGACGACCTTGATACCGTTTTCGAGAATGTGGCCTTCGTTACGTTCAATTATGATCGCTGCATCGAACATTATGTGTCTCACTGGCTCGCAAATTATATGCAGATCAGCGAGGACCATGCTCAGAGCCTGACAAAGAAGCTGAAGGTCTTCCACCCTTACGGACAGGTTGGGCGCCTGCCTTGGCAAGGCGGCGCCAACTCGGTTGACTTCGGCGCAGAGGTATCTCCACGCGCCATCCCTCTCATCGCAAACCAACTCCGCACTTTTACGGAGCGCGTTGAGGACGACACGATGCTAGATGAGATGCGCGGATACGTCGGGGAAGCCGAACAGGTAATCTATCTGGGCTTTTCCTACGGGCAGATGAACATGGAGCTATTGGCCCTAAGGGATTCCAAGACCTACAAGAGTGTTTTTGGAACAGTACTGGGTATGTCTCACCCCAATATCGACGCGGTGAAAGATAGAATCATCACTTCAATGACTGCAGCTTCCGTAAGTTGGGTTGGCCGGATTGAAGTCGCCCCATCGACCGCAAACCAACTTCTCAACGACTATTGGTATCACATAGCAGCAGGTTAATTGCACCCGCGCTTCGACCCACTCCTATCACCCTCTCGGGTGGCTGTTGAACAGCAGAAAAGCGCATCGCGGAGGGAAAGCCGCGTGCGCTCTAGGTGCCGATTGGAGGTCGGGGATTTATTGGCACGCAAGTGGCGCGCAAATCTACGCCACCTAGTGCCATCTTGTGCCCTTTTACGCATTTGCGCGCCGGTTAGAGCATTCTAATATCGAAGCACAAATAATCCGGTAGCGTCTTAGAGACGGTACAAAATCTGATCGTTCCAGAAGCGATCCAGCCGCTGCAGCAGCTTGTTCATCTGCGTAAACTCATCCGTGCCAATGCCGCCGACCTTGTCGATCGAGGCGATATGGCGTTCGTAGAGTTTGGCGACCGTTTCGGCGATGTCCTGGCCGGTTTCGGTCAGGCTGATGCGGACCGAGCGGCGGTCGATGCGGGAGCGCTGGTGGTTGATGAAGCCGAGGTCGACCAGCTTCTTGACGTTGTAGGAGACGTTCGAGCCGAGGTAGTAGCCGCGGGAACGCAGTTCGCCGGCGGTCAGCTCGGAATTGCCGATGTTGAAAAGCAGGAGCGCCTGGATGGCGTTGACGTCGCTGCGGCCCTGACGGTCGAACTCGTCCTTGATCACGTCGAGAAGACGACGATGAAGACGTTCAACAAGGTGAAGGGATTCCATGTAAAGATCACGGATGCCCTGTTCGTGTGCATGGAAAGTCGATACCGCCTGCGGCTTGATTTTCGTGTTCATTTGACTGCCTCACTGTTTTGTTTGGCGGTGTCGTTTTCTTCCCGCCTTGAGTGAGACCCTATCGAATACATATAAAATTCGACTTAAACCGCAGGCTTAACAGAGGCTTACGAAAACCTCTTGCTGTATCAGGGTAAATCAACGCTTACCTGGCGACGCTGGCGGCGTCGCTCTAGCCACAGGGAAAGCCTGAAAATCCAGTAGATGACGGCCACGATCACATGGAGCAGGATGATCAGCTGGTTGGGCCCGAAGGTCTGCGGAAGCAGGCCATACATGAGGATCTGGCCGCCGGCGGCAAGCACCCAGATCACCGGTCCCCAGGAAACTGTAAGCCAGAGGCCGAGCGAGGCGACAGGGAAAAGAACGGCAAGGCAGGTGCTTGCAACCTTCCACGGCAGGCTCAACAGATCGAAGCGGCCGGCGCCGACGAGCGAGTAGCCGACGAGCATCGCCCAATATTGCAGGCCGAACCAGAAACAGGAAACGGCGACGAGCCGCAGGAAGAAGATAAAGAGGATATCCGTCAGCGTCCGTTTCGGTATCGTCGGAGAATCGGTTTCCATGGCGAGACCTCACGTTCCAAGTCGCGGCTTCAATTTTTCCGGTTTCATCCGCCGCGGCCAATCGTCCGGTTTGGATTTCCCGGGGCGCATGATAATGACCGCTCCGATAAATGGAATGGCCCAGGGGCAGATATCATGCAGGACAAGACGCATCTCGTCGATGAAATCACCGGTCACCGCCGCATGCGGCGCAACCGCAAGGCGGACTGGACGCGCCGGCTGGTGCAGGAAAACCGCCTGACGGTTGACGATCTGATCTGGCCGATCTTCATCGTTCCGGGAACCGGCATCGTCGATCCGATAGCTGCCATGCCCGGTGTCAACCGCATGAGCGTCGACAAGGCGGTCGAGGCGGCTAGGGAAGCGGCCGATCTCGGCATCCCGGCGCTTGCCACCTTCCCTGATATCGAAATGGAATTGCGCGACGAAACGGGCTCCAACAGCCTGGTTGCCAATAACCTCATCAATCAGACGACGGCGGCCATCAAAAAGGCGGTGCCTAATATTGGCATTATTACCGATGTGGCGCTCGACCCATTCACCAGCCACGGGCATGACGGCATCCTGCGCGACGGCGAGATCGTCAATGACGAGACGGTCGATCAGGTCGTCCGGGCCGCGATCCTGCAGGCCGATGCCGGCGCCGACATCATCGCCCCCTCGGAAATGATGGACGGGCGCATCGGCGCGATCCGCCGCGGGCTCGATGCCGCCGGGCATCAGAGCGTCGGCATCATGTCCTATGCCACGAAGTTCTCCTCCGGCTTCTACGGTCCCTATCGCGAGGCGATCAACACCAAGGGCCTGCTGAAGGGCGACAAGAACAGCTACTATATCAATCCGGCCAACGGCACCGAAGCGATCCGCGATGCCGCCCTCGATGTCGAGGAAGGCGCCGACATGCTGATGGTCAAGCCGGGCCTTGCCTATATCGATATCTGCTGGCGGGTGAAGGAGGCGTTCGGCCTGCCGACTTTCGCCTATCAGGTCTCAGGCGAATACTCGCAGATCAAGGCTGCGGCGATGAACGGCTGGATCGACGGCGAGCGGATCATGATGGAGACACTGCTCGCCTTCAAGCGCGCGGGCTGCGACGGCATCCTCACTTATTTTGCGCCGGAAGTGGCGAAAATCCTCGCCAAAAGGTGATTTTGGGGCGAATTATTGTATTTCCCCCTGACGATACCATATCAGCGGCATCGTTTTTCGAAGGGAGATATGGATGAGCTACGATCCCAACCCGCTTTATGCCGCACCGGAGGACTGGCGCGCCTATAGCGGTGTGCTGAGCCGTCGCGTCCTCGCTTTCATCCTCGACTATGTCATCGTCGCCCTGCTCTGCATTCCGGCGGCGATCGTGGTGTTCTTCCTGGGAATCGTGACACTGGGGCTCGGCTTCTTTCTTTATCCGGCGCTGTTCGTCATCGTCGCGGGCATCTACTTCGGCCTGAGTGTCGGCGGTCCGTTACAAGCCTCCCTCGGCATGCGCGCGATGGGCATCGCGATCGTGCGCGTCGACGGGCGGCAGATGGACTTCCTGACGGCGATCGTTCACCTGGCGCTATTCTGGATCCTGAACTCGGTGCTGACGCCGCTCATTCTGCTGGTCGGCCTGTTCACAGAGCGCTCGCGCCTGCTGCACGATTTCCTCGTCGGCACGGCGACTGTCCGCACCAACTGATTCAGTCCCGGCGGGGACGAAATAAAGTCTCCGCCCGCCCTTTGCCGGCCATAAAAGGACGCCATATCCAAGAAATCGAATATTCGATTGCGCGGCACTGAATGCCGTGCGGTTGACGTTTTTTATTCTTGCGTCATGCTGTCCGCATCGACAGGCGCCCCGAAAGGAAATCTCCGCGAGAGATGAATACGCAGACCACGCCATCCCCTCAGTTTTATCTGACGGCTCCGGCTACCTGTCCGTATCTGCCGCATGAGATGGAGCGCAAGGTCTTCACTCATCTCGTCGGCCCCCGTGCGGCGGAGATGAACGATATCCTGACCCAGGGCGGTTTCCGCCGCTCGCAGAACATCGCTTATCGTCCCGCCTGCGAGGCTTGCCGCGCATGCGTGTCCGTACGCATCCTGGCGCAGGAATTCGAGCCCACCAAATCAATGAAGCGGGTACTGACAGGCAATTCCGATATCATTGCCACGGAATTTCCGGCCCAGCCGTCGAGCGAGCAATATTCCCTGTTCCGCCGTTATCTCGATTTTCGCCACCAGCAGGGCGGCATGTCCGACATGACCGTGCTCGATTATGCGATCATGGTGGAAGACACGCATGTAAACACCAAGATCATCGAGTATCGCCGACGCGAGGAAGGTTCAGGGCTGGAGACGCGACCGAAGGGTGAGCTGCTCGCCGCCGCCCTGACCGATACGATGAGCGACGGCCTTTCGATGGTCTATTCCTACTTCAATCCGGATCTCGACCGGCGCTCGCTCGGAACCTTCATGATCCTCGATCATGTGCGCCGCACGAGAGCGCTCGGCCTGCCGCATGTCTATCTCGGCTACTGGGTTCAAGGGTCGCGGAAGATGGATTACAAGACACGCTTCCAGCCGCAGGAGCATCTGACCCCGCGCGGTTGGGAACGCTTCGATCCCTCTTCTCTCCAGGACGATCCGCAGGACTGATGCCCCTTGCCCACCTTTCCGATCACCGGAAAGGCCTGCTGCTGACGGCAATCGGCGGTCTGGCACTTTCCATGGACATTCCGCTCGTCCGTCTTGCCGATGGCGATATCTGGTCGATCCTCACCGCGCGGAGCGCGGCGACGGTTCTCGCCGCGCTCGTCATCCTGATCGCCATGCGCCTTTTCTCCGGCAAGTGGCCGATGCTTATTCCGGGACGGCCCGGTGTAGTGGCCGGTCTGCTCTACGGCATCTCCTCCCTCACCTTCGTGCTGGCGGTCTTCAATACGGCCACGGCCAATGTTGTCTTCATCGTCGCTTTCAACCCGATGTTCGGGGCATTACTTTCCTGGCTGTTCCTAAAGGAGAGGCCAAAGCCGGCGACGCTCATCGCCATGCTGTTCATGATCTTCGGCGTCGGACTGATCGTGAACGACGGGCTTTCGAGCGGCCACGTCTTCGGGGACGCCATGGCACTGCTCAGCGCGCTTATCCTCGCCGCAGCCATCACAGTTGGGCGTGCCTCGCGCCGGGAGATGGGCTTCGTGCCACTGCTTGCCGCCATCCTGCCGGCAGCACTCGGCCTAACACAGATCCTGCCATCCGGGCTGTCAATCACCCATCCCGGCTGGATCCTCTTCAATGGTGCCATCCTGATGCCGGTCGCCTTCTGGTGCCTGGCGACGGGACCGCGTTACCTCTCCGCGCCCGAGGTCGGCATGTTTTATCTCTTGGAGACAGTGCTTGCGCCGATTTGGGTCTGGATGATCTTCGCCGAAACGCCCGCTACCATGACGCTCATCGGCGGCGCGATACTGGTTGCAGCGATTGCCGCGCATTCCGTCTGGATGGCGAAAGGCAAGAGCGCTCAGTCCGCTTGATCGGCCCGCTCACGCCATAGCACCGGCGGGCTGACCTGCCTCGGAGTTCGATCGCCTCGAACCAGTGGAAAGCTCCAGTTCTCGATCCAGCCCTTCGACAATATGCGTCCAGCCCTGGCGGGTCTTTTCCTCATATTCCGCCCATTCCGCGCACATTTCATGCGTGAGGGTCAGGCGACTGCCGCTGCCGAGCGGTTCGATATCGATTTCGACGCGATCGCAATTGTGGTCGTGCTCCTCGACCGAAAAGCAGAAGACGATGTGTCTGGGGCGCTTCAACTCCAGGAATACGCCGTGATGAAAGGCGTCGCCGGTCGGGCGGCGGTCGACGATGAAGAAGCGGCCGCCGACGCGCGGATCGATATCGGCGCGAATGACGTGGCCGTCATCGGTCGCGAATAAAAAGCGGCGGGCGATTTCGGGATTGAGCCAGGCATCATAGACCGTGGCAGGCGGCGCCCTGTAACTGTGGGCTACGTGCAGTTTGATGGTATTGGCGGCAGGCATCGGCGTTCCTCCGGTGGTGGGCCTCCGTTGTCGGGGCCTCCGTTGTTCGCGCGCGCTCACAAGCGTACGGCTATGGCCATCCCGCCCGCCCGCGGAACGACGTTGCCCTTCTTGTTGGCCCTTCTTTTTGGTGACAGGACTGAGATAGCGGAATTGCTCCGCCTGCCAAGGGCGGAGCATCAAAATTCCGGGATCAGCCGGCGAATTTACCGCTGCGTGGGAAGCCCTTCGGCACGGTGCGGCCGGCGGTGGCGCGGTCGGCCAGCCATTCGGCAAGCTCGTCCTTGTTCTTCGTGAAAGTGCGGCCTGCGCTATCTTCCCAGTTCAGGCCATCGGCGATGGCAAAGCAGCGAACGTCAGAAATGCCGCCGTCCTTGTAGCGCTGCAGGCGCACGCCCTTGCCACGCGTCATTTCCGGCACTTGGCTCAGCGGGAAGACCAGCATCTTGCGGTTTTCGCCGACGACCGCGACATGATCGCCGCTCACCGGAACGAGAAGCTTGGTCTCGTGCGGCATCGAGACGTTCATGATCTGCTTGCCCTTGCGGGTATTGGCGACCATCTCCGTTTCCGGAACCACAAAACCGTTTCCTTCAGTGGAAACAATCAACATTTTGCGCGCCGCATCATGGACGAAGGCGGTCAGCACATCCTGATCGTTTTCCATGTCGATCATGATACGCAGCGGCTCGCCGTGGCCCCGGCCACCGGGCAGCTTGTCGCCGCCAAGCGTGAAGACCTTGCCGCCGGTGGTGACGATCAGGATCTTGTCGGTCGTCTGCGCCGGGAAGGCCACCTTCAGGCCGTCGCCTTCCTTGAAGGTCAGTGTCGACGTATCGGAGATGTGGCCCTTCAGAGCCCGGATCCAGCCCTTATCCGAGACGACGACGGTGATCGGCTCTTTCTCGATCATCGCGTGCTGGATGGCTTCCTCGTCAGCATCAGGGGCTTCGGCAAACTGCGTGCGGCGACGGCCGACCTCTGTGGCCTTGGCGAATTTCTTCTTCACCTCACCGATTTCCCAGGCGACCGTCTGCCACTGCTTCTCGTCGGAGGCGAGCAGCGCTTCGATATCGGTCTTTTCCCTGGTGAGTTCGTCGTGTTCCTTGCGGATCTCGAATTCTTCGAGCTTGCGAAGGGCGCGCAGCCGCATGTTGAGGATCGCTTCGACCTGATTGTCCGTCAGGTCCCAGCGCGCCATCATGACGGGCTTCGGCTCATCCTCCTCGCGGATGATGCGGATCACCTCATCGATATTGAGGTAGGCAACCAGCAAGCCACCGAGGATTTCGAGGCGCCTGTCGATGGCGGCAAGACGGAAACGCGAGCGGCGCTGCAGAACGTCGCGACGGTGCGCCAACCATTCCTTCAGCACGTCGTTCAGCGCCATGACGCGCGGGATCACACCCATCGACAGGACGTTCATGTTCAGCGGGAAGCGGCTTTCCAACTCCGTCAGCTTGAACATGGATTCCATGAGGATGGTCGGATCGACGGTGCGGCTCTTCGGCACCAGCACGACGCGGATATCCTCGGCCGATTCGTCCCTGATATCTTCCAGCAGCGGCAGCTTGCGGGCGATCAAGAGCTCGGCGATCTTTTCGATCAGGCGCGACTTCTGCACCTGGAAAGGAATTTCGGTGACGATGATCTGGTAGCCACCGCGGCCGAGATCTTCCGTCTCCCATTTCGCACGCACGCGAAAACCGCCACGACCGGTGCGGTAGCTCTCGATGATGCTTTCTTTATTATCGATGATGATGCCGCCCGTCGGGAAATCCGGGCCGGGGATGAATTCGACGAGCTTCTCGATCGTGGCATCGGGATGCTTGATCAGGTGCAGTGCGGCATCGCAGATCTCATGCACATTGTGCGAGGGAATGGATGTCGCCATGCCGACTGCGATGCCCGAGGAACCGTTCGCCAGAAGGTTCGGGAAGGCGCCGGGAAGAACGATCGGCTCGGAATTGGATTCGTCGTAGGTATCACGGAAATCGACGGCATCCTGGTCGATACCTTCGAGCAGCAACTCGGAAACCGCGGTCATCTTCGATTCGGTGTATCGCATGGCGGCGGGACTATCGCCGTCGATATTGCCGAAGTTGCCCTGCCCGTTCACCAGCGTGTAGCGCTGCGAAAAATCCTGCGCCAAGCGTGCCAGCGCATCATAAATCGACTGGTCGCCGTGCGGGTGGTAATTACCCATCACTTCGCCGACGATCTTTGCGCATTTCCTGAAGGCCGCATTCGGCCGCAGGCCCATGTCGTGCATCGCATAGACGATGCGGCGATGGACCGGCTTCAGGCCGTCACGCACATCCGGCAGCGCCCGGTGCATGATGGTCGACAATGCATAGCGAAGGTAGCGCTCTTCGAGTGCCGCCTTCAGGTCGACCGGTTGAATATTGTCGCCGTCTCCGCCAGAAGGCGGTAAAATCTCTTGTCCCATAGGTCCTGACTAGCTCAGAAACCCTTGAGGGGCAAGGAATCCGGGTATTCCGGCTGTGGATGACGTCTTCCTGCTGACATGAAAAGCAACAAAAGTATCGCCTGAATTTGGACTTTGTTTGCTGATCCTTTCAACAGAAATTTAGGGGTCTGCAAATATAAGCCGACCGTTACGCAGTAGCTTCATTGCAATATTCAACGGCGCACGCCATCAGGGGGCCTTCTCATGACTTTTTACCGCACAACGCGGCTGATGCTGTCGAGCGCAGCCATCCTTTCATTCGCGAGCTCCGCTTTCGCGCTCGACGGCGACGACCTCCTGAAGAAGATCAATGCTGCCTATAGCCAACAGGGCGGGATGGTCATCGCCGCAGACGGCGTCGATATCGACGGCACGACCGTCACGCTCAAGAACTTCAGCGTCAAGCCGGCCGGCGGCGAAGCGGTCTCCATCGGCGAGGTCACGCTGTCAGGCGTGGAAGAGCAGGATGACGGCAGCTACTATATCGAAGAGGCAGCATTCCCCGACATCAACTCGTCCAAGGACGGTGTAACGGTGAGCGCCGTGGAACTGACGCTTGGCGGCATTTCCGTTCCCGCCCAGCCCGGCGATACCATCGATTCGATGCTGTTTGCCGAGAGCGGCCATACCGGCGCGATCAAGGTGGTCAAGGATGGCACAGAAGTGTTCTCCGTGCTCGAAAGCGACATGAACGCTGTTCTGCGAGAAGATGAATCCGGCTTCGATTTCGACGGCGCGTTCAAGAGCCTGAAGGCCGATCTCAGCCAGGCCGGCGATGATCCGGCGAGCAAGGAAGCTATCGAGAAGCTCGCCCTGCAGCATGTCCAGGGTGACGTCTCCATGAAGGGGGGCTGGGATCTCGAGCCCGGCACGATCGATCTCTCCGAACTTTCGTTCGACTTCACCAATATCGGCAAGCTAAATTTTGGCTTCAAAATCTCCGGCTATACGATGGCGTTCGTAAAGTCGATGCAGGACGCAATTACGCAGTCCGAAGCCAACCCGAACAAGGAAGAAGCACAGCAGGCGCTCGGCCTCGCAATGCTCGGTCTTGCCCAGCAGCTAACCTTTGATTCCGCCCAGATCCGTTTCGAGGATGCATCGATTACCAAGCGCGCGCTGGATTATGCCGGATCGAAGCAGAATGTATCCGGACAGCAGATGGCGGATTCGCTGAAGGCCATGGCGCCGATCATGCTCGCGCAGCTCAACATTCCGGAACTGCAGAATGCGATCGCAGCTGCCGTCAGCAGCTTCCTCGACAATCCGAAGAGCCTGACCGTGAAGGCCACACCCGACAAGCCAGTCGCCTTCCCGATGATCGTCGGCGCGGCCATGGGCGCACCGAACACGGTGCCGCAGATGCTCGGCGTGAAAGTTTCGGCGAACGATTAAATTCGG
Source organism: Hyphomicrobiales bacterium (assembly GCA_900468805.1). Lineage (GTDB taxonomy): Bacteria > Pseudomonadota > Alphaproteobacteria > Rhizobiales > Rhizobiaceae > Rhizobium. The sequence continues at coordinate 116,026 of UEIF01000002.1, read as the reverse complement.
CTCCAGCCAACAAAAAAGCCCGGCGAGATATCGCCGGGCTTTTTTGGTTGAGTGACTTCCGCCTCAGTCCTTCTTCTGCGGCGGGATCGGGCGGATCGCCAGTTCGCGCAGCTGAGCGGGCGTTGCCGGGGTCGGTGCGCCCATCAAGAGGTCCTGAGCCTGCTGGTTCATCGGGAAGAGCGAAATCTCGCGCAGGTTCTTTGCGCCGACGAGCAGCATGACAATACGGTCGATACCGAAGGCTGCGCCGCCATGCGGAGGCGCGCCGTACTGGAAAGCGCGGTAAAGGCCACCGAAACGGTCCTCGACGTCCTGCTGGCTCAAGCCCACCTTTTCGAAAGCGGCGACCATGGTTTCCGGCGACTGGTTACGGATCGAGCCCGAAGCGATTTCGAAACCGTTGCAGACGGCATCGTACTGGAACGCCTTGATCGTCAACGGATCCTGGTTCGTGAGCGCATCGAGGCCGCCCTGCGGCATCGAGAACGGGTTGTGGGCGAAATCGACCTTCTTCTCTTCCTCGCTCCATTCGAAGAACGGGAAGTCGACGATCCAGCACAGTTCGAAGCGGTCGCGGTCGACAAGGTTAAGCTCCTCGCCAGCCTTGGTGCGGGCTTCACCGGCAAACTTGTAGAATTTGGCGGGATCGCCGGCAACGAAGAAGCAGGCGTCGCCGTCATCGAGGCCGAGCTGCGTGCGAATCGCGTCGGTGCGCTCCTCGCCGATGTTCTTGGCAAGCGGACCTGCGCCCTCGAGCTTGTCACCTTCCTTGCGCCAGAAGATATAGCCGAGGCCTGGCTGTCCCGTCGATTGCGCCCAGGCGTTCATACGGTCGCAGAAGGCTCTGGAGCCGCCGGTCTTGGCCGGAATAGCCCAGATCTCGACCTTCGGGTTGGAGGCGATCATACCTGCGAAAACCTTGAAGCCGGAGCCGGCGAAATGCTCGGTCACGGCCTGCATGACGATCGGGTTGCGCAGGTCCGGCTTATCGGAGCCATACTTGCGGATCGCTTCGTCATAGGGGATACGCGGCCATTCCTTGGTGACCGGCTTGCCTTCCGCGAATTCCTCAAAGATCGAGGTCATCAGCGGACCCATCGTGTCCCAGACGTCCTCCTGCTCTACGAAGCTCATTTCCAGGTCGAGCTGGTAGAATTCGCCCGGCAGGCGGTCTGCGCGCGGGTCTTCGTCGCGGAAGCAGGGCGCGATCTGGAAGTAGCGGTCGAAACCGGCGACCATCAGCAGCTGCTTGTACTGCTGCGGGGCCTGCGGCAGCGCGTAGAAAGTGCCGGGATGGATACGGCTCGGCACGAGGAAGTCGCGCGCGCCTTCCGGCGAAGACGCCGTCAGGATCGGCGTCGTATATTCGGTGAAGCCGACATTGCCCATTTCGCGGCGCATGGCGGAAATCACCTGCGTGCGCTTGACGATGTTCTTGTGCAGCGTTTCGCGGCGAAGATCGAGGAAGCGGTACTTGAGGCGAACGTCTTCCGGATAGTCCGGCTCGCCGAAGACCGGCAGCGGCAGTTCCTTGGCGGCGGAGAGGACTTCGATCTCCTGCGCGTATAGCTCGATTTCGCCGGTCGGCATGTTCTTGTTGACGGTATCTTCTGTGCGGGCCTTCACCAGGCCGTCGATGCGGATGACCCATTCGCCGCGAACGGTCTCTGCCTGTTTGAAGGCAGGCGAATCCGGGTCGGCAACGATCTGCGTCGTGCCGTAGTGGTCGCGAAGGTCGATGAACAGCAAGCCGCCATGATCTCGAACACGATGGACCCAGCCGGAAATACGGACATTCGAGCCGACGTCCGACTTGCGAAGAGCGGCGCATGTGTGGCTGCGGTAGCGGTGCATGATCTCAATTCCTGGCATTTGGCTTAAGACGGCGGCATGGCCGAGACCTGCGGCGCCGACAAGAAAATCGGGCGGAAAAGCGCATGGACGCTCTGATTTGTCAAGACTTGGCGCAGCCTACGGGCCGTTTGCTCCCTCGTTTCCGAACGAGTTGGGGGCTGCCGCTGCGGCAGTTTGGCCGAACGCGGCATATTGATGAAGACGATAGTCAACTTTAAAAGGGGATATCATCCAAGACGGAGCCTGCCGATGCCCCTCCTCACACGCCGCAATCTGCTCAAAGCTTCCGCCGTCGCCGGTGCCTATGGCGCGGGCATGGCGATTGCCGGGCGGTTCGGACTGGCGGAAGCAGCACCGGAGCTGCGTGTGCTGACGGCGCGGAAGACCGAGGCGCAGATCATTGATGGCGCGCCAACGCGGGACATCATGACATGGGGCGATGACGGCCTGCCGCCGGTGCTGCACATGCCGCGCGGCAAGCCCTATGCGGCACGGTTGACCAACAGCCTCGATGAGCCGACGACAATCCACTGGCACGGGCTGCGCATCGACAACAAGATGGACGGCGTGCCCTTCATGACGCAGCCCTACGTCTATACCAATGACAGCTTCGACTATCTCTTCACGCCACCGGATGCCGGCACCTTCTGGTATCACCCGCACTGCAACACGCTGACCCAGATGGGCCACGGCATGACGGGTGTGCTTGTCGTCGAAGATCCGTCCGATCCCGTCTTCGATGCGGAAGTCGTGCTCAACCTGCGCGACTGGCGGCTCGGCGGTGACGGGCAGTTCATTGCTCCCTTCCGGCCACGCGATGCGGCAAAGGCCGGCACATATGGCACGGTGCGCACGGCAAACTGGCATCAGGAGCCGAAATATGATGCGCCTGCGGGCGGGCTGATCCGCCTGCGCATCGCCGTCACCGATGTGACCCGCATCCTCCAGCTGAAGATGGAAGGCGCCGATGCGACAGTCATCGCCATCGACGGCAATCCGGTGCCGAAGCGCTTCCCGCTGGATCTCCTGCAGATTGGACCGGGGCAGCGGCTCGACCTCGCCGTTCGAATGCCGAACAGCGAAGGCGCGGTTGCAACGCTGGAAGACATTCGCGGCACGACGCCGAAAGTGGTCGCGCGTCTCCGTGCCACCGGGCAATCGTTGAAGCGCAATATCGGCGATCTCGGCGCGCTCGCGGAAAATCCGGTGCCCAAGGCCGATCTCTCTTCTGCGGAAACAATCCCGCTCGTGTTGTCCGCCACCGCAGAGAACGCCGCCGTCGAAAGTATCTGCGGCACGCTCGGCTACAGTTTCTGGGCTATCAACAAGGTGCCATGGCCGGGCGATACACCCGACCCGACCGCGCCGCTCGCCGAATTGAAGCTCGGCAAGAGCTACGTCTTCAACCTGGAAAACGTCACACCTCACACGCACCCGATCCATCTGCACGGCATGAGCTTCACCGTCATTTCATCCTCGACGCGCGAGGTGATGCCGCTCGTTTCGGACACCTACCTCATTCAGCCGGACGAAAAGGTGCAGCTTGCCTTCGTCGCCGACAATCCCGGCGACTGGATGCTGCATTGCCATATCATCGAGCACCAGAAGACCGGCATGACGAGCTATGTGCGAGTAGTTTGACGTCGCATGAGCAAGCTTGACGAAGGCTAAGCTCGCTCGCCGTATTGACATCTCCGTTCGAAAGGGGAAGGAAGACTAACCGACCTCTTCCTTGCGAATGAATTGATATGATCGAAACCACCGCCGATCTGGCGGCCGCCTGCAAAGAGCTGGCCAAGTCCGATTTCATTACCATCGATACGGAATTCCTGCGTGAGACGACCTTCTGGCCGGAGCTGTGCCTGATCCAAATGGCGAGCCCGACGGTGGAAGTGCTGGTCGATCCGCTGGCGAAGGATATCGATCTTGCGCCCTTCTTCGAGCTGATGGCCAATCCTGATGTGCTGAAGGTATTTCATGCTGCGCGACAGGACATTGAAATCATCTTCAATCGCGGAAACCTGATCCCTCACCCGATCTTCGATACGCAGGTCGCCGCCATGGTCTGCGGTTTCGGCGACAGCGTTTCCTACGACCAGCTTATCAGCCGCACCAAGAACGTCCATATCGACAAGTCCTCGCGCTTTACCGACTGGAGCCGCCGGCCGCTGTCCGACAAGCAGCTCGAATATGCGCTGGCCGACGTCACCCATCTGCGCGACGCCTACCTCTACCTCAAAGCGGAGCTGGAGCGCGAAGGCCGCGCTTCCTGGCTGCGCGAAGAAATGGACGTTCTAGAATCGCGCGAGACCTACGACATCCATCCAGACGACGCCTGGCAGAGGCTGAAGTTGCGGCTGCGCAAGCCCCAGGAACTGGCGATCCTCAAATATGTCGCCGCCTGGAGGGAGCGCGAGGCGCGGTCGCGCAACGTGCCGCGCTCGCGCGTGCTGAAGGACGATGCGATCTACGAAATCGCCCAGCAGCAGCCGAAGGATACCGAGGCGCTCGGTCGCCTGCGCACGATCCCGAAGGGCTGGGAGCGTTCGGCTACCGGAGGGGCGGTGCTCGAAGCGGTCAATACCGCGCTTGCCCTGCCACGCTCCGAAATGCCGCATGTGCCGCGCCAGGCGCAGCCGCCGGAAGGCGCTGCGGCGGCTGTCGAGCTTCTCAAGGTGCTGCTCAAGCTGATTTCCGAAAAGCACGGCGTAGCGCCCAAGGTGATCGCCAACAGCGACGACCTGGACAGGATTGCGGCTGAGGGCGAAACGGCCGATGTCGCGGCCATGAATGGTTGGCGGCGCGATCTTTTCGGCGAGCCGGCGCTGCAGCTCATCCGCGGCGAGATCGCCCTGCGCTTTGCCGGCCGCAAGGTCGAGACTGTCGCTCTGCAGGAGTGAATCCGAAATCTCTTGACCACCGCCCCGCGCCGGAAACAATAGCCGAATGAAGTGCTTCTGCGAAAGGGCGGAATGAGAGAGATATCCTCGGCGCAGAACTGGATCCTGATTACGCTCGTCCTGGCACTCAGCGGCGTGGTCTATGATTTGTACTTCTTTACGGGGCAGACACCCGTTATCGGAGCGATCTTCGCGCTTTTCATCGGCATGCCGATCCTCACCTTCGAGCGTAAGGTGTTTCTACGCGGCCTCTATCGGCGCATTCAGAGGCTGCCGACCCTTCTCTTCATCATCTCCGAGCTTGTGATCTACGAAATCCTGATGAGCATCGGCTTTGCGGCGGCCGGTTTCCTCCTCGCAGTGTTCGGCGTGCTGAAGCCGCCGAAAATGATCGACGTGCTGATCATGCCGTTCGATGTTTTCCTCTACGCACTTGCCGTCTGCGCCACGCTGATCTTCCTGCTCAGGGTGCGCGAATTGCTGGGGCGCGAAGTCTTCGTCAGCATGCTGATCAGCCGCTACCGCAGACCGGTGAAGGAAGAACGTGTCTTCCTGTTCATCGATCTCGCCGAGTCCACCGCCTTTGCGGAAAAGTATGGTGACCTGCGCGCGCAGCAGCTTCTGAGTTCGCTGTTTGCCGCCTTCGCCGAGCCGGTGCGGCGTCACAAGGGCCTGATCAACGATTATGTCGGCGATGCCGCGATTATCACCTGGCCCTTAGCGCGCGGCGTCAAGGATGCGCGCTGCGTACGCTGCCTCTTCGATATTCTCGCCGACATCGAAGCCAATGCGGCAAGCTGGAAGAAGAGCTATGGCCATGTGCCGAAACTGAGGGCGGCACTTCACGGCGGCTTCATCATTACAGCCGAAGTCGGCGTCGATCATCACAAGATCAGCTTCTTCGGCGATACGGTGAACACTACCTCGCGGCTGGAGTCGCTCTGCCGGACGCTGAACCGGCCGGTGCTGATCTCCGCCGAGCTTGCCCAGCGCATGACGCTGCCTGAGGAGATCGTCGGCGAGAACCTCGGCAATCATGCAGTGCGCGGCCGCGGCCAGGGGCTGGATGTCGTTGCGCTTTCCTCTCGCGCGGTGACCGTTCTCAAGCAGCCTGCCAGCCTCAGGCGCGGTTGAGCCGGGGCTTTATGCACCCGTCACCAAAGCTTCACCCAATCGTCAATGTGCCGACATGAATGCCCTGCTAAGCGGATGGCGCTTTTGCACTCCGTTCTATGGGGACATCATGAAGAACGTTCTTTTTGCTTCCGTATCACTTTTCATGCTCGTCACAGGCTCTGCCTCCGCCGACCAGCAGCTTTTCCCGGCGAAGCTCGCCGGCCAGGCCATCCTGCCTGCCAACACGCTGACCCCGGCTCCGGCCGATGCACCGGCCTTCCTGAAGACCTCCGGCAAGTTCACCACTCCGGACCGCAAGCGCACCGAAAAGCTTGGCACTGTCGACGGCAAGGACGGCGCCCGCGTCACCGACGTCAAGCTGCCGCTCGACGGTCAGCCGATCCAGGGCTTTTCCGGCATCAAGACCATGCCCGACGGCACCTTCTGGACGCTCTCCGACAACGGCTTCGGCTCGAAGTTCACTTCCTCCGACTCCATGCTGTTCCTGCATCAGCTGAAATTCGACTGGAACGCCAACAAGGTTGACGTCGTCAAGAACATCTTCCTGTCCGACCCGAACAAGATCGCTCCGTTCCCGATCGTCACGGAAGCCTCCGACACCCGTTATCTCACCGGCGCTGACTTCGACATCGAATCCGTACAGCCGGTTGCCGACGGCTTCTGGCTCGGCGACGAATTCGGTCCCTATTTGCTGAAGATCGATACCGAAGGCCGCCTGACCGACGTGATCCCCACCACGCTCGATGGCAAGCCGGTCCTGTCCCCCGACAATCCGCTGATCCAGCTCCCGGGCAATCCGGCCGCCAAGAACCCGGTCTTCAACCTGAAGCGCTCCGGCGGCTTCGAGGGCCTGGCCATGTCGAAGGACGGCTCCAAGCTCTACGGCCTGCTCGAAGGCGCCATCTACGTTGATGGTCAGGTGGAATCGGTTGACGGCCACACTGCCATCCGCGTCATCGAATTCGACGTCGCCTCCAAGAAGTGGACGGGCCGCAGCTGGCTCTATCCGTTCGAAGACAAGGGTGCTTCGATCGGCGACTTCAATATGCTCGACGAATCCACCGCTCTCGTCATCGAGCGCGACAACGGCGCCGGTACGAAGGACAAGGCTTGCGCCGATCCCAAGCAGCCGAAGCCGGATTGCTTCGAAGCTCCGGCCGAGCTGAAGCGCGTCTACAAGATCGAGTTCAACGACGCCAATGTCGGCAAGGCAGTCCGCAAGATCGGCTATATCGACCTCCTGAACATCCAGGATCCGGACAACAAGAAAAAGGCCGGCGATATCGCTGGCGTTTACAACATGCCGTTCGTGACGATCGAAAACGTCGACCGCGTCGACGCCACCCACATCATCATCGGCAACGACAACAACCTGCCGTTCTCGGCCGGCCGCACCGTCAACAAGGCCGACAACAACGAGTTCAGCATCCTCGAAGTCGGCGAGTTCCTGAACGCGAAGTAATTCGGTTTTGGTGTGAGATTGAGAGGGTGGTGCGAAAGCGCCGCCCTTTTTTGTTTCCCGATGCCAGAGAAGGCCTATTCGAACCGGAACGCCAGCCGCTTGTTGGTCAGCTTCGACAATTGCTGCAGGCGGCCATCCAGCCGCTCGCCGGCGAAGTCGTGGTACTCGTGCGGCACCACGAATTCCAGATCGAGATCAGATGACAAAGCCTTGCGGAAGGTCAGGTTGCGCACGATGCCCGGCATGGAGGCCGAGAACAGGTAGACGACGCGCAATATGCCGCCGAGCAGCTTGGCGCGATCGACGAATTGCGGACCGGCGATCGAAGCGAGTGGCGCCGTGGAGCCATCGTCGTGCAGGCCTTCGAAACGATAGTAATTGGTCAGGGCAATGAAGGCACGGCCGGGGTGGCTGATGCCGACGAAGGACGAGTGGGCAATGACGTTCAGCGCCTGAGCGCCGCGATAGTCGGGATGGGCGCGCCAGCTGATATCGGCAAGCAGGCAGGCCGCCTGACGATAGCGGCTTTCCTCGTCGGTTTCCTGAACGCCGAAGAACGGCATCATACGACCGGTCCAATCGGCCAGCTCGCGGGCATGTTCCGGAGAGCGGGCGCGCAGGATGGCAAGCTCGCCCGCAGCGGCCAGCAGCGGATCGGTGCGGCGTTCGGATTCGGACAGCAACGAATAGAGATAACCTTCGCGCACACCCTGCGCGGAGAAGGAGATCACCGAAGGCTTCATGGCATTCAGCACTTCCTTCATGGCGATGGCGCCGAAGGGCAGCAGCGAACGGCGGTGCTTGGAAACGGCCTGCAGAGCCGGTTCCTTGGAATCCTTGGCCATGACGACCTGATCCAGGAATTGCGTCATGCCCTCGAGGGAGACCTCGTAGCCCTGCATCATGTGCAGTGGATAACGGGTAATCTCCATGTGCAGCTTGGCGATATTTCGCCAGGTGCCGCCGACAGCATAGAAGGTTCGCCCTTCCCCCTTGGAGAGAAGCTTGGCAGTCTTGACCTGCTTGCGGGCAAAAGCGCGCGCCTTGGCGAGCGAGCCGCCGGCATATTCGGACAGGCGCAGGCCGCCAAGCGGCAGGGTAATACCGCCGCTGACATCCTTGCCCCTGATATCGATCAGTTCCAGAGAGCCGCCGCCGAGGTCGCCGGCAATGCCATCGGCTTTGTAGAAACCGCTGATAATGCCGAGCGAAGCGAAACGTGCTTCTTCCTCGCCGGATAGTATGCGGATGTGCCGCTGCAGGATCGTTTCGGCCTGATGGATAAAATCAGGCCCGTTGCTCGCCTCGCGCGCGGCAGCCGTCGCCAACACATACATGGTGGCGGCGCGCGCCTGATCGGAGAGAGCCTTGAAACGATGAAGGGCCTGAAGCGCCCGTGCGACGCTTTCCTCATCCATCTTGCCCGTGAGGGCTATGCCCTTGCCGAGACCGCAGAGAACCTTTTCATTGAAGAGAATGGTCGGCGAACGAGACAAGCCTTCGTAGACGACCAGACGGATGGAGTTCGATCCGATATCGACAACGGAGACCGGGGCGATACCCGGAAGTCGCCCCTGGGCTTCAGATTCAACCATTAGGTCCAGTTTACTTGTTGTTCCGGCCTTCAAGCAGACCGGCGATCAGCTTCGGCGCACTCGATTTCAGAGCTTCACCACGGCCGGACAGGCTGGGATTGGTCATGAAATACTGCTGCGCATTAAACGGTTCTTCGCCCTTACGCACTTCCATGCGCCGTGACGTACCGTCGGGCAATATCTCGTAGCTTTGTTGATTGTCAATCACGTTGCCGAGCATAATCTGTGACAAAACCTGCTCGTGAACGGTCGGATTCGTCAGCGGAACGAGCGTTTCGACACGGCGATCGAGGTTTCTCGGCATCATGTCCGCCGAGCCGATATAGACCAGAGCCTTATCGGACGGCAGGCCATAACCATTGCCGAAGCAGAAGATGCGGCTATGCTCGAGGAACCGGCCGATGATCGATTTCACGCGGATCCTGTCGGAAAGACCAGGCACCAGAGGGCGCAGGCAGCAGATACCGCGCACGACGAGATCGATCTCGACGCCGGCACGGCTAGCCGTATAGAGCGCGTCGATGATATCGGGGTCGACAAGCGAATTCATCTTCATCCAGATCGCCGCCGGGCGACCGCTGCGGGCATGCTCGATCTCTTCATTGATGTGTCGAATGATGCGCGAACGCAGCGTGTAAGGCGACACGGCAAGCTGCATCCCCTCTTCTGGCTCACCGTAACCGGTGATGAAGTTGAAGATGTTCGCCATGTCGTGGGCGATGACAGGGTTGCAGGTGAAGAAGGACAGGTCGGTATAGATCTTCGCTGTGATCGGATGGTAGTTGCCGGTGCCAAGGTGGCAGTAGGTTCGCAGCTTGCCTTCTTCACGGCGCACCACAAGCGACATCTTGGCGTGAGTCTTGAGCTCGATAAAGCCGAAGACGACCTGCACGCCGGCCCGTTCAAGGTCGCGCGCCCAGCGGATATTGGCCTCTTCGTCGAAACGCGCCTTGAGCTCGACCAGCGCCGTCACCGACTTTCCGGCCTCTGCGGCATCGACAAGAGCACGCACGATCGGACTGTCGTTCGATGTACGGTAAAGCGTCTGTTTTATCGCCAGGACGTCAGGATCATGCGCAGCCTGGATAAGGAACTGCACCACCACGTCGAAAGATTCGTAGGGATGGTGGACCACCATGTCCTTTTCTCGGATGGCGGCGAAGCAATCACCGGCGTGTTCACGGACGCGTTCCGGAAATCGGGCGTTATAAGGCGGAAAACGCAGATCGTCGCGCGGCGCCTTGGTGATTTCAGAGAGCGTGTTCAGCGCCAGCAAGCCCGGCAGAACGGCAACGCGATTGTCCGGGATGCTGAGCGCCTGAACCACGAACTGGCGCAGCGAGGCCGGCATTTCGGAATCAGTCTCGATGCGGATGACCTTGCCGCGGCGGCGGCGCTTCAGTGCGGTTTCAAAGAAGCGGACGAGATCTTCGGCCTCTTCTTCGACTTCGATATCGCTGTCTCTGATAACGCGGAAGGTGCCCGAGCCCTGCACCTCGTAACCTGGATAGAGCCGGTGGATGAAGATGTTGGCGACGTCTTCCAATGTAATATAGCGGATCGTGTTGCGGTCATCGGGCAGGCGAACGAAGCGATCGAGCGCCGGCGGCAGGCGCAGCAGCGCCGTCATCGGCTCACGACCGCTTCGGCTGATGAGTTGCAGGCCGATCGAGAAGCCGAGGTTCGGAATGAAAGGGAACGGATGGGCCGGATCGATGGACAGCGGCGTCAGCACCGGGAAGATAGATTGCTCGAACTCGTTTGCCAGCCACTGGCGATCGGCATCGCTCAACGCACCCGGACGCACGATCAGGATGTCTTCCTTGGCGAGGTATTGTTGCAGGACGGCAAGCGAGGCCTGCTGCTCCATCTGCAGATGGTCGATTTCGCTGAGGATCGAGTCGAGCTGCTCTGCGGGCGTACGGCCATCCGGGCTCTTGACGACGATGCTCTGGCGCACCTGGCCTTCGAGGCCGGCAACGCGCACCATGAAAAATTCGTCAAGGTTGGCGGCCGAGATCGACAGGAAGCGCACGCGCTCAAGGAGCGGATGCTCAGTATTCAGCGTCTCTTCAAGGACACGTCGGTTGAACTGCAGCCAGGAGAATTCTCTGTTGATGAAGCGCTCGGGGCTGGAGAGAAGCTGCTCTAGCGGCGGCAGGTCTGCATTGTTGTCCGGGGTGGGTTCCTGATGTTCCTGATATGCGCTGTCCATGGTCCACTCACCCCGCTTGCAATCGCTTTTGGCGAATATATCAGTTTCACGACGGAACTGTGACAGTCAATCGCCGGAGCCGGAATTACCCAATTCATTCAATACTTCGGCAGCGAGAGTACGGGTAATTCTTGTACCTCTGGAAAGCGCCAGCCGATCGAGCCTTTCGACAATCGTCTGGGCGGCGTTGAGCGACCGCTCCATGCGATTGACGATATAAAGGACGAGTTTGTCATCTATATAAAGCTGCCGGTCGGCAAAGAGCTTGACGATGACCTGCGACAGCAATTCTTCGTCGGGTTCGCCGATCTCCACGACCGTCGCGGCCTTCAGGCGCGAGCGCAGATCGGGCAGCGTGACCGACCAGGACATGGGCCAGAGGCGGCTTGTCATCAAAAGGCTGGTGCCGTTTTCCCGCACGCTGTTGATGACATGGAAGAGCGAGGCGTCATCGAAGCCTGTCCGGTCGACATCCTCGAACAACACGGGGCCGTTGGCGGCCGCAACTGCTGCTTCGGAACTAGCCGTGGGATGGATGAGTTCCGCCCCGCTCAATTCCCTCCAGATACCGGCGAGATGCGATTTGCCGGAGCCGACAGGACCGGCAAGGATGACGACCGGCGATGGCCAGTTCGGCCACGCATCGACGATCGAAATCGCGGCAGCGAGACGCTCCGACATCAGGAGGTCGTCGCGGCCGGTTGCAGCGTCATGTGAAAAGGCCAAGGGAAGCTGTTCTCCGGCCTTGCGCTTCGGATCAGCGTTCTTCACGTCATTCATCGGAAACAGAGTTCGTCTTCCCGGCCCGGCCGCTCGGCAACCTGCCATAGTAGAGATCGCTTTGAAGGTAGCGCGAAAGCGCAAAGCGGACAAGAACGCCGACGGCAGCAGCGGCCGGCACCGCGATCAGCAGGCCGACGAAACCAAAGAGCGCGCCGAAGGCAAAGAGCGCGAACATCAGCCAGACGGGATGCAGGCCGACGCTCGAGCCGACGAGTTTCGGCTGGAGGATGTTACCTTCGAGAAACTGACCGCTGAAGAAGACGGCAAGAACAGCGATGATCCAGATATAATCCGGCCAGAACTGGACAATCGCCACACCGATTGCCAGCACAAGCCCAACCATCGAACCAACATAAGGGATGAAGCTTATCATGCCGACGAAAAGGCCGATAAGCAGGCCGAAATTCAGGCCGACGATCGAGAGGCCAGCAGCGTAATAGATGCCGAGGATGAGGCAGAGCGAACCCTGCCCTCTGATAAAGCCGGCAATCGCCTGATCCATCTCCCTGGCGATCTGGCGGACGTCTTTCACATAATTGCGCGGAACCCATTCATCGACCTTGGAGACCATGCGGTCCCAATCGAGCAATATATAGAAGGCGACAACCGGGGTGATGACGAGCAGCGAGATGACGTCGACGATCGCCTTGCCGGAATTCCATATCTGGCCAAAGAGCCCCGTCAGGAAACCCATGCCTTCCGACAGGATGGTCGAGAAATTATTCTTGATGGTGCCAAGCTGGCTTTTGATCCAGCCGGGCAACACGGAATCCTGATAGTCCGCGATGAATTGCTGCAACTGGGTGATGTAGCCCGGCAGGCGCTGGGCGAAATCGTTGAACTGGTTGATGAGCACGGGAATGAGGATCATCAGCGCCAGTGCAAAGACGATGACGAAGGCTACCAGGATGACGATGGTCGCCATCAGGCGACTCAAGCCCAGCCGCTCCAGCCTGTCGGCCACCGGATCGAGAAAATATGCGATCGTCATGCCGGCAATGAAGGGCAGCAGGATCGAGCTGAAGATGTAAAGGAAGGCGACGAAGAAGAGCAGAACCGTCGCCCAGAAGATGACCTGGCGCTTCAATATCGTTCCGCTGACCTGTTGTGGCATCGCTTCCCCGCTGCTCGCTCGCCCCTGCCCATGCCGCTTTAGAACGACCCTGGCCGCTCCAGCACATAGGATGGAGGCGCAAAGATGGTCAACCCTGTTGCACCGAATCCGGAAAGCGCGCTGGGAAGAACTGGAAATTGGGGGCTTTTCCCATGCAACGCTTGCATAAAGCGCCCTCTCATGCAATTGCGACCGGCATGTGACGCGGTCTCGTCCGCAGCGTTAAAAACCCTCCGGAGATCAGCATGAGCCAGTCTGGAAAAAACGGCCTGACCTATAGCGACGCAGGCGTCGACATCGATGCCGGCAACCTGATGGTGGAAAAGATCAAGCCCGCCGTGCGCTCCACGCGCCGCCCGGGCGCAGATGGCGAGATCGGCGGCTTCGGCGGTCTCTTCGATCTCAAGGCAGCCGGCTTTACGGATCCGGTGCTGGTCGCGGCCAATGACGGCGTCGGCACGAAGCTGAAGATCGCGATCGACGCTGACTTTCACGACACCGTCGGCATCGACCTCGTCGCCATGTGCGTCAACGACCTCGTCGTGCAGGGAGCGGAGCCGCTGTTCTTCCTCGATTATTTCGCGACCGGCAAGCTCGATCCCGATCAGGGTGCCGCAATCGTCGGCGGCATCGCTGCCGGCTGCCGCGAGGCCGGCTGCGCGCTGATCGGCGGCGAGACGGCCGAAATGCCGGGCATGTATTCCTCGGGCGATTATGATCTCGCCGGCTTTGCAGTGGGTGCGGCCGAACGCGGCAAGCTGTTGCCGTCGGGCGATATCGCCGAGGGCGACGTCATTCTTGGCCTTTCCTCATCCGGCGTCCACTCCAACGGCTTCTCGCTGGTGCGCAAGATCGTTTCGCTTTCCGGCCTCGGCTGGGATGCACCGGCACCGTTTGCCGAAGGCAAGAAGCTCGGCGAAGCACTGCTGACGCCGACCCGCATCTATGTGAAGCCGCTTCTGAAGGCGATCCGTGAGACGGGCGCGCTGAAGGCGCTGGCGCATATCACCGGCGGCGGCTTCCCGGAGAATATTCCGCGCGTGCTGCCGAAGCATCTTGCAGCCGAAATCGATCTCTCAGCCGTCAAGGCGCCCGCCGTCTTCTCATGGCTTGCCAAGACCGGTGGCGTCGAGGCCACGGAAATGCTGCGAACCTTCAACTGTGGCATCGGTATGATCGTCGTCGTTGCCGAAGAGAATATTGCCGCCGTTTCCAAGGCGCTTGAAGCCGAAGGCGAGACGGTCGTCACGCTCGGCCGCATGGTCGCCCGCGCCGAGGACGCAGCCGGCACGATCTACAAGGGCACGCTCGCCCTATGAGTTCGCCGCGCAAACGCACTGTCGTCTTCATTTCCGGCAGCGGCTCCAACATGATGGCGCTGGTGCAGGCGGCAAAATCGGCCGATTATCCGGCCGAGATCGTTGGCGTGATCTCCGACAAGGCAGATGCGGGCGGGCTTGCCAAGGCGGCCGCCGAGGGTATTCCCACCTTCGCCTTCGTGCGCAAGGACTATGCGAGCAAGGACGAACACGAGGCGGCGATCCTTGCCGCGCTCGACGCGCTTTCGCCCGACATCATCTGCCTTGCCGGTTATATGCGGCTGCTTACAGGCGCCTTCATCCAACGTCACGAAGGCCGGATCATCAATATCCACCCTTCCCTGCTGCCGCTTTTTCCGGGACTGCATACGCATCAGCGGGCGATCGACGCCGGCATGCGGATCGCCGGCTGCACCGTGCATTTCGTCACCGAAGGCATGGATGAAGGCCCTGTCATCGGCCAGGCGGCCGTACCGGTACTGACAGGCGATACCGCCGATGCGCTGGCCGGACGCGTGCTGACCATCGAGCACCAGCTTTATCCGCAGGCGCTCAAGCTCTTTGCCGAAGGCAAGGTGAAGATGGAAGGCGGCAAAGCAATCGGGGCGACAGCTTCCGCCGCCGCCCCTAAATCCCAGCTCATTTCGCTGATCGCCGACTGACGCTTCAACTTCAGGCCGCAAGGGCCTGAAGCGGATGCAGGGTGCCGTCGCTGTAGACGAACTGGCCGCCGCGGAACGTGGCGCGGATGCGATGCACGTCGCCCGGCTCGATCACCACCATATCGGCGCGCTGGCCGATGGCGATCTCGCCGCGATCCATCAGGCCGGCGGAACGCGCCGCGTTTGATGTCGCCATCGCGACCGCGGCCGGAAGACCGCCCTCGACGGTTTCTGCCAGCTTGAAGATGCCGGGCACGAAAGCCGCTGGATGATAGTCGGCGGCAATCACGGTCAACAGACCGGCCTTTGCGGCATCGAGCGCGCTCAGATTGCCGGACATGGACTTGCCGCGCAGTGCGTTCGGGGCACCCATCAGCGTCCAGAGACCACGGCGGCGGGCTTCCTCGGCCGCCGGCAGCGTCACCGGGAATTCGCTGATGGTGACGCCGAGATCGAACATTTCGATGACCTTCTCGACGCTGTCATCGTCATGCGAGGCGAGCGAGAGGCCATGCTTTTTCGCAAGCGCGACGATGTCCTTCAGCTTGGCGTCGATCTCGGGATTGTCACGCATGGCGATGCGCTTGGCGACAACTTCGGCGGCCATTTCCTCGGATATGGCGCGGCGCTCGGAAATGCTCTGGATATAGCTCTTGATGTCATTGTACTGGCCCTGCCCCGGCGTGTGGTCGGTCAGCGAGACCATGTCGATATGGCCGGCTTCCAGCAGGCGCTCCAGAGTCGGCGCCGCACCGATATTGGTAATCTCGTAGCGGGCATGGACGCGGTGATCGATCAGCAGATTGTCGCGTAGCGTGTTGATGCCTTCGATGACGGCCGACGTCGTCTCCAGCGAGCGGACGTGGCCGTAGACGCTTTCCGTCGCAAAGGAGACGGCGGCGAAGGCCGTGGTCACGCCGGCAGCCGCGAGCTTCTTGTCCAGTTCGTGGATGCCGAAATCGATCGGCATATGAGCGTTCGGGCGTGGCGCGATCTCGCGCTCGATCATGTCGCCGTGCAGATCGACGAAACCCGGCATCAGCAGGCGTCCGCCGCCGTCGATCACGGCATCGGCGACCGGCTCTGGCCGGATCTCGACGATCACACCGTCTTCGATCCGCACAGAACCTTCGCTCACAACCTCGTTGGGCAAAACGAGGGTGAAATTACCGAGCCACATGGGCTTTCTCCTGACCGCATCCGATGATTGTTAAAGGGCAGCGCTTAGTCTCGCATCATGACAATTGCATGAAGAATTCCCAGAAACTCAGCCAAGGCGAATGTATGGGCAGACATCGCGTTGCACGCCGAGCGATCAGCCGGAAAGCAGGCCCTTGTTCGCCAGAATCCACTGCAGCAGCATGATCGTCTTGAGATCGATGATCTCGCCCTTTTCGATCATCGCGACAGCCTCCGGCAGCGGTATTTCCAGCACCTCGATATCCTCGTGCTCCTCCGCCAGACCGCCGCCGTCGGATGTGCGGTCGGCAGTATCGATTGCCGCTGCAAAGAAATGCACGACCTCGGTGATGGAGCCTGGAGCCGTGTAAGATTTGAACAGGAAGCGGACGTCACGAATCGTATAGCCGGTCTCTTCCATCGCCTCGCGGCGGATGGCGGCTTCGGGTTCGTCTCCGTCGAGCAGGCCGGCCGGGACTTCGATCATCCACGCTGGGTCGCCATTCACGTGGGCCGGCAGGCGAAACTGCTTCACCAGAACGACGACATCGCGCTTGCGATCGTAGAGCAGGATGCAGGCGGCCGGCGTGCGGTGATAGACCTCACGCGGAAGGCGATGGGTCTCACCCTTCCGGTCGGTATAGTCGAGCTGATAGCCGACCAGCTTCGTCCAGCCGTCGGACAGGATTTCCTTGCCGACGATTTCCACTTTTGCCTTAGATTGCGTCATATGACGTCCTTGCGAAGCCAGACCTTGTTGTCGTGGACGGCCGCGCCGCCATAGGGCGCCACGGGATCGGCGCCGGTGAGAACGTTGATGCCTTCGCCATCGACATGCGCCTTGTTGGGCCAGAGACCCTCGGCAATCAGCACGCCAGGTTTAACCTCTGTCGTCACGCGGGCATGAATGCGCAGGTCGCCCCGCACATTGCCGATATGGACGAGATCGCCATTGTCGATGCCATTGGCTTCGGCATCCGCGGGATTGATCATCACTTCCGGGCGGCCTTCCTTCTGGCGCGACGTCTTGGTTTCCGAAAAGCTTGAATTCAGGAAGTTGCGCGCCGGCGAAGTCGCCAGGCGGAAAGGATGCTCGGGATCGGCGAGCTCGATGACGTCGACCTGATCCGGGAACGTCGGCAGCTCTGCATAGGGGCCGAGCGTACCGACGGAAGCCGGCGGCTTGTTCGGGGCGGGACCGTTCACCCAGTCCGGCCGGAAATGAAACTTGCCGTCGGGATGAGCGAAACCATCAAGATAGTGTGCTTCCTCGAAGGCCGGCTGGCGGTCGAACCATTTATGTTCGAGGAAATGGTCGTAGTCCGGCAGGTTGCTCGCGGCCAAGACGCGGTCGACCATCTCGCGCGCCGTGAAGCCGAAGCCGGGGCGATCGGCGACACCGAGGCGTTTTGCCAGTTCCTCGATGACGAAGAGGTTGGTGCGCACGGTCGGTGGCGGTTCGACGAGTTTGGGGCCGAGCAGGATGTGGTTCTGGCCGCCGGCGCGGTAGATGTCGTCATGCTCAACGAACATGGTGGCGGGAATGACGATATCGGCCATTTCGGCCGTCTCGGTCATGAACTGCTCGTGGACGGCAACGAAAAGATCGTCGCGCGCAAAGCCGCGCTTCACCAGCCGCTGTTCCGGGGCGATAATCACGGGATTGGTGTTCTGGATCAGCAGGGCAGTAACAGGGCCGCGATGGCGAAGTGCCACGGCATCGCCCGTCAACGCCCGGCCGATCTGCGACTGGTCGATCATCCGGATATCGGCATCCTTCATCGACTTGCCGGTCAGTTCCGCATTGTTCATGCGGAAGATATCGCTGTTGGAATGGAAGGCGCCGCCGCCCTCATATTGCCAGGAGCCGAGCACGGTGGCGATCGAGGCGGCCGCATGCATAGCGACCGCGCCATTGCGCTGGCGGGTGAATCCATAGCCGAGGCGGAAAAAGGTCTTCTTGGTCGTGCCGACGAGCTTGCCGAAGGCTTCGATCTCCTCGACCGAGAGGCCGGTAATTGCGGCAGCCCATTCCGGCGTCTTTGTCTTCAGATGCGCTTCGAGGCCGGCAGGATCGTCGGCATATTTCGCCATATAGCCGCGGTCGGCATGACCGTCGCGGAAGGCGATGTGCATGACGGCGCAGGCGAGTGCGGCATCGGTGCCGGGCTTGACGATGAGGGCCATATCGGCCTGCTTCATCGTCGGATTGTCGTAGATATCGATGACGACGATCTTCGCGCCGCGCTCCTTGCGCGACTTGATCGCGTGGGTCATCACATTGACCTGCGTGGCAACCGCATTGGTGCCCCAGATGACGACGCAGTCGGTGCGCGCCATCTCGCGTGGATCCGGGCCGCGCAGCATGCCGGTCGCCATGGTAAAGCCGGTCCAGGCAGGGTTGGTGCAGATCGAGGAGAAGAAGCCGGAATAGCGCTTAGCATGGCGCAGGCGCTCGATCGAGTCGCGCTGCACCCAGCCCATGGTGCCGGCATAGAAATAAGGCCAGATGGCTTCGCTGCCATCCTTCGCCTCGGCCTTCACGAAGGCTTCGGCAATCTCGTCCAGCGCGTCGTCCCAGGATATCTGCTGCCACTGCCCTGCCCCCTTGGCGCCGGTGCGGCGCAGCGGATGCATGAGACGATCCGGATGGTAGAGCCGCTCGGCGTAACGGGCGACCTTGGCGCAGATGACACCTGACGTATAAGAATGATCGTTGGCGCCCCTGATACGGCCGATGCGGCCGTCTTCCTTAAGATCTATCTCCAGTGCGCAGGTGGAGGGACAGTCGTGCGGACAGGCCGTGTGACCGATCCGGGATTTGGCGTGGATGGGGGTCGCAATGTTCATGCGATTTCTATATGCCAAGGCTCGACCGCCCAAAAGGCACAAAAACTCCCAATGATCCGAATTCATAACAGGCATCAGCGAAAATGAACTATCGCCACATCTACCATGCAGGCAATTTTGCCGATGTCCTGAAGCATGCAGTGCTGGCGCGGCTGATCCGTTACATGCAGAAAAAGGACGCTGGCTTCCGGGTGCTCGACACGCATGCCGGCATCGGCCTCTACGATCTCACCTCCGAGGAAGCGCAGAAGACAGGCGAATGGCATGATGGCATCGGCAAGCTCCTGGAAACCGATCTCGGGCCGCAGGTCTCGGAGCTTCTGGAGCCCTATCTCTCTGCAGTCCGCGAACTGAACCCGCAGGGTGGCCTGCGCTTCTATCCCGGCTCGCCGAAGCTTGCGCGCATGCTCTTCCGCCCCCAAGACCGGCTTTCGGCGATGGAGCTGCACCCGGAGGATTTTATCCGGCTGCATCGCGTCTTCGAAGGCGATCATCATGCGCGCATCACCGAGCTCGACGGCTGGCTGGCGCTCGGCGCGCATCTGCCGCCCAAGGAAAAGCGCGGCATCGTGCTCGTCGATCCCCCTTTCGAGGAGGATGGCGAATATGAACGAATGGTGGATGGCTTCGCCAGGGCCTACCGGCGTTTTCCTGGCGGCACCTATTGCCTCTGGTATCCGCTGAAGAAAGGCGCACCGATCAAGGAATTCCACGAGGCTCTGCAGGCGACGGACATTCCAAAGATCCTCTGCGCCGAACTTGCCGTGCGCAGTGATCGCGAGACGACGGGCTTGACCGGCTCGGGCCTCATCATCGTCAATCCGCCCTTCACGCTGAAGGACGAGCTGCACCAGTTGCTGCCGGCCCTGAAAGACCATCTGGCGCAGGACCGTTTCGCCTCGCAGCGTGCCTTCTGGCTGCGCGGCGAAATGAAGCCCGCCAAGGCCGACTGACCGTTCCCCGGCGCTCGGGATAGTCCGGCGCCATCTGCATTTCCAAAAGGTGCCTCATGAAGCTTCTCTGCTCCCCGACCTCCCCTTTCTCCAGCAAGGTGTGCATGGCAGCGCGCCATCTCGACCTTGGGATTACGGAGATCCGGGTTGATACGAATGCGGGACCGGCGATTCTCGTGGACAACAATCCGCTCGGCAAGATCCCGACACTGCTGACGGATGACGGCGTTTCCATCTTCGACAGCATCGCCATCATGCATTATTTCGACCGGCTGACGAAGGGCGCGCTCTATCCTTCCAAGAAGGGCAAACGCACGGATGCCGAAGTGCTGGAAGCGCTATGCGACGGCGTCTGCGACTGCCTGCTGGCGATCGTCTACGAACGTCGGTTCCGCGATGAAGAAAAGGTGCATCAGCCCTGGATCGACCGTCAATGGAAGAAGGTCGCTACTGCGCTGAACTACCTGGCGGCCAATACGCCGAAGCTTGGCAAGAGGCTGCATGGCGGGCATTTCGCACTCGCCGCCATGATCGGCTACCTCGACCTGCGCTTCAAGGGCCAGTGGGAAGAAGACCATGCCGAGCTGATCGGCTGGCTGAGAGAATTCGAAAAGAAGTTCGACGGCTACGAAAAGTTGAAGCCCCACAGCTGAGAAATCTGCAGGACCTGAGAGGCCTGCGATCCACCCAGACAAAAAAGCCGGGCTTTGTGCCCGGCTTTTTTCGTGTTCGGTATGTCCGTATCAGAACTTGACGCCGATACCGACCTTGACGCTGTTTTCGTCGAAACCGCGCGAAACGCTACCGGAGTTGAGGTTGTAGTCCTTGTCCTGATAGTCGGTGTAGCGGTATTCGAGGCGCGTCGTGATGTTGTTGGTCACGAAAGCTTCGACACCGGCGCCGACCGTGTAGCCGTAGGCGGTCTTGCTGTCGGAAGACGTACCATCGGAAACCTTGGTGTCGGCGAGCGCCAGACCTGCCGTACCATAGAGCAGGAAGGGGTTCAGGTCGTAACCAACGCGGCCGCGAACGGAGCCGTTCCAGCCGGTCTTGTTCTTGATGCCGCCCTGGGTGACGTCTGCATCGCCATAACCGAGATCGGCTTCAGCGCCGTAAACGATCTGACCCTGCTGGAAATTGTAACCGGTGAAGAGCTGACCGCCCCAATCGTAGGTGTTACGGTCGGAACCGAAGCTGCCCGCGTTATAGGTCGCGGCGCCGCCGAGGTAGAAGCCCTGCCAGTTGTTGACCGGAGCTGGGGTGTCCTCAGCGACCGGTGCCTGCGGGACCTGGTCCACGGCATCGGCTGCCTGGGCTACCGAGAAACCGCCAACGGCGAGAGCGGAAGCCATGAGGCCAGCAAAGAGTATACGCATACTTGTCTCCTTTCAGTCCCGCGCGCTCGTCAACTTAAACTTCGGCGAAGCATTCACGGGGGATTACTAAATGTCCCTTCCGGTTCGAGAGTGAAATTGGAATGCAAATGCGGATTTGAAAGAGCCAAATTGTGATATCATTGTGGCTCTGCGGCGGCGAAAATTCGATGTTGCTTGACTGCAACATACCATTTATTAAGGATAATATTCAGTTAAACTTACAATACCTATTTTAATAAATCGCGATCGCAAATAATACATAGAATATCCGAGCCTCACAGGCAAGGCTTTCGGCCTATTTATATAATCGGGACCTGCCCTTATATAGTCAGCACCAGACTCGAAGGACCAAAAGGCAGGATCTTGACCCAGAAAAGACTTCGCGCGGCGCTCGTGACTGGTGCCGCCAAAAGAATAGGCCGGGCAATCGCCGAAGACCTTGTTGCTGATGGATTTTCGGTTGCAATCCACGCCAACGGCGCGCTGGCCGAGGCTGAAGATTTTGTGGCGGAATTGCGGCAAAAGGGCCACCGAGCAGTTGCGATCAAGGCCGATCTTGCCAAATTCGATGAGGTCGGCGGCCTTGTCGGGAAGGCCTGCGAAGCGCTGGGGCCGATCGACCTGCTCGTCAACAACGCGTCGATTTTTCTTGAGGACTCTGTGCGCAAGTTCGATGCGCAGGTGTGGGATCAGCATTTCGCCGTCCATGTGCGGGCGCCTTCGATACTGACTGCCAAATTTGCGGAACAGTTGCCGGAGACGGCCGAAGGACTGGTTGTCAACATCATCGACCAGCGCGTCTGGGCGCTGCGGCCGAGCTTCTATTCCTATACCCTTTCGAAATCGGCGCTGTGGACGGCGACGCAGACCATGGCCCAGGCGCTGGCACCGCGCATCCGCGTCAATGCGATCGGCCCTGGCCCTTCGATGCCGAGCGAACGGCAATTGCAGGAAGACTTCCAAGCGCAGGTCGCAGCCCTTATCTTGAAGCGGGGGCCTGAGCTCGATGAATTCGGCCGAACGATTCGTTTTTTGTTCGAGACCCCTTCGATTACGGGTCAGATGATTGCACTCGACGGCGGCCAGCATCTTGCATGGCAGACGCCTGATGTGCTGGAGATCAAGGAATGAATGCCAAGAAGCTGCCTGACGGTGGTGTTCTTTACGACGAGACTGATGAAAATGACGATGACATCGTCGAGGTGGAAGGCGATGCCTCTGCCGCGCCGATTTCTGCGTCGGTCGACTGGAATGCCGGCAGCGTCAACGAAACCGGCCTCATCGGCGCAGAGCTGATCGCCGAATTCGTCAAGCGCCTGCCGAACAGCCCCGGCGTCTACCGCATGTTCAACGAGGCGGGCGACGTGCTCTATGTCGGCAAGGCCCGGAGCCTGAAGAAGCGCGTCGGCAACTATGCCGTCGGCCGCGTGCATTCCAACCGCATCGCCCAGATGGTTCGCCAGACGGCCAATATGGAATTCGTCACGACGCGGACGGAGACCGAGGCGCTGCTGCTGGAAGCCAACCTGATCAAGCGTTTGCGACCGCGCTTTAACGTGCTGCTGCGCGACGACAAGTCATTTCCTTATATTCTCATAACAGGCGACCACCGCGCGCCCGCCATCTTCAAACATCGCGGCGCCCGCGCCCGCAAGGGCGATTATTTCGGCCCCTTCGCCTCGGCCGGCGCCGTCGGCCGCACCATCAATTCGCTGCAGCGCGCCTTCCTGATCCGCACCTGTACCGACAGCGTTTTCGAAACCCGCACGCGGCCATGCCTGCTCTACCAGATCAAACGCTGTTCCGGGCCTTGCACCCATGAGGTCAGCGACGAAGGCTATGCAGAGCTGGTGCAGGAGGCCAAGGACTTCCTCTCCGGCAAGAGCCAGAACGTGAAGGCGCATATAGCGGAAGCGATGAACGCCGCCGCCGAAGACCTCGATTTCGAACGGGCCGCCATCTACCGCGACCGGCTCGCCGCGCTTTCGCACGTGCAAAGCCATCAGGGCATCAATCCGGCCGGCGTCGAAGAGGCGGACGTTTTCGCCATTCATCACGAAGGCGGGATTTCCTGCATCCAGGTCTTCTTCTTCCGCACCGGGCAGAACTGGGGCAACCGCGCCTATTTCCCGAAGGCCGACCCGCAGCTTTCCGGCGCCGAGGTGCTGAACGCGTTCCTCGCGCAGTTCTACGACGACAAGCCGGTGCCGCGGCAGATCATGCTGTCGGAAACGGTGGAGGAACTCGAACTGCTGGCCGCCGCACTCGGCGAAAAGGCCGGGCACAAGGTTTCGATCCTCGTTCCGCAGCGGGGTGAAAAGCGCGATCTCGTCGAGCACGTCATCGCCAACGCTCGCGAGGCGCATGGGCGCAAGCTCGCAGAAACCGCCTCGCAATCGCGCCTGCTCGAAGGCTTCAAGGACACATTCGCCCTGCCCTATGTGCCGCAGCGTGTCGAGATCTACGACAACTCGCATATCATGGGCACGAATGCGGTCGGCGGCATGGTCGTTGCAGGGCCGGAAGGCTTCGTGAAGAACCAGTATCGCAAGTTCAACATCAAATCGACCGAGATCACCCCCGGCGACGACTTCGGCATGATGCGCGAGGTGATGACGCGGCGCTTCTCCCGGCTGCTGAAGGAAGAAGGCATTCCGGATCGCAGCGCACAGGTCTCCGTCGCAGACGCGGCCGACCTGCCCTTCCCTGCCTGGCCGGACGTGATCCTCATCGACGGCGGCCAGGGCCAGATGACGGCGGTGCGAGCAATCCTCGAAGAGCTCGGCATAACCGACAGCGTAATCGCCATCGGCGTCGCCAAGGGTGTGGATCGCGAGGCCGGCCGCGAGCGTTTCTTTGCGCCCGGCAAGGGAAGCTTCACGCTGCCGCCGCGCGATCCGGTTCTCTACTTCATCCAGCGCATGCGCGACGAGGCGCACCGGTTCGCGATCGGCTCGCACCGGGCACGTCGCAAGAAAGAGATGGTCAAGAACCCGCTCGACGAGATCGGCGGCATCGGGCCTTCGCGCAAAAGAGCATTGCTGCAGCACTTCGGAACGGCAAAGGCGGTGTCGCGCGCCGCCCTTTCCGATCTCATGGCGGTGGAAGGGATTTCCGAGACCGTCGCAAAGCAAGTCTATAATCATTTTCACGACGACGCCGCGAAATAAGCGGTGCCGGTCGCAAATTCCACGCAAAGGCAGCGAAAAAACAGAAAGAATGTTGACGGTCGAGGAGCAAAGCCGTCATCTACCGCCGCATTATCAAAGAGAACCGCATCATGGCATCGCGTGCGTATAGTATCCCCAATCTCCTCACCTACGGCCGCATCCTGGCGGTACCGCTGATCGTCGTCTGCTTTTTCATCGAAGGACGGCTGAACAGCAGCGATACGGCGCGCTGGGTGGCGCTGTGGATCTTCGTCATTGCGTCGCTTACCGATTTCCTCGACGGTTATCTCGCGCGCATCTGGAACCAGACGTCGAATATCGGCCGCATGCTGGACCCGATCGCCGACAAGCTGCTGGTTTCCGCCATCCTGCTTTTGGTCGCTGCCGACGGAACGATCGCCGGCTGGTCGCTCTGGGCGGCGATCATCATTCTTTGCCGCGAAATCCTGGTTTCGGGGCTGCGCGAATATCTGGCGGGACTGAAGGTCAGCGTGCCGGTAACGCGCATCGCCAAGTGGAAGACGACGTTGCAACTCGTCGCCATCGCGTTCCTGCTTGCCGGCCCGGCGGGCGACACCATTTTCCCCTACACGACCTGGACGGGGATTGCGCTGCTTTGGATCGCCGCACTTCTGACGATCTATACCGGCTACGATTATTTCCGCGCCGGACTGAAACACGTGGTGGATGACGAAGAATGACACGGCTTGTCTATTTCGCCTGGGTACGCGAGCGCATCGGCAAGGGCGAGGAGGAGATCGAACTCCCCTCCTCCGTCGTCAGCGTTTCCGATCTTCTGAATCATTTGAAGGGCCTGGGCGAAGAATATGAGATGGCCCTTCAATACCCCGATGTGATCCGCGTGGCGATCGACCAGGAACATGTGGAACATGACGAGCCGATCGGCGGCGCCAAAGAGATCGGTATCTTCCCGCCGATGACGGGCGGCTGAGAACAGCCGTACCATCGGGCCGAGGAGCCTGCTGTGACCATTACCCCCACAATCCGCGTCCAGCGCGACGATTTCGACCTTCAGGCGGAAGTCAACCGGCTCTCCAAGGGCAAACCCGGCATCGGCGCGGTCGTGACCTTCTCCGGCCTCTGCCGCGATGAAGGCGGCATCCTCTCGGCGTTGGAACTCGAACATTATCCCGGCATGGCCGAGGCCGAGATGACCCGCATCGGCGAACTCGCCGTAGAGCGCTTCGGGCTCAGCGGCCTCACAGCCATCCACCGCTTCGGCAAGATCGCCGCCGGCGAGAATATCGTGCTGGTCGTTGCCGCTGCACCGCACCGGCAGGCAGCTTTCGACGGTGCGAGCTTCGTCATGGATTTCCTGAAAACATCGGCTCCCTTCTGGAAGAAAGAACACAGCAAGGACGGTCGCACCGGCGACTGGATCGCGGCGAAGGATGCCGACGACACGGCGCGCGACCGCTGGAAATAATCAGAGCACGACGCGCTCCCGCCGGCTCAACACCAGCAGGAAAACCAGCAGCGAGAAGATGGCAAGATCGCGCCAGATGAAGGAGCCGTAGGCGCCCCAGAGCGTCTCGACGAGTGCCAGGCCGGCAGCGCCGCCCGCCGAACGCAGCGGATCGGAATAGCCGCCGACGGCTGATATCATCAGCACCTTGAGGCCGAACATCAACCCGGCACCGAAATCCATCGATCCATAATAGAAGGTCGCGAGGATGCCGCAGCAGGTAGCGACGAGTGCCGCGGCCCCATAAGACACCAGGAAGACGCGACTGGCGCTGGTGCCGCAGAGCTCGGCGGCGAGCGGATCGTCGATGACGGCGCGCCACAGGCGGCCCCAGGCCGTGCGCTTGAGGATCAGCGCACCGATCACGATGATCGCGCACATCAAGATCGTATTCAGCAGCTGGATATAGGTGAGCGTCACTCTGAAGGTGCCATTGCTCCAGAAGGTGACGTTGTCATTCAGGAGCGGCGGTAACCAGATGGCGCGGGTGTTGGCGGCAAGGCGCGCCGTCTCCATCAGCACGATCATCATGCCGAGTGCGGCGACGATGACCGTGTTCGGCGATTTGCTGGCGAGCGGTTGCATGACGAAGCGGCCAATCCAGAACCCTGCGCCCACCGAATAGATCAGCGAGGCGCAGATGCCGATCGATATTGCCGCCGGCAGCACCAGCCACAGGCGATTGTAGGCCATGTCCGTGAACAAGAGCAGCATCTGGCCGGCGAAGGCGATGATCGCCCCATAGGTGATGTCGGCCCGCTTCGTGACACCGAAGGCGATCGAATAGCCGAAGGCAAGCGCAGCGTAGAGCGCTGCGAGCGGCACCGCATTCGCCAGTTGCTGCAGAAGATAGGCCATTCCGTCACTCCAGATCGGCTTAAAATAATAACTGGCAAAATGTGTTTTACCAGTTATATTTTTCCCATGAGTTTTTCCTGGACCTCTCACCGTTTTTCCGGCGGCGCACTGGCGCTTGATGTCGCCAACAGCGTCATCCTGCGTCACGATACTGCGCGCCGCATCGACCGCTTCGCGGCCGAAGAGCAAATGGAGCGTTTCCCCGAGGCGGCGCAGGAATTCTGCGCCGAACGGGCACTTTTCGGCGACATAGTGCCGGTTGGAGCGCAGAATAGAGCGAACTTCATCGAACTGCGCGAAGCGACTGACCGTTATTTCCGCCAGCGCGTGCTCGGGGGCAATGACGACCGGCTTCTTGCCGAACTGCTGGAAGCGCTGGCGCGCACGCTGCGGGGTGCTGCGGAAAAGGGTCTCGACGCGGCAACGGCCCATTCGGTTCTGCGGCTGATCGCCATGTCCGATCCGGAGCGGATGAAGATTTGCGGCAATTGCGGCTGGCTGTTCATCGACCGCAGCAAGAACAAGAGTCGGGCCTGGTGCGACATGGCCGTCTGTGGCAACCGCGCCAAGGCTAACAGGCACTACCGGAGGAAAAAGAAGGAGGAGACGCCATGAAGCGGCGCTCGATCATCACGGCTCTAGCCGCAACAGGGCTTCTGCTCTCCGCCTGCCAGCGCGAGGCCGAAAGCATGCTGGAAGTGACAGGGCATCTGTTCGTCTTCAACTACCGCGTCGCAAGCGCCACCTATCTGCTGACGCTGAAGAAGACGGCGCCCATTCCCGACGGGTCGACCATCGTCGCTGAATTCGAAAACCCCCAGGGCGGCGCGCCGCTGGTGCTGAACCAGAAGATCTTCCCGATGGAGGACAAGATCTCGGTCCAGAGCGAGAACCTGCACTGCGTGGTTAAGGACCGGCCCTATGCCGTCACCGTCAGGTTGGTCGACAAGGATGGCAAGCTGCTGCAGGAGCTGAAGACGCAGTTCAAATCCGATCTCGACCAGACGGTGCTGCCGAGCAGGCCGCTCGTGCTCGGCGCGGGATACGAGAAGAACCCGGAGGTTTTCAAACCGGACGGGACCACGGATTTTTCGAACACTGACAAATGTCCGGCCTGAAAATAAAAAGCCGGGACGAAGCCCGGCTTTCATAAGTTAATTCAATGCATTCCGAGGAAATGCTCTGCGACTGAATCAGCCGACGATTTCGGTGTCGGAGAACCAGTACTTGATTTCCTGGGCAGCCGTTTCCGGAGCGTCGGAACCATGAACAGAGTTTTCGCCGATCGAGAGAGCATGGACCTTGCGGATCGTGCCTTCGTCAGCGTTTGCCGGGTTGGTTGCGCCCATGATTTCGCGGTTCTTCAGGATGGCGCCTTCGCCTTCCAGAACCTGAACGATGGTCGGGCCGGAGGTCATGCCTTCGACGAGTTCGCCGAAGAAAGGACGTTCCTTGTGAACGGCGTAGAAGCCTTCGGCTTCGCGCTTGCTCATCCAGACGCGCTTGGAGGCGACGACGCGCAGGCCGGCATCTTCGAGCATCTTGGTGATAGCGCCCGTCAGGTTGCGCTTCGTTGCGTCCGGCTTGATCATCGAGAAAGTGCGTTCAATCGCCATATGTCGGATCCTCATACTCATCGGGGAAAAGTGGGCGGTCTTTAACCGCCTCACCGCCCGAAAACAAGAGGTCTCCGGCAATTTCACGCCGCTGTCACAGTCCGGCCCCGGCTTTCATGAAGATCGAGGCAGCGTTCGAACCAGCCCATGACGGGGTCGTCGGAAGCCAGCATGGCAAGGCCGGCGGCGATGCGCAGCCATTGCAGCGCACCGAAGACGATGTAATCGGCAAAGAGCGGGCTGGCGCCGCCGATGAAGGGCTGGAACCGGAGCATGTGACGCATCGGCTCCAGCTTGGCGGCAAAAACCTCCCTCTCCGTTTCGCGGCCGGCAGCGAATTCCTCCAGCGGCTTGCCCAGGCGGTCTTCGCGACTGAGGCGGAAATAGACCTTGTCGCCCTCATCGAGGATCGAATGAATATCAAGAAGCGCAATCCGCATGATCGCCGGGTGGACGACCATCTGCGAATAGCCCTCGACCATGCGCGACAGGGCCTTGCCGCCCTCGCCGCCGAAAAGCGACGGACGGTCCGGATAGGCCTCCTCCAGATAAAGGGCGATATCGAAGCTGTCGGAAATCAGACGGCCATTGTCATCCAGGACAGGTACGGTCTTGGAGAAGCCGCCGCCGATATCGGCAATGCGGCCGTATGTCGTTGGAACTTCCTCGAAATCGAGGCCCTTGTGGGCCAGCGCCATCACCGCCTTCCAGCAATGCGGCGAGAAAAAGTGACGCTCGTCGGCGCCGCACAAGGAATAGAGAGCTCTGGTCATGACCGTCCTTTCGCAATCGCAATTGTTTCATTCCACGCCCAAAAGCCGATGCGATCAAATCAGGAATTTTCATGGCGCCCATCGCGTCCGCTGCTGAAATGGATTCGGCCACTCCCGACCGGAATACAGCAAGACCGCGTTAACCGGTTTTGCGCTTCCCGCCCGAGAAAGTTTGAAAATTCAATGTCTCTTAAAAGCTTGCCTGCATAGCGGAAGTATAGGAGCCGATGGCAATAAGGGGATCGTCATGCCGACTGCCGTTGCAAATGCGTTGAATGCACGCGAGACCGCCCGACCGGCGTCGGTGACCGATATACAGAAAGTCGCTCAGCATATGATGCGGCTCAATGTGGCGGGCCTGCCACGCAATTACGAATTGTTCTACGAAGCGCTGATCGGCCTGAATGCCGGGCTGGCGCAGGATATCGCCGCCCTTGGCCCGCATCCGCAGCAGGAGGCCTTGGACGAACTCGGCTTGCGTTACAGGCTCGTCGGCCACTACGGGCTGGCGGGCGACCGCTCGCGCAACGAGGCGAGCCGAACACTCAAGGAAACGGCGGAACGGCTGGCCGAGGGTCGCCTGCATCACCGGGCCTTCACGCGTGCCTGCGAAACCGTCCTCAGATCCGTCTCGGGTCAGCAGGATCACCAGAGCCTTGCCGATTTCATGGCAGAGGTCGAATATCTCGCCTCCTCGCTTTCCGCCGTCCTTACTGCAGAACAGACGATCGGCACCAGGCTGGAAGAGGATATCGAGCGGCTGACGACACTGGAGCGCGGCATTTCGGCGGTACAGGCTGCTGCTGTCACCGACAAGATCACCGGCCTGCCGAACCGCATCGGCCTCAATCGGGCGCTCGATAATCTCTATAGCCAGGAAGAAGGGGCTGCCGGCAGCGCGCTGGTCATGATCGACATCGACGATTTCAAGGGGCTGAATGCCCGCTATGGCACGCAGACCGGCAACAAGCTTCTGAAGAAGCTCGCCAGCCTCTTCCGCAAGACGGTGAAGAAGAACGATTTCATTGCCCGCACGGAAGCCGACGAATTCGCCTGCCTCTTCTCCAATGTCGGCATGCAGGATGCGCTGGCGATCGCCGAGCGTCTGCGCAGTTCGGTCGAAGACAATCTTATCTTCGCGGCCTCCGACACGTCGGAAGCGGGCGGCCTGACGATTTCGGTCGGCGTGGCGCTGAGCGGCGATGCCGCAACATCAGGCCAGCTCCAGGCCAATGCCCGCGTGGCGCTGCTCGCCGCCCGGACCAATCCGCGCCAGCCGGTGCAGGCTTTCGGGCGCTGACGCTCTGAAGCAACAACCACGCGGCATCTGGCGCAGCGGATGGGCCGATCATCAAAGCTCGTCGCTCCCATCTTGCCTTGGCGGCGGCTTTCGGCCAAAACCGCGCCCATGATCACGATTTCAGATATTTCTGCCCGCATCGCCGGCCGCCTGCTTCTCGACCATGCCAGCGTCTCGCTGCCGTCAGGCACGAAGGCCGGGCTCGTGGGGCGCAATGGCGCCGGCAAGTCCACTCTCTTTCGCGTCATAACCGGCGATCTGGGAGCGGAAAGCGGGACAATATCGATCCCGAAGAATGCGCGCATGGGCCAGGTGAAGCAGGAAGCGCCGGGAACAGAGGATTCGCTGATCACGATCGTGCTTTCTGCCGACAAGGAGCGCGCCGCGCTGCTTGCCGAGGCGGAGACCGCGACCGATCCGCATCGTATCGCCGAAATCCAGATGCGCCTCGTCGATATCGACGCCCATTCGGCAGAAGCGCGCGCCGCCAGCATCCTCTCGGGCCTCGGCTTCGATCAGGAAGCGCAGGCACGGCCCGCCTCATCCTTCTCGGGCGGCTGGCGCATGCGCGTGGCGCTTGCCTCGGTGCTCTTCACCGAGCCGGACCTGCTGCTGCTCGACGAGCCGACCAACTATCTCGACCTCGAAGGCACGATGTGGCTGGAGGAGTATATCCGCCGCTATCCGCATACTGTCATCATCATCAGCCATGACCGGGATATGCTCAATAACGCGGTCAATTCCATCGTTCACCTCGACCAGAAGAAACTGACCTTCTACCGCGGCAATTACGACCAGTTCGAACGGCAGAAGGCGGAAGCCGACGAGCTGCAGATGAAGGCCAAGGCGAAGAACGACGCCGCGCGCAAGCACCTGCAGAGCTTCATCGACCGCTTCAAGGCCAAGGCCTCCAAGGCAAAGCAGGCCCAGTCGCGCGTCAAGGCGCTGGAGCGCATGGGCACGGTGGCGGCCGTGATCGAGGATCATGTTCAGCCGATCACCTTCCCGGAGCCGGAAAAGCAACCGGCCTCGCCGATCGTCGCGATCAGCGGCGGCGCCGTCGGCTACGAGCCGGGCAAGCCGATCCTCAAGGGGCTTAACCTGCGTATCGACAATGACGACCGCATCGCTCTTCTTGGTTCGAACGGCAACGGCAAGTCGACTTTCGCGAAATTCATTTCGGGACGGCTGGCGCCGGAGAGCGGCGACTTGCGCCTGGCGCCGAGCCTGAAGATCGGCTTCTTTGCCCAACACCAACTCGACGACCTCGTGCCCAACGAAACACCTGTCGAGCATGTGCGCCGGCTGATGCCAACCGAGCCGGAAGCCAAGGTGCGCTCCCGCGTGGCACAGATGGGCCTTGCGACCGAAAAGATGGCGACGGCGGCCAAGGATCTCTCGGGCGGCGAAAAGGCACGCCTGCTGATGGGGCTTGCTGCCTTCCATGCGCCGAACCTCCTGATCCTCGACGAGCCGACCAACCATCTCGACATCGACAGTCGCCGCGCGCTGATCGAAGCGCTGAACGATTATGACGGCGCGGTCATCCTGATCTCGCACGACCGGCACCTGATCGAGGCAACCGTCGACCGCCTCTGGCTGGTCAACAACGGCACGGTGACGAGTTTCGAAGGCGATATGGAAGAATATCGCGACCTGATCGTCGCTTCGGGCAAAAAAAAAGACGACGAAAAGCAGAAACAGTCTGAAGACCAGGCATCGAGGGCCGATCAGCGCAAGCTGAATGCCGACAAGCGCGCCTCGCTTGCCCCTCTCAAGAAAAAGATCAACGAAATCGAATCCTTGACGGGCAAGCTGGAGAAACTGATTCAGGGACTTGATGTGGAGCTTGCAGACCCGGTGCTGTACGAAAAAGCGCCCGCCAAAGCCGCCGAAAAAGCCAAGCAGCGCGGCGAAGCTGCCGCGAAGCTCGCCGCCGCCGAAGAGCAATGGCTCGAACTTTCCGCCGAATATGAGGAAGCGATGGCGAGCTGAGGCGTCATCTCCCGACCACCATTTTGGAAGCCGGGTCGGCCGAAGGCAACCTGAACTTCTTCCGCTTCCCTTATCTCGCCGAGAACCACAAGCTCCGGGCTGCCGTTGCCATGCGCGACATGGTGGTCATGGATGTGGAAATCGACTGCAAGAATTATTTCAATACGACGCCGGTTGCTGCCACCAAACTGACGATGGACCTTCTGCACAAGCGCGGCCGCGGCATCATCCTGATGCACGACATTCACAAACGCCCCGCCACGATGTTGCCGACACTGCTTTCGAAACTTGAGGCGGAGGGTTACAAGGTAGTGACGCTGAAATTCAGGAAGAGTTCTGCGCGGGTGGAAATGGCTTCGCTCTGATAGCGATGACTTGCCCACGGACCGCTTTCTGATAAAACGGCGCGCAATAAGTCATACTTTTAGCGAAACACCGAACGCGAGCTTCACCATGTCAGCCATCAACCTCGCCATCGTCGGCGTCGGCAAGATCGTCCGCGACCAGCATCTCCCCTCCATTGCCGCCAATGCCGACTTCAAGCTGGTGGCGACGGCAAGCCGAAACGGCACGGTAGACGGCGTTGCCGCCTACACGTCGATCGACGACATGCTGGCAGCGGAACCTTCGATCGATGCCGTTTCGCTCTGCATGCCGCCGCAGTATCGCTACGAAGCTGCCTACAAGGCGCTGGCCGCCGGGAAGCACGTTTTCCTCGAAAAGCCGCCGGGCGCAACACTGAGCGAGGTCGCAGATCTGGAAGACCTCGCGACCAGGCAGGGTGCGACGCTGTTTGCAAGCTGGCATTCGCGTTATGCAGCCGCCGTCGAAGCCGCAAAGTCGTTCCTTGCCTCGACCGAGATAAAGAGCATGCACGTCATCTGGAAGGAAGACGTGCGTCACTGGCATCCGAACCAGGAATGGATCTGGCAGGCCGGAGGCCTCGGCGTTTTCGATCCAGGTATCAATGCGCTCTCGATCGTCACGCATATTCTGCCCAAGGCAATGTTCCTCAGCGCCGGCACGCTGGAATTCCCTGAAAACCGCGACTCGCCGATTGCTGCCGATCTGCATTTCCGCAATGTCGACTACGTTCCCGTTCATGCCGAATTCGACTGGCGCCAGACGGGCAAGCAGAGCTGGGACATCATCGCCGAAACGGCGGCCGGACAGATGGTTCTTTCCGAAGGCGGCTCGAAGCTCTCGGTCAATGGCGTGCTAACATTCTCTGCACCTGAAGCCGAATATCCTTCGCTCTACCGCCGTTTTGCCGAACTCATCAAGGCCGGCAAGTCGGATGTCGATCTGGCGCCGCTGCGCCATGTCGCCGATGCCTTCATGCTCGGCAAGCGCAAATTCGTCGAGGCGTTCCACGACTGATCGGATTTCGCAGGCAGATGCCATTGCGCCTGCAGAATGCTAGGATAGGAAAACGAAACGTGAGGGACGTTTTCCATGCAGCAGGAGCAGGATGAATCGTTTGGGTTGGGCGTCCCGCATCTGGCGGTGAGGCTTGCCGACCCCAATGCCAAGTGGCGGGAGGCCTATCTGCTGGAGGAGGCCAGGATTCGCGACGCGCTTGGCCCTCTGGCAATCGACATCCAGCACTTCGGCAGCACCGCCATTCCAGGCATCAAGGCGAAACCGATCATCGATATCCTGATCGGCGTCCGGCGCCTTGATGACGGACTTGCCTGCATCAAGCCTATGGAAGAGATCGGCTACGACTATGCCGGTGCCGACATCGTGCCCGACGACCATCTCTTCGGCCGCGGCATCACAGGCGAGACGCGCACGCATCTCGCCCATGTCGTCGAATATCAGGGCTTCAACTGGAGGCGGAACGTCTTCTTCCGCGACAGGCTGCAAAAGGATCCGGCTCTCGCGCTTGCCTATGAGGAGCTGAAGATCGGCCTGGCGCAGAAATATGCCGAGAGCCGCGCCGCCTATACCGGAGCGAAGAAGGATTTCATCGACAGGGTTCTGGCGGAAGCGGGCCTCGCCTGAGGGCCTAAAGCGTGTCGCGATCTTTCAGACGCGCTTGCCACGCTTCAGGCCTTTGTTTTTGCATGTCGTTATCGCAAAACCGCGGCACACTTTTGCGCGACATGCTCTAGTCAGGCCTTCTTCTCCCACCGCCCTTCCGGCGTCTGCTGCCAATAGGTGAGGTTATGCCCCTCGCCTTTCAGCTTCTTCCACTGGGCGCGCGCGCCTTCAAGTTGCTCCGGATCGTAACCGTCGAACATGAAGACGATGCGCTCATAATCCGCGACGGCCGGCGGCTCGGCACCGTCGACGATGAAGCGGACGGTGGCGGCATTCGGATTGTCAGGCGAAACGGTCAGGAGAACGGGCTGATTCTCGGCGAAATCGGCCTCGTCCGTACCATGCGGCAGGAAACTGTCCTCCCGATAGGTCCACAGATGCGCATCCAGCGTGTCACGCCGCGCAGCCTCCTTCATCTGGACGGCAACGCGCCAGCCGCGCTCGACACTCTTGTCGAGCAACGGCGGAAGCGCGTCTTCCAGTTTCGATTCGGTCAGATGGTAGAAGAGGATTTCCGTCATCGTGCTTCGTAGCTGGTGCGGACCAGCTCGTCGAGCAGGCGTACGCCGTAGCCGGAGCCCCAGGACTGGTTGATCTCGTCCTGCACCGAGCCCATGGCCGTGCCGGCGATATCGAGATGCGCCCAGGGCGTATCCTGCACAAAGCGCTTGAGGAAATGCGCTGCGGTGATGGAACCGGCGAGACGACCGCCGGTATTCTTCATGTCGGCGAACTTGCTGTCGATCATCTTGTCATATTCCTTGCCGAGCGGCATGCGCCACAGCTTCTCGTTCGTCACGAGACCGGCCGAGGTCAGTTGCGCCGACAGAGGATCGTCGTTCGAGAAGAGGCCCGCATGGCTGTTGCCGAGCGCGACCAGGATCGCGCCTGTGAGCGTCGCGAGATTGATCATGAACTGCGGCTTGAAACGGTCGTTGCAGTACCAGAGCGCATCGCAAAGCACGAGACGGCCTTCGGCATCGGTGTTGATCACCTCGATCGTCTGGCCGGACATCGAAGTGACGATGTCGCCCGGACGTTGGGCGTTGCCATCGGGCATGTTTTCCACAAGGCCGATGATGCCGACAGCATTGACCACCGCCTTGCGGGCAGCAAGCGTGTGCATGAGGCCGGTGACGGCTGCTGCACCGCCCATGTCGCCCTTCATGTCTTCCATATTGGCGGCCGGCTTGATCGAGATGCCGCCGGTATCGAAGACGACGCCCTTGCCGATGAAGGCGATCGGCCGGTCTTTGCCCTTGCCGCCCTTCCATTGCATGATCGCCAGCCGTGGCGGACGAACGGAACCCTGGGCGACGCCGAGCAGCGCCCCCATGCCCAGACGGCGCATTTCGCGCTCGGTGAGGATTTCCACCTCGACACCCAGCTTTTCCAGATCCTTGGCCTTGGCGGCAAATTCCACCGGGCCGAGAACGTTCGGCGGCTCGTTGACCAGATCGCGGGCGAGATTGACGCCGCCGGCAACCGCCTCGGCATCGGCGAAGGCCTTCTTGGCGGCAGCCGCGTCGGCGGTGACGATCGTCACCTTGACCGACTTCGCCTGCTTCTCCTCGTCGTCATTCTTCTTCGTCTTATAGGTATCGAAGCTGTAGACGCGCAGCAGCATGCCGAGAGCGAAATCCGCCGCAGCCTTGGCACTAACCTCCACGCCCGGTGCATCGATGAAAACCGTCGCCTTCTCGGTGTTCTTGATTCGCGAGGCCGCACTGCCGCCGGCCTTCAGCCAGTCATGAGCAGTAAGCTCGGCTCCCTTGCCGAGACCGATGACGATGATGCGTTCGACGGGCGCGCCTTCCGGCGCCACCAGGTCGAGAGCGGCCATCGATTTTGCCGAGAAACGCGCAATCTTCGACGCCTTGGCGATCACACCCGCCGGATCGGCGATCTCAGCTCCGGCCGCTGTCTCCGCTTCGGAAGTCTTCAGAAGAATCGCGAGGCCGCCACTCAGCTTTGCCGATTTCGAGAATGAAATTTCGAATTTTGCAGACATGTCTTCTCCGATGGGATTCATGAAATCCGTTCCAGAGGGATAATTTCGCGTTTGCCGGGTCTGTCAATGGCCGGCGACAGTTGTTATGTTCCGCGCGGCCACCCGGCCAAATGGTTTTCGTCAGTTTCGTAGATGTTTGCGTTGACAGTTTTTTCGAAAAATCGATGGCGGGGCCTGGCAGTTCGCCTGCCGCAAACGGCATTCGGCGTGTTCGTGCTGCTCTTCTGGGTGTGGTGGCTGCTGCTTGCTCTCTTCCGCGCCTTTCCCGAGATAGATATTTATTTTTCCCAGCTTTTTTTCGTGCAGGCGGTCTGTGATGCATCGGCCCCCGCAACCGAGATCTGCGGCTCCTTCCCCTACCGGAGCGAGGCTATCCTCGGCCTCTTGCGCACGCTCTTCTTCTACGTTCCCTACGTCGTGACCGCGGTGATGCTGTGGAAACTGGCGGAGTGCTACCAGCAGCATGGCGCGACGTTCAACGCGCCCCGCGCCCGCGATCTGAAGGTTGCGCTTGGCACGCTGCTGATTGGTCCCGTTCTCCTCGTCAATGTGATCCTCAAGGAACATTGGGGAAGGCCACGGCCAGTCCAGACGGATTTTTTCGGCGGTACGCTGCACTTTGCCGAGGCCGGTTCATTGGCCGGCAAGTGCGTCTCGAACTGTTCCTTCATTTCCGGCGAGGCTGCTAGCGCGGGCTGGTTGTTCTGCCTGCTGATCTTCGTTCCGAAATCGATACGTTATGCGCTTGTGGCGCCCGTTGCCGCCGTTTCGATCCTGACCCCGGCGATGCGGCTTTCATTCGGCGCACATTATCTTTCCGACGTCGTGCTGGGGTGGCTGTCCTCAGTCGTTATATTCGCAGCGTTGATGGCACTCGCTGAGTCGCCACAGCGCCAAAAAAAATTCTGAAATTTGAATGAATTTTTGACACTGACTTGTCGCAAAACCGAGACAAACAGCGTAGAGGGAATCTCCTGTCGGCCAAATCGGCCTGCAGGTGCGTTCAAGGGCGGGCATGAAACTACTTGAGACATATATATTGCGGCGTGTTGGCCAGATGTTTCTTGTGGCCCTGCTCCCGGTGCTCGCGATCATCTGGACCACCCAGGTTCTGCAGCGAATCAACCTGGTGACAGATAGCGGCCAGTCGATCGGCTCCTTCGCCACGCTTGCGACGCTGATCCTGCCGTCGATCATTCCCATCGTGCTGCCTTTCGCCCTTGTCATCGGTATTACCCAGACGCTGACGACGATGAACAACGATTCCGAGCTGACCGTGATCGATGCGGCAGGCGCCCGCCGCAGCATCCTGGCGCGGCCGATCCTGCTGCTCGCAATCCTCATCAGCGTCTTCTCGTTCTTCGTCGACAATGTCGTCGAGCCGCGTGCGAAAACGGTTGTGCGGCAGATGATCGCCGCGACCTATGCCGATCTTCTTTCATCCGTGATCGAGGAAAAGACCTTCCGCAAGATCGACGAAGGCCTCTATGTGCAGATCTCGCAGCGGCTCGCCGGCCGCATGCTCAAAGGCCTCTTCGTCGCCGACGAGCGCGACCCGAATTACGAGCTCATCTACTATGCGCGAGAGGGCGCCGTGGATGATATTGGCACGTCGCTGATCATGCATGACGGCGAAGTCCATCGCAAAACGCCCGATGGCAACGTCTCGGTCATCAAGTTCGATTCCTATTCCTTCGACCTTTCGGACATGACGGGAAATAATGGACAGGCGACGCTTCGCGCCAGCGATCGCGATCTCGCTTTCCTGCTCAACCCCGATCCGAAAGACCCTGACTACATCGCCAAGCCCGACAGCTATACCGCCGAGCTGCATCGCCGCCTGACCGACTGGATGCTTCCTTTCGTTTTCGCGCTGTTCTCGCTTGCCATCGCCGGGGATGCGCGATCGCATCGCGAGGCACGCATGCATCCAATGATCGGCGCTCTAGGCCTCGCATTCGTATTGCGCTGGGCCGCATTTTACGTTGCCAACCAGATCGACAAGAGCACGATCTATATCCCGATCCTCTATGCGATTCCGATCGTGACCAGCCTGGTTTCGATTATTTTCCTGAACATGCATAAGCGGCTCGCCATGCCGCTTGTCGTCAGAAATCGCACCTCGACGATCTGGAAGCGCGCGCAGAAGCGGGTACTTGCCGCGACCGGCCGGACCGGCGGAGGTACGGCGCGATGATTTTCGGGACATTGTCGCGCTATTTTTTCCGCCGGTATATCGTGACCACCATGTGGTTCCTGCTCGGCATGAGCGCCATCACCTTTCTGCTCGACTTCAGCGAAACGGCAAGCCGCATCTCCAGCTTTCCCGGCTACACGCTGGGTGGTGCTGTTCTTCTCACCGCTGTTCGACTGCCGTTGATCCTGCAGCAGACGATCCCCTTCGTGGCGCTGTTCGTCGGCATTACCGTGCTGATCGGCCTCAACCGGAAATATGAACTCGTCGTCACCCGTGCGGCCGGCATCTCGGTCTGGCAGTTCATGCTGCCCTTTATCGTCGGCTCGCTGATTCTCGGCGTGCTGACGGTGGTCGCGCTCAATCCGCTCGCCGCCTGGGGCCAGAGGCAGGCAACGCAATTCGAAACGGCCTGGCGCGGTCAGGACAATGCCATGATCAAGGCGCTGCAGGTTCCGTGGCTGCGCCAGATCAGCGGCCGGGACGATGTCATCATCGGCGCCAAGACCGTTCTGGAGAACGGCACGCTGCTCGTGGACGCGGTGCTTGTCCACTTCGATTCCACCGGTCAGGTCATTCTGAGGCAGGACGCCACGTCCGCCAAATTGGAAGATGGTTACTGGCAGCTTAACAACGTCGTGGAACGCAAGCCTGGGGAAATCCCGGTGCGTAAGGCTACGGAGCAGCTTCGTACCAATCTGAAGCAGGACTTCATCAAGGAGCGGCTGACAGCGCCGGAAACAATTGGTTTTTTTGACCTTTCCAACCGTATCGCTGCTGCCAAATCCTTCGGGATATCCACGAAGGCGCTTGAGACTCAATTCAACTCTCTGCTGTCGCAGCCGCTGCTCTTGGTGGCCATGACTCTCATTGCTGCAACAGTGTCTTTAAAATTTAGCCGGTTCAACCAATCACGCTCAGTGATTCTGGGTGGAATCCTTTCAGGCTTCATGCTTTATGTCGTCACCGTGCTTGTGAAAGCATTCGGAAGCAGCGGTGTCGTGCCGCCGTTTGTGGCGACTTGGATACCAGTGATCGTGGCGCTCGCTTTAGGGGCAACGATCCTGCTTCATCAGGAGGATGGCTAGTGGCGGTAGGCGACCGCAAGCAGTTTAGTAAACAGTTGGTTGCCCTGCTTCTAGGTGCGGCTCTGTGTTCCTATTTCGAGAGCGCTCCTCTGGCGTATGCCCAGGAGAACACTACAGGCATGCCTGCGATCGGCCAGAATATCTCGCCGGACGCAAAACTGATGCTGTCGGCAAACGAACTCGTCTATGACAAGGACCAGGAGATCGTCTCTGTCATCGGCGGCGTGCAGATCAATTACGGCGGTTACCGGATGGTCGCCCAGAAGGTCGACTATAACCAGAAGACCGGCCGCATGATGGCGACCGGTAACATCGAACTGGCGACCCCTGACGGTAACCGTATCTATGCCGACAGCCTCGATGTGACCGACAATTTTGCAGACGGCTTCATGAACGCGCTGCGAATCGAGACGAGCGACAATACGCGGCTTGTTGCCGAAACCGGCCAGAGGGTCGGCGGCACGCAGATGATTCTGAACAAAGGCGTCTATACCGCCTGTTTGCCCTGCGCCGAGAAACCCGATCGCGCGCCCTTCTGGCAGGTCAAGGCAAAGCGCGTCATTCAGGACGGCGAGAAGCACACGATCCGGCTGGAACATGCCCGTTTCGAACTGCTCGGTCAGCCGATCGCCTACGTTCCGTGGATCACGGTCCCTGACAATACCGTGAAGCGCAAGTCGGGCTTTCTGTTCCCGTCCATGAGCGTTTCGCAAAATCTCGGCTACGGTCTTTCCGTTCCATACTATTACGTCATTTCTCCGAGCTCGGATTTCACCGTTACGGGCACCGGCTATACGTCCCAGGGCTTCATGCTCGAGGGTGAATATCGCCGGCGCTTTGAAAACGGCACGCTGACCATGCACATTGCCGGCATCGACCAGATGAACCCCGGCAACTTCAGCACCGGCACAAGTGATGCCGAAGCCGAACAGCGCGGCATGGTCGCCTCAAGAGCAAACTTCAGCATCAATCCCCGCTGGACATTCGGCTGGGATGTGATGGCGCAGAGCGACAACAACTTCTCGCGCACTTACAGGATCCAGGGTTATTCCGGGACGCCCTACGCGAATAACGTGTACCTAACGGGTCTCGGTAAACGGAACTACTTCGACCTGCGAGCCTTCTATTTCGACGTACAGGATGCCGATCGCCACGACACGGCGGAAAAGCAGCAGGCGATCGTCTACCCGACGCTCGACTATCACTATGTCGCGCCGCAGCCACTTGCAGGCGGCGAGCTTTCCGCAGATGTCAATCTCACCAACATTTCGCGCACCCACGACGACTTTTATAATGTCGCAGGTTTCGACCGCTTCCGCGGCCTGGAGGGTCAGACGACCCGATTGACCACGGAAGTGCAGTGGAAGCGCACCTACGTTACGCCGACCGGCCTGTTGATCACACCGTTGCTCGCAGCACGCGGCGATGCCTTCGCGCTCAACATGGACAGTCCTGTCGACGCCAACGGCATTCCGTATGCCGGCAATTATCTCGACGATAATGCGGCAACGCGCGGAATGGTCACGGCTGGGCTGGAAATGCGCTATCCGATCCTGTTCACGACCAGCAACAGTACGCATGTTCTGGAGCCTATCGCCCAGATCTATGCGCGACCGGATGAGCCACTCGCCGGCCGCCTGCCGAACGAAGACGCGCAAAGCTTCGTTTTCGATGCGACCAATCTTTTCGACCGTGACCGGTTCTCCGGCTACGACCGTATCGAAGGCGGGACGCGCGCGAACCTCGGCTTCCAGTACACCGGCACCTTCGACAGCGGCTATAAGCTGCACGGCATCTTCGGACAGTCCTATCAGCTCGCGGGTCAGAACTCGTTTGCGACCGACGACCTCGTGAATGTCGGCGCCGAGTCGGGCCTTGAAACCGACCGTTCCGACTATGTCGGCCTCGGCGGCATCGAAATGCCTTTCGGTCTTTCCGTTGCGGCATCTTACCGCTTGGACGAGAAGGATTTCTCGTTCAATCGCGGCGATCTGACCACGGCCTATCAGAACGATACCTTCTCGGGCCAGGTCACCTATACGCACGTTACCGCCCAGCCGGAATATGGCTTTGCCGAAGACAATGACGAGATTCAGACAAGCGGCAGGGTCAAGTTCAAGGATTACTGGTCGATCTTCGGCGGCATTGCCTGGGATCTGAACAATGATGTCGTCACCAGACGCACGCTCGGCATTTCCTATGAGGACGAGTGCACGATCTTCACGATCGCCTATGTGGATAGGCGCGATACGACGGATCAAACGGCAAGCGACTGGACCATCGCTGCCCGCCTGACCTTCCGCACGCTCGGCGATATCAGGCTTGGCACCGGTGACTCTGCAAACAGCCTCTGATGAAAGATGGACGGCCGGAAATCTCCGGCCGGGCCATTCTTTCGCCGTAAGCCTGTGTAGGACATTGCGACCAATCGTTATGTGAGACATAGGGTGTCGCGGAGCAAGAGAGGCGATTTCCGCTTGTCTCAGTGTATGGTAAGAACGCCGCGCGCTGGATCGTGCGGCGCTATCGGGAGGTCAACAGATGATTGACGCGAAGAAAACCGTAACCACGCTTATTGCAGGCGCAGCCTTCATGCTTGCTGCCTTCAGCACCCCTGTCTTCGCCGCCAGCGAAGTCAAGGCGGTGGTAAACGGTACCGCCATCACCAGCGGCGACGTTGCCAAGCGACAGGCCTTCATGCGCCTGCAGCGCCAGAAACCCGATGCGAAGGCCGCGGAAGAACAGCTTGTCGACGAGGCGTTAAAGCGGCAGGAAGTCTCCCGCGTGCGCATGTCCGTCTCGCAGGACGACGTCAACGCCTCCTTCGCCCGGTTTGCCTCCAGCAACAAGCTTTCCGTCGAGCAGATGGGGCAGATCCTCGACCGCGCCGGCGTCGGTGTCGATCATTTCAAGAGCTTCATTGCCGTGCAGATGAGCTGGCCGCGCGTCGTCAACGCGCGTTACGGCTCCAGTGCGCGCCTATCGAATTTCGACTTGGTCAACCGCATGATGCAGAACAACAAGCAGAAGCCGGTGACGACAGAATATATGCTGCAGCAGGTCATCTTCGTTGTTCCCGCATCCAAGCGCAACGCGATCACCGGCAAGCGCAAGAGCGAGGCCGAAGCGTCACGCTCCAAATATCCGGGCTGCGATCAGGCAAAGACTTTCGCCGCCACAATGCGGGACGTTTCGATCCGCGATCTCGGCCGCATGCTGGCCCCGGAAATTCCGGCGGACTGGAAGGATCTGGTCATAGGGGCCAAAGGCAATACCACGGCTACGCGTGTGACCGACAAGGGCGTGGAATATCTCGCGATCTGCAGCCAGCGCCAGGTTTCGGACGACCAGGCGGCCGAAATGGTGTTCCGTCAGGAAGACCTGGACAAGGCCAAGTCGGACAAATCCGCGGCGCCGGAAAATGAAAACGCCTCCAAATATCTGGATGAACTGCGTAAAAACGCGCAGATCATCTAC
The DNA here is from genome assembly GCA_900468805.1 of Hyphomicrobiales bacterium. Lineage (GTDB taxonomy): Bacteria > Pseudomonadota > Alphaproteobacteria > Rhizobiales > Rhizobiaceae > Rhizobium. The sequence goes on along the minus strand of UEIF01000002.1, from coordinate 72,613 downwards.
CGTTGATCTTTTCATGGCGACACCGTTTTCGCGACCGCTTGCACTGACGCAGGGCGACCCCGCCGGCGTTGGTCCTGATATCACCCTCATGGCCTGGCTTCGCAGACGCGAGCTTGGATTGCCGCCATTCTTCCTGATCGGCGATCCTGATGTGCTTGCGATTCGGGCGCGAAAGCTCGGCCTTGACGTTCCCCTGCGCAGCATCGACAACACAGCCGAAAGCCTCGGTGCATTTGCGGACGCGCTACCGGTCATACCGATACTGGCTGGCATCGATGTTGCCGCCGGAGAGCCGCATGTCGCAACGGCAAAGGGCACGATCGCCTCGATCGAAGCCGCTGTAGCGCTCGTCATGCAGGGCGAGGCGCTTGCGGTCGTCACCAATCCAATCGCCAAGTCGGTGCTCTACGAGGCGGGGTTCAAGTTTCCAGGTCATACGGAATTTCTTGCCGATCTCGCCATGCATGCGACCGGTCAGTCGATCATGCCGGTCATGATGCTCGCCGGACCGAAACTGCGCGCTATTCCTGTCACGATCCACATTCCGCTCAAGGATGTGCCACAGGCGTTGACGCTCGGCCTGATCGTTGAAACCTGCCGGATCGCAGACAGGGATCTGAAGCAGCGGTTCGGAATCGACTCTCCACGCCTGGCCATTGCTGGGCTCAATCCGCATGCGGGCGAAGGCGGCGCGATCGGCAACGAGGATGAGACCATCATCCATCCGGCGGTTCAGGTCCTTCGTGACGAAGGTATCGATGCGATTGGGCCCCTCCCCGCCGACACGATGTTCCATGACGAGGCGCGCACGCGTTATGACGTTGCCGTCTGCATGTATCACGATCAGGCGCTGATCCCGGCCAAGGCGCTCGGCTTCGACGATTCCGTGAATGTGACGCTCGGCCTTCCTTTCGTGCGCACCTCTCCCGACCACGGTACCGCCTTCGGCATTGCCGGCAAGGGGCTTGCACACGAGACGAGCCTCGTTGCTGCGCTCAAGCTCGGCGCTCAGCTTGGCCGTACTGCCGAAAGCCATCTTTGATGGCTGCACTCGACGGTCTGCCGCCGCTTCGCGAGGTTATCCAGCGTCATGGGCTCGATGCGCGCAAGGCGCTCGGGCAGAACTTCCTGCTTGATCTCAACCTGACGCAGAAGGTCGCTCGCACCGCAGGTGCGCTTGAAAATACGTCCGTCTTTGAAGTCGGCCCCGGCCCCGGTGGTTTGACGCGCGCCATCCTGGCGCTCGGTGCGAAGAAGGTCATCGCGGTCGAGCGCGATGCACGCTGCCTGCCGGCTCTCGCTGAGATCGCCGACCATTATCCCGGTCGGCTGGAGGTCATCGAAGGCGATGCGCTGAAGACGGATTTCGAAGCAATGGCGCCGGAAGGCCCCGTCAAGATCATCTCTAACCTGCCCTACAATGTCGGTACGCAATTGCTTGTGAACTGGCTGCTGCCGAAGGCATGGCCGCCCTTCTGGCAATCTCTGACACTGATGTTCCAGAAAGAAGTCGGCGAGCGGATCGTCGCTTCGGAGGACGACGATCACTATGGCCGTCTCGGCGTGCTCGCGGGCTGGCGCACGGATGCCCGTATGGCATTCGATATTCCGCCGCAGGCTTTCACGCCGCCGCCGAAGGTCACGTCGACGGTGGTCCACCTGACGCCGATCGAGAAACCCATCCCCTGCTCTGTCGCCAATCTGGAGAAGGTGACGCAAGCCGCCTTCGGCCAGCGCCGGAAGATGCTGCGCCAGAGCCTGAAGCCGATCGGCGGCGAAACCCTGCTTAACAAAGCTGGTATCGATCCGGCTCGACGCGCGGAGACCCTATCCGTGGAAGAATTCTGCCGCTTGGCGAACAGTCTTTAGAGCATTTCACGCAATTCCAGACGCAAAACCGCTTCACACTTTTGCTGGGATTGCTCTAAAGAACCGGCGTCTCTTCCAGCAATTCGCGGACGAAATCGAACATGCCGTGGCGGCGGTCGCGGCGCAGCCGCTCGGCTTTGACGATCGACTGCACAGCGTCGAATGCGGCGTTCAGGTCGTCATTGATGATGACGTAGTCATATTCGCGCCAGTGGGCGATCTCAGCGCGGGAGTTTGCGAGGCGCGTCTGGATGACCTCCTCGGAATCCTCAGCGCGGCGATGAAGGCGAGACTGCAACTCGGTCATAGTCGGCGGCAGCACGAATATCGACACGACGTCAGCCTGCATCTTCTGCTGCAATTGTTGGGCACCCTGCCAGTCGATATCGAACAGCATGTCGCGGCCTTCGGACATGGCCTGCTCGACGGGCTCGCGAGGCGTGCCGTAGAAATTGCCGTGAACCTCGGCCCATTCCAGCAGGGAATCGGAATCGCGCAGCCGCTCGAATTCACGCACGCTCTTGAAATGATAGTGCACGCCTTCCACTTCGCTCGGACGACGTTGGCGGGTCGTGACGCTGACAGAAAGACCGATCTGCCTGTCCGTTTCCAAGAGCGTGCGCGCGATGGTGGATTTACCGGCACCCGAAGGCGACGAGATGACCAGCATCAGACCGCGACGGGCGATCTGGATGGGCGAGGTTTTCGCCGGGCTCATGTCCTACTCCAAATTCTGGACCTGCTCGCGGAACTGATCGATCACCACTTTCAGCTCAATTCCGGCTGCGGTGACGGCCGATGCGTTCGACTTCGAGCAGATGGTATTCGATTCTCGGTTAAATTCCTGTGCAAGGAAATCGAGCTTTCGTCCGACGGGCCCGCCCTTCGCCAAAAGATCGCGGGCGGCGTCGACATGGGCCTTCAGCCGGTCGATCTCTTCGCGCAGATCCGCCTTGGTGGCGAGCAGCGCTGCTTCGGCGTGCAGCCGGTCGCGGTCAAGCGCGCCGGTGCCTTCCATGAGCAGCGCGACCTGTGCGGAGAGCCTTGCCGCGATCTCCTGCGGCGAGCGCGAGGGATCGGCCTCGATCGTGCTCGTCAGCCCTTCGATCGTCACGATATGGCCGAGAAGCACGCGTGTGAGTGCTGCTCCCTCCTGCTCACGCATGGTCTTGAGATCGGCAAGAGCAGCCGTCACTCCTGCCAGGATATCGGCGTCGCGGGTGGCAACCGTCTCTTCGCTGTCCTGCGTCTCGCGGAAATCGACAAGACCACGGATGGAAAGCAGCGTGTCGAGCCTCAGCGGCGCCGGATCGATCAGACCCTCCAGCTTGTCGCGCATGGCGAGAACGGCAGCAAAGGCGTCCTGATTGAGCACGGCTTCAAGCTGGCCTTCACCTGAATTCAGGGACAGTGTGGCCTGCAGATTGCCGCGGCTGAAATTCTCGCCTGCAATGCGGCGAACATCCGGTTCGAGGCGCTCCAGGCCGGGTGGCAGACGAAGGCGGAGATCGAGCCCCTTGCCGTTGACCGAACGCAGTTCCCATGCCCAGCGCCAGCGGCCGGTCGTTCCCTCGCGCCGCGCAAAACCGGTCATGGACTGCAATGCCATCGAAGGGCCTCCCGATATCAGTTGATCTTCTTTTTCTTCGGCGGAACCACCGATGTATTGTCCGCAGGCTGGTCTTCCGGCTGACCGTCAACGGCAATTTCGGGATCCGCGCCCTTGTCCGCCTCCAGCTTGCGCCAGCGCTTGACGTTGGCGTTGTGATCATCGAGCGTCGCCGCGAAAACGTGACCGCCGGTGCCATCGGCGACGAAATAGAGGTCCTGCGTCTTCCAGGGATTGGCGACGGCTTCCAGCGCATCCTTGCCCGGATTAGCGATCGGCGTCGGCGGCAAGCCCTTGATGACGTAAGTGTTGTACGGCGTCTCTTTCTTCAGATCGGATTGGTAAATCGGCCGGTCGGAGGGTTTGCCCTCGCCGCCGAAGAGACCATAGATGATCGTCGGATCGGACTGCAGGCGCATGCCCTTGGCGAGACGATTCAGGAAGACGGAAGCGACATGGGCGCGCTCATCCGGCACACCTGTCTCCTTCTCGACGATCGAGGCGAGGGTGACGAATTCTTCCTTGCTCTTCAGGAGCGGGGAAGGATCGCGCCGTTCCCAAATCTGGTCGACCAGCTTCTGCTGGGCGGCGGCCATCTGGTCGATGATCTCGGAACGCTTGGTGCCGCGCGAGAACTTGTAGGTATCGGGCCGCAGGCTGCCTTCCGAAGGAAGAGCCGCCGGCAGGTCGCCTTCGAGGACCGGATCATCCAGCATGCGATCGAACATCTGCCGCACCGTCAGCCCCTCGGGGAAGGAGACGGAATAGAGGATGGATTTTCCAGATTTCAGGAGCTCCATGATCTCGTTCATGGATGCATGCGCCTTGATCTCGTATTCACCGGCCTTGAGGCTCTCGCCGGCGTTGAGATGGGTCGCCGTCAGATAACGAAAGACGCGGGCGTCCGAAATGATGAGATTGCGCTCGAGGTTCGTGGCGATTTCCGCAAGGCCTGCGCCGTTGCGGATGATGAAGTTGGTGTTCGTCTGCAGCGGACCGGGGCTCTGATAAGCCGTGATGGCGTAGTAGAAGCCGATGAGGCCGGCGATGCAGACGACCACGGCCATGGTCATCACGAAATTCAGGAAGAGGATGACCTGGCTGCGGGCATTCCTGGAGCGCTTCGGCGGCTCGGGAACACGTTCCGGCCGCAGGGCTTCGCTCGGCGACTTCGGGATGATCGGTCCCTTCTGCGCCGGCTGGCCGTTGTCGCTGCTCTGGTTGGTCGTATCGCTCACCGGCAATCCTCTAAAACTTGGCCCCCGCTTCGCTATTTCGCGAAGTAATGCGGCAAAAACAGGTTCTGCCGCGCGTCATGGCGCCGTTTGACGTTCGCCCGTGCTCGTGAACCGCCTGTTACCCGACGTAGCGGCGCAGCACGAGCGATGCATTCGTGCCGCCGAATCCGAACGAGTTGGATAGCGCCACGTTAATTTCTCGCTCACGAGCCTTGTGCGGAACAAGATCGATTGCGGTCTCCCGCTCAGGATTGTCGAGATTGAGCGTCGGAGGGGCGATGTTATCCCGGATTGCGAGGGTCGTGAAGATCGCCTCGATGGCCCCGGCAGCACCCAAGAGATGGCCGGTCGCAGATTTGGTCGACGACATGGAGATCTTCGACGCCGCATTGCCGACGAGACGCTCGACAGCACCAAGTTCGATCGTGTCAGCCATGGTCGAAGTGCCATGGGCGTTGATGTAGTCGACATCGGCAGGCGTCAGGCCGGCGCGCTTAAGTGCCATGGTCATGCAGCGGAACGCGCCGTCGCCGTCTTCCGACGGAGCGGTGATGTGGAAGGCATCGCCGGAAAGGCCGTAGCCGACCACTTCGGCGTAGATCTTGGCGCCGCGTGCCAGCGCATGGTCCAGCTCTTCGAGAACCACGATGCCGGCGCCCTCGCCCATGACGAAACCGTCACGGTCCTTGTCGTAGGGGCGCGACGCCCTCTGCGGGTCGTCATTGTGCTGCGTCGACAACGCCTTGCAGGCCGCAAAACCGGCAAGCGAGATGCGGCTGACGGGCGATTCCGTGCCTCCTGCAACCATGACATCGGCATCGCCGAGTGCGATCAGCCGAGCTGCATCGCCGATCGCATGCGCGCCGGTAGAACAGGCAGTGACAACCGAATGATTGGGACCGCGCAGCTTGTGGCGAATGGAAACCTGCCCGGACACGAGATTGATCAGACGGCCAGGAATGAAGAACGGAGAGATGCGGCGCGGGCCCTTGTCACGCAGCGTATAGCCGGCTTCGACAATGCCTTCGATGCCGCCGATGCCCGAGCCGATCAGCACGCCGGTGGCGATCTGATCTTCATCTGTCTCAGGGTGCCAATTTGCGTCGTTCAGCGCCATTTCGGCTGCTGCCATGCCGTAAATGATGAAGGGATCGACCTTGCGCTGTTCCTTCGGCTCCATCCAGTCGTCGGCATTGAACGTGCCTTCGGAACCGTCACCGACGGGAATGCGGCAAGCAATCTTTGCGGGGAGATCTTCGACCTCGAACTCGGTCACGAGGCGGGCACCGTTTACGCTCGCAAGCAGGCGGGACCAGGTAATTTCCGTTCCGCACCCCAAGGGCGATACCATGCCGGTACCTGTAATGACGACCCTTCTCATCGACTGCTTTCCCCCGTCTATTATGTTTTATGGAGAAACATGCTCAAAAGAAAAGGGCGGACTCTTGGCCCGCCCTTTCTCGAATGCACAGAATCAGGCCTGAGCCTTCTCAATAAACTTCACGGCATCGCCGACCGTCAGGATCGAGTCAGCGGCATCGTCGGGAATTTCGACGCCGAATTCTTCTTCGAAAGCCATGACCAGTTCGACCGTGTCGAGCGAGTCAGCGCCCAGATCGTCGATAAAGCTGGCGCTCTCGACAACCTTGTCGGCATCGACGCCAAGATGATCAATAACAATTTTCTTTACGCGTTCTGCGATATCGCTCATGTCGGTTTCCTCGACCTTATGTCCTGATCGGAATGTCTTTCTGACACCCCACCCTGTTTCAGCCTGCGATGCTTTCAGACATCCTCGGCAAACTCGTTTACCCGGCTTTAGAGAAGTCCCAGGCTTGCGAAAAGCCCGCCGGTCCGTCTGCTTTTTTCGGGACGACTGTTGACAGTCATGGCCCGATTAACATGCTTTAAGTCTGCCGCAAAGCCAGAAAATCAACCGTTCGTGATTGCTCAACACGCTATTGGGTGAAATTGGCGGCCGCGGCAGCTAATCGTTTCAGATCATGGCCATGCCGCCGTTTACGTGCAGCGTCTGGCCCGTCATATAGGCCGCTTCCGAGGAGGCCAGATAGACGACGGCAGAGGCCACTTCGGCGCCGGTTCCCATGCGCTTCATGGGGATCGCACCCATGATCGTTTCCTTCTGCTTATCGTTCAGCTTGCCGGTCATGGCGCTTTCGATAAAGCCCGGAGCGACGCAGTTGACCGTCACGTTGCGGGTGGCGATTTCCTGCGCCAGCGACTTCGAAAAACCGATCATGCCGGCCTTGGAGGCGCAGTAGTTGGCCTGCCCCGGATTGCCGGTCACGCCGACAATCGAGGTGATGTTGATGATGCGGCCGTAGCGGCGGCGCATCATCGGATGGGTGAGCTCTCGAGTCAGGCGGAAGGTCGCCGTCAGGTTCACTTCGAGAACGGCATCCCAGTCCTCGTCGCTCATGCGCACGAAGAGACCGTCCTTGGTGATGCCGGCGTTGTTGACCAGGATATCGACACCTTCGAGATCGGCTTCCGCCTTCTGGCCGAGAGCCTTGACCTCGTCGCGATCCGACAGGTTCGCAGGGAAGATCTTCACGCGGTCACCGAGTTCGTTTGCCAAAGCCTCGAGCTTTTCGACGCGGGTACCGTGCAGGCCGACAACGGCGCCCTGCTTATGGAGAAGGCGGGCGATTTCTTCGCCAATGCCGCCCGATGCGCCGGTGACGAGAGCCTTGCGGCCGGAAAGATCGAACATGGGAACGTTCCTTATATGAAGTGGGGCAATCAGGCCGTGAGAGCGGCAATGGCAGCGTCGATATCGGCAGGGCCGTTTACAGAGACGCCATTGATATTCTTGTCGATGCGGCGCGCAAGGCCGGTCAGCACCTTGCCGGCACCGAGTTCATAGAGCGTGGTGACGCCATTTGCGGCGAACCATTCCACCGTTTCGCGCCAGCGCACCTGTCCGGTGACCTGCTCGACGAGAAGTGCGGCGATCTCCTCAGCGTCAGTGACGGGAGCGGCGCGGACATTAGCGATGACGGGCACGACCGGATTGGTCTTCTTCACACCGGCGAGTGCCTCGCGCATGGCGTCTGCGGCAGGCGCCATCAGCTTCGAATGGAAGGGAGCGGAGACCGGCAGCAGGATGGCACGCTTGGCGCCCTTGTCGGTCGCAAGGCCGGCGGCCTTTTCGACAGCCGACTTCTCACCTGAAATGACGAGCTGACCGCCGCCATTGTCATTGGCGATCTGACAGGAGCCGATGGCTGAAGCTTCCTCACAGAGGGCCTGAACGTCGGCATGCTCGAGGCCGATGATGGCGGCCATGGCGCCGACGCCGACAGGTACGGCTGCCTGCATGGCATTGCCGCGGATGCGCAGAAGGCGGGCTGTGTCTGATATCGAGAAAGTGCCGGCGGCACAGAGAGCGGAATATTCGCCGAGCGAATGGCCGGCGACGTAGGAGACCTTCGCCTTGAGATCGAGGCCCTTGGCTTCCAGAACACGGATGACGGCCATGGAGACGGCCATCAGCGCCGGCTGGGCATTCGCCGTCAGCGTCAGCTTGTCCTCGGGACCGTTGAAAATCACGTCCGAAAGCTTTTCACCGAGCGCTTCATCGACTTCGTCGAACACGGCGCGGGCTTCCGCGAAATTCTCGGCGAGATCCTTGCCCATGCCGACGGCCTGGCTGCCCTGGCCGGGAAAAGTGAAAGCAATGGTCATATTCTGTCCCTCGATAGTGCCCATCGGGCCATTTCGCCTCCAATTGACATTCTTTCTTTCAGAGTCAAGTGGCGGCCCATTCTCTCCAAAGCCTTTCGCACCAGCGCTAAAGCCCGGTTTTTCCTCTTGCGCTTCATCAAATCCAGCCTAAGTTTGCGCAGCTCTTTCCAAGCCTTTCCTTTTCTAGCCCACCCCCAAGGTTCCCAATGAAATACAATAAATTAGGCCGCACAGATATTTCCGTTTCCGAGATTTGCCTTGGCACCATGACCTGGGGCACACAGAACAGCGAAGCGGAAGCCCATGAGCAGATGGATTACGCCGTCCAGGAGGGCGTCAATTTCTTCGATACTGCCGAGCTTTATCCGACCACGCCGGTTTCGGCCGAAACGCAGGGCCGGACGGAAGACTATATCGGCAGCTGGTTCGAGAAGACCGGCAAGCGGAAGGATATCGTGCTTGCCACCAAGGTTGCCGGAACTGGCCGCTCCTATTTGCGCGGCGGCGAAGGCGCCGATGCCAAGAACATTCGTATGGCGCTCGAGGCCAGTCTGAAGCGGCTGAAGACCGACTATGTCGATCTCTACCAGATCCACTGGCCGAACCGCGGCCATTTCCATTTCCGCCAGAGCTGGCACTACGATCCCTTCAAGCAGGACCGCGCCAAAGCCGTCGCCAACATGACCGATATCCTGGAAACGGTGGGCGGATTGGTGAAGGAAGGCAAGATCCGCGCCTTCGGCCTCTCCAACGAGACGACCTGGGGCACGCAGAAATATGTGACGCTGTCCGAGCAACTGAACCTGCCGCGCGTCGCCAGCGTCCAGAACGAATACAATCTCCTCTATCGTCACTTCGATCTCGACATGGCGGAACTATCCCATCACGAAGACGTCGGGTTGCTCGCCTATTCGCCACTCGCTGCGGGTATTCTCAGCGGCAAGTACATCAACGGTGCGAAGCCCGAGGGCACACGCGCCTCGATCAACGGCGACCTCGGCGGCCGCCTGCAGCCGCTTCAGGAAGCACCGACTAAGGCCTATCTGGAGATTGCCGCCCGCCACGGCCTCGACCCGGCCCAGATGGCGCTCGCCTTCTGTCTGACTCGCCGCTTCATGACTTCTGTTATTATTGGCGCAACCTCGATGGCGCAGCTGAGAACGGATATCGGATCGACGAACGTGGCGCTCGGCAGTGATGTGCTTGACGAAATCGAGAGGGTGCACCGGCAGTATCCGATGCCGCTTTAAAGACGTCATCACGTGGGCGCTCCGCGTCCTGACGCTTCTGGCTCGCAAGCGCATCACCGGCTTTTCTGCCATATGCGCTTGCCTTTCGCTCAAAAGTCCGTATAAGCGCGCCTGTTCGTTAACCCGGTCTTCTGGCTGGTGGCTGAACGGAGGGCCGGTTTGCATTTTGCAAATCGTTCGGAACGGAAGCGTTCCAGCCTCCCGTGTCTCCGCTCTCGACCGTCTCGGAAACGCTTTTCTTGCCAGGCGCCTGTCGCCTCTCAGGAGCAGTCGTTGAGGCTTAGCCGCCGAATGCCGGGTTCTGATCAAACGCAAGAAAGGCAAAGCTGTCATGGCTCTTTATGAACATGTATTCCTTGCCCGACAGGATATCACGTCGCAGCAGGTCGATGCCCTCGTAGAACAGTACAAGGGCGTGATCGAAGCAAACGGCGGTAAAGTCGGGCGTATCGAAAACTGGGGCCTCAAGTCCCTCACCTATCGCATCAAGAAGAACCGCAAGGCTCATTACGCCCTGATGGACATTGATGCACCAGCAGCTGCGATCCAGGAAATGGAACGCCAGATGCGCATCAGCGAAGACGTTCTTCGCTACATGACCATCGCTGTCGAAAAGCACGAAGACGGCCCGTCTGCCATGATGCAGAAGCGCGACCGCGACGATCGCGGCCCGCGTGAAGGCGGCGACCGTGGCCCGCGCCGCGAATTCGGCGATCGTCCGCCGCGCCGTGACGGCGACTTCCAGCGTGGCCCGCGCCCTGACCGCGCTCCCCGCGAAGACCGTGTATAAGGAGATCTAAGAATGTCTGAATCTTCCTCCGCTCCGGTCCGTCGTCCGTTCCATCGTCGTCGCAAGACCTGCCCGTTCTCCGGTGCAAACGCTCCGCGCATCGACTACAAAGACGTCCGTCTCCTGCAGCGCTACATTTCCGAGCGCGGCAAGATCGTTCCGTCCCGCATCACCGCCGTTTCCCAGAAGAAGCAGCGCGAACTCGCCCAGGCGATCAAGCGCGCCCGCTTCCTCGGCCTGCTGCCGTACGTCGTAGCTTAATTTGATATCGGAGCCCCGGATCCTCGGATCCGGGGCTTCCTCCCTTCCGCGATGGGCGCGGATCGGAACCTTAAAACCCATGTTGAGGCATCTCCCGAAGTGATTCAGGGAAATCCTCTAACTGCTTAAATGAAGCAGGACAGCGAATTGACACGACCGGACCCAAAAACGCTTGCGATCGGCGCACTCGCCGGATTGACCGCCGCCTTGCTGGTGCTTGGAGCGAGCATGCAGCCGTCGTTCAGCGCCGTGCTTTATGCCGCTTCCGCGCTTCCCATCCTGCTCGTCGGCCTCGGCTGGGGCAATGCAGCCGCGATCTCGGCCGTCGTCACCGCCGCCGCACTCGGCGCGATCGTCATCTCCCCATCCTTCGCGCTCGTCATGACGCTGGTAACGCTGCTGCCCGCCGGCTGGCTGAGCCATCTCGCCAATCTCGCGCGCCCGGCCTCCGAGCTCGGCGGCCCCGACAATCTGCTCGCCTGGTATCCGCTCTCGGATATCCTGCTGCATCTGTGCGGTCTCGTCACCTTCGCCGTCATCGTGACCGGCATCATGATCGGCTACGGGCCTGAGATCACCGACCAGATGGTCGATGTACTGATGAGTTCGCTGCAGGAGCAGCAGCCGTCATTCGTTCCGGACCCGGCCGCGACCGCGCAGACCAAGTCGCTCGTCGTGCTGATGCTGCCGGCGCTGCAGGGCGGCATCTGGGTGGTGATGCTGTTTGCCGCCTATTATATCGCGACGCGCATCGTTACCGCTTCCGGCAAGGGCCTGCGGCCGCGCGAGGACATTCCCTCCTCGCTGCGCATGAACCGGAATTCGATCTTCATCTTCCTAGCCGGCCTCGCCGCCACTTTCATGGGCGGCATTCCGGCGATGATCGGCGCCACTGTCGTCGGAGCCTTCGGCGCCGGCTTTCTTATTTCCGGCTTCGCCGCGCTGCATTTCCGTACCCGCGGCAAGGACTGGCGCTTGCCGGCCCTGATCCTCTGCTACCTGGCATCCACCATGATGTTGCCAGCTCTTTTCATCCTCGTGCTCGGTCTGGCCGATACCCGCAAGGCGATCGCCCTGACCCCGACCAAGGATGCTGATGCCCCCAAACAACCCGATAGCGAAATCTGAGAACAAGAAAGGAAAATACCATGGACGTCATTCTTCTCGAACGCATCTCGAAGCTCGGCCAGATGGGCGAAACCGTGAAGGTTCGCGACGGCTTTGCACGCAACTACCTCCTGCCGCTCGGCAAGGCACTGCGCGCCAACGCTGCCAACAAGGCCCGTTTCGAATCCGAGCGTGCAACGCTTGAAGCCCGTAACCTGGAGCGCAAGTCCGAAGCCCAGAAGGTTGCCGACGTTCTCGACGGCAAGTCCTTCATCGTCGTACGCTCGGCCGGCGAAACCGGCCAGCTCTACGGCTCTGTCGCTGCCCGTGACGTCATCGACGTTCTTGCTGCCGAAGGCTTCAACGTTGGTCGCAACCAGGTTCACCTCAACACGCCGATCAAGGCGATCGGCCTGCACAAGGTCGAGCTGCAGCTCCATGCTGAAGTTGAAATCAACATCGAGCTGAACGTTGCCCGTTCGGCCGAAGAAGCCGAACGTCAGTCCAAGGGCGAAGAGCTCACTTCTGTCGACGCCATCTACGGCGTTGACGAAGATGCCCTGCGTCCGGAAGACTTCTTCGATCCGGAAGCCGACGGCGTTGACGAAGACGAAGCATAATTTCTGTATTCATGCAGAACGAAAAGCCCGGCTCTCGCCGGGCTTTTTTGTTGCTTGTGAGATTTGAGAAGAAAGTCGGCTTTTCTGCTGCGCCTTTCAATCAAGGACGCTAAAATAACCGGATGCTGGAATGACGAAGTGAGTCGTCGCGGGCTGCGTGTCCCGCAAGTGACAGTCAGGATATTTTCTCCTCAGCGGATCTGCCGACTGTGGAGAAGTCGAACAACGTGCAAAGCGCAGCCGATTTGACGACCGCTTGAAAGCTATTGCCGCGCGACACTTGATTTTATGCGGCCCGCCCTGCAAATCCGAGTTTTGGAAAAGACAGTACGGATGACGATGAACGAAGCTGCACGAAAGATTGCCGCCGTTGCTCCCGCAGAGCAGCACTATCGCGAAGCACCGAACAACATCGAGGCCGAACAGGCGCTGCTCGGCGCCATCCTGATGAACAACGACGCCTATTACCGGGTATCGGATTTCCTCAAGCCCATCCATCTTTACGAACCGCTGCACCGGAAGATCTACGAGGTCGCCGGCGACATCATCCGCATGGGCAAGATCGCCAACCCGGTCACGGTCAAGACCTTCCTGCCGGCCGACGAGAAGGTCGGCGACATTACCGTCTCACAGTATCTCGCAAGCCTTGTTACCGGCGCGGTGACGATCATCAACGCGGAAGATTATGGCCGGGCGATCTACGATCTGGCGATCCGCCGCGCGCTGATCACCATCGGCGAGGATGTCGTCAACATCGCCTATGACGCGCCGCTCGACATGCCGCCGCAGGCACAGATCGAAGACACCGAACGCCGCCTGTTCGAGCTTGCCGAAAACGGCCGCTACGATGGCGGCTTCCAGGCCTTCAACGATGCAGTGGCACTCGCCATCGACATGGCGGCGGTCGCCAAGGAACGCGACGGCGGCCTCTCCGGCATTTCCACAGGCATTCATTCACTCGATTCCAAGATGGGTGGCCTGCAGCGTTCGGACTTGATCGTGCTCGCCGGTCGTCCCGGCATGGGCAAGACCTCGCTTGCCACCAATATCGCCTACAACATCGCTGCCGCCTATGAGGGCGAAGTGCAGTCCGATGGCGGCATGAAGGCGAAGAACGGCGGCGTCGTCGGCTTCTACTCGCTCGAAATGTCGTCCGAACAGCTCGCCACGCGTATCATCTCCGAGCAGACGGAAGTCTCCTCCTCGAAGATCCGCCGCGGCGACATCAACGATGCCGATTTCGAAAAGCTCGTCGCCTGCTCGATGATGATGCAGAAAGTGCCGCTCTTCATCGACCAGACAGGTGGTATCTCGATCGCCCAGCTTGCCGCGCGCGCCCGCCGCCTCAAGCGCCAGCGCGGTCTCGACGTGCTTGTCGTCGACTACGTGCAGCTGATGACCGGCTCCGGCAAATCCAACGAGAACCGTGTACAGGAAATCACGCAGATCACCACCGGCCTCAAGGCGCTCGGCAAGGAACTGAACGTACCGATCATCGCGCTGTCCCAGCTCTCCCGTGCCGTTGAAAGCCGCGAAGACAAGCGCCCGCAGCTTTCCGACCTTCGCGAATCCGGTTCGATCGAGCAGGACGCCGACGTGGTGCTCTTCGTGTTCCGCGAGGAATATTACGTGAAAAACATGGAACCGCGCGATATCCACGATCCGAAATATCCGGAATGGGAAGCGTTGTTCGACAAGGTGAAGGGCACGGCAGACGTCATCATCGCCAAGCAGCGTCACGGACCGACGGGTACGGTCAAGCTCGCCTTCCAGGCGGAATTCACCCGCTTTGCCGATCTCGCCGATCCATCCTTCACGCAGTATGAGGAACATTGACGCGGGTTTCCGCGTCAATTTCTTCTAGAGCCCTGCAGCTCGCAGCAAAGCCACTGCTGCAACGCCGACAACAACGCTGGCCAGCATCGGCAAGCGGGTGGCGGCGATTGCGGTCACCACACATGCCAGCGTTTCCGCCCAGCCGGTTGCAAAAGCGGTCGGGGCAATGACAGCCATCAGCACGGCCGGCGGAATGGCTTCGATTGCCGTTCTCCTGTTCTCGTTAATCTCCACGTAGCGGATCAGCACGAGGCCGCTGATACGGGTGAAGATCGTTGCGGCGGCCATCGCGAAGACGGCGAGCAGTGTCGTGAGATCGAGCGTCATGCCGCCTGCTCCCTCGCCCTGCCTCTCCAGAGAGCCATTGCCAGCCCGGCCAACGCGCCGGCTGCGATATACCAAACACCCGGCACGAACTGGTGGACCGCAACAGCTGCAATTCCGCTTGCGGCGAGCACAGCGCCGGTTTCCGATCCCTTCCAGAAGCCCGTGACCAGCACGATGAAAACGGCCGGAAACGCGAAGTCGAGACCGATGACCGCGGGATCGCCGAGAAAGGCGCCGAGCAGCGCACCTGTCAGCGACGAGCCGACCCAGGTGAGATAGAAAGGCGTGACGATGCCGGCGTACCATGCGGGCGTGAGCCGTGCCGTGCCGGCGCGGAATTCCGCCATGGCCCAGAGTTCATCGGCGAGGAAGAGCATGGCGATATAACGTTTGATGCTGGAGAAGGACTGCATCTTCGTGCCGATCGAGGCGCTCATCAGCACGTGACGGATGTTGACGAGCAAGGCCGCGAAACCGACGCCGATCCAGCTTGCCGGATGTGTCCAGATATCCATCGCCACGAATTGCGATCCGCCGGCAAAGACGAGCGCGCTCATCAGCGTCGTTTCCAGGGCCGAGAGGCCCTTGGTGGCCGAAACTGCGCCGAAGACGAGGCCGATCGGCAGGACCGCGACGATCAGCGGAAAAATGGCGCGGGTTCCGGCAAGAAATTCGCCGGCTGGCCGGCTTCGCTGCAACATTGGCAATCTCCACATCAAGATGGCGGAGAGGTACTCGAGCCATGGCAGCCTGTATTGAACGAAAGTGATCAGCCGACGCGGAACTGACCGGGCGTGACGCCGGTACGCGATTTGAAGTGGCGGGTGAAATGCGCCTGGTCGGCAAAGCCGCATTCAACGGCGACATCGGCCGGCATGCGGCCTTCCCTGAGCAGGCGCCGGGCCACAAGCACACGCCGGTCGGTGAGAAAGGCATGCGGTGTGATGTGATATTCCCTGCGGAAGGCGCGGATCAGATGGGCGCGGCTTAGTCCCGCTACCTTGGCCAGTTCCTCCAATCCTAGATCGCTGTCGAAATTCTCGATGAGGTAATCGCGGGCACTGGCCACAGCGCCGCGCTCCTTGGTATCGACCGGCAGGACGATCGTGCTGCCATAACGCGCGAAGATCGCAGCCAGCACCGAGAACATGCTTTCATCGGATTCCAGCGCGCCGGCGCCACTTTCAAGCGTGCTGTGCGCGGTGTGGAAGGCTTTCGCAAGCTGCGGATCGCGCGGCAGAGCCCCAGCAAAGGATGGCGTTGCGTTGAAGGCTTTGCCGGTGACATCCTCCAGAATATCGATGAAGAGCTTCGTATCCGGATAGATCATCCGGTAGCGATACCCCTCGCCGCCAGGAGTGCCATCGTGCACCACTCCGGGATCGATCAGATAGAGGTCGCCCGGACCGGTCTCCTCCCGTCTTCCGCGCAGCGTGGCGATCTGGCTGCCGCTTTCGATCGCGCCAATGCTGAATGTGTCATGCGCATGCGGGGCATATTCATGCGTCAGGAAGCTGGCGCTCAGGCATTCCATGTCGCGAAAGCGGCTATCCCGCCAGAAGCGGGCCGATTCCACCTTGGCGAGCGGCATGGCGTCTGCCGCCTCTTTCTGCGAAACGTTCTGCATCCGGTCAGATTAGCGCGCCGCCAACCGTCCGTCTTGAACAAAAGTGATCGCATGTGGGAAAGGCTGGTATGTCGCCCGCTGTGCTTTCTCTTTGCCACAATGCTCTTTAGAGTATTTGCAGCGATTTTCCTTTCCCTTTCAGCGCGGCGATTCATGACAGATTTTTCCATTCCCTTCGAAGACGACGACCTTTTTGCTTCCGCCGGCCTGCGGCTGACCGTCGATCTGACGGCGCTGACCGACAATTGGCGGGATATGGCGCGCCGCTCCGGAAAGGCGCGAACGGCCGCCGTCGTCAAGGCGGATGCCTATGGGATGGGGATCGAAGATGCCGGAGAGGCGCTCTACCTTGCCGGCGCGCGGGATTTCTTCGTTGCTACCGTCGATGAAGGTGTCACGCTGCGCATGTTTGCGCCGGAGGCGCGCATCTTCGTGCTTGCCGGCATCTGGCCCGGCACCGAGCGGCGCTTCTTCGAAAACGATCTGGTGCCGATCATCTCTTCGGAAGAGCAGCTTGCCTTCTGGATGGCGGTGCTTGCCGACTATGGCGACTACCCTTGTGCGCTCCACGTCGACACCGGCTTCAACCGGCTTGGCCTGACGATGGACGAGGCGATTGCGCTTGCCAACGACGTTTCGCGACCGGCAAGCTTTGCGCCGGTGCTCGTCATGAGCCATCTGGCCTGCGGCGACGACCATTCTTCGGCCATGAACAAGCAACAGCTTGAATCATTCCGCACGGTTAGCGCCGCCTATGAAGGTATCGATTCAAGCCTCGTGGCCTCCGGCGGCATTTTCCTCGGCAACGATTATCACTTCGATCTCACCCGGCCGGGCATCGCGCTCTATGGGGGGCAGGCCGTCAACGGCTTGGCAAACCCGATGCGCCCGGTTGCGACCGCCGAGGCGCGCATTATCCAGATCCGCGCGGTCAAGGCCGGCGAATCCGTCAGCTATGGGCAGGCGCTACAGCTGAAACGCGACAGCCGGCTGGCGATCGTTTCGGCCGGTTATGCCGATGGCTATATGCGTAGCCAGTCGAGCGGCGGCGTGCCGCTGCGCCAGGCGGTGCCCCAGGGCGGACAGGGCTTCGTTGCCGGTCACAAGGTGCCGGTTGCCGGCCGCATCACCATGGATCAGACAATCTTTGACGTGACCGAACTGCCGGAGGGCGCAGTGCGCGCCGGCGACTATATCGAGCTGTTCGGCAAGAACATCCTCGTAGACGACGCGGCACGGGCCGCAGGCACGATCGGCTACGAGATGTTGACCAGCATCGGCCTGCGCCACGAGCGCAAATACGAGATGGAAGAAGAAGGATAGGACTCAGCGTGTCGTGAGCGCGAGGCGGACGCCAAGCGCCACGAGCAGCGCACCGAGGCCGCGATCGAGCCACAGGCCGACCTTCCCATTGTTCTTGAAAAGATCGGCAAGTCGGCCGCCGGCGAGGATCAGCGGCGGCTCGATGAAGACGGCGACGACGATGATGAGTCCTCCATGGACGGAGAGCTGCAGCCATGCCGGGCCGGCACCCTCGACGACGAATTGCGGCAGGAAGGCGAGGAAGAAAATCGCCACCTTCGGATTGAGCAACGAGACCAGCACGCCCTGCCGATAGATGCGCCGCCAGCCGTGCGTCTCGCTGGCTGCACGCATGAAGCCGCCCTCACCCTTCGAGCGCAGCGCCTGGATGCCGAGCCAGACGAGATAGATCGCGCCCACCCATTTGACGGTAGAGAAGGCGATTGCCGAGGCAGCAAGGATCGCCGACAGGCCGAAGGCGGCGAGAAGCACATGGATGCAAGCACCGGTCCAGATGCCGAAGACGGCCGAGAAGCCGGCCCGAGTGCCGCTCTTCATCGTATGGCCGAGGATGAAGGCCATGTCAGGACCGGGCGAGATGTTCAAAAGAACCGCCGCGGTGAAGAAACCGACCCAGTGAGCGAGCGAATAATCGAGCATGAGGCATCCTTTTAACAGGTGCCGATGCTGCCAGCCCGGCCGCTGATAGGAAAATCATTAGTTTTGATCGGTGCTGGAAGCCATTATCTAGGGCAAAAGTCCGATTCGGGCGCTTGCTGCGTCCCTTTATCCGAAAGCAGTCATTGATGGCCAAGGCCAGAACACAATTCATCTGCCAGAGCTGCGGCGCGGTACATAACCGTTGGGCCGGCAAATGCGAAAATTGCGGCGAATGGAACACCATCGTCGAGGAAGACCCGATGGGCGGCATCGGTGGCGGCCCTGCCAAGACGCCGAAGAAAGGCCGGCCTGTGGCATTGACGGCCCTCTCCGGCGAGATCGAGGAAGCGCCGCGCATCCAGACAGGTATTTCCGAACTCGACCGGGTGACCGGCGGCGGCTTCGTGCGTGGTTCGGCCGTACTCGTCGGCGGCGATCCCGGTATCGGCAAGTCAACGCTGCTGATGCAGGGGGCGGCGGCGCTTGCACGGCGCGGCCACAAGATCATCTACGTCTCGGGCGAAGAGGCGGTGGCGCAGGTGCGGCTGCGCGCCCAGCGACTAAGCGCCGCCGATACGGATGTTATGTTGGCGGCCGAAACCAATGTCGAGGATATTCTGGCGACGCTGGCAGAGGGCAAGCGCGCCGATCTCGTCATCATCGACTCCATTCAGACGCTCTGGAGCGAACTGGCCGAATCCGCGCCGGGGACGGTGACGCAGGTACGCACCGGCGTGCAGGCGATGATCCGCTTTGCCAAGCAGACGGGTGCCGCCATGGTGCTCGTCGGCCATGTGACCAAGGACGGGCAGATCGCCGGTCCACGTGTCGTCGAGCATATGGTGGATGCCGTCCTCTATTTCGAAGGCGACCGCGGCCACCACTATCGCATCCTGCGCACGGTGAAGAACCGCTTCGGGCCGACCGACGAGATCGGCGTCTTCGAAATGTCGGACAAGGGCCTGCGCGAAGTCGCCAACCCATCCGAGCTCTTCCTCGGCGAGCGCAATTCGAAATCGCCGGGAGCGGCGGTGTTTGCCGGCATGGAGGGCACGCGGCCCGTGCTCGTAGAGGTGCAGGCGCTCGTCGCCCCAACTTCGCTCGGCACGCCGCGGCGCGCGGTCGTCGGCTGGGACTCCGCCCGGCTGTCGATGATCCTTGCGGTTCTGGAGGCGCATTGCGGCGTCCGGCTCGGCCAGCACGACGTCTATCTCAACATTGCCGGCGGCTTTCGCATCTCGGAACCGGCGGCGGATCTTGCCGTCGCATCGGCCCTTGTTTCCTCGCTTGCCGGTATTGCCCTTCCGGCCGATTGCGTCTATTTCGGCGAAGTCAGCCTGTCGGGCGCCGTCCGGCCTGTTGCGCAAACCGCTCAGCGCCTTAAAGAAGCCGAAAAGCTGGGGTTTTCGGCAGCTCTGCTACCGTCCGGTTCCGTCGATCTGCCGAAGGGCAGCGGCCGCTGGAGCGAGATCGAGAGCCTGCCGGATCTGGTCGCGCGCATTGCGGGGTCGAAAGGAGCATTGCAGCGTGTGGAAGAAGACGTTTGATCCTTCATCACCGATAACGGGAATGCTATAGGATCAGCCAAACAAGGCGCGACGCGGCCCGCAAGGCGGCAGTCTGGAGTGGAATTTACATGCCCATTACGATTTTCGACGGTATTGTCATCGGCGTCGTGCTCTTCTCCGCCGTTTTGGCAATGGTCCGCGGCTTTTCGCGTGAAATCCTCTCGATCGCGAGCTGGGGCGGCTCGGCAGCTGCCGCTTATTACCTCTACCCCTATCTCGTGCCTTATGCGAAGCGATACACGGATGACGACCGCATCGCGATCGTCGGCTCGGCCGCCGTCGTCTTCCTCATCGCGCTGATCGTCATTTCCTTCATCACGATGAAGGTCGCCGATTTCATCATCGACAGCCGCATCGGCGCGCTCGACCGTACTTTGGGCTTCCTCTTCGGTGCTGCGCGCGGCATACTTCTGCTTGTCGTCGCCGTTGCCTTCTGGAACTGGCTGGTCGATACCGATCACCGCCCGGGCTGGGTCAATAACGCGAAATCGAAGCCGTTCCTGGATTCTCTCGTCGTTCGCCTGCAGGCGGTCTTGCCGGATGAATTTGCGCAGATGATCCAGAAGAGCATCACCGAGAAGCTTGGTGGCGCGCGCACGACGGAAGAAAATGCGCCGGCCAACGATCAGGCTCCGGCGGAAGACGCAGCACCCGCGCCTAACAATGGCGCACAGCAGCCATCGAATTGACGCAGTGTTCACTAGCTTGACCCGCGGCCTGGCAATTGCCATTTGAGCGGGACGTAAGACCAAAGGTCCGGCCGGGCATTTCGCTCTGCCGGGCCTCAGCCGTTTCAGAGCCGGCAAGCTGGTTCTGAAAGCAATTGCCGTTCAGCATGATGTTATCGGAAAGCAGCGTCTTTTCCGCTATCATGCACCTGGAAATGCCGATCCATTCTTGTGAGAGCAGAGGCCCGCAGAAATGAACCAGTCCCATTCCTTCCCGATTGACGATCCGCTCGACGGAGATACGCTGCATGAAGAATGCGGCGTTTTCGGAATTCTGGGACATGACGATGCTGCGGCGCTGACGGCGCTCGGTCTCCACGCCCTGCAGCATCGAGGGCAGGAAGCGGCCGGTATCGTCTCCTTCGACGGCAAGCGCTTCCATCAGGAGCGCCATATGGGCCTCGTCGGCGACCACTATACCAACCCGGCAACGCTCGCCCGCCTGCCCGGCAGCATATCTATGGGCCACACGCGCTATTCGACAACTGGCGAAGTGGCGATGCGCAATGTCCAGCCGCTCTTCGCCGAACTGGAAGAAGGCGGCATCGCCATTGCCCATAACGGCAACTTCACCAACGGCCTGACGCTGCGCCGCCAGATCATTGCAACCGGCGCGATCTGTCAGTCGACGTCAGATACCGAAGTCGTCCTCCATCTCATCGCCCGCTCGCGCCACGCTTCCACATCCGACCGCTTCATCGACGCCATCCGCCAGATGGAAGGCGGCTATTCGATGCTCGCCATGACGCGCACGAAGCTGATTGCCGCGCGCGATCCCACGGGCATCCGCCCGCTCGTGATGGGCGAACTCGACGGCAAGCCGATCTTCTGCTCGGAAACCTGTGCACTCGACATTATCGGCGCCAAGTTCATCCGCGACGTGGAAAACGGCGAGGTCGTCATCTGCGAAATCCAGCCTGACGGCTCGATCAGCATCGACGCCCGCAAACCCAGCAAGCCGCAGCCGGAGCGCCTCTGCCTGTTCGAATATGTCTATTTCGCCAGACCGGACTCGGTCGTCGGCGGCCGCAACGTCTATACGACGCGCAAGAACATGGGCATGAACCTCGCCAAGGAATCGCCCATCGATGCCGACGTGATCGTGCCGGTGCCTGACGGTGGCACGCCTGCAGCTCTCGGCTATGCCCAGCAGAGCGGCATTCCCTTCGAATACGGCATCATCCGCAACCATTATGTCGGCCGCACCTTCATCGAGCCGACCCAGCAGATCCGCGCCTTCGGCGTGAAGCTCAAGCATTCCGCCAACCGGGCGATGATCGAAGGCAAGCGCGTGGTGCTGGTCGACGATTCCATCGTGCGCGGCACGACCTCGCTGAAGATCGTGCAGATGATCCGTGAGGCCGGCGCCAAGGAAGTGCATATCCGCGTCGCCAGCCCGATGATCTTCTTCCCTGATTTCTACGGCATCGATACGCCTGATGCCGACAAGCTCTTGGCAAACCAGTATGCCGATGTCGACGCCATGGCCAAATATATCGGCGCAGATTCGCTCGCCTTCCTGTCGATCGACGGGCTCTATCGCGCCGTCGGCGGCGAAGACCGCAACAATGCACGCCCGCAGTTCACCGACCACTACTTCACCGGTGACTATCCGACCCGATTGCTCGACAAGAACGGCGAGTCGATGGGCAGCAAGATTTCCATGCTTGCCAGCAACGGCTGAGCCGCTTCCACTTTGACTTTCCTATCTGGGGCGCTTATTGCGCCCCTTACCTTTTCAAGCACATCCGGAACCGGGGCAGATGAACATCAATCTTGAAGGCAGGATCGCGCTGGTCACGGGCGCATCGCGTGGCATCGGTTATTTCACGGCACTCGAACTCGCCAAGGCCGGCGCGCATGTGATCGCCTGCGCCCGCACCGTCGGCGGCCTGGAAGAGCTTGACGATGCCATCAAGGCTGTGGGCGGCTCTGCGACCCTCGTCCCCTTCGATCTCGCCGACATGGAAGCGATCGATCGTCTCGGCGGCTCGATCTTCGAGCGCTGGGGCAAGCTCGACATCCTCGTCGCCAATGCCGGCGTGCTCGGCGTCATCTCGCCGATCGGCCATATCGAAGCCAAGGTCTTCGAGAAGGTGATGAACATCAATGTAAACGCCACCTGGCGTCTCATCCGCTCGGTCGATCCGCTGCTGACGCGCTCGGATGCCGGCCGAGCCGTCATCATGTCCTCGGGTGCCGCCCACAAGTGCCGCCCTTTCTGGAGCGCTTATTCCGCCTCCAAGGCGGCAGTCGAAGCGCTGGCGCGCACCTGGGCCGGCGAGACGCAAACTACGTCGCTGCGCATCACCAGCGTCGATCCGGGCGCCACGCGCACCGCCATGCGCGCGCAGGCCGTTCCCGGCGAAGACCCGATGAGCCTGCCGCATCCTTCCGAGGTGGCGAAAGCAATCCTTCCCTTGCTCGGCCCCGGCGTGACCGAGACCGGCAAGCTGTTCATCGTGCGCGAAAACAAGCTGGTGGATTATCGGCTGCCGGACTAGTCGGACGCTTCAATTCGCTGCAACGGTCGGGAACAGGTGAGCCAAACGGGTCTCCGACGCGCACAACGCATTAAGGTCGACCGGTCCCCGAATGCCGTCCACGGTGCCGTTATCGGCGAATTGCCATATCGACCAACGACTGCATCCCTCCTGCGTCGGTTCCTTGAAGACGCTTCGCACCCACAGATAATGGTCGGGGAAGTGCGCTTCATTGCCTTTCAGATATTGATCGAAAAACTCCTCGGTGACGTAAAAGATGGGCTTTTCCGGAAATGTGCCTTTAAGCTCCGCGAAAAACGCGTTCACCTCCGCAGCCATTTCATCGAGCGTCGGGATTTTGTCGCAATTGCCGACGAACTCCAGGTCGACGGCGATCGGCAGGGTTCCCGCTTCCTTCGGCACGGTCGCGAGGACATTATGCGCCTGATCCTTGCCGGGGCGGCAGAAGGTGAAGAAATGATATGCGCCTCTTACTAATCCGGCATCTCCGGCGCGCTGCCAGTTCTCAGCGAACTTGGAATCCCGGTGATCTCCACCTTCCGTCGCCTTCATGATCGCGAAGCGGACGTTCGCCTTCGAGGCGACGGTCTTCCAATCGATGTCGCCTTGATGGTGGCTGACATCGATACCCTGGATCGGATAGCGGCTTAGAGACGGATTGTTGAAGCGGACCATACCGAAATCGTAGGCGAAATATGCAGCTGACGCGACTGCCAGAATTGCGGTCGCGCCGATTGTCCATCGTGCAACTCCCCTCACTCATTCCTCCTGTTTTCAATGGCTTCGCAATTGGCGATGCGAGATTTGCGTCTTGAAAGTGACCGAGAATCTTAAGGCAGGCATACCTCCTTCGCTGGGCGTCCGTCACTGCCGTCGATTTGCGAGACAGATAAGTCAGGTTGCCTCGGGGATCGTTGTTCGCCCTCTTGACCAAACTTCGATCCCACGCCATAAAACGCGTCATGAAAACGGTTATCTGCATTAACTGCCGGAAGATTATTCGCTAGCCCAAAGCTGGCCTGGCCGTTTTCGTCTCCCAAATGTCCAAGATGAGAAACGCCCCGGCCCGCCGGTGGCGATATTTTTTTGCTTATGCATCTTGGGAGAGTGGAATGGGCGGCACGCCGGAACTGAAGCTGTACAACACGCTGACGCGGGAGAAATCGGTCTTCAAGCCGATCGATGCCGAAAACGTCCGCATGTATGTGTGCGGCCCGACAGTCTACGATTACGCCCATATCGGCAATGCGCGGCCGGTCATCGTCTTCGACGTGCTGTTCCGCCTGCTGCGCCATCTCTATGGCGAGAGCCATGTCACCTATGTCCGCAACATCACCGACGTCGATGACAAGATCAACGCGCGGGCGCTGCGGGATTATCCGGGCCTGTCGCTGAATGCGGCGATCCGGGCGGTGACGGAGAAGACCGAGACGCAGTTTCTCGACGATGCCTTGGCACTCGGCTCGCTCGACCCGACGGTGCAGCCGCGTGCCACCGATAATATCGCAGAGATGATCGAGATCATCGAACGGCTGATCGCGAAGGGCCATGCCTACCAGGCATCAGGCGAGGTACTGTTCGACACGAAGTCGATGGCCGAATACGGCCAGCTTTCGAAGCGCAATCTCGATGAGCAGCAGGCCGGCGCCCGCGTTGCCGTCGATGCGCACAAGAAGACCCCAGGCGACTTCGTGCTCTGGAAGCTGTCGGACGACAACGAGCCCGGCTGGGAAAGCCCGTGGGGCCGCGGTCGCCCGGGCTGGCACATCGAGTGCTCGGCCATGAGCGGGCGTTATCTCGGCGATGTCTTCGATATTCATGGCGGCGGGCTGGACCTGATCTTCCCGCATCATGAGAACGAGATTGCCCAGTCACGTTGCGCCCACGGTACTGACGTGATGGCGAATGTCTGGATGCATAACGGCTTCCTGCAGGTCGAAGGCCGCAAGATGTCGAAATCCGAAGGCAATTTCGTCACCATCTATGAGCTGTTGCACACGGAGACATTCGCCGGTCGCCAGTGGCCGGGCGAAGTGCTGCGTCTTGCAATGCTGATGACGCATTATCGCGAGCCGATCGACTTCTCCGTCAAGCGGCTGGAGGAAGCCGAGCGGCTGCTTGCCAAATGGCCGGCTGCCGAACCCGGCGATGCCAAGCCAGATGCGACGGTGCTGAATGCGCTGGCCGACGATCTCAATACGGTCGTAGCCGTCCAGGCGCTGCATGCGCTGGCACAATCCGGCAACGCCGCCGTCTTCGCCGCCAGCGCGGCGCTGCTCGGCGTGCTGCCGAAGAAGACCGAGATCGACGAAGCTGTCGCCACGGAAATCGATGCGCGGGTCAAGGCGCGGCTGGAACTCTTGAAGGCGAAGAATTTCGCCGAAGCCGACCAAATCCGCGATACGCTTGCCGCCGAAGGCATCCAGCTCAAGGATGGCAAGGACCCGGCAACAGGCGAGCGGGTGACGACGTGGGAGGTGAAGAAATGAACACCTATACCGGCGGCTGCCAATGCGGGGCGATCCGCTTCCGTGCCACAGGCGTCCCTCAGGATTCGTCGATCTGTCATTGCCGCATGTGCCAGAAGGCATTCGGTGCCTATTATGCGCCGCTGGTTGCCATGCGCGGGATGGAGTTCGAGTGGACCAGAGGGCAGCGCAAGACCTTTCGGTCTTCGAATTTCGTCAGCCGCGGCTTCTGCGGCGATTGCGGCACGCCCTTGACCTACGAGGCGCCGGACGGCATGGCGGTTGCGGCGGGCGCGTTCGACGACCCATCGCTGCTGCCGCCGACCATTCAGTGGGGCGTGGAAGGCAAGATCGGCTTCGTCGATCATCTGCACGAACTACCCGGAGAGCGGACCGAGGCGGATCTTGCGGCCGGTTCCTTCCTCCACGAGATCGTTTCATACCAGCATCCGGACCATGATATCCCGGTCTGGCCGCCGGAGGATCACGCTTGATGGAAACGGCGGAGCAGACCGGCGGATGCCAGTGCGGCGCGGTTCGTTATCGGGCGCGCGGCGAACTCGGCTATCCGCATATCTGCCACTGCCGCATGTGCCAGAAAGCCGCCGGCAACTATTTCCTGCCGCTTGCAGGCGTGATGCGCAAGGATTTCGAGCTGACGCGCGGGGAGCCAAAATGGTTTTCCTCCTCGGGTCTCGTGCGGCGCGGCTTCTGCGGCGAATGCGGCACGCCGCTCTTCTACGATATTCCCGATGCCGACTCCGTCAACATCACGCTCGGCTCACTTGACGATCCGCAGGCCGTAAAGCCGGTCATGCAATCCAATCTCGACAGCAAAATGGTCTGGTTCCATGCGCTTGACGGCTTGCCGATCGAGCCCGAACCGGAAACAACCGATCGCGAGGACCGGATCGCAGCGAGCAATCGCCAGCATCCCGACCACGATACATCCCACTGGCCACCCGGAGCAGATTCATGACTGAGACGATAAGAACAGGCGGCTGCCAGTGCGGTGCCGTGCGCTTCCGCATATCAGGCAAACTCGGACGCCCGTCCATCTGCCATTGCCGCATGTGCCAGAAGCAGTTCGGCGGCTTTTTTTCGGCGCTGGTGACGGCGCCTGAGGAAGGCATGGAGTGGAGCCGCGGCGAGCCCGCCTATTTCCAGTCCTCGATCAATATCGAGCGCGGCTTCTGCCAGGATTGCGGTACGCCGATGACCTACCGTCATCCGGGCGGCCTGGAGCTTGCAATCGGCACGTTCGACGACCGGAGCGATCTGGCTCCGCAGGTCCAGGTCAACTACGATGCCCGCCTGCCCTGGGTCGAGACGATCTTCGACGCACCTGTCCACAAGGACCCGGATTTTTACGCCCGGCAGGAGGCAATCATCTCCTTCCAGCATCCCGACCACGACACCCCCATCTGGCCCGCAAAAGGCGTGAAGATATGACCGAAGTGCTGCGCACGCTCTATCCGGAAATCGAACCCTATGCGTCGGGCCATCTCGATGTCGGCGATGGCCATGTAATCTATTGGGAACGCTGCGGCACACCGGGCGCCAAGCCGGCGGTCTTCCTGCATGGCGGCCCGGGCGGCGGCATTTCGCCGGCGCATCGCCGGGTCTTCGACCCCAAGCTTTATGACGTCCTGCTGTTCGACCAGCGCGGCTGCGGCAAGTCGACCCCGCATGCGAGCCTGGAGGCCAACACGACCTGGCACCTCGTTGCCGATATCGAGCGGCTGCGCGAGATGGCCGGCGTCGACAAATGGCAGGTCTTCGGCGGCTCCTGGGGCTCCACGCTGGCGCTCGCCTATGCCGAGAAGCATCCGGAACATGTTTCCGAAATCATCGTGCGCGGTATCTATACGCTGACGCGGGCCGAACTCGACTGGTACTACCAGTTCGGCGTCTCCGAAATGTTCCCGGACAAGTGGGAGCGCTTCGTAGCACCCATCCCGCCGGAAGAGCGCCACGAGATGATGCTCGCCTATAACCGCCGTCTCACCGGTCCGGATAGGGCTGTCGCGCTGAAAGCGGCGCAGGCCTGGAGCATCTGGGAAGGCGAGACGATCACGCTGCTGCCCGAGAAGTCGACCAGCGGCAAGTTCGAGGAAGCCGAGTTCGCCTATGCCTTCGCGCGTATCGAGAACCACTTCTTCGTCCATGCCGGCTGGATGGACGAGGGCCAGCTGCTGCGCGATGCCCACAAGCTCAAGGATATTCCGGGTGTCATCGTGCATGGGCGCTACGACATGCCCTGCCCGGCCAAATATGCCTGGAAGCTGCATAAGGCATGGCCGAAGGCCGATTTCCACCTGATCGAGGGTGCAGGTCATGCCTTCTCGGAACCCGGGATTCTCGACCAGCTCATCCGGGCGACGGATAAGTTTGCAGGGAAACTATAAAAGCCGCAGGCGGCGACAGGAAACACCACCATGACACGCGAAAGAATCTACCTCTTCGATACGACGCTCCGGGACGGGCAGCAGACGCCCGGCATCGACTTTTCCGTCGAGGACAAGATTGCGATTGCGAGCATGCTGGACGAGCTCGGGCTGGACTATGTCGAGGGCGGCTATCCCGGTGCGAACCCGACCGATACCGCGTTCTTTGCCGAGAAACGCACGAACCAGGCCTCCTTCGTCGCCTTCGGCATGACGAAGCGGCCGGGTGTTTCCGCCTCCAACGATCCGGGCATTGCCGGCCTGCTGCAGGCGCGCAGCGACGCGATCTGTTTCGTCGCCAAGAGCTGGGATTATCATGTGCAGGTCGCACTCGGCTGCACCAACGAGGAAAACCTCGAATGCATCGCCGAAAGCGTCAAGGCTGCCGTTACCGCCGGCAAGGAGGCGATGGTCGATTGCGAGCATTTCTTCGACGGCTACAAGGCCAATCCGGAATATGCGCTTGCCTGCGCCAAGACCGCCTATGAGAACGGCGCGCGCTGGGTGGTGCTCTGCGACACAAATGGCGGCGCGCAGCCGCCGGAAGTACGCGCCATCGTCGAAGCAGCGATCGCCGCAGGCGTGCCGGGCCACTGTCTCGGTATCCATGCACATAACGATACCGGCCAGGCAGTCGCCAATTCTCTGGTCGCCGTCGAGGCCGGCGTGCGCCAGATCCAGGGCACGCTCAACGGTGTCGGCGAGCGCTGCGGCAACGCCAATCTGGTGACGCTGATCCCGACGCTGGCGCTGAAAAGCACCTATAATACGCGTTTCGAAACGGCGATCGACGCGGAGCGGCTGACCAACCTCACCCGTCTGTCGCATGCCTTCGACGAACTGCTAAACCGCTCGCCGGATCATCAGATGCCCTATGTCGGCGCGTCTGCCTTCGCCACCAAGGCTGGCATCCACGCCTCCGCCCTGCTGAAGGACCCGCGCACCTACGAGCACGTGCCGCCGGAGAGTGTCGGCAACTTCCGCAAGGTCATGGTCTCGGATCAGGGCGGCAAGGCAAACTTCATCAATGCGTTGAGGCGGCGCGGCATCGATGTCGCCAAGGACGATCCGAAGCTCGACCTCCTGATCTCCATCGTCAAGGAACGCGAAGCATCCGGCTATGCCTACGAGGGTGCGGATGCGAGCTTCGAACTTCTGGCGCGGCGCACCATGGGCACCATTCCGAACTTCTTCACGATCGACGGTTTCCGGGTGATGATCGAACGGCGTTTCGATTCCCACGGCCGCATCAAGATCGTCTCCGAAGCCGTGGTGAAGATCGCCATCGACGGCCAGACGCTGATGTCCGTCGCGGAGGCGGAAGGCCCGGTCAACGCGCTCGATCTCGCGTTGCGCAAGGATTTCGGCAAGTATCAGCATGAGATCGACGATCTCGTGCTCGCCGACTTCAAGGTGCGTATCCTCAATGGCGGCACCGAGGCCATCACCCGCGTTCTCATCGAATCCACCGATTCCAGCGGCGTGCGCTGGTGGACGGTCGGCGTGTCCGAGAACATCATCGACGCCTCGTTCCAGGCGCTGATGGATTCGGTCATCTACAAGCTGATGAAGAACCGGCAGCTTGCCGGCAAGATCGCCGCCGAGTGAATGCTAAAGCACTTCCAGCAAAAGTATGCAGCGGTTTTGCGTCCGGAATTGCTTGGAAACAAAGAGATATAGAGCATTTCCGTCATTCGAAGAAAAAGCGGAAATGCTCTATAGGAGGCCCCAGTCCTCCTCCGAATACCATTCGTCCTCTTGCTTCGGCACCTTCCAGCGCAGCCGCGTGACCTTCTCCATGCCACCCTGCCGGAAAGTGGACTCCAGCGCCCTGTAGGTTTCGATCGTACCGGTCGCGCCATGGCCCCAGACGAAGAAAGTGGGGCTGAGATGGCGGGCGCGATAGTCCTCCGGCGTGCGCCGGATCAGGAAGAAGCCGCCGCGGGCGCTGCGCGGCCGCAGATTGTCATTGCCGTCACGCGCGGGCGCGCAGAGCGGAAAGATCAGCCTGCCGCCAACAGCAAGATTGTCGATCCAGGCTTCGGCTGGCCTGTGAGCCGCGAAATTGACGTAGATCGCGTCGGACGGCGATTGCGGCCATTCCAGACCATTGCCGCAGATGACCTCGACATTGCCGTAGGGGGCGAGATTGGCACTAGCGCGGGCGGCGAGTTCCCGGTCATATTCGATCGCCACGACATGTCCGCCGCTTTCAACCAGATGGGACAGCATGGCGGTATAGTAGCCACCGCCGGCGCCGATATGGCAGGCCGTATCGCCGGGTTGCGGCGCCAGCCAGTGAAGGCCGAGCGCATGCAGCGAGGGACTGCCGTTGTTGACCTGCCGCCCCTCCTGCAGCGCAATCAGAACATCCTGATAAAGGACGACGGGATCGGTGGACGGCATGTCCTGATAACCGGTCCCGTTCGCCATACGCCATGGCGGCGGGTCGAGGAAATCCTCCCGCGGAACTGTGGCAAAGGTCTGTCGCAGCCGCTCGTCGCCCACGATACCCATCTTCGCCAGCATCTGGGCGGCATAGGCCTTTCGGCAGATCACCAGTTCCGTTTCACCCATATCCAGCCTCCCCAGCCCTGCCTGAGCCATGACCGTCTATTCACCGAAATGAATTGGCTTATTCACGCCGCTTAAGCTAATCCGGATCAGAAACAGAACAAAGATGGAAACACCCGATGTCTGCCGATGCAAGCGCCCCCCTAATCAAGAACGAAGACAGTCCACGCGGCTTTGCCTTTGCGCTGACGGCCTATCTTCTGTGGGGCTTCCTGCCGATCTACATGAAGGCAGTGGCGCATATCTCGCCGGCCGAAGTTATCGCCCACCGCATTCTGTGGTCGCTGCCGCTCGCCGGCATCGTGCTCCTGGTGCTGGGGCGCACGCAGGATATTGCGGTTGCTCTGCGCTCTCCCCGCATGCTCGCCATGGCAATGATGACCGCGGCGCTGATCACCGTAAACTGGGGCACCTATGTCTGGGCGATCGGCGCCGGCCATTCGCTCGATGCGGCCATGGGCTATTTCATCAATCCGCTCTTCAGCATCTTTCTCGGTGCAGTGCTCCTGAAGGAAAAGCTGCAGCCGATGCAGATCGCGGCGATCTGCCTTGCCGGCCTTGCGGTCGTGGTACTCGCCTTCGACAGCGGCGGCATTCCCTGGGTGGCGCTGACGCTCGCCATCAGTTGGGGCTTCTATGCGCTGTTTCGCAAGACGCTGCCGCTTGGCCCCAACCAGGGCTTCTTCCTGGAAGTGCTGATTCTCAGCCTGCCGGCGCTGCTTTACATCCTCTACCTGGAATTCATCAGCGGCGAAGGGCACTTATACCGCACGGGCCTTTCCGATACCGCCCTGCTGCTCGGCTGCGGACTGATTACTGCCGTGCCCTTGATGATCTACGCCAACGGCGCCAAGCTGCTCAAGCTGTCGACCATCGGCATCATGCAGTATATCGCGCCGACGATGATCTTCCTCATCGCCGTCTTCATCTTCCACGAAGAGATGAACACGGCGCGCATGATCGCCTTCCCGCTGATCTGGGCGGGTCTCTTCTTCTACAGCTGGTCGATGCTGAAGACGGCGCGCGGGCGCTGAGCGCAGCCTTTTTCACGCAATTCCGGACGCAAACCGTAGCACAGCTTTGCTGGAATTGCTTGAGAACCTACATCTTCGAGATGACCTCGTCCTCGCCGTCACGATCGGCGGCAAGCTCTGCCGCCTGCGCCATGATGGCCGGGATGATGCCCGAGATCTCGTCGACGACGAGCGGCTGGACACGGTGGGCGGTGTGCAGGAAACCTTCGCCCGTCATGTGGCGCAAGAGCTCCATCATCGGATCCCAGAAACCATTGATGTTGGCGAAGACCATCGGCTTTTCATGACGGCCGAGCTGTGCCCAGGTCATGATCTCGACGATCTCCTCCAGTGTGCCGATGCCTCCGGGCAGCGCGACGAAAGCATCAGAGCGCTCGAACATCGTGTGTTTGCGCGCATGCATGTCAGGGGTTACAATAAGCTCGTTGAGTTGGCCCAGGGAATGGCGAGTCGCCTCCATGTCGATCAGGAACTCGGGAATGATGCCCGTCACCTGACCACCGTTGGATAGGGTCCCGCTGGCCACAGCACCCATGATGCCTTTCGTGCCACCGCCGTAGATGAGGCGAAGGCCATATTCCGCGATCTCCTTTCCGAGTGCGCGGCCGGCAGCCATATGGGAAGGATCGCGTCCCGGCCGAGAGCCGCAGTAAACGCAGATGGATCGAATCGATACAGATTGTTCGGTCATAGGGGAAAAACAACTATTCCATTTCAATGCAGTCAAGAAAATTGACTGAAAAGCGGCGTGCAGCGCTTGCGTAATTGCTTTGAATGCTTGTGAAAAGCAACGGGAATCGCTAGCAATTTCTGAATACTACGGCAATTTGCCGCCTTGGGAGACGTAATGATGAAAAACCGTGCCGGCTTGCTGGCCCTCGCAGTGCTTATAATTGCAATCATACTGATGGTGTTTTTCGTCATGCCTCGTCTCGGTTCCGATGTGGCGAAGGTTGGTGATGCCATCAACCAGGCCGGCACTGAGGTCCACAACACGGTTAACGAAACGTCCAAGACCTCCCGCTCCGCCGTTGTGGATGCAGCACCCGTCGTCCAGAAGATCGGCAGCCTCACCGCCGATGCCGGCAAATCTCTCTCGGGACTTAAGGCGCTGTTCGTCGATGGCAAGGTGCCAGCCGCCGATGCGCTTGCAGGCGTCAAAACTACAGCCGTGAACGCGCTGACCGCGATCGTCGATTTCGCCGCTCCCGAAGGTCTCGACACCACAACCGCAGGCCTCGTCTCCAAGGCCAAGGACGGTGCGGGCAAGGCGCGCGACATTATCCAGAATCTCCCTGAAAATACCGCCGATGCGCTGGCTGCACTCGCACGGGCCGAAATCGCATTGGCCGGTGCGTCGGAGCCAGCCGGCCAGCCGGCTGCTGCCAATGGCCAGACGCCTCCCGCTGCCGATACCGCTTCCAGCACCGGCCCGAAGGTGCCTGCTTTCGACGTTCTGCGCGTCGAGCCCGATGGTTCGACCGTCATTGCCGGCTCGGCCGAGCCGCATGGCAAGCTGGAAGTGCTTGACGGCGACAAGGTGGTCGTGACGACCGATGTTGATGGAACCGGCGATTTTGCCGTCGTTCTCGACAATCCGCTTCCCGCCGGCGACCATCAGCTCGTGCTGAAAGTGACGGGCAAGGACGGCAAGACCACGCTCTCAGAAGAAGTTGCGACCGTTTCCGTGCCAAAGGACGGCAGCGGCAGCGAATTGCTCGCCATGGTCTCCAAGCCCGGCACCGCAAGCCGCATCATCACGGCGCCGAAGGCTGAGGTCGCCAGCGCCCAGCCGCCTTCCGCCAATGATGCATCCGCAGCGTCTGCCGGCAACGCCGCCCCTGCTCCCGATGGCGCGGCAAAGGATCAGGTCGCCATGCAGACCCCGGATATGCCTGCCGGCGCCGGCGACAATGCCAAGACGGCACCGGCAGTTCCCGGCACCCAGCTGGGTGGCGGCAGCACGGCTGACGTGATGGTCAGCGCGGTCGAGATCGAGGGCAACAAGATCTTCATCGCCGGCACGACGCACGCCAACGCCAAGGTCATTGGCTATGCCGATGATGCGCTGATCGGCCAGGATACCGCAGGGCCGGACGGTCACTTCGTCATTGATGGGGTGAAGGATCTTTCGGTCGGCGACCACAAGATCCGCGTCGATGTCGTCGATGCCGCCGGCAAGGTGCTGGTGCGCGCCACCGTCAATTTCAATCGCCCGGCGGGCGATCAGGTCACGGTTGCCGCCCAGTCCGGCAGCAATGCCAATCAAGCCGCACTCCCACTCGACGAAGGCCAGCTCGGCAAGCTCAAGGGCGACGCGGCGAAGGCGTTCGGCCTGCTGAAGGGCCTGTTTGCAGACGGCAAGGTTCCGGGTGTCGAACAGCTAGCGGCCGCCCGCTCGGCCACGGAATTCTCTCTGCGCTCGCTCGTCGACTTCCGTCCGGGCATCGATGCGACCGACGCCTTCAAGCAGGCATCGGCTTCCGCATCGCAGATCGCCGGCAACGCGCTCAGGATATTGCAGGGCCTGCCGAAGGACGCCAAGTCCGTCGGCAGTGCGCTCGACAATCTCGGCGCGATCATTGCCGAGCTGACGGTTCCCCCGGCGAACGAGGTGTCCGATGCCGGCCAGCCGAAGACGATCGAGCAGGCGCCGCTGACGGCAAACAACAACGCCGTCATCATCCGCCGTGGCGATACGTTGTGGCAGATCTCGCGCCGCACCTATGGCCTCGGTGTGCGCTATACGACGATCTACATCGCCAACGAGGACAAGATCATCAATCCGGACCATATCCGCCCGGGCCAAGTCTTCGGCCTGCCGAAGGATGCGCTGCCGAATGCCGAGGAGCTGCACCGCAAGCGGCTCTCCGGCGGCCACCTCTAAAACTTCGAAACGGCGGCCCATCGGCCGCCGTTTTCGTTAGAGCCGACGCGCAACTATCGCCCATAAAATCCGCATCAATGTTGTATTCGGCCAGCCAGTGGCATATCTCGCGGGAACGGCGACAGGTCGCGACAGCAGCGGCCCGCCGGGCTGGAGATAGGCATGGCTAACGGCAAGACAGTTTCAGATACCAACCTGCTGGGAACGCTCTACAATCTCTGGCCCTACATGTGGCCGGCGGACCGGCCGGATTTGAGGATGCGGGTGGTGTGGGCCTCGGTCTTCCTGCTGATCTCGAAATTCGTCCTGCTCTTGGTGCCCTATTTCTTCAAGTGGTCCACCGACGCTTTGAACGGCAGGATGGACCTGCAAGGCACG
Organism: Hyphomicrobiales bacterium; assembly: GCA_900468805.1. Taxonomy (GTDB): domain Bacteria; phylum Pseudomonadota; class Alphaproteobacteria; order Rhizobiales; family Rhizobiaceae; genus Rhizobium. The sequence continues at coordinate 37,821 of UEIF01000002.1, read as the reverse complement.
CTGCCCCCGCTGCTGATCGGCGCAACCGCACTCGTCATCGCCTATAACCTGACGCGCCTCATCCAGCTCGGCCTCAACCAGCTGCGGGATTCGCTGTTCGCCAGCGTCGGCCAGTATGCCGTGCGCCAGCTTGCCTACCGCACCTTCGTGCATATGCACGAGCTTTCCCTGCGCTTTCATCTGGAACGCAAGACGGGCGGGCTTTCGCGTATCATCGAGCGTGGCACCAAGGGCATCGAAACGATCGTGCGCTTCACGATCCTGAACTCCGTCCCGACCGTCATCGAATTCCTTTTGACGGCAGCGATCTTCTGGTGGGGCTACGGCTTCTCCTATCTCGCCGTCACCGCCTTTACCGTCTGGGCCTATATCTGGTTCACGATCCGCGCTTCCGACTGGCGCATCTCCATCCGCCGCACGATGAACGATAGCGATACGGACGCCAACACCAAGGCGATCGACTCGCTCCTCAACTTCGAAACCGTCAAATATTTCGGCAATGAGGAGATGGAGGCCAAGCGCTTCGACACTTCGATGGAACGCTATGAGAAGGCGGCGACCGACGTCTGGACTTCACTCGGCTGGCTGAACTTCGGCCAGGGTGTGATCTTCGGCATCGGCACGACGATCATGCTCGTTCTCTCGGCCTGGTCGGTGCAGAGCGGCGAGCACACGGTCGGCGATTTCGTCTTCATCAATTCCATGCTGCTGCAGCTTTCGGTTCCGCTGAACTTCATCGGTTTCGTCTATCGCGAAATCCGCCAGGGATTGATCGACATCGAGCAGATGTTCGATCTCCTGGAAGTAAAGGCCGAAGTGCTGGACGCGCCTGATGCGAAGGCGCTTTCCATCGGCCAGGGCGCCATTTCCTTCAAAGATGTGCATTTCGCCTATGATGCGGCCCGACCGATCCTGAAAGGCATTTCCTTCGAGGTGCCCGCCGGCAAGACGGTTGCCGTCGTCGGTCCCTCAGGAGCCGGCAAGTCTACGCTGTCGCGGCTGCTCTATCGCTTCTACGATATCCAGAGCGGCGCGATCACTGTCGATGGGCAGGATATACGCGGCATCACGCAGAAGAGCTTGCGCTCGGTCATCGGCATGGTGCCGCAGGATACGGTGCTGTTCAACGACACGGTGGCCTACAATATCCGCTACGGGCGGCCTTCGGCCAGCGAAGCCGACGTGAAGCAGGCGGCCGACATCGCCCAGATCGGGCATTTCATCGAAACGCTTCCCGAGGGCTTCGAAACCAAGGTGGGCGAGCGCGGATTGAAGCTTTCGGGCGGCGAGAAGCAGCGCGTGGCAATCGCCCGCACCATCCTGAAGGCCCCGCCCATCCTCATCCTCGACGAGGCGACCTCGGCGCTCGACACGACGACGGAGCGGGAAATCCAGACGGCGCTCGACGTCGTTTCCAAAAACCGCACGACGCTGGTTATCGCCCACCGCCTGTCTACCGTCATCAGCGCGGATGAGATCATCGTCTTGAAGAGCGGCGAGATCGCCGAGCGCGGCACGCATGCCGCTCTTCTCGAACAGAACGGACTCTATGCCTCGATGTGGAGCCGCCAGCGCGAGGCGACACAGGCCGAAGAGCACCTGAAGCAGGTTCGCGAGAGCGACGAACTGGGCATCGTCAACCGTCTGGCGCCTGCGACCTAACGCCGGAAACAGGCCAAACCGCTCGTTTTGTTGTATAGAACCGACGCATCGAAAGCGGCCTGCGGTCCATGCCATTGCTCCTCAGGTCGTTTTTCTGTAACCAGCGGATACGAAAAACGACAGGAGGCCGGCATTCATGAGCTTGTTCGATACGGTTCGCAACACGATTGTTCCGGTGCACAAGGAAGGTTATCCCTTCGTCGCCGCCTTCTTCGTCGCGTCGCTCGTATTGGGCTGGATCTTCAAGCCGCTCTTCTGGATCGGCCTTATCCTGACGCTCTGGTGCGCCTATTTCTTCCGTGATCCCGAGCGCGTCACCCCGCAGGACGACGATCTCGTCATCTCGCCTGCGGATGGCAAGGTCTCCTCGATCCAGATGGTGACGCCGCCGGCCGAGCTGAACCTCGGAACCGAGCCGATGCTGCGCATCTCCGTCTTCATGAACGTGTTCAACTGCCATGTGAACCGCGCGCCGATGCGCGGCCGCATCGTCAGCATCAATTATCGCCCCGGCAGCTTCGTGAATGCCGAACTCGACAAGGCGAGCGAGGAGAACGAGCGCAACGGCCTCGTCATCGAGACCCGCCACGGGCAGATCGGCGTCGTGCAGATTGCCGGCCTCGTCGCACGGCGCATCCTCTGCTTTTCACATGCCAACGAACCTGTCGATGCCGGCGAACGTATCGGCCTCATCCGCTTCGGTTCGCGGCTCGACGTGTTCCTGCCTGCTGATACCGCGCCGCGCGTCTCGCTCGGTCAGACGGCGGTTGCCGGCGAGACCGTCATTGCGGAATTCGCCTCGGCAAAGGGTCCGGTCATCAGCCGCCGCAGCTAATTTTCAGGAGAGCGCGATATGGAAACACCCTTTCCGCCCTTCGAACCGAACGGCCCGAGCGACGATTCGGCGCGCGGGCCGCGCCTGCGCGAGATTCCGATCCGGCTCGTCGTTCCGAACCTCATCACCATCCTTGCCATCTGCGCCGGCCTGACCGGCATCCGGCTCGCCTTCGAAAGCCGCTATGAGCTGGCTGTGGCCATGGTGCTCGTCGCCGCCTTCCTCGACGGTATCGACGGTCGTGTGGCGCGCCTCATGAAAGCCACGTCGAAATTCGGCGCGCAGATGGATTCGCTTGCCGACATCGTCAATTTCGGCGTCGCCCCTGCCCTCGTGGTCTATGTCTATGCGCTCGACCAGGCGCGCTCGCTAGGCTGGATCGCTGCGCTCATCTACACGATCGCCGCCGGCCTCAGGCTGGCACGCTTCAATGTGATGTCGGAACGCGACAACCGCGCGCCCTGGCAATCGGAATATTTCGTCGGCGTGCCGGCGCCGGCCGGCGCGATGCTGGTGCTCCTGCCCGTCTATCTCGGCTTTCTCGGCCTCACCACCGACCGGATCTTCGCCTTTCTCTCCTCGGGCTACACGGTCCTCATCGCTTTCCTGCTCATCAGCCGCCTGCCTGTCTGGTCCGGTAAATCCGAGAGCCGCATGCGCCGTGATCTCGTACTGCCGGCCATGCTCGGTGTGGTGATCTACGTCGCGATGCTGATGAGCTTTACCTGGGAAGTGATGGTCTTCACGGTCTGCGCCTACCTCATTTCGCTGCCCTTCGGAGCGCGGAAGTGGAAACGCAAATATGGCACGCTGACCATCGAGGAACCCGGTATCGGCGAGGACGACATCGGTCGTCACATCTGAGCATCCACTTTATTAAGTAAGTATTAACGAACGCAGGCTTCGGTTAAGCCTCGCGAATTATGCTCCGTGGTTACATTTCCTGATGGGCGATGCCTCTCTTTTGTCGCTATTAAAGACAAAAGAACAAGACAGATAAAATTCTAGGAAACACGTAAGGAGAGTATCGTGACCTCGAAGAAGACAACGGAACAGCAGCAGACAGCCAAGCCGGATCTCACGACCAACTACCGCCCGCTCGGCCTTAAGGCCGTCGCTGCGGCCTCGATGATGGCAAAGCCGGCACCGGTCAAGAAGCTCGCCTAAGCGGGCGTAAAGAACCGCGCGAGCAGGCTGACCGCCGGCAGGCTCGTGACGATGCCGATAGTGTCACTCGCTTCCTGCATTGTCAGGCCGTGGAGAAACTCGCCTCTTTCGAGGAAGTTGACGATCTCCACGATGACGCGGGTTGAACATTATGAAGGTGTGCGTGGTGTGTAGCACGAGATGTTCGGCGGCACCCTGCAATCTCGTCGATGCGACCGACACCTTCCCGTCGTTAGGCCTCTCTATGATGGAACTGAAAACTGGATCGAGTCGCCGGCGATGATTCCAACCGGATAGTCCGGGGCTGGCAGAAGCTTCGGTGCTGCGGTTGCGCCGATTCCAAGCTCGCGCTCGGCCGAGCCATTGATCCAGTGAAATGGCAGCATTTGTCCGAAGACATCGATACGGTCGTGGACCAACTTGCCTTCACCAACCCCAGCGTCGTTCCGAGCGAACGTATTTCTAATCCGGAGTGGCGGCCGCAGATGAGCCGCTATTTGTATGCGCACCGCTGAACATTCGTCGTTTGACGGCCTCCCTCACTGTCTGAACGAATATATAGAGCAACGGAATGATAAGGAGGCCCGCGACCGTTCCGACCAACAGCCCACCCAGGACCGTCACGCCGATCGCTTGGCGGCTGCCCGCTCCGGCACCTGATGCTACAACCAACGGCACAACCCCCAAGATGGACGCCATCGCTGTCATCAACACAGGCCTGAAGCGCTGAGAGGTTCCTTCGGTTGCCGCTTCCGTAATGCTGAAACCTTCCTCCCGGCGCTCCTTGGCGAACTCCACAATGAGGATAGCGTTCTTGGCCGCCAACCCGATCAGCAGCAGCAGGCCGATTTGCGCGTAAATATTAAGATCGATGCCACCGATCACCAATCCCGCCAGGGCCCCGAGAACCGCGATGGTCACGGACATCATCACCGCCAGTGGGACGCTCCAGCTTTCATATTGGGCGACGAGGAAGAGATAGGTGAATATGATCCCCATAATCAGGATGATGACCGTCTGCCCACCGGCCTGCTTTTCTTGAAGAGCCAGCCCCGTCCATTCGTATCCGAAGCCTGGCGGCAGCTTCTCTGCGGCAAGCGCCTCCATGGCGTTCAGGGCGTCCCCGGTACTCGCTCCCGCCGCCGCCTGTCCGTTGATTGCCGCGGACGGGAAAAGATTGTAGCGGTTGACAGAGTTCGGCCCATAGATGGTTGAGATCGAAAGCATTCCCTGCAACGGGACCAGATCGCCCGATTGGCTTCGCACCCTCAGGCGCTGGATGTCCTCGATGCGGGAGCGGAAGTTCGGCTCGTCCTGGATGCGAACCTGGTATACGCGGGAAAATATGTTGAAGTCATCGACATAGGCCGATCCGAGATGCGCTTGCAGGGTGCTGAAGATCGCAGCAGGCGAAACGCCGAAAATCTCGGCGCGCCGCCGATCGATGGTGAGATAGATTTGCGGCGCGTCCGCCGAAAACGTGCTGAAGACGCTGGTCAGCTGCTTCGTCCGGTTTGCTGCGATGATCAGCCCGCGCATCACTTCGGCGAGTTCTTCCTGGCTTTGCCCGGCACGGGCCTGAAGGCGGAAATCAAATCCGCCGGTCGTGCCGAGACCGGGTATCGCCGGCGGATTGAACGGCACCACTGATGCCGTCGAAATTCTACTGAACTCTCCGCGCAGCCGGTTCATCAGCGCAAAAGCGCTTTGATCCGATCCGCGATCGCTCCAGGGCGTCAGTGCCGAGATGACCATTGCTGAATTGGAGCCACCGCCGCCGATCATGCTCGTTCCGGCAATGGCAATGGTGTTTGCAATGCCCGGCGTCCGCTGGAGCACTGAAGTCACCGTCGCGATTGTTTCCTGCGTGCGCTCGAGGGATGCGGAGTCCGGCAATTGCACATTCATGAACAAGTAGCCCTGGTCTTCCGAGGGCACGAAACCAACCGGCAAAATGCGATAGCAGCCGTAGATGCCGACCACGACAACAGCAAAAACGAGCAAGCTGAGGGCGATCTTACGCGCAAAGACCGCCAGCAAACGCAGGTAAAACCGTCTCGACGCATCGAGCGCCCCGTTTATCCTGCTGAAAATCCGCGAGCGGCTCTCCTGTGCCGGGCGCAGGATCAGGACACACAGCGCCGGGCTGAGCGTCAGGGCATTGATCGTCGAGAAGGTGATCGTCACCAGGATGGTCACCGCAAACTGCCGGTAAAGTTCGCCGGTTATGCCGGCGAGGAACGCAACCGGTACGAAGAGGGCGGCCAGCACCAAGGTCGTGGCAACGATCGGACCGGTGACCTGGCTCATAGTACGCAACGTCGCCTCGCGCACGTCAACGCCGGCCTCGCTCATGATGCGTTGGACGTTTTCCACCACGATGATGGCGTCGTCCACGACCAGGCTGATCGCCAGTATCATCGCGAAAAGCGTGATCGTATTCGCCGAATAGCCCATCAGATAAAGCACGGCAAAGCCACCGATCAGCGAAACCGGTATCGTCAGCGTCGGGATGATGGTCGCGCGCCAGTCCTGCAGGAAAAGGAACACGACGGCCACGACGAGCGCGAAGGTGATCGCCAGCGTGACGAAAATCTCGTGGATGGTCTGGCGAACGAAAGCGGTGGTGTCGAAAACGACCGTGTATGCGATGTCATCGGGAAACTGTTTCGACAACGTCTGCAGCTCGCCCAGAACGGCGTTCGATACCGCCAGCGCATTGGCGTCCGCCGACTGATAAACGACAACGGTCGCGCTGGGCTTGCCGTTCAGGGTCGATGCCGTATCGTAGGATTCTGCTCCGAGTTCGACCCGGGCGACATCGCGCAGATGGACGATCGCGCCATCCTTGTTGGTGCGGATGATGATGTCGCCGAACTCGTCCGCATCCGCAAGCCTTCCTCTCGCCATGACGGTCAATTGCAGCTGCTGGCCGGTAGGTGCTGGAGGCGAGCCGAGCTGGCCGGCGGACGCCTGGGCGTTCTGGGCCTGGATCGCGGCGGCCAGGTCGGCGGCGGTTACCCCAAGGGCCTGCATGCGATCGGGGTTCATCCATATGCGCATGCTGTAGGCGGGACCGAACACGCTCGCCTCGCCAACGCCCGGCAGGCGGGCGATCGCATCGCGGATATTGATCATCGCGTAGTTGCTGATGAACACATCGTCCCTGGTGCCTTTCGGCGAGTAGACCGCAAAGCCCAGCAGCATGCTCGATGAACGCGTCCTGACCGAGACGCCTGTCTGCGTGACGGCGGCAGGAAGCCGCGGCGTTGCCATCGCCACCCGATTTTGCACGTTGACCTGGGCAATTGCCGGGTCCGTCCCGGCCGCGAACGTAACGGTCAGGCTATAGGTACCGTTGTTGGTGCTCGATGACGACATGTAGAGCATGTCGTCGACGCCGTTCACCTGGTCCTCGATCGGCGCTGCTACACTATCGGTCATGACGCTTGCATTCGCGCCCGGATAGCTTGCCGTCACCTGCACTTCGGGCGGTGTGATTTGAGGAAACTGCGCGACGGGTATCAAGAGGAGGGAGACCCCTCCGGCGATCATCATCACGATCGCGATGACCATCGCGAACCTCGGTCTCGCGATGAAGTGCGCCGATATGTTCATTGCGCGGACCCTGATTGTGATGCGGCAGGAGCGAGCGAGATCACGCTACTATCGGTTGGAGAGACCTCCGTGGGACTGACGGCCGCGCCTTCGGAGATGTTCTGCAGGCCCTCGACAACGAGTTTTTCGCCGCCTTTCAGACCATCGTCGACCACCCAGTTGCCATTGATCTGCCGGGAGGTCTTTATTCGCCGCAGCTCAACAGCGTTCTGCTCGTTGACCAGCAGGACGAACTTGCCTTCGCGGTCCTGCTGCACCGACCCCAAGGGCACAACTGGGCGTAGTGTCTTTTCCGTTCCCGATATGACGACAGTGACGAACTGCCCTGGAATGAGCAGGCCATCGGGATTGGAAAACAGTGTTCGAACCGCCAGCGTCCCGGTCGCCGGGTCGATTTCGTTGCCGAAGAATTCGATCTTTCCAGGCTCCCTGTATGCTTGGTCGTTTGAGAGCCGCAGGCTGGGCTGGTAGCGCCTGGCGAGTTCTTCCTTGCCGATATCGCCGGCGGCTGCGCGCAGTTCGAGGATGGATCGGTCGCTCACGGAGAATACCACGCGGATTGGATCCATTTCCACGACGCGTGCAAGCGCCATCGAACTGCCGCTGACGAAGCTTCCCACAGACAGTTCCGCTGCCCCGATGCGGCCGTCAATCGGCGAGGTGATCCTCGTGTAGCTGAGATTGAGCTCGGCCTGGGCCACGCGTGCTTGCGCCGACAACAGGTTTGCCTGTCCGGTCTCCAGCGCCGCTTGGCTTTCCTCCAGCGTCGCGCGCGATACGGTCTGGCCGGTCAGCGACTGATTTCGCGCAACGCGGCGTTGGGCATCATCCAAGCTCGCCTGGGCGCTCGCAAGCGCTGCCTTGGCATCCGCTAACGATATCTGAAGGGATCGTTTGTCGATCAGGAAAAGATCCTGATCCTTCTTGACCAGTTGGCCCTCGTCAAAAAGGCGTTCGTCCAGAAAGCCTTCGATCCGCGAACGGATATCGACGGCATTGACCGCCTCCACCCGACCGACGAATTCGTGCTTCGGCGAGACATCTTGAACCGGTATGCTGAAGACGCCGACGGAAGGCTCAGCCTGCGCCGCGGCGTTCTTCGGTGCGGACATTAACGTTGCCGACAATATTATGAGGCATGCCGACGGAACTCGACGTCCCAATTTCATCGACCAGTCTCCATCAGAGCCGAGATAATTTCTCAAGTCAAAACGTATGGAAGCAGTCTGCAGCGGCAAATTCGTATATGCTCAAATACTACTGCTAGTCGTTAAAATCGGCAAGCCGTCAGTGATAGTACTCTTGTTACAGCTGGATCTTTTGCAGATGTGGGCCGGATACCGGAAGTCTGGACTACACCTGCGTGACCGTTTCGGATGCGTCTTTCAAAAAAGCGCCGCCTGTCGTTTCATGCCCTTGACTGGGCGGCGGCAAGCCGTCAGGTCACGCGCATTTCGTTGGATCCGCAGGAAATGCTTTTCAGGCCGCCCCGCTGATCAGAAGTATGGCTGCTCGCTCGGTAGGCAACATTTGCAATCAGAGGCTGTTATCCTCAATAATCCATCGATCACAGACTGAGCACCGCCCGCCGCTTGCATGTTCATTGAGTGTCGTCGATAATTTTCGACCAGCTGGTTTTTGCCACTTGCGATCTCAAGCTCAACTGGGCCACGAGTTGTTCGACAACGCTGTCTTCATCACTCTTGCTGAAAACGATCGCTTCGATCTCCATGCTGCCGTCGCCTTCGTCAAGGCGGCTTTTAATCGACCGGAACTGGAGTTTGTTGGCGTTTAGTGATTGCAGGAGCGCCGCCCGGATTGCGATCTCGTCCTCCAGCGGGCACGTCAGCCTTATGTCATATATACGGTCCTGTTCTGACGCGACCACAGACCAAGTTTCAATATATCGTCCAAGCTTGGGAAGCGTAAAGTTGAAGGCAACGATAAACAACGCCGCCTCGACGGCCAGCAGAAGTTGCCCGTAGCCAGCAAAGACGCCCACCGCGCCAGTGCTCCAGACCGTCGCAGCCGTGCTCAATCCTTTGATGTTGGTGCCGTCGCGGATAATGAGGCCAGCGCCTAGGAAGCCGATGCCTGTGATCACTTGAGCGCCCATACGTAAATCAAACTCCAAACCCATAGCACTTGGAAGCGACGCATAGGACGCGGCGCCGAGGGAAACCAGCGCGTGTGTGACGAGATTTGAGTTGCGCTGCTTCAAATGTCTCTCGGCGCCGATCAGCGTTCCGAGCAGCAAAGCTATAACCAGCTTGAGGAGAATTGAATGGCTGGCGTCCATCTCGATTACCTCGTTAATATGTGTCGTGGGTCGTGCCTGCTTTCTCGCGTCAACCAGTTGTCTCTGCCGCACAAAAAAATCGCTTCGTACGGAAAGCAATCAGCGCCCTTCAACCTGTTTTTAACTTGGTTCGGAGGCATGAATCTCGATTGGAGAGAACATGGTACACATCCTGCTGAAGTTGCAGGACGGCGGGTTCGGGTTTCAAAAGAAACTGAGCTGGCCATTGTCAGGCGTTTTCTTCTGGGGCGGCTTCGACACCTTCTCGAGCGGTATCGGATCTTGAAGATCCGGCCCCATGTTTGCAACCTTGTTGACCTTGTCAGAAACTGGGATCGCCTCGAAGAAATCCTCCTGGACCGGCCGCATGAGGTCGACGACCTCGCGCGGCTCCTGCGTCTTGCAATCCAGCCAGCGGGAAAAATCCTCCGGCTGGATGACGACCGGCATGCGGTCATGGATCGAGGAGATCGCGCCGTTGGCCCTGGTCGTCAGGATGGCGCCGGTATCTACTTCCGAACCATCGGCTGAGGACCATGTTTCCATGAGCCCGGCAAAGGCGATGACGCCGCCGCGGCGCGGCCGAATCCAATAGGCCTGCGCCTTCTCGCCGCTTTCCTTCGACGGGCGATGCCATTCGTAGAAGCCGGAAGCCGGGATGAGGATGCGGCGATGGCGCATGGCGGCGCGGAAGGATGCCTTGCCGATTGCGGTTTCCGAGCGCGCATTGATCAGCAGCGGGAATTCCTTGGGATCCTTGACCCAGCCGGGCGTGAAACCCCAGCGCACCAGCAGGGCGCGGCGATCCGGCAGGTTGCTGCCCGGCTCCTGCCCTTCGCCTGATATGACGACGAGAATCGGCTGCGTCGGCGCGATGTTGTAACGTGCCGGAAAGCCTTCCAGCTCGGCAAGGCTGAAAGCTTCGGCTATATCCTTGACCACTTCTGTCAGGGCAAAACGTCCACACATGCGAATGTCTTTGCACCCTGCCCCGCATCGGTCAAGGCGCTTTGTCCACAAGCAATTCCCAATGGAGAGCCGCTACACATCTTTCGCAGAAAGGCTCTAACTGCGTGGTGCGAAGAGGATGACCGCCGTGCCGGCAAGGCAGATCAGCGCGCCGCCGATATCCCAGCGGTCGGGAACGCGGTTCTCCGCCAGCCAGAGCCACAACAGCGAGGCAACAATGTAAATGCCTCCATAGGCGGCGAAGGTGCGTCCGGCGGCCTCGCTCGGCACCAGCGTCAGCAGCCAGGCAAACAGCGCCAGCGACACCATGCCGGGCGCCAGCCACCAGACGGGCTTTGCCAGCCGCAGCCAGGCCCAGAAGGCAAAGCAGCCTGCAATTTCGAAGAGGGCGGCAAGGGCATAGATCAGGTAGGTCACGGGCATCTCGCAGGAATCACAGCGGCCATATTCCATGCTAGCCCAGCGATTGCGCAAGGTGAGTTGCCCATGGGATAAGGCAGGCATCACAGCAACACGTGCGAGCCGATGACCTCCGAAGCCAGACCCGCCTCCTCCGCCATCCTGGAACGTGATGGCCGATTCCTTCTTGTACTGCGGCGAAACCCGCCCTCGGCCGACATGTATGCCTTTCCCGGCGGCCGCGGCGAGCCCGGCGAAACACCCGAAGAGACGGCATTGCGTGAATTCTTCGAGGAGACCGGTATCAAGGCACGAAACCCGCGCCTATTCTCCACCTATGACCTGAAGACGCATGCGCCCGACGGCAGCATCAGCAGCCATTTCTTTCTCTCCGTCTTCCGCGTCGAGGCGGACCGCCATCTGGTGGCGGAAGCTGCCGATGATGCAGCAGCAATCGGCTGGTATAGCGTGGAAGAGATCCGCCGCATGCCGGCGCCGCAGAGCGTGCTCGAATGCGTCGAGCGGCTGGCAGTCGGCGAATGAGGCCAATGCCGGAAGAGTTGGCAGAATAGAAGTGGAAACTGCCACATCCGCCTTGTTCCTGTCATGCTCCCTGTATCAACTGGGAGCATGATTCCCGCTCGACGCGTTCTCTTGTCATCTCTTGTCTTTGGCGGCCTCGTCTGGGCCAGTCCGACAATGGCGCAAGGTGGGGCGCAGGGCAGCAAGAATACAGTTCCCCCGCCGACGGAGGAGATCGCACCGCCGGTCGTGGTCGTACCCTATGACGACAAGCTGGCGCGGCTGGCAGAGGTCTTGGGTTCAGTGCATTACCTGCGTACGCTCTGCAAGGCTCAGGGCGCGGATGAATGGCGAGCCGACATGCAGGAACTGCTCGATTCCGAGACGAATGGGGAGCCGCAGCGCAAGGAAAAACTGACCGCAGCCTTCAATCGCGGCTATCGGACTTTTGCCTCGGTTTATACGGATTGCACCCAGGCGGCCATCGTGGCAGAAGAGCGCTACCGTAACGAAGGTGCAACACTTGCCACAGAAATTACTTCGCGGTTTGGAAATTGACGTTTAATTAACCTGTTTTCGCATGCGGACGTGTCGTTTTGGGAAAAGGCTGTTAGTGTTGTTAACATAGCGGTAAGACATGAGAAGTTCTGAGGAAAAGACAATGGAACCAAGCCTCAACGACATCGACGACATGATCGTCCACGAAAAGATGCAGGCGGCTCTGGAATACCAGAACGAGGCTTGGGCCGACGGAATGGCCGATGGTATCGAGCCTGAAATCATTGCCGATGCTGCGATTGCCCATGCACTGCGGGAGACAATCAGACTGCATGGAGAAAGCAGCGCCGAAGCCTTGTTGGATTCGCTGCGCGACCGCATGCTGGCAGGTGAGTTTTCCACCAACCGGACCCTGCAATAAGGGCAATACAGAGAGTTTCATGCGTACCGGTAAAGATATTTCCTCGCGAATTGCGCTCGCGCCGGTCCTGCTTGCCGTCGGCCTTGCCGCAGGCAGCGTGCTGTCCGCATCTTCCGCCTACGCACTTTCCGAACTTCAGAAGATTCCGGGCCAGCCCGATGCACCCGCCACGGCGCAACAGAACCCGCAGCAGCCGGCAGCACCGCAGAACGGCTCCTCGGGTGTCCCCATGCCCGATCCGCTCGTCAACAAGGAAGGCCAGAGCGTCGACAAGACGCCGGGCGCGTCCGACAATTCCAAGCCCGCCGAAGTGATCTACGACATCAGCAAGGTGCCGGAACCTGTGCGCAAGATGCGCGAACAGATCGTTGAGGCGGCCGCCTCCGGCGACCTCGAACGCCTGCGTCCGTTGATGGGCACTGGCGCGGACCAGACACAGGTCACGGTCGGCGAACCGACAGACGATCCAATCGGCACGCTGAAGGATCTCTCCGGCGATCCTGACGGCGACGAGATCCTCGCCATAATGCTCGATGTCATCTCGACCGGCTTCGTGCATGTCGGCCAGGGCACGCCTGACGAAATGTATGTCTGGCCCTATTTTGCCGAAAAAGACCTGAAATCGCTGACCCCGCCGGAACGCGTGGAACTGCTGCGCATCGTCACGGCAGGCGATCTCTCCGATATGCAGGAATTCGGCGGCTATAATTTCTATCGCGTCGGCATTGCGCCCGACGGCAAATGGAAGTTCTTCACAGCCGGCGACTGATGCTAGAGCGCCGTGCGTCCATTCGGACACACAAAGGACGCACTAACTCTTTGAATTTACGCACCAGGCTTTCCGAAAATCGATTCCCATTTTCGGGCCGATGCTGTAGAGCGCTTGCACCATCAGCTGCAAAGACCTACCTCTGAGCGACCACCAACGCGACAGGTTTCGCCATGCCAGCCGTATTCCTGAAAGACCGCTCGCTCATTGCCGTCGGCGGCGCGGAAGCAGAGTCCTTCCTGCAGAATCTCATCACCACTGATATCGTCTCGCTCGGTGCGGACGAGGCGCGGCCGGGTGCGTTGCTGACGCCGCAGGGCAAGATCCTGTTCGACTTCATGATCTGGCGCGACGGCGATGGCTTTGTCATCGAAACGGACGCCTCCCAGCGCGAAGCGCTGCTGAAGCGATTGACCATGTACCGCCTGCGCGCGCCGGTGACGTTGACGCCAGTTGCAGAGGATGGCGTCACCATTTCCTGGGGCGAGGAGGCCGGAGCGGGCATCAAGGACAGCCGATTCGCCAAGGCCGGCATCACCGTGCTGCGTCGTGCCGGTCATCATGGCAGCCACAATGCGACCCTCTACGATGCGCTGCGCATCGAGCATGGCATCGTTACGTCAGGGCCTGATTATGCGCTTCAGGATGCCTTCCCGCATGATGTGCTGATGGATTTCAATGGTGGCCTCTCCTTCAAGAAAGGCTGCTATGTCGGCCAGGAAGTGGTGTCCCGCATGCATCATCGCGGCACCGCACGACGCCGCGTCGTGACTGTTTCGGCCGGCGCCGCACTGCCCGCCAGCGGCACTGAAATCACGGCCAATGGCAAGCCGGTCGGCACGCTCGGCTCCGTCGAGGGAACAAACGGACTGGCGATCGTGCGCATCGACCGCGCCGGCGAGGCGATGGCATCCGGTACGCCGCTGCTTGCCGGCGATGTTTCCGTGACGCTCAGCCTGCCGACCTGGTCCGGCCTCAACTTCCCGACCTCCTCTGACGAGGCCAGCGCGTGACGACTGCGAAGGCTCCACGCGCCTGGCAGCGCATGCTGTCCGGGCGGCGACTCGATCTGCTCGACCCCTCGCCGCTCGATGTCGAACTGACCGATATCGCCCACGGGCTTGCCCGCGTCGCCCGGTGGAACGGTCAGACGTCGGGCGACCACGCTTTTTCAGTTGCGCAGCATTGTCTCATTGTTGAAACCATCTTCCGGCACTTCAATGACGCCACGCCCGGCGATTGCCTGATGGCGCTGCTGCATGACGCACCGGAATATGTGATCGGCGATATGATCTCCCCTTTCAAGGCGGTCGTCGGTGGCGGATACAAGACGGTCGAAAAGCGGCTGGAGGCCGCCGTGCATCTGCGCTTCGGCCTGCCGCCGCACCCTTCCCGCGAACTCAAGGACAAGATCAAGAAGGCCGATACGATCGCCGCCTATTTTGAGGCAACGGTGCTTGCGGGCTTCACGCCGGCAGAGGCACAGAAATTCTTCGGCCAGCCGCGCGGCATCACCAGGGACATGCTCTCGATGGATCCTTTCCCAGCTCTCGAAGCGCAGCGGCTCTTCTGCGAACGCTTTGCGGAGATCGAGGCAGCCCGGGGCGTGACCCCGTGACCGTGATCGTGGTTTCTCCGCTGGCGCGCATTGCCGAGATGGCGGTGCGGCACAAGGCGCGCGAGATGATCAGCCTGATGGCGAAGGAACAGGCCTTTCACCGTCCGGGCGTGATCCAAGCCGATCGGCATCTGCTGCTTAACATGAACGATATCACCTTCAAGGGCACGGGCGATCTCGTGGCGCCCGACGAGAGGCATGTGCGGGCGATCATCGATTTCGCCGCCGGCTGGCAGCAGGAGGCGCCCCTTCTGATCCATTGCTGGATGGGCGTTTCGCGCTCACCCGCCGCAGCGCTGATTGCCGCCCTGTCGCTGGCGCCCGAGCAGGAGGACATGGCACTTGCCCGCCGGCTGCGCGCCGCCTCGCCCTATGCGACACCCAATGCACGGATCGTCGAAATCGGCGATGCATTGCTTGGTCGGCGCGGCCGGCTCGTCGATGCCATGAAAGCCATCGGCCGCGGTGCGGATGCCGACGGCAACGCACCCTTCGTGCTGACCATCCGGGACGATTCGAACGGTTGACGCCCTTGGCCCCTGCTCCATCTAGCCCTCGACGATGCATTCGAGGAGCATATGATGGAACAGCAGGCCTCCGACCTTATCATTGCAACCCGTTCGGCGCTCGATCAGGCAAGCGCGCTTGCCGTACAATATTCCTTCTCCATCCTGGGCGCGATCATCCTGCTCATCGTCGGCTGGGTGACGGCGAGCCTCATCAGCCGCTGGGCCTATGAGGGCATCTCGCGTGTGCGCGGCATCGACGAGACGCTTGCCCGTTTCTTCACCAATGTCGTGCGCTATGCGCTGCTGGTGCTGGTCTTTGTCACCGTTCTCGGGCAGTTCGGCGTGCAGACGGCATCGATTATCGCCACTCTCGGCGCCGCCGGCCTTGCCGTCGGTCTGGCGCTGCAGGGCACGTTGCAGAATATCGCAGCCGGCATCATGCTGCTCGTGCTGCGCCCCTTCCGCGTCGGGGAGTATATCGAGACAAGCAGTGTGACCGGGACGGTGCTCGAGATCGGCCTTTTCGCCACGGAACTGAAGACGGGGGACGGCCTTTACCGGCTGGCGCCGAACTCGATCCTCTGGAATACGCCGATCACAAACTACAGCCGCCAGCCAACCCGGCAGAATGATCTGAAGATCAGCATTACGCACAAAGACGATCTCGACCTCGCAATGGAAACACTGATGAAGCTTGCGACAGCCGACAAACGAGTGCTCAAAACGCCGGCACCAAGTGTCTTCATCGATAGTCTCAGCGACACTGCGGTCAGCATGACATTGCGCTACTGGGCATCGACCGGCGACTGGTGGAGCCTGAGCCGTGACATGATCAAGCGCATCAAACTGGCCTTCGACAAGATGGGACAGGTGGATGATACCTCAGCCCCAGCGCAGCCTTCGAACGCTCCCACTATAGAGCCAGCCTTGGAAGAAGCACCCGTCAACGCTCCGGGCCGCAAGAGGACGCCGAGGGCGTCCCCGCAGACATAGCCCCTACTGCTTATTCAATCACACCGCAGGCAATCCTGTCGCCGGCGCCGCCTGAGGGCTGGCTTCGATAGTCATCGGATTCCGCATGCACCATCAGCGCGCGGCCCCGCACGCCGTCCTCCTTGCCGTCGAGCGAGATCATGGTGTCGAAGACCTGCGCGCGCAGGATGCCGTCCTGACCGACATACTGGTTCGGCATGTCACCGGCATGTGGTCCCTTGGCGGCGAGGAAGCCATGCTCGGCCTTGGTCGGATTGAAATGACCACCGGCCGATTCGTGATGGGTTGCAGCATCGCAGCGGCCGGTTTCGTGGATGTGGAAGGCGACCCACTTGTTGACGGGCAGGCCTGAGATTTCCGCCTCGATGAAGACACCACCATTGGCCGCGGCGGTCAGCGTGGCACGGCCGGACTCCTTGCCGTCAGGGCCGATGAAATTTGCCGTCGCCGTCTGCTTGTCCTGGGCAAGGCCTTGGGACGCAGCCGCAAGCAGGCAGAGGGCAGCGATGGTGCATATGATTTTCATCGGGTTTCCTTCCGTTTCGGGGACTGTGTCCCAACGCCTCATAAGGGAAGGTGTTCCTGCCTGCATAAAAGGCAAGAAAAAGCCGGCCACAAGGCCGGCTCCAGACTAGTGCAGCTAGCGACCAACGCTCAGGCTGCGATACCGAGATCGAATTCGCCGTAGGTATTGCGATAGGCCTGCATCGCCTGGTCATCGCCATCAGGGGCAATCTGCTGCAGCGCATAGGGAACGGCCGTGCCGGTCGCCGAGCCGTTGTCGCTGTATTCCATCATGAGAGCGACGAGGCTGCTCGGATATTTCGGCTGCGTATTGCCAGAATTATCCTCTTCGAGAAATTCCCGGATGATGCCGGGTTTCTTATCTGCCGCACGTTCCGTGCGGCTCAGCACGCCGTCGCCATTGGCATCAAGCCGCGAGAGCGTTGCCAAATATGCATAAGAGATGTCTGAAACTGATGAAAGAGCAGTCATACAAACCTCCGTTCACCGCTTCTTCCGGTGAGAGTCTGTACGCAATACACGGGGTGGGAAAGATCGGGCTTGACCCATTGACTAAACTGATTTGGGCTTCTGGTCAATAAGCTGTTAACTGTTGATTAACTATGATTGACAAAGTGTAACTACCCGTTTCAGCGGCGCTTTCAATTTCCCTCGGCAAGCCAGGTTCCTTCGGTATTTCAGTAGTTTGCGAGATACAAACAAATTGCCGGCTAGCTATAAAGGGTCGTGAAGTTGCAACCGATTATTAATCGGGGAGGTAGAATATACCGCATGCGAGTTGCCGAAAATGGCCGCTTGCTGCTTAAAAAAATTGATTCTTGCAGTCATTTCAGAAAGGTCTTTTTTATGTCCGGCGCGATATGGCATCCTTGCCAATCGAAGACGCCTTCGCCTATTGCCATGCTTTCATCGCAACCGTCCCGCGGGGGGTGCGCATGAAAGCCCAGACGCTTTTCTGGCAACAGTGCACGCAGGCCGTCAACCAGGACGGATCGATCGATGCAGAGCATCTGATGGAGCTCGTGATCGCGACCTATCGCAGCCATGAAAGCGAATATGACGAAATCGAGCATAGCGCTGAGACGCTGCTCACCGAAAACCGCGAATTGAAGAACACGATCACTTCCACCACGCAGGCGCTTGCGGAACAACGCAAGCTCTTCGAAATCGTACTGAACAACCTGCCACTCGGCCTCAGCGTGTTCGATGCGGACCAGCGGCTGACCCTTTCCAACCTGCGCTTCCGCCAGCTCTTCGGCTTTACCGAAAGCGATGTCACACCCGGTACGGCGATTGCCGACCTGATGAGCAAAACGCGCGGCACGGAGCACGCCAACACCGGGACGCACCGCAAAAAGCGAGGCCAGGAAGCCTCTTCGAAGGCAGGGCGCATCCGCAGGCGCGAATGGATGATGGATGATGGCCGCATCATCCAGAGCGTCGTCACCATCCTTGCCGATGGCAGCAATATCGCCATCCATGCCGATATCACAGAAGACCGCAAGGCCGCCGAGCGCATCACCTATCTCGCACATCACGATCCGCTCACCGGCCTGCCGAACCGCATTCGCTTCCGCGAGCAGCTCGATGCCGCCCTTGCCGAGCGCAAGGACGATGAGCAGATCGCGCTCGTGCATCTCAATCTCGACCGGTTCAAGTCGATCAACAATACCCTGGGTGTGTCGGCCGGCGACAAGATCCTGCAGCAGGTCGCGGAGAGAATCCGCGCCTCGGCCGGCTCGGAAAATATCCTTGCCCGTCTCGGCTCGGACGAATTCGCGATCCTGCAGACGCACCGCCAGCAGCCGTGGAACATCACCGCCCTCGCCGACCAGATCCGCCGTGAGCTCAGCGAACCATTCTTTCGCGGCGACAAGCAGGTGGAACTCACTGTTTCCATGGGCATTTCGATCGCCCCTGACGATGCTACCGAGACCGACAAGCTGCTGCGCAACGCGGCAGTCGCCCTTTCCCACGCCAAGGCTGACGGACGCCGCCACGAGCGCTTCTTCAGCGGCGAGATGGACGAGAAGATGCAGGCCCGCCATGCGCTGGAGGCCGATCTGCGCGCCGCCGTGCAGAACGAGGAATTCGAGCTTCACTACCAGCCGCTCTACGACCTGACGCAGCATCGCATCTGCGGCTTCGAGGCGCTGATCCGTTGGAATCATCCGGTGCGCGGCCGAGTCACGCCGATGGAATTCATCCCGCTTGCCGAAGAGGTCGGCCTCATCGTCGATATCGGCCGTTGGGTTTTGCGCCGCGCCTGCAACGATGCAGCGCAATGGCCGGAAGATATCAAGATCGCCGTCAATGTCTCGGCCATCCAGTTCAGCAGCAGCGACCTGCCGCGGGATGTCAATGAAGCGCTTGCCGCCGCAGAACTGTCGCCGTCACGTCTCGAACTCGAGATCACCGAAAGTGTGTTGATGGAAAATCTCGATGAGGCCTTGCCGATCCTGCATGCGCTCAGGGAACGCGGCATTCGCATCTCCATGGACGATTTCGGAACCGGTTATTCGTCGCTGAGCTACCTTTCGAGTTTCCCCTTCGACAAGATCAAGATCGACAAGTCCTTCGTGAACGACATCGTCGAGAACAAGGAAGCGCATGCGATCATGCGTGCGATCATCCTGCTCGGCGATGCGCTCGGCATGCGCGTGACCGCGGAGGGCGTTGAAACCGCAGAGCAGATGGCGCTGCTCGAATACGAGGAATGCGACGAGATCCAGGGCTATTATATCAGCCCCCCGAAACCCTTTGGCGAAGTAGCCCGCATGCTTTCCATGCCGCCGAAGAAGAATGGCGGCGCTGCGCCGTTCGCCAAGCTCCGGTACTGATTTCGAAACATTGCGACTCGCTGTCCAAGCGGTTATCGACTGGATACGAACCCTTTAAAAGCCGGTGACGACAATGTTCAAGGCCGAAGCCTTCTCTCCCCACGAGTCTCTGGCTGTGGAGCTCATTCCACATGCGACCGAGGGTGACGATGGGTCTCACGACCTCGCCCATATTCTGCGTGTCTTCCGCAATGCCATGCGCATCCACGCCGCGGAAGGCGGCAAGGGCCACGTGTTGGCCGCTGCCGTGCTGCTGCATGATTGCGTCGCCGTCGAGAAGAATTCGCCACTGCGCGCCCAGGCCTCGGCGCTCGCCGCAGAAAAAGCTTCGCGGATATTGAAAGAGCTTGGATGGGGCGATGAGGATATCGCCGACGTCGCCCATGCTGTGACGGCGCACAGCTTCTCGGCGAATGTGCCGCCGGAAACGCCGGAAGCGAAGATCCTGCAGGATGCCGACAGGCTGGATGCCATCGGCATGGTCGGCGCGGCGCGCTGTTTCTATATTGCCGGGCGGCTCGGATCGGGACTCTACGATCCATTCGATCCTGCCGCCGAGGGCCGTCCGCTCGACGACAAGCGTTATGCGATTGACCATTTCCAGACGAAGCTGTTCAAACTGGCGGATGGTTTCCAGACCCGGACCGGCCGTGAACTGGCAGCGGCCCGCGACAGGAGCCTGCGCGACTTCCTCGCGGCATTTATGGACGAAATCTAGGAGCCTATGATGCGTGTCAGCGATCTCTTCATCTACCCGCTCAAGAGCGCCCGCGGTATCGCCCTGCCCTCTACCGAGATCGATGCCTACGGTCTGCCCGGGGACCGGCGCGCCATGGTGACGGACGCGGACGGACATTTCATCACGCAACGCGAGCTGCCTGCGCTCGCCCGCATCGACGTGCGGCCCGAGGCCGGCGCTTTTCGGCTGCTGATGCAGGGCAAGCCGGAGATTGCCGTGCCGCCGCCGCATCCGGACCGGAGGCTCGACGTCATCGTCTGGAGATCAACCGTCAGCGCAGCGCTAGCCGACGACGACAGCAATGCCAGGCTTTCGGAATGGCTCGGTCGCGAAGTGAAGCTCGTCTTCTTCGACGGTCAGGCTCAACGAACGGCCAATGCCGAATGGGCAGGCGGAGACACGCCGGTGACCTTTTCAGACGGCTACCAGATCCTGGTGACGACGACTGGATCGCTGAAGGCACTGAACGCCGACCTCTCGGCCCATGCCGAAGGCGGCGTCGGGATGGAGCGCTTCCGGCCGAATATCGTCATAGACACGGATGAAGCCTGGGCGGAGGACCGCTGGGCGGCAATCGAGATTGCCGGCATCCGCTTCGACCTCGTCAAGCCCTGCGCCCGTTGCATCATGACGACGCAGGACCAGTTGACGGGTTCACGCGAGGTGGCGAACCCCATGCCCGCCATGGGCCGCAGCCGCATGTCGGGCGACCGGCGCGTGCCCGGCCCTCTTTTCGGCTGGAACGTCACCCCGCGTGGCACCGGCAGGGTCACGATCGGCGACCAGGTAAAGGTCATCGAGGCTCGGCCGGAGGGCTGGGCCTTCAAGGTTCGCGCCCGAGCATAGGCCTTGGCCTTTTCTGGCCTCAGACGCGGGCCAGCGCCGTGTCGATCTCCGCCATCACGTCAGAAGGCAGCGGGCCCTTTTCCAGCGCGCCGGCATTTTCCTCGACCTGCGCAACCGTCCGGAAACCAGGAATGGGCAGGGTGCGCGGCGAACGCGCCCAGAGCCAGGCGAGAGCGCCCTGGGTCAGCGTGCGTCCATCCGATATGAGGAGGCTGCGCACGGCATCGAGCCTTGCTGCGAATTCGGGCGCGATACGGCCATCTCTAAAATAGACCATCCATTCGAGTGCGGCACCGCGTACATCCTTGGCACCGACAGCCTTTTCCGGCGTGAACTTGCCTGTCAGCAGGCCCATGGCAAGCGGACCGCGATTGATGGAGATCAGATCGTTCCTTTCGACCACATCGATCATCTGAGGCACGGGCTCGAAGACGTTCATCGTATGCTGGATCGAGACGAAGCCCGGCCGGCCGGCATGGCGGGCGGCGCGATCGGCGAAATCCGTGCTCCAGCCGATAGCGTCGATCTTGCCCTCCGCCCGCAGGGCCTGCAGCGTATCGAAGACTTCGTCGGACTGTTCCATTGGAAAATCATTGAGATGGAATTGCAGGAGATCGAGACGCTCACGCTTCAGCCGGCCCAGCGACGTCTCGACGGACTGGCGGATGAAGGCCGGATCGGCAAAGGCGCCGGTCGCCTGCTTCGTCTCCGGATTGGTGGCAAAGCCGAATTTGGTGGCGATGACGATATCGGCGCGATTGCCGATCGCCTGTCCCAGGACCTCTTCCGAATGGCCGGCACCGTAGTTCGAGGCCGTGTCGAAGAAGCGGATGCCAAGATCGATCGCACGGTTGATTGCTGCAATGGATTCATTATCGTCCACCTCGCCCCAGCCGAGCGGCGTCTCGCCCGCAAAGAACGGGCCGCCGATCGCCCAGCAGCCCATGCCGAGACGAGGGATCTCCTGCCCGTTCCAGAGCTTGATGGTGGTCAATGTGTCGGGCTTCGTCAGCATGGCTTCCTCCTTGAGCGTTCGATCCAAGGAGAGATAGGGGGCCCATGCATGGGGGTAAACCGCCAAAATTGAAGACTGTTTTGCAGGGATGAAAAGCCGTCAGGCAGAAAGTTCATCCGGCGGGGAAAGCGTCCGGGGGGTCGGGTTCAGTGCCCTGAGTGCTGCCTGAACGAAGCCCTCACGCGCCGCCGAAGCCTCCAGACCACGCGGCTCGTAGACATGGCGGTGCAGAAAGAATCCAGTCAGACGGAATGCCGTCGTAAGGCCTTCAAGATCGGCTGCGTGGTTTTCTTGCGTACTCAGGAAAGGCGGCAAAAGCAGCATCTTGTCGGCCCAGGGTTCTCCGGCACTGCGGCTGACGGCACGGCCGGATTTCGGCGAGACATAGGCAAGATCGGCGCGGGTACCGGTCGCCGCACATTCCGAGAGGTCGAGGCCGAAACCGAGATCGTTCAGCACTGCGAGTTCGAAGCGGACGAAAAGCTCGCCGGCATCGGCGGGATTGTGGAGATGGTCGAGAATGACTTCCAGCGCCTCGAAGAGATGCGGATGCGGATCGCGCTCCGGCAGCAGACGCAAGAGGGCTCCCATCGCCTGCACGCCATAGACGGCGGTTGCCGTCTCCATCAGCCGCGCGGCGCGCAGCTTCACCGGTTCGAGGCGGAATTCACCGAGATGTTCATCCAGCCGGGCACGCCAAGTGACTTCCACCTCGTTGCCGGGCTGCAGCACCGGCTGCATGGTCCGCGAGCGGCCGGAACGGACGAGACCGAGATGACGGCCGCGCTCACGTGTCATCACCTCGGCGATGACACTCGTCTCGCCGTGGCGCTTGACGCCAAGAATGATCGCCTGGTCCTGCCATTGCATCGGAAAACCGTCCTTCAGTCTGCCGATTCATTCTAAAGCACGGCTAGAACTATGTCATTCCGCTGGCGATGGAAAAAGCTTCTGGAGGAAGTCGCGCATCGCATTCTCGTCGAAAGGCTTGACGAGAAGCGGCACGTCCTGAAGGTCTGTCGGGAAATCCTGTGTATCGGAATAGCCGCTGACGAAGCCGAAGGGAATATTGGCCTGCGACAGATCGCGCGCGAAATCGAAACTCAGCGCCTCACCCAGATTCACATCGAGAAGCGCGAAATCGTAATCTGCGACTTGGATTGCGTCCCTGGCCTGATCGAGGCTATTGGCGATATCGATGGTATCGGCGCCGACCAGGCGCAGAATATCCTCCGCCTCCATGGCGATGATCAGACTGTCTTCCAGGACCAGAACACGGGTTCTTGCGTTCATGATCTCCATGCCCCTCGTGAAGCGCAAGCATTGCAGCGCTTCGACCTTTTTGCAAACATCATTCCGTCGGTGCCCCGCCTGGACCGTTGAGGGTGGTTGCCCACCAGAACTGGATAGCCACATTTTCGCCTCCCGTCGATAAAACGAAAATCGGGGAAAGATGACGCAACTCTATTTTTTCCGGCATCGCTTTGCATTTAAAAAAGACATCAAGGCTGACCAATCCTAGCAGGAAACTCCAAAGCGTGTCGCGATCTTTCAGATTCGCTTGCCACGCTTCGAGGCTTTGTTTGACGCATGTCATTTTCGCAAAACCGCTGCACAGTTTTGCGCGACGTGCTTTAGATGAAAGGGCGCTTTCCTTCGCGCAACCCTTCCCAGCCCGCCACCTGCATCAGGCCTTCTCCGTCCAGCACATCACAGCCGCGCTCCTGCCAGCGGATGAGGCTTCGCGCGGCGAGCTTTTTTAGTGTCTTGTTGGTGTGAACGATCGAAAGGCCGAGTGTATCGGCGATGTGCTGCTGCGTGATCGGGATGACATTGCGGCCATTGAAAAGGCCGAATTTCCGTGCGCGTTCGAAGAGGAAGGCGATCAGATACGCGGCTCTTTCAAGCGCGGTGCGGCGTCCTATGCTCAACAGGTGTTCGTCGAGTATCCGTTCTTCCTGCGCCGCTATCCAGGTGATGTCGAAGGCCAGCGAAGCGTGCTTGTTATAGAGAGACATCAGCTTATCGCGCTCGAAGACGCAGAGCGTTACCGGCGATAAAGCCTCTACGGAGTGCTGCATCTCGCCCATGATCGTGCCCTGCAGACCGACCAGGTCGCCCGGCATGACGTAATTCAGGATCTGCCGGCGGCCATCCTCCAGCATCTTGTAACGGAAGCCCCAGCCGGAGAGCACGGTGAAGAGGTGGGCGCTATGAGCGCCTTCGACAAGGATGGTCGCCCCGGCATCGACTGCCAGTTCCCCCCTCTTGAACTTCGAGACGAATTCCAGTTCGTCACGGTCGAACTCCCGGAAATGCGGTAATGGCCGCAACGGACACTGCTCGCAGGGTGTCTTGAAGGAATGGGTAGGTTTTGCCGTCGCCATCTTGTCCCTGCCATCGCAAAAACCGGCGCTGCAGGGTGCAGCGCCGTTGGCAGGTCAATGCGCAGACAGGCCGATTTGTTCCTTGGAACAGGCAGCAATTTTTACACGGAAACAAGGAGCTGGAGCCCGCTTGCCGGTTTTCTTGTCACTTTGCTTTCCGCATGTTGTTATCACAAACCGCTGCACACTTTTGCGCGACATGCTTTAACGCGGGAAGTCGAGACCCATCTCACGGAAGCGTTCGGGATCATCGCCCCAGTTTTCGCGCACCTTGACGAACAGGAAGAGATGGACTGGCTGTTCAAGGATTTCAGACAGTTCACGGCGGGAGGCGGAAGAGATCGCCTTGATGGTTTCGCCGCCCTTGCCGAGTGCGATCTTCTTCTGGCTGTCGCGCTCGACATAGATGACCTGTTCGATGCGCACGGAGCCGTCCTTGCGCTCTTCCCACTTTTCGGTCTCGACATGCGAGGAATAGGGAAGTTCCTGATGCAGGCGCAGGAACAGCTTTTCGCGGGTGATCTCGGCGGCAAGCTGGCGCATCGGCAGATCGGAGATCTGATCTTCCGGATAATACCAGGGGCCTTCCGGCAGGGTCTTTGCCAGATAATCCATGACGTCGTCGCATCCGGAACCGTTTTCAGCCGAGATCATGAAGGTCTGCTCGAAGGCGATCTTCTCGTTTGCTGCAGCGGCAAGCGCCAGCAGGCTTTCGCGATTGACGCGATCGACCTTGTTGAGCGCAAGGAGCTTCGGTTGCGGAACATTCTTGAGACCTTCGAGGATCGCCTCTGCATCGCCACGCAGGCCGCGCTCGCTATCGATCAGCAGCATGATGAAGTCGGCATCCTTGGCGCCGCCCCAGGCCGAGGTCACCATGGCGCGATCGAGGCGCCGGCGCGGCTTGAAGATGCCGGGCGTATCCATGAAGACGATCTGCGCATTGTTGTGGATGGCAATGCCGCGCACAATGGCACGCGTCGTCTGCACCTTGTGGCTGACGATCGATACCTTGGCGCCAACGAGGCGGTTGACCAGCGTCGACTTGCCGGCATTGGTCGGTCCGATGAGGGCGACAAAGCCGGAATGCGTCGGACTGCTTTCGGCAGCGTTCTCGGCCGCCATTTCGTTTTCTTCTGTCATTGATCCCGTCAGTTTCCGGCAGACGTCGGCTGCCAAATGCCTTCGCGCTCGAGCATTTTCGTAGCAGCGACCTGTTCTGCGGCGCGTTTGGAGCGCTCTACTCCCGTTTCCGGTGTAACGCCAGCAACTTCTACAGTCACCCTGAAGCGCGGATCATGATCCGGTCCGCTGCGTTCCTCAACCCGGTAGACGGGCGTGACGCCAAATTTGGCGTGCGACCATTCCTGCAGCTCGGTTTTCGCGTCACGGCGGGCGCCATCGGCCCGCACGGCCCTGCCTTCCCAATACCGCAGGATGAAACGACGGGCGACCTCCAGGCCGCCATCGAGATAGAGAGCCGCAATCAGGCTTTCGACGACATCGGCCCGCACGTTCATCATGCGCTTGCCGGTGAGCTTTTTCACGTCGGCGCCGGTGCGGATGTAAAGATGGAGATTGAGTTCGTCGGCAACCGCCGCGCAGGTTTCGGCGCTGACGAGCTGGTTCAACCGCACCGAAAGTTCGCCTTCCGCCGCAGTCCCGAACGTGCGGAACAGCAACTCGGCGATGCTGAGTCCGAGAACCCTGTCGCCCAGAAATTCAAGCCGCTCGTAATTGCCCTTGTCGGTACGCGCGCTGGCATGGGTCAGCGCGCGGTCCAGACGTTCCTTTTCGGCAAATTCATGCCCGATCAGGGTTTCAAGCTTTGCGCGGTCCGCCGCTGAGAGCGTCTGCGCCTTGCTCATTCAACAACCTTGAAGAGGCGGTCCCAGCGCATATTGGTCGGCCATTTCCAGATTTCGCGGAAGGACGTGTCGTTGCCGAGCGAGAAGAAGATGACGCTGGCGCGGCCGACGAGATTTTCCGCGGGGACGAAGCCGACATCGAAGCGGCTGTCGAGCGAGTTGTCGCGGTTGTCGCCCATCATGAAATAATGGCCTTCCGGAACGATGAACTCGCGGGTGTTGTCGCCGCGCGAGACCGGCGACTGATCGAGCGTGTCGTAAGTCTTGCCAGTGTCCAGCGTCTCGCGGAATACAGGCACGTCCTGGCCCGGATCGAGCTTATAATCGGAGTTGAAGGTCCCATCAGGCACCTTCGGAACCGGCTTGCCGTTGATGTAGAGAATGCCGTCGGTAACCTGGATATGATCGCCCGGCAGGCCGACGACGCGCTTGATGTAATCGACATCAGGATTCGGCGGGAAACGGAAAACGACGATATCACCGCGCTTCGGATCGGAACCCAAAATGCGGCCGCTGAAAATGTCAGGCGAGAAAGGCAGCGAATATTTCGAATAGCCGTAAGCAAACTTGTTGACGAAGATATAGTCACCGACCAGCAGTGTCGGCATCATCGAGCCCGAGGGAATGGTAAAGGGCTGGAACAATACAGTCCTGATAACCATCGCCAGGATCAGAGCCTGGATGATGACCTTGATATTTTCCCAGAGGGCGTTCGGCTTGGCTTCGACTTTTTCGGACACGCAGTCTTATTCCTTCAAGACGCCATAAAGGCGCATTTCGTTCTGATGTTCTCTCTAGCGGCTTCGGCCGATGGCGGCAATAACGACGGCATTAAAAGCGACGAGAGGTCGCTATCATACGGCATCCGGCAGCGCTTCGATGATCACAAAAGCCTGAGCCAAGGGATAATCATCGGTTATTGTCAAATGAATGGCGGCCTTGTGACCTGCCGGCAGCAGAGCCTGCAGCACGGTTGCGGCACCACCCGTCAGCTGCATCGTCGGCTTGCCGCTCGGCAGGTTGACGACGCCCATATCCTTCCAGAAAACCCCCTGCGAAAGCCCCGTGCCGAGCGCCTTGGAACAAGCCTCCTTGGCGGCAAAACGCTTGGCGTAGGATTCGGCGCGGTTGGCGCGGCGATCCGAGCGAGCACGCTCGACCTCGGTGAAACAGCGATGCGTGAAGCGGTCACCGAAACGCTCGATGGATTTCTCCACGCGTCTGATGTCGATGAGGTCGCTGCCAATGCCGATGATCATGCGAAAAGCCTTTCGGAATGATTCTGCTTCGGGCTCAGACGGTCGGCAGATCGGCGGCGGGATCGGCGATCCGAAGCCGCGCACGCTCCATCAGCCGGGCGCGTCGGCGCGCCTGAAAACCCCGGACGGTGTAGAATGTCAGCACATAAAGCGCAACCGAAGTAACGGTCGCGGGCGGGATGGCGCCGATCAGCATCGGCTCCAGCACCGGCTTCCAGAGTTCAGTGAAATGCAGTTTCTGAAACAGCTCGGCGAGATTGATCGACTGCCCGTCCATCTGGTCCTGCCGGCTGAGCAGCAGGTGACCGACTTCCCAGGTGATGCCCCAGATGAAAGGGTAGGTCAGCGGATTGCCGAAAGCAGCGCAGCCAAGGGCTGCCGCCACCATATTCCCCGACAGGAAATAGGTGATGACGAAGGCCATGATGAAATGCACGCCGATAAAGGGTGTCCACGAAACGAAGACACCCGCAGCGACGCCGACCGCAACGGCATGCGGCGAGGCAGTCAGGCGCAGGACGCGCATCATGAGATATCTTGGCGGGCGCAGAAAACCCTTGCGAGGCCATACGAGCTCTCGCAGCTTTTCCATAAATCCCGCAGGTTTGCGACGACGAAACAACATGGCCGGTATTTAGTGCAGCGCACATGACCATGACAAGAGCGGCAAATGGAACCGCTTAACAAACAGGCCGTCTATTCTTCTTTTCTTTCGAGGGGCGTGGATCATGCATAACGCCCCCTTCCTTGCGTCAAGTATATCTCAGCGATTAGCGGCTGCGGAAGATACCGCGATCGACCTGACGCTGACGATATTCAAGATCGATACGGTCATGCGAGCCATTAAGGTATGCCATTTCACGTTCCTGAGCGGTCGGAGCGCGAAGAGCGCGGGCGAACTTTCTGATCGGTTCAAACATTGCTTTACCTCATCTTCGTTTCATTTCTTGATGACCAGAAGATAGTCGTCGCAACGGTTAATTACCACCACTGTAACCTGAGCACAGCCATGCGCAATGCGCATGGCTTGCCATTTCGATGTGCCCATCAGACCATTAAATGGTCACAAAATGTGCAAACCGCAATTCTGTCGAGGGTAATAATTTAACAAAATCTTACTCATAGAGACGGCGGATCGTCGCAATGCAGTCGAGATCCTTGAGTTGAGCAAGAAGCTGATTGAGCTGACGCAGGTCCCAGACCTCCACCTCCAGCACCATTTCGGTGAAGTCTGTTGCCGCACGCACCGTATTCAGCATGCGAATGTTGACGTCGAGGCTTGCCACAGTCTGTGCCACCTTGGCGAGCGTACCGGGCTCGTTCAGCGCGTTGACCATGATGCGGGCCATGAAGCGGGACTTGTTGGCCTCGTCCAGATCCCAGCGCACGTCGATCCAGCGGTCCGGCTGATCGTCGAAGCGCTGCAGTGCCGGCGACTGGATGGGATAGATGGTGATGCCCTTGCCCTTATCCATGATGCCGACGATGCGATCACCTGGCACGGCACCGGTCGGCGAGAACTTGACGTCGACATTGCCTGAGAGACCACGGATCGGCACGATATCGGGATCGCTCTCGGTGGAGGCGCGTTCGCCAGCGAGATCAGCCTTGGTCTTGCCGGGGATCTTGAAGATCATGCCCGCGGCACTGCGAACGTTGAACCAGCCCTCATCGCCGGCCGGCTTGACGGTAACACGCTCGTCCTGATGATCGGGATAGACGGCGCGCAGCACGTCGAGCGAAGACATCTCACCGCGGCCAACGGCGGCGATCGCATCTTCCACGTCCTTCTGCCCCAGACGGTGCAGGGCCGGCTTCATGGCTTCGCGCGAGAAAATCTTGCCGGCACGTTCGAAGGTGCGCTCGAGGATGCGATGGCCAAGACCGGCATATTGTTTGCGGATCGCCACGCGCGTCGCGCGCCTGATCGCGGCGCGCGCCTTGCCCGTCACGACAATCTCTTCCCAGGCGGCCGGCGGCACCTGCACGCCGGAGCGGATGATCTCCACTTCATCGCCATTGTTGAGGCGGGTGACGAGCGGCATGATGCGACCGTTGATCTTGGCGCCGACAGTCGTGTCGCCAATATTCGTGTGGACGGCATAGGCGAAGTCGATCGGCGTTGCGCCGCGCGGCAGCGCGATCAGCTTGCCCTTGGGCGTGAAACAGAAAACCTGGTCCTGAAACAGCTCGAGCTTGGTATGTTCGAGGAACTCTTCAGGGCTGTCGCCTTCCGCCAGCGCCTCGATCGTATGCCTGAGCCAGGAATAGGCATTGCTTTCGCGCGACAGGATATCGCCATCGGCATTGGTGGCGCCGTCCTTGTAGAGCGTATGGGCGGCGATGCCGAACTCGGCGATCTCATGCATGCGCTTGGTGCGGATCTGCAGCTCGATACGCTGCATCGAGGGGCCGACGATCGTCGTGTGCAGCGACCGGTAGTCGTTCTGCTTCGGCGTCGAGATGTAGTCCTTGAAGCGGCCGGGCACGACGCGCCAGCGCGTATGGACGATACCGAGCGCCCGGTAGCAGGAGGGGATATCCTCGACGATGATGCGGAAACCGTAGACATCCGAAAGCTGCTCGAAGGAGAGCGACTTCGACTGCATCTTGCGGAACACCGAATAGGGTTTCTTCTGCCGGCCCTTGACATAGGCAGCCGTCAGCCCGCTCGCAATCAGGAGGTCGCGCAGTTCGGCTTCGATCTTCTTGACCAGCCCTTCATTGCGCTTCGACAATTCCTCGAGGCGCTTGGTGACGGTCTCGTAAGCCTCCGGGTTCATGTGCCGGAAGGACAGCTCCTCCAGTTCCTCGCGCATGTCCTGCATGCCCATGCGGCCGGCAAGCGGCGCATAGATTTCCATCGTCTCTTCGGAAATGCGGGCGCGCTTTTCCTGCGACATATGGTCGAGGGTGCGCATGTTGTGGAGGCGGTCGG
Organism: Hyphomicrobiales bacterium; assembly: GCA_900468805.1. GTDB lineage: Bacteria > Pseudomonadota > Alphaproteobacteria > Rhizobiales > Rhizobiaceae > Rhizobium. The sequence goes on along the minus strand of UEIF01000002.1, from coordinate 7,125 downwards.
CAAGCTTGACCAGCAGGACACGCACGTCATCGGAAATGGCAAGCAACAGCTTACGCAGATTTTCCGCCTGCTTGGCCTTCTTGGTCACGAGGTCGAGCTTCTTGATCTTCGTCAGACCTTCGACCAGGCGGCCGATATCCTCGCCGAAGAGTTCGTCGATCTCGGCGCGAGTCGCCGTGGTATCCTCGATCGTGTCATGCAGGAGGGCGACTGCAATCGTCGATTCATCGAGATGCATGTCGGTCAGGATGGCGGCCACTTCGAGCGGATGCGAGATATAGGGATCGCCGCTCGCCCGCTTCTGCTGCCCATGCTTCTGCATGGCATAGACATAGGCTTTGTTCAGCAGAGCTTCGTTGGCATCGGGCTTGTATTTCTGAACCCGCTCGACGAGCTCGTACTGCCGCATCATTCCAAAGCCACTCCAATAAAATAAAAGGGCGCCAATCGCAGACTGGCGCACACATGGGCAATATTATGCCTAAGCCTTACAGGCGCAAGATTGATGATTGGTAATCGTCGATCTTTTGCCGCGCAGGAAGCCCCGGCCGTTCAGAGGCCAGGGACGCGCTTAGTAATCGTCGCTCTTTTCCGGCGGGACGAGGCCTTCGATGCCGGCCAGAAGCTCTTCTTCCGACATCTGGTCGAAGGTGATCGTTTCCGGCACATCGTCCTGCTCTTCGCCATCGGCGGCGGCCGTCGTACCGGCTGCGATCAGGCTTGCCGGATCGGGCTCCGGCTCGTCCACTTCCACATGCTTCTGCAGCGAGTGGATCAGGTCTTCCTTCAGATCATCGGGCGACAAGGTCTCATCAGCGATTTCGCGCAGAGCCACAACCGGATTCTTGTCGTTGTCGCGATCGATCGTGATCGATGCACCCTGGGAAATCAGCCGGGCGCGGTGGCTGGCGAGCAGAACCAGCTCGAAGCGGTTCTCCACCTTGTCAATGCAATCTTCTACTGTGACACGGGCCATTGCCTGTCCTTTGCGGTCGTCTTTTCAGGATTAAAACGCCCGATACAATTAAAACCGGGCAAATTCAAGTTTTTCGTTAGGGTCCCCTCGCCTTTATCCGTAGCCGGTCCAAATTTCCATGCACAATATGACATTTCCACCGGGGGTTGCTTGGAATATCGCGAATCGTGCCCTAAATCTTTCATATATGAATAATTCATAAAGTATGAAACAGCTCTACGCCACATCCACAAGCCGCTGTTTTTATTGGCCTTGGTGGCTTATGGATTTCGATTACTCTCTTTGGATTGGTAAGCGATGTTTGACCCACGCGAGAAAATTGCACTATTCATAGACGGCGCCAATCTTTACGCTGCATCCAAGAGTCTCGGCTTCGATATCGATTACCGCAAGCTATTGAAAGCATTTCAGAAACGTGGATATCTGCTGCGTGCTTACTACTATACCGCGCTGATCGAAGACCAGGAATATTCCTCGATCCGTCCACTGATCGATTGGCTCGATTATAACGGCTACAAGGTAGTGACCAAGCCCGCCAAGGAGTTTACCGACTCGATGGGACGTCGCAAGATCAAGGGCAACATGGATATCGAGCTCGCGATCGATGCCATGGAACAGTCCGAAACGGTCGACCACCTCGTCATCTTCTCCGGCGACGGCGATTTCACCAATCTGGTCGAAGCGCTGCAACGCAAGGGACGCAAGGTTTCGGTCATTTCGACCATGTCGACCCAGCCGCCAATGATCGCAGACGACCTTCGTCGTCAGGCCGACCACTTTATCGATCTTCTGTCGCTGAAAGCCGAGATCGGCCGTGATCCTTCCGAACGTCCTCCGCGTCCCGCCGAAGTGGCGCCGGCCAGCGATTTCGAAGACTAAAGCGCGTCGCGATCTCTAGGATTCGCTTGCCACGCTTTAGTCTTTCGTTTTCGCATATCGTTAGCTCAAAACCGCTGCACACTTTTGCGCGACATGCTTTAACCTTCATTCACGAATTGCAGAATGCCGCAGGCAAATGATCAGCCGTTGTCTTTCAACAGACGGCTCTTTTGCCTGTTCCAATCGCGCTCCTTCTCGGACTCGCGCTTGTCATGCAGCTTCTTGCCCTTCGCGAGCGCCAGCTCGATCTTGGCGCGGCCTTGATCGTTGAAGTAGATCTTCATCGGGATCAGCGTCATGCCTTCGCGATTGATACCCGCGCGCAAACGGTTGATCTCACGCCCGGACAAGAGCAGCTTGCGGCGACGACGCGGCTCATGGTTGAAGCGGTTCGCCTGCAGATATTCCGGCAGATAGGAATTTATCAGCCAGATCTCGCCATCCTCGTCGGAAGCGTAGGATTCGGCGATATTTGCCTTACCTTCGCGCAATGACTTGACCTCGGTGCCCATCAGCACCAAGCCCGCCTCATAGGTATCGATGATCTCGTAGTTGAAGCGAGCCTTGCGGTTTTCCGCAACGACCTTCTTCACGATACGCTGGCTGCCTTTGGGGGCCATAACGATAATTCCATTTGAGGGGCGCGAATGCCGCGCCCTCATTTCCTGTCATCTATGTAAGAGAGCGGCCCGGTCTTGTGAAGACAGGCCGGTTTGCAGCCTCAGTTGAGCAGACCGGCGTGACGCATGGCAGCATCGATCGCCGCCTCCGTCGAGGGTTCCAGCGAGGACATCAGCGGAGAGCGAACAGTGCGGCTCATACGGCCGAGCTTCGCGAGGCCGTATTTCGCGCCACAGACGCCCGGCTCCATGAAGACAGCCTTGTGCAGCGGCATCAGCCGGTCCTGCAGCTCCAGCGCCTTGGCATAGTCACCTGCAATCGTCGCTGCCTGGAACTCTGCGCAGAGGCGCGGCGCGATATTGGCTGTGACGGAGATACAGCCGACGCCGCCATGAGCGTTGAAGCCGAGAGCGGTCGCATCCTCGCCGGAAAGCTGACGGAACTCCTTACCGCAGGTGATGCGCTGCTCGGAGACGCGCTCGATCTTACCCGTCGCATCCTTGACGCCGACGATGTTCCTATGGGTTTTGGCAAGCGCCCCCATCGTCTCCGGCGTCATGTCGACCACCGAGCGGCCGGGGATGTTGTAGATGTAGATCGGCAGGTCAACGGCTTCGGCGATCGCCGAATAATGGGCGATCAGGCCCTTTTGAGTCGGCTTGTTGTAATAGGGCGTGACGACGAGCACCGCGTCGGCGCCGACCTTCTCGGCATGCTGGGCAAGCTCGATCGCTTCGCGCGTATTGTTCGAGCCGGCGCCGGCCATGACAGGCACGCGTTTGCCCGCAACTTCGATGCAGAGTTCCACCACCCGTTTGTGCTCGGCATGCGACAGCGTCGGCGACTCACCGGTCGTGCCGACCGGAACGAGGCCCTTGCTGCCCTCCCCGATCTGCCACGCGACATGAGCGGCGAAGCTGTCTTCGTCGATCAGTCCGGCATCGGTGAAGGGGGTTACGAGCGCGGGGATGGACCCATTGAACATGCAAAGCTCCTCACGGCCGATATCCTTGCTTCAGCCGCATTCCATGAATAAGAGTTGCGCACCATAGAGCGGCAAAATGGCTGCGACAAGCGCGCATAAGTCGGATAGGGCAAATTCCGATAGCAAATGTGAATGAATTTTACCTGTTATGGTAAGGTTTCGTTAAGATGCCTCCAGCCAAATGGAAGGGCATGTTTTCGTTGCGAGTCATACGGATGAAGAGAGCCGTTCTGATCCTGTCCGCCTTCGGCCTGGTGGCCGCGGCCTGGGGCAGCGCCGCATCGCCGCTCCCCGGCGAGGGCGCCCCCGCGCCGGCCGTCAAGCCGCTGGGCTTCGTGCCGGAGACATCATCCTTCCCCGAGGCGATTACGACCGGCGCCATTCCGCGTAATTCGGCGATCGCGCCTGTCAGCAGCGATCTGAAGGCGGGTCTCGATGCGCTCTCCAACAAGGATCCGCAGCAGGCGCTCGCCATCCGCAATACGATGGCGGCAGGAACACTCGACCGCCATATCCTGACTTGGGCAATCGCGACTTCCGGCCTGAAGGGCGTTCCCTCCTATGAGATCGCCAGTGCTTCGGACGAGCTGAAGGGTTGGCCGGGTCTCGAGCGGCTCCGCGGTAATTCCGAGCGCGCGCTCTATGACGAGAATCCCGCTCCTGCTGCCGTGCTGAACGCCTTCGGCGATACCGCGCCCGAGACGTGGCAGGGTGCGATCATCATGTCGCGCGCGCTTGTAGCAACCGGCAAATCTGCGCAGGCGGCGAAATATATCGGCAAGATCTGGCGCGGACAGGCGCTCGACAAGGCGACCGAAGACAAAATCCTGGCCGAATTTGCCGGCGTGCTGACCGCTGCCGACCACAAGACGCGGATGGACTACCTGATGTATCGCGGCCGCGTGGCACAGGCCAAGCGCTTCGGCGACATGGGCCAGGCGCAATCGCTCTACAAGGCATGGGCTGCCGTCGACAACAATGCGGGCAATGCCGGCGCATTGCTGACCGCGATCGACGCAAAATGGCGCAGCGATCCCGGCTTTCTGTTCGCGCGCATCGAATATCTGCGCAAGCAGGACAAGTATCTCGACGCCGCCAAACTGCTGCAGCAGATACCGCGCGACCGGACTGAACTGATGAATTCGGGCGAATGGTGGAACGAGCAGCGGATCGTCAGCCGCGGTCTCGTCGACCAGGGCCAGTTCAAGACAGCCTACCAGATCGTTGCCGCCTCCGTTGCGACGGTGCCGACCGATATCGTCGAAGCGCAGTTCCATGCCGGCTGGTATGCGCTGCGCGGATTGCAGGACCCGACGACGGCCGAGACACATTTCCGCAAGATCCTGCAGGTTTCGAACGGCCCGCTCTCTGTTTCTCGCGCCTGGTATTGGCTCGGGCGTTCAGCGGAAGCCGGCGGCCCGGGCAAGGCCAGCGAGTTTTTCGCCAAGGCCGCGAATTTTCCGGGCACATTCTACGGGCAGCTGGCAGCTGAGCGGCTTGGGCGGAAGACCTTGAACGTCACCTATCCGTCGCCGACACCAGCCGACCGCCAGAATCTCCAGCAACGCGAAGCCGTGCAGGCGATCGGACGGCTGGAGACCGCAGGTCATGGCTGGCGTGCGGCAGCGATTTACCTGGCCCTTGCCGACCAGCTGCAGAGCCCCGGGGAGCTCGCGATCCTGACGGCCAGGGCCGAGCAGGCGGGAGACCATCATCTTTCGCTGCAGATCGGCAAGATCGCCTATGGGCGAGGCATCGATGTCGCGGCGCTGGCCTTCCCGGTCGGCGTCATTCCCGCCAACGCCAATATTTCCGGCTCGGGCAAGGCGCTCGCCTATGCGATCGCCCGGCAGGAAAGCGCTTTCAACCCGGCGGCCGTTTCCGCAGCCAATGCCCGCGGTCTGCTGCAACTTCTGCCTGGGACGGCCCAGGCCGTCGCCAAGCGGCACAGCATCACCTATTCCAAAGACAAGCTCACAGCCGATGCCGGCTACAACGCGACGCTCGGCGCGCATTATCTCGGCGAGCAGATCGAAGCTTTCGGCGGCTCCTATATCCTGACCTTCATCGCCTATAATGCCGGACCGAAGCGCGTGCCGGAATGGATCGGCCGCTATGGCGATCCGCGCGGCAAACCGGTCGACGAGATCGTCGACTGGATCGAGCGCATCCCCTTCCCCGAAACGCGCAACTACGTGCAGAGGGTGATGGAGAATTACGAGGTCTATAAGGCTCGACTGGGTCAGTCCCCTGATATCGAGCGCGACCTCATCGGCGGTCGCGGCGCGACCTAAGCTCGCCTAGTAGCCACGTTGAAAGCACGCTACATCTCGGTTCAGAAGACCGGATGGAGATGTCATGGCTAACGCAGTCACCAACGGGTTTACCGAAAAATTCTTTGAATCTACCGATGGGCTCAGGCTTTACGCCCGCAACTACCAGCCGACCGGTGAAAGTACCGACCGGTTGCCGGTCGTCTGCCTGCCGGGCCTTACGCGCAATGCCCGCGATTTCCACGAACTCGCGTTGATCCTGTCGCGGGACGCAGGTTTCCCACGGCGTGTCATGGCAGTGGACTATCGCGGACGTGGCCTGTCTGATCGGGATGATAACAAGGCGAATTACAATCTCGCTGTCGAATGCGGCGATGTGATTGCCGCCTGCGATGCGTTCGGCATAGACCACGCCATCTTCATTGGGACCTCGCGCGGCGGGCTGATTCTGCATCTGCTGGCGGCAATAAAGCCGGAACTGCTCACCGGCGGCATCTTGAATGATATCGGCCCGGTCATCGAGCCCGCCGGGCTGATGGCGATCAGGGACTATCTCAACCGTGACCGCAAACCTCGAAGCTGGAGTGAGGCGATCGATATCCTCAAGGAGAATCACGGCGCTGCCTTTTCCTCGCTCGATCCCACCGACTGGGAGAGCATGGCGCACGCCATCTATCGAGAACAGAATGGCGTACCTCTCGCCGACTATGACCCGGCGATTGCCCAGCAGTTGAAAACAATCGATTTCAACAATCCCCTCCCCGACATCTGGCCGCAATTCGAGAGGCTGCGCTCCACACCGCTGCTGGTGATCAGAGGAGAGAACTCCAATCTGCTATCGCGAGAGACAACAGAGGAGATGACGAAACGGCACCCGGGGATGGTTCAGATCACGGCAAAAGGTCAAGGTCACGCGCCGCTTCTGCATCTCGGGGACATTCCGGAGGCGATCAGGATATTTATCGGCAGGCTGAGCTGAGCTTTCGTGATGGCGCCTAGCGGCGACATCAAAACACCACCCGCCACTTCGAAGGTGGTAATTAACAAAAAAAGCCCGGCTCAAAAGCCGGGCTTCTCTATGACCGAAGTCAACTCGAATTAGAACGAGCGCTGCAGGCGGAAGTAACCGGTCGTGACGTCGTCCTTATCTTCCGGATCCAGCCACTGTACCGAAGCCTTGGCGTAGAAGTTGTCAACGATCTGGTAGTCAACCGTCAGGCCGGCCTTCCAGGCATCGCCGAGACCGTCGAAGTCTTCCGGAACGTTCTTGCTGCCGCCGAAGTAGTTACCGTAGTACTGAACAGCCGGAGTGATCTTCAGCTTGTCCGTTGCCTTGATGGCGTATTCGGCAGCAACTACCCATTCAGCAGACGAGTAGTAGGAGTTCGGGC
>UEIF01000042.1 GCA_900468805.1 Hyphomicrobiales bacterium | reverse complement strand
ATTTTTGTAACAGGTTGATTTTGCTTGCAGTTTTATCGCCTCCCGTTGGAAGGGGAGGTTTCCCGGTCAAAATCACCTTATTTCGATCGATTTTTCCGATTCCGACCGATCAACGTGGGCCTTGGCGTGCATCCTTTATATGGGAGGCACGCGCCCGATTTCCAGGAAGCTTGCCTCGACCGTTCCAATCGGTAGTTTGACAAGGATATATCCATGCCCTTGCGGAGCTCAGAATGCTTGTCCTCGACGAAGACCAGACGCGGTCTGCCCTACCCTGGGTGCAGCTTATCGATGCGATCGAGGCTATGTTCCGAAGCGATTGCGTCGCGCCCGTCCGCCATCATCATGACATGGAAGTTCCGGGAGAGGAGAGTGCAACCCTGCTGCTGATGCCGGCGTGGCTTCCCGGAGAGTATGCGGGGATCAAGATGGTTTCGGTCTTTCCAGGCAACATGCGCCGAAGCCTGCCGGCGATTTTCGGAAGCTACCTGCTTTCCTCTGCCGCATCAGGACAGATGTTGGCCGTCATAGAGGGCGGAGAACTGACGGCGCGGCGGACTGCGGGAACTTCGGCTTTGGCCTCACGCTATCTGTCCCGGCCGGATGCCTCGGAAATGCTGGTCTGCGGTACCGGTCGGCTTTCGCTCAATCTCATGCAGGCACATGGAACAGTCAGGCCGATCCAGCGCTACAATATCTGGGGACGCAATAGCGAGGCGGCGGAGAAGGTTGCCGAGGAAGCGCGGGCACTTGGGCTGCAGGCCGAAGCTGTGAGCAACGTTGAGGCGGCGGCGAGAACGGCCGATATTATTTCCTGTGCGACACTCTCCAGCGAGCCGCTTGTTCGGGGCGAGTGGCTAAAGCCCGGTGCTCATCTCGATCTGGTCGGCGCTTTCAAGCCCAGCATGCGTGAAAGCGACGATGCGGCCGTCCTGCGCTCCGCCGTCTATGTCGATACAAGAGCGGGCGCGCTGAGCGAAGGCGGCGACATCGTCCAGCCTTTGAAAACCGGGCTGCTAAAGGAAAGCGACATACGCGGCGACCTGACAGAGCTGATATCGGGTGCCTGTGACGGGCGGAAAGATGCGCAAGAAATCACGCTCTTCAAATCCGTCGGCGCAGCGCTTGAGGATTTGGCCGCCGCCATTCTCGCCTATGAAATGGTCACGAGCGGAAAGTGAAGAACCTGCCTTCCTTGCCGGAGCTTCCGGTTTCGCATGTGCTGCCCGATATCAGTGCGGCGCTTGGCAAAAAGAAACGTGCCGTGCTTTCAGCGCCACCTGGCGCCGGCAAGACGACGCTCGTGCCGCTGCACCTGCTTGGCCAACCTTGGCGCGATGACGGGAAGATCATCCTGCTGGAGCCGCGCCGGCTGGCGGCCCGTGCCGCGGCGAGCCGCATGGCGTCCTTGCTTGGCGAGCAGGTGGGCGAAACTGTCGGTTACCGCATGCGCCTCGACAACCGGATATCGGCCAAGACACGGATAGAGGTTGTTACCGAGGGCGTCTTTGCCCGCATGATCCTCGATGATCCCGAACTTTCCGGTATCTCGACCGTCATCTTTGATGAGTTTCACGAGCGTTCGCTGGATGCCGATTTCGGTCTTGCGCTGGCGATTGACGTTCAATCGGCGCTTCGCGAGGATTTGCGTATCCTTGTCATGTCGGCCACGCTCGATGTCGAACGGGTCGCTGCGCTACTCGATCATCCGCCCGTTATTGAAAGCACGGGACGAAGCTTTCCGATCGATATCCGCTATCAGGACCGGGCGGGTGGCGAGCGTATCGAAGACGTGATGGTTCGGGCGATCGCCGATTTTCATGCGAGCGAATCCGGATCGATTCTCGCTTTCCTTCCCGGCCAGGCGGAAATCAACCGGACGGTGGAGCGGCTTCAAGGACGATTCGGCTCAGAGACGCTGATTGCGCCGCTCTACGGCAATCTCAGCCAGAAAGAGCAGGACGCGGCGATCCGCCCCGCGGCACCAGGCACACGTAAAATCGTGCTTGCGACCTCGATTGCCGAAACCTCGATCACCATCGACGGCGTACGGATCGTCATCGACAGCGGGCTGCAGCGATTGCCGGTTTTCGAGGCATCGACGGGCATCACGCGGCTGGAGACCGTTCGGGTGTCGCGAGCTTCGGCCGATCAGCGCGCCGGCCGCGCTGGACGAACGGAGCCAGGCATCGCCATCCGCCTGTGGCATCAGGGCCAGACGGCGGCACTTCCGGCCTTCACGCCGCCCCAGATTCTTTCTAGCGATCTTTCCGGTCTCGTGCTCGATCTTGCCGATTGGGGCGTTCAGGACACCAAATCGCTCGCCTTCGTCGATCAGCCGCCGGAGACAACGATCAAGGAAGCGCGAGCATTGTTGGTGCAGCTTGGGGCGCTGGACACGGACAGCGCATTGACGGCGCGGGGAAAGGTGATGCGCGACCTCGCCCTGCCGCCGCGGCTCGCGGCCATGGTGGTCTCGGCTGGTGAAGCAGGACATGCGAAGGATGCGGCGCTGATATCCGTGCTGCTGACGGAGCAGGGGCTTGGCGGCACCAGCATTGATCTTGAAGAGCGGCTCAGGCGCTTCAAGAGCGAGAAAGGCGAAAGGGCCGACGCTTCGCGGCGGCTGGCGGGGCGGCTCGCGGAAGGGCTCAATTCCATTTCGAGTACTGAACCTGCGCTCGCGGGGCGGCTTCTGCTGCATGCTTTCCCGGATCGAGCAGCACTTCAGCGCGGTGGGCGCGGGCGCTATGTCATGGCGAACGGCCGGGGCGCCGAGCTTGCGGAAACCGAACGGTTGGCAGGCAGCCAGATGCTTGTGATCGCCGATCTGACCGGCCGGGCAGCACGGGGAAGAATTCTGGTAGCGGCGGAAATCTCCCGCGCCGACATCGAAGCCGAACTACCGGGCGAAATCCGGACGGACGACCAGACCTTCTTCGACAGACAGAGCCGGCAGGTGCGTGCACGGCGCGCGACAAGGCTCGGCGCCATTGTTTTCGAGGAAGCTCCGCTTCCGCGTCCCTCCGGCGAGGCGGTGGTGCGGGCGCTCGCAGACGGCTTGCGGGAGCTGGGGCTCGATCAGCTTCCCTTTTCCAAGGAGGCGCTGCAGCTGCGGGAGCGAATCGGCTTCTTGCACCGAACGATCGGCGAACCGTGGCCCGATATGAGCGATGAGGCGCTCCTCGATCGCATGGAAGACTGGTTCATCCCTTTCCAGTCAGACGCGCGGGGGCTTTCGGATATTTCCGCCTCCGGCCTCTCCAACGGGCTAATGGCACTCGTTCCGCACGATCTGCAGCGCGATCTCGCACGCTTCGCACCGACGCACTTCGAGGCACCAACAGGACAACGCCATCCGATCCAGTATGATGGCGAAGAACCGACGCTGACGATCCGTGTGCAGGAGCTCTTCGGCCTCAAGCAGCATCCGGTGGTCGCCGGCGGGCGATTGCCCCTGGTGCTGGAGCTTACCTCGCCGGCTCACAGGCCGATCCAGACGACCCGGGACCTGCCGGGTTTCTGGGCGGGCTCATGGAAGGATGTACGCGCGGACATGCGCGGACGTTATCCCCGGCATCCCTGGCCGGAAAAACCTGATGAGGCGGCGCCGACGACAAGGGCAAAGCCCCGTGGTACATAATCCGCCGGCCTTAGCGCGCCATGCGTATATTTGGGCACACCAAGGACGTTCCAACCCTTCGGATCTATGCATCGGGATTCTGAAAATCGATCCCGATTATCGGGCCGATGCTGTAGGAGTGTGGCGTGATTGAAAAGACCGAAGTCCAGACACAAGAAGACAGGCTGAGCAGCCGGCGGCTGCGTTTGCAGACTTTGGTGCGGTTGCGATGGCTGGCGGTCATCGGCCAGGCGGTAACGGTCTTTATCGTCGCTTTTCTCTTGAAGTTCCCTCTGCCCTTGGTCGCGAGTTGCTCCCTTATTGCCGCACTCGCCTGGGTGAATTTCTATCTGACGCTCCGTTACCCACCGACGCACCGGCTGGAGCCGCCCGCCGCGTTCGCGCTCCTTGGTTTCGATCTGTTGCAGCTGTGTGCGCTGCTTTTCATTACCGGCGGCCTCGCCAATCCGTTCGCGGCACTGGTCTGCGTTCCCGTCATCATTTCCTTCGCTTCGCAGCCGATCCGCTACAGTACGGCATTGATCGGCTTTGCGATGGTCTGCATCACGGTACTGGCCTTCTCTCCCTTTCCGCTGCCCTGGTTCGACGGGGTGGAAATCAATGTCCACAACGTCATGCAGTTCGGCGTGTGGTGCTCGATCGCTTCGACCATGGCCTTTGCCGCCTTCTATGCCTACCGGGTTTCGATGGAAGCGAGCCAGCTCGCGGACGCGCTTGCGGCGACCGAACTGGTGCTGCTGCGGGAAAAACATCTCTCGCAGCTCGATGGGCTGGCGGCTGCCGCAGCCCATGAGCTCGGCACCCCGCTTGCTACGATCAGCGTCGTCGCCAAGGAAATGGAGCGCGAACTTAAGGACGACGACCGGTTCCGAGAGGATGTGCAGCTTCTGCGCAGCCAGAGCGAGCGCTGTCGCGACATTCTTCGCCGGCTGACGACATTGTCTGCGGAGGGCGAAGCGCATATGCGCCGGCTGCCCCTCTCTTCGATGATGGAGGAAATCGTCGCACCGCATCGCGAATTCGGTATTAATCTGGAACTCGTGGAGAAGAGCCCGCGTAAGGGCGAACCAGTCACAGACCGCAACGCCGGCATCATGTACGGGCTCGGCAACCTGATCGAGAACGCCGTCGACTATGCGCGGGAGAAGGTGACGGTCACGGTCGAGCACGATCACGAAAAGGTGCTCATCATCATCGAGGATGACGGCAACGGCTATGCGGCCGATATTCTGACGCGGATTGGCGAACCCTACGTTACCAAACGACAGAAGGAAGACACCGCTGGAGGCCTGGGACTGGGGCTTTTCATTGCCAAGACGCTGCTGGAGCGCTCCGGAGCATCGCTGGTTTTTGAAAATCGTGATCCGGAAAACGCGGGTGCCCGCATCCGGATCGAATGGCCGCGGGTCTTGATCGACGCAAATTCGACAAAATGACTTTGTCGGCATAAACAGGATATAAGCGGTTGACGCATTTCGGACGCTCAACCGCCGGGACCGTAGCGATGACAGATCAGAATCACGAGATTTCCGCCGGCTCCAACGAGGAGCATATCGGGCCCGACCCGAGCCTGCTTATCGTCGATGACGACGGCCCCTTCCTGCGTCGCTTGGCACGGGCGATGGAGGCACGCGGCTTTCATGTGGAAACGGCCGAATCGGTAGCGGAAGGCGTGGCGAAATCGAGAGGCCGGCCCCCGAAATATGCCGTGGTCGACTTGCGGCTCGGCGACGGCAACGGCCTCGACGTTATCGAGGCTATCCGCCAGCGTCGCGACGACACGCGAATCATCGTGCTAACGGGTTACGGCAATATCGCCACGGCGGTGACGGCGGTGAAGCTCGGGGCTGTGGATTACCTGGCAAAACCCGCCGACGCTGACGATGTGTTTGCCGCGCTCACGCAGCGACCGGGCGAAAAGGCAGAACTGCCGGAAAACCCCATGTCGGCGGACCGGGTGCGGTGGGAACACATCCAGCGTGTCTATGAAATGTGCGAGCGCAATGTGTCGGAAACGGCTCGCCGGCTCAATATGCACCGCCGCACACTGCAGCGCATCCTCGCCAAACGCGCGCCGAAATAACTAGACATCATCCAGGTTGAACGGCTTGCCGTTTGCCCACTCGGCCATCATCAGCCGCTGTGCGGCAGCGCGCGAAAAGTTGAGCGTGACGGCTTTGCGCGTAGCTGGCGGCAGGCGGTGTTCCGGCGCCTCGCGCAGCATATGTGCGCCGTAACCATCTGAAAGAAAAAGGCCGCACTCTTCCGGGAAGATATCGACAGGCACATCCTTGTGTGTCGCAAAGAACAGACGGTCGCAATGCAGGCGGTAATCCGGCCATTTGCGATCGACCCTAAAGTCCTCGATCGACGTCTTGATCTCGATGATCCAGACCTCTCCCTTTTCTGAAATCGTGATCAGATCGGCGCGGCGGCCGCTTGCCAGCGGCAGTTCCGGCAACACCGCAAGGCGCATATCGTGGAGCAAAACCTGCATGCCACGGCGCACCATCATGGCCCTGTCCGATTGCCGGCCATCGATTAACGGATTGTTATTGTAAACGCTCAAAATCGTCATGGATAACCGTCAAGTGGGGTTGGCCGTTGTTGCAAAAAAGCCATGCGCTTTTAATTTGCGTCGCAGATGGATTTTGTCGCACCGCAGCAGCCTTGCAAAGGCAAAGTTAATCGAAAATAAACCATAAATAACGATGGTCGAAAGACTGTCCCCTCCTTGCCCCAAAACCTTCACGAGTCATCCATGCGCATCCGCAATGCATTCCCTGTATTTGGCCTGCTGGCGACCCTGGCACTGGCCGGCTGCTCCACGACGTCCGAATCCGCGTCCGTCGACAGCGCAGGTCCGACCGTTCAGACGGCACAAATCTTCAATGACGCCTATGGCTTAACGTCGGATGCCGGATACTCCCTGCCGGCAATCCCGATTGACCGCGTCAAGCCGGAATTCCGCCGCCAAATCGTCGGCTACCAGAGCGACGAGCGTCCCGGTACGATCATCGTCAATACGCGCGAGCGTCACCTCTATTATATCCTCCCCAACGACAAGGCCGTCCGCTACGGCATCGGAGTCGGCAAGCAGGGCTTCGCATGGTCCGGCACGGCCTATGTCGCCTGGAAGCAGGAATGGCCAAACTGGCATCCACCCAAGGAAATGGCCGTCCGTCGTCCCGAAATTGCCAAGTATGTCGAAGACGGCATGGGTCCAGGCCTCACCAACCCGCTCGGCGCACGTGCCATGTACCTCTTCAATGAAGAGGGCAAGGACACGCTCTTCCGCCTGCACGGCACTCCGGAATGGGCCTCGATCGGAACTGCCGCTTCGTCGGGCTGCATCCGCCTGATGAACCAGGACGTGATCGATCTCTACAGCCGCGTCCGTCCGGGCAAGACCACTTCCAAGGTCATCGTTATCCAGTAAGCTAAAAGCTGAATTCGGTATAAAAAAGGCCGCCGGACTTTTGAGCCCGGCGGCCTTTTTGTATCTGGCATGCTCTGGCTCAAGCAGTCTGCTTTGCCTTGAGCTCAATGCGGCGGCGATGCAGGACCGGCTCGGTGTAGCCGTTCGGCTGTTCCCTGCCCTTCAGGACCAGATCAAGCGCTGCCTGGAAGGCGATCGAACCATCGAAATTTCCGGCCATCCGGATGTAGGCCGAATCGCCGGCATTCTGCTGGTCGACGACAGCGGCCATACGTTTCATCGTTTCGACGATCTGCTCCTGCGTGACGACCTTGTGGTGCAGCCAGTTCGACATGTGCTGGGCCGAAATGCGTAAAGTCGCACGGTCCTCCATGAGGCCGACATTGTTGATGTCAGGCACCTTGGAGCAACCGATGCCCTGGTCGACCCAACGCACGACGTAACCCAGAATGCCCTGGGCATTGTTGTCGAGTTCGCGCTGGATTTCTTCCGGCGTCCCGTTCGGCCGTACAACGACCGGCACCGAAAGAATATCGGAGAGCTTGGCGCGGGTGCGATCCTTCAAGCCTTCCTGCACCTTGGCGACATTGATCTGGTGATAATGCGTAGCATGCAGAGTGGCGGCCGTCGGCGACGGCACCCAGGCGGTGTTGGCGCCAGCCTTCGGATGGGCGATCTTCTGTTCCAGCATGGCGGCCATAAGATCCGGCATGGCCCACATGCCCTTGCCGATCTGCGCGTGACCGGAGAGGCCGCATTCGAGACCGATATCGACGTTCCAGTTTTCGTAGGCGGCAATCCAGGCGGCCTGTTTCATGTCGCCCTTGCGGATCATCGGTCCGGCTTCCATCGAAGTATGGATTTCATCGCCGGTGCGATCGAGGAAGCCGGTATTGATGAAGACGACACGCTCGCGGGCCGCACGGATGCATTCCTTGAGATTGACGGTCGTGCGGCGTTCCTCGTCCATGATACCCATCTTGATGGTATTACGCGGCATGCCCAAGGCATCTTCGACGTGCGAGAAGATCTCGACGGCGAAGGCCACCTCTTCAGGGCCGTGCATCTTCGGCTTGACGACATACATGGAGCCGGCACGTGAATTCTTGCGGCGTCCCGATGGACCGACGTCGTAGAGCGCAACCAGGCCAGTGATCACGGCATCCATGATGCCTTCCGGAACCTCGTTGCCGTCGCGATCGACGATCGCCGGATTGGTCATGAGGTGGCCGACATTGCGCACCAACATTAACGAGCGGCGATGCAGCTCGAACTCCTGCCCTCCGGGCGCCGTGTAAGCAATATCTGGATTGAGCTTGCGAACGAATGTCGAACCGGCCTTGGCCACTTGCTCCTGCAGGTCGCCCTTCATCAGGCCGAGCCAGTTGCGGTAGACGACGACCTTGTCCTCGGCATCGACGGCTGCAATGGAATCTTCGCAGTCCATGATCGTGGTGATGGCCGATTCCAGCCAGATGTCGGAAATATGAGCCGGATCGGTGTTGCCGATCGGGGTCGAGGCATCGAGCACGATTTCGATATGGATGCCGTTATTCTTCAGGAGAATACGGGTCGGCGCGTTCGCATCGCCGCGATAGCCGGCGAAATGCCCGATATCCTTCAAGGCGAGAGCTTTGCCATCGACGGCAGCAATCGCCAGAGCACCGTTCTTGACGGCGAGGGAGCCGACATTCTTCCAGGAGCCGTCATCGAAGGGAACGGCGGAATCGAGGAAATTGCGCACCCAGGCGATGACCCTTTCGCCGCGCTTGGGGTTGTAGCCCCTGCCCTTTTCGGCACCGTCCGTTTCCGGGATGGCATCGGTGCCATAGAGCGCATCATACAGCGAACCCCAGCGAGCATTGGCGGCATTCAATGCGTAGCGGGCGTTCATGACGGGAACGACGAGCTGTGGGCCGGCAAGAGAGGCGATCTCGGCATCGACATTGGCAGTCGAAACCTGAAAATCCGGCCCCTCGGGCAGGAGATAGCCGATCTCTTTCAGGAAGGACTGATAGGCGTCCATATCCGTCGGTGCGCCGTTCTGGCGATACCAGTCGTCGATCTTTGCCTGCAGCTGATCGCGTTTCAAAAGCAGCGCGCGGTTCTTCGGCGCGAGATCATGCACGATCGCCGAGAAATCGGCGAAGAACTTGTCCGCATCGATTTCGAGGCCCGGCAACGCCTCCTTCACAAGGAAATCATGGAGGACGGCTTCGATGAAGAGACCATTCTTTTCAATGCGGCTCATGCGGTGTCTCCCTTGCAGTGGCAGCTTTTTCATGCTGTCACTTTGCCCGGCTTTCATTCACAGTCAATTCAGCAACAATTCGAAAGATTTATGCAGGCTTGGAAACAGTCCGGCGGCTCACGCGCATCGGAAGACCATTTTGCGGCTGCGTCGTCAGCTTCTGCACCGGCCAGGGATTCGTCTGATCGGTCGAATCGAAACGGTGGTGCTGCATCAGGACCGCCAGCGCGATAACCGCCTCCTGAAGCGCAAAGGAGGCACCGATGCAGACGCGCGGGCCGGCGCCGAAGGGCAGGAACTGAAAACGGCCTATGGAAGCACGGTTTTCCGGCAGGAAGCGTTCCGGCATGTAGGCGCGCGGCCGATCCCAATGGAGCTCATGCCGATGCAGCGTCCAGGGCATGACGAGCACGGTGACTCCGGCCTCGATCTCGACGCGTTCTCCCTTGGGGCTTGTCCAGGAATCATCCGCTATTGCGGCGCGATTGATCGACGGGGCTGGCGGATAGAGCCGCAAAGCCTCCTCAAAGGCAGCGTGGGTGTGCGGCAGCAGATCCGGCCATTCGACCGGTTCTGCGCCTGACGCGAGCACTCTATCGATCTCCTCTTCCATCGCCTCGCGGATATGCGGGCTATTGGAGACGCAATAGAGCGTCCAGGCCAGCGCACGAGCGGTCGTCTCGTGGCCGGCACCGATGAAGGTCAGGATATTGTCCTCGATCTCTTCCTTCGTCAGTCCATCCGGCCCGGCCTGCTCCAGGAGCAGGGTGAGAAAATCGTTCGGCGCCTTGCTGCGGTCGGCCTTCATCTTGGCAAGCCGCATATCCATGGTATTGCGCACGATGGCGCGGAATTTCTCCAGCACTTTCTGGCCGCCGATGCGTGTCACACGTGGAACCCAGGAGGGCGCACGCAGCAAGTCCATCGGATCAACACGGCCCATGCGGTGCAGCAGTTGGTTGACATCGTCGGCGAAATGGCCGCTGGATGTGACGATCTCACCGGAAAACAACGTATCTGCGAGAATGGCGAAGGTCAGTTCCGTCATGTCGGTGCTGATATCGAAAATCGTGCCGGACTCGCCCACATCGGCATATTTGCGGGCGTAGTCTTCCGACTGGCGCAGCATCTGCCCGGCGAAGCCCTTGGCATGGCGGGGCGTGAAGACGGGGGCGACGGCCTTGCGCGAGCGTTTCCAGACGGGGCCTTCAGCAGTCAGAAGCCCGTCGCGAAGGATCGGGCGCAGCACGAGCTGCCGGATATCAGACATCCGGTAATTATTGGCGTTATCGACCAGCACATGTTTGATGAGGCCGGGATCGTTGACGATCAGCGTTCTCTGACCGAAGAAACTGGTGTGGATCCAGGGCAGCGTATAGGATGGCTCGCCCCAGAGCTCGAGCGGATTGCGAAAAATCGTCCTGATGATTTCGAGCCGCGACGGCGGAACGGTACGCGGCAGCGGTGCCGGCGGAACAAAGGGGTCCGGACGCATGTCCATGAGCATAGCCTTTCACGGGAGATATCGTCTTCCCGGCAGGCCTGAAGGTTAGAGCAGGCCCTTCAGCTCGTCCAGTTTGTCGTTGATCAGCCAGCCGTAATAATTCTCTTCCGGCCACACCGTCGTGCCGGAGGAGCGATTCTTTGCGGCAAGGGCTGCGGCACGCTGGCGGGAATTGCCGACATTATAAAGCGTCGCCGTAACCCCCGGATTGCCAGAGATATCCACGCCGGCAATCTCCTTGTAATCGTCGATCGATCTGCGGATCGAGGCGGCAACGAAGGCGAGCGAGATATCGGGGTCCATGATTGCCTTGTAGACCGAGCCGGCATTCTTCTCGTTCAGCTTCGGATAGCCGGAAACGCGGGATACCAGATCGGACAGCATCAGCGCCGTCAGCGGGTTGACCTGACCGAGACCGAACGTCTGGCCGGCATAGAAAGGCTGAAAGAAGACCGCACTGAAACGGTTGTTCGGGAAACTCTTGCCCCCTACGGTCTTGCCACGGAAATCGCTTTCCCAAACGTCCTCGCGGCAACTCCAGAGCGTGTATGAATCGCTCTTGCCATTGCAGGCGGCAAATTGTGGCCGGTCGACGAATTCATCGACGCTCTCACCATCATAGGCGAAACGGAAGCTCTCGCCGGCATAGGAGGCGGCCTTCACATAATAGGCCTGAAGGCGGTCATAGGCATCGACATTATAGGTATGTTCGCCAACGATAGCGCCGATCACATGGATCGGGTTGATGCCGTAAGCGTTCGAGACCTTCTTGATCTTGCCCATAAGCTCACGGTCGGTCGACAGGAGGTCGTAGACCTTCTCATATTTGAGATCGAACGTCGTCTTGGTGCCCTTGGTGCGGCGGACCGATGCGCCTGGAATATCCGGCTGCTCGGCATGACGGTTGCCGGGCGGAACGACCTGCGCTGCAAGCGCAGGAACCGAGCCCGCGATGGTCATGGCAATCACAAGGCTTGTCAAAAGGCGTCGCACGATCTGCTTTCCCGTCTTTCCCTGTCGTCTTTGTGAAGCGGCTGACTGGACCAGAATCTTGTCCGAATAAAGCCGGTACAAAAAAACAAAACGGGCCTTTCACTAGAAAGTAAAAGGCCCGCTGTCGAGAGTTCAGATCGTCAAAGTTTCGGCATTATCTGCGCAAAGGCAGAAAACGGTGTTTTCCGATCACAGGATGAAGCGCGAGAGATCGGTGTTCTGTGCGAGGTCGCCGACATGCTCGCGCACATAAGCGGCATCGATCTTCACATCGGTCCCGGCGCGATCGGGGGCATTGTAGGAGATATCGTCCAGCACCCTCTCCATGACCGTTTGCAGACGGCGCGCGCCGATATTTTCGACGGAGGAATTCAGATGGACGGCGACATCGGCGAGAGCGTCGATCGCGTCATCGGTGAAATCGAGCGTCAGGCTTTCGGTTTCCATCAGTGCCTTATACTGGCGGATGAGGCTTGCCTCGGTTTCCGTCAGGATGCGGCGGAAGTCTTCCTTGTTCAGCGGACGAAGCTCGACGCGAATCGGCAGGCGGCCCTGCAGTTCGGGCAGCAGGTCCGACGGCTTGGAAACATGGAAGGCGCCGGAAGCGATGAAGAGGATGTGGTCCGTCTTCACCGGGCCATACTTGGTCGAAACCGTCGTACCTTCGACGAGCGGCAGCAGGTCGCGCTGGACACCTTCGCGGGAAACGCCGGCGCCGGCGCCACCGTCGCGAGCAGCAATCTTGTCGATTTCATCGAGGAAGACGATGCCGTCATTCTCGACAGAACGGACGGCCTCGCGCTGAATGACTTCATTGTCGATCAGCTTGTCGGACTCGTCGCGGACCAGGTCGGTGTAGGAGGCCTTGACCGTGGTGCGCACCTTCTTGGTGCGGCCGCCCATCGCCTTGCCGAACATTTCCGACAGGTTCAGTACGCCGATATTGGCGCCCGGCATGCCGGGGATATCGAAACCGCCCATGCCGGAGCCGGTATCGGCCACTTCGATATCGATTTCCTTGTCGTCGAGTTCGCCGCCGCGCAGCTTCTTGCGGAAGCTTTCACGTGTGGCGGGCGAGGCCGTCGCACCGACCAGCGCATCGAGAACGCGCTCTTCGGCACTCATATGGGCCTTGGCCTGGACTTCCGTCCGCTTCTTTTCGCGCACCAGGCCGATGCCGACCTCGACGAGATCGCGGATGATCTGCTCGACATCGCGGCCGACATAACCGACTTCGGTGAACTTCGTCGCCTCGACCTTGATGAAAGGCGCGCCGGCGAGCTTGGCGAGGCGACGGGAGATTTCCGTCTTGCCGACGCCGGTCGGGCCAATCATCAGAATATTCTTCGGCATGACCTCGTCACGCAGGCTCGGATCGAGCTGATGACGGCGCCAGCGGTTGCGCAACGCAATCGCCACGGCGCGCTTGGCCTCATGCTGGCCGATGATGTAGCGGTCGAGCTCGGAAACGATCTCGCGGGGAGAAAAGGTGGTCATTGTCTGTCATTCTCCTGGCGGTCCAGGGCCATGAGGAGTGCCCGGCCGTAATTCGTATTTGTTTCGCCAAGTCTTTGAAAGCCTGCCTTGGTATAGGCTCTGATTGCGAAAATGTTGTCCGGATGCGGGTCGACCAGCACGCGGTTTTTTCCCCTTTCGAAAAGCTCCTGGCAGAAGCGGGCCATAAAGGCCGGGCCGTGACCTTTTCCCAAGAGCGTTTCGACGCCGATGAACTGATCGATGCCGCAGGTGCCTTCAGGCTGACCATCCAGCGCAGCGTCATCTTCCACGTCGAGATCCGCCACCTGAATATAGGCGAAATCCCTGCCGTCCAGCATCACCATGTAGGGTTCGACGGCCGCATCACGCAGATGTTTCTCGATCGAAACCAATGCTTCCCCGTGGTCGCCCCACCAGCGGCGAACATGCGGGCGCTCCAGCCATTCAGCCAGAAGCGGCAGGTCAGCCACAGTGACAGCACGGAAGGCATAGTCAGTCATTCCGCATCCAGTGTTTCCACGATGACGTTGTGGTTCGTATAGACGCAAATGTCGGCCGCGATATCGAGCGCGCGGCGGGCGATCTCTTCAGCGGACTTATCGGTGTCGGCCAGCGCCAGAGCTGCGGCAAGTGCGAAATTACCCCCCGAACCAATGGCCATGACGCCATGTTCAGGTTCCAGCACGTCGCCGTTGCCGGTGATGGCAAGCGTCACCGACTTGTCGGCGACAAGCATCATGGCTTCGAGATTGCGCAGGTAACGGTCGGTACGCCAGTCCTTGGCGAGTTCGACAGCGGCGCGCATAAGCTGGCCCGGATACTGCTCCAGCTTCTTTTCGAGCCTTTCCAGGAGGGTGAAGGCGTCAGCGGTCGCACCGGCGAAACCGGCGATCACTTCGCCCTTGCCGATGCGGCGGACCTTGCGGGCGTTGCCCTTCATGACGGTCTGGCCGAGGCTGACCTGGCCATCGCCAGCCACAATGACCTTGCCGCCTTTTCGAACTGTAATAATTGTCGTCATCAAACACCTGTTGCCCCAACTCACGGGCGGTTCCGGCGGGCCGAACATCGGCCCCGTTGAACCCTATGTAAGGGGGCTCGCCGCGATTGCAAATGGCCTTCCTTTTGTGGCCCTGCGCTGCTGGATATTTCGCAATGCGCCTGATAAGGAACCACCTTGATTTCAAGGAGAAAGCCATATGGCCGAGACCGCAGCAAGCCGCACGGGCAGCGTTTCCCGCAAGACCAACGAGACGTCCATTTCCGTTTCCGTCAATCTCGACGGCACTGGCAAATCGACGATTTCGACCGGCGTTGGCTTCTTCGACCATATGCTGGAACAGCTTTCGCGTCATTCGCTGATCGACATGGACATCCAAGCCAAGGGCGACCTGCATATCGATGATCATCACACGGTCGAGGATACCGGCATCGCAATCGGCCAGGCGATTTCGAAGGCGCTCGGTGACCGCCGTGGCATCACCCGCTACGCCTCGATCGATCTCGCCATGGACGAGACGATGACGAAGGCGGCCGTCGATCTCTCCGGCCGTCCGTTCCTCGTCTGGAACGTTTCGTTCAGCGCGCCGAAAATCGGCACTTTCGACACGGAACTGGTGCGCGAATTCTTCCATGCGCTCGCGCAGAATGCCGGGATCACCCTGCATATTCTCAATCACTATGGTGCCAACAACCACCATATTTCAGAGACATGTTTCAAGGCCGTCGCCCGCGTTCTACGCACGGCGACAGAGATCGATCCGAGACAGGCGGGCCGTGTTCCCTCCACCAAGGGCACGCTCGTCTGAGCCCCATCAGGGAGCTTCAAATGGCATCCAGCTTTGTTTTTCTTGTTCCGCCTGATGGTCAGCGCGAGAATACGCGCACGATCCGCGACGGTTTCTCATGGCTCGCCTTCCTCTTTCCCTGGATCTGGCTGCTCGCGCATCGCCTCTGGCTTTATGCGGCTATTGCCTTCGCGCTGCAGGCGATCAGCGGTGTGCTTATAGAAGAGCCAGGCTTTGGGCCGGCGGGCATGGCGCTCGCCTTCGCCGTCAACCTGTTCGTCGGGTTCGAAGGGCAGAATTTCCGCATCCGCAATCTCGCCTCCCGTGGCTGGCGCGAGGAGGCCGCGATCGGCGCTTCCTCGATCGATCTTGCGGAAGAAATCTATTTTTCCAACATCGAGACCGGCGCCGATTTGAAGGCGCCTGAATGGAACCAGGCTTCCAGCCCGCAGGCGCGGCAGGGCCATTCCACTTCGCTCGGTCTCTTCGGTTTTGATGGAGGACGCAAATAATGCGCGTCGCAATTATAGATTACGGCTCGGGCAACCTGCGCTCGGCCACCAAGGCTTTCGAACGCGCCGCTCGTGAGGCCGGCATCGAGGCAGAGATCAATCTGACGGACAAGGCCGAGATCGTCGCCGCGGCCGACCGCA
Organism: Hyphomicrobiales bacterium; assembly: GCA_900468805.1. Taxonomy (GTDB): domain Bacteria; phylum Pseudomonadota; class Alphaproteobacteria; order Rhizobiales; family Rhizobiaceae; genus Rhizobium. Next base: position 158,341 of record UEIF01000042.1, on the reverse strand, counting down.
TCGTGCTGCCGGGCGTCGGCGCTTATGCCGATTGCCGCCGCGGACTCGATGCCGTGCCCGGCATGACGGAAGCCCTGCTCGAAGTCGTCGAGAAGAAGGCTCGTCCCTTCCTCGGCATTTGCGTCGGCATGCAGCTCATGTCCTCACGTGGTCTTGAAAAGACGACGACCCAAGGCTTCGGCTGGATTCCCGGCGATGTTGTGGAGATGACGCCTGGCGATCCGGAGCTGAAAATCCCGCAGATCGGCTGGAACACGCTTGACCTGAAACATGAGCATCCGCTTTTCGACGGCATCCCGACCGGGCCTGATGGCCTGCACGCCTATTTCGTGCACTCCTACCATCTCGCCGCCGAAAATGCCGGTGACGTCATTGCCACCACCGACTATGGCGGGCCTATGACGGCCTTTGTCGGGCGGGATAATATGGCCGGTTCGCAGTTCCACCCGGAAAAAAGCCAGAAGCTTGGGCTGGCGCTGATCGCGAATTTCCTTCGTTGGGCGCCGTAAGGTCTGGCTTTTAATACGCGCGCCTTATTTCCCCTGTAAGGGAAAAGGCAGTTACAGGAGCGCGCTCGATGCCGGCTTCGCAAAAGGCAGGAAGGATATTTTACAGGCTGCGGCCTGCCAGAGAGGGCCAGCCGCCGTTTGTCGATATCAGGCTCCCCGGCGGGACGATCATCCGCCAGGTCGACGAGGCTCTGCATCGCAAAGCTCTCTCCAATGCTGCCAAGACCTTGAAAGAAAGGCTCGGCCGCTGATGCAGGAGACCTTTCCGGGAAAAGAGAATTCGAGGCTGAGATCGGACGAGATAAGCGCCAGCGATCTCGCCGAAGCCGTGCTGGAATTCTATATCGAAGGCGAGGACGACCTCATCGGCCTGCTTGCCTACGCGCTTTACGAGCGCCAAAAGCGTGATTTCATCGTCAGCTATCGCAAGCGCAATGCCGGCCGTTCGCCAATTGAGGCGGAAATCGCGGCAGTGACGAGCAATTACCTTTCGTCCGATCTGCGCAACACGTTGCGCGACCGTGCTTCGCAGATCCTTTCAAGCTATGCCGAGACCTATGTCGAGGCCATGGAGCCGCAGATCCAGCTCGTTGCCACCAACAGCGAGGCGCTGCGGAAGGTGCGGGATATTGAAAAGTCCATGAAGAAACGCACCGGCTTCTGGCGCCAGGTCCGAGTCGGCTTCACCGTGACGATGCTGCTGATCGCCCTTTTCGCCACTCTTACCATTGCCGCTGTCTTTTTTCGTTCGGATATCGTAGATGCGTGGAATGCACTGATGGTGCCCACGACGCTACGGACCTGAGACGAATGATCCTTTTTCCCGCGATCGACCTGAAGGGCGGACAATGCGTTCGCTTGAAGCTCGGCGACATGCAACAGGCGACGGTCTACAACACCGATCCGGCTGCCCAGGCTAAATCCTTCGAAGAACAGGGTTTCGAATGGCTGCATGTGGTCGATCTCGATGGCGCCTTCGCGGGACATTCGGCCAATGGCGGTGCGGTAGAGGCGATCCTTAAGGCCACGAAAAATCCCGTACAGCTCGGCGGCGGTATCCGTACGCTCGAGCATATCGAGAACTGGCTGTCGCGCGGGCTGCGCCGCGTGATCCTCGGCACGGTTGCCGTGCGCGATCCAGCGCTCGTCATCGAAGCCTGCAAGACGTTCCCGGGTCAGGTTGCCGTCGGCATCGATGCCAAGGGCGGCAAGGTGGCTGTCGAAGGCTGGGCGGAAGCATCCGAACTCGGCATCATCGAACTCGCGAAGAAATTCGAAGGCGCCGGTGTTGCCGCGATCATCTATACCGATATCGATCGCGACGGCATCCTGGCCGGCATCAACTGGACCTCGACACTGGAGCTGGCAGATGCTGTCTCCATTCCGGTCATCGCATCAGGTGGACTTGCCTCGATAGACGACATCAAGCGCATGCTGAAGCTGGATGCTCGCAAGCTTGAAGGCGCAATCTCAGGCCGCGCCCTTTACGACGGCCGGATCGATCCCAAGGAGGCGCTCGATCTCATAAAGGCAGCACGGGCGAAGGAGACGGCATAATGACCCTGAAAGCCCGCGTGATCCCCTGCCTCGACGTCAAGGACGGCCGTGTCGTCAAGGGCGTCAATTTCCTCAATCTGGTCGATGCCGGCGATCCCGTCGAAGCGGCCAAGGCCTATGATGCGGCCGGTGCCGACGAGCTCTGCTTCCTCGACATTACCGCATCCTCGGATAATCGCGAGACGATCTTCGATGTCGTCGCGCGCACGGCCGAGCAGTGCTTCATGCCGCTCACCGTCGGCGGCGGTGTGCGGACCATCGCCGATATCCGCAAGCTGCTGCTCTGCGGCGCCGACAAGGTTTCGATCAATTCGGCGGCGGTCAACAATCCGGATTTCGTGGCTGAAGCCGCCGATAAATTCGGAGACCAGTGCATCGTCGTTTCGATCGATGCCAAGCGGCGGCGCACCCAGCAGGTCGGCGGCGACAATCTCAGCGCCTGGGAAATCTATACGCATGGCGGCCGCAACGCGACCGGCATCGATGCGGTGGAATTCGCTCAGAAGATGGTTGCCCGCGGCGCCGGCGAACTGCTTGTCACCTCCATGGACCGCGACGGCACCAAGATCGGCTATGATCTGGAGCTGACACGCGCCATTGCCGATTCCGTCCGGGTTCCCGTTATCGCCTCGGGCGGTGTCGGTGATCTCGACGATCTCGTGGCGGGGGTGAAGGATGGCCATGCCAACGCAGTGCTCGCTGCGTCAATATTCCATTTCGGCACCTATTCCGTCGGCGAAGCGAAGCGCTATATGTCAGAACGCGGCATCGCGATGCGGCTCGACTGAGTTTGAAAGCAGTATCATGAGCGGATTTTCCCTTTCCGACCTCGAGCGGATCGTCGAAGAGCGGGCGAAGGCCTCACCTGAGGAATCCTGGACCGCCAGGATGGTGGCCGGCGGGCAGCAGAAAGCGGCCAAAAAACTCGGCGAGGAAGCGATCGAAGCTGTCATGGCGGCCGTCACCAACGACCGCGATAACCTCACCTATGAAGCAGCTGACGTTCTCTATCATCTAATGGTCGTATTGAAGATTGCTGAAATACCGCTAGAGAATGTCATGACCGAACTTGCGCGGCGGACCGCGCAATCCGGCCTCAAGGAAAAGGCCAGCCGGCAGAGTTCATGAGTATCGCGACGCAGATTATCGGGGTGGCGGAAAAGATGGATCATTTCCAGACCGCTTCCTATTCCCCCTACCACTTCTTCACATCAGAACAGTGGGCGAAGTTTCGCGCCGACACGCCGATGACATTGAAGGCCGACGAGGTCAAGCGGCTCCGCTCCATGGGCGATCCGATTGATCTCGACGAAGTCAGGCGCATCTACCTGTCGCTGTCGCGCCTGCTTTCCGCGCATGTGGAATCCTCACAGCTGCTGTTCGAGCAACGCAACCGCTTCCTCAGCCTGTCGGATGTGACGAAGACCCCTTTCGTGATCGGCATTGCAGGATCGGTGGCTGTCGGAAAATCCACGACGGCGCGTATCCTCAAGGAGCTGCTCGGCCGCTGGCCCTCCAGCCCGAAGGTCGACCTCGTCACTACGGACGGTTTTCTCTATCCGAACGCGGTGCTGAAGCGCGAGAACCTGATGCAGCGCAAGGGTTTTCCGGAAAGTTACGACACCGGCGCGATCCTGCGTTTCCTGTCGGCGATCAAGGCCGGCCTGACAGACGTCAAAGCGCCTTCCTATTCGCATCTCGTCTATGATGTACTGCCGGACGAGCACAAAATCGTCGACCGGCCTGATATCCTGATTTTCGAGGGCATCAACGTTCTGCAGTCGCGCGACCTGCCAGCCGACGGCAAGATTGTGCCGATGGTTTCCGACTTCTTCGACTTCTCGATCTATATCGATGCCGAGGAAACGCAGATCCACAACTGGTATGTGACGCGTTTCATGCGGCTCAGGGAAACGGCCTTCCGGGATCCGAATTCCTACTTCCACCGTTACGCATCAATCAGCGACGAGGAAGCGGTTGCAATCGCCGAAGACCTTTGGGCGAACATCAATCTGAAGAACCTGCGCCAGAACATCCTGCCGACGCGGCCGCGCGCCGATCTTATCCTGCGCAAGGGCAAGGATCACCTGATCGAGCAGGTGGCGTTGCGCAAGCTATAGGGCTGCTGGATTTACGGGTTGACCCGGCGGAGCGTCAGGTTGATGCGGCCGCCGTTCTTCAGAAGCGTGGAAGTGGCCGGATAGATACGGTCGACGCCATGGAAGCAGAGCCGCCCCTCTCCACCGAGAATAACCAGATCCCCGCTCGACAACTTGAAAGACATGGTCTTGTCGTTGCGGTTCAGGCCGCCGACGCGGAAGAGGCAGGCATTGCCGAGTGAAATCGAGACGACCGGCGCCTTCAGGTCGTTCTCGTCCCTGTCCTGATGCAGGCCCATGCGTGCTTCGTCCGAATAGAAATTGACGAGACAGGCCTCCGGCGGCTTGTCATAGCCCGAAACATTGTTCCAGATTTGCAGCAATTCCTGCGGGATTGCCGGCCATGGCTTGCCGGTTGCCGGATGCATAGGCTGATAGCGGTAGCCGCGCTCCTTGTCCGTTACCCAGCCGAGCGAGCCGCAATTGGTCATGCGCACCGACATCGGCTTGCCCATGCCGGGCATGACCGGCACGTAGAGTGGCGCTTTTGCAACGATATTCCTGATGATGCCGACCAGCGTCTCCTGGCGGATGCGATCCAGATATTCGGGAAGATGGCGGATACCGCTCAAGAGTTCCGGCATATCATTCTCCGCCCGCCGGACGGCCACGCATCTTCTTGACATCCGAGCGGCCGGATTTTTCCTTCAGGCGCCGTTCGATCGAGCCCTTGGTCGGCTTGGTTTTCTTGCGGGGTGGCGGTGGCGGCTTGGCAGCCTCCAGGACCAGCTCCTTCAGCCGCTCGCGTGCGTCTTCACGATTACGGTCCTGACTGCGGAAGCGGCTTGCCTCAATCATCAGCACGCCTTCCTTCGACATCCGCCTGCCGGCAAGCTTGATCGCATTGGCTTTGACCCGCTCGTTGAGCGAGGGCGAATTCGGGATGTTGAAGAAGAGCTGGACGGCCGTCGAGACCTTGTTGACGTTTTGACCGCCGGGACCGCCTGCCAGAACGAACTGTTCCGTCAGCTCCCATCCGGCGATGGTAATCCTGTCATTGATATAGAGCGCGTCGCTGGCCATGCCGCGTTCTAGCGCATAATGGCTACGAATTGGAAGCGGATGAAACCCGGCGCTTGAGCGACCGGGTTTCACGTGAATCGCCAAAGGTTTGTTGGCGTATTATTCGGCAGCGACCTTGATGCCGGGCGCCGCATCGCGCACGCCGCCATCGACATGATCCTCGAACTTGGCAAAGTTCGTGATGAACATGGAGACCAGCTTTTCGGCCTGCGCGTCATAGGCCGGCTTGTCGGCCCAGGTCGAGCGTGGATCAAGGATGCCGGTATCGACGCCTTCGACTGCGACCGGTACGGCAAAGCCGAAATTCGGGTCAGCGCGGAGCTCGGCCTTGGCGAGTTCGCCCGAAAGAGCGGCCGTCAGCAGCGCACGGGTCGCCTTGATCGGCATACGCTTGCCGATGCCGTAAGCGCCGCCAGTCCAACCGGTGTTGACGAGCCAGCATTCGACGCCATGGCGGCTGATGAGCTCCTTCAGCAGATTGCCGTATTCTGCCGGATGGCGCGGCATGAAGGGCGCGCCGAAGCAGGTCGAGAAGGTCGCTTCCGGCTCGACGACCCCCTTTTCCGTGCCCGCCACCTTGGCGGTGTAGCCGGACAGGAAGTGGTACATGGCCTGATCCGGCGTCAGCTTGGCAATCGGCGGCATGACGCCGAAGGCATCGGCCGTCAGCATGATGATGGTCTTCGGATGACCCGCAAGGCCGGTTTCCGATGCATTCGGGATGAAGTCCATCGGATAGGCACAGCGGGTGTTTTCCGTCAGCGACGCATCGTCGAAATCCGGCGCGCGATCTTCGTTCAGAACGACGTTTTCAAGCACCGTGCCAAACCGCTGGGTGGTGGCATAGATTTCTGGCTCGGCCTCTGCCGAGAGGCGAATTGTCTTGGCATAGCAGCCACCTTCGAAATTGAAGATGCCGTTCTCACTCCAACCGTGCTCGTCATCGCCGATCAGCGTACGGGCAGGATCGGCCGAAAGCGTCGTCTTACCTGTACCGGACAGGCCGAAGAAGACCGCAGCATCACCCGCCGGGCCGACATTGGCCGAGCAGTGCATCGGCATGACGCCCCTGGCCGGCAGCAGGTAGTTCAGCACGGTGAAGACCGACTTCTTCATCTCGCCGGCATAGGAGGTGCCGGCGATCAGGACGATGCCGTTCGTCAGGTCACAAGCGATCACCGTTTCGGTGCGGCAGCCATAACGTTCCGGATCGGCCTTGAAGCTCGGCAGATCGATGATTGTCAGTTTCGGCGCAAAGCCTGCAAGCGCATCGGCCTTCGGGCGGATCAGCAGGTTGCGGATGAAGAGCGAATGCCAGGCGAACTCGGTCACGACGCGGGTCGGCAGCGCCTGACCGGCATCGGCACCGCCGATGAGATCCTGGACGAAAAGGTCCTTGCCGGTGGCGTGGGCAAGCATATCTTTGTGCAGCAGGGCGAAATGCTCCGGCGACATCGGCTTGTTGTTGTCCCACCAGATCTGGCCATCGGTGTTTTCATCGCGGACGACGAACTTGTCCTTCGGCGAACGGCCTGTGTGCTGGCCGGTGGTCGCGCGAAGGGCGCCCTGGGCTGTCAGTTCGGCCTCTCCCCGGCGAATCGATTCCTCGTAGAGAAGAGCGGCGGAGAGGTTGTAACGTACGCTCCGTACGTCGCTGAAACCGATCGTCGCCAGCTCGATTGCCTGGTTATGAACTCCGAACATCTCCATAGCTTTTCCCTTCGCTGAGGCGCCTTGGCCGTTAAAATTAACGCGAAAATAAGAGGAGAAATTTTAAATGGCAATAGGCGAAAACTTAGAAAATATAACGATATCAAATAATTAATCGATTTAAATTCTAAGCGGCCGTTTTAAATCGTTTGAAGACCTGCTGTTGAAACAACTGGTCGCACCACTTTTAATTGCGGCTTGCGAGGGCTGGCAATCTACCCCTTTATCTTTGCCACAATTTGTTCCACCTTTATCCTCCATAAGCGCAACCGGTCACGAAGACCGCCTGGGGAGACGAAATCCGGGAGATTGCGCACTGATGACGGAGACGAACACCATGCCGACAATCGCGCTCGTTGACGACGACCGCAACATCCTCACTTCCGTGTCGATTGCACTGGAAGCAGAAGGATATAAGGTCGAGACCTACACGGACGGCGCTTCCGCGCTGGATGGCCTGCTCGCGCGCCCGCCACAGCTGGCGATCTTCGATATCAAGATGCCGCGCATGGATGGCATGGAGCTGCTTCGCCGGCTTCGCCAGAAGTCGGACATTCCGGTCATCTTCCTGACTTCCAAGGATGAGGAGATCGACGAGCTCTTCGGCCTGAAGATGGGCGCCGACGATTTCATCACCAAGCCCTTCTCCCAGCGTCTGCTGGTCGAGCGCGTTCGCGCGGTATTGCGTCGCGCTTCGAGCCGCGAGGCGGCAGCGGCCGGCGGCAGCACAACTGTCGGCGCGCCAAAGGCAGGCGCTGTTCAGCAGGCCCGTTCGCTCGAGCGCGGCCAGCTGGTCATGGACCAGGAACGCCACACCTGCACCTGGAAGGGCGAGGCGGTCACCCTCACCGTCACCGAATTCCTGATCCTGCATTCGCTGGCCCAGCGACCAGGTGTGGTGAAAAGCCGCGACGCCCTGATGGATGCCGCCTATGACGAACAGGTGTATGTTGATGACCGCACCATCGACAGCCACATCAAGCGGCTGCGCAAGAAGTTCAAGATGGTCGATACTGACTTTGATATGATTGAAACGCTTTACGGTGTGGGTTACCGCTTCCGCGAAGCAGCCTGACGCCAAAAGGCGCGGCAAGATACGATTGAGGGCGGCGGGCCGGTCGAGCTGGCCCCGCCCCTCCGAAAGGGCCGTCATTGGCACAGTTAGTGCAGGAAAGAGATCTGGATGATGCGGAGGGCGTGAGCACCCGACGCGTCAGGGGCCGGCGTTGGTCGCATCCCTTCACCCTGATCCGCCGCATCTTCGGCAATGCGGTCTTTTCGAGCCTGACGCGCCGCATCGTCTTCTTCAACCTTGCAGCTCTGCTCGTCCTCGTCGGTGGCATTCTCTATCTCAACCAGTTCCGCGAAGGCCTGATCGACGCACGTGTCGAAAGCCTGCTGACGCAGGGTGAAATTATCGCCGGCGCGGTTTCGGCTTCGGCTTCCGTCGATACGAACTCGATCACCATCGATCCGCAGAAGCTGCTCGAACTGCAGGCCGGCCAGAGCATCACGCCGGTGCCGAACGACGAGGATCTCGAATTCCCGATCGATCCGGAAAAGGTGGCACCGGTTCTTCGGCGGCTGATCTCACCGACCCGCACCCGCGCCCGCATCTTCGATGCCGATGCCAATCTGCTGCTTGATTCCCGGCATCTCTATTCGCGTGGCCAGGTTCTGCGTTTCGACCTGCCGCCGGTGGAAGAAGAAAAACAGACCTGGAGCGAATGGTTCACGGCCCTTTTCAACAAGGCGCTACAGCCGGGCAATCTTCCGGTCTACAAGGAAGCGCCGGGTGGCGACGGCTCTATCTATCCCGAGGTGATGAACGCGCTGACGGGTGTACGCGGCGCAGTCGTGCGCACGACGGAAAAGGGTGAGCTCATCGTTTCGGTTGCCGTGCCGATCCAGCGTTTCCGCGCCGTCCTCGGCGTGCTGCTGCTGTCAACTCAGGCCGGCGATATCGACAATATCGTGCATGCCGAGCGTCTCGCAATTATGCGCGTCTTCGGCGTTGCGACGCTCGTCAACGTGCTGATGGCGCTCGTGCTTTCCTCGACCATCGCCAATCCGCTGCGCCGGCTTTCGGCGGCGGCCATCCGGGTGCGCCGCGGCGCCAAGGAGCGCGAGGAAATTCCAGACTTTTCGGCGCGTCAGGACGAAATCGGCAACCTTTCCATAGCACTCCGCGAAATGACGACGGCCCTCTACGACAGGATCGATGCTATCGAGAGCTTTGCGGCCGATGTCAGCCACGAGTTGAAGAACCCGCTGACCTCGCTGCGCAGCGCCGTCGAAACACTGCCGCTCGCCAAATCCGACGATTCAAAGAAGCGGCTGATGGATGTCATCCAGCACGATGTCCGTCGCCTCGACCGTCTGATCAGCGATATCTCGGACGCATCCCGTCTCGATGCCGAGCTTGCGCGTGTCGATGCCGGATCCGTCGATCTGGAAGTATTTCTGCGCGACCTCGTCGACCTGTCACGCCAGATTCGCAGCACCAAGAAGAAGGTCGAGATCGAATATGCGGTCGATCGCAAGCCGAACGTCAAGACGCGCTTTGTCATCAAAGGACATGACCTGCGTATCGGCCAAATCATCACCAACCTGATTGAAAATGCCCGTTCCTTCGTGCCGGAGCAAAACGGCAGGATCACGGTGCGTCTGGTCCGTACCCGCTCCCGTTGCGTCGTCTATATCGAAGACAACGGTCCGGGCATCCAGGCCGAGAATATCGACCGCATCTTCGAACGCTTTTATACCGACCGGCCGGAGTCCGAAGGCTTCGGTCAGAATTCCGGCCTCGGGCTTTCCATCAGCCGACAGATCGCCGAGGCGCATGGCGGTTCATTGCGGGCCGAAAACATTGTCGATGACGAAAGCGGCAAGCTGCTCGGCGCCCGCTTCATCCTGGCTCTTCCGGCCGATGCCGCGGCATGATCAATATCCACGCCACCGCGATCGTCGTCGGAAAGACCGGCCTGCTGTTCACCGGTCCCTCAGGCTGGGGCAAGTCGATGACCGCCTTTACCTGTATGGCGGAGGCGCGGCGGCAGGGTGTCTTTTCTACCCTCGTAGCCGATGATCAGGTACTTCTTTCGAAACGGGACGGAGCAATCATTGCCGCCTGTCCGGCCGCTATTGCCGGGCTCATCGAATTGCGCGGCACCGGGATCGTAAAACACGATCATATTGCGCAGGCGGCAATGCATTTTGCAGTCCTGCCGGCCAGCGCCACAGGAGAGAACCGGCTCCCTGCGGAGAGGGAGACCGTCGTTCTTGCCGGGGGCTTCGAGTTGCCTGTATTGCGATTGTTGCCCAACCTTCCCCTGCCCCTTGCCGTGTTGATGGCAAAAGCGCCGGAAATCGGAAGCTGAGGACTTCCGGACGGCCCGATACGGCCTATATATTTGTATTTTTATCTTGCACTTCGGCTTTTGATCGCCAAGATGTGCCCCCACCGGTGGACGTAATTGCTGCGTTGCGATATTGGGGCCACGGGTTGCGTATGCCATGGGAGCAGTAATATCATGATCGGACTTGTGCTTGTCACTCATGGCAAGCTGGCTGAAGAGTTTCGTCATGCCGTAGAGCACGTCGTCGGTCCTCAGAAATTCATCGAAACGGTCTGCATCGGACCGGAAGACGATATGGACCAAAGACGACAGGACATTCTCGAAGCCGTTTCCGGCGCAGACGACGGCCATGGCGTCGTCATTCTCACCGACATGTTCGGCGGTACACCTTCCAATCTCGCAATCTCGGTGATGAGCAGCGGCCACACCGAAGTCATCGCCGGCGTCAACCTGCCGATGTTGATCAAGCTCGCCGGCGTGCGCGGCGAAAACAATATGGAAAAGGCGCTTGCCGAGGCTTCCGAGGCGGGCCGCAAATACATCAACGTTGCGAGCCGGGTTCTGAGCGGAAAGTAAGAAGCCGAAATGACACCGCTCTCCCGGGAACTGCTCATCATCAATAAGCGTGGCCTGCACGCGCGCGCTTCGGCAAAGTTCGTCCAGACGGTCGATGCCTTCGACGCGACGATCACCGTTTCCAAGGACGGCATGACGGTTGGCGGCACCTCCATCATGGGCCTTATGATGCTTGCGGCAAGCCCGGGCTCCAGCGTCGTCGTCTCGGCGACTGGCAACCAGGCTGCCGAAGCACTGAATGCCCTCGATCAGCTCATCCAGAACAAGTTCGGCGAAGAAATCTAATCTTCAGCGTCATATAAAGATATAAAGACTTCTTTATATCCCCGTTGCCTTCCCGGCCGAAGCCTGCTAAACGGCGAGCATGACGTGCATTCCGCACCCGTTCGATCCGTTGCGGTCATCGTCGCGTCCTTGCGATGTTTTTGAGACGTTTCAGCCTGGAGAGCCTTATGAGCACTGAAAAAGATTATGTTGTCGCCGATATCGGCCTTGCAGATTTCGGTCGCAAGGAAATCACCATCGCCGAAACCGAAATGCCCGGCCTCATGTCCTGCCGTGCCGAATTCGGTGAATCCAAGCCGCTGAAGGGTGCACGTATCACCGGCTCGCTGCACATGACGATCCAGACGGCCGTTCTCATCGAGACACTGGTGGCTCTCGGCGCCGAAGTCCGCTGGGCATCGTGCAACATCTTCTCGACGCAGGATCATGCCGCTGCTGCGATCGCCGCTTCCGGCGTTCCGGTCTTCGCGATCAAGGGCGAATCTCTCGAGGATTACTGGGTTTACACCGACAAGATCTTCCAGTGGGCCGATGGCGGCCTCTCCAACATGATCCTCGATGATGGCGGCGACGCCACCATGTACATCCTTCTCGGCGCTCGTGCCGAAGCCGGCGAGGACGTGCTCTCTCACCCGCATTCCGAAGAAGAGGAAATCCTCTTCGCACAGATCAAGAAGCGTCTTGCCGCTTCACCGGGCTGGTTCACAAAGCAGCGCGACGCCATCAAGGGCGTTACCGAAGAAACCACGACGGGCGTCAACCGCCTCTACCAGCTCAGCCAGAAGGGCTTGCTGCCGTTCCCGGCCATCAATGTCAACGACTCCGTTACCAAGTCGAAGTTCGACAACAAGTATGGCTGCAAGGAATCGCTGGTTGACGGCATCCGCCGTGGCACCGACGTCATGATGGCAGGCAAGGTTGCCGTCGTCTGCGGTTACGGCGACGTTGGCAAGGGTTCTGCCGCTTCGCTTTCCGGCGCCGGCGCCCGCGTCAAGGTCACGGAAGCCGATCCGATCTGCGCATTGCAGGCTGCGATGGACGGCTATGAAGTCGTTCTGCTGGAGGACGTCGTTTCCTCCGCCGATATCTTCATCACCACCACGGGCAACAAGGACGTCATCCGCATCGACCACATGCGTCAGATGAAGGATATGGCGATCGTCGGCAATATCGGTCACTTCGACAACGAAATCGAAGTTGCCGCCCTGCGTAACCTCAAGTGGACGAACGTCAAGCCGCAGGTCGACCTGATCGAGTTCCCGAAGGGCAACCGTATCATCCTTCTCTCCGAAGGCCGCCTGCTGAACCTCGGCAACGCAACGGGCCATCCGTCCTTCGTCATGTCGGCCTCTTTCACCAACCAGACGCTGGCGCAGATCGAGCTCTTCACCAAGCCCGACCAGTACGAGAGCAAGGTCTACATCCTGCCGAAGCATCTGGACGAGAAGGTTGCGCGCCTGCACCTCGACAAGCTCGGCGTGAAGCTTACCCAGCTCAGCGAAGAGCAGGCTGCCTATATCGGCGTAAAGCCGCAGGGTCCTTTCAAGGCAGACCACTACAGGTACTGATCTAATCTTAGATATCCACAAGATGTGGTAGCCCCGACATTGACAAATGCCGGGGCTTATTTTTTGAGCGCTCCCTTTCCGCCGATTCCCTTCCGAAGTATTGTTTTAAGACTTGATTCGTGGCTTCGGACCTCTCCGTTTCCCACGAAAATGGGATGTCTTGTCGTGATGCGGCACATTAAAGGACGGAGACAGACCTCTGATGTCGGAAATGAAACAGAGCCTGCTTAGCCAGGCGGAGGGCAGCGCTTATGCCGCTGACCGTCCGCTTCGGGCAGGCCAAAAATATAAATTTGCCGCGGCCCCTGTGACCGCACGGCAAAAACATTGGTCTTTGGCACGTATTGCAAAGCTGTGCGCTGCCAGCACCGCAGCTGTTTCTGCATGGCCAGTTCTGGCGCTGGCGCAGACGGGTATTGGCGCGTCTGCACGTCTTTTCACCTCCTCTCAGGTTGTCGGCCTTTCTGTCGTCATTGGCGTTATTTCGGCCGCCCTGCTTTCGACGCTCTGGCTGGTGCGCCAGCGTGGCAATCTCGAAAATGAAAGCCGCGAGATCCGCTCGGCGCTTTCGGATGCACAGCAGCGCATTTCGCAATATCAGGCACTCATTGCCGACAAGAACCGGCGCATCGTCATCTGGGATGGCGTCGCCCGGCCAGAACTGCTCGGCCAGCTTCCACCGGAAACCGGCGCGCCGCAGGACAACGAATTCCTCGCCTTCGGCCTCTGGCTGAAGGCGCGATCCGCGTCCGAGCTGGAGCGGGCGATCGGCCGCCTTCGTGAACAGGCGGAAAGCTTCGACATGGTAGTCGAGACCATCAGGGATGAGGTACTCGAAGCACAGGGACGGGTTTCCGGCGGTCGCGCCTTCGTTCGCTTCGTGGCGCTCAATAATCTGCGCGCCGAACTGGCCGAACTCAAGATAGAGCGCGACCGTCTGATGACGTCGATCTCCGCCTTCCAGAGCATGCTCGACGCCATCGACATGCCGGCCTGGCAGCGCGACATCGCTGGGCGTCTGACCTGGGTAAACCATGCCTATGGCGATGCCGTGGAGGCGCAATCACCGGATCAGGCGGTAAACGAGGGCCGTGAGATCCTGACGACCATCGCCCGTGAGCGCATACGCGCCACCGCGACGTCGGAATCGCCCTTCCACGACAAGATTTCGACCGTCGTGCGCGGCAACCGCACTTTCTTCGATGTCGTCGATGTAAAGGTTCCGAGTGGCTCAGCCGGCATTGCCCTTGATGTTTCCGATGTCGAAGCGGTTCGCGCCGAGCTGGAACGCACGCTGAAAAGCCATGCCGAGACGCTCGATCATCTCGCGACACCCGTTGCCATCTTCGACGGCGACCGCCGGCTGCAATTCTACAACCAGGCCTTCGTTTCGCTCTGGGAGCTCGATATCGCGTTCCTCGAAAGCAAACCTGACAACAGCGAGCTTCTGGAACGCCTTCGTGCTGCCAAGAAGCTGCCTGACCAGTTGAACTGGAAATCGTGGAAGGAAACGGCGCTTTCGGTCTATCGTTCGCTCGATACGCAGTCCGACCTCTGGCACCTGCCGAACGGGCAGACGCTGCGCGTCTTCGCTACTGCGCATCCACAGGGCGGCGCGACCTGGGTCTTTGAGAACCTGACCGAACAGGTGGATCTCGAAACACGCTACAACACGCTGGTGAAGGTGCAGGGCGAAACGATCGACCATCTGTCGGAAGGCGTTGCCGTCTTCGGGCCTGATGGCCGTATCCGCCTTTCCAACCCGGCCTTCCGTGCGCTGTGGGGTATCACCGAAACGGAAGCCAAGCCCGGCACGCATATCCGCGCCATCGGCGAAGCCTGCTCTCCATCCTATGACCAGGCGGATGGCTGGAAGACCTTTGCCGAGCTGATTACCAGCTTCGACGACGAGCGTCGTTCCAGCCAGGGAACGCTCGAACTGTTGTCCGGCCTCGTGCTCGACTTCGCGGTGATCCCGTTGCCGAACGCACAGACCATGCTGACCTTCGTCAACATGACTGACAGCGTCCGTGCCGAACGGGCGCTGACGGAAAAGAACGAGGCGCTGCGCAAGGCCGATGAGCTGAAGAACGACTTCGTACAGCATGTCTCCTATGAGCTGCGTTCGCCGCTGACGAATATTATCGGCTTTACCGATCTGCTGCGCACGCCGGGCGTTGGCCCGCTGAACGAGCGGCAGACGGAATATATCGACCATATCGCCACCTCATCCTCGGTGCTGCTGACACTCGTCAACGACATCCTTGATCTGGCGACTGTCGATGCCGGCATCATGCGGCTCAACTATGCGGAAATTGATCTCGCCGATCTGCTCGACGATGTCTCCATGCAGATCGCTGACCGGCTGCAGGAAAGCGGCGTTTCGCTCGAGATCACTGCTCCGGCCTATCTCGGTTCGATCGTTGCCGATCCGCAGCGCCTGAAGCAGATCCTGCTGAAGCTTTTGGCCAATGCTGCCAATTTCTCGCCGGAAGGTGCGTCCATCGCTCTGGAATGCCGCCGGGAAGGCACGGATTTCGTCTTCTCTGTCCGGGATAGCGGCCCCGGCATTTCGCCCGACATGATCAATACCGTCTTCGACCGCTTCGCGACCGGCGCTAAAAGCGGAAAGCGCGGCGGCGCCGGGCTTGGCCTTTCGATCGTCGACAGTTTCGTCAGCCTGCATAATGGCGAGGTCGGCATCGACAGCGAACCGGGCAAGGGAACGACAGTGACCTGCCGCATCCCTTCCATCAACCTGCCGCATTCCGTCGCCGCCGAATGACGCAAAGCGACGTCATCTCGCTTTTCCTGGAAGACGAAGCGGCAACCCTCCGCCTCGGCAATGATCTGGCGCTAGCGCTAAAAGCGGGCGATTGCCTGGCACTGTCGGGCGATCTAGGCGCCGGAAAATCCTCGCTGGCGCGGGCTTTCCTGCGCACGATGGCTGATGATGACGGGCTGGAAGTTCCGAGCCCCACCTTTACGCTGGTGCAATCCTACGATCTGCGCATTCCCGTCTCGCATTTCGATCTCTACCGGCTCGGCGATCCCTCGGAACTGACGGAGCTCGGATTCGACGAAGCGCTTGAGAACGGCATCTGCATCGTCGAATGGCCGGAGATGGCGGAAGGTGAGTTGCCCGTAGCGCGCATCTCTCTGCAGCTCGAACATGAAGGTACCGGCCGTCGCGCTACGATCACGGCACCCGAGAAAACTGCAGCCCGTATCCATCGCGTGCTGGCGATCCGGAGCTTCCTCGCGGATGCCGGCTATGGCGATGCAGAACGGCGATTCCTGACCGGTGACGCCTCGTTTCGGGTCTACGAATATTTCCGTCTCGGTGATGGTTCGCGGAAAATCCTCATGGACTGGCGGCCGCATCCCGAGGGGCCTCCAGTCCATGACGGCAAACCCTATCCGAAGGTCGCGCATCTGGCGCAGGACGCTTATCCTTTCGTGGCCATCGCCGATGCCTTGCGCGAGCGGGGCCTTGCAACGCCGGAAATCTATAAGGTCGACTATGATCAGGGCATCCTGCTGATCGAGGATCTCGGCACCGAGGGCGTGCTGGACGATGACGGACGGCCGATAGCCGAGCGTTACCGGCAAAGCGTGGCCTGCCTCGCCCATCTTCATTCGATGCAGATCCCGCGGGATATTCCGGTTTCGGCCACGCATACGCATCATATCCCGGACTTCGATCGCACGGCGATGAAGATGGAGGTGCGGCTTGTGCTCGACTGGCATATTGCCTGGAAGCGCGGCACAGGACCCACGGATGTCGAGCGCGAGGAGTATCTCGCAATCTGGGATCATCTGATCGACGAGCTGCAATCGGCCGAAACCAATCTGTTGTTGCGCGACTTTCATTCGCCCAACCTCATCTGGCGCGATCACGAGAGCGGCATTCGCAGGATCGGCATCATCGACTTCCAGGATGCGATGATCGGACCGACCGCCTATGATCTCGCCTCCGTTATTCAAGACGCGCGTGTCACGATCGAGCCGGACCTGTTCCGACAGCTGATGGGCGACTATCTTTCGCTGCGGCGTGCGGGGCATGGTTTCGACGAAGCCAAATTCATGAAGGCATGGTCTATCATGTCGGCGCAGCGCAACTGCAAGCTTGCCGGCCTTTGGGTACGTCTCTTGCAGCGAGACGGCAAGCCTGACTATCTGCAGCATATGCCGCGCACGCTTTCCTATTTAAAAGTGGCGCTGGAACATGAGGCGCTTGCCCCCTTGCGCGAATGGTGCACAAGGGCTGGAATACTGCCAGCCGAATCATAAATCCGGATCAGCATGACCGTCAGACAAGCCATGGTATTGGCCGCGGGACTCGGAACCCGCATGCGCCCGATTACCGATACGATTCCGAAGCCACTGGTGAAAATCGGCGGCAAGCCGATGATCGACTATGCACTGGGTTCACTCGTCGAAGCCGGCGTGGAACGCGCTGCAGTCAATGTCCATCATTTTGCCGATCAGATGGAAGATCATCTCAATGCCTATCGCCGGCTCGATATCGTCATTTCCGACGAGCGCAGCGCGCTGATGGATTCCGGAGGCGGGCTGGCGAAGGGACTGAAGCTGCTCGCCCGTGAGCCGGTTTTTGTCATGAATGCCGACCTTTTCTGGATCGGCGAGCCCGCGGGCCGACCAAGCAATCTCCGGCGCTTAGCCGGATTCTTCGATATTGAACGCATGGATATGGCACTGCTCTGCGTGCGCATCGAAGATACGACGGGCCATAACGGCAGGAACGATTTCAGCCTTGGCGCCGACGGTCGGCTTACGCGCTACCGCGACGATCCCTCAAATCCGGTTGTCTATGCCGGTGCGATCGTCATGAGCCCCGCGCTGCTGGACGATGCGCCCGATGGCCCCTTCAATCTGAATATCTATTTCGACAGGGCGATCGCCCGCGGTCGGCTTTTCGGCATGATGATGGAAGGTCATTGGCTGACGGTCGGCACGCCTGATGCGATTGACGACGCGGAGGAAACGATCCGGCGGTTCCGGACGTTTGCGTGACGCATGACAGAGCGGCACCGGCCACGCATTCTGACGATTCCATCCGGCCTCCCCTTTCTGAAGACGCTGGCAAGTTCGCTTTGTGACGGACGCCTGACACCGCTTTTCCGGCATGATCCCGCCGATCCGCTATCCCTTGCCAAGGTGACGATCTATCTGCCGACCCGGCGCGCCGTACGCGTGCTGCGTTCGGAATTCGTCGATCTTCTTGGCGGCTGCTCGGCGATCCTGCCTGTCATTCGCCCTCTGGGAGAAACGGATGACGACAGCGGCTATTTCGACGAGGCGCTGCCGGCAACGATCGATCTTGCCCAACCGCTTTCCAATACGGCCCGCCTTCTGGAACTGGCGCGGCTGATCCTTGCCTGGCGTAACAAGCTGCCGGAGATCGTTCGACATATCCATTCGGAATCGCCACTGGTAGCGCCGGCAAGCCCGGCGGACGCAATCTGGCTCGCCCGCAATCTGGCGGAACTGATCGATTCGATCGAAACCGAGGATCTTGCTTGGTCGGAACTCGGTAAACTCGATACCGGCGACTATGCGGCCTGGTGGCAATTGACGGCGGAATTCCTGCAGATCGCCAGTGCCTTCTGGCCGGAACGTCTGGTCGAACTCGGCCGTTCGTCGCCAGCCCGCCACCGCAATGCGATTTTGCGCGCCGAGGCCGGCCGGCTCTCGACGATGACGCCTACCGGTCCGATCATCATTGCCGGTTCGACTGGTTCGCTTCCCGCCACGGCCGATCTGATCGGTGCCGTAGCCAAATTGCCGGAAGGCGTGATCGTGCTGCCCGGCCTCGATCTTTCCATGCCGGAGGAACATTGGCGGCTGGTCGCGCCCGATCTTCTGCCAGGCCAAAGGGCCAATCCAGCAAGCCGCACACATCCGCAGTATGGTCTCTCCGTGCTGCTGAAGCGGCTGAAACTGACCCGCGAGGATGTTCAGCCGATCCAGGAAGCGGAAGCCGATCTGCGCTCTCGCGCGGAAATCCTCTCGCGGGCGCTTACTCCATCGGAAGCCACGAGTGGCTGGGGCGAATGGAAAAAAGACCTACCGGAAGGGATGGTAGCCGAGGCATTCGCGGACGTATCGATGATCGAAGCCGCCAACGAGCGCGAAGAAGCGACGGCGATTGCCGTTGCTCTGCGGCTTGCGCTTGAACAGCCGGGCAGAGATGGCGAAAGCAGGGCTGCCCTCATTACGCCAGACCGCAATCTGGCGCGTCGGGTTATGGCGGAGCTTTCCCGCTTCGGCATTCTCGCCGACGATTCAGCCGGTACGCCACTTTCGGCAACGCCTCAGGGCACGCTGCTGCAATTGCTGCTGGAATCGACACTGCGTCCCGGCGATCCTGTCGCCATTGTTTCGCTACTCAAACATCCGCTTGCCCGCTTCGGGCTGGAGCGTGGCTTTCTGACTGAGGCTGTCGAGGCATTGGAGTTGCTGGCGCTGCGCGGCGGCGTGGCAGAAGTGGATATCGGATCGCTCGAACAGCTGCTCGACCACCAGCTTTCGGAGCAGGCGCTCGACAGGCACGCGCCAGCCTGGCGCAAATCGCTGCCATCTGACGCCGCGGAGATGGCCCGCAGGTTAGCCCGGAAAGTTGAGCGTGCCGTGGAGCCGCTAGTATCGGCGCTCGTGCGGTATCGTGGGGGTGATGATGGCCTGAAGGGTATCTCGCTCTCGCAATGGGCCGAACGGACGGGCCGCGCTCTGGAAAGTGTCGCTGCCGACGAACACGGCAATCTGGCCGGCCTCTGGTCGGGCGAGACGGGCGATGCTCTTGCAAATCTGCTCGGCGAAGTCATTGATACCGACGGCCAGATGGAAGCGGACGGACCGCAATGGATCGATATCACGCAGGCGCTATCGGCCGGGCACGCCGTCAAACCCGGCGCACTCAGCCACCCTCGCCTCTTCATCTTCGGTACGCTCGAAGCCCGCCTGCAGAACGTCGATACGCTGATCCTCGGCAGCCTCAATGAAGGATCATGGCCCGGACAGACCGCCAACAATCCATTCGTCTCGCGCATGATGAAAACGGAGATCGGGCTGGAGCCGCCGGAACGGCGCATTGGCCAGTTGGCGCATGACTTCGAGATGGCGAACGGTACCCGTCATCTGATCTATTCACGCGCATTGCGCCAAGGCTCGACGCCCACTGTCGCCTCCCGATGGCTGCAGCGGCTTCTGGCGTTGGGCGGCGAGGATTTCGAAGAGAAATTACGCCAGCGGGGCGCGCGTTTCGTTCACTGGGCAAACCAGATCGATCTGGGTGACAATCAGGCGCCGGCGCAACGGCCCTCCCCCAAGCCGCCAAGGGACCTACAGCCCAGATCCTATTCCTTCAGCGAGGTGGGGCGACTGCGCCGTGACCCCTATGCGATCTATGCACGACGCCTGCTGCGGCTTGATCCCGTCGACCCGTTCAATCGTGATCCGGGCGCGGCTGAGCGTGGCACGCTCTATCACAAGATCATCGATCGCTTTGTCCGCGAAGGCCATATCGCAGGAACGACCGAGGCAGCAGCGGCGATGGAAGTCATTCTGACCGAACTCTTCGACATGGAGAGCTTGCCGCCGCATATCGATGCCGTCTGGCGGCCGCGCTTCCGTGAGGTCGCGCGTGCATTCCTCAATTGGGAGGCCGAGCGGCAGCCTAATATTCAGAAAAGGCTGACGGAGGTAAGAGGCGGAGTCGAACTTGAGGGTATCGATATCCGGCTCACTGGCGTTGCCGACCGCATCGATATCAAAGGACCTGATAGCGCCGACATCATCGATTACAAGACGGGCTACAATCCCTCTCCGACGCAGGCCCGCGTATTGCTCGACCCACAGCTTGCACTTGAGGCAGCGGCCCTTCATGCCGGCGCTTTTCGCGATGCGGGCAGCCGGGTACCAAACGATCTGCTCTATGTCCGCCTGCGACCTGGCAGCCGCTTCCTGGTCGACAAGGTCAACAATGAGGATGCAAATAGCGACAAGGCGAAATCGGCGATGCAGCTCGCGGAGGAATCGATCGACCAGCTGGTAAAATTTGTTACCCTGCTGCAGTCGGGCGAAAGAGGCTTTACCTCGCGGCTGATCCCGGCGCAGCAATTCGATTTCGGTGGCGATTACGACCATCTCGCCCGGGTTGCGGAATGGGCAACTGCCGATTCGGATGGAGGCGGCGATGATTGATCCGACCGCGCTTCCCGACGGGGATGATCCTGGCACCTGGATCGGATGGACAACGATCCAGCAGGCGATCGCTTCCGATCCGACCCGTTCTGCCTGGGTCTCGGCCAATGCCGGCTCCGGCAAGACACATGTTTTGACCCAGCGCGTGATTCGGCTACTGCTCGCCGGTGCGCGGCCTTCCGCTATTCTCTGCCTCACCTATACGAAGGCTGCCGCCTCCGAAATGTCGAACCGCGTTTTCGAGCGGCTGGCGGAATGGGCCATTTTTCCGGATGAGGAACTCGCCAAGCGCATCGCCGCAATCGAAGGTCGTGAGCCGGATTCCCTGAAACTTGCAGAAGCCCGGCGACTGTTCGCCAAGGCGCTGGAAACGCCGGGTGGGCTGAAGATCCAGACGATTCACGCCTTCTGCGAAGCGCTGCTGCACCAGTTTCCGCTGGAAGCAAATGTCGCCGGGCATTTCTCCGTTCTCGATGACCGGGCGGCCGCGACGCTGCTTGCCGATGCGCGCCGTTCACTGCTGACGGCAACATCGCCGGAGAATAACCGGGATCTCGCCGATGCCTTCGCCTATGTGCTCAATCTGGGCGATGAATCCGGGCTTGAAAATCTGCTCGGCGAGATCGTTGCCAACAGAAATGCCATCCGCCGCTTCATGTTCGCGGCCGAACAGCATGGCGGCGCCGACCATCTGCTTCGCATGAAGCTTGGCCTGGCGCCCGACGATACGGAAGAGAGATTGGCCGAACGGTATTGGCCACTACCGGGGCTTTCGGGTGCAATGCTGGAACTTTACCTGTCACTGGCCGCCGGAAAGGGTGGAGCGAAGGCGCAGGACGTTGCCGAGGGTTTGTGTCGGGCTACGCGCGAACGGGATGTCATGGCGCGAGCACCACTTCTGGAGAAGGTTTTCCTGACGATAAAGGGTGAGCCGAAGACGGACGGGCAGTTCTTCGTCAAAGCGATGCTCGCGGAAGCGCCTCAGCTTGCCGATACGATCGCCACAGCCCGTGCCCATGTCGTCGATTGCCGTAATCGGCTGAAGATGATGCGGATGCATACGGCAACGCGTGCCGCTCTCATGCTCGCGGACCGCTTAAATAGCGACTACGAGGAACTGAAAAAGCAGCGCAGTCATCTCGACTTCGAGGATCTGATTACCCGCACTGCCGACCTGCTCACCAAGAGCGGCGTCGGCCCGTGGATCCACTACAAGCTCGATCAGGGTATCGACCACATCCTCGTCGACGAAGCACAGGATACCAGCCCGATTCAATGGAGCGTCATCCAGTCGCTGGCGGAGGATTTCTTCTCGGGAGAAAGTTCGCGGCCTGTCGTCCGTACACTGTTTGCCGTCGGGGATGAGAAACAGTCAATCTATTCTTTCCAGGGCGCGCGGCCGGAGCGGTTTTCCGAGGAGAAGGAACGAACGCAGCGTCGCGTGCAGAACAGCGGCCTCGCCTTCTCGACCGTTCGTCTGCCGCTGTCCTTCCGCTCCACCTCCGACGTGCTGCTCGCCGTCGATCACATCTTTACCCCACCGGAGAATGCGCGCGGCCTCGGTACCGAGCCGGTCGTGCATCGCTCCAGCCGCATCGGCCATCCAGGTGCGGTCGACCTCTGGGAAATGGTCGTGCCCGATGTCGTGTTAAAGGACGAGGACTGGACCGCTCCCTTCGACGCGACACCCGAGAGCGCGCCGGCCGCCATCCTGGCACGGCGCATCGCTCACACGATCGGTACTCTCGTCGGCCGCGAAACGATTGTCGAAAAGGGTAGGGAACGCTTTATCGAAGCCGGCGACATCCTCGTTCTCGTCCGCAAACGCGACGCCTTCGTTAATGCGCTGACACGTGAACTGAAACGGCGCGGCGACATTCCCGTTGCCGGCGCGGACCGGCTGGTGCTGACCAGCCATATCGCCGTGCAGGATCTGCTGGCGCTCGGCCGTTTTCTACTCTTGCCGGAAGACGATCTTTCGCTCGCCGCTCTCCTGAAAAGCCCGCTCTTCAATCTCTTGGAAGAGGACATTTTTGCTGTTGCGGCGCTCCGCGGCGACCATGAAAGCGTCTGGCACCATCTTCGCAAATATGCAGCCGACGGCAATGAACGTCTCGGCGCGGCCGTCGCAAGGCTGGAACTATTTCTCGCACAATCCCGAAACCTTTCTGTCCACGACTTTTATGCCCGCGTCCTCGGCAGCCATGGCGGCCGGCGGCAATTCCTGGCGCGCCTCGGCACCGAAGTCAGCGATATCCTTGACGAATTCCTGACCTTTGCGCTGGACCACGAAACGTCTGGTATCCCCGGCCTGCAATCCTTCATCTCGACGCTGGAGCTTGAAGCGCCAGAAGTGAAGCGCGAACAGGACAAAGGCCGCAACGAGGTGCGCATCATGACGGTGCATGCCTCCAAAGGTCTCGAAGCACCAATCGTCTTTCTGGTCGATGGCGGATCCAAGGCTTTTACCCATACCCACCTGCCAAAGCTCCGGTTGCTGGAGACTGGACCGGAAGAGCCTCCGATGCCGGTCTGGGTTCCCGTCAGCGACCTCGGCAATTCTCTGACATTGACCGATGCAGCACGCATCCAGCTGCTTGCGGAGGAGGAGTATCGGCGCCTGCTCTATGTGGCGATGACGCGTGCGGCCGACCGGTTGATCGTCTGCGGCTATCGCGGCGTGCGGCTGAACGCCGACACTTGGCATATGATGATCTCCACCGCGCTCGACGCAGAGCATCCGCATGTCGAGAAGGCGACGTTCTCGGGGCCGGATGGAGAGTGGGACGGCATGCGCTGGCGCGTGCCGCAGGTCGAGCGCAGCTTCGAGCGAATGGACCGTGCTCCTGAACAGGCAACCGTCGAAACGGTCCCCCCGGACCTTTTCCGCCCTCTGCCGCCGCAGAAACAACTGCCGCGGCCGCTTAGCCCTTCAGGTGCCGGTACGATCATTGACGAGGAGGCCGATGACCTGCTGGTGACCTCGCCGCTCTTCGGCGATCAAGAGAGCAGCGACCGTTCACTGGAAAAGGGCCGCCTCATCCATCGAATGCTTCAGGCCCTTCCCGATATTCCGGTAGACGAGCGGGCCGATGCAGCGAAGCGTTATGCCGAACGCGCCGCGCGATTCTGGCCGGCTATAGAGCGCCAGGCTTTAGTCGATTCGGTTGTGAAACTCTTGCAGGATGGAAGGCTTGAAGCCGTCTTCAGCGTTCATGCCCAGGCAGAAATCTCGATCATGGGAACCTTGAGGCTGGAAGGCCGGGAATATGCCGTTTCCGGCCGGATTGACCGCCTTGCTGTCATGCCAGACAGCGTCGTCGTTCTGGATTACAAGACAAATCGCGTTCCACCGACAAGCGAAGACAAAATCCCTTTTGCGCACAAGGCGCAGCTTGCGATCTATCGGGAAATCCTGAAGCCGCTCTATCCTACCAAACGGATCGATTGCATGCTGGTCTATACGGAAAACGCGACGATCCATACCCTCAGTGAGCAGGCTTTGGCTTCTGCACTTGCAGGACTCAACACAAAGTGAAATATCGGACATTGAAATTCCGGCACCGCACCCTCACATCTTATCCAACACCAAATCCGGTAAAGGAGCAGCCTATGGCTACCGTTAAGGTCGATATCAACAACTTCCAGTCGGAAGTTCTGGAGTCCGTAGAACCCGTCGTCGTCGATTTCTGGGCTGAGTGGTGTGGTCCGTGCAAAATGATTGCTCCGAGCCTCGAAGAAATCGCCACGGAACTGGCCGGCAAGGTCAAGGTCGTCAAGCTCAACATCGATGAGAACCCGGAACTGGCGGCTCAGTTCGGTGTTCGCTCGATCCCGACGCTTGCGATCTTCAAGGGCGGCGAAGTTGCCGACATCTCTGTCGGCGCAAAGCCGAAGACGGCGCTTTCCAACTGGATCTCCAGCGCAGCCTGACGATATCGACAGATTCAATGTGAAAAGCCCGGCATCTGCCGGGCTTTTTCATTTGGGCGGTGTACCGTTTTCTGCCAGAACATCGCCAACGAGATAAAGGGAGCCCCCGATCAGAATGCGGGGTGGCGGGCCTTCGGGGTCGACGACCGAAGAAATAGCGTCCAGAGCATCGGTGACTGATGACATCGGTTCGGCCACAAGGCCGGCTTCATAGGCGGTATTGGCGAGAATGACCGGATCGATCATCGCTTCGCTACCGCGGATCGGCACACAATAGACCTTTACCACCAATCCAGTGAAGGCCTTGAAATAACCGACCGGATCCTTGGTGTTGATCATGCCCGAGATCAGGAACAGCGGACGTGGCTGACGCTCTTCGAAATTCGCCATGGCCTCGGCGATCACCTCACCGGCGCCCGGATTGTGGCCTCCGTCAATCCAGATTTCCGATTTCGCCGGCGCATGGCTCAACAGCCTGCCTTCCGTCAGTTTCTGCAGGCGGCCCGGCCATTCCACCGTTCCCATTGCTTTTTCCATCATCGGATCGGTGACCGTGAAGCCCGCAGCCTTGACGGCACGAATGGCAGCAGCAGCGTTGGCATATTGATGACGACCAGGAAGGCGCGGCAGGGGCAGGTCCGCCAGGCCGAATTCATCCTGATAGATCAGCCGGCCGTATTCCTCATGCGCCATGAAATCCTGGCCGAAGATGGCGCTCGGGCAGTTCAGCCTTTCGGCGGTCGACATCAGCATGTCAAGCGCCGCGTCATAGTCCTGATGGCCGATGACCACGGGACGACCGCGCTTCATGATGCCGGCCTTTTCGGCCGCGATGAGTTCCACCCGGTCGCCGAGATAGGGCTGGTGATCCAGCGAAATCGGCATGATGACCGAAACGGCGGGATCCTGAATGACATTGGTGGCATCGAAGCGTCCACCGAGGCCAACCTCGATGATCGCGGCATCGGCTGCATGTTCGGAAAAAAGGATGAAAGTGACTGCCGTCAGGATTTCGAAGACGGTGATCTTCTGACCGCCATTGGCCTCGGCCACACGCCTTAAAGCTTCAGCGAAGACAGCGTCGTCGACCAGTTGCCCGCGCCCGCCCGCAACACCCATGCGGTAACGCTCATGCCAGTTGACGAGATGCGGAGAGGTATGAACGTGGACGCTATAACCGCCCGCTTCCAGCAGCGCGCGGCAGAAAGCTGTTGTCGAGCCCTTGCCGTTGGTGCCGGCAACATGGATGACAGGCGGGAGATTGCGCTCGGGATTGCCGAGCGCCTCAAGAAGGCGCTGAATGCGGTCCAGGGACAGATCGTAGCCCTTGGGATGCAATCCCATGAGCTTTTCGATCTCCTGTGCCGCCTCACTCACCGCGACCTGGCCTCTGTCTGTCATCGGCCCGCCCTATCCTATCGGAACCGTGGCTCAGGCGCTCGCCGCCAGAGCAATCACGCCATTTGCATCATTTGCAGCCGAAACCGGCTTCTTGGTCAGGATCTTCAAGAGGCGCGCCAGCGTCTCGGGGATATCGTGACGCTTGACGACCATATCGACCACGCCGTGTTCCAGCAGATATTCCGATGTCTGGAAGCCTTCCGGGAGCTTTTCCCGCAGCGTCTGTTCGATGACGCGCTTGCCGGCAAAGCCGATTTCGGCGCCCGGCTCGGCCAGATGAATATCGCCGAGCATGGCGTAGGATGCGGTCACGCCGCCGGTGGTCGGATTGGTCAGAACCACGATATAGGGCTGGCCCGCTTCCTTCAGCATATCGACGGCAACCGTCGTGCGCGGAAGCTGCATCAACGACAGGATGCCTTCCTGCATGCGCGCGCCGCCCGAAGCCGGGAACATGACAAGCGGGCACTTTTCAGCGATCGCGCGTTCGAAGGCTTTGACGATCGCTTCGCCGGCAGCCATCCCGAGCGAGCCGCCGATGAAGTTGAATTCGTGAACGATCGCGACGAGCTTCAGGCCCTTTACACTGCCGAGACCGGCGAGGATCGTATCCTCCTGCTCCGTTTTAAGGCGGCTGTCGCGCAGACGGTCGCTGTATTTCTTGGAATCGCGGAACTTCAGCGGGTCCTGGGCGACCTTCGGCTGCGGCAGGGCTTCATAGTCGCCATTGTCGAACAGGTCGGCAAGACGCGCCTTCGCCGGCATTTTCATGTGATAGCCGGAGGCCGGAATGACCCATTTATTGCCTTCGAGGTCTTTGTGAAAGACCATCTCGCCCGTTTCCGGGCACTTAATCCAGAGGTTCTCCGGCACTTCGCGACGGCCCAGCATGGAATTGATCCGCGGGCGAACGTAGTTAGTGATCCAGTTCAACTCGAATACTCCTGATTGACCAGTGCCAATGTGGGGAAACTATTCGGCAGCAACAAGGCGTGCCGATCGCGTTCCTGTGGAAAGACCGCGAACCAGCGTCGCAACGGCCTGAACCGTGTCCGCCGTCGCCTTTCCATCCGCCGTCAGGCTGGTGGCTACCTGATTGACGATTGCCGTGCCGACGACCACGCCATCGGCCGAGCCGCCGATGACCTTGGCATGTTCGGCCGTCTTGACGCCGAAACCGACGCAGACCGGCAGTTCGGTGTGCTGCTTGATACGCTTGACCGCACCCGAAACCAGCGACGGATCCGGCAGGGCCGAACCGGTAATGCCGTTCATCGAGACATAATAGACGAAGCCCGACGTGTTTTTCAGAACGGTCGGCAGGCGTTTTTCGTCCGTCGTCGGCGTTGCCAGACGAATGAAATTGATGCCTTTCCTCAGCGCCGGGATGCAGAGTTCGTCATCCATTTCCGGCGGCAGGTCGACAACGATCAAGCCGTCGATACCGGAAGCAAGTGCATCATCAAGGAATTTTTCGACGCCGTAGACGTAGATCGGATTGTAGTAACCCATCATCACGATCGGCGTTGCGTCATTCGTCTTGCGGAAATCGGCAGCGAGCAGCAGCGTCTTCTGCAGCGTCTGGCCACCTTTCAGCGCGCGCTGTCCAGCCAGCTGGATCGCCGGGCCATCGGCCATAGGGTCGGAGAAAGGCATGCCGAGCTCGATGACGTCGGCGCCGGCTTCCGGCAGTGCCTTCATGATGCCGAGCGAGGTCGCGTAGTCGGGATCGCCGCCCATGAAGTAGGTTACGAGCGCCGGGCGACCTTCTGCCTTCAGATCGGCAAAGCGTTTATCCATACGTGCGGTCATGTCTATTACAGTCCCATTCCCAGGATCTTGCCGACGGTGAAGATATCCTTATCGCCACGGCCAGAGAGGTTCATCAGGATGATCTCTTCCTTGCCCATATTGGGCGCACGCTTGATGACTTCGGCAAGCGCATGCGAAGGCTCGAGCGCCGGGATGATGCCTTCGAGGCGCGTCAGCGTCTGGAAGGCTTCGAGCGCCTCGTGATCCATGATCGGCACGTATTCGGCGCGGCCGATATCGTTCAGCCACGAATGCTCCGGGCCGATGCCGGGGTAATCGAGGCCAGCCGAGATCGAATGGCCTTCCTTGATCTGCCCGTCATTGTCCTGCAGTAGATAGGTGCGGTTGCCGTGCAACACGCCGGGCGAGCCGGCGGTGATCGAAGCGCAGTGCTCGTCGCCCTGCAGACCCTTGCCGCCGGCTTCAACGCCGACGATCTTCACGCCCTCGTCATCGAGGAAAGGATGGAAGATGCCGATCGCATTCGAACCGCCGCCGACAGCAGCGATGACGAGATCCGGCAAACGGCCTTCAGCCTCAAGCATCTGCTGCTTGGCTTCCGTGCCGATGACGGCCTGGAAGTCGCGCACCATTTCCGGATAGGGATGCGGGCCGGCAGCCGTGCCGATCAGGTAATAGGTATCGTCGACATTGGTGACCCAGTCACGCAGCGCCTCGTTCATCGCATCCTTCAGCGTGCCGCTACCGGCCGTAACCGGCTTTACCTCAGCCCCCAGCAACTTCATGCGGAAAACATTCGGCGCCTGGCGCTCGACGTCGGTTGCGCCCATGTAGACGACACAAGGAAAGCCGAAACGGGCGGCAACCGTTGCCGATGCAACCCCGTGCTGACCGGCGCCGGTTTCAGCGATGATGCGCGTCTTGCCCATGCGCTTGGCGAGCAGGATCTGGCCGATGCAATTGTTGATCTTGTGCGAGCCGGTATGGTTCAACTCTTCGCGCTTGAAATAGATCTTGGCGCCGCCGAGATGCTGCGTCAGGCGCTCTGCGAAATAGAGCGGGCTCGGACGGCCGATATAATGGGTACCGAGATGCTTCAGTTCCGCCTGGAATTCCGGGTCCTTCTTCGCTTTTTCCCACTCGTCCTGCAGCTCGAGGATCAGGGGCATCAGGGTTTCGGCCACGAAGCGGCCCCCGTAAATGCCAAAGCGTCCATCTTCATCCGGACCGGACCGGAAGGAATTCGGTTTAGGCGTCTGGTTCACTTTCAACTCCCTGAGGTCGTTTCAGGCAAACATGCCTCTTCGACCGCATCGAAAAACTCATCGATCATCGCTACGCTTTTCACACCCGGCGCACTCTCGACACCCGAGGCAGTATCGACACCCGGCGCCCTGGTGATTGCAAGTGCTTGCCCGACATTGGCCTTGTTGAGCCCACCGGAAAGCATGTAGTCGACACTGCCGTCAAGCCAGCTGAGCAGGCTCCAATCAAAGGAAACGCCGTTACCACCAGGCAGTTCAGAGCCTTTCGGCGGCTTGGCATCAAAGAGGAAACGGTCGGCGATGCCGATATAGGCTTCCACCCTTTTCAGGTCATCGGCGGTACGAACAGGCAATGCCTTGATGACAGGGATGCCGTAGACCGCCTTGACGGTCAGCACCCGCTCCGGGCTTTCGGTGCCGTGCAACTGCAGCATATCGGGACGCAAAAGCGCAACGATTTCATCGAGATCGTCGTTGCTCGGATCGACCACGACGGCAACGATCTTCGCCTTGCCGCGCGCCGGTTCGGCGAGCTTGCCGGCAATATCAGGCTCGACGTAACGAGGGCTCTTTTGAAAGAAGTTAAAGCCGAGATGCGTCGCGCCACGCTTCAATGCGCGTTCGATGGCCTCAGGCGTCTTCAAACCACAGATTTTGATATCCGGTCTCATGGCAGCGAAGTGACATGAAACGTGCAAAGAGTCGAGCCAATTTGCGATGCGGCCTGAATTTAAGGCGGCCGGATTTAATCGAAGTCTATGGCGTGCAACTGGCTGCCCTGGCGCTTCAGCCAGGACTTTGCCTCTTCCATATGGGGGCAAAGTTTCTTGCAGAGCGCCCAGAAGTGCGGGCCATGGTTCATTTCCTTCAGATGCGCCACTTCATGGGCGGCAAGGTAGTCGACCACCGAAGGCGGCGCCATGACGATACGCCAGGAGAAGCTCAGATTTCCCTCCGAAGAACAGGAGCCCCAGCGGCTGCGAGTATCCTTCATGGAGATGGAGCGGATCGGCGCCTTGATGGAGGCGGCATGCATGCGCGACAATCTTTCGAGATCGACGCGAGCTTCCTTCTTGAAAAAGGCAGCGATGCGGCGGCCGACATGTTCCGGCAGGCCGCTTACGCGAAGGACAGATCTGCCATCCACCACCACCGCTTCGGTCAGTCCGCGCAGGCTGCCGGTGTGCTCGATGCGATGTTTGATACCGCGGAAGAGAATTTCGCCGCCATGCCGCAGGTTCGTTTCGGTTGAGAATTTCGCAAGCTTGGTCAGCAGCCAGCCTTGATGACGATCGAGGAAGGCGTTGACTTCGCGGGCGGCAAGTCCCTTCGGGACCGTCATTTTCAGCGCCCGGCCGCCCGGCTCGATACGAAGCGTGATGCGGGTGGCGCGATCATGCTGCTTGATCGTCAAGGGCATCAGACGACCGGCAACATCGAGCGTCCGCGTTTCAGGCGGCGCCGGTTTTCTTGTCGGACGGCGGATCTTTAGAAGCGGAAACATAGGGATTTTCTATACGATTCGTCGGAAATCCGGGCAAAGAAAAACCGGCATCGGAAGCGATGCCGGCCATAGATTTTCTGTGATCACGCTTTACGGCGTCTGGTACTCTGCGACCGGGCCATTATCGTCGCGCCGGTTGTTCTTGCGCTCGCGCATGAAGCGATCGAATTCTTCCTGATCCTTGGCGCGGCGAAGCTCGCGCAGGTAGGAATCGAATTCCTCACGCATTTCATCAAGCTTGCGGCGCTCTTCCTCCATGCGATCGAGCTCGGCCTTGCGCCAATCGTCAAAGGCGACGTTGCCCGTCGAGAAGTGCGGGCGGTGACGGCCATGCGAACGGCGGCAGCCTGCAAAGAAGCCATCCGTTGCCTGATTAACGTCACGCTTGAAGCCGCGCAGACGCTCGCCGAAGATGATGTAGGCAAGCATGGCCAGCCCCAGAGGCCAGAAAACCATGAAGCCGAGGATCATCAAGGCAACGGTAGCCGGAGTCCAATCCGGGCGAAGCAATGCTGACTGGTTCATCGTGCGGTATCCTCGCGTTCAGCACCCGACACTATGCCGAGTGCTGAAAAAACAGATGGTTACCGCTGAACCGGCCTTCAAGACGATTTGAGGTTAAATCGAACAAGGCCTTGAATCGATGACATTAAATCAGCGTTTTCTAACTCACGCCGATTTGCCGCCCTTTATGACGCGCTGAACCGGCGGTTTCTTCGCGCGGGAATGCTGGCGCGTGAAGTTGACGATGCGGGGCGCAATCTCGCGGCGGAAGCGCGATCCGTTGAAGACGCCGTAGTGGCCGACATCCGGCTGCAGGTAATGCATACGCATCTCCTCAGGGATATTCACGCATATGGTCTGGGCCGCCTCGGTCTGGCCAACACCCGAGATGTCGTCGTTCTCACCTTCGACCGTCAGCAATGCGACGTTGCGAATTGCGGCGGGATCGACGCGCCTGCCGCGATGCATGAGTTCGCCCTTCGGCAGCGCATGCTTCATGAAGACCTGTTCGACCGTCTGCAGGTAGAACTCCGCGGTCAGGTCCATGACCGCAAGGTATTCGTCGTAGAAATCGCGGTGCTTTTCCGGCTCGCCGTCGTTCTTCACGAGATGCATGAAGAACTCCTTGTGGGCGATCAGATGCCGGTCGAGGTTCATCGACATGAAGCCGGAGAGCTGCAGGAAACCCGGATAAACAGGACGCATGAAGCCTGGCTGCGGCCAGGGCACGTTCATGACGACGTTATCGGCAAACCATTCGAGCGGGCGCTCCTTGGCAAGCTTGTTGACGGCTGTCGGATTGATGCGGGTATCGATCGGCCCACCCATCAGCGTCATGGACGACGGCGCAAGCGGATCCTTGGCTTCTTCCATGATTGCGGCAGCGGCCAAGACCGGCACGGAAGGCTGACAGACGGCGATGACATGGGTGTCATGACCGAGGAAATGCAGCATCTCGATGACGTAGTCGATATAATCGGAAAGGTCGAAGGTACCCTCCGTCATCGGTACCATGCGCGCATCGATCCAGTCGGTGATGTAGATATCGGCGTTCGGCAGCAATGCCTCGACAGTACCCCGCAGGAGGGTCGCATAGTGGCCGGACATCGGCGCCACGATGAGGATGCGCGGATCGCCGCCGTGACCAGCCGGGACATCGCGCGAAAAATGCAGGAGGTTACAGAAGGATCGTGCCCAGACGATTTCCTCGCGTACCGCAACCTTCTTGCCGCCAATCGAGGTTTCGTTGAGCCCGAATTCCGGCTTGCCGTAACGGCGAGTCGTTCGCTCGAACATTTCGAGACTGGCTGAAATGGTGCGGCCCATCGGGGTCTGCGAGAAGGGGTTCAGCGGATTTGAGTAGGCGAACCGCATAATATCGGCCGCAGCGCGGAACGGTGCCAAGGCTGCGTGGTTCAATTCATAAAGCTGGTAAAACATGAGGGGGCGCCACCTTTCTCTATCCGGCAAAGACGACGCTGATTGAAGGGCGCCGGACTCTTTCCGTTAACGCTGGCACATCAACGCAGGCTAACAGGTTTTTGTTGCACAGCAACATAACATTCGTCCTGCAAAGAAAAATGCCGGAAAATTGACCTCCGGCATTAGCTTGGCGCACAAAGTTTAAGCTTCCCTGCAGGAAATACCGTTAACGGTCCGCTACGAAGAGCTGTTTCTGGGTGCCGAGGCCTTCGATACCGAGTTCGACGACATCACCATCCCTCAGGAAGCGCGGCGGCTTCATGCCCATGCCGACGCCCGGAGGCGTGCCGGTCGAGATGACATCGCCCGGGTGCAGGGACATGAACTGGCTGAGATAAGACACGACGAAAGCCACGCCATAGACCATCGTCTTGGTGGAACCGTTCTGCATCGTCTGACCATTGACCTTGAGCCACATGTTGAGGTTCTGCGGATCGGCAACTTCATCCTTCGTGACGAGCCAGGGGCCGATCGGGCCGAAAGTGTCACAGGACTTGCCCTTGGTCCACTGGCCCGAACGCTCGCTCTGGAAGGCGCGCTCGGAAACGTCGTCGGAAACGCAGTAACCAGCGACGTAATCCAGCGCTTCGGCCTCGCTCACATATTTCGCGGTCTTGCCGATAACGAC
Source organism: Hyphomicrobiales bacterium (assembly GCA_900468805.1). Classification (GTDB taxonomy): domain Bacteria; phylum Pseudomonadota; class Alphaproteobacteria; order Rhizobiales; family Rhizobiaceae; genus Rhizobium. The sequence continues at coordinate 124,879 of UEIF01000042.1, read as the reverse complement.
ACCAAGTTCGACTTCCCAGTCGGTCTTTTCAGAACCACGCGGGATCAGCACATTGTCGTTGGGACCGACGATCGCCGAGGTCGCCTTCATGAAAATAACGGGTTCGGGCGGCACGGTCGCGCCGGTTTCGGCCGCATGGTCCGAATAGTTCAGGCCGATGCAGATGAATTTGCCGGTACCGGCAACACAGGCGCCGATGCGGCCGGGCGCCAGTTCCGGCAGGCTTTTCGGATCAAGGGCCGCAATCTTCGCAAGACCTGCCGGCGTGATTGCCTCGCCGCCGATATCGGCTACGTGAGCGGAAAGATCACGGATCTTGCCATCGGCATCGAGCAGAGCCGGCTTTTCGTGGCCCGCTTCTCCAACGCGCATCAGCTTCATGAATGTCCTCCTCAATAGAAAATAGATGCGCCACCTATGAACGAATTATTCATCGGTGTCATTATGACTTGCCGCGGAAGCGGTACGCCCGCTTAGAAAATTTCCGCCAGAGACGGACCAACCGGAACGATGTTTGTCGGGTTGAGGCTCTCGATCGAATAGTACCCGCGCTTGATGTGATCGAAATTCACCGTCCCCGCGATGCCGGGCCAATCCAGCATCCGGCGGCAAAAAGCCCTGAGATTGGCGTAATCGGAAAGACGCCGAAGATTGCATTTGAAAAGGCCATGATAGGCGACATCGAAACGTACGAGCGTGACGAACAGGCGGATATCGGCTTCCGTCGGATGGTCGGCAAACAGGAGGCTGCGCCCTTCAAGCTGCGGTTCGATCCAGTCAAGACAGCCAAAGACCTCGGCAAAAGCTTCCTCATAGGCAAGCTGGGTCGTCGCAAAGCCGGTGCGGTAAACACCGTTGTTCAATGACGGATAGATGCGATCGTTGAAAGCGTCTATCTCGGCCCGTCGAGCAAGGGGATAGAGATCGATGTCACCGTGGGCGAGATCGCCAAAACCACTATTCAGCATGCGCAGGATATCGGACGATTCGTTGTTGACGATTGTTTCGCGTTTCTTGTCCCACAATACCGGCACCGTGGCGCGTCCCGTGAAATCAGGATCCGCTTTCGTATAGATTTCATGGATGTAAGTGGCACCGTTCACCTCATCGGCGGTAGCTCCGGGATAATCTCCAAAACGCCAGCCCTGCTTGCTGAGCGCTGGTTCGACGATCGAAACCGAGATGACGTTCTCAAGCCCCTTAAGCTTGCGGCCTATCAGCGTTCGCGAAGCCCAGGGGCAGATATAGGCGACATAGAGGTGGTAGCGGCCTGCTTCGGCGACAAAACCGCCCTCCCCCGTCGCGCCTGCATTGCCGTCGGGTGTCACCCAATTGCGGAAGCTCGATATCTGGCGGACGAAGCCGCCCTTCTCATCCTTCGCCTGGACCGGTTGCCAGTCCTCGGTCCATTTGCCATTCACCAGCATCGCCGCATCTCCTGATCTATCGGATTTGAGGCTGCTTTACCGAGACTTCTTCGCGCGCGTAAGCCCAGTTTCTGGAAACAGATTGTGCACTCGCTGCGATCAAAGGATGCTTGCCAAGCGAGCAGGCACGGAAATATCACTATGTGATCTCCGCTGTGGAATACCCATCCATCGCCAACTTCCGGAAGCCAGCATGACAAAAACCAATAGCCGCGAATCCGAATATCCTGTCGATCCGATGTTTCTGGATCGCTGGTCACCGCGCGCCTTCACAGGCGCAATCATCCAAGAAGCCGAGCTTCTGACACTGCTCGATGCGGCGCATTGGGCGCCATCCTCTGCAAACAACCAGCCATGGCGGTTTATCTACGCTCTGAAGGGTTCCGAGCACTGGGAGAAATTCGTTAGCCTGCTCAATGAATCCAATCAGGAATGGGCGAAGAACGCTTCGGCACTGATCTTCGTGGTCTCGCGCAGCTTCAACGGCGCCCGCGGCACCAGTGAAGAACGACCGAGCTACACGCACTCCTTCGATGCCGGGACCGCCTGGGGATACCTCGCGATCCAAGCCCGCATCTCCGGCTTCTATGCGCATGGCATGGGCGGCATCAAGCATGACGAGATCAAGGAAAAGCTTGACGTTCCCGACGGTTATCGCGTCGAAGCCGGCATTGCCGTCGGCCGTATCGCCGACAAGAGTGTTCTTTCAGAACGCAATCAGGAACGTGAATTCCCAAGCCAGCGCAAGCCGCTCTCCGAGATTGCCTCCAACGGCCATTTCGTCGGCAACGGATGATCGAAAACAAAAAAGCCCCGCGAGCCTGTTGGCTGCGGGGCTTATTGTGATCGGCTTCCTATCAGATATCGAGGTTTGCAACGCTCAGGGCGTTTTCCTGGATGAATTCGCGGCGTGGTTCGACTTCATCACCCATCAAGCGGGCAAACAGACCGTCGGCATCGGTCGCATCATTGACCTTGACCTGCAGCAGCGATCGGACGTTCGGATCGAGTGTCGTTTCCCACAGCTGTTCGGCATTCATTTCGCCCAGACCCTTGTAACGCTGCATCGTCAGGCCTTTGCGGCCGCTGGCGAAAACCGCATCGAGCAGTGCGCGTGGACCGGAAATTTCCTGATCGCCGTCCCGTCGGCTGAGGGCCGGCGGAGTCTGATAGATTTCCTTCATTCGCGGCGTGAGCTGGTCGATAAAACGGGCATCCTGGGAGCCGATCAGCGCCATATCGAGCACGATGACTTCCTTGACACCGCGGACCATGCGCTCCAGACGGATGCCCCCCTCGCTTGTGAGGCTGCCTTCCCAGCCGCGCTCGGTTTCCTCGGCAATGATATCAAGCCGCCTGGCCACTTCGATCGCCAGTTCCTGAGCGCGTTCGGCATTGCTGACCAGTTCGGCATTGAGCGCACCGGCTATAGCTGCCTGTTCGACGACCGCACGATTGTAACGCGAATGCAGATTGTCGAGCAGTGCGCGCAAGCGCAGGGCGTCGTGAATAACCTCGTTCAAATCCTGTCCAACGCGAACTTCGCCGCTGGCGAGCTTGAGTGCGGCATCATCCAGACCCTGACCGATCAAATAGTCTTCGAGTGCCTTTTCATTCTTGACGTACTGTACCGACTTGCCACGCGAGACCTTATAGAGCGGCGGCTGGGCGATATAGAGATGGCCGCGTTCGATCAGCTCCGGCATCTGGCGGAAGAAGAAGGTGAGCAACAGCGTGCGAATATGGGCGCCATCGACGTCTGCATCCGTCATGATGATGATCTTGTGGTACCGCAGCTTTTCAACGTTGAATTCGTCCTTGCCGATGCCGGTGCCGAGTGCGGTAATCAGCGTGCCGATTTCCTGACTCGACAGCATCTTGTCGAAGCGAGCGCGTTCGACATTCAGAATCTTGCCGCGCAGCGGCAGGATCGCCTGATTTTCGCGCGACCGCCCCTGCTTGGCCGAACCACCTGCCGAGTCACCCTCGACGAGGAAAACTTCAGACTTGGCCGGATCGCGCTCAGAGCAGTCAGCCAGCTTGCCGGGCAGCGAAGCGATATCGAGCGCACCCTTACGGCGCGTCAGTTCGCGCGCCTTGCGTGCGGCTTCGCGGGCGGCAGCGGCTTCAACCACCTTGCCGACGAGAACCTTAGCTTCGCTGGGATGTTCCTCAAGCCAGGTGCCGAGGGCCTCATTGACGAGGCTTTCGACAACGGGACGGACCTCCGAAGAAACGAGCTTGTCCTTGGTCTGCGACGAGAACTTGGGATCCGGTACCTTGACCGAGAGCACGGCAGTCAAGCCTTCGCGACAATCGTCACCGGTGAACGTCACCTTCTCCCTCTTGGTGATACCCGAGGTGTCGGCATAGGAGGTGATCTGACGCGTCAGCGCGGCGCGGAAGCCGGCCATATGCGTGCCGCCGTCGCGCTGGGGAATGTTGTTGGTGAAGCAGAGCACGTTCTCATGGTAGCTGTCGTTCCACCACATGGCGACTTCGACGGTGATGCCATCCTTTTCGCCGCGGATCGCGACCGGCTTTTCGACGAGCGGCTTCTTGGCGCGGTCGAGATAGGAGACGAAGGCCTCGAGGCCACCGTCATACATCATCTCTTCCTGCTTGATGTCGGAGTGACGCTTGTCCGTCAGCAGGATGCGGACGCCGGAGTTGAGGAAGGCCAACTCGCGCAGACGGTGCTCAAGTGTGCCGTAGTCGAACTCCGTCATGGTGAAGGTGCCGGTGCTCGGCATGAAGCTCACTTCCGTGCCGGTCTCGTTTGGAGCCTCGCCCGTCACCTTCAGCGGAGCATCGGCGACGCCATGCGTGAAGCTCATCTCGTGGATCTTGCCCTGGCGACGGATCTTCAGCTTCAGCCAGACGGAAAGCGCGTTGACGACCGAAACACCGACGCCGTGCAGACCGCCTGAAACCTTATAGGAATTCTGGTCGAACTTACCGCCGGCATGCAGCTGGGTCATGATGACCTCGGCCGCCGAAACGCCTTCGCCAGTATGGATATCCGTCGGAATACCGCGGCCGTTATCCGTCACGGTGACCGAACCATCGGGATTGAGCGCGACGGTCACGATATCGGCATGGCCGGCCAGCGCTTCGTCGATCGCGTTATCGACGACTTCGTAGACCATATGATGAAGGCCGGAGCCATCATCGGTGTCGCCGATATACATGCCCGGGCGCTTGCGCACGGCATCAAGTCCCTTCAGGACCTTGATGGAATCTGCGCCATATTCGGTGTTTACGCCGTTTTCCGTCGCGGGTGCATCGGTCATTCTGTTGAGATTTTCCCTGTTGTCGTAAGCAACGGCGCGCCTTGCGAATCACCGGCTTTTTCAATGTCGAATATAGGTTTTTTGCAGCGAGTTCCCAATGGCAAGGCCCTAAAACAAGGCATAAATCAGGGGATTATGACGCTTTTCCGTCCCCTTTGCCGCCATTTTCAAGAAACGCGGATAGCCGGGCGATATCGGCGCTGTCAAGGTTGCGAATCCGCTTTGCGAGACGATTGGCAAATGCGGTATATTCGGGGGGCAGACCTGACGTATCCACGATCACACGCGGATCGGAAGAGCCGGCAACAAGGAAGAGTTCCTCGGCCTCGTCCCAGATGATGTTGAAGTAACCGGCGATGCGCTGCAGAAGGTCGAAACTCGGTACACCGCGCTTTCCGTGCTCGAGAGCGGAGAGATAGGCCGGCGAAACATTCAGAGCGGCCGCCATCTGTTTCTGCGTCACGCCCTTGCGGGCGCGCAGCTTGCGGACTGCCTCTGCAAACGGCGTCAAGATGTTTCCCCGGCACGTCGGGAGAGGCGGATATAGAGTGCGCCCTCGCCGCCGTGATGCGGGGCGGCCGATTCATAGGAAGAAATCAGAAAACGGAATTCCGGTTTGGAAAACCAGAGCGGCACAGCGCGTTTCAAGGCACCTTCACTGCCCATGGAACTGCCCTTGCCGGTAATGACGAGGACATGCCGCATGCCGCGCTCATGGGCCCGGATCAGGAAATCGAGCAGGAAGGAATGCGCTTGGCTCTGCACCATGCCGTGAAGGTCGATGCGCGCTTCAAGAGCCAGCTTGCCCTTGGCGATCTTGCGCTTGACCGGCCGCTCCAGTGGATGGTGGACGCCCGACGGCTGCTTTGCAGGCACCTGTACTGCAGTTTGCTGAGGAACGGGTGAAGTCGTCTTCTGCTTTTCGTTGTCCCGCTCTACCGCCGCCTCGACTTCCAGCAGAAAGGCGTCGAGCGCGGTCAATTCATCCGTCTTTCCGGGCATCGGCCGGGTGCTGCGGGCCACCCTGCCCCAGAGAATTCTCTCGTCCGAGCTGAGCTTGCGGTCTTTCGCCACTAGTGGAACCTCGCAGCGGCGGCATTCGGAACGAGAATTGCAAAATCGGCATCGTTGCGCACCGTTCCTGCCAGTTCGCCCGCAGCGTAACCCGAACCGGTAAAGATGTCGCCGCGCGCAGGACCGACGATTGCCGAACCAGTGTCCAGCGCCAGCATCAGCCGTTGAAACGGCTTGCCGCCATCGAGATGTGTCAGGGTCGCAGAGCGGATGAAGAACGGAAAGCCAAATGTGTGGATCAGACGATCGACGGCAAGCGAACGCCCCGCGAGCAGCGGTACCTTTGCCGCGGCGATCGGCCCCGCATTCGGATCATCCACGGATGCTTCGCGAAAAAAGATATAGGAACGGTTATGCCAGAGGATTTCGTCGATCTGGTCCGGATGGGCAGCGAGCCAGGCGCGGATCGACTGCATGGATATGTCTGCACGGTCGATTTCGCCGCGGTCGATCAGTAGCTTGCCGATAGCTGAAAAAGGGTGGCCGGCTTTTGCGGCATAAGTGATGCGACCGATACTGCCATCCGGATAGCGCAGGCGTGCGGCGCCCTGCACATGAACGAAGAAAAGATCGACCTTCGATTTTGCCCATGCAATCTCCAGACCGCAATTGTCCAGATAGCCTTGATCAATGGCACGGCGATCCGGATAGGCATCGATCAGACCATCACGCAGGCGTGCGAATGCGTAAGTGCTGTCCAGTGTCGCGGGGCGGTTCTGATCGTCGAGGTCAATAAGATCGTCCGGGCGCCGGTAGATCGGAAAACGGAACGCAGCATCTGGTGTAGCGGAAACTTCGATTTCCGGTTCGTAGAAGGCAGTGACGAAACCACCGATGCCATCGGCCCGGACAATCCGGAACGGCTGACAACGCTTTTCGAAAAAGGCGCGCGCCTCCCTTGCCGAAGAAGGATGAAATGTCTCGGCTTCCTCCAGCAACGGAAGGAGATCGGCCGAAGTCAGCCCCAGCGACCCGGTGCGATAGGGTTTTGTTTCGAAAATATGGCGCCGACAGTTAGCCATCACTTCAAAAAGGCTGGAGGGATCATCATCCCCCCAGCCTTCCAATGCATCGAAACCGACTGCCTGAAGGGCGAAGTCCGCTATGTCACTCATGTTCCGATTCGGTTGCCACGAGTTTCCAGTTGGGATCACGCGAACGAGTGTCGCGCGCGAAGGTCCAGAGATCGTTGACCTCGGCGACATTCTCGGCATCGCCGTCAATCAACGTCTCATTCTTGTCATAGGTGGCAGAGATCAACTGGCTGATGATGCGGACCGTGATCTGGGCTTCACTGCCCTTCGTCTCGGCGTGAGTGATCTCCGCCTTGTCGATGCCGACAAAAGTGGACTTCATCTTTTCGCCCTTGTTTTCGCGATCGGTGATCGCCGCGTCGAAGCCGTCATAGACTTCGCGGGAGAGAAGGTTCTTCAGAGTTTTCCGGTCACCATCCGCGAAGGCCATGACGATCATCTCGTATGCCATTCGGGCGCCGTTCAGGAATTCCTTCGGATTGAAAGACGGATCGGACCTGTTGAGCGCGCGCAGAGATTCGTTCAGCGGCGTGCCGGCCGGCGCAAAAGCGTCAATTGCGGAGAATCGCTCTTCCTCTTCGCCATTCGCATCACGTCGCGGCAGGGTTACGACCTTGCCGGCATCGGCGGTATCGTTCTGCGCGGCATCCCGTGGCGTATAGAGATCACGCGGCGGCTTCTCATTTCCCGTGCGGCGTCCAAGAACGGACCGGAGCTGAAAGAAAATCAGCACCGCCGCCACCAGAAAAAATAATGTGATGAAGTCGTTTGAACTCATATCCCGCCGCTATTCGCTGTTAACATCCCTGATTTCTATCACCATATAGTCCGGCTACACGGATGATTCAAATCATGGCTGGTATCTTCGCCAGTGCCAAGAGGAGCCCGAGCACTCGGGATAGATAGATGCATTTTTCCATGCTGCCGGTTTTTGTGCTGCTTTTGCCGCTCGCCGAGATCGCCGGCTTCGTGATTGTCGGCCGCGCGATCGGGCTTGCAGCGACCCTGGCGCTTGTCGTGCTGGGCTTTGTCGTCGGCTCATTCCTCCTGCGTCGGCAGGGTATCGGCATATTGCGACGCATGTCCGCCGAAGGTCGCAATGGCACCATGCCCGGACGCGAATTGCTCGATCCGGCGATGAATGTGATTGCCTCGCTACTTTTCATCATCCCGGGCTTTCTCTCCGATATCCTGGCGATCCTGCTCCTCATTCCGCAGGTTCGCAATCTGCTTTGGCGGTCGATCGCCAAGCGCTTCGTCGTTGTCGGCACCGGTGGCACTGGATCTTCCGCGTCCTCGCGTCCGGATTTTCGAAGCCGGCCGGGTAAGTCGAGCGATTCAAAGGTGGTCGATCTCGATGAAGAGGACTATCATCGGGAACCGGACGGCAAGTCGCCCTGGTCCGGCAAACAGCTCGGCGACTGATGCGGCGACGTATTGCTGCGCCGGGCGCCCAGGGTTGTAAGCCCATCCCCGAAATGTTAGATGGCGGCACCATCCAATGCCCCTCGAGGAAAATCCCATGGCAGACGACAACAACAGCAACGGTGCAGCGAGCCCGACCCTTTCGATCCTTGCCCAATACGTCAAGGATCTCTCCTTCGAAAATCCGGGCGCACCGCGTTCGCTTCAGGCTCGTGACAAGGCACCGGCGATCAACATCAATGTGAACGTCAATGCCAATCCGCTGTCCGATACGGATTTCGATGTCGTGCTTTCGCTGATCGCTGAAGCCAAGGAAGGCGACAAGACGGTATTCCATACCGAGCTCGTCTATGGCGGCGTCTTCCGCGTTGCCGGCTTCCCGCAGGAGCACATGCTGCCGGTTCTCTTCATCGAGTGCCCGCGTATGCTCTTCCCGTTTGCACGCCAGATCATTGCCGACGTCACGCGCAATGGCGGCTTCCCGCCGCTGATGATCGATCCGATCGATTTCGCGCAGATGTTTGCGCAGCGCGTTGCCGAGGAACAGACCCGTTCCAAGGTTCAGGCCGTTCCGAACTAAGCGGTCTTACCAGACGGATATTCAATGCCCGGGTTTTGCCCGGGCATTTTTGTTTTCAGTTGAGCTGATCGTATTTCGACCAGACCGCCTTTTGACCAAGCTTGGCGATCAAGGCGTCGTGGGCCTCGGCCTCCGCTTCGCTCAATCGCGGCGCCAGTGGACGGGGCCGCTCGATGATGGCGGCGATCACGACCTCCTCGACCGAGACGTCATCAGCGCGCTGTCTCGCGGGGCCGGCAAGACCGAGTGCTGTCTGCCGACCACCGATCATCTCGATATAAACTTCGGCGAGAAGCTCGGAGTCGAGAAGGGCGCCGTGTTTCGTACGGTGCGAGTTGTCGATGCCATAACGACGGCAGAGAGCATCCAGCGAATTCGGACCCATCGGATGCTTGCGTCGAGCAAGCGACAGGGTATCGATGACGCGATCCGGCAGGATCGGCGGCAGGCTGATCCGGGCTAGTTCGGAGTTGATGAAGCCCATATCGAAGGTAGCGTTGTGGGCGATCCATTTGCCGTCACCGAAGAATTCCAGGACCTGCTCGACGACATCGGCAAAAGGCGGTTTGTCCTTCAGGAATTCGTCTGTGATGCCGTGGACGGCGAGTGCGTCGGGATGAACTTTCTGATCGCCCGGATTGACGAAAAGGTGGATCGTCCTGCCTGTCGGAAAATGGTTGAAGAGTTCAATGCCGCCAATTTCGATAATACGGTCCGTGCGATTGTCGAGGCCGGTGGTTTCCGTATCGAAAATGATTTCACGCATGCGGGGCTTCTTCCTTCGCTATCCGTCTTTTCAGGTCGGCGATGATCTCAGCCACCTGTTTTCTTGCCGCCTCGATGCCGTGGCCGGTATCCACGATATAGTCAGCCCGGCGACGCTTTTCCGCATCTGATATCTGGCGGGAGAGAATCATATTGAATTTTTCCTCCGTCATGTTCGGACGCGCAAGCACTCTTTCGCGCTGAATCTGTGGATCAGCGCTGACGACGACGATTGCATCGACCCTTTGTTCGGCGCCGGTTTCGAAAAGCAGGGGTATATCGAGCACCACCATGTCCGCGCCCGCCTGTCGCTGTCGGTCCAGGAATTCGCCTTCTCGTTTGCGGACCAGCGGATGAACGATTTGTTCGAGCCGTTTGAAACTGTCCGGGTTTCGCGCGAGCTGACGGCCGAGCTCCTGACGGTCGACGGCACTGCTTTTCATCGTGCCGGGAAACGCGGCATCGACCAGGGGGGCTGCCTCGCCGGCATACAGATCATGCACGACAGCATCGGAATCGTTGACGGGCACATCGGCTTCGGCAAAGAGCTTCGCCGTTGTCGATTTGCCCATCCCGATAGAGCCGGTCAGGCCGATCCTCAGCATCAGTGTTTTTCCATATCCGCGATGATCAGAGCTCGCAGCGTTTCATCGACGACCGGCCGTTTGCCGAACCATTTTTCAAACCCGGGCACGGCCTGGTGCAGCAGCATGCCGAGACCATCGACGATGGCGAAACCCTGTTGCGCCGCCTGAGCGAGGATCGGCGTTTTCAGCGGCACGTAGACGATGTCGGTGACCACGGCATCCGAGGCAAGCGGCGAGAAGTCGATCGCGGGCGCCGCCTCGCCATCCATCCCGAGCGATGTGGTATTGATGAACAGCCCCGCACCTTTCATGACTTCACCAAGTGCGCCCGTCGGATGGGCATGGACTTTCGAGCCAAAGCGATCGGCCAGTTCACGTGCTCTCTCGACCGTACGATTGACGACGTGGATTTCTCTGAAGCCGCGCTCGCGAACAGCCTGGATGACAGCACGGCTCGCGCCCCCCGCGCCGAAGATGACGACCTTGTCATGACGGTCCCAGCCGGGGTGGCGGTCGTCGAGATTGGCGGTGAAACCGCGGCCATCGGTGTTGGTGGCAAGAAGTCTTCCATCCTCCAGCCACAGCGTGTTCGACGCGCCAAGCTCTTCCGAGAGCTCGTCCGGCTGATCGGCAAGTTTGGTCGCCAGTTCCTTGTGAGGGATCGTGACGTTGCCGCCGACAAAACCGGCGCTGCCATCCCGCAATGAAGTGATGAAATCCGCAAAGGCTTCCGGGGCAACTTCATGGGCTCGGTAGCTGCCGGGCAAATTGAGCGTTTTCAGCCAATGTCCGTGGATCAATGGCGAGCGCGAGTGCTTGACGGGAAAGCCCGTGACAAACGCTTTCGGCCCATGTGTTTCACGTGAATCATCCATTGATCGCTTCCAGTTTCCGGAGTTTCGCAAGAAGGGGTAACATCGGCAGGCCAAGGATCGTGAAATAATCGCCGTCGATCTTCTCGAACAGCTGGATCCCCTCCCCCTCGAGCTGATAGGCGCCGACACTCGCCAGTGCTTTTGTGCCGACGCGTTCCAGATGACGCGCGATGAAATCATCGGCCAATGGGCGCATCGTCAGTTCGGCGTGCGCAACGTACCGCCACAAGACTTCTCCGCCACGGACGATTGCGATTGCGCTATTCAAGCGATGCGTCTTACCCGCGAGTACACGCAGATGATTGGCAGCATCATCCATATCCTTCGGCTTGTGAAAAACCCGGGAACCGAGTGACATTGTCTGGTCCGAACCAATGACCAGCGCGCCGCTGAAACGCCGGCTGACGTCGTTCGCCTTTGCTTGCGCGAGAACGAGCGCCACCTCATCCGGCGTTGCACCCGATTTTTCCAGCGGCGCCTCGATTGACCGTTCGTCGATTTGGGCGGCATGCGCTTCAAACGCAAGGCCCGCATTTTCCATCAGCATCCGCCGGAACGGGCTCGACGATGCAAGAACGAGCTTCGGTGTCATCAAATCCTCGGCAGCGATTCGGTTATTCAGCGCTTAACGTAGCTTCGGCCGCAGGGCAACGATGGCCGCTGCCGTTTCCTCGATCGAGCGTCGCGTCACATCGATCATCGGCCAATTATGCCGGGCGCAGAGAGATCGTGCATATTTCAGCTCCTCGGAGATTGCGGCACGATCAGTGTAGTGTTCGCGGTCGAAACCGGGAGTCGTTCCGAGCAGGCGATTTTCGCGAACTTGAGAAATCCGGTCGGTGGTAGCGATGAGGCAGACGACAAGAGGTTTGGTTGCAGTCAGCAAGCCCTCCGGCAAAGGCACGCCATAGACGATGGGTATGTTCGCAGTCTTGATGCCGCGGTTTGCGAGATAGATGCTGGTCGGCGTCTTCGATGTACGACTGATGCCGACGATGACGACGTCAGCTTCATTATAATCCTCATGCATCTGACCGTCGTCATGATCCATGGTGAAATTCAGGGCTTCGATCCGGGCGAAATATCCGGCGTTCATGACGTGCTGGGCGCCGACGCGGCGCCTTGATGGCGCACCAAGATAGATCTGGAACGCACCGATGACCGGCTCCAGGACATTGACCGATGCTACGCCCATCTCTGCGCAACGCTCATCTATGAGGGTCGCGAGTTCGCGATCGACGATCGTGTAAAGCACGATGCCGGGTTCACTGTCGATTGCCTGTAGGACCGGCAGAAGCTGTTTGCGATTCCGGATCAGCGGGTAGACATGTTCGATTGGCTGGCTGGACTTGAACTGCGCCGATGCAGCGCGGCCGGCAGAGATGAGAGTCTCTCCCGTCGAGTCAGAAATCAGATGCAGATGGAAGAAGTTCGTTCTGTTCTCCACGCTATTTTCCGTCGCCTGTTGAAAAGACTGGATGGCGAAGAGCTAATGGGCCGGGGTGGACCGAGGCAAGGGAAAACCTGCCTCCTTATCCACATTCCGGTTTTTGCGATGTCATATCTTCGATGCTTGTGGATGACGGGGACGATATCGATATGTCCTACATTCATCCACAGTCTATCCACAGAGAGGGTTTCAAACCGGTGTCGCGAAGCCTCTGGAATCTTTTCAGGATTCGAATTTTCCATAGTTTTTGAAACGATAGGCGATTTTTTATTCGAGTTGTTCCGGGCTGCGTGACAATTGGCGTCGGCGGTGGATGGATTTTAATCCTTGATAGACACCGACTCTAAGAAATAGAAACCTTTTAAAATATCTTTGATTTTTTATAGGGAAGAAGCGCTTGAGCGAAACGCGCCGGAAAATTATGCGGGTTCTCGATGGTGAGACCCTCACGCCCCCTCCCCTCTGGTTGATGAGGCAGGCAGGTCGTTATCTGCCGGAATACAGGCAAACACGCGCCAAGGCAGGAAGTTTCCTCGATCTCTGTTATTCGCCCGACTATGCGGTGGAGGTCACACTTCAGCCGATACGGCGCTATGGCTTTGACGCAGCCATCTTGTTTTCCGATATCCTGGTCATCCCTGATGCGATGAAGCGCAATGTGCGCTTTACCGAAGGGCATGGTCCGGAAATGGATCCGATCGATGAGACAGGCATCGCCGGACTGGATGGAGAATATGTCGTCGATTATCTGCAGCCAGTCCTGGAGACGGTGAAGCGTCTGAGGGACGAGCTTCCTCCAGAGACGACGCTCCTCGGCTTCTGTGGCGCTCCCTGGACGGTTGCGACCTATATGATTGCCGGTCACGGCACCCCGGACCAGGCGCCTGCCCGTCTGTTCGCCTACAAGCATCCGCGCGCGTTCGAGCATTTATTGATGCTGCTTGCCGATGTCTCCGCCGACTATCTCGTGGCGCAGATCGATGCCGGCGCCGATGCAGTCCAGATCTTCGATTCCTGGGCCGGCGTTCTCGGCGAGAGGGAATTCGAAGCCTTTGCTATCCGTCCGGTTGCCCGCATGATTGCTTCGATCAAGGCTCAGCGGCCGCAGGCGCGGATCATCGCCTTTGCCAAAGGTGCCGGCTACCAGCTGAAGACCTATCGGCAGAAGACGGGCGCAGATGCGATCGGGCTCGATTGGTCGGTACCGCTTGCCTTTGCGGCTGAGTTGCAGAAGGACGGACCGGTTCAAGGCAATCTCGATCCGATGCGTGTCGTGGCGGGCGGCCGTTCGCTTGAGGATGGTATCGATGATATTCTTCAGGCGCTTGGAAACGGGCCGCTGATCTTCAATCTCGGTCATGGCATTACGCCACAGGCGGACCCGGAGAATGTGCGCCTGCTTGTCGAGCGCGTGCGTGGCGCTGGGGTTGCGTGATGGAAAAGCAGACGGATCAAAAACCGGGTGCCTATGCCCGCCGGCGTGCCCATTTTGCGCTCGCCTTTTTCGCTCTTCTTGCAGTCGGCCTCTTCGGCTGGAACCCCGACAATCTCTATCTCTGGATCAAGGCGCTGCATATCATCGCCGTGATCTCGTGGATGGCCGGGCTTTTCTACATGCCCCGCCTTTTCATCTACCACACGGATGCGGAACCCGGTTCGATTCAATCCGAGACCTTCAAGGTGATGGAACGCCGGTTGCTCAAGATCATCATGAACCCGGCGATGATGCTGAGCTGGATCTTTGGCCTTTATCTTGCCTGGTCGGTTTATGATTTCCAGGGCGGGTGGCTGCATGCAAAGATCGGACTGGTTGTTCTCCTGACGGTCGTCCATGTCTTTTTCAGCAGGGCTGTGCGGGCCTTCGAGCGCGATGAAAACCGTCGTTCGGCGCGTTACTGGCGCTTCATGAATGAAGCGCCAACAGCCCTGATGATCCTCATCGTCATCCTGGTGGTGGTGAAGCCTTTTTGAAGCCCAGGAGTTGCTGAAGTTAAATTTCAGTCATTTTAAGCAGCCCCCTTGCGGGCGGGGTTCTGACTCGCTATTTTCCGGCCACCTCATCTTCGTGGCATGTGTGTAGAGTTCAGTCGCCTGCGAGCCCTTTCGCAGTACCGAAAACGACCCAACATCGCCTTTCCCCTTATAAAATAACGAGTATTGGTCACTTCATGGCTGAAATGAAGCTTCAGGAACTTAAGAGTAAATCCCCGACGGATCTTCTGGCTTTCGCCGAATCGCTCGAGGTCGAGAATGCGAGCACGATGCGCAAGCAGGAGCTCATGTTCGCAATCCTCAAGGTTCTTGCCAGCCAGGACATCGAAATCATCGGCGAAGGCGTCGTTGAAGTCCTGCAGGATGGTTTCGGGTTCCTGCGCTCCGCAAATGCTAACTATCTTCCCGGTCCTGACGATATCTACATCTCCCCGTCCCAGATCCGCCGCTTCTCGCTGAAGACCGGCGATACTGTCGAGGGTCCGATCCGCGGTCCGAAAGAGGGCGAACGTTATTTTGCGCTCCTGAAGGTCAACACAATCAACTTCGACGATCCGGAAAAGATCCGTCACAAGGTTCACTTCGACAATCTGACGCCGCTCTATCCGAACGAGCGCTTCAAAATGGAACTGGATGTCCCGACCACCAAGGATCTTTCGCCTCGCGTGATCGATCTCGTGGCGCCTCTCGGCAAGGGCCAGCGCGGCCTGATCGTTGCTCCGCCCCGTACGGGTAAAACAGTTCTCTTGCAGAACATCGCTCACTCAATTACCGCGAACCATCCGGAATGCTATCTGATCGTTCTGTTGATCGATGAACGCCCGGAAGAAGTCACGGACATGCAGCGGTCGGTTCGCGGCGAAGTCATTTCTTCCACATTCGACGAGCCGGCCGTCCGCCACGTTCAGGTCGCCGAGATGGTGATCGAAAAGGCTAAGCGCCTCGTGGAACATGGCCGCGATGTTGTCATCCTGCTCGACTCGATCACCCGCCTTGGCCGAGCCTACAATACGGTCGTACCTTCTTCTGGCAAGGTTCTGACCGGTGGTGTTGACGCAAACGCGCTGCAGCGCCCGAAGCGCTTTTTCGGTGCGGCACGTAACATCGAAGAAGGTGGTTCACTGACCATCATTGCGACGGCTCTGATCGACACCGGCAGCCGTATGGACGAAGTCATCTTCGAAGAGTTCAAGGGTACCGGCAACTCGGAAATCGTTCTTGATCGTAAGGTCGCGGACAAGCGTATCTTCCCGGCAATGGATATTCTCAAGTCCGGCACACGCAAGGAAGACCTGCTGGTTCCCCGTCAGGATCTGCAGAAGATCTTCGTTCTCCGTCGTATCCTTGCCCCGATGGGCACGACCGATGCAATCGAATTCCTTATCGACAAGCTGAAGCAGACGAAGAATAATGGTGACTTCTTCGAGTCGATGAATACCTGATTATTAGCCGGATTCTTCGGATCGAGGCTGGTGAGTCGTTCGTGCGACCGCCAGCCTTTTCTGTTTTGAATTGATTCGGAAACGAACCGATAGGCCGAACACAATATGGAAATGTGGAACGACACCATATTCGCTCTCTCCAGCGGTGCTCCTCCGTCAGGCGTATCTATCGTTCGTGTCAGTGGAGCACAGAGCCAGGAAATCCTTCAGAGACTGATCGGGGAGATCCCGTCACCGCGAAATGCTGCTTATCGAACGATTCGGACTCGGAACGGTTTGCCGATCGACGCCGGACTGGTCCTTTTCTTTCCTGGTCCAGCGTCTTTCACCGGTGAAGACTCTGTGGAATTCCAGATACATGGTTCAAGAGCGGTCATATCGGCTCTCTTGGGCGAATTGGCAACATTTCCCGGGACCCGGCTAGCAATGGAAGGCGAGTTCAGTCGTCGCGCATTCGAAAACGGCAAGCTTGATCTTGTTGAAGTCGAAGGTTTAGCGGACCTAATCGCGGCCGAGACCGAAATGCAGCGTCGTTTGGCGCTCGAGCAGAGCTTAGGTGGTTTGTCGCGCCTATACGATTCGTGGGCGGAACGAATTACGCGATCTCGCGCTCTGATCGAAGCGGAACTTGATTTTCCGGACGAGGATGACATCCCCGGATCTGTTTCCGACCAGGTCTGGGCGTCGTTAATGGAGCTGCGCGGGCAGATAGAGAATCATGTTTCCCATGCCGCAGTAGGAGAGATTGTCCGCGACGGTTTTAAAATTGTCATTGCGGGCGCGCCCAATGCAGGCAAGTCCAGCTTGATGAACTGGTTTGCTCAACGGGACGTGGCAATCGTCACTGATATCGCCGGTACGACACGCGATGTGCTCCATGTTGATATCAATCTGAACGGCTATCTGGTGAGGCTCTACGACACCGCGGGGTTACGAGAGACAGCCGATATCGTCGAGCAGGAAGGCGTCAGGAGAGCACATGTTGCGTTGGGCAATGCCGATCTCGTCGTCTTTTTGGCGGATATGGGATCTCCATCGCCGATAGATCCTTCCGACTTGGAGCGAGCATCGTCGCATGTTATTGTCGGCACCAAGCGAGACCTATATCCTTCCGCTGCCTTATATGACCTTCAAATTTCGACAGTGACGGGTGAAGGCCTACTCGAGCTTCGGAGCTTTGTTTCTTCCTTCATCGAGCAGAAGGTCGGAGGATTGTCTTTGTCTGTACCTACCAGGCAGCGACACAGAAATTCGCTCTTTGAATGTTTGAGTGCTTTGTCGATGGCGATTGATCAGACGGGCCAGAGCTTGGAGATCAGAGCGGAGTCTTTAAGACTTGCAGGCGATCATCTGGGGCGTATTACCGGACGGGTTGACGTGGAAGATCTTCTTGGCGTGATCTTCTCGGAATTCTGTGTCGGAAAATGATTCACGTGGAACAATATTCGTCGAGGTCGCGAATAGTTTCACGTGAAACCTTTTGTGGAGTTGCGCATGAGCGCCAATAATTTTGATGTGATAGTAATCGGCGGTGGTCACGCTGGATCCGAAGCAGCTGCGGCTGCGGCGCGGATGGGTGCAAAAACCGCTTTGATCACGCATCGACGCGATACGATAGGTGTCATGTCCTGCAACCCGGCCATTGGCGGTCTGGGTAAGGGACATCTGGTTCGTGAGATCGACGCCATGGATGGCCTTATGGGCCGAATCGCTGATGCTGCCGGCATTCAATTCCGGATGCTGAATAAGAAAAAGGGTGCAGCGGTTCGCGGTCCACGCACGCAGGCGGATCGAAAGCTCTACCGGCTGGCGATGCTGGAGGCGATTGAATCCATCGCGAACCTTGAAGTTGTCGAGGGCGATGCGTTCGATCTCGATGTGAAGGAAAATCGAGTCGCTGGCGTAATAATGCAGGATGGGAGGCTCTTCTCGAGCCCTTCGGTTGTCATTACCACAGGAACGTTTCTGCGGGGCCTGATCCATATCGGAAGTGAAAAGACTCCCGCAGGCCGCACCGGAGAGCCTCCTTCGACTGGACTTTCAGCGACACTTGGTCGATTGGGCCTGAAGTTGGGTCGACTGAAGACCGGAACTCCTGCGCGGCTAAGTGGAAAGACGATCGATTGGGATTCGGTCGGGCGCCAGGCGGCGGATGAGGAACTGGTTCCCTTTTCTTTCATGACGGATCGCATTGTGAATCCGCAGGTCGAGTGCGGCGTGACGCGGACGACCGAGGCAACGCATCGTATCATCGTCGAGAATCTGCAAAAATCGGCGATGTATTCAGGGCAGATCGAAGGTGTTGGCCCTCGTTATTGCCCTTCGATTGAGGACAAGCTTGTTAAGTTTGGGGAGAGAGACGGTCATCAGATATTCCTGGAGCCAGAGGGGCTGGATGACGATACCGTTTACCCGAACGGGATTTCTACCTCGCTTCCCGCCGACGTGCAGGCGGCGTTCATCCATACAATTCCCGGCCTCGAACGCGTAGAGATCCTGCACCCCGGCTACGCCATTGAATATGACCACGTTGATCCGCGGGAGCTGTCGGCCACATTGGAGGTCAAGAAGCTTCCGGGTCTTTTTCTGGCCGGCCAGATTAATGGGACAACGGGCTACGAGGAAGCTGGTGCGCAAGGGCTCGCCGCTGGCCTTAACGCGGCACTTTCGAGCAGCAACTCAGCGCCCTTTGTCTTCAGTCGCACCAACTCCTATATCGGTGTGATGATTGATGATCTGACATCGCGCGGTGTTACGGAACCGTATCGAATGTTCACTTCACGCGCGGAATATCGGTTGACTCTTCGCGCAGACAACGCCGATGCACGGCTTACGCCGGTTGCACTTGAGCTTGGATGTATTTCCGCTGAACGAAACAAGCGGTTTACCGACTATCGGGAGATGCTCGATAGCGGCCGGTCGCTGCTTCAGTCGTTGGCGGTGACGCCTACCGAAGCCCGCAAAGCTGGTCTTAATCTAAACCTGGATGGTCAGCGCCGTAGCGCCTATGAACTTCTTTCCTACCCCGAGTATGGCCTGGGGGACCTGGTCAGAGTGTGGAACGACCTAGGCTCTTTCTCCAAAAGGGTGGCGGAAGCACTAGAGATTGAGGCGAGCTACTCGGTTTATATGGATCGCCAGGCAGCTGCTATCGAGATACAACGTCGAGACGAGAGTCGATTGATCCCCGATGGCTTTGATTACAGCACACTATCGGGACTTTCAAACGAGCTGAAAAACAAGCTTGGCGCCCAAAAGCCTTCGAATATCGCGCAGGCTATGAAAGTGGATGGCATGACGCCAGCGGCAATTTCCCTCTTGTTGGTGCATATTCGTCGTCGCCCGGATGGCGGTAAGCATGTTGCGTAGTGACTGCACGGTTTGAGAGTCGGCTGGAATGGAATTAAACGGATTGCGTGTTTCACGTGAAACACAGGAACGGCTACAGCATTTCGCTGATCTCTTCACGAAATGGGCCAAGGCGATCAACCTTGTGGCTCCATCGACCATGGGGGATATGTGGAGCCGGCATATCTCAGATAGTGCTCAGATATTCCAAATCTCCCCTCACCCTCAAAACTGGGTCGATCTTGGAAGCGGCGGTGGCTTTCCCGGCATAATTACGGCGATCTTTCTGGCTGAGCAGCAGGGTGGCTGGGTCCATATGGTGGAAAGCAATAATAAGAAGGCAGCATTTCTGCGAACCGCTCTGCGAGAAACCGGCGCACGAGGCGAGGTGCATGCGATCAGAATCGAGGATGCAGCGGCGGCAATACCCGCTTGCGATGCCATTTCCGCCCGTGCACTGGCTGATCTCGATAAGCTGATCGAATATGCTGCGCCCTGGATGGTCGGTAAGGAAAATACCCGCGCTTTTTTTCACAAAGGGCGGGATTACCAGAGGGAAACCCAGAAAGCGCGTGGTCGCTGGGTCTTCGATCTGCTAGAACATAATAGCGCTGTTGAGCAAGATTCTGTAATTCTCGAAATATCGAAGCTCCAGCGCTTGTTTTAACAAATTGGATAATGCGGCAATGGCTGGCGAACGTAATCGGATTATCACCATAGCAAATCAAAAAGGTGGCGTGGGGAAAACGACCACCGCGATCAATTTGGCCACCGCTCTCGCTGCCATCGGCGAGCGGGTTCTAATTATCGATTTGGACCCACAAGGCAATGCAAGCACTGGTTTGGGAATCGACCGCCGCAATCGTAAGCTTTCCTCTTATGATTTGATGGTGGGGGAAGCTGGTGTCGCTCAGACCGCGCTTGAAACGGCTGTTCCTAATCTTTTCATCATTCCGTCGACGATGGATCTGCTCGGTGTCGAGATGGAAATCTCCCAGGACAGCGATCGCGTCTTCAAGCTCAGGAAGGCATTGTCTTCCTCTGAAGCTCTGGCCTTTTCTTATATTCTTCTCGACTGCCCACCCTCGTTCAATCTCTTGACGATGAACGCCATGGCGGCAGCTCATTCTGTGCTGGTGCCGTTGCAGTGCGAGTTCTTCGCGCTTGAAGGCTTGAGCCAGCTTCTGGAGACCGTTAATCAGGTCCGTCGAACAGTCAATCCGCAGTTGGATATCCAGGGCATTGTGTTGACGATGTTCGACGCTCGCAACAATCTGGCGCAGCAGGTCGTCAACGATGTTCGGACCCACCTTGGTGAGAAGGTGTATCACACGCTCATCCCGCGGAATGTCCGTGTCTCCGAAGCACCCTCATATGGTAAACCGGCAATTCTCTACGATCTTAAATGCGCCGGTAGCCAAGCCTATCTGCAGCTTGCATCCGAAGTTATCCAGCGGGAGCGGCAAAGACTGGCAGCTTGAAAGAGTGTATGACACAGTAGGCGAGTTTAGACATGAATGACGATACATCAAAAAGACGGCTGGGCCGGGGTCTCGCAGCCCTTATAGGTGAAATGGATCAGCCAGTCGCTGCTGAAACAGATCGGCCGTCGGTGAGCGCCGACCGGATGATCCCGATCGAGTTCGTCACTCGCAACCCTCGCAACCCTCGCCGTTTCTTTGATGATTCCGAACTTCACGACCTCGCGAGTTCGATCCGCCAGCACGGAATCGTGCAGCCGATCGTCGTTAGGACACTCGCCCGGGATCGTTACGAAATCATTGCCGGCGAAAGACGTTGGCGTGCCGCCCAGCTTGCAGGTTTGATCGAAATCCCTGTCATTATCAGGGACGTGGATGATAAGACGGCGCTGGAAATCGCGATTGTTGAGAATGTCCAGCGTTCCGATCTCAACGCACTTGAAGAGGCGCTCGGCTATGAGCAGCTGATAGCCGAGTATGGATATACCCAAAACGATCTTGGCGAAATCATCGGCAAGAGCCGAAGCCATGTCGCTAATTCCCTGCGCCTGCTGAAACTGCCGGAACCTGTCCGTGATATGCTGGCCGCTGGCAGCCTTTCGGCGGGTCATGCCCGTGCACTGGTTTCGACGTCGGATCCCTCCGCATTGGCGCGTACAATAGTCTCCAAGGGCATGTCAGTACGCGATGCTGAGAAGCTTGCGCAGAACGACATCAAAGCCCAGTCGGAGCCGCAGGTATCCGTTCAGAAGAACCAGAAGGATTCCGATACGTTGGCTTTAGAGCGTACGCTATCGGATACGCTTGGGCTTGATGTCTCCATCAATCACAAAGCCAGCGGCGGGCAGATCCGGATTTCTTATAAGTCCCTGGAGCAGCTCGAGGAAGTCTGCCGGCTTCTTGAACGGCGCTGATCAGGCCTGGGGGCGCCTTCCAGATTGCAGCGTCGTGGAGAGCAGCGTCTGCAGGGCGATGCTATCCTCCAGCATTTGGCGTTGTCTCGTTTGCAGTACGGCTGCCTGCAGACGTTTTGTTTCACGAGAAATGGCGTCTGCGCTCCAGGTTTTTAGCGCCTGTTCTATGATCGGCTTGCGACGGAAATGAAGATGCCTGCCCAAGGCCTGCATGATTTGCGCTGCCGGCAATCTTTTCTCATCCATCTCCGCGCGCATTGTGTCGAGAAGCTGGAATTGTCGAAGGCAAGCTTGAAGAACCAGAAAAACCGAGGTTTTGGAACTGGTGATCTTCTGCATCGCGTGTAGGAAGTTATTGCTATTGCCGCTCAATATCGCGTCGACTGCATCATCGACCGAAATGGCGCTGGCGTCACCGATTATTTCGGTAACGTGATGATCTTCAATCGTTCCCATGCCGCGGCAATAGAGAGCCAGTTTGCGAATCTCATTTCTGGACGCGATTCTGTCGCCGCCAATCAGCATGACGAGGGCCTGCCTGGCAGCCGCCGTAATGCCCAGTCCTTCAGGGGCGAGCTCACTGTCTATCAGCGCGTTCAACGCGCGGCCGTCGTCAGCGTAGCAGGGGATGGCGACGGCGATGCGGGCAGCTTCGACCGCCTTGCGCAAGGCCGATCCCTTCTTCAGGTCACCTGCTTCAACGATGATGCTGGCGGCCTCGAGCGAAGCACCTGATAGAAATGAGATAGCGTCGACGAGGTATTTCTCGTTTGCAGCACCCCTCACCCATATCAGCTTTTCACCGCCGAAAAGACCCATGGACTGGGCTTCATCGACCAGCCGTCCGGGCTCTTTCTGGAGATCGCCGACATCGAGCTTGGTAACGGAAAAGGGATCATTCTGATCGATTCCCGTTTTTCCAGCAATCATGCCCGCGCGCTCAGAAACAAGCCCGCGGTCTGGGCCATAGATCAGATAAATGCGATACTGGCGTGAGGATCTCTGCAGAAACCCTTCGAACTCATGGGATTTGATTTCCGCCACGCCACCGCTCCCCTAGCGGCTGAGCGCAGCAGCGAGGTCCGCTCCCACGAATTCGGCCGCCTGATTGGCGGCGCGATTTTCGGCATCGCGGATGGCGCGCTGCTTTGCAAATTCCTGACTTGGAAAGTCTACCAGGGCCGTCGCTTCGCGTCTGCCAGCCTTGATCACCTGATCGTCTTTGGTGGTGCGCAAAGTGTAGCTGACCGAAACAGTCGCACGGCCTGCGCGAGACGTATCCGAGGACTGAACAAGCAAAGTATCGGCAACGTAGGACGAAACCTGCATATCAACCATGTAATCGGGCTTGTCCGGTTCACCAGCACCGCGTGAAGCCAGGAAGATCAGATGGTTGCGAACTTCCTGTCCGACGCGCGTACCTGCTTCGGAAAAGCCAACGGAGCCGAGCTTCTCGTTAACCCCGGTGTTTTCGGAATAGAGTGGCCGAACCTGGCAGGCGGAAACGAACGCCGTGGACACAAGGATCGTGACGATGCCGGCGCGGCGCGCAAGCTTGCGGGCGAAATCAGACGACAATGTTTACAATCCTCTGTGGAACCACGATGATCTTCTTCGGTGCCTGACCGTTCAGGACATTCTTCACCGCGTCCAATTCCAGCACGGCTTCGGTGACGGCATTTTGATCTGCGTCGCGAGAAATTGTCAATTCGGCGCGCTTCTTGCCGTTGATCTGGACGGGCAGGATCACGTCGTTCTCCACGACGAGCGATTCGTCGTAGTCCGGCCAGGCCGCGTGGGCGATAAGATCCTTGTTGCCAAGGGTCAACCAGCATTCTTCGGCCAGATGTGGCGTCATGGGCGCAACGAGCTGGATCAGGATCTCGGCCGCGTTTCGGATGGCAGCCCGATAGCCTGCGTCGCCCTCCCCGGCTGCAACCTTCGTCAGCGGGCCTGCCAGCGCGTTGACCAGTTCGTAGATGCGAGCGACCGCTTTATTAAACCAGAGCCTGTCGTAGTCGTTCTGCACCGCCTTCAGCGTCTTGTGGGCGAGTTGCGAGATTGCCAGCGCTTCGCCTTCCTGTGCCGGCTTGGGTTCGACGGTGGACAGCGCCTCCGCCGCTTCCGACACCAGGCGCCAGAGGCGCTGCGTGAAGCGATGAGCGCCCTCCACGCCGGCTTCGGACCAGATGACGTCACGATCGGGCGGAGAGTCCGACAGAACGAAGAAACGCGCGGTATCGGCGCCGTATGAGGCGATGATATCGTCGGGGTCTACAACGTTCTTCTTCGACTTCGACATCTTTTCGATCGAGCCGATTGCGATTTCCTCGCCGCCTTCGAGCAGATAGGCGCAGCGCTTCCCGTCGATCTCCTCGATGCGAATGTCGGCAGGCGAAATCCATTCGCGGTGCATGCCGGCACCGCGGCTGTAGGTTTCGTGGACCACCATGCCCTGCGTGAAGAGGCCCTTGAACGGCTCCTTGACGTCTACATGTCCGGTCTCGCGCATCGCGCGGGTGAAGAAGCGCGAATAGAGCAGGTGCAGGATCGCGTGTTCGATACCGCCGATATATTGGTCGACGGGCAGCCAGCGGTTCGCCGCAGCCGGATCTGTCGGCTGCTTCTCCCAAGGTGCCGTGAAGCGGGTGAAATACCAGCTCGAATCGACGAAGGTGTCCATCGTATCCGTCTCGCGGCGCGCATCCTTGCCGCATTGCGGGCAGGCGACGTGCCGCCAGGTCGGGTGGCGGTCCAGCGGGTTGCCAGGCTGATCGAAAGTCACATCCTGCGGCAGCTTAACCGGCAGGTCCTTCTTCGGAACCGGTATGACGCCGCAATCATCGCAATGGATGACCGGGATGGGGCAACCCCAGTAACGCTGCCGGGAAATGCCCCAGTCGCGCAGGCGGAAATTGACCCTGCGTTCGCCTTGCGGCGCATTGCCAAGCAAGGAGGAAGACAGCTTGTCGGCAACGGCCTGGAAGGCTTCGTCCGTCGTCTTGCCATCGAGGAAGCGCGAGTTGATCATCACGCCCTCGCCGTCATAGGCGGTATCGCCGACGGTGAAACTTGCGGCATCGCTATCCCTGGGCATGACAACCGGAACGACCGGCAGGCCATATTTGCGAGCGAAATCCAGATCCCGCTGGTCGCCGGAGGGGCAACCGAAGATGGCGCCCGTGCCGTAATCCATCAGAACGAAGTTGGCGACATAGACCGGCAGCTCCCAGGAAACATCCAGCGGATGCTTGACGCGGATACCGGTATCCATGCCCTTCTTTTCGGCCGTCTCAAGGGCGGCAAGAGAGGTACCGGCGCGGCGGCATTCTTCACAGAAGGCTTCGATATCGGGATTCTTGCCCGCTATTTCCTTGGCAAGCGGATGGTCGGCAGCGATCGCCAAGAAGGACGCGCCGAACAGCGTATCCGGGCGCGTCGTATAGACGATAACCTCGGTTTCGCCTGCGGGGGCGGTTTCCGGAACGATTTCCCAGCGGATCGTCAGACCTTCGGAGCGACCGATCCAGTTCTTCTGCATCAGGCGTACTTTTTCCGGCCATTGGTCGAGCGTGTCGAGCGCGTCCAGCAGGTCCTGGCTGAAATCGGTGATCTTGAAGAACCACTGCGTCAGCTCGCGCTGTTCGACCAGCGCGCCGGAACGCCAGCCACGGCCGTCGATGACCTGTTCATTGGCGAGAACGGTGTTGTCGACCGGATCCCAATTCACCTTGGACTGCTTGCGGTAGACGAGGCCCTTTTCCAGGAAGTCCAGGAAAAGGTGCTGCTGCTGCTGATAGTATTCGACATCGCAGGTCGCGAATTCGCGCGACCAATCCAGCGACAAACCCATCGCCTTCAGCTGCGCTTTCATCGAGCCGATGTTCTGATAGGTCCAGGATGCGGGGTGGACGCCGCGCTCCATAGCCGCATTTTCTGCCGGCATGCCAAAAGCGTCCCAACCCATCGGATGGAGGACGTTGTAGCCACGGGCGCGCTTGTAGCGCGCCACGACGTCGCCCATGGCGTAGTTGCGGACATGGCCCATGTGGATGCGGCCCGACGGATAGGGGAACATCTCTAGGACGTAATATTTCTCGCGCGGATCGGAGTTGTCGGTCTCGAAGACCTTTTCCTCGTTCCATTTCTGCTGCCAGCGGGGCTCAGCATCGCGCGGATTGTAACGTTCGGTGGCCATGTATCAGAATTTCCGGAAAATCAGGGGAGGTTGGTCGAGACCTTCACCATGAAACCACACAAGCGTCAAGTTTTGCGGGCGCTTCATGCGTTCGATCTTGGCTTTGAGGCGATTTTGCAGAGAGAAGTCTTGGCAAGGCTACGGCAGCCCAGTAGTGCATGCCGATGGATTTAGCCTGATGTCGGGACAAAGCGATGGAACTTCAAGAGCGATTGAACGAAGTACGGTCTAAGGTCGGTGCTGCGGAGCGGGATGCGGGTCGTCAGGCGCACACAGTGCAGCTCGTGGCAGTATCTAAGACCTTCGAGGCAGACACCATTCGCCTGGCAATCGAAGCCGGCCAGCGCATCTTCGGAGAAAACCGCGTTCAGGAAAGCCAGGGAAAATGGCCGGAGCTGAAGGCGGAAACGCCCGGCATCGAGCTGCACCTCATCGGCCCGCTTCAGTCCAACAAGGCTGCCGAAGCGGTTGCGCTCTTCGACGTCATCGAGACCATTGACCGTGAGAAGATTGCGCGTGCCATTGCCGAGGAAATGAAGCGGCAGGGCAAGGCGCTACGTCTCTATGTGCAGGTCAATACCGGCCTGGAGCCACAGAAGGCCGGCATAGTACCTGAGGATACAGCGACTTTCGTAAACTTCTGTCGCGATGAGCTCGGTCTTATCATCGAGGGGCTGATGTGTATTCCGCCGGCGGAAGAGAATCCCGGCCCGCATTTCGCCTTGCTCACCAAGCTCGCCGAAAAAAGTGGCGTGAAAAAGCTTTCGATGGGCATGTCCGGCGATTACGAAACTGCCATCGCGTTCGGTGCCACCAACGTGCGCGTCGGCTCGGCGATTTTCGGAGCACGTTAACGAATAGCGGAAATACGCTCTTCGAATCAGAGGATCACTCATGATTGGGATGGGGTATCCAGCGGCCGTTGTTTGGAAAGCGATAATATTCATTAATATGAAAAAAAGTTTAAGCCGGTGGTTTCCCTGGTTAACGCACTATCCCGCGACGGTCGCAAAAATCCCATAAGCTACTTAAATTATTGCGTAATTTTTGTCGATCCTCTTGGCTTTTCCAAAGTTCGTCGAGCGCTGCCGCAAGCCCTAACGAGAGCTTAAATTAAATTTTCCGCAAAGCTAATTGAGGAATTATTAACTATGTTGGGCGCAACCATTCGTTAACGGCAATGACCCGGCTCTCTCGGGTTTTGCATGAAGCGTCGCCGTTACCGGACTCGTCCGGATGACCCCTTTCACTTTGATTGCGGAAAACGGAACATGACAAGCATCCTTACCAACAACGCTGCTATGGCAGCGCTGCAGACCTTGCGCGGCGTAAATGACAGCCTCAAGGATACCCAGGGCCGAGTCTCCTCGGGCTATCGCATCGACAAAGCTGCTGACAACGCTGCCTATTGGTCCATCGCGACGACCATGCGTTCGGACAACAAGGCCCTCTCGGCCGTTTCCGACGCCCTCGGCCTCGGCGCTGCCAAGGTCGATACGGCCTACACCGCCATGGACAACGCCATCGACGTCGTCAGCGAAATCAAGTCCAAGATCGTCGCCGCTACAGAAAAGGGCGTCGACAAGACCAAGATCCAGGAAGAAATCGACCAGCTGCAGGAACAGCTGGTGAGCATTGCTCAGTCGGCCTCCTTCTCCGGTGAAAACTGGGTTGCCGGCGCTTCGGGCACAAAGAGCGTCGTCTCCTCCTTCGTCCGTGACGGTTCCAATGCCGTTTCGGTCAAGATGACGGACTATGTTCTCAATGCAGGTACGCTCGGTAACGTGCTGTTCGGCATGAACAGCAACGGAACGATCCAGACGACCAGCGGCATTATCGGCACCGCATTCAACGGCACCTATGGTAACGTCACCATCGTCATGCCGTCGATTTACGCACTCGACATCACCACCTTCACTCAAGGCCAGCTCGATGG
This sequence comes from Hyphomicrobiales bacterium, assembly GCA_900468805.1. Classification (GTDB taxonomy): domain Bacteria; phylum Pseudomonadota; class Alphaproteobacteria; order Rhizobiales; family Rhizobiaceae; genus Rhizobium. The sequence goes on along the minus strand of UEIF01000042.1, from coordinate 97,058 downwards.
AGCGCTTTCCGGCGTCGAACTCGTGCTTCAGGCCATGACGAATGCGGGCTCGCAGCTCGGCTCGATTTCGACCCGAATTCAGTTGCAGGAAACCTTCGTCAGCGCTCTGGGTGACTCGATCGACTCCGGTGTCGGTCGCCTCGTTGACGCCGACATGGAAGAAGAGTCGTCCAAGCTCTCCGCCCTGCAGACGCAACAGCAGCTTGCTATCCAGTCACTCTCGATCGCCAATTCCTCGGCACAGAACATTCTCTCGCTCTTCCGCAGCTAATAGCGCGCGGGAGAACGGCAACAAAAAACCCCGCCAGTGGCGGGGTTTATTCGTTTCGGGAGCAGACGATCTCAGAACTGGTCGTCTTCATCCTCATCCTTGGGGGCCGAGCGCAGCGAGCTCAGCTTGCGGAAGACGGCATCAGCGTCGATTTCCTTTTCTTCCTCACGCTCGTAGCTCGGCGTCAGACGCTCGGTTTCCTGAGCGGATTGCAGCGTTGCTCCGAGTTCGGCAGCTGTCGGCAGCGGACGGCCCTTGGACGCCTTTTCCACTTCCATGTCGAGATCAATCTGGCTGCAGAGGCCGAGCGTGACGGGATCCATCGGGGCCAGGTTTGCCGAATTCCAATGCGTGCGCTCGCGGATCTGCTCGATCGTCGACTTGGTGGTGCCGACGAGACGCGAGATCTGGGCATCCTTCAGTTCCGGATGGTTGCGAACCAGCCAGAGAATGGCGTTCGGGCGGTCCTGACGCTTGGAAACCGGCGTATAGCGCGGGCCACGGCGCTTGGATTCCGGCACGCGGACCTTCGGTTCGGAAAGCTTCAGCTTGTAATTCGGGTTGCCTTCGGCGCGGGCAATCTCATCGCGGGAAAGCTGGCCGGTGGCGATCGGGTCGAGGCCCTTGATGCCCTGCGCGGCTTCGCCATCGGCAATCGCCTTGACTTCGAGCGGATGCAGTTTGCAGAACTGAGCGATCTGGTCGAAAGACAGGGCTGTATTGTCGACGAGCCAGATGGCAGTCGCCTTCGGCATGAGCAGCTGTTGAGCCATGGATATAGTCCTTCTATCGTCCGCGCCGGTCGCGGTCCGTGGATTGTCACCACAATGTCCGGGAAATATGCCGCTATATAACCGCACTGTCGCAGAATTGCAATTCTTCAGAAATGAAATGACCTTTGTCTAATTGCCGTCATCAGACTACCTGATATGAATTGCGCAATTCGAGTCCCGGCCGCTTCGAAACGATCGGCCGTCGCATAGCCTTGTGAGGAGGAGTTCCCATGTCGGAGAAGATCTATCCGGTTTCCAAACCGGTAAAGACCCGTGCGCTGATCGATCAGGCCAAGTACGAGCAATGGTACGAGGAAAGCATTGAAAACCCCGACAAGTTCTGGGGCAAGCACGGCAAGCGGATCGACTGGTTCAAGCCTTATACCAAGGTCAAGAACACATCCTTCACCGGCAAGGTCTCGATCAAATGGTTCGAAGACGGCCAGACCAATGTTTCCTACAACTGTATCGACCGTCACCTGAAGACGAACGGCAATCAAACTGCCATCATCTTCGAGGGCGACAACCCCTATATCGACAAGAAGATCACCTATAACGAGCTTTACGAGCACGTCTGCCGCATGGCGAACGTGCTGAAGAAGCATGGCGTCAAGAAGGGTGATCGGGTCACGATCTATATGCCGATGATCCCGGAAGCGGCCTATGCGATGCTCGCCTGCGCCCGCATCGGCGCGGTCCATTCCGTCGTCTTCGGCGGCTTCTCGCCGGAAGCGCTTGCAGGGCGTATCGTCGACTGCGAGTCTACTTTCGTCATCACCTGCGACGAAGGCATTCGCGGTGGCAAGCCGGTCCCGCTGAAAGACAATACGGATACCGCCATCCACATAGCAGCCCGCCAGCATGTGACGGTCAGCAAGGTCCTCGTCGTGCGCCGCACCGGCGGCAAGACGGGTTGGGCGCCGGGTCGCGACCTCTGGCACCATCAGGAAATCGCCACGGTGAAAGCCGAATGCCCGCCGGTGAAGATGAAGGCCGAAGATCCGCTCTTCATCCTCTATACCTCGGGCTCGACGGGTAAGCCGAAGGGTGTCCTGCACACGACGGGTGGTTATCTCGTCTATGCGGCAATGACCCATGAATATGTCTTCGACTACCATCCCGGCGATATCTACTGGTGCACGGCCGATGTCGGCTGGGTGACCGGTCACTCCTATATCGTCTATGGACCGCTCGCGAACTGTGCCACCACGCTGATGTTCGAAGGTGTGCCGAACTTCCCGGATCAAGGCCGCTTCTGGGAAATCATCGACAAGCATAAGGTCAATATCTTCTACACGGCACCGACGGCGATCCGCTCGCTCATGGGCGCCGGCGACCACTTCGTCACCCGCTCCTCGCGCGAGAGCCTTCGCCTGCTCGGCACCGTCGGCGAGCCGATCAATCCGGAAGCCTGGGAATGGTATTATAATGTCGTTGGGGACAAGCGATCCCCAGTCATCGATACCTGGTGGCAAACGGAAACCGGTGGCCACATGATCACGCCGCTGCCGGGCGCCACCGATCTGAAGCCCGGTTCGGCCACGAAGCCCTTCTTCGGCGTCAAGCCACAGCTTGTCGATAACGAGGGCAAGGTGCTCGAAGGTGCGGCTGACGGCAATCTCTGCATTACCGACAGCTGGCCGGGCCAGATGCGTACGGTTTACGGCGACCACGAGCGTTTCATCCAGACCTACTTCTCCACCTATAAGGGCAAGTATTTCACGGGTGATGGCTGCCGCCGCGACGAGGACGGATATTATTGGATCACCGGCCGCGTCGATGACGTTCTGAACGTTTCCGGCCATCGCCTGGGTACGGCGGAAGTCGAATCCGCCCTCGTCTCGCATAATCTCGTCTCGGAGGCCGCCGTCGTCGGCTATCCGCACCCGATCAAGGGCCAGGGCATCTATTGTTATGTTACGCTGATGGCCGGCAATGAGGGCACGGATGAACTGCGCCAGCAGCTCGTCAAACATGTGCGCGCGGAAATCGGCCCGATCGCAGCGCCCGACAAGATTCAGTTCGCGCCGGGGCTGCCGAAGACCCGTTCGGGCAAGATCATGCGGCGTATCCTGCGCAAGATCGCCGAGGATGATTTCGGCTCGCTTGGCGATACATCGACGCTCGCCGATCCGGCTGTCGTCGAAGACCTGATCGCCAACCGGCAGAACAAGGCCACGGCATGAGTTAGAGGGCCGCTTCGAAACGGAGCGGCCTTATTCTTCCGCGCAGGCAAGCTGCGGTTTACGACCGCCATCATAGGCGCGGACCAACCCTTCCGTCAGCAGGTCCTGTGCGGGGTTGCGCCCGTCCATCAATGTGACATTGGCGAGGATACGTCCGAAATATTTGTCGCCGCTGATCTCGGTCAATTTGATGTCGGCGATGCCTGATGTCATTTCTTCCAGAGCATGGCGCGCGTCGATGCCAGCTTTTCTGATCTCAGGGCATTTAGAATGCATTTCGGGCGCGTCGATGCCGCGGATGCGGACGTAGACTTCCATCGTCTGCTGTGGCCAGGGCGTTGCAGCGACCAGCAGCGTGTCTCCATCGATGATCCGGATAATCCTGGCCGAAACCGGCCCTTCGATCTCATCCCGCGCGGCGAAAGCCGGCACGGCGCCAAGAAACAGTAGAAGAATCGGAATTAACTTGCACATGAAAGGAATAAATTCCGCGCACGTCGCAAAGTCAATAGGAATATTTACTTAGAAATCGATCGCGCGGCCATTGATTTCATAGTCGCCGAAACGCGAGGGTTCCGCGCCTCCCCGTCCACCAATCTCCGGCGGCAGTTCGGCAAGCTTAGCATTCTTGCGGCGTTCTTCGGCCTCGGCCAGGGCCCGTCGGGCAGCAGGAGAAAGCATCTTGCGCGTCGGTTCGGAACCTTCAGGCGCCGGGGTTTCCACATTATCGTTATCGGCCGTCTGCATGCTGCACTCCCGCCTGAAAATATTGAAAATGGCTGGCGAATAACCAAATCATAGTGCGTCGGCGGCAGGATTTAAAGCAGCGCGCCGCAATCAAGGAGATGGAGACCTCTGATGAACCTCGTGCGTACTGCCATGTTGCTTGCCTTCATGACGGCGCTTTTCATGTTTGTCGGCTTTTTGATCGGTGGCCGAGGCGGCATGATGATCGCCTTTCTCATCGCTGCAGGCATGAATTTCTTCTCCTACTGGAATGCCGACCGGATGGTGTTGTCGGCCTATCGGGCTCAGGAGGTCGATGAGCGCAACGCCCCGGAATTCTACCGTATCGTGCGCGATCTCGCCCGTAATGCCGGCCTGCCAATGCCGAAGGTTTATCTCTATGACAGCCCTCAGCCGAATGCCTTTGCGACAGGCCGCAATCCGGAGAATGCCGCAGTTGCCGCTTCGACTGGCCTGCTCTCGGCCCTCTCCCCGCAAGAGGTTGCGGGCGTGATGGCGCATGAGCTCGCCCACGTCCAGAACCGCGATACGCTGACCATGACGATCACCGCCACGCTTGCCGGTGCGATCTCGATGCTCGGTAATTTCGCCTTCTTCTTTGGAGGCAATCGCGAAAACAACAACAATCCCCTGGGCTTCGTCGGCGTACTCGTCGCGATGATCGTTGCACCGCTTGCCGCCATGCTGGTGCAGATGGCGATCAGCCGGACGCGTGAATATTCGGCGGACAGGCGCGGCGCTGAAATCTGCGGCAACCCGCTGTGGCTGGCTTCCGCGCTCGGGAAGATCGCCCGCGGGGCGGCACATGTGCCGAACTATGATGCGGAGCGCAATCCGGCCACCGCACACATGTTCATCATCAATCCGCTTTCCGGCGAGCGCATGGACAACCTGTTCTCGACCCATCCGAACACTGAAAATCGTATCGCCGCCCTGCAGGAAATGGCGCAGGGAGGCTTCGACGTCTCGACGCCGCCGGTTCGCGCTGCTAATCCGACACGCAAATCGCGGTCGGTTCCGAATACGGGTTCCGGCGGCGGTGACTCGCAACCACCGAAGGGTCCGTGGTCTTGAATTCAGACGGCAAGAAGAAGCCAGCTCACAAACATAAACCTTCCGCAGAACGCTCGGCGTCGGCGCCGGTAAAACCCGGCCTGCCGGCGCGGGCCACTGCCGCCAAGATCCTTGCCGCCGTAGTCGACAAGAAATTGCCGCTCGATGGAGCGCTGGATCACGAACATGGAAATCCGGCTTACAAGGCGCTCATTGAAAGCGATCGTGCGCTGGTGCGCGCCATTCTGAACACCACACTCAGGCATCTGCCGCGCATCGATGCGGCCATTGCTTCGCTGCTCGAAACGCCGCTGCCAGAAGGTGCGCGCGCTTTGCATCATGTGCTTGCCGTCGGTGCTGCGCAGATTCTCTATCTCGACGTTCCCGATCATTCGGCCGTCGACCTTGCGGTCGAACAGGCCAATCAGGATCCGCGTAACCGCCGTTTCGCCAAGCTCGTCAATGCGATCCTGCGCCGTCTCGGCCGCGAGAAGGAGCAAATCCTTGCGGAGATTGCAGACATTCCGCCGATGCCATCCTGGTTTATCGAGCGGCTCACCAAGGCCTATGGGCGAGAAGCGGCGCTTGCCATTTCCGAATCACAGCTCGAGCCCGCTGCCATCGATCTCACCGTGAAATCCGATGCTGCTGGCTGGGCGGAACGGCTGAATGGCGTCGTTCTTCCGACCGGCGGCGTGCGACTTGCCGCTTTCGAAGGCAGCATTCCTTCGCTCGCCGGTTTTGAAGATGGCGAATGGTGGGTTCAGGATGCCGCTGCCTGCATCCCTGCAAAGCTCTTCGGGGATCTCACCGGCAAACGGGTTGCCGATCTCTGCGCTGCGCCGGGCGGCAAGACCGCCCAGCTCATCCTTGCCGGCGGCAGAGTGACGGCAATCGACCAATCGGAAAACCGATTGAAGCGTTTGCGCTCCAATCTGGAACGGCTTGGCCTCGAAGCCGAAACGATCGCGGTGGATCTTACAAAATTTGAACCGTCCGAGCGTTTCGACGCGATCCTTCTCGACGCGCCCTGCTCATCGACGGGCACGACCCGCCGGCATCCCGATGTGCTCTGGACGAAAGGGGCCGAGGATATCACCAAGCTGGCTGCGCTGCAGGAACGTCTCCTGCGCCACGCGGTAACGTTGCTGAACCCCGGCGGATTGCTCGTCTTCTCCAATTGCTCGCTTGATCCGCAGGAAGGCGAGGAGGTCGTGGCGCGCGTTCTCGAAGATGTGAACGGCGTTGAACGTGTTCCCATCGATGCCGGAAAATGGCCTGATATGCGCCAGGCCATTACACCGGCGGGCGAGTTCCGCACGCTTCCTACAATGCTGGATATGCCTGATGGTTTTGCGTCGGGCCTGGACGGCTTCTACGCGGCGGTGCTCAGACGCATCTGAATGCTATTATATTCTTATTTCATCACAAAATAATACATCGTGGCTGGTGAAATCGGTTTTGATTCATCTATTCTTAACCACGAGGGTCAATAGACAATTGATATGCAGTCCGGTCGGCGTCTTGCGAGCATGTATGTTCGGGAAGCTTGGCGGCGCGGTACGCGCCGTGCCGCACTTCTGCGCTTGCGTTTCTTCCGCCATGCCATATCTGCGCCGGAACGTCTGATCGTCGCGCCGACGGATCTGAGAGGCGTCGATTCACACGTTGCCGAAGAAATCATGGATGGCCGGTTTCCGCTTGCCGGGCGTATGTTGGAAACCGGCGGGAAGTCCCCCTTCACGCTGACGCTTCCGTCGCGCGCTTTCGCGGTCAGGCTCCATAGCTTCGGCTGGCTGCGGCATATGCGGGCCAACAAGAGCGAGCGCGGTTCGGCCGTTGCCCGCGTGATCGTCGATAGTTGGCTCTCGATCCACGGGGGCCGCATCGAAGGCATCGCCTGGGAAACCGACGTCGTCTCGCAGCGCGTCATTGCCTGGCTGGCGCACTCTCCGGTCGTCCTGCAGAATGCCGATCGTGGTTTCTATCGCCGCTTCATGAAGTCGCTCGCCTTTCATATCGGTTATCTGCGCCGCATGGCGCCCTATTCGACTGGTGAAGTCCGCTTCCGGCTCCGCATCGCGCTCGCGACGGCCTCTGTCGCCATGCCGGTGCGTGCCTCGACAGTGCGGCGGGCAGCTCAAGCACTCGACCGCGAATTCGATAGCCAGATTCTGCCTGACGGAGGTCATGTCTCCCGCAACCCGCGTATCGGGCTGGAACTGTTGCTTGACCTGCTGCCGCTCCGGCAGACCTATGTCAATCTCGGCCACGATCTGCCGCAGAAGCTGATTTCGGGCATCGACCGCATGTATCCTGCCCTGCGCTTCTTCCGGCATCAGGACGGCGATCTGTCGCTTTTCAATGGCGCCACCTCGACGCTGGCGGACGAACTGATGTCCGTGCTGCGATATGACGAGACTGCGGGCCAGCCTTTCAAAGCGCTGCCGCATTCACGTTACCAGCGGCTTGCGGCCGGCAAGACAGTGATCATCGCCGATACCGGACCGCCCTCGCCCGGCTGCTTCAGAACAGCCCACGCAGGCAGTCTCTCCTTTGAAATGTCCTCCGGTCGCTACCGTTTCATCGTCAATTCAGGATCGCCAAAATTTGCCGGCCAGCGCTATGTCCAGATGGCCCGCACCACGGCCGCCCATTCCACCGTGGTCCTGAACGATACGTCCTCGAGCCGATTTTCTCCCTCGGCCTTTTTGGCCCATATGATGACGGAGCCGGTGGAAACGGTCATCGCCGCGCGCGTGGAAACCGAGGATGGCCGCGAAGGCATCAAGGCTAGCCATGACGGCTATCTCGATGTTTTCGGCGTCGTTCATGAGCGGGAGCTGACACTGAATGCCGCCGGTTCCATCGTGACCGGCATGGACCGCTTCGTCGCTGATGACCGGTATCACAGCGAAGGTCCGCTGCGGGCGGTTGCCCGCTTCCACATCCACCCCGCCATCGTGCCGCGGCAGAACGATACGGAATCGGTGCTGCTGACGGCGCCGGATGGCGAAAGCTGGCTGTTTTCCTCTCCTGGCAATGAAGTGCTGATCGCGGAAGATATCTTCTTCGCCGATAGCGCCGGCATCAGTAGCTCGGACCAGATCGAGATCGACTTCGATCTGGCGGAGAAACCCGAAATTCGCTGGTTTTTATCGCGCAAGGGATAGAGCATTTCTGTTTTTCTTTGAATTACGGAAATCGTCTATCTCTTTGTCTTCACGCAATTCCATACCCAAAACCGCTACACAGTTTTGCTGGAATTGCTTGGTGACTGTTTGCGCCGGCTCCAAGCTGTGCTAACGCGGCCTCATCAAACATCCCTTGCCCGGATGTCTCCCGCGAAGCCCGAACGGAGAAGGTTCATGGCCGTCATTTCCAAGAAAATCCCTGCCCCTGACAAGGTCGAGATCAAGACCGCGCTGCTCTCTGTCTTCGACAAGGCCGGCATCATCGAACTTGCCCGCGCGCTTTCAGTGCGTGGCGTGCGCCTGCTGTCGACCGGCGGCACCTACAAGGCTATCGCGGCAGAAGGTCTTGCCGTGACCGATGTTTCCGAAGTGACGCAGTTTCCGGAAATCATGGATGGCCGCGTGAAAACCCTGCATCCCAAGGTGCACGGAGGCCTCTTGGCGATCCGCGACGATGCCGAACACCAGGAAGCCATGAAGACCCATGGGATCGACGGCATCGACCTGTTGGTCGTCAATCTCTATCCTTTCGAGGAGGTGCGTGCGGCTGGCGGTGACTATCCGACGACGGTGGAGAATATCGATATCGGCGGCCCGGCAATGATCCGCGCTTCGGCGAAAAACCATGCCTATGTCACCGTCATTACCGACCCGGCAGACTATGCCGAATTGACCGAGCAACTGTCGGCCGATGCCGGCAAGACGATTTATGCCTTCCGTCAGCGCATGGCGGCCAAAGCCTATGCGCGCACCGCTGCCTATGACGCTGCCATCTCCAACTGGTTTGCTGAAGCGCTTTCCATCGATACGCCGCGCCACCGCACCATTGGCGGCGTCCTGAAGGAAGAGATGCGCTACGGTGAAAACCCGCACCAGAAGGCCGCCTTCTACGTGACAGGCGAAAAGCGCCCGGGCGTTTCGACAGCCGTCCTGCTGCAGGGCAAGCAGCTTTCTTATAACAACATCAACGATACCGATGCGGCCTATGAGCTCGTTGCCGAGTTCCTGCCGGAGAAGTCGCCGGCCTGTGCCATCATCAAGCACGCCAACCCCTGTGGTGTCGCGACCGGTTCGACGCTTCTGGAAGCCTACAAGCGTGCGCTTGCCTGCGATTCCGTTTCCGCTTTCGGCGGCATCATCGCGCTGAACCAGACGCTCGATGCAGCGACGGCTGAAGAAATCATCAAGCTCTTCACCGAGGTCATCATCGCCCCTGACGTCACCGAGGAAGCCAAGGCGATCGTCGCCCGCAAGCCGAACCTGCGCCTGCTGTCGGCCGGCGGCTTGCCGGATGCGCGTGCGGCCGGCATCACTGCCAAGACCGTTTCCGGCGGCCTGCTCGTCCAGAGCCGCGACAACGGCATGGTCGAGGATCTGGAACTGAAAATCGTCACCAAGCGTGCCCCGACGGCCCAGGAGCTCGAAGACATGAAGTTCGCCTTCAAGGTCGGCAAGCATGTGAAGTCGAATGCCGTGGTCTATGCCAAGGGCGGCCAGACGGCAGGTATCGGCGCCGGTCAGATGAGCCGCGTCGATTCCGCCCGCATCGCGGCGCTCAAAGCTGAGGAAGCGGCCAAGGCGCTCGGCCTCGCCGTTCCGATGACGCATGGTTCGGCCGTCGCCTCCGAGGCTTTCCTGCCTTTCGCTGATGGCCTGCTGTCGATGATTGCCGCCGGCGCCACCGCCGTAATCCAGCCGGGCGGCTCGATGCGCGACCAGGAAGTCATCGATGCAGCAAACGAACACAATGTCGCGATGGTCTTTACCGGCATGCGCCATTTCCGCCACTGAAGCGAAGTAGCTGATACACCCCGGCCTCGCGGCCGGGGAAATCCCCTAGGCGCGGTCCGCCGGATAAGGTGTCCGGACCAGCAGCACCAGGCCGCCGGCCAGGAACAGGATCAGCGTCGACATGCCGAGATGCGCTGATCCGGTCAAATAAGTCACGATCGAAAACAGCAGCGTCGCCATGAAGCTTGTGGCGCGGCCGGAGAGAGCATAGATGCCGAAATAGCGGCCGGCTTCCTCGATGCTGACGCTGCGGGCCAGATAGGAGCGTGACGAGGCCTGAACCGGTCCAAAGGCAAGGCCGATCAGCAGGCCGTAGAGGATGTAGGCCTTTTCCGCAGCCGTGCCGAATAGCCCTCCACTATCGGTAACTGAAAGCGGCATCAATCCGAAGAAGGTGTAGCCGGGGCCGGTGGAGATGATGCCGATCGTGGCCAGCAACAGCATAGTGAGGCTGATGATGACGGTCGTCTTCGAGCCGATGCTCTTGTCGATGCGACCCGCTATCAGGCAGCCGAGGATCGCGACGATGTTGAGGACGATGCCGTAGATGCCGATCTCGATCGTCGCCCAGCCGAACATGCCCGCCGCGAAGGCGCCGCCGAGGATCAGCAGGCCGTTGACGCCATCCTGATAGATCATCCGGGCAATGAGGAAAGTCCGGATACTGCGGCGTGTCTTCAGCTCACCGAGCGTATTGCGCAATTCCTTGAGGCCGAAGCGCACGGCGAAGCCGAAAGGCAGGCCTTTGCGGGCATCCGGCGTGAAGAAAAACATCGGCAGGATGAAGATCAGATACCAGACGGCTGAGATCGGCCCGGTGATGCGTGCGTCTTCGCCGGTGTGAGGATCGAGACCGAAGAGAGGATCGAGACCCAGAATGGTCTTGCCGCCTTCAAGGCTGCCGGCCAGCAGTGCCACGACAGCGATCAGCACAATCATGCCGCCGAGATAGCCGAGACCCCAGGCGGTGTTGGAAAGCCTGCCCACCTCATCCTTGCTGACAAGGCGGGGCATCATGGAATCGTTGAAGACGATCGAAAACTCCGCCGAAATCGAGGCGAGGATCATGAAGATGACGGGATAGATGATCGGCGAACCGGGCGCCGCAAACCAGAGGCAGCAGAGGCTCACGATCTTGATGACGGCGAAGAAGGCGATCCAGGGTTTGCGTGCGCCGGACTGGTCGGCAATGGAGCCCAATACCGGAGACAGGATGGCGATGATAACAGAGGAGATCGTCGCCATATTGCTCCACATCGTCTGGGCGGCGACCGGATCGGTCGTCAGCCGCGAGACGAAGTAGGGACCGAAAATGAAGGTAGTCACCACGGTGAAGAAAGGCTGGGCCGCCCAATCGAAGAGCATCCAGCCCCATATGCCCTTCTCCGTGGCTTTCGGCGGCTGCGTTCCTGTCCAGTCAATGCGATTCAAGCGTCCGCTCCTTTTTGGGGCGGACTGTCTCATCTCGCCCGGTCGCGCGCAAGATCGGTCAGGATGCCTGCGGCAACAGTGATGCGTGCAAGATTCGGATCGGCGCCATCACTGAGGCTCGCAAGTTCCTCGACGATGCGGTTGATGCGCACCCTGTCCTGCGCATGCCAGGCCTGCACCGGCTGCTTTTCCTTGCCGTGATCGGAAAGTGCGGAGATCACGATATCGCGACGAGCGCTGGCGATCTGGTCGATGCTGCGGGCAAGCGCGAGGTTTTCATAGTGGTCCGACGTAATGATGCGGTTGCCCGCAGCAAGCAGCCGGCCGACGCGAAAGGTCCGGGTGACGGCAAAGTAGTTTTCGGCTGCACGCGGTAGCGCCTCGCCGGTCCGTTCAGCGATCTGCATTATTTCCGGCACGAGGGCGAGGGTCGGCAGGGCTGCAATTTCTGCAGCCAGTTTTTCCGGCAGGCCGGCCTGTTGGTACTCCTGCTGGCGCGCTGAGACTTCGGCCGCCGCCTGCTCCGCAAAGGCTGGTTTGAGCTTTTTCAGAGCAGCCTGCAGCCGGCTAATGATTTCAGCCATACCGTCTCGGGTCATGCCGGTCTTCAGCAGCAGACGCGTCAGCACGGTGAAGCTATTGGTGATTTCCTCGTAAATCCGGTTCTGGACCTCGCCGGAAACCTTGTTGTCCAAGGCATCGGTTTCGGCCCATAGCCGGTTGAGATCAAAGCCGTCACGGGCGACGATCGCAGCGCGCACGACCTCAGAGGCAGAGGCCGCTGTGGCATCAATCATGCTCACGGCAAAGCCCGGCCCGCCGCGGTTGATCGCCTCATTTGCGAGGACAGTCGCGACGATTTCCCGCTTCAGCCGGTGAGTGTCGATGTCGGATGCGTTCGACTTCTGCATCTTGGCCGGGAAGTAGTTGAAGAGCGTGCTGACGAAATAAGGGTCATCAGGCAATTCACTGGCGATCAGCGCGTCGAAGAGCACGATCTTGGCATAGGAGAGCAGCACGCCGATCTCGGGGCGCGTCAGCGGCCGTCCGGCCGTGTAACGTTCGGACAACGAGGCGTCGTCAGGAAGCGTCTCGACCTTGCGGTTCAGTTGTCCGGCCGCTTCCAGCACGCTCATGAAACGGCCGAGTTCCAGGCCGTTTGCCGTTCCCTTGCGGGATGTCAGCGAGATCGCCAGGGACTGCAGGTAGTTGTTGCGCAGCACGAGGCCGGCCACTTCATCGGTCATGCTGCCGAGAAGCTGGTCGCGCTTTGCCCGGCTGAGGCGCTGTTCATGCATGGCGTTTGCCAGCGCGATCTTGATGTTGACCTCGACGTCCGACGTGTTGACGCCGGCGGAGTTGTCGATAGCATCGGAATTGCTGCGTCCGCCCTTCAGGCCATAGGCAATGCGGCCCTTCTGCGTGACGCCCAGATTGGCGCCTTCGCCGATTACCTTGGCGCGCACTTCGTCGGCCGTAATGCGGATCGGATCGTTGGCGCGGTCACCCACTTCCGCATCGGTTTCCGACGCGGCCTTTACGTAAGTGCCGATGCCGCCAAACCAGAGCAGGTCGACTGGGCTCTTCAGGATCGCCGTCATGATCTCGAAGGGCGTGGCGACCGCCTTGTCGATGCCGATTGCCGCTACAGCCTCCGGTGTCAGCGTAACCGACTTTGCCGAGCGCGAGATGATCATGGCGCCTTTCGAGAGCACGGACTTGTCGAAGTCCTGCCAGCTCGAGCGCGGAAGGTTGAACAGGCGCTGGCGCTCACGAAGCGTCTTTTCCATATCCGGGTCGGGGTCGATGACGATGTCGCGATGATCGAAAGCGGCGATCAGCCTGATCTTCGGCGAGAGCAGCATGCCGTTGCCGAAAACGTCACCCGACATGTCGCCGACGCCGGCAACCGTAAAGGGTGTCGTCTGGATATCGATGTCCATTTCGCGGAAGTGGCGTTTCACCGTTTCCCAGGCGCCACGGGCGGTGATGCCCATTTTCTTGTGGTCGTAACCGGCCGAACCACCCGAAGCGAAGGCGTCGTCCAGCCAGAAGCCCGCTTCCTGAGCAAGGGCATTGGCGGTGTCGGAAAAGGTTGCCGTACCCTTGTCGGCAGCGACGACGAAATAGGGGTCATCGCCATCGAGACGCACGGTATTGTCAGGCGGGAGGATATCGGCGCCGGAAATGTTGTCAGTGATGGAAAGCAGCGTACGGATATAGGTCTTGTAGGCTTCCCTGCCTGCATTGAAGATCTCATCGCGGCTGCCACCGACCGGGAGTTTCTTGGGATAGAAACCACCTTTTGCGCCGACGGGCACGATCACGGCGTTCTTGACCTGCTGCGCCTTCACGAGACCCAGAACTTCGGTGCGGTAGTCCTCGGCGCGGTCCGACCAGCGCAGGCCGCCACGGGCGACGCGGCCGAAGCGCAGGTGCACCCCTTCTACTTCCACGCCGTAGACGAAGATTTCGCGGAAGGGCTTCGGTTCCGGCAGGCCATCCACCAAGTGCGGGTCAAGCTTGAAGGCGAGCATCGCCTTCGGTGTCCCATCGGCATTGCGCTGGAAATAATTGGTGCGTAGCGTTGCATCGACGATATTGACATAGCGGCGCAGGATACGGTCGTCATCCAGGCTCGGCACGTCGGCAAGCTCGGCTTCGATTGCCCGATGCAGTTCGGCGAGCTTCTTGATACGCGCCTTTTCCGACAGCTTCGTATCGAGCGTGTCGTGGAACAGGCGGAAGATCGAAGCGGCGATAACAGGATATTTGTCGAGGGTGGTTGCGATATAATCCTGCGAATAGGCGATGCCGGCCTGGCGCAGATAGCGCGCATAGGCGCGCAGCACACTAACCTCGCGGGCCGAGAGACCGGCCGACAGGATCAGCCGGTTGAAGCTGTCATTGTCGATCGTGTCGCTGAAGGCTGCGACGAAGGCCTCTTCGAGCGGTGCGCCAAAACGTGCGAGGTCAATGTCCGCACCGCTGCGAGCCTCGAGTTCCATGTCGTGCAGCACGACGATGTTGATGGCGCTGTCGGTGGCCGGAATTTCGATATCGAAGGTCCGTTCGCTCAGGACGTTGAAGCCGAGGTTTTCGAGTAGAGGCACGCGGCGCGACAGCGGCAGCTGCTCGCCGCTATGGAAGATCTTCAGCGACAGAATGCGGCCGCGTTCATCGTCCTGGCGATAGTAGAATTCGATGCGGATCGGCTCGCCTGCGGCGCATGCGGCGATGTCGGGCAGATCGCCGACCGCTTCATCCGGCGTGAAGGCTTCCTGAAAGGCGTTGCTGACGCCGAGCTTCGGCGCCTTGGGGCCGGCGAGCATCTCGAAGCGGCTGTCCCAGCGCGCGGTGATCTGGCGGATCGTCTCCTCGAGCTTGGCCTGATGGATGCGCGGCGTCTTACCGCCCGAGCGGCCGATGATGAAATGCACGCGCGCCACACCGCCTTCCGGGAAGGCCGGATAATAGGCGGAAACACGGCCATCATAGGCGGTTTTCAGATAGGCACCGATGCGTTCACGCACGATCGAGTCATATTCCTCGCGCGGTACGAAGATGATGACCGAGACGAAACGGTCGAAATGGTCGATGCGCGGCAGCACCCGCACGCGCGGGCGATCGGCGAGGTCATTGATCTGCTCTGCAAAGGTCGCGAGCAGCGGCGTATCGATCTGAAAGAGATCGTCACGCGGATAGGATTCCAGGGTGTTGTCGAGCATGCGGCCCGAGTGGCTCATCGGGTCGAAGCCGAAATGCTCCTTCACCTTTTCGATCTTGGACCGCAGCAACGGAATTTCGCTGGCAGAGGAAGTGTAAGCAGTCGAGGTGAACAGGCCGACGATGCGGAGTTCCCCCGTTACGTTGCCCTGTGCGTCGAAGCGCTTGACGCCGACATAATCCATGTAGGCGCGGCGATGGACCGTGGATTTCACGTTGGCTTTGGTGACGATCAGGAAATCGGGACCATCGAGGAAGGCGAGAATTTCGGGTGTCGTCGTCACGGCGTCCTTGCCGGTGCGCAGAACAAGAACCTCGGGGTTGGAGAGTATGCCGAGGCCTGTTCCCTTGTCACGTTCGACCTTGGAATCGGGACCCTTGCCGGAATAGACGTAGTCGCGCATGCCGAGGAAGGTGAAGTTCTCGTCGTGCAGCCAGGTCAGGAAGGCGATCGCCTCGTCGCGGTCGGCTTTCTTGCGGCTGGCACTGTAATTCGAAAGCTCTGAAATCACCTCATCGACGCGGGCAAGCATCGGCTTCCAGTCGGAAACGGCAAGCTCTACCTGCTCGAGCACTGCCTTGATCCGCTTGATCAGGTCGGCGGCCTGGGAGGGGCTGAGCGGCGAAATGTGAAGCTGGATATGGCTCACCCGCTTTGCCGGATCGCTCGGCACATCGGCGGAATAGAGTTCCGGAGCCTTGCCTTCTTCCAGGATCAGGATCGGATGAACTGCCATGTAGATGTCGCGGTAGGTGCTGGTCACCTCGCCCATGACGGATTCGTAGAGGAAGGGCTTGTTGTGATCGGTCACCGAAAGGATGGAGATTGCGACGCCATCGGGGGTGACGTCGGCGACCGTGTCGATACTGACACGCGGCGTTTTGCCGTTCCAGGCGGCGAGCTCGGCTGCCGAGTGCACGGCGGAAAGCGCAAGCATTTCCGGTGTGTAGAGGTCGAGGTCGTCGCCGCTTGCGCGGCCAAAGAGGAATTCGGGATCGAGATGGGGCTCGCCGGTCGCGGCGGCGATCTTGCGCGCGCTCTCGATCTGTTTTTCCCGTTTCGGATTGTTTCTGGCGGCCATGGATCATCCCCCCGATTTGTTTTGATGTGGGCAAGTTAGCAGAAGGCTCTTCGAAAGAATCCTTAAAAGAGGGCTTCGAAAAGTAGTTTTCGTTCTTTTTTGACGGTGCTGATGAGAGATTTCGAAAGTTTTCGGGTCGTTTTGTGCCGATGGACTGCAAGGCGTCCTTATCTGGCTTTTCCGACCCGCTGCACATTTCCACGCTCGCATGAAGAATGGTTGACAGCGCCTCGTCAAAAAGATCATCAACGGCGGTCGAAATTCGGAATCGGATGCCATGTCGGAAAACGCATCAGGCGCAGTCATCGTCATCTCCAGCCATGTCGTACGGGGGTCGGTTGGAAACCGCGCCGCGGTCTTCGCGCTGGAAACGCTCGGCCACCAGGTCTGGGCGCTGCCGACGATCGTGTTGCCTTGGCATCCCGGTCACGGCCGTTCGACACGCCTCACCTTCGCAGAGGCCGATTTCGATGCGGCGATCGACGATCTCATCCGTGCGCCGTGGATCGGCGAGGTCAAGGCTGTCCTGTCGGGTTATTTTGGCAACGCTGCCCAGGCCCGCTCCGTCGCGAAACTCGTTGCATCCCTGCGCGAAAATAACCCGGAACTGCTCTACGTCTGCGATCCAGTCATGGGCGATCTCGGCGGCCTCTACGTGCCGGAAGCGACAGCCGAGGCGATCCGTGACCACCTGATACCGATCGCCTCGCTCGCAACGCCGAACCGCTACGAACTTGCCTGGCTTTCGGGCGCCGCGCTCGATGACAACAGCGCGGTCATGGAAGCCGCACTTGCGCTCGGTCCCTCACGCATGCTGGTTACATCCGCGGTGCCGATGATGGCGGGCGGTACCGGCAATCTCTATCTCTCCGGAAAGCATGCCTTGCTTGCCGAACATCGTGTCGTCGAGAACCCGCCGAACGGGCTCGGCGACCTGCTCGCTGCCCTTTTCCTGTCCCGCCTGCTATCGGGCATGGAGGATGAAAAGGCGCTGCAGCTTGCGACGGCAAGTGTGTTCGAAGTGCTGGCACGCGCCGTCAAGCGAGGCAGCAACGAATTGATGCTGGCAAGCGATGCCTCCAGCCTTTCGACACCCATGGCGATGGTACAGATGCGTCACCTTGTCCACCCGGCCCAGCGACGGAAGAAATAGGCTTCACGCTTTTGCAGTGCAGCAGTTGATCTTGGGTTCGCCGCGCTGTAATCCAAGGGTATGATGAGCTTTCCCAACTCCCTTCTGGACGGTTATCGCAACTTCATGAACGGGCGCTATGCCGATGCCCGAGATCGGTATCGGCAGCTTGCGGAAAATGGGCAGAACCCGACAACGCTCATGATTGCCTGTTCAGACTCTCGCGCGGCTCCCGAACTGATCTTTGATGCTGGACCAGGTGAACTCTTCGTGATCCGCAATGTTGCCAACCTGGTGCCACCCTATGAGCCGGATGGTCACTTCCATTCGACGTCGGCGGCGCTCGAATTTGCGGTTCAGGCTCTGAAGGTCCAGAATATCGTCGTCATGGGCCACGGCCGCTGTGGCGGTATCCGCGCCGCGCTCGATCCGGACGCCGAGCCTTTGTCGCAGGGCGATTTCATCGGCCGTTGGATGTCGCTCGTTCGTCCCGCCGCCGAACAGATCGGCAGCAATGACGTGATGACGCAGGGCGAACGGCAGACTGCGCTGGAGCGGGTTTCGATCCGTAACTCGATCAACAATCTCAGGACTTTCCCCGAAATCAAGGTTCTCGAGGAAGAGGGCAAACTGGCGCTTCACGGTGCCTGGTTCGATATCTCGACAGGTGAGCTCTGGGTGATGGATTCTGAGACACTCGATTTTGTCCGTCCCGAAATCTAGGGATAGACCGCTTTATCAGTTTTTTAAGATATTCCAATAAGCTCGCTGGCGGGGTGTATACACGCGCGGATTGGTCATGAATTTCGAAGTGGTGAAATTCAAGAATACAAGCAGGGCAGTGCTGGTCGCTATCCTGCTGCCGTTCGTCTTCATGGTTGCCGAGGGAGTGGTGCTGATCCGCTCCTCGCTCATGCAGTACCGCGCGCTCGAAAATGATCATCTCTTTGCCGATGTTCTTGCCCGCGGAGGATCGATTGCCGCCAACGAGATCCTGGCAGAACTCGTCGCGACGCGAATCTACGTCAACAATTCCAATGAGATGACCAGGGCGGCCATGATGGAAAGACGCAGCTCGCTCGACAGCGAACGCGTGCGTTTCAACGCCAGCCTCCCGCCCGTTGAAACGCTCGATCTCGGTCTGCAGTCACAGCTTTCCGATCTCCGCCTTGCTTATAGCCGTATCGTTGCGACGCGTTCGGCGGTCGATCGAGGTTATTACGGCAAAGGTGGCAACCCCGTTCATATCTATGGTCAGGCCGGATTGAAGCAACTTGGTCTCGTCGAGTCGCTTTCGTCGAGGATCCATGATCCGGTGTTGATGCGCAAATCCAGCGAGTTGATGAGTATTCTGCTGACCTATTACGGCGAGCGGCTGATCGGCAACCTGGGCCAGCGTTATTTCGACCGAACCGACTTTTCCGCCATGTCGCACGAGCAACTCGTTCAAGGCGAAATGATGCTCGGCAACGGCATGGATCGCTTGCGTTTTCATTCTTCCTCGCCTGTCGTACGGGAGATTCTTGCTTATAGGGCTCAACCCGACGAGGTCTGGGCCGATACTTTCACAAAGGCCATGGTTTCCGGTGCGCTACGGCCGAACAAAGCGATCCGAGACAAATGGATTGGTATCCAGAACGAACGGCTGGATTTCCTGCGACAGAAAATCGCCTCCGTCACCGATGATATTCATGTGACGGGGCAGCAGTTGTCGATGCGCTCGCACATTCACATGACGATCGTGCTTGCGCTGTCATCCGGACTGGTGCTGCTCGTTGCCCTTATTGCGGTCCTCGCGGTTCGGGGCATCCGTCTCGTCGCCCGTGTCACCGAAGAGCGTGAACTGCTCGTGAACGAGTTGCGCAATGCCGCCCAGACCGATCTTCTGACGGGCCTCTACAATCGCCGTGGCTTCGAGGCTGCGGCTTCAGGGCTTCTGATGCAGGCCGAGTATGGATCACGCTGGATTTCCGTCGTCTTGTTCGATCTCGATCACTTCAAGAAGATCAACGACATCCATGGCCATGACGCCGGCGATATCGTGCTGAAGCACGTAGCCGGCATTGCACGGGAGAGCTTCCGTACCTTCGATCTCCTGGTGCGTCACGGCGGCGAGGAGTTCATGGCGCTGTTGCCGGATTCTACACCCGAAGATGCGGTCATCGTTGCGGAACGTGTCCGACTGGCCATCGAGGCTGCTGACATCGCGCTGCCGAGTGGCGAGCTTCTGCGGGTTACGGCAAGCTTCGGCTGCGCGGGGCGCGCAAATGCCGCGAGCAATCGCAATTTCGATGATCTGGTGAAGCGCGCCGACCTGGCGCTCTATGCGGCCAAGGCCTCGGGACGCAATTGCGTTGTTGCAGGGCCTATTGTTCCTGCCGCGGCACCGCAGGAAGAGCGGCGCAAGGCTGCCGGCGGAACCCACGATTTCCGTATATGAAAAACGCCGCATTCACATGCGGCGCTCGTATCATTTTCCTATTGGACGTCTCTTCAGTTACCGTCGATCTGCTGACCGATATAGGCGATTGCCTGCTGATAGACCGTCGCGGCATTCCAGCCCTGGATGGCGACGAAATTCGGCTCGCCCGGCTGATAACCGGCGCCGGCACGCCAGCCATGGCCCCTGAGGAAATTGGCGGTCGAGGCAAGCGCATCAGCGCGGGAGCCGACCATATCGACGCGGCCGTCACCGTCACCGTCGGCGCCGAAGCTTACGACGTTGCGCGGCAGGAATTGCGTCTGGCCGATTTCGCCGTGGGCAGCACCTCGAGCTTGCGGGCTGAGATAGCCTTCCGAAACGAGCTGCAGAGCAGCATAGAGCTGGTCAGTGAAATATTCCGAGCGGCGGCAGTCATAGGCGAGGGTGGAGACGGCGGACATCGTATGCTGGTTGCCCATATAGCTGCCGAAGCCGGTTTCCATGCCCCAGATGGCGATCAGCGGACCGGCCGGAACACCGAAGCGGCGCTCGATCGAAGCGAAGAGAGCCTGGTTGGCGGCTTTCATCGAACGGCCGCGGGAGATGACCGCGGCACCGCCACGCTTCTTCATGAAAGCGTCGAAGGACAGCTTGAAGCTCTTCTGGCCCCGGTCGGCGGCGATCGTCGGCTTGTTATAGCTGACATTGGCGAAGGCACGGCTCAGGACCGACTGGCTGATGCCATTGGCCGCTGCCGTCTGCTTGAAGTCGGCGACCCAGGCATCGAAACCGGCACTGGTATTGCCGCATTGCGCGCCCTGCGCAAACGCTGGTACCGCATGGAGGACGCCCATTGCCACGGCGGCCACCAGAAACAACTTTGTCATGCGCATTGAGAAACCCCGCTCTCGATCTGCATAGCTTGAAGCCGAGCAAAAGAATGTCAGCCACTCGCGATTTTGTCACGATCACCTTTTAGCGAACGCTTATACGGCCGCATATGCCCGAAAAAGCCCCACCCGTCGAGCAGGGCTTTAGCATATTATGGTTTACAAATGGTATCAGGCCGCCTGCTTGCGCGGCTTAATGAGGCCACGATTGACGAGCAGTTCGGCGATCTGGATGGCGTTGAGAGCCGCACCCTTGCGCAGGTTGTCGGAGACTACCCAGATGTTGAGGCCGTTTTCGACGGTTGCATCTTCGCGGATGCGCGAAATGAAGGTCGCGTCCTCGCCAGCGGATTCGTACGGCGTGATGTAGCCGCCATCCTCGTGCTTGTCGATGACAAGGCAACCCGGCGCATCGCGCAGGATATCGCGGGCCTGATCGGCCGTGATCTCGTTTTCGAATTCGATGTTGACCGATTCCGAGTGGCCGATGAAAACAGGAACGCGCACGGCGGTGCAGGTCACCTTGATCTTCGGGTCCAGCATCTTCTTCGTTTCAGCCAGAACCTTCCACTCTTCCTTCGTGTAGCCGTCTTCCATGAAGGTGTCGATGTGAGGGATGACGTTGAAGGCGATGCGCTTGGTGAACTTCTTGTTCTCGATCGGATCGGCAACGAAGACGGCGCGCGTCTGGTTGAAGAGTTCGTCCATGCCATCCTTGCCGGCGCCAGAAACCGACTGATAGGTGGAAACAACCACACGCTTGATCTTGGCGAAGTCGTGCAGCGGCTTCAGCGCGACGACGAGCTGGGCGGTCGAGCAATTCGGGTTGGCGATGATGTTGCGCTTGGAGAAGAGCGTGATCGCGTCCGGATTTACCTCCGGGACGATCAGCGGCACGTCGGCGTCGTAGCGCCAGGCCGAGGAATTGTCGATGACGACGCAACCCTGCTGGCCGATCTTCGGAGAAACGCGCTTGGAAACTTCGCCGCCGGCCGACATCAGGCAGATATCGGTATCGGAGAAGTCGTAGTTCTCCAGGTTGGAGACCTTCAGCGTCCGGTCGCCGTAGGAAACCTCCGTACCCTGGGAGCGGGCGGAGGCGAGTGCTACGACTTCATCGGCAGGGAAACCGCGCTCGGAGAGAATGTTGAGCATTTCCCGCCCGACATTTCCGGTCGCTCCCGCAACTGCAACTTTGAAACCCATTTCTCAAGCTCTCTTTCTCTTCTCTCCTCTTGTCCGGTGAGGGGAAAGCGCGACATCATCGCAGCTTCCTGTCCCCAGCCGGGCCGGGGAGAGAGCGGCAGGCCAGAGACGTCAGACGGTTTTCGTCGTCGTTTTGGCCTTGGTTTTGGAAGAAACCGGAACGGCAAAATCCAGCCCGGCATTTTCTGCCAGGTCATTGCGCTCAGCGATGGCGTGCTCGTGGCGAACCATGGATATTCCTTTTCCGCTGTTGCTCATAAAAGGTTTTCCACAGGAGTCAAGGTTTTTGCGCGTGCGGCTGGAGCAGGGGAGGGCATCGCAATCCTGCGGCGTTTTGTCATGCCTCTGTCATTGCCGGAGGGTATCCCGGCCCCGTTGTAATGACTGCAACGAAAAACGGGGGTTTTTCCATGCGTATGCTTCTCGCCGCTTTCGCGGCTACCACGATTCTTGCCGGCGCTGCTCAGGCAACTTCGATCTATCCGCTTGATCGTGCTACGATTCTCGCCGGTTCACCGTTCGACTTCAAGGTCGAGCTCAGCAAGCAGGTCAAGCCGGAAGACGTGAAAATTACGGTCAACGGCCAGGACTACAAGACTGTCCTCGGCGGCGAGGCACAGTTCGTCGAGCTGGAAAAGGGCAAGGAAGACAAGGCTCTTGGTTCCGCGCTCCTGCTGCGCGACCTGAAGATTTCCGCTCCGGGCGCCTACAAGGTCGAAATCGTCGCCGGCGACGAGACGAAGTCCGTTACCTGGAACGTCTACGACACCGCTGCCCAGCCGAAGGCAAAGAACATCATCTTCCTGCTTGGTGACGGTCTTTCCGTTGCACACCGCACCGCTGCCCGCATCATGTCCAAAGGCATGACGGAAGGTAAAGCGAATGGCCGTCTGGCCATGGACGATCTCGATCGCATGGCGTTCATCGGAACGTCGGCGACGAATGCAGTCGATACGGATTCGGCCAACACCATGTCGGCTTACATGACGGGCCATAAGACGGCCGTCAACGCTATCGGCGTTTACGCAGATCGCACGCCCTCCTCGCTCGATGATCCGCGCGTTGAAACCTTCGCAGAAGCCGTCCGCCGCCTGACCAAGAAATCGATCGGCATCGTGGCGACCGCCGAAGTCGAAGACGCGACGCCGGCTGCCGTCGTTGCCCATACCCGCAACCGCAATGACAAGGCCGATGTCGTCGGCATGCTGCTCGACGTCAAACCGGAAGTCCTCCTTGGCGGCGGCTCGGCCTATTTCCTCGGTAAAGAGGTCGCCGGCTCCAAGCGCAAGGACAATCAGGATTACATCAAGCTGTTCCAGGATGCCGGCTACAAGCTTGCGACCGACAAGAACGAGCTTGCAGCCAATGCATCTGCTGAAGGCAATCTGCTCGGTCTGTTCCACACCGGCAACATGGATGTGACGCTCGATCGCGAATTCCTGAAAAAGGGCACGGTCGAAAAGTTCCCGAACCAGCCGGGCCTCGTCGACATGACCAAGGTCGCGCTCGACCGCCTGTCCAAGAATCCGGAAGGCTTCTTCCTGATGGTCGAAGGTTCCTCGATCGACAAGATGTCCCATCCGCTCGATTGGGATCGTGCCGTCGTCGAAACCATCGAATTCGACAAGGCCATCGGTGTTGCCCGCGAATTCCAGAAGGCCCACCCGGACACGCTGATCGTCGTCACCGGTGACCATACGCACGGCGTTTCCATCATCGGCACCGTCGATGATGAAAAGCCAGGCACGGAAATGCGCGAAAAGGTCGGGACCTATGCCGAAGCCGGCTTCCCGAACTACAAGGACGAAAATGGCGACGGTTATCCCGATAAGATCGACGTCAGCCGTCGCCTGTTCCTGAGCGCCAACAACGGACCTGACCACTACGAGACCTTCCGTCCGAAGCTCGAAGGTCCGTTCGTTCCGGCTATCCAGAACGAAAAGAAGGAATACGTCGCCAACGAACAGTACAAGGATGTTCCCGGCGCCGTCTTCGTTCAGGGCAATATCCCGAAGAGCGGCGACAGCGGCGTTCACGCAGTTGACGACGTCGTTTTGCAGTCGGCCGGCCCGGGTGCTGAAGGCTTCCATGGCTACATGGAACAGAGTGATGTCTACCGTGTGTTGGCAGACACCTTCGCTCTCGGCGCCAAGCAGACGAATTGATCCCCAAGCCGATCCGGCATGGCCGCTTGCCGGCCTTGCCTCTTTCATCGATCATGATCCCGGCCGCTTGGCGGCCGGGATTTGGTTCCTGGAGATCGCCGTGGAAAAATTCTCTTCGCTGCAACTCAGCAGACGCCAGCTGATCGGTGCTGCCGTCACGCTCCCCTTCACCGCCTCCCTTGCTCGCGCTGCCGATCCTTCGCTCACTTTCGACGAGCTCTACGGCAAGTTCGGTGTGCTCGGGCTCGAATTCTCTGACAAGGTGAAAACGCTTGCCGGTAAAGACATCAGCATGAAGGGCTTCATGGCCCCGCCACTGAAGGCCGAGGCGCAATTCTTCGTGCTGACCGAAGTGCCGATGTCGCTCTGCCCGTTCTGCTCGTCGGATGCGGACTGGCCGGACAATATCGTCGTCGTTTATCTAGGCGAGAAGCAGACTTTCGTGCAGCCGAGCCAGACGATCGAGGTGCGTGGTACACTGGAATATGGGTCCTGGCAGGATCCTGAGACCGGCTTTGTCAGCCTGCTGCGTATTCGCCAGGCCGAATATTCCAGCGTCTGAGCATCGATGCTGGCTCTTGAGATCGAACATCTGGCCGTGGTGTTTCCCGGCCTTTCGGCGCCCGCGCTCGCCATTGATAATCTGTCGATTGCTGCGGGTAGCCGTGTGGCGGTTACCGGCGCCTCGGGCTCCGGCAAAAGTACCTTCGTCAATGTCGTCACCGGACTGGAGCGGGTCCGCGAAGGCCGCATCCGCTGGAACGGCGAGAACATTGCCGCGCTCTCCGAAAGTCGCCGCGACCGCTTCCGCGCTGCCAATATCGGATTGGTCATGCAGGAGTTTCACCTTTTCCCCGGCCTGTCGGCTGTCGAAAACGTGTTATTGCCTGCGCGTCTTGCGCGTGCCGCGACGTCAGCGGCGATCGAGCGCGCTCACGATCTCCTTGGCATCGTCGGCCTTGAGCGCGCAGGGCAGAAAATCGAGACCATGTCGCGCGGCGAAATGCAGCGCGTGGCGATTGCCCGGGCACTCCTGCGCAAGCCCGGGGTCATCGTTGCCGACGAGCCAACCGCCAGCCTCGATGCGGAAAGCGGCGATTCCGTCGGCGATCTGCTGCTCGATCTTGCGGTGGCCGAAGGCAGTACTCTGATCGTCGTGTCGCATGATCCCCGCCTTGCCAGTCGTCTCGATCGCCGCCTGACGTTCCGCTCCGGCCGTATCATTGACGATTCCGACATCAAGGGAGTGGCTGCGTGATCCGCTTCATCCTCGCCGATCTGCGCCGCTTGTGGGCTGGTTCCCTTGTTGTCGTGCTGCTGGTGGCGCTTGCGACGGCGCTCGGCGTTTCCGTTATCCTGCAGGAACGAGCCCTGCGCCTCGGCAGTGCGCGGGCGGCCGACAAGTTCGATCTCGTTATCGGCGCAGGTGGCAGCGAAACCCAGCTCGTGCTCTCATCCGTCTTCCTGCAACCGTCCGCGTTGCCGCTGATGTCCGGCGACGTTCTGGCTAGGCTTGCCGCCGATCCCCGTGTCGAATGGGCTGCCCCCGTCGGCTTCGGCGATTCCTTTTCGGGTTATCCGATCGTCGGCACGACGAGGGCGTTAACGGAAACGATTTCCGGCGGCTTTTCCGAAGGCCAGGTTTTCGCCAGCGAGGGCGAGGCTGTCATCGGATCGAACGTCGACCTTGCCATCGGCGGCGAGATCAAGCCGATGCACGGCACGATCGAAACCGGCGGCCATACCCATACGGAGCTCGCCTATCACGTGACCGGGCGCCTGCAGCCGACAGGCACGGCCTGGGACCGCGCTATCCTCGTTCCAATCCAGGCCGTCTGGCATATCCATGGACTGGAAGCGGGCGAAGAGCATGACCATGACCACGCTGCGGAGGCGGGTCATCATGGGGAGGCTGGTGAAGCCGGCGCTGCAGAAGTCGCCCATGAAGATGCCGACCATCATGCGGAGCCTGATCCCCATGCCGGCCTGAACGAGAGCTGGACCGCGGAAACGCCCGGTCTTCCGGCCATCCTCGTCAAGCCGAAGACGATTGCCGATGCCTACAAGCTGCGGCAGGACTATCGCAACGGCACGACGATTGCCGTCTTTCCCGGCGAGGTGTTGACCAATCTTTATGCGACGCTCGGCGATGCCAAGCAGATTCTCGTTGCCGTCGCCTCCGGTGCGCAGGTGCTTGTAGCCGCCTCGCTGATCCTCGTGACCGTCATCCATATCGGCCAGCGCCGGCGGCAGATTGGCGCGCTACGCGCCTTCGGCGCTCCCCGCGGCTCGATCTTCGGCATTGTCTGGGTGGAATTCTTTGTCCTCGTCGCTGTTGGAATTGGGCTCGGCTTTACACTTGGCTATGGCGCGGCGCTCATTCTTTCCGGCTTTTTCTCGCAGAGCAGCGGCGTCAACCTGCCCGTCGGCTTTGCGCGCCAAGACGGGACGCTCGCGATGATCCTTCTCGCCTTCGCTGCTGTCCTCGCCGCCTTGCCGGCGGTGCTCGCTTACCGACAGTCCCCGGCCCAGGCTTTGCGGGGGTGACGATTGCGGCGTGCCGTGCGTGCTCAGCCACGGCAAGAGCCATGCGGCAATCCATGCACAAAAATTAGACTAAAGTCATAATCCCAAAGCATCCCTCTTTCTGGCACTTCTTTTCTGTCAAACTCTCGTCAGGCGTGTCGTGGCCAGGGGTATGCTTTGAGGAGAGCAGGCCGCGACCGTGCTCATCACTCTGTGGAGGACAGACAATGGCAAATGTCGCAAGCGTCGATGGTGCGAAAGCCGGTCCGATGACGGGCGAGGAGAAGAAGGTCATCTTCGCCTCGTCGCTCGGCACGGTTTTCGAATGGTACGACTTCTATCTTTACGGTTCGCTTGCCACCTATATCGGCGCGACCTATTTCACCCAATATCCGGAAGCGACGCGTAATATCTTCACGCTGCTCGCTTTCGCTGCCGGCTTCCTGGTACGGCCATTCGGCGCGCTGGTTTTCGGCCGTCTCGGCGATCTCGTCGGCCGCAAATACACCTTCCTGGTGACCATTCTCATCATGGGCTTCTCGACCTTCCTGGTCGGCATCCTGCCGGGTGCTGCCTCCATCGGCATTGCCGCTCCGATCATTCTGATCGGTCTGCGCCTGCTGCAGGGCCTGGCGCTCGGCGGCGAATATGGCGGTGCGGCCACTTACGTTGCCGAACATGCGCCGAACGGCCGCCGCGGCTATTTCACGTCCTGGATCCAGACGACGGCAACGCTCGGCCTGTTCCTGTCGCTAATCGTCATCGTCACGGTCCAGTCAATTATGGGCACGACCGCCTTTGCTGCCTGGGGCTGGCGCATTCCGTTCCTCGTCTCGGTCGTCCTGCTCGGTATCTCCGTCTGGATCCGGTTGAAGATGAACGAGTCGCCCGCCTTCCAGCGCATGAAGGCGGAAGGCAAGGGATCGAAGGCACCGCTGACGGAAGCATTCGGCCAGTGGAAGAATGCCAAGATCGCGCTGATCGCGCTTTTCGGCGCTACCATGGGCCAGGCGGTCATCTGGTACGGTGGTCAGTTCTACGCCCTGTTCTTCCTGCAGAACGTGCTGAAGGTCGATCTGCAGTCGGCCAACATCATGGTCGCGATTGCTCTCTTCCTCGCCACGCCATTCTTCGTCATCTTCGGCGGATTGTCGGACAGGATCGGTCGCAAGCCGATCATCATGGCGGGGCTGCTCATCGCAGCGGTCACCTACTTCCCGCTGTTCAAGGCGATGACTTATACGGCAAATCCAGCTCTCTATGAGGCGCAGGCGACGATCCGGGCAACGGTGACGGCGGACCCGGCGGATTGCAAATTCCAGTTCAACCCGACCGGTACCTCCAAGTTTACCAACTCCTGCGATATCGCAACGGCGTTCCTGACCAAGAACTCGGTGCCTTATGACGTGGTGCCGGGTCCTGCCGGCCAGCCGGCAACCGTAAAGGTCGGTGACGACACAATCACCGGTTACGACGCCGTCGCAGCCGGTGCCGATGCCGCCAAGACCAATGCTGCCTTCGAAAAGGGCATCAATCTCGCCCTTCATGATGCCGGCTATCCGCTGAAGCGCGGTGCTGCCAAGGTTGCCGATGCCAAGCTCGATGCTTTCGTCGCCGCCAATCCGGAACTCACCCTCAATGCCGATGCGATACGCGCCGGCCAGAAGGAAACGCTGCCGGGCGACAAACTCGTTGCCGGCAAGCTGCTGACGGCGGATGAAGCGAAAAGCGTCACCGACATGGCCGTCTACACGATCCCTGGCGGCGGTTCGTTCGCGATGGTTGCCGATCCTGCTCGTGTCAATTGGGCTGGCACGATCGCCATCCTGTTCGTGCTCGTGTTCTACGTGACGATGGTTTACGGCCCGATCGCAGCGCTGCTGGTCGAGCTCTTTCCGACCCGCATCCGCTATACCGGCATGTCGCTGCCCTATCATATCGGCAACGGCTGGTTCGGCGGCTTGCTGCCTGCTACGGCCTTTGCGATGAGCGCGGCCGCCGGCAACATCTATTACGGCCTCTGGTATCCGATCGTCTTCGCATCGATCACGCTGGTCATCGGCGTGCTGTTCCTGCCGGAAACCAAGAATCGGGATATTCATGCGCTGGACTAAGGCGCGGCGAATATCCTGAAATCAAAGACCCGGCGCTCGAAAGGCGCCGGGTTTTTCATGCGCTGTTTTTCTTATGCGCCATTTTTTCTCATGCGTCCGGGAAGTATCGCTTGGACATAGGCCAGCCATCTGGTGCAAGTCTGAAAAGCAGGCCGTAGCGGGCATAGACGATTGCCGTCAGCAGCGAGAACCAGGCGCCAAAGGCGAGGCCGGCAATGACATCGCTCGGATAGTGCGCGCCGACCATGACGCGCGTCATGCCGAGCCAGATGGCACCGGCGATGAAGGGAACCCGGTAGCGCGGGAAGAGCAGAGCGAAGGCAGCGAAGAAGGCACCCACGGTGGTCGAATGTCCTGACGGAAAGCTCTCCAGTGCTGCATGGCCGGAGAAAGGCGTGAAGGAAAGCACCCCGAGGTCCTGAAAATGTTCAGGGCGCGCGCGGCCGATCGTGCGTTTCAGCAGGTTGGCGAGCAGGCCGGAAAAGACGACTGTCGTAAACAGGAAGGCGCCGATCCAGCTCACATAGAGTGCCTGGGCTCTTGCCTTTGCGCTGTTTAAAAGCTTGTAGCCAGCCCTGCCGTGGAAGAAGAGCAGGACGCTGGTGAGGATCAGCCAGGCGGAATCGCCGAAATCGGTCAATATCTCCCCGAAACGCTGAATAGGCTCAGGCAGATGGCCAGCCCCGATCGGCGCATCGAATATCAGCATGGAAAGGATAACGGCGTTCAGCGTAATAAAAAGGCATGCGCGCCACCGCAATGGTGGCATGACGCACCCATTTCTGCGCCAGCGCCTGTCCAAGGAGACTAGAAGTTCCCGCATTCCTACTATCCGTATAACCCTTGGGTATGAGATAGGCCGTAAAAATGCACAGGATTACGACAGAGAACGGGCTTCCTCAGATAATTCTAATCAATTTTGGTTATGGCCAATCCGTACTCCTGAAGGAGAGGACGAGACGAGGCAGTGAGCTGATAGCGGTGGTACATGCGACCAATGCGCCAAACGCCAGACCTGCTGGCTTCAATAAAAAAGCCCTCCGCACGAAGTGCGAAGGGCTGAAAAGCGTTTCACGTGAAATATCAGGCAGAAAGGGTCTTGAACTCGTCAAGGATGGCGTCGCCCATCTCGACGGTGCCGACCTGGCGGCTGCCCGGTGCCATGATGTCGCCAGTGCGGATGCCCTTGTCGAGCACGTTGGCGATTGCCTTTTCCAGGTTGTCTGCTTCCTTGACCAAATTAAAGGAGTAGCGAAGGCACATGGCGAAGGAGGCAATCATGGCGATCGGATTGGCGATGCCCTTGCCAGCGATATCGGGTGCCGAGCCGTGAACCGGCTCATAGAGCGCCTTGCGCTTGCCGGTCTTACCGTCAGGTGCTCCGAGCGAGGCCGAGGGCAGCATGCCGAGCGAACCGGTCAGCATGGCGGCAACGTCGGAGAGCATGTCGCCGAAGAGGTTGTCGGTGACGATGACGTCGAACTGCTTCGGCTGGCGCACGAGCTGCATGCCGCCAGCATCCGCCAGCATATGCTCCAGCTGCACGTCGGAATATTTCGCCTTATGCGTTTCGGTCACGACCTGGTTCCAGAGCACGCCTGATTTCATGACATTGCGCTTTTCCATGGAGCAGACGCGGTTGTTGCGGGTGCGGGCCATTTCAAAGGCGACACCGGCGATGCGCTCGATCTCGTAGGTATCGTAGACCTGCGTATCGATGCCGCGCTTCTGGCCATTGCCGAGATCGATGATTTCCTTCGGCTCGCCGAAGTAAACACCGCCCGTCAACTCGCGGATGATCAGGACGTCGAGGCCTTCGACCAGTTCCGGCTTCAATGAGGAAGCGGAGGCGAGTGCAGGATAGCAGATCGCCGGGCGCAGGTTTGCGAAAAGTTCCAGATCCTTGCGCAGGCGCAGCAGGCCGGCTTCCGGGCGCACTTCATAGGGAACGCTATCCCACTTCGGGCCGCCGACGGCGCCGAAAAGCACAGCATCAGCGGCAAGTGCCTTTTTCATGTCGTCTTCGGAGATTGCCGCACCATGCGCATCGTAGGCGCTGCCGCCGACGAGGCCTTCATCGGTGACGAAGCCGGCATTCATCCCCTCGTTCATATAGGCGATGATCTTGCGGACCTCACCCATGGCTTCAGGGCCGATGCCGTCGCCCGGCAGCAGGAAAAGATTGCGCACTGTCATGAAACCCTCCGCGGAAAAACAAGCTGCGGCTTCTTAGACCCCAGAAATCGGCATTTCAAGCGAGAGAAGGGGTGAATCGGTACGCTTGCCTCCGCGTCATGTGATGTCTGATGTGGTTGCTCCCGCACCTTCAAACAGGCTAGAACAACAGCTCTTCCTTTCTTTCCCCGGATATTCTTCCATGTCTTTTGCACCCCTTCATCTCGACACGCCCCTCATCCAGACAGCGCCCGATTACAGCGCCAGCGGCAAGCCACTTTGGTTGAAGCTTGACGCACTGCAGCCTTCCGGCAGCTTCAAGCTGCGCGGCGTCGGCCGGCTATGCCAGCACGAGGTGGAAAGCGGGGCGAGTGAGATCTTCTGCGCCTCCGGTGGCAATGCCGGCATTGCGGCAGCTTATGCCGGGCGGGCGCTCGGCGTACCGGTCACGATCGTGGTGCCGGAGACGACGGCGTCCGATGTGCGCAAGACGATCGCTGCAACGGGTGCCAGTGTGCTGGTTCACGGGTCCGTCTTTGATGAGGCAAATGCGCATGCGATCGAACTCGCCGAGAGCCGCAAGGCAACCTATGTGCATCCTTTCGACCATCCGCTTTTGTGGGATGGCCATGCCACGTTGATCGATGAGGTCGTCGCGAAGGGCGCAAAATTCGATTGCGTCGTCACGAGTGTCGGCGGAGGCGGGCTGCTTGCCGGCATTGTCGAGGGGTTGAAGCGGAACGGGCTTACCGATGTGCCTGTTATCGCCGTCGAGACGGAAGGGGCGGCGTCTTTCAATGCCAGCCTCAAGGCCAATGAGCGTATTTCGCTACCGGCCATCACCTCGATTGCCACGTCGCTCGGGGCGCGGCAGGTGGCGCCCCATGTCTTCGACCTGCCGAAGCATCACCCGATCGAAAGCGTTCTCGTCAGCGATGCCGATGCCGTGGCCGCCTGCCTGAAATTTGCCGATGCGCAGCGCATCCTGGTCGAGCCGGCCTGCGGTGCGGCGCTTGCCGTCGCCGATGTGCATGCCGGCCTGCTCTCACGCTTCGACAATCCGCTCATCGAAGTCTGCGGCGGCATCGGCGTGTCGCTCGAAAAGCTCAGGGTCTGGAAAGAGAAGTTTCTCTGATCGCCGGACAAAGAAAAAGCCGGGCGAGAGCCCGGCTTGATCGAAAGCAATTTTGATTTTGCTCAGGCGGCCCAAGGATGCGAGGCAGCATTCTTCTTTTCGAAGTCGTCGATCGCCTTGCTCTTTTCCATCGTCAGGCCGATATCGTCGAGACCGTTCAGCAGGCAGTGACGCCTGAATTCATCGAGACCGAACTTGATCGAGCCGCCATCCGGGCCGGTGATTTCGAGGTTTTCGAGGTCAACCGTAAGAACAGCGTTGGAACCGCGCTCGGCGTCATCCATCAGCTTGTCGAGGTCTTCGTGGCTGACCTGGATCGGCAAAATGCCGTTCTTGAAGCAGTTGTTGTAGAAAATGTCGGCGAAGCTGGTGGAGATCACACAGCGGATACCGAAATCGAGCAGCGCCCACGGAGCGTGCTCACGCGAAGAGCCGCAGCCGAAGTTGTCACCGGCAACCAGGATCTTGGCATCGCGGTAGGCCGGCTTGTTCAGTACGAAATCGGGGTTTTCGGAGCCGTCTTCATTATAACGGGCTTCGGCGAAAAGGCCCTTGCCGAGGCCGGTGCGCTTGATGGTCTTCAGATAGTCCTTCGGAATGATCATGTCGGTGTCGATGTTGACGACCGGCAGAGGGGCTGCAACGCCCGTGAGCTTCACGAATTTATCCATGACCCATGCTCCATTTCAGCAAACGTACTTTCTATTTTTGCATCTAGTCCAGTTTTCAGCCGAAATGAAGAAGAATCTTTCGCTGACGGAGGCCACGCGACGTTTCGCGCAGCCGGCCAATTGTGTGTCTTCTTACTTCGACGGTGCATTCAGACCCCAGAGGACGCCAAACGGATCGCGAAGCTGGCCGTAGCGATCGCCCCAGAACATCAGCTCGACCGGCATGACGACTTCGGCGCCGGCAGCGACGGCGCGATCCCACCAGCTATCGATATCGTCGATAATCAGCTGGATGGCGAAGCCCTCATGGCCTTTGAAGGGATGGCCGTATTCGGGATAGGCATCCGACAGCATGAGCGAGCTGCCATTGATGTAGAGATGCACATGCATCGTCCGGCCGCTTTCGTCTGATGGTACGAGATAGGCTTCCTCTGCACCGAAAGCCTTCTTATAGAATTCTGCAGCCTTTAGCGCGCCGTCGACCGTCAGATAGGGCAGCAGGCCATTCTTGACCGGCGGCATCTTGGTCGGGCTGTTTTCCGTCGCATCCATGCTCATCCTCCATTTGTTTTCAAACGCCGGCCAATGCCTGGCTGCTTCAAAGACGTTACGGGGGAGCGTGAGCCGACAATGCCGGTCAGAATTTTCAGCGAAAAGTGATCAGAGATCGATGATCGTGCCGCGGCCGTCGTTCCAGACGCGCATCTCGCGCTTTCCATCGGCACGGGCGCGGGCGCGGACGGGAGCGGGCTTCATCTTCATCGAAAGGGCGCGGCCGACCATAAGCACGGTCAGGATGCCGCCAACGGCGAGCGTGACCGAGAAGGTGAGAAGCAGCATAGCCACAAAAACGGTGGCGCCGGCAAGCATGAAGAAGATGGAGCGAATGTTCTGCATTGGTTTGAAACCTTTCTAAGGAAAGGAATGTGGTCCTTCTTTTTCCTCTCTGCAAGTCAAGCATGGCTTTTTGTTGTCTTGCCGGGCTTTGTGAAGCTTGGCACTAATGGCCCATGAGCCGAACACCACCTCTCCGTTCCCTGCGTCTGCGCCGCTCTGTGCTGAGCGTACCCGCCATCAATGTGCGGGCGCTTAGAAAGACCCATTCCCTTGATTGCGATGCGGTAATTTTCGATCTTGAGGATTCCGTCGCGCCTGAAAAAAAGGCGGAAGCACGCGACAATCTGAAGACGTTTTTTGCGGGACCGCCACTCGAGGGCAAGGAAAGGATCATCCGTATCAACTCTTTGTCATCCGGCTTCGGGCTGGCGGATCTGGAACTGGTCAAGGCGCTGTTGCCAGATGCCGTTCTGCTGCCGAAGGTGGACGAGCCGCAGGATGTCACTGATATCAGCGATCCTCTTGCCGATGCGGATGTGCCGGAGGAGCTGCGCATCTGGGCGATGATCGAAACGCCGCGCGGCGTGCTGAATGTCGCAGCCATCACCGAATCCGGCCGCACGCCGGGATCGCGGCTCGATTGCCTCGTCGTCGGCCTCAACGACCTGCGCAAGGAGACGGGCGTCTTGCCGCAGCCGGGGCGGACCTATCTCGTACCCTGGCTGATGCAGGTCGTTCTGGCGGTCAAGGCCTACGGGCTCGATGCGCTCGACAGCGTCTTCAACGATTTTCAGGATGGGGAAGGTTTCGATGCCGAGTGCGGGCAGGGCCGCGCCATGGGCTTTGTGGGCAAGATGCTGATCCATCCGGCGCAGATTACAGCCGCCAACCGGCATTTCGGGCCGAGCGCGGAAGAAATCGCGGAGGCTGAGGCTATCATCGCCGCCTTCGCCGATCCGGCTGCCGAGGGGCTGAACGTCATCAATGCGGACGGGCGGATGATCGAGCGGCTGCATCTTGTCCAGGCCGAGGCTCTGGTTCATAAAGCGCACCTGATTTCTGCAAGAAAGCCCGCCTGATGAAACTCTACCGCTTCCTGACCGGTCCCGACGACGCTTCCTTCTGCCACAAGGTGACGGCGGCGCTGAACAAGGGCTGGTCAATGTCCGGCTCGCCCACCTATGCCTTCAACGCTGCGACCGGCCAGATGCAGTGCGGCCAGGCTGTCGTCAAGGAGGTCGAGGGCAAGGACTATGACCCGGACATGAAGCTGTCCGAGCAATAGGTCAGCGTTCAGCGGCCTCTTCGGCGCTTGCCTCGATGCGCTCCATGTCATCGTCGCTGAGGCCGAAGTGGTGGCCGATCTCATGGATCAGCACATGGGTGATGATGTCACCCAGCGTCTCGTCGTTTTCTGCCCAGTAGTCGAGGATCGGACGGCGATAGAGACGAATGCGGTTCGGCATCTCGCCGGTTTCCAGGGTGAAACGCTCCGAAATGCCGCGGCCCTCGAAAAGACCGAGCAGGTCGAAAGGTGTTTCCAGCGCCATATCCTCGAAGACCTCGTCATCGGGAAAGTCTTCGATTTCGATGGTCAGATTGGTCGTCAGCTTGCGAAATTCGTCCGGCAGATGGCTATAGGCCTCCATTGCCAGCGACTCGAAGGTGCTGATCGTCGGTGCATGGCGGTCCCCCCAATCATCGCTCTGGTCTATGCGGGCCATTAATATTCCTTCCTTTGCGGCCCATATAGAACCTTTATCGCCGATTTTCGAGTGCGGAATCAAAGGCAGGAATAAATTCTTATAAAATGGCCGTTGACTCTTCATTAGAGCTCTGGAATCTATAAGAACATAACAGGAACAATACGGATGGAGAGAACGCCATGGCGCAGATCGCCCTGGCGCGCGAGCGGCTTTTTGCGCTCCGCGAAACCATTGCCCGACTGGAGGGAAAACCTGCACCGGCGCTTGCCGCGGCGGAACGGGAAGCCTTTGCAGAAGGACGAGAGAGGCGGCAGGAGCGCATTCTGCCACGCTTGCCTTT
Source organism: Hyphomicrobiales bacterium (assembly GCA_900468805.1). Classification (GTDB taxonomy): domain Bacteria; phylum Pseudomonadota; class Alphaproteobacteria; order Rhizobiales; family Rhizobiaceae; genus Rhizobium. Next base: position 61,485 of record UEIF01000042.1, on the reverse strand, counting down.
CGGTGTGGAATTACTCGATGACGCCTTGGAAGGCGGCCTGCAGCTCGATGCGATTACCGAGTTCCGCGCGGCAGGCTCCCGCGGTGCGGGAGCGGCAAGCGGCTTGGCGATGGCCGTTGCGGCACGGCTGCAGAGGCAGGAGGAGGATGCGGGCAGGCTGCTGCCGCTGCTCTGGATCGGTGATGCCGTCGGCACACTGGAGGCGGGTCGCCCCTATGCTCCGGGGCTGAAGGATTTCGGGCTGAAGCCGGAAAGGTTTTTCCATGCCGCGCCGCGCAAGCTGGAGGATGCGCTCTGGCTGGCGGAAGCGGCCATCGAAAGTGCTGCCTTCTCGGCTGTCGTCTTCGAAATGCGCGGCAATCCCTTGCATTTCGGCCTGACCGAAAGCCGGAGGCTCAGTCTCAGGGCGCGCGCCGTCCGGCGTCCGCTCTTTCTCGTCCGCCAGGCTGGGGAGGAGGAGGCGAGCAGCGCTGCCTTCCGTCTGCATGTCGAGCCGGCGCCGTCTGACCTGCGATCGTTGCCGGATGGATCAAAATTTGCCGGCAGCATCGGCAATCCGATTTTCCGTCTTACGCTGGAGAAGAGCCGCAATCCGGCCCCGCTCTCCTGTCTTCTGGAGTGGAACCCCCATGAACGCGAATTTCTCCCCGTCGACGAACCAAGCTTCGCTCGCCCTCCAGGCGAACAGTCAGCGCATTCTGGCGCTCAGCTTTCCACATCTGGCGACGGACCGCATCGCACGCAGGCGATGGGGTCTCTCCTGGCGTTCGAAAGGGCGTCCTGAAGCGTCACCGATCGTTTGTTCGGGCAAGCTCAACAATGCCATGCGGCTGACGGCGCTGGACGAGTTCGCCGAGAGGCTGGGGCTGAGGAAGGAACAGGGCGTTGCCGAAGCGCGCGCCATGTATCCCGCGCTTGATGTCGTGGAAGAGGATCTGGCGGCCGACCGCCGGCTGCTGGAAGCGATCGCCGACTGGTGCGACCGATATACACCGATGGTGGCGCTCGATGGCAAGGACGGGCTATTTCTCGACATTACCGGCTGTGCCCATCTCTTCGGCGGCGAAAAGGCGCTTCTGAGGGATATCCTGTCGCGGCTCTTCCATATGGGGCTCGATGCGCGTGGCGCGATCGCCTCATCACCGGGCTTTTCCTGGGCTGTCTCCCGTTTCGGACAGGGCGGCGTGGTGGAGGATGAGGAGACGGAGCGCATGCTGATGCCGCTGCCTGTCGCAGCCCTCCGACTGGAAGGTCAGACCGTCGATGCCCTGAAGAAGCTCGGCCTCAAATATATCGGCGATATCGTTCATGCGCCGCGGGCGCCGCTGACCCGCCGCTTCGGACCGACACTGCTTCTGCGCCTCGATCAAGCACTGGGTCGCGAGGAGGAGCCGATCTCCCCCCGGCTTCCCATCGCCAGCCTCTCGTCCGAACGCCGCCTGGTCGAACCGATCGGAACGGAAGAACAGATCCTTGCCGTCACCAGCCAGATCGCCGTGTCGCTGAAACCGTCGCTGGAGGCGCGTGGAGCCGGCGGGCGAGTGTTCGAGCTGGTGCTGTTTCGCGTCGACGGCAGGGTTTTCCGCATCTCCGTCGGCGCCTCGCAGCCGCTTCGCGAGCCCAAACTCGTTGCCGGCCTTTTTTCCGAGCGGCTGCAAGTGATCCATGACGATCTCGATGCCGGCTATGGCTTCGAGATCCTGCGCCTGAATGTGCTGCGGCATGATCCGTTCAAGGAGACGCAGGGTGATTTCGAGGGCGATCGGCAGGGGGAGATCTCGCTTTCGAGCTTTGTCGACCGTGTTGCGGCCCGGCTTGGTGCGGACTGCCTGCAAAGCTTCCAGCTTCGCGAGAGCCATGTGCCGGAGCGCGCCGTAATCACGGTGCCGGCAATGGAGAGCCTTCCTGCACGGCGCAAGGCAGAGCAGGAAAGCGCGCTTCCTTTCCGTCAGGAGCGCCCCTTGCGGCTCTTTGCAACACCGGAACCTGTCGAGGTCGTGTTTGCCGAAGTGCCTGACGGTCCGCCGCAGATTTTCCGCTGGCGACGTCTGCAGCATCAGGTGGCAAGAAGTGAAGGACCGGAACGGATCGCCATGGAATGGTGGATCGACGGAGATGGTGCCGAGGCGCGCGACTATTTCCGGATCGAGGATGAGACCGGGCACCGCTTCTGGATCTATCGCCGCGGCTTCTATGGTCAGGAACTCGATCCCCGCTGGTTCATGCATGGGGTCTTTGCATGAGGCCCGAATCCGCATTCTTTGAGATCGGCACGAAGACGAATTTCTCGTTCCTCGAAGGCGCGTCGAAGCCGGAAGAGATGGTCGTGCAGGCCGCTTACCTGAAGCTCGGCGGCCTCGGTATTGCCGACCGGAATTCGGTTGCCGGCGTGGTGCGAGCACATGCGCAGGCAGAGCAGCTTGAGGAGAGACACAAGAACAGAGATGAAATTCTGGCCCAGGCGAAGAAGGAAGGAAAAAAGGAGGTGATCCTCGATCCTATCCGGGTTCAGCCGGGCGCCCGCCTCGTCTTTTGCGATGGAACGCCTGATATCCTTGCCTATCCGCGCAACCGGCGAGGTTGGGCAAACCTCTGTCGCCTGCTCAGCGCCGGCAACCTGAAGGAAGAATCGGTCAAGGGAATCTGCATCCTGACGGAAGCAGAGCTCATGGAATGGGGCGATGAGATGATGCTTGCTCTCGTCCCCGAGCGAGCCATTGTGAATGACATCACCAAACAGCCGGAATTCGAAGATTATCTCGAGCGGTTTCGCAAACGCTTTCGCAAGGCATTTTTCATGGCGCTGTCGCCGGCCTATGACGGTCGTGATCGGCAGGCTTTTGCGGTGCTTGCCATGCTTGCTGCTCGAAATCGCGTGCCGCTGATTGCAAGCAATCAACCGCTCTATCACCACCCCGAGCGCCGACCGCTTTCGGATATCGTCATCGCAATCCGGGAGCATGTGGAGATATCGAAAGCCGGATTCCTTCTAGCGCCGAATGGAGAGCGGTATCTCAAGGATTCACGTGAAATATCCAGGATCTTCCGGGATTACCCTGACGCGGTTGAGAACACCCAGGTCTTTTTCGGCAAGCTGAGCTTTTCGCTGAACGAGCTAAAGCACAATTATCCACCTGAAAATGATCCCGGTGAAACGCCGCAGGAGACTCTCGAAAGGCTGACAAGAGCGGGTGCGGTAAAACGTTATCCTGATGGTGTTCCTGAAAAAGTGGTGAAACAGATCGATTACGAACTGAGGCTCGTCGGCGACAAGAACTACGCCTCCTACTTCCTGACGGTTCACAGGATCATTCACCACGCCCGCCATGTGCTCGAAGTTTTGTGTCAGGGGCGAGGGTCGGCGGCTAATTCGGTTATCTGCTATTGCCTAGAAATTACTGAAGTCGATCCTCAAAAGAGCACGCTCCTCTTCGATCGTTTCATTTCAATGGATCGGGACGAACCGCCGGATATCGACGTTGATTTCGAGCATGAACGGCGGGAAGAGGTGATTCAGTCTATTTATAAAAGATACGGCGTTGATCATGCCGGGCTGACGGCTGCCGTCACCAGCTATCGCACTCGCTCGGCTGGCCGTGAGGTCGCCAAGGCTTTTGGCCTATCGGAGGATGTTCAGTCGGCGATCAGCAGCCTCGTCTGGGGCTGGTCGGAGGACAACCTCTCGGAACGTGACGCGAAGGCGGCCGGCCTCGATATCAAGGATCCGGTGACACGAAACGTACTGAAATATGCATCTGAGCTTCTGAGTTTTCCACGGCACCTTACCCAGCATGTCGGGGGTTTCGTCATCACGCGTGACCGGCTCGATGAGGTTGTGCCCGTCATGAAGACGACAATGCCGGATCGCTATATGATTGAATGGGATAAGGATGATCTCGACAACGTCAAAATCCTCAAGGTGGATGTCCTGGCGCTCGGTATGCTCACCTGCTTGCGCAGAGCTTTCACGCTGCTTGAGTTGCATTACGACGTGAAGAAAACACTCGCCGATCTCGGCCATAAGGAGCACGGAGAGGAGGGCGAGCCGGTTTACGATATGATGGGCCGGGCCGACACACTAGGCGTCTTCCAGATCGAAAGCCGGGCGCAGATGAGCATGCTGCCGCGCCTGAAGCCGAGGGTGTTTTACGACCTTGTCATTGAAGTGGCGATCGTCCGGCCGGGACCGATCCAGGGCGACATGGTGCATCCGTATCTGAAACGCAGAGAGCTGCGGAATAAAAATCTGCCCATCGAATATCCAAGCGATGAGCTGAAGACTGTTCTTGAAAGAACCCTAGGGGTTCCCCTGTTTCAAGAGCAAGCCATGCAGATCGCAATCACCGCGGCGGGTTTCAAGCCAGCAGAAGCCGACCGGCTTCGTCGGGCAATGGCGACCTTCAAAAGGACTGGCACTATCGGCAATTTCGAGCAGCGATTCATCGATGGAATGACGGCAGATGGTCGCTACACAAAAGAGTTTTCCCAGCAATGCTTCAACCAGATCAAGGGCTTCGGCGAGTACGGGTTCCCAGAAAGCCATGCCGCTTCCTTCGCGCTGCTTGTCTACGCTTCCTCATGGCTGAAAGCCTACTATCCCGACGTCTTCTGCGCGGCGATGCTGAATTCGCAGCCGATGGGGTTTTATGCGCCGGCACAGCTGGTACGGGATGCGCGTGAGCATGGTGTGAAAATCCTACCGGTCGACATCAATCACTCGGACTGGGAGTGCACACTGGAAACGGCGGCCTTCGACCGGTCGGCTGTCGATTTCCGCCATGGCGAGATGCGAGGTGTCATCAAGACCCGTCATGCTGTGCGGCTCGGTCTTCGGCAAATCAAGGGCGTTTCCTCTGATGATATGAAGCAGCTCGTCAAAAAACGTGATGACAAATACCACTCAGTGCGTGACCTCTGGCTGCGTTCCGGCTTGCAAAAGTCCGCCATCGAGCGGCTGGCAGATGCGGATGCCTTCCGGTCCATCGGGCTATCGCGACGTGAGGCGCTTTGGGCGGTCCGGGCACTGGATGTGAAGAGCGCGACCGAGGAACTGCCGCTCTTCGAACAGGTCCGCCATATCGACCTCCAGCCCGAGCCTGCTGCAAAGTTGCCGGACATGCTGCCGGGAGAGCAGGTTATCGAGGATTACCGCTACCTGTCGCTGTCTTTGAAGGGGCATCCCGTTTCCTTCCTGCGCGAGGAATTTCGCAAGGCAGGCGTGACGCGCAATGTCGATCTGCTTCGAGTCCCAAATGGACGGAGAGTCATGATTGCAGGGCTGGTGCTGGTGCGCCAGCGGCCGGGCTCGGCCAATGGCGTGATCTTCATGACGCTGGAGGACGAAACCGGTGTTGCCAATGCGATTGTGTGGTCAAAGATGTTCGACAAATATCGCTCGGTCGTCATGGGCGCGCGGCTGGTGAAGATCTATGGCCGCCTGCAAAGCCATAGTGGTGTCATCCATACCGTCGTCGAACATATCGAAGATATGACACCGCTGCTCGGCATCCTTCAGCGGGAGACGAAACGCTTCGGCGTTAGCGAGCGTTCGGATGAGGTCTTGCGGCCAACCCAGGATCATAGACAACAGAAAAAAGCGGATGCACTGGCAAGAGAGGGGTTGGTCAGAAAGATCGCAGACGGGCGCTCGTCGGAGAGGGGTAGGGGTGGCGATATCGCCGAGACGGCAAGCGTAATGCCGCGTGGCCGCAATTTCCACTGACACGCCCTTGAATCCCCGATCGTCATCTTTCTCAAGAGCTTAGGCATAGGCTCACCGGCGTGTGATTGTTGACTGCGGAACAGTGAACGGTTTCGATTGCGAATTTTCTTGACAGTTCCTATCTTCTTTTGCAGAAAACACGATAGTAAGTGTCATGTTTGGAATGAAGACGTGCTCGTCTGCAGTTGCAACTACATAACCGACAAGGAAATCCGGGAGGTTATCAACAACCTTCTCGATGAGGATTGCTGGCAGCTTATCGTGCCTGCGAAGGTCTATCACACCATGGCCAAGCGTGGCCGTTGCTGTGGTTGCTTCCCCAATGTTGTCGATATCATCATCCAGACAACCGAAGATTATCACGCCCGTCGCCACTCGACGGAGACCGAAATATTTGATTTCATGTCTCGCTTGAAACAATTCCACGAGGAAAACAGGAGAGCGGACATTGAAAGGCGACAAAAAAGTCATCGAGCGGCTTAACGAGGCCCTTTTTCTAGAACTCGGCGCAGTCAACCAGTATTGGGTTCACTATCGTCTCCTCGAGGACTGGGGTTACACCAAGCTCGCCAAGAAGGAACGTGCCGAATCGATCGAAGAAATGCATCATGCCGACCGTCTGGTCGCGCGTATCATCTTCCTCGAAGGCCATCCCAATCTACAGACACTCGCGCCGCTGCGCATCGGTCAGAACGTCAAGGAAGTTCTGGAGGCGGATCTTGCCGGCGAATACGACGCCCGCGCCGCTTACAAGAAGTCGCGTGACATCTGTCATGACGCCGGCGACTACGTTTCCATGAAGCTTTTCGAAGAACTGCTGGCAGACGAGGAAGGTCATATCGACTTCCTCGAGACGCAGCTCGACCTCCTCGGAAAGATCGGTGAAGGGAAGTACGGACAGCTCAACGCGGACTCGGCCAACGAAGCCGAATAACCTGCCACTGGTAATGGAAGTTCAGCCGGCCGCCCTTGAGGCGGCCGGTTTCATTTGGGAGCCTTGATCCGCCGGTTTGGCCGATCGCTCAATCCTCGGGGATCAGGCCGGGGAGGTGCTTGAATTCCGCCACCACGCGCTCATAGACGGCACGCTTGAAGGGAACGATCAGGCCGGGCAGGTCTTCCATCGGCTTCCATTCCCAGGCGTCGAATTCCGGCTCATGGCCGCCGGGCGGCGGGTTGATGGCGATCTCATTTTCGTCGCCCTCGAAGCGGAAGGCGAACCAGCGCTGCGTCTGGCCGCGGTACTTGCCCCTCAGGCCGATACCGATCAGTTGCGGGGGCAGGTCGTAATTGATCCAGTCCTTCGCCTCGGCGAGCAAGGTCACGGTCTTGATGCCGGTTTCTTCATAAAGCTCTCGATAGGCCGCCTCCAGCGGGTCCTCGCCCTTGTCGATGCCGCCCTGCGGCATCTGCCAGAGTTGGGGAGAGCCGTCATATTCGGAATTGCCGTCGGGAATGCGTCGTCCAGCCCAGACCAGGCCCCCACGGTTCAGGATCATCACGCCGACGCAGGGGCGATAGGGCAGATCCTCGGCTCTTACGGTCGCCTGGCTCATGGGTTTCTCCGCTCAGGGATTCTTGGGGTCATTGACGAGTGCTGCAATGCCGACAATCTCGATGCCGCGCATGGTCGCTTCCTCGCTCCATTTGGAGATCGCGTCAATGCTCTCGTCGAAAGCCGAGGCGACGCCGATCGCCTGGCCATTACGGCGGGCGATGCGCTCAAGTTCATCGAGCTTCTGCAGGATGGTGTTCACATCGACCTGACTGTCCAATTGCAGATCGGCGAAGGCGTAAGGAAGCTCCGTGCCCTTGGCGACCACGGCGGTCTTGGATTGCGCCGAAGTGCCGTCGTCGAGAAAGAGCAGACCGCGCTTGCCAATGTCCCGCATGACCGGTTCCATGGCCTTGGGATCGGAGAGGAAACGTCCGCCCAGATAGTTCATGATGCCGGTATAGTTGGTGATCTCGCCCATCGCCCGGTGCAGGCTTTCGATATTCCTCGCCACGGGCTTCGACGTCAGCAGCGTATCCGGTCCCGGATCGTTAGCTGGATAATCGAACGGCTCCAGCGGCACCTGCAGCAATATTTCATGGCCGCCGCGCCGCGCATCCTGCATCCAGCGCTGCAGGCTGTTGCCGCTGGCGGCAAAGGCAAAGGTGATTTCTTCCGGCAATTGCTGTATGGCGCGCTGCGTGCCAGTCTGGCTGAGACCGAGGCCGCTGAGGACGATTGCTATGCGGGTACCGCGCGTGCCGGACCATGGCCGCGCATATTGATCCATCGCCCGCTGGCCATCAGGACCCGTGATCGGTAGGCGGCCGAAGGGCGTATCTTCAATGAGATTGTCGTTGGGGATGGCCGCCATACGCGGATCCTGCCCCCTCTGCGTGGCATCGACCAGAACCGGGCCGCTGCCGTCGCGTGGACGAGGGCTGTATTTGGTGACGACGGAACCGTCGCCGGTCACCATGTGCTCTACGTTGGCGCCGGATTGCGGCTCGGAACGCGGTATGCCGTTTGCAGCCTGATTGCCAGATGCCTGCGGCTCCTGGATCGTATCGGTCGGCGGCGCGGCAGACCTGTCCTGCGATGCCGGAGGCTTCGACTGTTCGAGGCCATCATTGCGAAATGCCGTGTAAAGGGAAAAGCCGCCAATCGCGACAAGACAGACGCTCGCGGCAATCTGTCCGATCCGCAATATGCCTGGGCGCTTTCGCGTGGCCTTGCGGTTGCGGCCTAGAGGTGCATGCAGGTCCGTTCCCAATTCGTTGCCACTCCAAAACCGGGAAACAGCAGAAAGCCTCAAGGCCGGGCGGGTGCCCGGCCTTGAGAACGATGAATTACTTAGCGACGACGGCCTTCTCCGGGTCCGGTGGGAAGGACGGGTCAGTCTTCTTGCCGCGCAACAGATCGAGCGCGTAGTTGAGCTGTACGTCATCCTTCGGATCCGGCGGGACGTAGGCGACCGAGCCCGAACCTTCGTCGGTCTCGCTCTGGCCCTTGATGTGACCGCGCAGGCTGGATTCGCCTTCGGTTACCATCTTGCCCTGCAATTCCTGGGGCAGCGGCTCCTCGACCTTGATGTCAGGCGTGATGCCGGTGCCCTGGATCGAGCGGCCCGACGGCGTGTAGTAGAGCGCCGTCGTCAGGCGCAGCGCGCCGTTTTCGCCAAGCGGAATGATCGTCTGGACCGAGCCCTTGCCGAATGAACGCGTGCCGAGAACTGTACCACGGCGCAGATCCTGCAGGGCGCCGGCGACGATTTCCGATGCCGAAGCCGAGCCGCCGTTGATGAGGACGATCAGCGGCTTGCCATCCGTCAGATCGCCCGGGCCAGCATTGAAGCGGCGGGTTTCGTCCGGATTGCGGCCACGGGTGGACACCACTTCGCCGCGCTGCAGGAAGGCGTCCGAAACGTTGATCGCCTGATCGAGCAGACCGCCGGGGTTGAGACGCAGGTCAAGGACGAAGCCCTTGAGCTTGTCGGCCGGAACAGTCGCCTTGATCTTCTGGATCGCCTTTTCGAGGTCTGGATAGGTCTTCTCGGTGAAGGAAATGACGCGCAGGTAGCCGACATCATCCTCAACGCGCGACTTGACCGCCTGAACGGCAACGACGTCACGTACGATCGTCAGTTCGATCGGCTTGTCGGCGCCCTTGCGGATGAGCGTCAGCTTGATCGGCGTGTTGACGGCGCCGCGCATCTTCTCGACGGCGTCTTCGAGCTTCAGGCCGCGAACGGACTGGCCGTCGATTTCCGAGATGTAGTCGCCGGCCAGAACGCCGGCCTTGGCAGCCGGGGTGTCGTCGATCGGGGTGATGACCTTGACGAGCTCGTCTTCCATGGTGACTTCGATACCGAGGCCGCCGAACTCACCCTTGGTCTGGGTGCGCATATCTTCGGCGTCCTTCGCATTCATGTAGCTGGAATGCGGATCGAGCGAGGAAAGCATACCATTGATGGCGCTTTCGATCAGCTTGTCCTCGGCCGGCGGCGTCACATATTGCGCACGTACGCGTTCGAAGACATCACCGAATACCGAAAGCTCCTTATAGGTCGATGCTCCCGCCGCCTCTGCAGGCACACCTGCCGAGTAAATGACGCTCATGGCGGTCGCGCCCATCAGTGCGCCGACCAGAACAAGAGAAGCCCTACGAATCATTGCGTGCCTTTCCAGTGTCTTTGGCGGTCCACCACGGTCGGGAATCGACCGGTTTACCGTCCTTTCGAAACTCAATGTAAAGCGTTGGCCGATCTGTTTCCAGCGCCAATGCTGTTGCGCTTGCCACTCTTTTCGCACCCATCACGGCCAGGGGCTCGCCGGAGAAAACAAATTTTCCCTGACGGGTGTTGATCGTATCCATGCCTGAAAGAACCAGGTGGTATCCGTTGCCAGCGTCGAGGATGATCATCTGGCCATAGCTGCGGAAAGCACCGGCAAAAACCACCAGCCCATCAGCAGGGGCCGTCACCACCGTTTCCGGGTTGGTCGCGACCGTCATTCCCATGGCCTCGTGTCCGGTGCCGTCGGCATCGCCGAATTGACGCAGAGTATCGCCTGCCACAGGCAGCTCCAGTTTCGCCTTCAATTCTCCGAAGGGATATGCGGGCGCAATGCGGTTTTTATCGGGCACACCGCTGTCGGCAAGGGCCTTTGCCTGGGCGCGCTGCTCGTCCGTCAGAAGCTTGCGGTTCTCCTCCCCCTGTCGGGCGGCGGCCGCGGCGTCGCGCACCGACGCGATCTCCGTCTCCATCGAGGCGACGAGGCTTTCCAGTGTGGTTGCTTTGCTCGCCAGCTCCTCTGAGCGCTGCTTTTCGGCTCCCAGCTCTGCTGCGTTGGAGCGGCTGAGCTTGTCGTTTTCGGCAAGCAGCAGGTCCATGCGGCGTTCCTCCTCCAGGCTGTTTGCCATGGTGGTGGTCAGGCCTTCCTTCTCCTTGGCGCTTGCCGCCTGCAGTGCTGCAAGGCCGGCAAGATCAGCCGCCAGCTTTTCCGTCTCGTTGCGGATGCCCGGCACTACGGCGCCAAGCAGAATGGCGCTGCGAACGGAGGCAAGTGCATCGTCGGGGCTGACGAGAAGGGCGGGCGGCGGGTTGCGGCCCATGCGCTGGAGAGCGGCGAGAACCTCAGCAAGGACGCCGCGACGTTCGTGCAGCGAGCGGCGGATGCCGTCTTCCTTGACGCCGAGCTCAGCGAGCTTCTTTTCGCTTTCGAGGATCTTGCCTTCCAGGGATTTGCGCCGCGCAGCGGATTCGATCAGCGCCTGGCGGATGCTCGCGGTGCTCTTTTCCAGATTGCCGATGCTGCTTTGAAGCTCGGTCACCTTGTCGGAGGAAAGGCTGATCGTCTTCGATAGCGCTTCCAACTGGGTTCTCGTCTCGTCGCGCTTCTTCGCAAGTTCAGCGGCAGGATCAGGCGGCTGCTGTTCGGCGGGTGTTGCGGGAGCAGCTGTTTCGGCAGCGGCGGGCGGTGGCGGAGCATCCTGCGCCATTACAGCAAAGGGGTTTCCCGAAATGGCAATGGCGGCCGCGCCGAGCCCTGCGGCAACGGCCGGCAGGAACAGGCGGGATCGCTTGGGGGCAGCTCTCGTCATGCGTGTCGGGGTTTACTCGTTCAAATCGCCCGGAACCTAAGCTGATTTGGGGCTGTTGACCAGAAAGTTTGAAGGAGAAGGGGCCGGGACGCAAAACACGGCTGCGTGACCATTTTCGGCTGTATCAAACGCGATGATAGGGGTGGCCGGACAGGATGGTGACAGCGCGGTAGAGTTGTTCGGCAATCAGCGTGCGAACAATCTGGTGCGGCCATGTCATCTTGCCAAGGCAGATCGTCATGTTGGCGCGGTCGTAGAGGGAAGGATCAAGGCCGTCGGCGCCGCCGATCGCGATCGTCAGGTCGCGCTTGCCCTGATCGCGATAGCCACCCAGAAGATTGGCGAAGGCTTCGCTGTCCAGCGCCTTACCGCGTTCGTCGAGGAGAACGAGGATACTGCCTTCGGCAAGCGATTTCAGCAATATTGCCGCTTCCTCGCGCTTGCGGGTCTCCGCATTTGAGGCGCGGCTTTCGGCCACTTCGGCGATACGAGAAAATTCGAGGCCGACGGCGGGACCGGCCTTCGCAAAACGGTCGAAATAACGGGCCGCAAGATCCTTTTCGGGGCCGGACTTCAGCCGTCCCACCGCAAAAAGACCAATCCGCATTCCTCCGCTCCTGCTATGCCGCGCTTTAGAAGCGCAGCGTGGACTTTCCGGCCGGCTATCGAAAGCCGGCCCGGTCAGTTACCACGTTTCAGGCGCCGGACGAATGCCTGGCTACCTGTCAGTGCCGCGTTTCTTCGTCCATATCCGGAGCCGCCCACATCTTTTCGATGTTATAGAACTCGCGGATTTCGGGACGGAACACATGCACGATGATGTCACCGGTGTCGATCAGGATCCAGTCACCACCTTCCTGACCTTCGACGCGGGCAGTACCGAAGCCCTCGTCCTTGAGATCAGTCAGAAGATGATCGGCGATCGCCATGACATGCCTGTTCGAGCGGCCGGAGACGACAACCATATAGTCTCCCAGCGCCGATTTTCCGGCAATGTTTATGGTGACGATATCTTCAGCTTTGGAATCCTCGAGGCTCACGAGGACGGCGTCCAGAGCACGGGCAGCGGCATCGGCGCCACGTTCTGCACTCTTCGGGATAACGGCCAGCGTTTTTCCCTTGGCGTGTACTGTTGTCAGTGCTTTCCCTTTCCTGGAATGACAAACCATGCACAACACAGATCCGATAGAACCGGATCATGGTTAAGATAGGCATCAAACTATTAATGTTTCAAGACGCGGCGCAGCGCGCGAACGGCCGAAAGCCGTATTTGGCGTCACGAAATCGAGATTTCGACCCTCGGTCGAGATGGAGGGGCTGTGTACAGCGTCAGCGGTCGGGCGTAAAGTGTCGCTGACTTCTGCAAATCCCGATCGATATGACCGAAACCACCAAAAATCCGCTCACACCCGTCCTGCGAATCACCTTCCCCGACGACGATCGCCTCGGCCACGGCAAGATGGAACTGCTCGAGCATATCCGCGAGACAGGTTCGATCTCGGCGGCCGGTCGGGCAATGGACATGTCCTACCGCCGCGCATGGATGCTGGTTGCCGAGATGAACCGCATGTTCAAGGCACCGGTGGTGGAGTCGCAGCGCGGCGGCCAGAAGGGTGGCGGAGCAGCGCTGACGCCATTCGGGGAGGAACTGCTGGCGCGCTTTCGCGAAATGGAAGAGACGGTGCGCGCCAGTCTTGCCGACGATCTCGTCTGGCTGCAGAACAACCGCAATCTGCAGCACGAAGGCCAAAGCTGATCAGCCTTCCAGCGCAACCGTCTTGATGACCGCGAAGGCCGCCATGCCAGGATGCAGGCCCAGGCGCTCGCAGGACAACGCGGTAATGCGCGAAAGTATGGCGTCGCCTGTGCAATCGAGGCGGATCTCGACGGTTCCCTCCTCCACCGGTGACACCTGCGTGATGGTTCCTGCCAAAATGTTGAGAGCGCTCAATCCTTCCGGCTTCTGTGTTGCCAGCATCACGTCGCGCGCGGGGATACGGATGCGCACAGGCTTTCCAGCAGCAGGCGCGACACCTGGAACATAGAGTCTGCCCGCCTTCAGCAACACTGTTGCGATTCGGTTGGCGGGATCGACGCTTTCGACCGTGCCCTCCAGCACGGCACCGGCTTCCTTCCGGTCCTCCGGAAGAAGTGACGAGCGGCTGAGGACATCTACAGCGGGGCCGGCCGCTTCGACCTTGCCGTCGCGCATGACGACGACCTTGTTGGCTAGGCGCGTTACTTCGGCAATCGAGTGGCTGACATAGACGATCGGAATATCCATCTCGTCGCGCAGGCGCTCGAGATAGGGCAGAATTTCGGCCTTGCGGGCTTCGTCCAGTGCTGCCAACGGCTCGTCCATCAGGAGCAGACGGGGTGAGGAAAGAAGTGCACGGCCAATCGCCACACGTTGCTTCTCGCCTCCCGACAACTTTGAAGGGCTGCGGGCGAGCAATTGACCGATGCCGAGCAAGTCGACGACGCGATCGAAATTTTCGGCGCGTGTGGATTTCGGCGCGAACCAGCGGCCGTACGAGAGGTTCGCCCGGACGCTCAGGTGCGGAAAGAGCCGCGCTTCCTGGAAGACATAGCCGAAACGGCGCCGGTGACGGGGAATAAAGGTACCCTTTGCCGTATCCATCAGCACCTCGCCACCAAGCAGGACACGACCTTCTGCCGGTCGGGTGAGGCCGGCGATGATGCGGATCATGGAGGTCTTGCCGGAGCCGGATCGCCCGAACAGCGCCGTCACGCCGCGCTCGGAGGTGAAGGCGGCATCGAGTGCGAAGGCGCCGAGGCGATGTCTTGCTTCGACGATGAGCGTCATTCCGGATCGATCCTCCGGCCGGCGAGATGGGCAAGGAATTCCGAAGCGAGGAGCGCGAGCATGGAAATGACGATGGAAACGAGGGTGAGCCGCATGGCATTCGCATCGCCGCCCGGCACCTGTGTAAAGGTATAGATGGCCGCAGACAGTGTCTGCGTTTCGCCCGGGATATTGGAGACGAAGGTGATGGTGGCGCCGAACTCGCCCATCGCCTTGGCAAAGCAGAGGATCATGCCGGCAATGATGCCGGGAATGATCAGGGGCAGCGTGATGGTCAGGAAAACCCATGTCGGGCTCGCGCCGAGTGTACCGGCCGCCTCCTCGAGCTTGCGGTCGACGGCCTCGAGGGACAGGCGGATGCTGCGCACCATCAACGGAAAGCCCATAACGCCGCAGGCGAGCGCCGCACCCGTCCAGCGGAAGGAGAGCACGATACCCAGATATTGATCCAGCAGGCTACCGATCGGGCCACGCCGGCCGAAAAGGATGAGGAGGATGAAGCCGGTGACGACAGGTGGAAGGATCAGCGGCAGGTGAACGATGCCGTTCACTATGGACTTGCCCCAGAAGCGGCCGCGGGCGAGCAGCAGGGCGATGAGGATGCCGAGTGGCAGGCCCGCCACCGTGGCGACGAAGGAAATGCGCAGGCTGAGCAGGATTGCCGTCCACTCCTCATCGCTCAAGCCGAACATATTCAAACGTTGTCTTCTCCCGAAACATCGAAGGCCCGCCGAAGCGAGCCTTCACGCTAAGCTCTCACCGCAGATTGCGGGATTATTTCAGGATGGTGAAGCCCTGTGCAGTGAAGAAGGAGGCTGCCTTGTCCGACTTAAGGAAGTCGAGATAGGCAACGGCGTCCGGATTCTTGCTCTCGGCGAGGAGAGCGATCGGATAGATGATCGGCGGGTGGGAATCGGCCGGGAAGGTGCCGACGATCGCAACGCCCTTATCGGCAGCGGCATCCGTCTGGTAAACGATACCGAAAGGTGCTTCACCGCGGGAAACGAAGGCGAGGGCGGCGCGCACGCTCTCCGAATAGGCAACCTTGGTTTCGACAGACTTCCAGACGCCGAGCTTGTCGAGCGCCGCTTGGCCGTATTTGCCGGCCGGAACCGACTTCGGCTCACCCATGGCGAGTTTACCGTCGCCGATGAGGCCGGCGAGATCGAAGCCGGACTTTATTTCGACAGGCTTCTGCTTGCCGTTTTCCGCGACCAGGACGAGGCGGTTGCCGAGCAGGTTGGAGCGTGTGTCCGGCTTGATCAGTTTTTTATCGGCGACGTAATCCATCCAGTTCAGGTCGGCAGAAATGAAAACGTCAGCGGGGGCGGCATTTTCGATCTGCTTGGCCAGCGCACCGCTTGCTGCATAGGAGGCAACGGCTTCCTTGCCGCTTTCCTTGGCCCAGGCCGCGTTGGCGGCATCAAGCGCATCCTTCAGGCTTGCAGCGGCAAAGACAGTTACCTTTTCCGCGGCTGCGGCAGGCGTCGAAAGCGCTGCTGCGCCAAGCCAGATGGCCGAGATCGCGACAGTTGCCAGTTTCATCCAGTGGCGGCGGCTCTGCATGATTTCTTCACTCCGAAGTTCGAAATATTTAGACGAATATAACGGCGTGTGAGCTTTGGCTAGAGTTGTATTTCATAAAACATAACGGTAGCGGAGCCGCAATTTCCTGGGGCCGCCTGTTCACGCATTCGTGAGGTGCATGGCTCCAGCCAAACCGAGAGGCCGTGAGGCAAAAATGTGGCGCTTCTGCTTGGCAAACAGCAAGAGATCTGGTCGGTCAGTTTGAATGAATCTGTTTTTGCTGATTAAACTGGCAGCGAATTCGATCTGTTCCGCGGAGGTTTGCATTTCGTGCATTGCTGCAATGCACCGGTATATATTCACCTTCTGAACAAATGTGCTAAAAGACAATCATCCGACGGCTTCTCCTCCTCCCATAGCCGTCCGATAGGATCGACAACACTCCTCCTCCCAGTTGTCGATCAAGTTTTAAGCCCGACGCACCTCCTCCCGCGTCGGGCTTTTCATTTCTGGGAACTTTCAAACAAACCGATTTATTCTGCGGCCTTGTGCTGATTGCCGTCGCGGATGGCTGTCGAGCTCAAAGTCGAGCGAGGACCGTGAATGAAGGTCCAGGCGGGCGCCCGCTTCTTCCAAAGAACACGGGCATCATCTTCGTCGATTCGGGCAAAGGCAAAGGTCTTGGCCATTTTCGAGGAAAGGTAAGAAAGCGTCGAGCCTGGCCGGTCGATGACAGCGATCGGGAAGGTTCGCGCGATATTCTGCCATTTCTGCCAGCGATGGAAATTTTCCAGGCTGTCGGCGCCCATGATCCAGATGAAATGCACATGCGGATTGCGCGCCTTCACGCGGGCAAGCGTATTGGCCGTGTAGCTTACACCAAATGCCTGTTCGAAGGCGGTGACCTTGATATGCGGGTCGGTTGCGATGCTTTCGCTGCGCGCTAGACGCTCCGAAAGTGGTGCCAGATGATTGCGGCTTTTCAGCGGATTGCCTGGAGTCACCATCCACCAGAGCTGATCCAGGCCCAGGCGGCGGATGGCGATTTCGGCGACTAGGCCGTGGCCTTCATGCGGCGGATTGAACGAGCCGCCGAATAGACCGACGATCATGCCGCGTTCGCTATGCGGCATGCGGAGATAACGCCGGTCTACATGCTCTGTGGTCACGTCAGGGCCGCGTCTGTCCGTGACCGCGAACGCGGTATTTGAAGGAGGTGAGTTGCTCGACGCCAACAGGGCCACGCGCATGCATCTTGCCGGTGGCGATGCCGATCTCCGCACCCATGCCGAATTCGCCTCCATCGGCAAACTGGGTGGAGGCGTTGTGCAGCAGGATGGCCGAGTCGATCTCCGTGAAGAAGCGTTCGACAACCTCAGGGTCTTCGGCAAGCACGGCTTCGGTATGGTTCGACGAATATTTCTGAATATGGTCGATCGCGCCGGAAATGCCGTCAACGACGGCAACGGAAATGATGGCATCCAGATATTCGGTCGACCAGTCTTCGTCGGTGGCAGGCTTCAGGCCCGGCACGACCTTGAGAACCGTGGCCGAGCCGCGGACCTCGCAGCCGGCTTCAATGAGAGCCTCGATCAGCGGCGTCAGGTGCGTTCCGATGGCGGCGCCGTCGACCAGCAGGGTCTCGGCTGCGCCGCAGACGCCGGTGCGGCGCATCTTGGCATTGACGACGATCTTCTTCGCCATATCGATATCGGCTGATGCATCGACATAGATATGGCAGAGGCCTTCGAGATGGGCGAAAACCGGTACGCGTGCCTCGCTCTGGACGCGAGCAACGAGGCTCTTGCCGCCGCGCGGCACGATGACGTCGATTGCACCATCAAGCCCGCGCAGCATGGCGCCGACAGCGGCACGGTCGGTGACGGGCACGAGCTGGATCGCATGTTCCGGCAGGCCTACGGCTTTCAGGCCCTCGACCATGCAGGCATGGATGGCCGCCGAGGAACGGCGCGAATCCGAACCGCAGCGCAAGATCACGGCATTGCCGGCCTTCAGGCACAGCGCGCCGGCATCCGCCGTCACGTTCGGCCGGCTTTCGAAGATCACGCCGATGACGCCGAGCGGCGTGCGGACGCGCTCGATCTTCAGGCCGTTCGGCCGATCCCAGGCGGTAATCACTTCGCCAACAGGATCGGGAAGGGCGGCGATGGCGCGGATGCCTTCGGCCATTTCCGTGACGCGCTTGTCGTTCAGCGTCAGGCGATCAATGAAGGAGGCGAGCATGGCGGTGCCCGCCACATCCTTCAAGTCCTTGGTGTTTTCCGTGAGTATATGAGCCTTGTTCGCCAGGATGGCGTCGGCCATGGCGTTCAGAGCCTTGTTCTTGGCATCGGTGGAAGCAAAGCCCAATGGTCGCGCGGCGGCCTTGGCCTTGCGGCCGATGTCGTTCATCAGCACGTCAATGTCAGGGCTTAGCGCAACTGTATCAAGCATAACTTGCGTCCTTTTTCTGCCTTTCAGATTTGGAGCCGATCTGCGCCGTCATGACCATATCGTCGCGATGGACCATGGCGGCGCGCCCGGGATAACCGAGGATGGCCCCGATCTCCGCCGATTTGCGGCCGGCGATCTGGCGGGCTTCCTCCGCGTCGTAACTGACGAGCCCACGGGCGATCTCGCGGCCGGAGGGGGCGATGATCGCAACAGTATCGCCGCGGGCAAAATTGCCGGAGATGCTGCGCACGCCTGCCGGCAGCAGGCTCTTGCCTGCGCCGAGAGCCGTGACGGCACCTTCATCGAGATGGAGCGTGCCGGCGGGCTGGAGCTGTCCTGCAATCCAGGTCTTGCGAGCAGTCACGGGCGTACCAGACGGTGCAAACCAGGAAGAGCGCGCACCATTTTCAATGGCCGAAAGCGGGCTTTCCGTCTTGCCTGACGCGATGATCATGGCGCAGCCTGAAGTCGTGGCGATCTTGCCGGCATCGATCTTGGTGCGCATGCCGCCACGGGAGAGTTCGGAGGCTGCGCCGCCAGCCATGGCCTCGATCTCGGGGGTGATTTCCGCAATGGTTTCCAGGAATTGCGCGTCCGGATCGAGATGCGGCGGAGCGGTATAGAGACCGTCGATATCGGAGAGAAGGATCAGCAGGTCGGCGCCAGTCATGGTGGCGACGCGGGCGGCGAGGCGGTCGTTATCGCCGTAGCGGATCTCGCTGGTCGCGACCGTGTCATTCTCGTTGATGATCGGCACGGCGCCGATCTTCAGAAGCTGGTTGATGGTTGCACGGGCATTGAGGTAACGGCGCCGCTCTTCGGTATCACCCAAGGTCAGCAGGATCTGGCCGGCGATGATCGCATCACGCGAAAGGCTTTCCGACCAGGCTCTCGCCAGCGCGATCTGGCCGACGGCGGCTGCCGCCTGGCTCTCCTCGAGCTTCAGGGCGCCGGAGGGAAGGTCGAGTACCGAGCGGCCAAGTGCGATAGCGCCGGAGGAGACGACGAGGATATCGGCGCCTTTGGACTTCAGCGCGGCGATGTCTGCGCACATGGCATCAAGCCAGTCTTTCCGCAGGCCGGTCTTGCGGTCCACCAGCAGGGCGGAACCGATCTTGATGACGACGCGGCGATAGCGGTCCAAAGGCTTGCGGTTACTCATCCACCTCGTCCTCGTCGCTCGCGATCATGTCGCGATGGCGCAGCTTCGGCGTCTTGGCAGGCTTTTCCTCGGTATTGGCTTCGACGATGATGTCGCGCAGCGCGCGCAACACTTCCGTCATTCCCTTGCCGGTGACGGCGGAAATCTGGAAAGGCGTCTTGCCGCAGGCCTTGGCGAGTTCCTTGGCTTTCTTCTTCAATGTCGCATCATCAAGCACATCGATCTGCGACAGTGCGACGATCTCCGGCTTGTCGGCCAGCTCGTTACCATAGGCTTCGAGCTCATGCTTCACCGTCTTATAGGCCTTGCCGACCTTCTCTTCCTGGGCGGAGACGAGATGCAGCAGCACGCGGGTGCGCTCGACATGGCCGAGGAAGCGGTCGCCGATACCCACACCTTCATGTGCGCCTTCGATGAGACCGGGAATATCGGCAAGGATGAATTCCCGCTCGTCGATGGTCGCGACACCGAGGTTCGGATGCAGCGTCGTGAAGGGGTAATTCGCGATCTTCGGACGGGCGCGCGTTACCGAAGCAAGGAAGGTGGACTTGCCGGCATTCGGCAGCCCGACGAGGCCGGCATCGGCAATCAGCTTCAGATGCAGCCAGAGGGTCTTTTCCTCGCCGGCGAGCCCGGGATTGGCCCAGTCCGGCGCCTGGTTGACCGAAGACTTGAAGTGGGAGTTGCCGAAGCCGCCATTGCCGCCCTTGGCGAGACAGAAGCGCTGGCCCTCTTCTGTGAGGTCGCAAATCAGGGTTTCCTGATCCTCTTCGAGGATCTGCGTGCCGACGGGAACCTTGAGCGTCACGTCGTCGCCATTGGCGCCGGTGCGGTTCTTGCCCATGCCGTGCATGCCGACCTTGGCCTTGAAGTGCTGCTGGAAGCGGAAATCGATCAGCGTGTTGAGGCCGTTGACGGCCTCCACCCAGACGTCGCCGCCGCGTCCGCCGTCGCCGCCGTCAGGCCCGCCGAACTCGATGAATTTCTCACGGCGGAAGGAAACGCTGCCAGCGCCACCATCACCCGACCGGATATAGACCTTTGCTTCATCGAGAAATTTCATTTTACTTCCAGTACTCAGTGCGTTTGGGCGACCCCTCTTGGGCCACTCGATATAGGCGGTTCAAGCGGAGGTCAAAGAATATCGTGATTTTTGCGAGCTATAACATACAGTACGGCTTCGGTCTCGATGGTAGATACGATCTGGAACGCATCGCCAAGAGTCTCGAAGGCGCCGACGTCATAGCCCTGCAGGAGGTGACGAGAGGCTTCGTCCGGAACGATTATGCCGATATGCCGGCTACTATCGCGGCCCTGTTTCCCGACTATTTCTGGGTCTATGGAGCGGCCTGCGACATTCATGCCGTGGCGCCGGAAGGCCAGGTTTCCCCGCCGCACGGCACCCGTTTCCAGTTCGGCAACATGGTGCTGTCGCGCTGGCCTATCCTGTCGACGCGGACGCTGCTTCTGCCGCGCAGCCGCACCGTCGACAAGATCAATCTGCAGCGCGGTGCGACGGAAGCCGTTATTGCAATGCCCGATGGTGCTGTCCGCTTCTATTCCGTCCATCTCGACCATGTTTCCATCGACGAGCGCATTGCGCAGCTCCACCATCTCGGCGACCGCATCAATGCGTTCATCCAGGAAGGCGCATCGCTGACCGGAGCCTACGAATTCGGGCTTCCCGAGCCGCCACTGCCGGAGGATTACGTCATCATGGGCGATTTCAACATGGAGCCGGAATCGCCGGAATACTGCATTTTTGCCGGCGCTGTCGACGGGTTCTACGGCCGCACGGCGCGGATCGGCACACCGATCGATGCCTTTGCGGCGCTCGGGGCCTATACGCCCGGAAGCTATAGCTGGATGGATCCGGAAGATCACGGCAAGCGCATGCATATCGATTACTGTTTCGTCAGTTGCGGCCTGAGGGACCGGTTGAAATCCGCTGTCATCGATACGAATTCCCTGGGTTCCGATCATTTTCCCCTGCGGGTCGAGATCCGCGATTGAAAGGACGCCGCCTTTGGCGCGGCGTCCTTATTCTTATGTCAGGCGACTTTTTTCTGCTGCAGCGCGCCCGGCTGCAGTAGGGTCTCGATATGGGCAACCATGGTGTTGCGGGCGAAAGAGTAGATTTCGCTGCAACCGGTCATCCGGAACCCGAGCTTTTCCTGCAGCCGGAGCGAGGCAGGATTGTCGGCAAAGACACCCGAATGAACCGGGACGTCGGGCATGCGCCGCGAGAAACGCTCCAGCACGGCTTCCGCCGCCTCGCCCATATAGCCGCGCCGCCAGTAGTAGCGGTTCAGCCAGTAGCCGAGGTGCCAGCGACCGTGACGAAGTTCGATCGACACATTGCCGATATGAACGTCGTCACTACCTGTTATCGCCAAAGTCCAGTCCGGCAGGACGCCTGACGTGACCGGAACCAGCCAGTCCAGCGCGTCCTGCCGATCAAAGGGGGCAGGAACGCGGGCCAGCATGCGGGTGACCGCGAAATCGGAAAGCGATTCCGCGATCGCAGGAGCGTCGCTCAGCCTATGCGGGCGAAGCGTCAGCCTTGCCGTTGATATGACCGGCACGGGGCCGGGCACCATGGGATTGATCCTCGGCCTCTGCAGGGATGCGGCACTCATGAGATTGCCCCCCAGCTTCTCAGCGACATCCAGGTCTTGCGGTCGAGCCGGTACCATTCGACCGGCACGTTGCTGCCGAGCGCCAGCGAAGCGGCGAGGCCGGATCCCTGGAACTGGAAGCCGCACTTCTGGATAACCCGACGCGAAGCAACGTTCATGACCCGGCAGCGCGCGTCGATCTGCTCGACCTGCTGCCGCGTCCTGAACACCATGTCGACGAGGGCGTGGCAGGCTTCGGTCATGTAGCCTTGGTTCCAATAGGGCTCGCCCAGCCAGTAACCGATTTCGACGGTCTTCTCGTCGGTATGCGGTTCCACGCCGCAGCAGCCCATAAAGGCACCGTTTTCGGCCTTGGTGATGGCATAGACGCACTTGCCAATCTCGCCATTTCGCGTACGCCAAACAAAGTCGGCGCCATCATTGGCGGTATATGGGTGCGGCATACGCGATACCATGGTGGCGACTTTGGCGTTGTTGGCGAGATGGGCAAGGGCGTCAATGTCTTCTTCGTGGGGCGCGCGCATGACGAGCCTTTCCGATAACAAGACAGGGCAATCGGTCCTTAACCGCTCCGGCCTCAGCCGTTCCATGGGAGACTTTTGGTCCTCCCTGGTCGACCGTGATTGGTCGACCCTGATCATTTCGCCTTGCATGTTCAGTCCTCCTGTTTGGACAAAGAAAAAGGGGAGATGGCGCCCCATCTCCCCTGTTTTCTGGACTGAACCTGGTATGGCCAGCCGGGTCGATGAGACGCCGGCTGTTTTAGAGCGCTACCGGCTTATTCCGCTGCTTCCGCTTTCGGCATTACAGACACGTACACGCGACCATTGGCCTTCGTTCGGTAGTCCACATTGCCTGCCGTAAGCGCAAAAATAGTATGATCCTTGCCGAGGCCGACATTGGCGCCCGGGTGCCACTGCGTACCGCGCTGGCGAACGATGATGTTGCCAGCTACGACGTTCTCGCCGCCAAACTTCTTCACGCCGAGGCGCTTGGAATCGGAATCGCGACCGTTGCGCGAGGAACCGCCAGCTTTTTTATGTGCCATTGGAGTTCTCCTTTAAACCTGAAACCCGTTGATCTTACTTGGCGGCCACGATGTCCGTGATACGGACAACCGTGTGATGCTGGCGATGGCCGCGCGAACGCTTCGAATTCTGACGACGACGCTTCTTGAAGGCGATGACCTTCTTGCCGCGGGTCTGGTCGACGACTTCCGCCTTGACGGAGGCGCCGGTTACGAAGGGCGCACCGATCGCTGCGTCGGCACCTTCGCCGATCACGAGGACTTCGGTGAATTCAATGGAGTCGCCAGCGGTGGCTTCAAGCTTCTCGATGGTCAGCACGTCGTTGGCTGCCACACGGTACTGCTTACCGCCGGTCTTGATGACTGCGAACATTATTTTATCCTTTCATGTTCGATCCAGCTCTCCCCGCAATACGCAGGTGGCTGTCTTCTTATCAGTCGAAGTTAAGCAGAGATTTCAGGGAACTGACCCGGAACTCTTGTCTGCCGGTGAACCCCGCGCGAGCGCGAGGCGGGCAAGGCGCGGAATACTCCGCCCCTATTGCGAAAGCGGGATACGCGAGTGACAAAAAGGTGTCAAGGCAAAAGGATGGAAAAGCTTGAGATTTCGGCTTGCCAGCCTGTCATTTGCTCGTTATGAGAACGCCCGCGCCGAACAAGCGCCGACCAAATATGCGGAGAGGTGGCAGAGTGGTCGAATGCACCGCACTCGAAATGCGGCATGCCTGCAAGGGCATCGTGGGTTCAAATCCCACCCTCTCCGCCATTTTATATCGCCTAAACCCTTGTAATGTAGGTGCTTTTTAACCTAACCCAAACCTGATCCTAGAAGCGATCCTAGCAGGCTATTGCGTCCAGCTTTTTTTCGCTGGGGGTCTCGTGCTGATTCACAACATATCCTAGATATTTGTCAGGGACGTAATGTCCCGAGCGAACTGGGGTATGTCTTGGAAACTCTATTGGCAGCTATGGGGCGGGAAACGCTTCGCTTTATTGTAGTGGAGATCTGGGCTTACTGGCGCAAGCAGCGTCAAGAGCGCAAGTACGAAGCCGACATGGCCGCTTTCAGGGCTGGCGAGGGCAACCTTCGGCGCCTGTCAGCGACGAGGCCCGGTAACGTCGATCAGCGGCGAACCGCCTCCTTCGCTTCTGGCACCAACACCCTGTCAACCAACCACCGCCATTAAAGCAAGCTCGCAAACGGCGTCAGCCGGCGTATCGTCGCCTCCGGCTTCAATATTGGCAACCTTGACGCCATTGAGCGTTTCGCCTTGGCGGGCGAAGAACCGGCCCAGGTCTTCGGCGCGCTGCTCGCCGGTGCCGAGAGAGCCCATATAGGCACGTTCCTTGGCCGGCAGGGAAGCAAAGCCGCTT
Source organism: Hyphomicrobiales bacterium (assembly GCA_900468805.1). Classification (GTDB taxonomy): domain Bacteria; phylum Pseudomonadota; class Alphaproteobacteria; order Rhizobiales; family Rhizobiaceae; genus Rhizobium. Next base: position 37,157 of record UEIF01000042.1, on the reverse strand, counting down.
TGCGCCGCCTTCTCGGCATTCGCCAAAATGCGGTTCCGGATCATTCGCGAGGCAAGCTTTTTTTGAAAATCATCCCAGTGCAGCAGGCGGGTCATCAGCGAGAAGCCGACTGTCAGATTGCCCAGGAAGCGCTCGAACAAGGCGCCGTGGGCATACCGATGTCACAGATCAAACCTGCGGCGCTCACAACATCCGTTCTGCCTAGCGATCATTTATTCTTCAAGAGCCACATCTTGCCTGCCATGGTAATGCCCTGCGCGGAGGTCTCCGGGGCCGCATCTGCGTCTAGGCTTTGCAGAAAGCCGTAGTCTCGCAATTCGTTCAACGTGGCCGTTGTCAGGAATTTCACCTTGATCGGCCGTTCCTTGAAACGGTCGGTCCTGGCATAGGTGACGGTCGCGTTCAGATGGGTCCACTTGTTGGCGTCCTGGGCGAACAGGTCACCGTCCTTGGCGAGCTTCAACCCCCTGATCTGGGTCGGTGTCAGCGAAACAATCGTCGCCGCCACGGTGCCTGTGCTGCTTTTTTCGGTCGTAGTCAAAGTTCGGTCCTTGAATGGTGTAATCGTTTTGAAATGCGGGTCTGTGGCATTCTCTGCAGTCGCCGCTTATCGTTGCGCCGCATCATGGATATGGCAGGCCTGACAGCGGGTTTGCGACCGGCATCTTCGATTTAGACCCGGTACGGGGCGTTGGAAGCCGGCGGTGTAGGCAGCTCTTCGGCATGGGCAGATTGCGGATCGGCGGCAGTTCAATACCAACGAAAAAGGCCAGACATCCGCCTGGCCTTCCATGCCTTCATCACCCATGCCAGTACATCCGTGGTCATGGGGAGTTAAGCCTTAAGCGGCCTGAAGCTGGCCTGCGGACATTTTGCCCGACCTTTGGTCCTGCTCAAGTTGATAGCCAAGCTTCTGACCTTCAACGATTGAGCCCATGCCGGCGCGCTCGACTGCGGAGATGTGAACGAAGACGTCCGCACTGCCGTCGTCAGGCTGAATGAAGCCGAAGCCCTTGGTGGCGTTAAACCATTTAACTGTGCCGGTGGCCATAACAAACCCTTTCATAGCAACGACTAATCTGCCGCCGGGCGACGCACGGCGGTTGTTTCGACTTTTGAGAGGGAAAGTTGATCAAGAAGCGCAAAGCGCAGCAAAAACAAATAACGGCAAACAAAGTATCGATGGCGCTCTATATCCATCATGGGTTATCGCGTCAACCTTTGTTCCTCAAAGTTTTGGAGTTGCTACTAAGGGGTGTATTTCTGCGCCGTTGATCTGGATCTCCTCTAATCGGCTCCGGAGATCGATATTGCGTTCGCGGGTTGGGTTGTGTGTGCGACCGACAAGATCAGCTTTCTCTTCGAGGTGGCAAGCATCCTGACAGCTCATCCCGCGTACCCGTAACGCATTTACCCCTCCCCGGTTTCTCTTGAGAAACTATGCAATCATCTGCGGTGGTGCAGCTGTTCAGGGCTTCAAGGGCTGTGATCATCGCTCTTCTTCCGTGCAAATTTCGCAACGATTCGAAAAAAGCTTTTCACTCAGAAAATCGACGAGGACCCGGACCTTGGGCGAGAGATGACGGTTAGAGGGCCAGAGCAGGTGGAACTGGGCGGGGCCGTCTATATGGGTATCAAGCACAGTGCGCAGCCTGCCATCGGCCAATGGATCGCGGGCGAGGAAATCCGGCATGCAGCCGATGCCCATTCCGCTGATGGTGGCACCGCGCAGCGCTTCCATGTTGTTGCAGGTCAGCACGGTTCGGGTTCTGATTTCCGGATGGTCGGGCGAGAGGCTGAGCGGCCAGGGCTGCAGTTTTCCGGAGTTGGGAAATCTGAACCGGACGCTGAGATGACCCTCGAGGTCGCGGAGGCAATCCGGGGTTCCGTGTTTATCCAGATAGGCCGGCGCGGCGCACAGCAGGAGCTGAAACGGGCGAAGTGCGCGCGACATCAGTCTCGAATCCGGCAAGGTCCCGCTGCGGATCGCGACATCGACGCCTTCTTCGATCAGATCGACGATCCGGTCGTTGAAGTCGAGATCCAGTTCGATCTCCGGATAGAGCCCAACGAATTCCGGCAGGATCGGCAGGATCAGATGGTAGCTGACGAGGGGTACGCTGACGCGCAATCGTCCCCGAGGAGCCGCAACAGCCTGTGCCAGTGAGGCCTGGGCATCTTCCAGGTCGTCGAGTATGCGCCGGCAGCGCTCGTGAAACAGCCGGCCTTCCTCCGTCAGCCGCAAGCTCCGCGTCGAGCGTTGGAACAGACGAACACCGAGCTGTTGTTCAAGCGCCGTAACGGCCTTGCCGACAGCGGAGGCCGATAGGCCGAGAGCGCGGCCGGCGGCGACGAAACTTCCAAGATCGGCAGTCCTGACAAAGGCCGTGAGGCTACCAAAGGGTTGGTCCATGTAGAGATCCATTCGAGCGATTTCTTCCGTTATATGCGGAACAAACCGTAGGTTATTGATGGATTGTCTGTAATTTATGCTGCTTTCCGCATTCGAAGTCCAGGCGTCTGAACGCCTTCTCACACGCGAGCCTCCCAAGCGCGTCCCACCCTCGAACCAGCGGAAGTCTTATGACCGTTCCCTACAAGCCCAAACCAACCGGCATTGCGGAAAAAATCTTCGTTTTGATTGCCGTCTGCTCCGCGGCTGCGGCCATGCCTCTCACCTTTACCGGTCCCGCCGTGGCCCTGCCGGCGATCAGTGCTGAGCTCGGCGGCAGCCCCATTGCCCATAACTGGGTCACCAATGCCTTCATGCTGACCTTCGGCAGCACATTGACGGCTGCCGGCGCGCTGGCGGACAGCTACGGCCGCAAACGCATCTTTCTGTGTGGTCTTGCGGCCTTCATCCTGTTTTCCGGCGGGCTGGCCTTTTCGCCTGATATTGTCTGGTTCGACAGCCTTCGCGCGCTCCAGGGCTTCGGCTCGGCTGCGGCCTTTTCCGGCGGAATGGCGTCGCTGGCGCAGGAATTCGACGGGAAGGAGCGGATGCGCGCTTTCAGCCTTGTCGGGGCGAGCTTCGGCGTCGGCCTGGCGTTCGGGCCGATGGCATCAGGCATGATGATTGAGGCTTTCGGCTGGCGGGCGATCTTCGCTCTGGTGCTCGGCCTCAGTATCATTGCCTTCGTTCTCGGGGCGATATTCCTGACGGAAACCCGAGATCCCGAGGCCAGCGGGCTCGACTGGCCGGGCGCGATCAGCTTCACGCTAGCCTTGTCGCTTTTCACTTACGGTGTGCTGCGAGCGCCTGAAAGCGGATGGAGCGATGCGCTGACACTTGGACTCGTTCTGGGTTCAATGCTCCTTATGGCCCTCTTCTGTTTCATCGAACGCCTTGTGAAGCGACCGATGCTTGATCTGACGCTTTTCCGGTACCCCCGATTTGTCGGTGTGCAGTTGCTGGCAGCCGCTCCCGCCTATGCTTTCGTTGTGTTGCTCATCCTGTTGCCGGTGCGTTTTGTCGGTGTCGAGCGCCTGAGCGCGGTTGCTGCCGGACAGATGATGATCGCGCTTTCCGGCCCCTTGCTCATCCTGCCCATTGCGGCCGGATTGCTGACCCGGTGGTTGCCGGTAGCGACGATCTGCAGTGTCGGTCTTTTCATTTCCGCGGCCGGTCTCTTCTGGCTCGCGCATATTGCCGTTGGTTCGGATCATGCGGCGCTCATTGCGCCGCTGCTGACGATCGGTATCGGTATCAGCCTGCCCTGGGGCCTCATGGACGGGCTCGCGGTCAGCGTCGTGCCCAAGGAACGCGCTGGGATGGCAACCGGGATATTCAGCACGACGCGCGTTGCCGGTGAAGGCGTGGCACTCGCCATCGTCAGTGCGCTCCTGTCCGGACTGACACAATCCTATCTTGGATCAAGCCATGAGGCGACAATTGCGGCACAGCGACTGGTGACGGGGGATCTCAACGGTGCGGGCCAGGCTCTCTCCGGCATAGGCGAACTGGAGCTCATCCATGCCTATAACAATGCATTCAGCCTGCTTTTGTGGCTTCTGACCGGTATTACGATCCTGACGGCGATCGTTATTTTCACTTTCATGGGTCGCGGTACCGGCGAGGCCGACGAAGTGGCCGAAGAAACCATCGCTGCCTGATGATATGAGGGTGGAGGAACGTTTCCACCCTTTTAACTATAGCTACCGAAAAACTACTCTTCCTGATGCAATTTATCCTGCAAAATTACATACCGCAGTAACGACTCCTAAAGTCCCCTTTGCCACTTTATTCCCATCAATATTGCGTTCGCCTATTTACTCGCCGGGGTTTTCTAATGAGTCGTAATCGGGATGATTGGGTCAGCCAGCGGGCATACGCCATCTGGGAAGAAGAAGGCCGGCCGCATGACCGGGGCGAAAGCCACTGGGCACAGGCGCTCCGGGAATTCGAGCAGCTTGAAGCCACCAAGGCTTCCGTCGATGGAAGCGATCTCATCGAGAGGCTCAAGGCTGCCGGACGGATTTTGCGGACCTATGACGAGGCGTCCAGCGAGCAGGAAAATCAGGGTGGCCGGCGCAAGGTAGCCAGCCGCCGGCTAGGCTGAAGCCGACGCCGCCGAGGCACTTTTGTGTGTTCAATGCTATGGGCCGCCGCTCATCGAGTGGGCGGCTTACGCATCTATCAGGCCTGCCTGTCCGAAAATTTATGCGGGGGTTCTTCAGCTCCGACTATTCGTTGAGGCCACGCCGGCCGCGCATCGCAGCTCATTCCAATCCTCCTCCGATTACTGTCGAGCGGCCCAGCTGAGGCCGCGCCGGAGAATGAGGGGCATGTAGGGATGGCTGAATTCGGCAGCGACATGGCCAAGTGCGGAATAGAAGACGCGTCCCTCGCCGAAATGCCGCTTGAAGACGACGGGCATCACGACATTGCGCGCGGCAGCATCGTATTGGCCGGTAAAGGTCGTGGCGGCGAGGATCTCGACTGAGGGGTCGTAGTGCAGATAATACTGCTCCGAGTGGTAATCGAAATCCGGAATGCCTTCCATTAGCGGATCATCTTGCCGCGTCACAGCAACCCGGAAGTCGATGATATTGCCGGGATGGGCAACCCAGGTGACGCCGGAGACGTAACGGAAGGGCGCGCTTTCCTTGAATGAGGTGGCAAGACAGCCATGGTGTCCACCGAGGCCGAGGCCCCCGCGGACAGCTTTGACCAGAGCATCCGCATGCGGCTTTTCCAGCTTCTCGCCGGTAATGACCGGCACCAGAAGATCGGCCCCGGTCAGTTGCGGTGAGCCGAAGATGTCGAGATCATTGGTGATTTCGACTGCAAAGCCGTCCTCGCGCAGCAACTCGCCAACGATGTTGGCGCAGGGTTCCGGCTCGTGGCCCGACCAGCCGCCCCAGACGATGATCGCCTTTCTCATATTTCCTCCCCTGGTTACGAATTAAGCAGGCTTTCGACGGTAACACTATAGCGCAACGGCTCGTCTGCCAGATGTCGCGCAATCTCTTCGACCATTAAAAGACCGAAACGGCAGCGTTCATTGCCGATGACGCCAGCGATATAATGAATGTCTTCGACGCGGAAGCCGTACCGGCGGACTATGCCGGCGACTCGGTGCACGCCGGTTTTCGATGGGGCCGGCAACGCAATCGTCCTGTAAGCAGGCGCATTTCGTATGAAAGACATCTCTAATCTTCTTCTTTTTGCAGATATGTAACCGAGATAACTTTTTACTGACGTGTAACTTGGCTAATGTCCGTGCATCTGTGGCTTGTAAGAGGTGAAATGCATGGCAGGTGAAACGGTTCTTGTGGTCGGTGGCGCTGGTTATATCGGCTCGCATACGTGTCTCGATCTGGCGAACAAGGGCTACACGCCCGTCGTCTTCGATAATTTTTCCAACGGCCATCGCGAATTCGTCAAATGGGGTGCGGCGGAAGAAGGCGATATTCGCGATCGCGCCCGGCTCGATGAGGTGCTGGCAAAACACAAGCCGTCGGCAATCCTGCATTTTGCGGCGCTGATCGAAGTCGGTGAGTCGGTCAAGGACCCGGTCTCCTTCTACGAGAACAATGTCATTGGCACGCTGACGCTCTTGTCGGCGGCGCAGGCAGCCGGCATCAATGCGTTCGTCTTCTCTTCCACCTGCGCGACCTATGGTCTGCCGCAGAGCGTGCCGCTCGACGAGACGCACCGTCAGGTGCCGATCAATCCCTACGGACGCACCAAGTACATCGTCGAGCAGGCGCTTGCCGATTATGACCAGTACAAGAGTCTTCGCTCCGTCGTGCTGCGCTATTTCAATGCCGCCGGCGCCGATTTCGAGGGCCGTATCGGCGAATGGCACCAGCCGGAAACGCATGCCATCCCGCTGGCGATCGATGCGGCGCTGGGCCGCCGCCAGGGCTTCAAGGTGTTCGGCAGCGATTATGAGACGCGCGACGGCACCTGCGTGCGCGATTACATCCACGTTTTGGATCTTGCCGATGCGCATGTGCGCGCCGTCGAATATCTCCTGAAGGGTGGAGATTCCGTTGCGCTGAACCTCGGCACCGGCACCGGCACCACGGTGAAGGAATTGCTGGGCGCCATCGAAGACGTTTCCAACAAGCCGTTCCCCGTCGAGTATATCGGTCGTCGTGAAGGCGATTCGCACACACTAGTCGCCAATAACGACAAGGCGCGGGACATACTGGGCTGGGTGCCGCAGTATGATCTCTCGCAGATCATCCAGTCGGCCTGGAACTGGCATGCGAGATCAAATCAGCACTGAACGCGGGCCGAAGCCCAACGTTCTCATCATCACTGCGGATCAATGGCGCGGCGATTGCCTCTCGGCTGTGGGGCACGCTTGCGTCAGGACGCCTGCTGTGGACGCTCTGGCGAAAGAGGGGACGCTCTTCCGGCGGCATTATGCCGGGGCTGCTCCCTGCTCGCCGGCGCGCGCGACACTTTATACCGGCCTCTACCAGATGAACCACCGCGTCTGCCGGAACGGATCGCCGCTCGACCGGCGGTTCGATAATCTGGCGCTGGCGGCAAGGCGGGCAGGTTATGATCCGACGCTGTTCGGCTATACCGATACGGCGCCCGATCCGCGGGAAATGGACGCCAATGATCCACATCTGACGACCTATGAAGGCGTGCTGCCCGGCTTCACAGTTCGCCAGCTCCTGCCCGAACATGAGAGACAGTGGCTTTCCTGGCTGCGCTCGCGCGGTCGCACCGGCGCTGTCAGCCGCGATATCCATATTCCGGTGGGTGCCGCGGCCGGGGAAATTTCCAACGGGGCTCCCGTCTATTCACGCGAAGAGACACAGACGGCCTTCCTGACCGGCGAATTCATCCGCTGGATGGGCGAGCAGGACGCACCGTGGTTCGCGCATATTTCTTTCCTGCGGCCGCATCCGCCTTTCTCTGTGCCGGAGCCGTTCAACCGGATGTTCAAACCAGGTGAAGGTCCGGCCTTTGCGCGTGGGACAGACCGCGAAACGGAACAGCGCAGCCATCCCTATCTCGCCTATGCCATGCCGCGTGCTGGCAAGGGCAGTTTCATCCATGGGGCTGAAGGGCCGCTCAGCGACTGGAATGCTGCCGATTTCGATGCTGTCCGGTCGATCTACTATGGCATGATCGCTGAAGTGGACGATCAGCTCGGCCGCATCTGGCAAGCAGTGAAGGATGCCGGTGAATGGGATAACACGATCGTCGTCTTCACCTCCGATCACGCGGAGATGGCGGGCGATCACTGGACGCTCGGCAAAGGCGGCTATTTCGACGGCAGCTATCATATTCCGCTCGTCATCCGAGATCCCGGCGGGGCCGCAGCCGGTGGTATCGTTGATGATTTCACCAGCGCTGCCGATGTGTTCCCTACGCTCTGCGATCGGCTTGGGATCGCGCCTGCTAACGGCATCGACGGGCACTCGCTTGCGCCTTTCCTTGATGGCGGCAAGGCACAGAGGTGGCGGGATGCGGCCTTCTGGGAATTCGATTTCCGCGACATCGCCCATGGCGAAACGGAGCGGCATTTCGGCGTTCGGTCGAACGAATTGAACCTCGCCGTCATCCGTGACAAGCGGTTCAAATACGTGCATTTCGCCGCATTGCCGGCGCTGCTCTTCGATCTGGTCACGGATCCGATGGAACTGCGCAACATCGCTGACGATCCGGCCTATGCGTCGGTAAGGCTCGGTTATGCGGAACGGCTGCTGTCGCTTCGGGCGCGGCATCTCGATCAAACGCTTGCCTATACCGAACTGACGGAAAAAGGGCCGGTGACGCACCGGCCCTGATCAGGCTCAGAAGTTTCCGAGGAAATCCCGCTTGCCAACAGGTGCACCCTGGTTGCGCAGGATGGCATGTGCCGTCGTCACGTGGAAATAGAAATTCGGCAATGCGAAGAGGGCGATGTATTCGAGGCCGGGAACAACCGAGCCGTTGCGGCCCGGCACGGTGATATCCTTGACGTCGCTTCCTTCCAGAGCCTCTGAAGAGAAGCCGGCGAGATAGGTTTCGGTCTTCGCCATACGTTCGCGCAATTCGGCGATCGTCGTTTCATTGTCCTCGAATTTTGGCGCTTCGGTTGCCGTCAGGCGGGCGAGCGCAAACTTGGCGCTATCGCTGGCACGCTGGTACTGGCCGGAAAGCGGCAGCATATCCGGTGCCAGCCGCGCGTTTACAAGAATGGCGGGGTCGATCTTCTTTTCCACGGCATAGGCTTCCGCCTTATCGAGATAGGTTTTCAGGCTGGCAATGCCGCGCTGGAACATGGGAACGGTGAGGCGATACATCGAGATGGACATTTGTTCTGTCTCCAAAATCTTCAAATAAACGGCCGGTGTGCGCAGGCCGTTCTGGGCTTCGACTAGATGGGGATCTCTACGGCTTTCACAATAAGCGTCTGTGACTGTTCCTCTGCCATGATGGCGGATTGCAACGAGCCGATCACGCCAAATCACTGTTAGCGCCGGCTTCCTCCGGCGATGGTGCCCGAAAACGGCAAAGAGGCTTGACGCCGTTTCGATAAAATGGAATGAATATTCCGCAAAACAAATTTTACGGTTTGTTTGTTCCGTTTTGGCGGAGCTGCCACGGGAGAGGCAGCGCGGGATTGAGGCCTGCGGACGGATGTCCGAGGCCCCGGCGTGAGGAGGGTGCAGCCGGGCACCGCTTTGTGGAGGGAATACACATGAAGAAGTTCATCCTGAGCACCGCAATGGCGCTCGTCCTGTCGACGGCCGCACATGCGGAAACTGTCGGCGTTTCAATGGCCAAGTTCGACGACAACTTCCTGACCGTTCTGCGCAACGGCATGACAGATTATGCGAAGACCTTGAGCGGCGTGACGCTGCAGGTCGAAGACGCACAGAACGACGTTTCCAAGCAGCAGAGTCAGATCCAGAATTTCATCGCTTCCAAGGTCGACGCAATCATCGTCAACCCTGTCGATACCGATGCGACGACGGCAATGTCGAAGCTTGCGGCAGATGCCGGCATTCCGCTGGTTTACGTCAACCGTCAGCCGGTCAATGTCGATACGCTGCCGGACAAGCAGGCTTTCGTCGCATCCAACGAGCAGGAATCCGGCACGCTGGAGACGAAGGAAATCTGCCGCATTCTCGGTGGCAAGGGCAAGGCCGTCGTTATCATGGGCGAGCTTTCCAACCAGGCCGCCCGCATGCGCACCCAGGACGTCCATGACGTCATCAAGACCGACGAGTGTAAGGGCCTGGAAATCGTCGAAGAGCAGACGGCGAACTGGGACCGTACCCAGGGCTCCGACCTGATGACGAACTGGCTGTCCAGCGGCATTGAATTCGATGCCGTCATCTCCAACAACGACGAAATGGCGATCGGCGCAATCCAGGCGCTGAAGGCGGCTGGCAAGGACATGACCAAGGTCGTCGTTGGCGGTGTCGACGCCACGCAGGACGCACTTGCGGCCATGCAGGCAGGCGATCTCGATGTGACGGTGTTCCAGGATGCCGCCGGCCAGGGCAAGGGGTCGCTCGATGCGGCGCTCAAGCTCGCCAAGGGCGAGAAGGTCGAGAAGAAGGTCTACATTCCCTTCCAGCTCGTCACGCCTGACAACGTCAAGGATTTTGTCGCCAAGAACTGAGGCGAACGCCAGGAGGGATGCGGGTAAAGCCCGCGTCCTTTTCACCTGCCCGTATCCGGAGGAGATCTTATGGCCGTCAGCCCGACAACCATGGCTGCCGTTCGCGCGAGCGGTGCAATTCCGAATGCGGAATATCTCTTGAGCGCCGAGGGCGTTCGCAAGGAGTTTCCGGGTGTCGTCGCACTCGATGACGTGCAGTTTCGCCTGAAGCGCGCCTCCGTGCATGCGCTGATGGGTGAAAACGGCGCCGGCAAATCGACATTGATGAAGATCCTCGCTGGCATCTATACGCCCGACAAAGGCGAGATTCGGCTGAAAGGGGTCGAAATCCAGCTGAACTCTCCGCTCGACGCGCTGGAAAACGGTATCGCGATGATCCATCAGGAGCTGAACCTGATGCCGTTCATGACGGTGGCTGAAAATATCTGGATACGCCGCGAACCGAAGAACCGTTTCGGTTTCGTCGATCACGGCCGGATGCACCGCATGACCGAGGAGCTTTTTGCCCGGCTCAATATTGCGATCGATCCCGAGATTGAAGTCCGATACCTCTCCGTCGCCAGCCGGCAAATGGTCGAGATTGCCAAGGCGGTTTCCTATAATTCCGACGTGCTCATCATGGACGAGCCGACTTCGGCGCTGACGGAGCGTGAAGTCGAGCATCTTTTCCGCATCATCCGCGATCTCAGAGCCCAGGGCATCGGCATCGTCTACATCACCCACAAGATGAACGAGCTCTTCGAGATCGCCGACGAGTTCTCAGTGTTCCGGGACGGCCGGTATATCGGTACGCACGCCTCGACCGAGGTCACCCGCGACGACATCATCCGTATGATGGTCGGGCGCGAGATCACGCAGATGTTCCCCAAGGAGGAGGTACCGATCGGGGAGGTCGTGCTTTCCGTCAAGGACCTCTGTCTCAACAGGGTCTTCCGCGACGTCTCCTTCGAGGTGAGAGCCGGCGAGATTTTGGGTGTGGCAGGATTGGTCGGCTCCGGGCGTTCGAATGTCGCCGAAACGCTTTTCGGTGTAACGCCGGCAAGCTCCGGCACGATCGAGCTCTTTGGCAAGCCCGTGACGATTTCTTCGCCGACTGCCGCCATTCGTCACCAAATGGCGTTCCTGACCGAGGATCGGAAAGATACGGGCTGCCTGCTGATCCTCGATATTCTCGAGAACATGCAGATCGCTGTCCTGCAGGACAGATACGTCAAGGGCGGTTTCGTGCAACAGCGCGCGGTCGAGGCGACCTGTGAAGACATGGCGAAAAAGCTGCGGGTGAAGACGCCCAACCTTTACGAGCGTGTAGAGAACCTTTCAGGCGGCAATCAGCAGAAAGTGCTGATCGGACGATGGCTGCTCACCAATCCGAAGATCCTGATTCTCGATGAACCGACACGCGGCATCGATGTCGGCGCCAAGGCTGAAATTCACAGGCTGGTCACTGAAATGGCGCGGAACGGCGTCGCGGTCATCATGATTTCGTCGGAAATGCCTGAGGTGCTCGGCATGAGCGACCGCATCATGGTCATGCACGAAGGGCGCGTGACCGGTTTCCTCAATCGCGACGAAGCAACGCAGATCAAGGTGATGGAACTGGCTGCGCAGTGATGCGCTCCAGCACCCGTCCAAGGGAGGTTTGACATGACAACCAAGGCAGCAGAGGGCACGGCTCCGCTCGCAACCCGACAAAGGCGACGACGCATGCCGCCGGAACTGAGCATATTCCTGGTGCTTGTCGGTATCGCGCTCGTGTATGAAATCCTCGGCTGGATCTTCATCGGCCAGAGCTTCCTCGTGAATTCGCAGCGCCTGACGATCATGATCCTGCAGGTCTCCGTCATCGGCATCATCGCCGTCGGCGTTACGCAGGTCATCATCACCGGCGGCATAGATCTTTCGTCGGGCTCGGTCGTCGGCATGACGGCGATGATTGCAACAAGCTTTGCCCAGTCCTCCACCTGGGGAAGGGCCGTCTTTCCCTCGCTGACGGACCTGCCTGCTTTCGTGCCGATCGTCGTAGGCCTGCTGATCGGGGCGACAGCCGGTCTCGTGAACGGCGCGCTCATCGCCTACACGAAGATCCCGCCGTTCATCGCAACGCTTGGAATGTTCGTTTCTGCGAGGGGCGTGGCGAAGTGGTACACGAAGGGACAACCGGTCTCCGGGATCACCGAGCAGTTTCATTTCATCGGAACGAAAGCATGGCCGGTTGTCGTCTTCCTAGTCGTGGCTCTGATCTTCCACATTGCGCTCCGCTACACCCGCTATGGGAAGTTCACCTATGCCATCGGCGCCAATCCCCAGGCGGCGCGCGTTTCCGGCATCAATATCGAGGCGCATCTCGTCAAGGTCTATGTGATCGCGGGATTGCTGGCCGGCCTTGCCGGTATCGTCACGGCGGCGCGCGCTGAAACCGCACAGGCGAGCATGGGCGTCGGTTATGAACTCGATGCGATCGCAGCGACCGTCATCGGTGGCACGTCGCTCACCGGCGGCGTCGGGCGAATTACCGGCACTGTCATCGGCACCGTCATTCTCGGAGTAATGACCTCGGGCTTCACCTTCCTGCGCGTCGATGCCTACTATCAGGAGATCGTCAAAGGCGTGATCATCGTCGCTGCCGTCGTGGTCGACGTCTACAGGCAGAAGAAACGGTCCAAGCACTGATCCGGAAAAGGGGGCTTCGGCCCCTTTTCACTGACTTAGATATGGAATGCCCGTCGTCAGGGCGATGGATCCCCGGTTTCCGATTTTCTCAAATACCGTGTGAGTTTCTCGCGATCACCCAAAATCATCTCGGAAGGAATTTCCGCCGGGTAGAAGAGGCAGGCTTCCAGTCCTTCCGCGACAGCATCATCTGTTGGCTCCGGGAGTTCTTCCTCATGCATCCGGGCTTCAAAGACGGCGAGAAGGAAGTCGAAGGTTTCGCCTTGTGGTGAGATAAACTTTTTCCGCTCAACTTCGGTCAGATAAGGCACATCCAGAGACACGCCGATCTCTTCGACTATCTCACGTCGAAAGGCGACCGAGAAATCTTCGCCTTCTTCGACCGTTCCGCCGGGCAGAGCCCAGCCTGCATGCATACCGCTTCGCTTGACCAAGACGATCTCGCCTTTGGCGTTGCTGATGATACCGATCGCTCCACCCAACGCCCGGCGGGAAAAATGCTTGTGTTTCTGCGCCTGAAAATCGGCCTCCGATAATGGTTGATCGGCGCCGGTCAATCGAACATTCGGGTATTGCCGAGTAAGGCCGTCGAGAATTTCTTGATCCATATTGATGCCTTTGGGATCGTTGGAAAAAAGGGCATTCCGCCGAGATTAGGCCGGCGGAGCGCAAATCACGAAGACATTGCCGATTTCACCACTTTCTGCATCAAGAAATTGCAGTGCATCCATATTGCGCATAGGTGAAAAAATAGGTGGCGCTTTCTGTCAGCTTTTCTATTCTTGCCGCTTCGACCCGCCCGTTCGGGCAGCGCAGGAAGACAAATGCAACTCGTATTCGACGGCCACAACGACGTTCTCCTTCGGCTCTGGACACATGCGAAAGACGGAAGCGATCCGATTGCGGAATTCGCCAACGGCACGACGGCAGGCCATATAGATGCTCCCCGTGCGAAGGCGGGTGGTCTGGCGGGCGGCCTCTGCGCCATCTATATTCCATCGGGCGATCTGGTCTTTGCCGATCCCGATGCGAACGGCCATTACGCGACGCGGCTTGCCGCTCCTCTCGATCCACTGCCGTCGCTTGCGATCGGCACAGAAATGGCAGCGATCGCGCTCAGGCTCGACCGTGCCGGTGCCTGGCGGCTCTGCCGCTCGGTGAAGGACATCCGCAAGGCGATGGCGGAGGGCATTTTCGCTGCCGTCATGCATATCGAAGGCTGCGAGCCGATCGGCGCCGATCTTGCTGCGCTCGAAGTCTTCCATGCGGCCGGCCTACGCTCGCTCGGCCCAGTCTGGAGCCGCCACAATATTTTCGGCTATGGCGTGCCCTTCGCCTTCCCAAGCTCGCCGGATACGGCGCCTGGCCTGACTGAGGCCGGGTTCGTATTGGTGCGCGAGTGCAACCGTCTCGGCATCATGATCGACCTCGCCCATATCACCGAAAAGGGTTTCTGGGACGTAGCGAAGACGAGCGACCAGCCGCTGGTGGCAAGCCATTCCAACGTCCATGCGCTGACACCGGTCGCGCGCAACCTCACCGACAGGCAGCTCGATGCGATCCGCGAAAGCCGCGGTCTCGTCGGCGTGAATTATGCCACCGCCATGTTGCGGGCGGACGGCCGTTCCGACGTCGCCACGCCGCTTTCCGACATGGTCAGGCATATCGACTACCTCGTGAACCGGGTCGGAATCGATTGCGTGGCGCTCGGTTCGGACTTCGACGGCGCTACCATTCCGGAGGAAATCGGCGATGCTGCCGGTAATCAAAAGCTGATTGTCGCTCTTCGGCAAGCTGGCTATGGTGGGGAGGAACTAGCGAAGATGGCCAGCGAAAACTGGCTTCGCATCCTGGCTTCGGCGTGGAGGGAAGAGGACGTCTGAAACCAAATAACACTTTGTAATCAATCAAAAACAGGGGAACAGACCATGATGATTACCAAACTGAACCGCAGCTTCCGCCTTCTTTCCGCCGGGGCTGCCCTTTCGCTCCTGATGGTGGCGGCACCTGCTGCCTTTGCAGAGACGCCGAAGGATACGCTCGTCGAAGGTTTTGCCATCGACGATATCATCTCGATGGATCCGGGCGAGGCTTTCGAGCTTTCGACAGCTGAGGTTACCAGCAACACCTATAGTCTACTCGTTCGTCTCGACATGAACGATACGTCGAAGATCAAGGGCGACCTCGCCGACAGCTGGACCGTTTCCGATGACGGCCTGACTTATACGTTCAAGCTGAAACCGGACCTGAAGTTTGCTTCCGGCAACCCGATCACCGCCGAAGACGTTGCCTGGTCCTTCGAACGCGCCGTCAAGCTCGACAAGAGCCCAGCCTTCATTCTCACCCAATTCGGCCTGACCGGCGACAACGTGACCGAAAAGGCAAAGGCTGTCGATCCGGCCACCTTCACCTTCACCGTCGACAAGCCTTATGCGCCGAGCTTCGTGCTGAATTGCCTGACGGCAACCGTCGCTTCCGTCGTCGACAAGAAGCTGGTTCTCGATCACGTGAAGCCGGTGACCGTCGATGCCGACCACAAGTACGACAACGATTTCGGCAATGAATGGCTGAAGACGGGTTATGCCGGCTCCGGTACCTACAAGCTGCGTGAGTGGCGCGCCAACGAAGTCGTCGTCCTGGAGCGTAACGACAATTATTACGGCGATAAGGCGAAGCTTAACCGCGTCATCTACCGCTACATGAAGGAAAGCTCTGCCCAGCGCCTGGCGCTGGAGGCCGGTGATATCGATATCGCCCGCAACCTCGAGCCTGGTGATCTCGACGCCGTTTCCAAGAATGCGGATCTGGCGACCACCAGCGCACCGAAGAGCACGGTCTATTACGTCAGCCTCAACAGCAAGAACGAGAACCTGAAGAAGCCTGAGGTCCAGGAAGCCTTCAAGTATCTGGTCGATTACGATGCGATCGGCGCAACCCTCATCAAGGGCATCGGCGAGATCCATCAGACTTTCCTGCCGACCGGTCAGCTCGGTGCGCTGAACGACACGCCTTACAAGCTCGACGTCGCCAAGGCGAAGGAATTGCTTGCCAAGGCTGGCCTGCCGGATGGCTTCTCCGTCACTATGGATGTACGCAACACCCAGCCGGTCACCGGCATTGCCGAATCCATCCAGCAGACGCTCGCCCAGGCCGGCGTGAAAATGGAAATCATCCCCGGCGACGGCAAGCAGACGCTGACGAAGTTCCGCGCCCGCACCCACGACATGTATATCGGCCAGTGGGGATCGGACTATTTCGATCCGAACTCAAACGCCGATACTTTTACCTCCAACCCGGACAATTCCGACGCGGGCACGGTGAAGACGCTAGCATGGCGCAATACGTGGGAAGCGCCCGAGCTTGACAAGGAGACGAAGGCTGCCCTGCTCGAGCGTGACGCCGCCAAGCGCGCTGCCATGTATGAGGATGTCCAGAAGAAGTTCCTGGCCAACAGCCCCTTCGTCATCATCTTCCAACAGATCGAAGTGGCCGGCTATCGCAAGAGCCTTAACGACTTCAAGCTGGGGCCCAGCTTCGACACGAACTATGTAGGCCCGATCGCGAAGTGATGAGCCAGCCAGGCTGATCCCGTGAGCATCATTGAAACAAGACAGGAAGCGCGGCCCCGCAAGGGCCGTGCGCTCTCCTTTGCGAAGGCGCTGGGGCGTTTCCTCTTCGCCGCCGCTACCACCTATCTCGGTCTTCTGGCCGTCACTTTCTTCATCGGCCGAGTCGTGCCGATCGATCCCGTGCTCGCCATTCTCGGCGATCGCGCGCCGACCCATGTCGTGGAACGTGTTCGCCGGGAGATGGGCTTCGACCTGCCGCTCTACGAACAGTTCTACATCTATCTGAAAGGCATCCTATCGGGCGATTTCGGCAATTCCGTCCTGACCACCAATCCGGTCATGGTCGATATTCGCCGCGTTTTCCCGGCGACTCTGGAGCTTGCCACCGTCGGCACGATCATCGGTTCCATCATCGGCGTGCCGCTTGGCGTGCTCGCCGCCGTTCGCCGCGGCAGCATTGCCGACCAGGTTGTGCGTGTCGTCGGTCTTGTCGGCTATTCGGTGCCGATCTTCTGGCTTGCGCTGATTTCGCTCGTCATCTTCTACGCGCAGCTGCGTTGGGTGGCCTTTCCCGGCCGTATAGATATCGTTTATGAATACAGTTTCACGCCGGTCACCGGTTTCTATCTCCTCGACAGCGCGTGGCAGGGGCAGTGGGATGTCTTCTATGACGTCTTCCGCCACATCATCCTGCCGGCCTCGCTGCTTGGCTATTTCTCGCTCGCCTATATCAGCCGCATGACCCGCAGCTTCATGCTGAACGAGCTGTCGCAGGAATATGTGGTGGCAGCCCGCGCCAAGGGCCTGTCGGAGACGCGGGTGATCTGGGGCCATGCCTTGCGGAACGCGGCGGTGCCGCTCGTGACCGTCATCGCGCTTTCCTATGCCGGCCTGCTTGAGGGCTCGGTGCTGACGGAGACGGTCTTCTCCTGGCCCGGCATCGGCCTTTACATCACCAACTCGCTGCAAAACGCCGATATGAACGCCGTGCTCGGCGGGACGATCGTCATCGGCACGGTCTTTGTCGGCATCAACCTTATCTCCGATCTTCTCTATCGGATACTCGACCCGAGGACGCGAAACCGATGACGGTTCCGACCACGCCTTCCATGCCCCTGAGCCGCCGCGAGTGGTTGCTGTCCGATCGGCCGCAGTCGCGCATGCAGGCCCGGCTGGGCCGCGCCTATATCACCTGGCGGCAATTTACTGCGAACCGGCTCGCCGTCGTCGGCCTGCTGATCATCGTGGCGCTGCTGTTGATTGCCGCCTTTGCCAATGTCATCGCCACGCACAATCCCGTTGTCGGCGATCTCAAGAATGCGCGCCTGTTGCCGCCCGGCAGCACCGGCTACCTGCTCGGCACCGACGATCAGGGCCGCGACATCTTCTCGCGTCTGGTCTATGGCTCGCGGCTGACGCTGCTCGTCGTGGTGCTGGTCGCCGTCATCTCTGCGCCGGTGGGCCTCATCGTCGGTACGGTATCGGGCTATACCGGCGGATGGGTGGATGCGACGCTGATGCGCATTACCGATATCTTCCTTGCCTTTCCGAAGCTCGTGCTGGCGCTTGCCTTCGTCGCGGCCCTCGGCCCCGGCATCCAGAATGCCATCATCGCCATCGCCATCACCTCCTGGCCGCCTTATGCGCGCATCGCCCGCGCCGAGACGCTGACCGTCCGGCGGTCCGACTATATCTCGGCGGTCAAGCTGATGGGGGCTTCGCCGCTACGAATCATCGTCCGGCACGTCATGCCGCTCTGCATCTCCTCGCTGATCGTGCGCGTGACGCTCGACATGGCGGGCATCATCCTGACAGCGGCCGGCCTCGGTTTCCTTGGTCTCGGCGCACAACCGCCGTTGCCGGAATGGGGTGCGATGATCGCTTCCGGCCGCCGCTTCATCCTCGACCAATGGTGGGTCGCCGCCATGCCCGGCATCGCCATCCTCGTCGTCAGCCTCGGCTTCAACCTTCTGGGCGACGGCCTGCGCGATGCGCTCGATCCGAAGGAGGCCGGCCAATGAGTTCGCTTCTGACCGTCGACAACCTTCGCGTCAGCTATCCGACCCGCACTGGCGTCATCGAGGCCGTGCGCGGCGTCTCCTTCACGCTCGGCAAGGAGCGTCTCGGCATCGTCGGCGAATCTGGCTCCGGCAAGTCGCAGACCGGCCGCGCCATAATGGGGCTGACGCCGAAACACGCTGTTGTCACCGCCGACACGCTGGATTTTAGTGGCCTCGATCTGACGAAGGCATCAGCCTCGGAGCGGCGTAAGCTGCGCGGAAAACGCATCGCCATGATCCTGCAGGATCCGAAATATTCGCTCGATCCCGTCATGACCATCGGCAAGCAGATCTGCGAGACGCTACGCACGCATGAGAGGGTCGGCAGAGGCGAGGCGCGAGACCGCGCGCTCGACATGCTGGAAGCGGTGCAGATCCGCGATCCCAAGCGTGTGTTCGATCTCTATCCGCATGAGGTTTCGGGCGGCATGGGCCAGCGCGCAATGATCGCCATGATGCTGATCGCCGGGCCGGAGCTTTTGATCGCCGACGAGCCTACTTCGGCGCTCGACGTTACGGTTCAGCTCGATGTGCTCAGGATCATGGATCGGCTGGTGTCCGAACGCGGCATGGGGCTGATCTTCGTTTCCCATGATCTGAGGCTCGTCTCCTCTTTCTGCGACCGCGTCATCGTCATGTATGCCGGCCGCATCGTTGAAGAGATAGCCGCGTCCGAGCTTCACAATGCGAAGCATCCCTATACGCAGGGCTTGCTCAATTGCATGCCGCAGATCGGCGAAAACCGCCATCCTTTGCCGGTCCTCGACCGCAAGCCGGAGTGGGCAGCATGAGCACAGCTCTATCCGTCGACCATCTCGGCGTCGTCTACGACCATTTCCATGCCTTGAAGGATGTGAGCGTTTCGATTGAAGGCGGTGAGTCCTTCGGTCTCGTCGGCGAGTCCGGCTCAGGCAAGTCGACGCTGCTGCGGGCCGTTGCCGGGCTTGCACCTGTTAGCGAGGGGGCGATCCACATCGATGGTGAGGTGCTTAAAGGTTCCAAGCGCAGCAAAAGCTTCTACCGAAGCGTGCAGATGGTTTTCCAGGACCCTTATGGCTCTTTGCATCCGCGTCAGACCATTGATCGGCTGCTTCTGGAGCCGCTTGCCATCCACGCTATCCGCGACAGCGAGAAGCGTATAGCCCGCGCGCTCGATGAAGTCGGCCTCGGCAACGGCTTCCGCTTCCGCTATCCGCACCAGCTTTCCGGTGGCCAACGGCAGCGTGTGGCGATTGCCCGCGCTCTCATCGTCGAACCGTCGATCCTGCTGCTCGATGAGCCGACGTCGGCGCTCGATGCCTCCGTCCAGGCAGAGGTTCTCAATCTTCTGGAGCAGATTCGGCGGGACCGGAAACTCACCTTCGTTATGGTCAGCCACGATCTCGGGGTCATCACCCACATGTGCGAGAGGCTTGCGGTGATGCGCGGCGGTGCCGTCGTTGAACGGTTGACCTCGGCCGAACTTGCCGCCGGGAGCGTTCACGAGGACTACACGCGAAATTTGATGGTGGCCAGCAAAGGTTTCGTGAAAGCTTGAAAGCCAGTGTTTTCAAGCCTTTGAAAAATCTCGCGCAGCGACGGCGTTAAGGATAATGATTCCCTAAAAGACGACCATTCGACTAGACTATTGACAGCTGCCTTGGTTCTGTCATGATCCCGTTAACGACCGTTAGCTTTCGTGATCGATGGAGGTTGAGGCATGTTCTTTCTCGGTGGGATGACCATGGGTTACCTCGATCCGCCTGTTAAGGCCGAGCGGAGGGAAACTGCCTCCGTCACCATTCCGGCGGAAAAAGATCGCCGATTGATCGAAACATCCCCTAATGCACCCCAGGGCGAAAACGCCGCCGAGCGTTCCTGGATCTGGGCATGGCGTACGCTCTGCTGAGCGAAAGCCTGGGTGGATTTTCTCTTCCGTCTGCTCTGGACGGAAATTTATCTCTACCTACCTTATAGAGAATAAGAATAAGAATGCGAGCTGGCAGTCCGGCCGCAAACAAACAGACGGAGGCGACACATGGCAAATCTGGGTATTTCGCATACTCATGTGCACCAGTACGGATCCGTGCCGGCCAAGAAGCCGGTCACCACGCGGCACAAAATCCAGACCGCGGTCCATGCAACGATTTTCACGGCGGCATTTCTTTTCGTCGTCGCAATGGTGTGTGGCGTCGTCGGCTGAGACCAATGACCTTCATTTGATCGATTATTTCTCCATACGGAACAATTGGAGTGTGCCGGCATTCTCCTGACACTTTGGTGTTCACATAAGGAGAGTGGCCTTGCGGGGGTACCCTACTTTGGCCGACCGGTATCCGATCCCGGTCCTCATCCTTCTCTATCTGTTCCATGCAATCTTACCCATCACGAAATCTAGGCGTGAGGCGTTGGTGACGCCGGGAACGCCGTTCAGGCGCATGGATATCGTCCATGGGCCTTTTCATGCGGCCGATCTAGAGCGCGGAAACGGATCCTTTCACTTGAATTATCGCTGATGTGTCCAACTTTTCTGAATGGCTTCGCAGGGGCTCGGGCAACCAAGACCATTCGAAAATTCACGTCCGAAACGGGTCTGTCCGTTGCTACAAAGCGCGCCGACCGTCCGTTTATCTCGCTTTTCCCGGGCTTCGAGGATGACTGGTCTGTTCATGCGAGAGTCATCACAAGCAGTGCAGAACCTAGTTAAAATCATAGTGTTTTTTTGGATCCAGAACCGAACCCATGGCCATTTCCAGTCCGTCTCCGAGCCTGTCGCGCGCGCCCGAGAAGAAGCAGATCGACCATAGTGACTCGATCCGTTCGACCTACCTGTCCAACGAGGACATCAGGGTCATGGGTGAAAGCGTCGCCTGTCGCACCGTGAGTGAACTGCCAGGCTTCGCACCGTTCGATTTCTTTGCGCGCCACAAGGAGAATGAGAAGGAAATCCTGCGCGTCTATCGCACGACCGCGACCGACGTCGAGGCCGGAGAGACGATCACGCCAGCCGCCGAATGGCTGCTCGACAACCATTACATCGTCGAGGAAGCAATTCAGGAAGTCCGCCGCGACTTCCCGCGCCGATTCTACCTCGAGCTCCCGCTGATGAAGGTTGGCGGTGTCGAGGTCCCGCGCACGCTCGTGCTTGCCTGGCTCTATGTTGCCCATACCCACGGCACCATGTCGCAGGAAAGCCTGACAACGTTGGTCGAGGGTTTCCAACAGCACGAAACTCTCAAGATCGGTGAGCTCTGGGCGCTGCCGTCTCTGGTGCGCTACGTGCTGGTTGAAAACCTTCGCCGTATTTCGAGCCGCGTCGAGCGTAGCCGCCATATGCGTCGCCGTGCCAATGAGGCGGCCGATGAACTGGTGCGCCTTGCCGACACGGCAAAGGCTGCGGCCTACCTGAAGACGCTGGAGGAGCTTGCCGAGGACAACACCTTCTCGACCCAATTCCTCTATCGCATGCGTGACGGCTCGCAGACATCGAGCTTGGCGATCTCCTGGCTCGACGAGCGCTTAGAAAAGCTCGGGCGTGATAGCGAAGAAGTGACGATGGCGGAGCATAGCCGCCTCTCCGCCGGCAATGTCACGATGGGCAACATCATCCGCAGCCTGCGCGAGATCAACGATGCGGAATGGTCGGTCTGGGTCGAGCAGGTCAGCCATGTCGACAGGCTGCTCTGGGATCAGTCCGACTACGGCGACCTCGACTCCGGTTCGCGCAACAGCTATCGCAGACAGATTGAAAAGCTCGCCAGGCGCTCGCCGTTGAGCGAGGTGCAAATCGCCCAGCTCGCCGTCGACATGGTGGCTGAGGTCAGGCATTCCGGCGAGGCGCAACCGCATGAGCCTGATATCGGTGGCTTCATTACGGGTGCTCAACGTCTGAAACTCGAAGCGCGCGCGAATTACCGCCCAACATTGCCGCAGCATGTCGTCCGCGCCGTACGCAAGTTCAATTGGATGGCGGTCGCCGTTCCGGTCGCGCTGATCACCATCATCGCCATGGCTGTTGTCGGCGGGTTCATGGCCAATGCCGGAATGGCACCGATTGAAATCGCCCTGCTGCTCATCCTGTTCTCTTTGCCGGCCTCGGAAGGTGCGAGCGGCCTCTTCAATACCGTGCTCTCCTTCTTCGTCACGCCGGCGCGGCTCGTCGGCTATGAGTTCAAGCGGGGTGTCCCGGAGGATGCGCGCACGCTCGTCGTCGTGCCGTGTCTGATTTCCAATCGCGACAGCGTGGACGAGATGGTGCGCAATCTCGAGGTCCATTATCTCGCCAATCCGCGCGGCGAAATCCATTTTGCGTTGCTCAGCGACTGGCCCGACAGCGATGTGGAGGAAAGCTCCGCTGATCTGGAAGTGCTGGAATATGCCCGCCGTGAGGTTGCCAATCTCTCAGCCCGTTATGCCTATGACGGCAGGGCGCGCTTCCATCTTCTGCATCGCCGCCGCCTCTACAATCCATCCGAAGGCGTATGGATGGGCTGGGAGCGCAAGCGCGGCAAACTCCACGAGCTGAACCTGCTGCTGCGCGGCGACCGCGACACGACCTACCTGCCAGGCGCCAACACCGTGCCTGCCGATATCAAGTACGTCATGACGCTCGATGCCGATACCCGCCTGATGCGCGATACCGTCACCAAGCTCGTCGGCAAGCTCTATCACCCGATCAACCGCCCGGTCATCAACCCGGAAACTGGTCGAGTCGAAAGCGGTTATGGCATTCTGCAGCCGCGGGTGACGCCGTCGCTGACGACGGGCAAGGATGCGTCGGTCTTCCAGCGCGTCTTTTCGATCAACCGCGGTCTCGACCCCTATGTCTTCACGGTTTCGGATGTCTATCAGGATCTTGCCGGCGAGGGCACGTTCACTGGCAAGGGCCTCTATCACGTCGATGCCTTCGAGGCTTCGCTGAAAGGCCGCATTGAGGAGAATTCGGTGCTCAGCCACGACCTTCTCGAAGGCTCGATGGCGCGCTGCGCGCTCGTCACCGATCTCGAACTCGTCGAAGACTTCCCGGTCCGCTATGAGGTCGAGACCTCGCGGCAGCATCGCTGGGCCCGCGGCGACTGGCAGCTCCTGCCCTATATGCTCAATCCGAAATACGGCGTCACCGCGCTCGGCCGCTGGAAGATGTTCGACAATTTGCGCCGGTCGCTGACACCGATCGCCTGGTTCTTCGCTTCCGTGCTCGGCTGGTATCTGATGGAGCCGTTCGGCGCGCTGATCTGGCAGATTCTGCTGATCTTCTGCCTGTTCGTGGCGCCCACCCTGTCGCTCATCAATGGCATCATTCCGCGTAGCAGCGATATTGTTGCCAGCGCTCATCTCCATAACGTCTGGTTGGATATCACGGCCGCCAATGCGCAGGTGGCGTTGCGTATCATCTTCATCGCCGACACTGTCTGTATGATGACGGATGCGATCAGCCGTTCGCTGTATCGCCTGTTCGTCAGCCACAAGCTGATGCTCCAGTGGCGTACCGCGGCCAGCGTCCAGGCGGGCAAGCAGGGCACCATTTTCTCCTATTATGGAGCGATGTGGCATGCGCCGGTCCTTGCGGTCCTGGCGATAGGTTTCGCGGCGCTGTCAGGTAACGACGCCTTCCTCGTCGGCATTCCTTTCGCGTTGCTCTGGATCCTTTCGCCCGCCGTCGCCTGGTATGTAAGCCAGTCGGCCGAAACGGAAGATCGTCTTGACGTGCCGGATGACGTCTCCAGGGAGTTGCGAAAGATCGCGCGCCGCACCTGGCGCTATTTCGAAATCTTCACGACGGCGGAGCAGAACTACCTGCCGCCTGATAACGTGCAGGAAACGCCCCATGTCATCGTAGCGGCGCGTACTTCGCCCACAAATATTGGCGTCTATCTCCTGTCCGTCATTTCCGGGCGTCATTTCGGCTGGTTCTCCTTCGAGGAGACGATCGAGCGCCTGGAGCAGACCATTGCCACGGTCGACCGTATGGAAAAGTTCCGCGGCCACCTCTTCAACTGGTATCACACCGATACGCTGCAGACGCTGGGGCCCCGCTACGTTTCAGCGGTCGACAGCGGCAATCTCGCCGGCCACCTGATTGCCATTTCCTCAGCCTGCCGCGACTGGGCGGAAGCGCCCTCGGCACATGTCCAGGGCAATCTCGACGGCGTTGGCGACACGGCCGGTATTCTCGATGAAGTTCTGGCCGACCTGCCTGACGACCGCAAGACCGTGCGGCCGTTGCGCCGCCGTCTCGAAGAGCGTATCGCCGGCTTCCAGAATGCACTTGCCGCCGTCAAGCGCGAGCACGAGTTTGCCTCGATCCGTGTCATCAACCTTGCGGTTCTGGCGCGCGACATCCAGAACCTTGCAGGCAACCTGCATCACGAGGTGAAGTCGAAGCAGACGGAAGAGGTCACGTTGTGGGCGGCCTCGCTGGTCAAGGTCTGCGAGGCACACATCTCCGATAGTACCTTCGACCTTTCCAATATCGATGCGCTGCGCCCCCGCCTGGCCGCGCTTCGCGACAAGGCCCGCGATCTGGCGTTTTCAATGGATTTCGCCTTCCTGTACCGCCCGGAGCGCCGCCTGCTGTCGATCGGCTACCGTGTGGAAAGCGGCGAGCTCGACGCGGCCTGCTACGATCTTCTGGCTTCAGAATGCCGGCTTACCTCGCTCTTCGGTATCGCCAAGGGCGACCTGCCGACCGAGCATTGGTACAAGCTTGGTCGCCAGGTCGTGCCGGTCGGCTCGCGCGGGGCACTGGTCTCCTGGTCCGGCTCGATGTTCGAATATCTGATGCCGCCGCTCGTCATGCAGGAGCGCGGCGGAGGCATTCTCAACCAGACCAATAATCTCGTCATCATCGAACAGATGAATCATGCCCGCAAGCTTGGTACGCCGTGGGGCATCTCGGAAGCGGCTTTCAATGCCCGCGACCATAACCTCAACTATCAGTACACGAATTTCGGTGTACCGACGCTCGGCCTTAAGCGCGGTCTCGGCCACAATGCCGTCATCGCGCCCTATGCCTCGCTGCTCGCCAGCCAGTATCGTCCGGAGGCTTCGCTTGAAAACCTCCAGAGGCTTCGCAAGCTCGGTGCTCTCGGCAAGTTCGGCTTTCATGACGCCGTCGACTTCACGCCGACACGCGTACCTGACGGCAAGAAGTGTGCAGTGGTCTACAACTACTATGCCCACCACCATGGCATGTCGATTGCGGCTGTCGCCAACGTCGCCTTCGACGGCATGTTGCGCGAACTCTTCCACGCCGATCCGGTCATCGAAGCGGCCGAACTGCTGCTACAGGAAAAAGCGCCGCGCGACATCCCAGTCATGAGCGGCAAGGATGAATCCGATACGCCCGCCAGCATCCAGGACGAATTGATGCGGCCTGTCATCCGCAAGATCGCCGATCCTGCATCGCGTGACCGTGAGCTCGTCTTCCTGTCGAACGGCCACTATTCCCTGATGCTGACGGCGACGGGGGCGGGTTATGCCCGCTGGAACGGTCTTTCCGTTTCCCGCTGGAAGCCCGATCCTACCGAAGACCGCTGGGGCAATTTCATTTTCCTGCGCGATACGGTGACCAACGAGTGGTGGTCGGCAACCGCGGAACCGAAGAGCGTCGACGGCGAAAAGATCTGGGTGGAATTCGCTGACGAGAAGGCCGTCTTCAGCAAGGTACTCGGCGATCTCATGAGCGAGGTCGAATGCATCGTCGCCACCGAGCATGATGCCGAAGCCCGCCGCCTGACACTGTTCAATATGGGCGCGGAAGACCGTTTCATTGAAGTGACCTCCTACCTCGAGCCGGTCATAACATCCGACGATACGGACAATGCGCATCCGGCTTTCGCCCGCATGTTCGTCAGGACGGAGATCGACAAGCGTGGCGACGTCGTCCGCGCCGAGCGTAACAAGCGCGATCCGAACGAGGCGAACATGAACATCGCGCATTTGATCGTCGACAATGCCGGCGATACGCGCCACACGGAATTCGAAACCGAGCGGCGCAAGTTTCTCGGCCGTGGCCGCAGCCTTGCGAACGCCGCCGCCTTCGATCCAGGCATGACTCTTTCAGGCACCGACGGCTTTACGCTGGATCCCGTCCTGTCGCTTCGCCGCAGGGTGCGAGTGCCGGCCGGCAAGAGGGTCAGCGTGATCTTCTGGACGATCGCAGCACCTGATCGTGCCGAGGTGGACAAGGCCGTCGACCGTTATCGCCATCCGGACGCTTTCAGCCATGAACTCGTGCAGGCCTGGACGCGCACCCAGGTGCAGATGCGCCATGTCGGTGTCAGCTCACGACAGGCGGCCGCCTTCCAGCATCTCGGCCGCTACCTTGTCTATCCCGACATGCAGCTTCGTGGCGACGATGGTGTCGTCCGGACTGGCCTGCAGTCGCAGTCGGCGCTCTGGCCACTGGCGATTTCGGGCGATTTCCCGATCTTCACGCTGCGCATCGATGACGACATGGATCTCGGAATCGCCCGTGAAGCACTGCTGGCACAGGAATATCTGCGTTCACGCGGCGTGACTGCAGATCTCGTTATCATGAACGAACGGGCCTCTTCCTATGCACAGGATATGCAGCACGCGCTCGACGCCATGTGCGAGGGCGTGCGCCGCATGGGCCAGGCTGACGGGCTGCGCCAGCATATCTTCGCGGTCCGCAAGGACTTGATGGAAGACAGCACCTATCAGGCGCTGATCGCTGCTTCGCGCGTGACGCTGCATGCCAAGAATGGCAAGGTAATCGATCAGATCAATCGCGCCCTCATGCTGTCTACGCCCGTCAAGGAAGAACCGGAGGACGCCGACAGGGCCGAGCGCGCGATGACGCCAGTCAAGCGCTTACAGCCTCTGTCGGCGCCGGCTATCCAGACCGTTGCCATCGAGGAGGAAGGCGATCTCGACTTCTGGAATGGCATCGGTGGCTTTGCCCGCGACGGCCGCGAATATGTCGTGCGCCTGCCGGGCGGACACGCGACGCCGCAGCCATGGATCAATGTCATCTCAAACGACCGGTTCGGCTTCCATGTGTCGGCGGAAGGTGCCGGTTTCACCTGGAGCGTCAATTCGCGCGATTACCAGCTTACCCCCTGGTCGAACGATGCAGTCATCAACCGTTCCGGCGAAGCCCTGTATATAGCGGATCGCGAAAGCGGTGCGATCATGACGCCATTTGCAGCGCTTTCCCGCCGCACCGACATTCGTTTCGAAGCACGCCACGGTCTCGGCTACTCTACCTTCTCCAGCACGCAGGACGGGATCGTGCTGGAAGTGACGCAGACGGTGCATCGCGAGAAGCCGGTAAAGCTGCAGCGGCTGCGCCTGAGCAATGCCGGTTCGGCAAGCCGCAAGCTCCGGCTCTACGCCTATGTCGAATGGGTCCTTGGGAATAATCCACAGAAGACCGCTCCCTTCATCCTGTCGAAACGTGACGAGGAGACAGGGGCGTTGTTTGCGACAAATCCCTACAGTATCGACTATTCGGGCCGTACTGCCTTCTTTGCCGCAAGCGAGCCTATTTCGAGCTTCTCGGCAAGCCGTCGCGAGTTCATCGGCAAGACCGGAACGATTGAGGCGCCTGTCGCAGTGACTGCAGCAGCTGCTCTTTCGGGCTCCGCGGACCTCGACGGCGATCCGGCAGCTATCCTTGCGATCGATATCGAGCTCGGTGCCGACGAAGAGCATGAGGTCACTTTCCTCCTGGGTGACGCGCCCACAGAAGAGGAGGCGCGCGCCCTGCTTGCCGATATTCGAAAGGGCTCGTTCGATGATGCAGTGCAGGCGAACCGGGGCTTCTGGCAGGAATTCATCGGCAAGCTGCAGATCTCGACGCCGGATCACGGCATGAACAATCTCGTCAACACCTGGCTGCCCTACCAGAGCCTCGGCTGCCGCATCATGGCCCGCACCGCCTTTTATCAGGCGAGCGGCGCCTTCGGCTTCCGGGATCAGTTGCAGGATACGCTCGCCTTCGTGCTGCAGCAGCCAGACATCGCGCGAGGCCAGATCATCAATGCCGCCTCGCGCCAGTTCCGGGAGGGCGACGTGCAGCACTGGTGGCTGCCGGGAACGGGCGCCGGCGTGCGCACCATGATTTCCGACGATGTCGTGTGGCTCGCCTATGCGATCGATCATTATTGCAACGTCAGCGGCGACAAGAGCGTGCTCGACGAGCAGCTGGCCTTCCTCGAAGGCCCGGCTCTTTTGGAAAGCCAGCATGATTCCTTCTATAAGCCCGAGATTTCCGAGGATACGGCGAGCGTCTACGAGCATGCCGCGCTGGCGCTCGATCTTGCCATTGGCCGCAAGGGAACGAACGGCCTGCCACTCTTTCTCGGCGGTGACTGGAATGACGGGATGAATCGCGTCGGCATCGACGGCAAGGGCACGAGTGTCTGGCTCGGCTGGTTCCTTGCCGGCGCGCTGCGCTCCTTCATTCCTTATGCTGAGGAGCGGGGCGACAAGGACCGCGCCGAGCGCTGGAAGATGCATCTCGTCGAGCTCAAGAAAGCGCTTGGGAGCGCGGCCTGGGATGGTGGCTATTATCGCCGCGGCACATTCGACGACGGCACGCTGCTCGGCTCGAAGGAAAGTCTGGAATGCCAGATCGATTCTATCGCTCAGTCCTGGAGCGTCCTGTCAGGCGAAGGCGATCCAGAGCGAGTTACCAAGGCGATGGATGCGGCGCTCGATCAGTTGGTGGATGAAGACGCGCGGATCATCCGGCTCTTCACGCCGCCTTTCGAGAAGTCGCCCAGGGATCCCGGCTATATCAAGGCCTACCCGCCCGGCGTTCGCGAGAATGGCGGCCAATACACACATGCCTCGGCCTGGCTGGTCATGGCGCTAGCCGAATTGAAACGCGGTGATGATGCCATGCGTTGTTTCCAGATCCTCAATCCGATCACCCATTCGCTGGACAAGGCGGCAGCCGAACGGTACCGAGTCGAGCCCTATGTCGTGGCGGCCGATGTCTACGGACACGAGCCCTATGTCGGGCGCGGCGGCTGGACCTGGTACACGGGCTCCGCCGGCTGGCTCTACCGCGCGGCGGTGGAAGGGATTCTCGGTATCCGGCTAAAGGGTGGAAAACTATACGTTCGCCCGTCGCTTCCTTCCAATTGGGACGGGTTTGCGGCAGAGATCGAACGCGGTGGACGCAAATACCGCATTTCGGTCTCAAAAGCGTCCAATGCTGACGGTTACACTCTGTCAATCGACGGCATCGAAGTCGCCAGTCCCCACGAGGGATATCCGGTCGGATAACAGCAATCTCCAAGCTGACTTTCCGGCGATTCGCGCGGCCAAAGGGGGAACCCTTTTGGCCGGCGTAGCGTTTGCAAAACGGATAACAGGAGAGACACCATGGCAGGTATGCCGACCAAAGCCATTGGCGCCCAGCGAAACTCCATATCAGTGGCGGCGTCCAAGCGGGACACGAGGCTTGATGTGATTCGTGGTCTTGCTCTCATCACGATCTTCATCAATCACGTTCCGGGGCAGATTTTCGAATATATTACGACGAAGAATTTCGGCTTTTCGGATGCCGCGGAAGCCTTCGTGCTGATCTCGGGCATTGCGGTCGGCCTTGCTTACGGCTCGCGCTTCAAGGCGGGCAAGCGGCTGGAAATGGCGATCAAGGCGGCAAAGCGCGCTTTTACGCTTTACCTCGCCCATATGATCACCACCTTCGTGACGCTGGCGCTCTTCATCTGCGGGGCCTGGCTGTTCCACCGGCCGGGGTTGTTGGTCGAGATCAACATTCTGGCGGTGCTTATGAATCTGAAGGAGGGCGTTCCGGCGCTGCTCCTGCTCGGTCATCAGATCGGATATAACAATATCCTGCCCATGTACGGCGCGCTCATGCTGATGGTGCCGTTGATCCTGCTTCTGAACGAGAGAAGCACGCTGCTGGCGCTTGCCGTCTCCGGTACGGTCTGGCTGCTTGCGGGCATCTACCAGATTGCGCCGCAGAACATGCTGTTCGAGGGAGACTGGTTCCTCAACCCCTTCTCCTGGCAGTTCCTGTTCACGATCGGCATCGTCTCGATGATGCATGTCAAGCGTGGCGGCACGCTCCCCCGGCATCCGCTGCTTTTCGCGCTGGCACTGGCCTATGTCGTGCTTTCGTTTGTCTGGGTTACGGCCCACCTCTGGGATCTCGGAAATTATCTTGCAGCTCTCGGCCTGCCTGCGGTGCTGACCGGTTTCGACAAGACCTTCCTGTCGCTGCCACGCCTGTTGCATGTGCTGGCGCTCGCCTATCTGGTGATCAATATTCCTGTCGTATCGCAGGCATTCCGCCGCCCGGCCGATCACCCACTGACGATCCTCGGCAGGCACTCGCTGAACATCTTCGTCGCCGGCACCATCCTTGCGATGGCGGGGCAGGTGCTGCTCTACATCACCAATCGCGACCAGATCATCGGCCCGATCTTCGTACTTGTCGGCATCGCGGCACAGTTCGCCTATGCCTATTACCTGGAAGATAAACGCGAGCAGGAGAAGGCTCGGCCTCTCGGCGCCGTTCCGGTGCCGGTTCGCGTCAATCGCGCGATGGATAGCCAGGGCAAGCGTCAATAGGCAACGACGTCTTTACGATATTGTTAAGCCGGCGGCCGAGGAGGCAGCCGGCTTTCCTTTTATGCGGCCGGGCTTTCGATTGTACAAACTTTAAAGCCAGCCTGATTTTCTGAATCGCCAGAAGAGGATGCTGCACAGGCCTAAAATGACGGCGATGACGACGTAATAGCCGTATTCCGTCTTCAGTTCGGGCATGTTGGCGAAGTTCATGCCGTAGATGCCTGCGATGGCGGTCGGCACTGCCGCAATGGCAGCCCAGGCTGCGAGCTGGCGGGTGATCACGCCTTGCCGCTGCTGTTCCAATAGATTGCTGGCTTCGAAGACTGAGGTGATGACGTCCTTCAGCCCGCCAGTCGTGGTTTCGACGCGCCTGATGTGATCGTTCACGTCTCGGAAATATTTCCGCGTCTCGCTATCGATGCAGGGCAGATCGAGATGGACCAGCTTCCCGCACACTTCCGACATGGGTCCGAGTACGCGTTGGAAGCGGATGATCTGGCGCCTCAACTGGAAGAGCCTCTTGATTTGCTCGCGGCTGAGGAAGGCATCCAGCATTCGCCGTTCCATCTCCAGCACCCGATCCTCGATCGCCTGGACGATAGGGAGATAGCCGTCAACGATGAAATCCAGCACGCCGTGAAGCACATAGTCGGGACCGTTCTTGAGCGTCTCGGGTGCGGCTTCGAGCTGTTTGCGAAGGGCGCCATGACCGCGATCGGAACCGTGCCTGACGGTGATGACATGATTGTCGCCGACGAAGATCGCTGTCTCGCCATATTCGATAGCGTCGTCCTCCAGATGGGCGGTCTTGGTGATGAGGAAGAGCTGCTTGTCGTAGATATCGAGCTTCGGAACCTGGCTGGGGTTCAGGGCATCCTCTACCGCCAGGTGATGGAGACCGAAGGTTTTCTGCAGAGCAAAGAGTTCTCGTTCCTCCGGATCGTGGAGGCCGACCCAGACAAACTCGTTTTTTCCCGCCGGTACGGTGCCGGTTTCGATGTCGAAAGATCCTGCCCGCTGACCATCGCGGTACAAGTACGAGGCAACAATGCTCATTTACACTCCGCTCGATCATGCGTCTGCGATCCCGGTCATCTCGCGGCGCTCCAGGAGGAATGTGCAGCCCCGAGCCGGAACGACAAGACCTCGCGCATCACTATGAGATTTTGATTTTTTAGCCGCCCATCACGAATGGAATGGCTACGTGTGTCGATCCATTTTTGCTCCCAAAGGCAACGCCAATGATAGGGAGCACGAGGATGTACTTCGAACTCAAGGATGCCACAGCAGATATCCTTGCCAAAAGCCGTCGGCACAACGAACTCTGCGATCTGCCGCTCGACCTGATTTCCTCCGATCGCGAGGCCTATGACATACAGGCGACTGCGCAGGACGCGCTGGGTTTCGAACGCAAGGGTTATGCGCTTGTCGGAACGAGCGAGGAATCGCGCCGCACTCTCGGTCTTGCAAGGCCGATTTATTCCGACATTCCCGCCTCCGCGCTGTTTGCAGGCACGAAGGAATTCCGGCTGCCGCAGGGCACGATTGGTGTCCAGTGCGAACTGGTCTTCACGATGCTGCGGTCCTATCCGGACGCTGGCGAGCCGCTCAACCTCACCACTGCCGCCGACGCGGTGCTCAATTGCCGCCCTGCTATCGGCATCCTCGGACGGCGCACGCGGCGGGTCTTCACGGGAGACAGAGCAGCGATTGCCGATTTCGGCCTGAATGTCGCAACCATCTGCGGTGATCATGCCGGTGCGATGACATCAGCTGATCTCGCCGGCATCGACATCACTACCTTCCTGTTCAAGCAGACGGTCTTTGCCGGGAGATCGGCCTCGGTCATGGGCAATCCGCTCAATGCCGTCGTGTGGCTGGCGGACCAGCTTTCGGCGAACGGCAGCCAGCTTCAAGTCAACGATATCGTCGCGACGGGATCGTGCACGACCATCCTTCAGGTCTGGCCCGGCCAACATCTGGCGGCCGACTTCGGACCACTTGGACAGGTCGAATGCATCTTTAAGTGACATGCATTTCAAACGGAAGGACAGATTATGAGGCCACAGCGAAAGCCATTCATTGTCGAGATCAAGAGGACGAAGCCGTTTTGCCGCAAACCGGGTCCGGTTGAAGCCAATCCTCGGGATGCCGCAATGCAGAGAGGGACGAAGACGACTGTCGGCCTGGCCATCCGGCGCGAGGGGCGTAGCTGATGGTCAGCCGGAACGTCCCTCACGAATATTTCCTGCTCGCCATCGCAAAGGCAGAAGGCCCTGTGGTCGGCCATTTTCGCGGCAAACCGATTTCTGCCGTGGTCATTGACCGGAATGGTGGCCGCTATCGCTTTGTCGGCGTTGCCGCCAGAGACGGCCGCGGCAGGCTGGATGTCATGTCGCTCAAACAGGGCGAATGGATCCTTGCGCCTGATCTGGTCTATACGGAAGCGGCTTAGAGGCTTTAGGTTCGCTCCTTGCCGAAGATGACAAGCGGGCCTGCCCACGGCGATCCACAGGCAAACCCACGCAACAAAAAAGCCGGAAGAGCAGTGCCCTTCCGGCTTTTCATCGTGTCCTTATGACGCCGATCAGGCGGCTTCGGTCGTATGGGCCTTGCGGACTTCGTCGTCCGTCAGGATGCCACTGGCGCGCAGCAGGGCGGCGAAGCGACCATTGGAGTGGCTGAGCTCATCGAAGCTGCCATGCTCGACGATGCGGCCATTGTCGAGGAACAGCACCATATCCGCCTCGCGGACCGTCGAGAGACGGTGAGCGATGATGAAAGTCGTGCGGTTCTGGCGCAGGTTGTCGATCGCGGCCTTGACGCGGGCTTCGGTCTCGACGTCGAGCGCGGAGGTCGCTTCGTCCAGCACCAGGATCGGGGCATCCTTGAGAATGGCGCGGGCGATCGCGATACGCTGACGTTCACCGCCGGAGAGCTTGTTGCCGCGTTCGCCGACATGAGTGTCGTACTGCTCGTCGCGGTTTTCGATGAAGTCGGACGCGGCGGCGGCTTCGGCGGCCCGGCGCATATCCTCTTCCGAGGCATTCTCACGGCCGAGGCGGATGTTGTCGCTGATCGAGCGGTTCAGAAGGCCGGCATCCTGGAAGACGGTGGCGATATAGCGGCGCAGCGACTTGCGCGTGACCTTGCTGATATCCGCACCGTCGACGAGGATCTTGCCGCCCTGCGGATCATAGACACGCTGGAGCAGGTTGACGAGCGTCGTCTTGCCGGCACCGGTCGGGCCCACGATCGCAACCGTCTGGCCAGCCTTAACCTTGAAGGAGACGTTGTGCAGCCCCTGCGAGCTATTGGCGAAGCCGAAGGAAACGTCACTGAACTCGACGTCGCCCTTGACGTCCTTGATCTCGCCGTTGCCAGCCGGCTCTTCGCGCTCCCGAACGGAATCCTCCAGAGCGTAGAAGTCTACGAGCTTGGAACGGGCCTCGAAGATCTGCGTGGCGAACTGGCGCATCAGGTCCAGGCGGGCGATCAGCAGATTGGCGAAGCCGATGAAGGCGATGACCTCGCCGACGCGCAGTTCGCCATTCTGGACAAGCAAGGTGCCGATGACGAGCACGATCATCATGGCGATCGTCGAAGCCATGCGGTTCAGCGCACTGGCAATTGCCCACCAGTCGAGCACCGGATACTGCGCCTGCAGCAGACGGTCGGCGAAGGACTTCAGCGCACGTGTCTCGGCATCGATGCGGTTATAGCTATGCAGCACCGAGACGTTGCTGATGGAATCGCTGACGTGGCCGAAGACGGTATGATAGTGGTTTTCGACCGAAGCCTGGCCGTCCTTGGTTCGGCTCATGACCACACGGCCGATGAGCCAGTAGGCAATACCGAGCACGATCAGGACCGCGGAGAGACGCAGATCCATGGACATGGCGGTCGGGATGAGCAGGCCAAGCGCAATAACCGTCGAAAGATGGTTGCGCATGAACTCCAGCCACAGGCCGAACAGGGTTTCGCAGGCGCGCAGCAGCGTGTGCAGCGCATTGGACGTACCCCGCTGATGGTGCCAGGCGAGCGGCATGGAGATGATACGGCCGAACGCCTCCGTCAGAAGCGTCGCGCGACGGCCATGGGCCAGCCTGTCGGCTTCGCGTGCCACGAGGACGAAGGCAATGGTGTTGAAGACCGCAAAGGCGGCCCACATCATGAGGATTGGCTTGACCTCGCCCTTGCCGGAAATCGCATCGATGATACGGCCGAACAGGATCGGCTCGGCAATGGTGATGGCCGCCAATACGATGTTCGCGATAACGACGAGGGATACGCGGAGCTTGTAGGCGCCGAGATAGCGCAGAGCCCTTGCATAGACCTTGAATAATGACACGTCGGAACCTCTTTTTGCATCTGCGAAAAACGGGATGGTGCGATGCTACGAAAATCTACCTGAACCGACGATTAACAGGATATTCAGTTTTGGAATCCGGCTTCGAAATTCGCGTGTCTGGCGCGATCGTAAAGTGCGATAAATGACCATGGTTTTGAAATTGTTGCTTAGGCATACATCGCGACAATTTGCGCTTGCATTCGCTGGAGGGTCTAGCGCACCATCCAATTTGCGGACTGCAATTTTTAGGAAAGACCGTTCAACGGCGGGTTAACGGGCCTGCTCCGGCGGTCTCGTTGGTCCGGGCAAGGGGCATTTTTGTGCAAATTCATTCTTTAATTCAATTGCTTATTATTCTCGAGGAAACTTCCGACAGCCAACGCGTGGTCGACGAACTTGAGCAGGTGATCCGCTCGAGCGGATTCGATTTCTATGGCCTGCTTCGCCATCCCAAACAGGGAGACAACCCGTGGGGTGTGACCATGGCCAGCCGGTGGCCGGACAACTGGCCACACGTTTACGCGGTAAAAAAATACGTGCTCGTCGATCCGACCGTGCGGTATCTTGCCCATGCGCAGCGGCCTTTCCGCTGGCGCGACGGCATGGCGGCTTTCCGGGATGATCCGCATCAGCGCCGCATGGAGCAGATGATGGTCGATGCCTATGGCCATGGACTGGAGGACGGCTATATCTTCCCGATCTATGGGCGAAACGGTATTCTCGGCAGCCTCAGCATCGGCGGCAAGCCAATCGAGCTTTTGCCGGCAGAGATCGCGCTTTTCGAGGCGATCGCCCGCAAGGCCTTCTGGCGGCTGCTTGATATGCAGGGCGAGGCTGCGGCGCTGGAAACGGTGCCGTTCAGCGACACGCAGCTGACCCGGCGCGAAATGGAAATTCTCCACTATCTCGCCGAAGGCATGACCTCGATGGAGATCAGCAAGCATCTGAAGATCTCCAACCATACGGTCGACTGGTATATGAACGGCCTGCAGGACAAGCTGAAGGCCAAGAACCGGCAGCAGGCGGTGGCTCTGGCCTTCCGATATGGGTTGATCACCTGAGATCCAGAGAAATTCTATTTCGTCACGGCAAGGGAAATTGAACTTTCTGTAACAGCGCGTTAAGAATTCTTTTCGCGGGTGCAGCATGGCCCGTTTCCGTGCTTTGAGGAGAGTACATTGCCCATATCGAAGATCCTTGTCGCCAACCGTTCCGAAATCGCCATCCGCGTATTCCGCGCGGCTAACGAGCTCGGGATAAAAACGGTCGCGATATGGGCTGAAGAAGACAAGCTGGCGCTGCATCGCTTCAAGGCCGACGAGAGCTATCAAGTCGGCCGCGGTCCGCATCTCGCCCGCGACCTTGGGCCGATCGAAAGCTATCTTTCGATCGACGAGGTGATCCGTGTCGCCAAGCTTTCAGGCGCCGACGCCATCCATCCGGGATACGGCCTGCTTTCGGAGAGCCCGGAATTCGTCGATGCCTGCGATGCTGCGGGCATCACCTTCATCGGCCCGAGGGCCGATACGATGCGTCAGCTCGGCAACAAGGTGGCGGCGCGCAACCTTGCCATTTCTGTCGGCGTTCCAGTCGTTCCGGCCACGGAACCACTGCCCGACGACATCAAAGAAGTCGCGAAGATGGCCGCTGCGATCGGCTATCCGGTCATGCTGAAAGCCTCCTGGGGCGGCGGCGGACGTGGCATGCGTGCCATCCGCGCCGAAGCCGATCTTGCCCGCGAGGTGACTGAGGCCAAGCGCGAGGCAATGGCCGCCTTTGGCAAGGACGAAGTCTATCTCGAAAAGCTTGTGGAACGCGCCCGCCACGTCGAAAGCCAGATCCTTGGCGATACGCACGGCAATGT
>UEIF01000032.1 GCA_900468805.1 Hyphomicrobiales bacterium | reverse complement strand
GATCGGCGCCCGGATAGGAGGTGCGCACGACGATGGTCGGCGGCGCGATCTCCGGATATTGGGAGACCGGCAGCTGCGTATAGGCGATGCTGCCGACGACGAGGAGAACGATCGAGATGACGGCCGCGAAAATCGGCCGGTCTACGAAGAAATGAGCAAATCTCATTGTCCGCTCTCCGCACCAGCGGTTTCCGGCGGAGCGTCCGTCCGCTCCTTCGGCAGTTCGGTCATCTGAGGCGTGACCTTTGCGCCGGGCCGGGCGCGTATCAGGCCGTTGACGACGATCGTCTCGGTGCCGTCGAGGCCTTCACGGATGACGCGGTAGCCGTAGAGCCGGGGACCGGGCCTCACGGGCTTGGTGGAAACCGTGCCATCTGCGCCGACGACGTAAACGACGCGCTCATTCTGGTCCGAGCCGATGGCTTCGTCGGGGACGAGAATGGCCTGATAGGTGTTGGAGGCTTCGACCTGGATGCGGCCGAAGAGGCCGGGCTGAAGGACGAGATCGGGATTGGGAAAGCGGGCACGCAGACGAATCGTGCCGCTCTCGTTGTCGATCCGGTTCTCGGCGAAATCGAGTTTCCCCTTGAAAGGTTTGGCATTGGGATCCGAGATGGTGACCATGACATCAAGGCCGCCGCCGCCCTGCTGGAGATCCTTGCCCAGCTTGCGTGCCGTATCGGCGAAATTCAGCAGGCGGCGTTCGTCGACGTCGAAATAGAAATCGATCGGGTCGAGTGAAACGATCGTCGTGAGCACGGTCTGGTCGGTCTGCACGAGGTTGCCGGCGGAGATCAGGCGGCGATCGATACGGCCGCTGAGCGGCGCGGTGATCTCGGTATATTCCATGTCGAGCGTAGCACGATCGGATGCAGCCTGTGCGCCGCGGACATTGGCCTGGGCGGAATCGAATTCGCGGCGGCGATCGTCCAGCGTCTGCGCCGACTGGCTGCCGCTCGAAGCAAGCGACTGGGCGCGCTTATATTGCGCATCGGCAAAGACCAGAGCCGATTTCGACGCTTCCAGCGCGGCGTTGGCTTGATTGAGCGCGGTTACGAAGGGTCGCTGATCGATGACGAAGAGCCGGTCGCCTTGTTTCACCAGAGCGCCGTCGGTGAAGTCGATTTCCTGGAGGTAGCCACCGACACGCGAACGGACGGAGACCTCATCGACCGGTTCAAAACGGCCGATGAACTCATCATTATCGACCACGTCGCGCATGACGGGCTTGGCAACGGTGACGGGCGGGGGAGCGGCCGCCTGCTGCGCCTGGGCGATGAGTGGCAAGAAGGCCGCAAAGCAGCCGAGCGCCAATGTCTGTCGAAGCGAATTAGCCATGCCAGTCCCCCGTTGCGGGCGGCATATCGCAGCCGCCTGAACCTATGCTTGAATGCGCTGTCCATGCCTGCTGTGGAGACGAAAGCACCGAGCCTTCGTCCTAAGTCCGAACTTACCCATGTGCGGCTGCCGTAAGATGACAGGTGCAAGTCAGCACCCCGAAAACAACCGGAGGGAGAGATCTGCTTCTCCGTAACCCTCTGAAGAGAGACTATAAACGGGAGAATCAAAAAATTGCAAATGCCAATTGATTGAACCGGTTTGGGTTTCCAGGCATCAGCTTTCACCGGAGCTTGCTTCCGGGTGTTGGTCAAGCAAACCTCCGATCACCTTTCAATCTTTCAAAAGCCATATCGAAAGCTCTGCTTATCGTGGGCTGCGGCATTTTGGCCGCAGATGCGGAATCTTGCGTGTGCATCCTTGTGCAACGCCCGTGCTCAATATATCTACCGATATCATAAGGATGCTTATTACTTACCGGCGAAGGTATATGACCAACAATCCAACACTCGGTTTTCTTCTGCACGACGTTGCCCGTCTGCTTCGCAAGCGGTTCGAGCAGCGCGCAAAGGACCTTGGGCTGACGCGGTCTCAGTGGCAGACGCTTGCCTATCTCGCCAACAATGAGGGCATCCATCAGAGCGGGCTTGCCGAAATCCTCGAAATCGAGCCGATTACGCTGGTCCGCATCCTCGACAAGCTTGCCGAGCGCGGTCTGGTCGAACGCCGTCAGCATCCCACGGACCGGCGTATCTGGCTGCTTTACATGCGTGAGGAAGCTCATCCGATTCTCGCCGAAATGCGTGAGATCGGCGACGTGACGCGCGGCGAAGCGTTGGAAAGCGTCACGCCCGAACAGCGCGAGCAGCTTTTCCACACCCTATCCATAATGAAGACGAACCTGGTGCAGGCGTGCCGGTCTCCGGTCGCCGATAATGAGACGAAACATGGCTGACCAATCCCCCCTGCGTGTCGTGTCCGACGCGAACGCCAAGAACCCTGTCGAAGAAAAAGAAATTCCCCAACAACCTGAAACGGTGGCTGAGGCGCCTTCATCCAATTCAGCGCCCGCGGCTGCCGCGGTGGCTGCGCCTGGCGGCAACAAGGTCCGCCGCCGGCGCAGCTTCACCCGACCCGTCCTCTTTGCCCTACTGCCTGTGGCGCTCGCCGTCGGTGGCTACTACTATGTCAATGGCGGTCAGATCATGTCGACCGACAACGCCTATCTCCAGGCGGACATGGTGGGCATCACGACCGACGTTTCCGGCCTTGTCGAGCAAATCAACGTGCATGAGAACGAGCAGGTCAAGGCCGGTCAGGTGCTCTTCAGCCTGCGACCGGATTCCTTCAAGATCGCGCTCGATGGCGACAAGGCACAGCTCGGAGCGCAGCGCAATCAGATCATGAACCTCAAGGCCAGCTACCAGCAGTCGCTTGCCGAGATCACGCAGGCCCAAGCCGATCTGCCCTATTATCAGGATCAGTTCGACCGGCAGCAAAATCTCGTCAACAATGGCAGCGCGACGCAGTCGGCCTATGATGAAGCCAAGCACAATCTCGAGGCCGCGCAGCAGAAGGTTTCCGTCGCCAAGGCGGAAGCCGCAACGACGCTTGCCCAGCTCGGCGGCAATGCCGACCAGCCGGTCGAGGAAAATCCGCTTTACCTGCAGGCCAAGTCTCAGGTCGACAACGCCCAGCGCGAGCTGGACCACAGCGTCGTCAAGGCGCCTTTCGACGGTATCGTCACCAACGTGAACGCGCTGCAGGTCGGCTCCTACCTCCAGGCTTCGCAGCAGGCCTTCTCACTGGTTTCGACCTCGCATCTGTGGATCGCCGCAAGCCCGAAGGAAACCGAGCTCACTTACGTCAAGCCCGGCCAGTCGGTCGATATCTACGTCGATACCTATCCGGGCGTGATGTGGAAGGGCAAGGTCGAGAGCATCAGCCCGGCGTCGGGCTCCTCCTTCTCGCTGCTGCCGGCACAGAATACGACCGGTAACTGGGTAAAGGTCGTGCAGCGCATCCCGATGCGCGTCAGCATTGACGATTCTCAGGGCAAGCCGCCGCTCCGCGTCGGCATGAGCACAGTCGTCGACGTCGATACCGGCCATGCGCGCGGCCTGCCTGATTTCGTCAACAACCTTCTGGGCCACGGCAAGAGCCCCGAGTAACGGCCATGAGCACTGCTCCTGCATCACCGGCAACCCCGGTTGCCAATCGCGGCGCGATCACGGCCTGCGTCATCCTGGCCGTCATCATGCAGGCGCTGGATACGACGATCGCCAACGTGGCGCTGCCCTATATTCAGGGCAGTGTTTCGGCTTCCGCCGACCAGATCAATTGGGTTTTGACCTCCTACATCGTCGCGGCCGCGATCATGACGCCGCCGTCGGGTTTCCTTGCTGCCAAGTTCGGCCGCAAGCGCGTGCTGCTGACTGCGATCGTAGGCTTCGTCATCGCCTCGATCCTTTGCGGTCTGGCGCAGTCGCTGCCACAGATAGTCGCCTTCCGCCTGCTGCAGGGCCTGTTCGGCGCTTCGCTGGTCCCACTTTCCCAAGGCATCCTTCTCGACATCTATACAGTCGAGGAGCGCGGCTCGGCCATGGCCCTCTTCGGCGTCTCGGTCATGGTCGGGCCGGTTCTGGGTCCTGTCATCGGCGGCTGGCTGACGGACAATATCAGCTGGCGCTGGGTCTTTTACATCAACATTCCGATCGGCGCGCTCGCCTTTGCCGGCATTGTCATTTTCGTCTCGGAGACGAAGAGGGATGCGCTCGCCAAGCTGGACTGGTTCGGCTTCGGGATGATGAGCCTGTTCATCGCCTCGCTGCAGCTTTTTCTCGACCGCGGCGAACAGCTCGACTGGTTCTCCTCCGGCGAGATCGTGGTCGAGGCGATCATCTGTGCTGCCGCCTTCTACCTGCTCCTGGTGCACACGCTGACGGCGGAGAAATCCTTCGTCAATCCGCGGCTGTTCCTCGACCAGAATTTCACCGTCAGCATGATCTTCATCTTCGTGATCGGCATCACCTATCTCGCCTCATTGGCGCTGATGACGCCCTATCTGCAGACATTGATGGGCTATCCGGTCATCACCGCGGGCATCGTTATGGGACCGCGGGGCCTCGGCACCATGCTCTGCATGTTCATCGTCGGTCGGCTGATCGGCAAGGTAGATACGCGCTGGCTGCTGCTGCTCGGCCTCGGCCTGACGGCCTGGGCGATGTACGACATGACCGGTTGGACGCCTGACGTCTCGCAGTGGACGATCGTGTCGGTCGGCTTCATCCAAGGGGCGGGCCTCGGCTTCCTCTTCGTGCCGCTGACGACGATCGCCTTTGCGACGCTGCCGGCCCAGATGCGCGGCGACGGAACCGGCCTCTACAATCTGTCGCGAAACATCGGCTCCTCGGTCGGCATCTCCATCGTCGCGGCGCTGATCGTCGAGAATACGCAGAGCAATCATGAGTCGATCGCCGCCTATGTGACGCCGTTCAACCACGCTTTCAATGCCACGGCGGCACAAGGCCTCAGCCCACTGACGGCGGTCGGCCGCGCGGCGCTCAATGACGTCATCACGCTGCAGTCGACCATCATCGCCTATATGGATGACTTCAAACTGCTGATGCTGATGTCGCTTGCCGTTATGCCGCTGGTGCTGCTGCTGCGCAAGCCGAGGACCGCGCCGGCAATCGACCACAGTGCCGTCATGGAATGAGTTTGCACGCCTTCGTCCAGAGCTCTCGGTTTCACGCAATTCCGGACGCAAAACCGCTGCAAACTTTGCTGCAATTGCTCTAACGAAACGGCTTGCTCAGATATCGCGATCCCTGAATGCCGAAGCGCCACGGTGCTTCGGCATTTTTCGTTATGCCGATACGTTTGCCGGAGACGATGGGGACGGGCGCAGACGGTGAGATCGCGTAGGGCGGATGGTCGAGCATCCGGTCGTTGATGGTTATGTCGATATCAAGCGCCTGGCAGAGCTTGCCGGGGCCGCTGCAGAGCTGGGTCAGGACATCGGTCCCACGTCGCTCTATCATTCCGAACAGGCCGATTTCCGGCTCCAGCGCGCGGATCAGCACTGCCGAACCCGGTGTGCAGACGAAGTTCAGGCACCAGTACATGCCGTAGATGCGGTAGATATAGACGTTGCCGGGATGGCCATACATGGCGCCGTTGCGCTTCGTCGGGCCGCGGAAACTGTGAGAGGCTTCGTCGTCTGGATAATAGGCCTCCGTCTCGGTGATCCGCCCGCCCGTATCGTTGACCGTGAGGTGGCAGCCGAGCAGGTCGCGGGCGACCTCGATCGCATCGCGTTCGAAGAAATGGCGCAGGCTCTCCCCGGCAAGCGGGCCGGCGCCGATCGCGCCATCAATCATTTCTGTCGTCATGGGAATTGCCGATAGCATCCCCTTTGCCGATCCGCCACCCGGAACAATGGTTCGCCGGCCGGCGTTTCGAATGCAAGCCAACAATAGCAAGGAGATGGAACATGGACGGTCTCAAGCTTTATCGGCTGGTGCCGGCCGCTGCCCCTGATGACCCCCACTGGGATCTCGCACCTTCCCACGGAGAGGTCGTCGTCGCCGCGCTGACGTCCGGCGATGCACGTGTCGTCGCGGCGGAGGCTGAACTCGATTTTCTGGAAATCGACGGTTCGCCGGCAGAGGACAAGTCGACGAAGATGGCGAGCGCCTTTCGCAATGAGAAACTCTACACCGTTATCGAGGAAGCGCCGAGCACCGACATCACCGAGCGCGGCGTCGTGCGCGGCCAGGTCCGGGTCGACAATATCATCTCGACACAGGTCT
Source organism: Hyphomicrobiales bacterium (assembly GCA_900468805.1). Classification (GTDB taxonomy): domain Bacteria; phylum Pseudomonadota; class Alphaproteobacteria; order Rhizobiales; family Rhizobiaceae; genus Rhizobium. The sequence goes on along the minus strand of UEIF01000032.1, from coordinate 104,366 downwards.
GACCGAGGACAGCCTCTTGATGCTCACATCTTGTGACCGGCCTTCGGGTCGCGCATCGGGATGGAGGAAACGGTGACGGAAACAGGATCGCTTGCGGGAAACGAGTCCTCGAGACCTTCCTGGAGTTCTTCTTCGAGCAATGCCGCATCCTTGTTGCGGGCGCCGTCGCCATGAGCAGGCTCGAATGCGGAGGTGAGAAGTGCCTTCGCCCTTGCGATAGCATTGTCATGTGTGAGATCGGGGGCATTGCGCAGTGTGACTGCGATCCTGTCCTCCCCCTCGCCACCGAATTCGACGACGAAGCCCTCATCCGTCTGGTAGACGATGATATCGCTGACTGCCATATTTCTTTCTCCGAAAATGCTAATATGAGTGAACCGCGTTTTCGGGGTTTTGTCGAGCGAAGACCTTGACCAGCCAGTCGATGAAGACGCGTACGCGCGGCGAAAGCTGGCGATTGCGCGGATAGAGCAGCGAGACCGGTGTCTGCGTGGGCGGAAAATCGGCGAGCACCTCAACAAGAGTGTCGGCGGCAAGATCCTGTTCGGCGTGGTAGCGCGGGATCTGGATCATGCCAAGGCCCATGCGGGCAGCGGAAATGTAGCTTTCCGCGGCATTGACGGTCACAGTCGCGGGAATGCTGATATTGCGGACACTGCCGTCGACGATGAATTCCAGGGGCAGCGGGCCTGCGCTGCCGGTTGCGCGGAAGCCGACCATGCGGTGCGCGTCCAGCCTGTCGGGATGGTCGGGCGTGCCGAAAGCGGCGATATAGGACGGTGAGGCGAGGGTGACCTCGTCGAGCATGGCGACGCGACGCGCAACCATGTCGCTGTCCTGCGGAGTGCCGACGCGCAGCACACAGTCGATGCCTTCGCGCACCAGATCCACCAGCCGGTCACCCTCACTCATGTAAAATTCGATGTCTGGATAGGTTTCCAGAAAGGAGGGCAGGCTCGGCAGCACGAAATGCCTTGCAAGCGTGCCGTGGACGTCGACCCGCAGCAGGCCTTTCGGCTTGGCGCCGGCGAAGGCGCCTTCGGCATCTTCGATATCGGCAAGGATCGACAGGCAGCGTTGGTAATAGGCTTCGCCGTCGAGCGTCGGGCTAACGTGGCGGGTGGTGCGCTGAAGCAGGCGTACGCCGAGGCGGGCCTCCAACTGCTTGACCGCATCCGTCACCGTCGAGCGCGGCAGGCCGGTATCTTCGGCCGCAAGCGTGAAGCTGCGGCGCTCCACGACGCGGGAGAAAACCCGCATGGCATCGAATCTGTCCATTTTATTTGTTCGCATTTCCCGGATAGTGATGCCGAATAATGGCTGATTATCCGCGCGATAGAAAGAGGCATCTTCTTCTCATCGAAGGGGCGCTGCGGCGCCGAAGCAAAGGAAAAGAAAAATGTCTGCCAATCAAAACAAGGTCGCTCTCGTTACCGGCGCTTCCCGCGGCATCGGAGCTTCGATCGCTGAACGTCTCGCAAAGGACGGTTTTACCGTCGTCATCAACTACTCAGGCAATGCAGCTCTTGCTGAAGAACTGGCCCAGAAGATCGAAAAGGCCGGCGGCAAGGCGTTGACGGCACAGGCCGACGTCGCCGATGCGGACGCCGTGCGCCGCATGTTCGATGCCGCAGAGGCCGCTTTCGGCGGTGTCGACGTGCTCGTCAACAATGCCGGCATCATGCTGCTTTCCCGTCTTGCCGATGTCGATGACGCCACGTTCGACCGCCAGATCAGCGTCAACCTCAAGGGCACGTTCAACACCCTGCGCGAGGCCGCCAAGCGCCTGCGTGACGGTGGCCGGGTCATCAACTTCTCGAGCTCGGTCGTCGGGCTGAAGCCGGAGACCTACAGCGTCTACGCCGCTACGAAGGCGGCCGTCGAAACGATGAGTGCCATCCTTTCCAAGGAGATGCGCGGCCGCCAGATCACCGTCAATTCGGTCGCTCCCGGCCCGACAGGCACTGATCTCTTCCTCAACGGCAAGTCCGACGAGCTGATCGACCGCCTTGCCAAGGCAAACCCGCTCGAACGTCTCGGTACGCCTGAGGATATCGCTGCTGTCGTTGCCTTCCTCGCCGGGCCCGATGGCGCCTGGGTCAACGGTCAGGTGCTGCGCGCCAATGGCGGCATGGTCTGAGACAGGTTTCGTGGCGGCGTGACGCCGCCGCGCTCTTTCCCCGTATTCTTTCAAGCACCCAATTCTTCCAGAAGGAACAGGATCATGAGCAAGCAAGTCATCGTCATCACCGGCGCTTCCAGTGGTTTCGGCGCCCTTACTGCCCGCGCGCTCGCCAAAGCCGGCTACACTGTCTATGCCTCGATGCGCGAAACCGAAGGCCGCAACAGGCCGCAGGTCGAGGCAGTCGAAGCCTTCTCGAAGGAAAACGGCGTAGAACTGAAAGCCGTCGAACTGGATGTCACCTCCAATGCCTCCGTCGAAGCCGGCGTCGCCAGGGTGATCGCTGCCGAAGGCCATATCGATACGATCATCCACAATGCCGGCCATATGTCCTTCGGCCCGGCCGAAGCCTTCACGCCGGAGCAATATGCCGAGCTTTTCGATATCAACGTGCTGTCGACCCAGCGGGTGAACCGCGCTGTGCTCCCGCACCTGCGCAAGCAGGGCAAAGGCCTGGTTGTCTGGGTTTCCTCCTCGAGCACCCGCGGCGGCACGCCTCCGTACCTTGCTCCCTATTTCGCAGCCAAGGCGGCGATGGACTCGCTTGCCGTCTCCTATGCGAGTGAACTGACCCGCTGGGGCATCGAAACGGCAATCATCGTTCCCGGCGCCTTCACCAAGGGCACGAACCACTTCGCCCATTCCGGCTCGCCGGCCGATAAGGCTCGCGCCGCCGAATATGACGACGGTCCCTACAAAGGGCTGCCGGAACAGGCGCTGAAGGGCCTCGCCTCTCTCGAACCTGCCGATGCGGATGCCGACTCCGTCGCGACCGCCATCGTCGATGTGGTGAATATGCCCTTCGGCAAGCGGCCGTTCCGCACCCATATCGATCCATCGGAAGACGGTGCGGAGATCGTCAATGGCGTCGCCGATCGTGTCCGTGCGGAACTCTTCCGCCGCATCGGCATCGAGGATCTGCTGAAGCCTGCTATCAAGAGATAACCGGCTGTCGCAAAGTTGTGAACGATCTCTTGGGCGCTGCCCCTTACTATCCGGCTAAGCGCACCTATATCAGCTTAGACGGAGGTGGACGGCAGATTGCCGCCAGCCTCCTGACCTCCACTCCAGGGCCTGCCGCGCCTTCCCTGCGCGCGACAGGCCTTCAGTTTCAGACATCAGATCAAGGCCCGTGATGGTTATCCCTCCCATCACGGGCCGCTTTCTTTTTGAGGGTAAGTTTTTCAACGGGCGTTGAGATTCGCATCCGCCAGCAGTTTCACCAGCCAGTCGACGAAGACGCGGACCTTGTTGCTGAGGTGCCGGTTCGGCGGATAGACGACGTAGAGCGGCAGCGACTCGCGGGTCCATTCCGTCAGGGTTTGAACCAGTTCGCCGTTTGCGAGCGGTCCACGCGCCATGAAGACCGGGATCTGGGCGAGGCCGAGGCCGGCGAGTGCCGCTGTCATGTAGGTGCGGCTGTCGTTCACGGAGACGATGTATCGCGGATTTACCTCGACAACCTCATTGTCCTTGCGAAATTCGAAAGGCACCGTGCGATTGTTCTGAGCTCGGAAATAATTGACGGAATAATGTTCCGTTTCAAGTTCTTCCGGCCGCTGTGGCAGTCCGAATTTCTCGACGTAGAGGGGTGCGACACAGGTGATCATTTCGATCTCCGAAACGCGTCTTGCAATCAGCGACTGGTCGGCGGGCGTACCGGCACGCAGCGCGCAGTCGACGTTTTCGGCGAGATAGTCGACGGTGCGGTCGCCGACGCCGAGGTCGATGCGGATATCGGGATAACGCAGGTAGAAATCGCAAAGCGCCGGCACGATGATGGAGTCGGCAAAGGCGCCGGCCATCTCTACCCGCAACCGTCCCGTCGGCAGACTTTGGGAATTTGAAAGACTGCCGTCCAGTTCCTCCAGTTCGGAAATGATCTGTGCGGCGCGTTCATAATAGAGGGCACCGTCCGTCGTCACCATGACCCGGCGCGTTGTGCGGTTGAGGAGCTTGGTGCGCAGATGCGCTTCCAGGCCCTGAATGAGATTGGTCACCGTCGCCTTGGGCATGGCGAGCATGTCGGCGGCGCGGGTGAAATTGCCCGTCTCCACCACGCGGATGAAGACGCGCATTGCCGAGAGCTGATCCATCGGTTCAATTCCGCAGTTTGCGTTGCAACATTGTTCGGGATTTGGAATAGTGTTATCGCGATATCGCTTCTTATTCCCCGATTTGAATAACAATATCTTTTTAGTTCAAAATGCAAGAGGCGGGCGTTGTCCGTCCATCGCTAAGCAGCGAAGAGATAGAGACGATGGTGCCCGAGATCAAAGACATGGTGCTGGAAAAGGTGGCCGCAGGCCCCGTTTCTGCGCGCGTCTATATGGGCGCTGATTTCGGCAAGGGTCCGCCGATCGTGCTCTACCTGCATGGCGGGGCATTTCTCGATAGCGATCCGAAGGCCGACCGCCCGATCGCAAGCAGCCTCGCAAAGGCGGGCGCGATCGTTGTTTGCGCAGATTACAGCACGCTTTCGGGCAATGTCTTTCCGAAGGCGCTCGAAGTTTCCTTCTCGATCTTTTCCTATCTCGCCCTCAAGAAGGCCGGCCTCGGCGACCGCAAGTCGCTGCTTTTCGTCGCCGGCGAAGAGGCGGGTGGCAATGTTGCTGCCGGTGTTGCGCTCAAGGCGCGTGACCAGATGCCGGATGCGCTCGACGGCCAGATCCTGCTTTCTCCGCTTCTCGATCCTTTTATGGGTACGTCCTCGATCCGCAAGGCGGAAAAGATTGGCATGCGCCAGCGCTGGACGGAAGGCTGGAGCCATTATTTGAGCGGCGGCGGCTGCCACCCCTATGCTGCGCCTTGCCTGTGTTCGCGTATATCAGGTGTTGCGCCGGCACTGATTTTTACGGCGGAGGATGATCCGCTGCACGACGAAACCATCGGTTACGCCGCTCGCCTGAAGAAGGCAGGCGTTGGTGTGCGCCAGCATGTTCTTCCCGCCGGGACAGGTTGGCCATCCATTTACGGCGGGAAATCTGAGGGAACTCCCACGTGGCAGGGCAACGTCAGCCGCCATTTCGGAGATTTCCTTCAGGACGTGAGCGTTGAGCCACAATTGCATTGAAGACGAACTGATTTTTTACGGCCATTCAGGGCCGCAAGGAGAGTACCAATGACGTCCAGAAATAAGCGCTGGGCCCTAGTGGGCGCCGGTCTGGGTGTTGCTGCGTCCGTTTCGGCCGCTGCCATCTTTTTCGAACTGCCGATGAGTGCAACCGCCACGGCCGCCTCCGAACCTGCGCAGGCTCCCGCCGTGCCGGTGACGGTTGCCGTCGTCGCCAGCAGTGATGTGACGAACTGGGAGAATTTCTCCGGTCGTCTGGAAGCCATCGACCGTGTGCAGATCCGTCCCCGCGTCGGGGGCGCCATTCAATCAGTGCATTTCCGTGAGGGCGCTTTGGTCAAGCAGGGCGATCTGCTTTTCGCCATCGATCCAGCTCCCTATCAGGCGGCCGTCTCCCAAGCGCAAGGTCAGGTCGCTTCGGCCGAAGCCAAGGTCAGCCTGGCGCAGACGGAACTCGACCGCGGCCACCGTCTTTCAGATAACCGGACGATTTCGCAGAGCGACCTCGACCAGCGCCAGAGCACGCTAGCTGAAGCCCAGGCAAGCCTGCGTTCGGCGCAGGCGGCTCTCCAGTCCGCGCAGCTCGATCTCGATTATACCCAGGTTCAAGCGCCGGTTTCCGGCCGTATCGGCAAGATCGAGGTCACGGTCGGCAATATTGTCGCGGCCGGCTCGGCTTCGCCTGAGCTGACAACGCTTGTCTCTGTCGATCCGATCTATGCAAGCTTCAATGCGAGCGAAGAGATGGTCACGAAGGCGCTCTCCGAGCTTCCGGAAACCGGCGCGGCACTGCCGGCCGTCGAGCAGATCCCGGTCGAGATCGGCACGCTTGCCGATGACGGGACGCCGATCAAGGGCAAGCTGCAGCTCGTCGATAACGAAGTCGACGCCGCAAGCGGTACCATTGCAGTGCGGGCAGTCTTCGACAATCCCGGCGGCAGGCTGATCCCCGGCCAGTTCGTGCGGGTGCGCATGGGCCAGCCGAAGGCCGAGAACAAGATCGTCATCAATGACCGCGCCGTCGGTACCGACCAGGACAAGAAGTTCGTCTTCGTCGTCGACGGTGAGAACAAGGTCAGTTACCGGCAGATCAAGCTCGGTTCGCTGTTCGACGGTCAGCGCGTGGTTGAAGACGGCCTGGCGGTCGGCGACAAGATCGTCGTCAACGGCCTGCAGCGTATCCGTCCGGGTGCAGTCGTTGCGCCTCAGATGGAAGAGAAAGTCGCGACCGCTCAGTAAGATCTGAGCCTCCTTCCCTTGGGGGGAGGCCGCTACCCTAAAAGACATGACCTGCCGGTGGGCTTTCCAGGCCACCGGAGAGGGACTTTGCATCCATGTTCACCCCGGAGAGGGCTCTAAAATGAACATATCCAGATTCTTTATCGACCGCCCGGTGTTTGCCGGTGTTCTTTCGGTCCTCATCGTGGTCGCCGGCCTCATCGGCCTGCAGGCGCTGCCGATCTCCGAATATCCCGAGGTCGTGCCGCCATCGATCGTCGTGCATGCCACCTATCCCGGCGCAAACCCGTCGGTCATCGCCGAAACTGTTGCGACGCCGCTCGAAGAGCAGATCAACGGCGTCGAGGGCATGCTCTACATGTCCAGCCAGGCGACGTCGGACGGCGCCTTGAACGTTACCGTCACCTTCAAGCTCGGCACCGACCCGGACAAGGCGCAGCAGCTGGTTCAGAACCGCGTTTCGCAGGCAGAACCCCGTCTGCCGGCGGAAGTTCGTGCACTCGGCATCACCACGGTCAAGAGCTCGCCGGACTTCATCATGGTCGTCAATCTCGTCTCCGACGGGAACAGCCATGACATCACCTATCTGCGCAACTACGCGACACTGAACGTCAAGGACCGGCTCGCCCGTATCGCCGGTGTCGGCCAGGTGCAGGTTTTCGGTGCCGGCGATTATTCGATGCGCGTTTGGATCGATCCGCAGAAGGCTGCCGAGCATAATCTTGCCGCCAGCGACATCAGCAATGCGATCAGCTCGCAGAACGTTCAGGCCGCCGCCGGCATCATCGGCGCTTCGCCGAGCCAGCCGGGCGTCGACCTTCAGCTCAACGTGAACGCCCAGGGTCGTCTGCGTACGCCCGAGGAATTCGGCAACATCATCGTCAAGACGGGCGCCAATGGCGAGATCACCCGTCTGCGCGACGTTGCCCGGATCGAACTCGGTGCCGCCGACTATACGCTGCGTTCGCTGCTCGACGGCAAGCCGGCTGTCGCCGTCGCCGTTCTCCAGGCCCCGGGTTCGAATGCAATCGAGATTGCCGACAATGTTCGCGCCACCATGGACGAACTGCAACTCGCCATGCCAACAGGCGTGAAGTACGAGATCGTCTACGATACGACGAAGTTCGTTCGCGCCTCCATCGAGAAGGTCATCGACACGCTGCTCGAAGCGATCGCGCTCGTCGTTCTCGTCGTTATCCTGTTCCTGCAGACATGGCGCGCGTCGATCATCCCGCTGATCGCCGTTCCGGTATCGATCATCGGTACGTTCGCAGTCATGTATATGTTCGGCTTCTCGATCAACGCACTCAGCCTCTTCGGTCTCGTGCTGGCGATCGGTATCGTCGTGGATGATGCGATCGTCGTCGTCGAAAACGTCGAACGCAACATTGAAAGCGGGCTTAGTCCCCGGGCTGCGACCTACAAGGCCATGAAGGAAGTATCCGGCCCGATCGTCGCGATCGCGCTGGTTCTTGTTGCGGTCTTCGTGCCGCTCGCCTTCATCTCGGGCTTGTCGGGTCAGTTCTATCGCCAGTTCGCGCTGACGATCGCAATCTCGACCGTCATCTCCGCCTTCAACTCGCTGACGCTGTCTCCGGCGCTTGCCGCTCTTCTCCTGAAGGGTCACCATGCGCCCAAGGACTGGCTGACGCGGTTCATGGATGCGATCTTCGGCTGGTTCTTCCGTGGCTTCAACCGCGCCTTCGGTGCCGGTTCGAACTATTACGGCAAGGGCGTCGGCGGTCTGGTATCGCGCAAGAGCATCGTCATGGTGATCTATCTTGTGCTTGTTGGTGCGACCTACAGCATCTTCAATACGGTTCCGGGGGGCTTCGTGCCGTCGCAGGACAAGCAGTATCTGATCGGCTTTGCCCAGTTGCCGGATGCCGCAAGCCTCGACCGCACGGAAGACGTCATCAAGCGCATGACCGATATCGCCCTGGCCCAGCCGGGTGTTGCCAACGCCATCGCCTTCCCGGGCCTGTCGATCAACGGCTTCACCAACTCGTCCAATGCCGGCATCGTCTTCGTGACGCTGAAGGATTTCGATGAGCGCAAGACGCCCGACCTTTCGGGGGGGGCGATCGCGATGGCCCTGAACCAGAAGTTCGGCGTCATCCAGGATGCCTTCATCGCCATGTTCCCGCCGCCGCCGGTCAACGGCCTCGGCACGACGGGCGGTTTCAAGCTGCAGATCGAGGATCGTGCGGGTCTGGGCAACCAGGCGCTTGATGAAGCCACGAAGGCAGTGCTTGCCAAGGCCTATCAGACGCCGGAACTTGCGGGGCTGTTCTCCAGCTTCCAGATAAACGTGCCGCAGCTCTATGCCGACCTCGACCGCGCCAAGGCCGAGCAACTCGGAGTCTCCGTCACCGACGTCTTCCAGACGCTACAGATCTATCTCGGCTCGCTCTATGTGAATGACTTCAACGCCTTCGGCCGCACCTACAGCGTCCGTGTGCAGGCCGATGCCAAGTTCCGCGCCCAGCCGGAAGATATCGGCCAGTTGAAGGTCCGCTCGGCATCGGGCCAGATGATCCCGCTTGCAGCTCTCCTGAAGGTGGATGCAAGCACCGGTCCGGAGCGTGCCAACCGCTATAACGGCTTCCTCGCTGCCGATATCAACGGCGGTCCGGCACCGGGCTTCTCGTCCGGGCAGGCGCAGGCAGCGATCGAGAAGATCTTGGACGAGACGCTGCCTGCGGGCATCGAGTTCGAGTGGACGGACCTGACCTATCAGCAGATCCTTGCCGGTAACTCCAGCATCGTCGTCTTCCCGCTCGCCCTGCTGCTCGTCTTCCTGGTGCTCGCTGCCCAGTATGAAAGCCTGACACTGCCGCTTGCGATCATCATGATCGTGCCGATGGGTGTTCTGGCCGCCTTGACCGGCGTCTGGCTCACCGGTGGAGATAACAACATCTTCACGCAGATCGGCCTAGTGGTGCTTGTCGGTCTATCGGCCAAGAACGCGATCCTCATCGTGGAATTTGCCCGCGAACTGGAGTTCGAAGGCAGGACGCCGCGTGAGGCCGCGATCGAGGCCAGCCGCATGCGTCTTCGGCCGATCCTCATGACCTCCATGGCCTTCATCATGGGCGTCGTGCCGCTCGTCACCTCGACCGGCGCGGGTTCGGAAATGCGCGCCGCCATGGGTGTCGCGGTGTTCTCGGGCATGATTGGCGTCACCTTCTTCGGCATCTTCATGACGCCGGTGTTCTACGTGCTCCTGCGCCGGATGACGGGCAACCGTCCGCTCGTCCAGCACAACGACAATCATCCGCAGGACAAGGACGACCATATCAGCGTCGCTGCGGAATAACCTCTCCTTTGTCGGGTAAACCGGGCGGGGACTTCGGTCCTCGCCCGTTTCGTTTTTAAGGTGAAGTACACTCGATTTTGGGGACGATGTCGCGGGATGCGACAAAAATGCGTTACGTCCATCAAAACGGTTGCATGCTGAGGTAAGGGGGGTATCAAAGGCAGGCAACGGTTCGGGAGGGCTGGATGACACACGCATCGGGAAACACTGTAAAGCCGAAGATTGCCTTTCTCGGCACCGGGCTCATGGGAGCGCCGATGGTGCGGCGCCTGCTTGGCGCAGGCTTTGCCATCATGGTCTGGAACCGTGATCGCGGCAAGGCTGAGGCTCTTTCCGCAGATGGTGCCGATATCGCCGCATCCCCAGCTGAAGCCGTTTCTTCAGCCGATGTCGTAATCTGCATGCTGACAAATGCACAGGCCGTCGGGCGGGTTCTGTTCGATCTGGGCGTTGCCGACGCCATGAGACCGGGCGCGGCTGTCATCGACATGAGTTCGATCGCCCCGCCTTTCGCACGGGAGCATGCGGAAAAACTGGCCGCGCGCGGCATCCGTCACATCGACGCGCCGGTTTCGGGCGGTACGGTCGGCGCGGCGGCCGGCACTCTTGCCATCATGGCGGGCGGGGATGCAGCGGTCATTGCCGAACTCGCCGAAGTTTTCGCGCCAATGGGGCGCGCTACACATGTCGGGCCAAGTGGATCAGGGCAGCTTGCCAAACTCGCAAACCAGCAGATCGTGGCCGTGACGATCGGCGCCGTTGCCGAGGCGATGATGCTGATCGAGGCGGGCGGCGGTTCGCCGGCGGCCTTTCGGGATGCCGTGCGTGGCGGCTTTGCCGACAGTCGCATATTGGAGATCCACGGCAAGCGCATGATCGACCGGCAATTTGCACCGGGCGGTTCTTCGGCCAATCAGTTGAAGGACCTCGACGCCGTCATGGCGATGGCAAAGGCATTGTCTTTGACCTTGCCTCTGACGGAAGCGGTGCATGCCGAATTCACAGAATTTGTTGGCAAAGGCAACGGCGAGACGGATCACAGTGCTTTGCTGCTCCATCTCGAAGATACGAATGCCCGAATGGGAGGGAAGAAATGACCGACAGCAAGACCGGCAAGCGCCGCCTGCGCTCACAGGACTGGTTCGACAATCCTGATCATATCGACATGACGGCGCTCTATCTGGAGCGCTTCATGAACTACGGTGTGACGCCGGAGGAGCTGCGGTCCGGCAAGCCTGTTATCGGTATTGCCCAGAGCGGCAGCGATCTGACGCCCTGCAATCGCGTCCATATCGAGCTTGCCAAGCGCGTGCGTGACGGCATCCGTGATGCGGGCGGCATCCCGATCGAATTTCCGACGCATCCTATCTTCGAGAACTGCAAGCGTCCGACGGCCGCACTTGATCGCAACCTCGCCTATCTCGGCCTCGTTGAAATCCTCTACGGCTATCCGCTCGATGGCGTCGTACTGACCACCGGCTGTGACAAGACCACGCCGTCGGCGATCATGGCGGCGTCGACGGTCGATATTCCGGCGATCGTTCTCTCGGGCGGGCCGATGCTCGACGGCTGGCACGAAGGCAAGCTTGCCGGTTCCGGCATGGCGATCTGGCAGTCGCGCCGGAAGCTGGCGGCAGGCGAGATCGATGAAGAGGAATTCCTGCAAACGGCGCTCGATTCGGCACCCTCCGTCGGTCATTGCAACACGATGGGCACGGCCTCGACCATGAATGCACTGGCCGAAGCGCTCGGCCTGTCGCTGACGGGCTGCGGCAATATCCCGGCTGCCTATCGCGAGCGTGGCCAGATGGCCTATCGCACGGGTCGGCGCGCCGTCGAAATCGTACTCGAAGACCTGAAGCCGTCGGATATCCTGACGCGCGAAGCCTTCCTCAATGCCATCAAGACCAATTCGGCCATCGGCGGCTCGACCAACGCCCAGCCGCATCTTGCCGCCATGGCGAAACATGCAGGAGTCGAGCTATATCCCGAGGATTGGCAGGTCCATGGTTTCGACATTCCACTACTGGCGAATGTGCAGCCGGCAGGTGCCTATCTCGGAGAGAAGTTCCACCGTGCCGGTGGCACCCCCGCGGTAATGTGGGAATTGCTGCAGGCCGGCAAGCTCGACGGTGACTGTCGCACCGTCACCGGCAGGACCATGGCTGACAATCTGAGAGGGCGTGAGGCGCGTGACCGCGATGTCATCAAGCCCTATGACGAGCCCCTGAAGGAACGCGCCGGCTTCCTCGTGCTCAAGGGCAATCTCTTCGATTTCGCCATCATGAAGATGAGCGTCGTCTCCGAGGACTTCCGCAAGCGCTACCTGCAGGAGCCAGGCCGCGAAGGCGTCTTTGAAGGCAAGGCTGTCGTTTTCGATGGCTCGGAAGACTACCACAAGCGCATCAACGATCCGGGCCTCGGTATCGACGAGAACACGATCCTTGCCATCCGCGGCGCCGGTCCGCTCGGCTGGCCGGGCTCGGCGGAGGTCGTTAACATGCAGCCGCCGGATCATATCCTGAAGCGCGGCATCAAGAGTCTGCCGACGATCGGCGACGGGCGCCAGTCCGGCACGTCGGACAGCCCCTCGATCCTCAATGCTTCACCCGAAAGTGCTGCCGGCGGTGGGCTTGCCTGGCTGCGGACGGGTGACATCGTTCGCATCGATTTCAACCAGGGGCGCTGCGACATGCTCGTCGACGATGCCGAAATCGAGCGGCGCAAGGGGGACGGAATTCCGCCTGTGCCGGCCGATGCGACGCCCTGGCAGCGCCTATACCGCAGTTCGGTCACACAGCTTTCGGACGGTGCGGTGATCGAGGGTGCGGCGGACTTCCGCCAGATTGCCAAGAATTCGCCCCGTCACAATCACTAATTGAAGAAATTGTCTGGCTAAAGCAATACTGATCGAAAAGGAGGCAGTCGTAACGAACAGTTCACCTAGTAACTAGTTCGGTACTTACAAAAAGGCTTCATTAATGAGGGCTTGCGACTATATTAGAGTTTTTGCAGGCTTCGAGGCTGAAACCGAATTGCCCGAGAATAAACCAACGCGATCCGAGCGAGAGTTCCAGGATCTTCTCCGGAGACTGGAGCTTGCGCTGGACGCTTCGCAGATCGGTGTGTGGGAGCACAGTATCAATAAGAATGCCATTCTCTGGGATGCGCAGATGCACCGCCTCTACGGAACCGGTCAGACAAACCGGGAGGTGCCGACCTGGATCTGGTCGAATGCCCTGCATCCAGAGGATAGGGAACGGGCCGAGCAAGACTTCGAAAAAGCGGTTGCCGCCCGTGGCGCCTATAATTCCCAGTTTCGCATCATCCTGCCGAGCGGTGAGATCCGCCATCTGAGGTCGCGGGCGCATTTTTATGTCGATGAGGGGGGGGCCCCGTCCTTCATCGGCGCGGAATGGGACGTGACCTCCGACGTGCTGCTCAATGCCGAACTCGGCAAGCAGAAGATAGTGGCCGAGGCCCGGGCGCTCGCACTTGAGGAAAGCAATGCGCGGATCGAGCATGTAGCCGACCGTGACTACCTGACCGGCATGCCGAACCGGCGTCTGCTCGACAAGCGGCTTGCCGAACTGCCGACCGACAGGGGCGTATCCATGCTTGCCGTTCTGCACCTCGATCTCGACCAGTTCAAGCAGATCAATGACAGCCATGGTCACACGGCTGGCGATGCCGTGTTGCGCGCGGCATCGCTCAGAATTGCAGCTGCCATTCCTGCAAATGGCATGGCCGCGCGTGTCGGCGGCGACGAATTCGTCATCGTTCTGATCAACTTCGCCGGCCTCGCCGAACTGAAAGCGATTGTCGAGGATGTGCAGCGGCGATTGCGGAAGAAAATCCGTTTCGGGCAGGAGATGCTGCAATCCGGCGCGTCGATCGGGGTATCCTGGAGCAGCAACAGACGGGCGCGCAATTTGCTCGCCGAATCGGATCTGGCGCTTTATCAGGCGAAAAAGCTCGGCCGCAACCGCATCGAATTCTTCAGCCGACAGCTTCAGGAAGACCTGCGCGGCAAACGCCGCCTCGCCGAGGAGCTCGCCCAAGCTCTGGAGCAGGGCCAGATCGTTCCCTACTATCAGGTTCAGCTCGATGCGCGCACTCGCGAGATCACCGGGCTGGAAGCGCTGGCACGCTGGAACCATCCGGAAAAGGGTTTGCTGGCGCCGAGCGTCTTCCTCCGCATTGCGGATGAGTATGGGCTTTCGGCAGAGATCGATGCCGCGATCCTGCAGCGTGCGCTCGAAGATCGCGTTGTCTGGCAGGCTATGGGCTGCAGCGTACCTCGCATCGCCGTGAATATTTCTCCTGCGCGTCTTGCCGATCCAGCTCTGCTGGACAAGTTGCGCCGGCTTGCCATTCCGCCGGGCGCCATCGTCTTCGAGCTGGTGGAAACGATCTTCCTCGACGATTGCGATGACAAGTTCCTCGCCAATATCGACCTCATCAAGCAAATGGGCATCGATATCGAGATCGACGATTTCGGTTCCGGCCATGCTTCGCTCATCGGTCTTGTGCGGCTGAAACCGAAACGGCTGAAGATCGACCGCCAGCTCGTCACCGATGTCGTGGAATCGGCCGAGCAAAGGCGCGTGGTCGGATCGATCGTCGAGATCGCCAAGGCTCTCGATGTCGAGGTGATCGCCGAAGGAGTGGAAACCGAGGCTCATGCCGTGACGCTGTCATGGCTCGGCTGCGATAGCCTGCAGGGCTTTGCGCTCGGCTATCCCTCGAGCGCCGCCGAGACGGGACGCCTTCTTGCATCAAACGGCCACGACGACAAATCGCGAAGTGTGGCCGGCTGAGATTTGAGGCTGACTTTAGTCGATGGAGGGATGCGACGCCGATCTCGGTTATGAACGGTCCAATCGGTGAACAATTTAGGTTGGTTCCTAGTGCACCGACACGGCACGCCTTGGGTGCGTGCCGTATTTTTCAGGTAGTGCGGAAGCGGCCCCGGATCTGGCTCATGTAGAAGTCGCCAGGAGAAGCTGCTGCGGCAAGTCCGACGACGATGCCTTCGGGGACATCTTCGTAATGACGGCGTTGGCCGTTGGTCAGATAGAGCGTGAGGTGTCGAGTTTCGCGCTTATAATCAATCGCTTCAATGAGTTTGGACTGCAGTCTAGTTTCCATGCGGTACTCCCCGATGTGTTTCGCGCGAGAGAGGTGGCTGCTGGATCCGACGAGCGGTTCAAGACAGCGTCAAAGCTAATCCCTGGTCGATTCAAGTCAAGGATCGAAAGAGTTTGGCTGCACCTATTTTGAGTTAAATGCGTCTGAAGTTTGACGCCCTAAATTAGGCCGGGCGCACTATGGAAAATGGAGCGCGCCCTTCACGGAACCATCGTCCGCCGGTGAGCGTTCAAAAAACGTTCTATCCAGCCTCAGGCACGGTGATTTCTTGCGAGTGATTGCAGAGCTGCTCATTCTTTTCGGCCGCGTCTGCGGCGCGCTTGTGGCCGTGGCGGGTGCGATGGCTTTTGCCTCCTATCTGATTGCCTCTCCGGTCGATGCGACGCCGCGGATGGATGCGGAAAGTGGAGCGATCTGGACCTCTGTACCGGTTCATATCGATCCGGGCCATCAGCCCTATGACCGCGAGCCCGACCGCTATCCCTTCAAATTCTCCGCCGGTCGGTCCCTGAAGGTCATCGACAATGCGACCTTTTCCCTTAATGGCGACACGTTCGTCATTGCTGGTGTATCGCGCATCGCCCCGCAGGCGCTCTGTGTCGATGTGCAGGGGCGCCGTCTTGCCTGCGGCCAGAATGCAGCGGGCGCGCTGCGGACTGCCTTGCGCCGCAGTTTCATCGAATGCAGCCGCAAGGAATTGGCGCCGAAGCTGTTCATGGTCAGTTGCAGACGGGACGGTCAGGATCTTGCCGGCGTGCTCAACGACACGTCAAGGCCGCAGCTTGTTGCCAGCGCGAAGTGATCAGGCGCGTCGCCAGAAGATGAGTTCCGGCACCAGCCAGGAGGGATCGGGCGCAGGCAGCCAGGTCTTCGCGGAAAAATAGTCCTTCGTGCGGCGCTGTTGGGGGGAGGTCTCCTGAAGCAGGAGCGTGAAATTGAAGCTGCCCGGACGCGAATGTTCCTGGGTGAAGTTGATCAGCGAGCCGAAGCCTTCTTCCTTCACATCCCTAAGATTACGGATTGCTGACAGCGCATCATGGAAATCCAGCCACGCCGGCTGCGTGAGCATGGTTTCGAAGATGCGCATTGTGCCAGCGTCGAGCTGCCCGTCATTGTTGGTTGCCGGGCCGACGAGTTTCACCCGCATGCTTGATATCGTGCCATTGCCGTTGCCGCGAACGACGAGGAAGAGCGAGCTGGCGATGTGCTCCTTCTCTTTCTTGAAAATCTGTTCGTACGAGCATTCGAACGTATCGGAATTGAAGGCGGTCGCCGTCCATTCACTTGTTTGGACGCCGGCAGAACGCAGCGCCTCGCACATGGCCGGACCGGAAATGCGCCAGGTCCGCAGAAAAACGCTCGCAAGAGCCGGCTGCGGCGGGTCGAACATACGCGGCGCGATCTTGATGCTGACTGGTTCGGTTCGGCGGAAAACCTTAGGCGGCGGGGGAGGCGGGGGTGCCTCCGGCGGGAAAAGTTCTATGCCGAAGTAGTGAGCCAGCGACTTCAGGTGACGCATGTCATTCGACAGCAGCACAGTGGTGGCGACAATTGAAAAGGAGAGAATGATCAGAAGCCACATGACGGCGCGGCCTCTTCGCGGCTGCGGCGCCAGTTTCATATTCTGATCGGACGACTGCATCGTCAGTTCGCGAGACCTCGGACAACGGAAGTCATCATTTATAAGGCTCGGACCAATGTGGCAATCGATCTCATCCGGAGCATGGGGGCAATCGATTTAAAGCCGCGCCGGTGAAAGTATCGACGCGCCTTAAGCCGCGATACGACGATAACGTTTTCTGATCTGGTCGATATAGTACTGGCCCGGCGAGGGCGCGGCCACCATGGTATTGACGTCATCGACCGGCACGCCTTCGAACAGACGCTCTTCACCGTTGCGGAAGCAGATGCGCAGGCGCCCGTCTTCCTGGCTGAAATAGATGTTCTGGATAATCCTGGATTTGACTGGAACTTCGTGCATTGTTTTCGGCCCTGTTTTGTTTTGCGGCACCTTAGAAGTAAGGATGCGAAGATACGGTCAAGGCGTATGGTAAAGATTGTTTTCCGCATGAAGAGCGACAGTCTAAAAAATCGCGTTTCAATAAAATTGTACGGATCGGCTTAAAAGGCCCGCAAATACCGACATGTAGAGTGACCCTCATGAAAGCGGCCGGGCATGGACAGATGCGACCGGCGCTGCGGCCAGGCGGAAATCGTCGGGCCGACTGGAAAACGGGGACTTCAAGATGAGCAGACTTCTTCTCGCCGCGACGCTCGCAATCACCGTATCGGCTGCAAGCCAGCCGGCTTTTGCCTTTGGCCCTGGTGGCTTCGGTCGCGATCTCATGTACACCTCGGCCATCGGCCATCTGCCTGAGGAGCCGTTGACGACGAGCGCCGGCTTCGTTCGTCCGAACATGCCCTTCGCTCTGCGTGCTCCGGCACAGGTCGACAGCGAAGGATATAAGCTGAAGGCCTATTCGCACCAATTGACTGTCGTCGTCGGCTTCGTTTTCGACAGCGTTCTCAGCCAGGCTGCCCAGACCATCGGTGCTGCCGAAGCGCTGGGTCCGTTTCTGCGTTAATACTTAAATATTAGATACTGCCGTCTTTCGATTTGCGCCCGCCGGAAGGATCCTGCGGGCGCAGTAATTTTCTTGAGATTGCAATTGCATTGTTTCATGGTAAGGCGAGATCGAAGTTCTTTTGCATTGCATTTCAAAACGACGATACGCATCGTTCAAGCCGTGAACGCGAGTTCATCATCACCGGTCCGAGCGCACTGACAATCGACTTGAAGATTGCTTGGTGCATCACCGAATGAACTTGCTGATTTCAATCTGGGAAGGTTGCATGAATTCGGAATTTGTCGTTCGTTCCATGCGGCCCGGCGAACTGGAGCTTGCGCTGGAATGGGCACGCCAGGAGGGCTGGAATCCCGGCCTTGATGATGCGATCGCATTCCATGAAGCCGATCCTTCCGGATTTTTCGTTGGCGCCATCGGTGAGGTGCCGGTCGGCTCTATCTCTGTCGTCAAATATGGCGACAACTTCGCCTTCCTCGGCCTCTACATTGTCCACCCCGACTTCCGCGGCCGAGGTTTCGGCAAGGCGATCTGGAACGCGGGCATCGCTTCTGCGGGGGACCGTACGATCGGTCTCGACGGGGTTGCTGCGCAGCAGGCAGCCTATCGGAAGGCCGGTTTCGAGGTTGCCTACAACACGATCCGCTATGGCGGCGTGCCGTCATCCGTGCCGCAATCCTCGCTCGTCGCACAGCCGGTTCCGGATGCGCGGCTCGAAGGCCTGCAGCGCTACGACAGCGGCATTTTCCCGCAGCCCCGTCCGGCTTTCCTTTCTGCCTGGTGCACGGGCCGCAAGGGGCGCAGTTCTGTTGTCGTGCGCAAGAGCGGCAAGATCCGCGGTTACGGCACGATCCGCCGCTGTTATGAGGGTTACAAGATCGGCCCGCTTTTCGCCGCTGAGGCGGACAGCGCTGCCGCCCTTCTGGCCGGCCTCATTCCCCAGGCGCACGGCGCGTCGATCTATATCGATATCCCCGCCGCCAATGCCGAGGCGATTGCGCTTGCCGAAAGCGCGGGGCTTGAGCCGGTCATGGAGACCGCGCGCATGTATCGCGGTCCGGCGCCGGAAATCCCGCTGAAGAACGTCTTTGGCGTGACGACGCTGGAGCTTGGTTAGTCGACAGGCGAAGCCGGCACGGTGGGCGCAGCCGACTTCGGCCGTCCCTTTTCGGCGATGGCGATGCCGCCGAGCGTCAGCGCCAGCGCAATCATATGGAAAAGCTGCAGCGTTTCACCGAGCAGGGCGACGGACAGCAGCGTACCGAAAACCGGGACGAGGTTGATGAACAGGCCGGCGCGATTGGCGCCGATTTCCTCGACGCCTCTGATATAAAGTATCTGCGCCAGCAGAGAGGCGAAGATTGCCGTATAGAAGGCAATCGCCCAGCCTTGTCCATCGGGCCATTGAGCCGCGCCGCGGGAGGCCTCCCACAAGAGCAGCGGCAGGGCAGTCAGGGCCGCACCGAGTGCCGGGATCGCCATCAGCGTGCGCCAGTCGACGATGGGCTTCCAGCGCAGAAAGATCGTATAGACGGAATAGGCCGCCACCGCGATCAGCATCAGGCCGTCGCCGCGGTTCAGGTTGAGCCGCAGGAGCGTCGCGAGATCGCCATGGGCTGCCGTCAGCCCCACGCCGATAAGCGTCATGCCGAAGCCGACGACCTGCGGCAGCGAAACACCGGTTCGGAAAAAGGCGAAATTCAAGAGAAAGATCAGCATGGGAATGCCGGCCTGCTCGATGGCGACATTGATCACAGTCGTGTATTGCACGGCCGAATAGAGCATGGCGTTGAAGATCGTATAGCCGATGACGCCGTAGAAGAAGAGCAGGGGCAGGTTTTTGCGCACGACCGGCCAGTCCTTCTTCAACTGCGGCAGCGAGACGGCGGCGATCAGCATGACGGCCAGGAACCAGCGCAGGAAAGTCAGCATCATCGGGCTGACATGGCCGAGCGCCAGCTTGCCTGCAACGGCATTGCCGCCCCAGCAGAGAGTTGCAATGACGAGGCAGATATAGGCTGTAGCTTGCAAAGGCTGATCTTCCCGTCTTGCCGTCTCTGGGAGGCTTTTTCGATCGGGCTTAGCCTGCTGACGGCTGATTTGTCACGTAAAAAGCCGAATCTGCTGTGACAACAGGGTCGCTTTCCCAAAAACAAAGCTTTATAGATGCGCGGGTTTGAGCAGGTGTGCGGTTCTCCGCCGGTAACAGGAAGAGTTTGATGACGAACGTAGTCGTGGTCGGTTCGCAATGGGGTGACGAAGGCAAAGGCAAGATTGTCGATTGGCTTTCGGAACGTGCGGATATCGTTGTGCGCTATCAGGGCGGACACAATGCCGGTCATACTCTCGTCATCGACGGCACGAGTTACAAGCTCTCGCTCTTGCCATCCGGTGTGGTGCGCCCGGGCAAGATGGCCGTCATCGGCAACGGCGTCGTCGTCGATCCGCATGCGCTGATTGCCGAGATCGGCCGGCTGGAAGCTCAGGGTGTGAAGGTCACGCCGGAAAACCTGCGTATCGCCGACAACGCGACCCTCATTCTTTCCCTGCACCGCGAACTGGACGCTTTCCGTGAAGATGCAGCTTCCAACAGCGGCACCAAGATCGGCACGACGCGGCGTGGCATCGGCCCGGCCTATGAAGATAAGGTCGGCCGTCGCGCCATCCGCGTCATGGACCTTGCGGACCTTGAAGCCCTGCCGGGCAAGGTCGATCGCATCCTGACCCATCACAACGCGCTTCGCCGCGGCCTCGGTGTTGCCGAAGTCAGCCACCAGACGATCATGGATGAGCTGACCTCGATCGCTGACCGTGTGCTGCCCTTCCGCGATACAGTCTGGCTGTTCCTCGACAAGGAACGCCGCAAGGGCGCCCGCATCCTTTTCGAAGGTGCGCAGGGCAGCCTGCTCGATATCGATCATGGCACCTATCCCTTCGTGACCTCGTCCAACACGGTGGCCGGCCAGGCCGCTGCCGGTTCGGGCATGGGTCCGGGTTCGCTCGGCTATATCCTCGGCATCACCAAGGCCTATACGACGCGAGTCGGCGAAGGTCCGTTCCCGACCGAGTTGACGGATGAGATCGGTCAGTTCCTCGGCGAGAAAGGTCATGAATTCGGCACGGTAACGGGCCGTAAGCGCCGTTGCGGCTGGTTCGACGCCGCACTCGTGCGCCAGTCGGTCGCCACCAATGGCATCAGTGGCATCGCGCTCACCAAGCTTGATGTGCTCGACGGCCTCGATGAATTGAAGATCTGCGTCGGCTATATGCTCGATGGCGAACAGATCGACCATCTTCCGGCAAGCCAGGCGGCGCAAGCTCGAGTCGAGCCGATTTACATCACGCTGGAAGGCTGGAAGGGATCGACGGTTGGCGCCCGCAGCTGGGCCGATCTGCCGGCGCAGGCGATCAAGTATGTTCGCCAGGTCGAAGAGCTGATCGGTGCGCCCGTCGCGCTTCTTTCCACAAGCCCTGAGCGTGACGACACCATACTTGTGACCGATCCGTTTGAGGATTAATGTCGCGGGTCACTTAGGGCGACCGTTCGGGAGTGTGCCGGACTTCTTGAGAAAGTACTGATGGCGGATTTTATTGCAGTTATTCGGCGGGCAGTCGACGGCCTGTCTGAAAATACGCCCGAAATGCGGGTGAAGGTCTACGAGCGTGCGCGCGGCGCTGTGCAGCGCCAGCTCGAGAACATGAAGCCGCGTCCGCCGGAAGCCATGCTGCAACGTCAGCTTGATAAGCTTGAGGCCGCAATCCGTGAAGTCGAGATCGAGCATGCAGAGGCCACTGATGTCGAGGAGCCGGTTGCGGCCGCTTCGGGCCCCGAGGTCCATCAAGAGCCTGCTCTGGAGCATGAGCCTGCTCTAGAGCAGGAGCCTGTCGCAGACGCGGCGCCTGCTGCTGAGGCCCCTGTCCCTGAAAGCCCTGAGCAGCAGGAAGCAGAACATCCTGTCAACGAGCAGCAGCCTGCCGAGCCGGAAGAGGTCGTTCAGGCTGCCGCTTCCGCCGAAGAGGTGGTGCCCGAGCATGCCGAGTGGCATCCGCCTCATGAGGAAGAGACGCCTGCCGAAGAATGGCGTGCGCCGGAGCAGGCGGAGGTTCATGCCGAGCCCGAGCAGCTTCCTGAGCTTGTAGAAGAGCATTATCCGGAAGAACCGCGGCTGGATGAGGTCGCTGCCGAGCCGGTAGCTGAAACCGCCCATGAGGTGGAAGAAGAGCTTCAGCACGAGGAGGTTCATCAGCCGGCTCCGCGCGGCATAGACCGTGCGTCCAATCGGCTCGTCGAGCCGATGGCCGATTTCGAGCCGCAATCGCAGCCGCAAGTCGAGGAATTCGTCGAGCATGCACGCGAGGAACCGCTTGCTGCAGATGCGGCGGCGCATTTCGATCGCATGTGGTCCGAACCGGCTGCCGAAACGCCGGCCCCTGCGCCGCAGGAAGCCGAGACAGAGTGGGCGCGCGAAGAGCTCGAGTCCTATGCAGAGGCGGTTCCCGCCGTTCCCGCCGATGCTTCGGCACGCGCTTTCGATGAGGTCATCTCGACGCTCGGTAATAGCGCATCGCCGGCCGTCATGCCGGCTGCCAAGGAGAATCTCTCCTGGGAAGCGGCCGCTTTCGACGACCTGCCACCGATCGAGGCTGGCACGGACAAGAAAACACCGGCTTCCGCGCATTTCGACGATGTCGATATCTTTGCGGAAGTGCATGCCGGCAATGGTTCAGGCTCCGCGGCTCCCACACCGGCCCCCCCCAGCGAAGACTGGCGAGAGGCGCGTGCGCTGCGCGGCTACGACCGACGCAATGCTGTTGCCGATGACGACGACGGCAACCCGCCGATGGATCTGGACCAGATCGTCGCTTCCAAGATGCAGGGCAAGAGCTTCCGCATGGAGCCCAAGCGCCGACGCTTCGGCATCGGCACCATTCTGGCGATCCTCGTCACGCTGGGCATTATCGGTGGTGGCGCCTATGCCGGCTGGATGAACCGCGATGCGGTGATGGAAATGGTGGACGGCCTCGTCAGCTCCGCACCGTCACAGGCTGTGCGCAACGAGACGGCCACGTCGACGACAACGCCTCCGGCACAGCAGAGCAGCACGCCGGCCACGACCCCGCCGGCAAATCCGAGTGCTGCGACACTGCCGACGCGACCCAACCAGCAAGTTGCCTCGTTGGACGGTTCAGCCGCCAATACCAAGTTCACCCAGCGGCTGCTCGCCGATGGGACAGAAGTCGATAACGGCGCTGCGGCAGTGCCGGGTACGCCGACGGCAGAAGGCAAGTCGGTCGCCGAGCAGAATGTCGCGGCAGCCGATACCAGCACACCGAGCGTCCAGTCCGATGCAGCGCCTGCCGAAAACTTGACGCCGAACGGCCCCGCGGCCGCACCGGCGCAGAATGTGCCTGTTGGCGCTACGGAAAAGATGTTCCTCTACGAGGAGCGGATCGGCGAAAGCTCGCCGACCGCAATCGAGGGTTCGGTTGTCTGGACGATGCAGCATGAAGCCGGGCAGGACGGCCGCCAGGAAGCCACCGTGCAGGGTAACGTCACCGTGCCGGAGCGCAACCTCTCAGCGCTCCTGACCTTCAAGCGCAATTCCGATCCGTCGCTGCCGGCAAGCCATCTCGTCGAGATCGTCTTTTCCGTTCCGCCGAATTTCGAGGGCGGCAGCATCGACAGCGTTCAGCGTATCTCGATGAAGCGCACGGAGCAGGATCGCGGCGATCCGCTGATTGCAGTGCCGGCCAAGATAACCGACGATTTCCACATGATCGCGCTCAACGACTATCCGGATGCGCGCAAGGCCAATCTGGACCTGCTCGGCACTCGCGATTGGATCGACATTCCGATCACCTATCGCAATGGCCGCCGGGCGCTGCTGACCATGCAGAAGGGCGCCACCGGAGGAACTGCCTTTACCTCGGCGATCAAGGAATGGACAGCCCTCGGGGACCTTTCGACCAGCCAGTAAATAAGGCCGGCGCTTCCCTGGCGCATCAAAATCGTGCAAAGCAAAAGGCGGGCCGCAAGGACCCGCCTTTTTCATATCATAAAGACAACCGGCTTATGCGGTGGCTTCGACCACACGCACTGCCTTGGCGCGTTCAAGCGCTTCCTTGCGGACCGCATCCTGCACCTTCTCAAAGGCGCGGACTTCGATCTGACGGACACGCTCGCGGCTGATGTCGAACTCGGACGAAAGGTCTTCCAGCGTTACCGGATCTTCAGCAAGCCGGCGTGCCTCGAAGATGCGGCGTTCACGGTCGTTCAGCACGCTCATGGCCTTGGACAGCATGCGGCGGCGCGTATCGAGTTCATCCTGCTCGATCAGCACGTCTTCCTGGCTCTCATGGTCATCCACGAGCCAATCCTGCCACTGGCCGCTGTCGCCTTCAGAAGCCTTGATCGGAGCATTCAGCGAAGCGTCGCCGGACAGGCGGCGGTTCATCGAAATGACCTCTTCCTCGGAGACGTTCAGCTTGGTGGCGATCTCGGTCACATGTTCTGGCTTCAGATCACCTTCATCAATGGCCTGGATACGGCCCTTCAGGCGACGCAGATTGAAGAACAGACGCTTCTGGTTGGCGGTCGTGCCCATCTTCACCAGAGACCACGAGCGCAGGATATATTCCTGGATCGAGGCCTTGATCCACCACATAGCATAGGTGGCAAGGCGGAAACCGCGTTCCGGATCGAACTTCTTGACGGCCTGCATGAGGCCGACGTTACCTTCGGACACGACTTCGCCGATCGGCAGGCCGTAGCCGCGATAGCCCATGGCGATCTTCGCAACGAGGCGAAGGTGGCTGGTGACGAGCCTGTGTGCCGCGTCGCGATCTCCGTGCTCGGAGTAACGCTTGGCGAGCATGTACTCTTCCTGCGGCTCCAGCATCGGGAATTTACGGATTTCGTCGAGGTAACGATTGAGACCGGCTTCGCCGGCGGTAATGGACGGCAAGTTATTTCGGGCCATAATGCACCCTCCTTATATGGATTCCGGTTCCCGATGGAACGCGCCCTTGCGTTAAAGGCAAACCGGGACATGCGGCTCTCTCCAAGCCCGCAATAAGTCTATGTACAGATAAGTATGGCCAAACAGGGATTCAAGGTCGTCTCGGCGTTCACGAGGGCGTTATCCGGCCTCTGCCAGTGGCGATCGGAGGCATTGATTTTACGGACAACTGCTGCATTTTTCCAGTGACGGTAGCACTCTCGCCCGCCGATTCCATGAGGGGAAACAGATGATCAGACCAGCCCTTGCCGCCCTTCTGCTGCTTACGCTTTCGGCCGCCCTTTCATCCTGCGGAAATACCGCAAGGGGATTGGCGCAGGACGGGCGTGACACCAGCCACGCTCTCGACAATGCCACGCATCGGGTCCTGGGTGCCGGCGCCAAGAGATAGCAGCGGCATTTCTTATGCGCGCAGGGCGTCGGCGAGTTCCACCATATCATCCGGCAGCGGCACCTCGAAGTGCATCACCTCGCCAGTGCGCGGATGCTCGAATTGCAGCATGAAGGCGTGCAGCGCCTGGCGGCCGAAAGCCTTGACGATCTTGCGGGCCTCGTCGGGCAGAAGATTGGCCTTGGTCTTGAAGCCGGCGCCGTAGACGGTATCACCCAATAGCGGATGGCCGATATGAGCCATGTGGACGCGGATCTGGTGCGTGCGGCCCGTTTCCAGGTGACATTCGACGAGCGAGGCGAGCGCGCTCGCATCCGGGCTTTCATGGAAACGCTCCAGCACCTGGTAATGGGTGATCGCCTCGTCGGCGTTCTCGTTGTCCGGGCGCTTGACGGCACGTCGGGTACGGTCTCCGGTGTCACGGCCTAGCGGTGCGTCGATCGTGCCCGAGAGTGAGCGCGGACGGCCCCAGACGATCGCCTGATAGGCGCGTTCCAGCGGCATGGTGCGGCCGTGGTCGGCAAACTGCAGCGAGAGGTGGCGGTGAGCCATATCGTTCTTGGCGACGACCATGACGCCGGTCGTATCCTTGTCGAGGCGGTGCACGATACCGGGGCGGCGTACGCCGCCGATGCCGGAGAGGGTGTCGCCGCAATGGTAGATCAGTGCATTGACGAGCGTACCGGTCCAGTTGCCGGGACCCGGATGGACGACGAGACCAGCCGGCTTGGAGATGACGATGACGTCTTCATCCTCGTAGAGGATATCGAGCGGAATGTCCTCCCCCTTCGGCGCCGGGTCTTCCGGTTCAGGCAGGATGATCTCGTAGCTGTCGCCGGCTCGCACCTTCTTTTGGGGATCGGTAATCGGTGCGCCCTTCAAAAAGACCTGCCCATCCTTGATCAGCGCCTTGATGCGGCTGCGGGAAAACTCCTCGCCGACCTGCGCGGTCAGCCAGGCGTCGAGGCGGCCTTCGGCTGTCTCATCGGCGGTCAGGACTTTTCTATTGTCATCTGCTTGTTTAAAGGGGTCGCTCAAGACGCTTCTTCTCCGACGTATTTTTTAGAACGGGACGCCATAGATGACGAAATTCGAGCCAGCCGACGATGAGCAGGAAGAAAAGCCCCTTGATCCGGCTATGGAAAGTGTCCGGCGCAAGATGGTTCGCCTGCAGATCGTCTCGGGCGCCATCATGTTCGTGAGCCTTATGGCGGTCTTCGGCGCTGTTGTCTACAAGGTGACGCGTACGGAACCTTCGCAGACTACAGCGTCCGCAGGCTCTTCCGGTGTTCCTTCCGACGCGCCGGTGAATTCGACGGCCTCGCTGCCGCTCGGCTTCAAGATCGAGCAGACATCGCTTTCGGGCGGACAGATCCTGTTTTACGGCACCGATGTCAACGGCAAGCGCAAGGCGCTGGTCTTCGATATCAAGGCGGGCCGCATCGTGGCCGACATCACATTGTCGGGCAATTGAGGCCGGCATGGCCGGAAAGCCTCTCACGATCGAAACCCCGGACGATCCGCGGATCGCGGAGTTTCGCGATATCCGCGAGCGCGACCTGACGGGGCGACAGAACCGCTTCATTGCCGAAGGTACCGTCGTGCTGCGTATGCTCGCCGATGCGCATGCGGCGGGCAGAGGATTTTCTGCCGAAAAGATCTTGCTGCTTCGCAACAGGCTCGACGGCGTGGCGGAGATCCTCGACCGCTTTCCCAAAGACGTACCTGTCTATGTGGCCGACGCCGATGTTCTCGATGGTATTGTCGGCTTCAACATGCATCGCGGCGTGCTTGCGCTCGGTCACCGCGAGCAGGCCACGGAAACCGTCTTTCTGGATACGCTGCCCGAGCAGGCGCTGGTCCTCGTCGGTTGCGGCATTTCCAATCACGACAATGCCGGGTCGATGTTCCGCAATGCCGCTGCCTTCAAGGCGGATGCGATTCTCCTTGACGAAACCTGCTGCGACCCGCTCTACCGCAAGGCGCTGCGCGTTTCCGTCGGTTCTGTTCTGAGCATGCCCTATCGTCGCGCCGGCGATGCGCTCGATCTTCTCATGAGCCTTGCCGAGCGGGGCTTTGTTATCTGGACGCTTTCGCCACGCGGCGAGACTGACATCCGGCAGATACCAGCCTCCAATCGCATGGCGCTCGTCGTCGGCACCGAGGGCGAGGGCTTGCCGGAGGCGGTGCTTTCCCGTTTCCGCAGTGCGCGCATTCCGCAGTCCGAAGGACTGGACAGTCTCAATGTGGCAACGGCCACAGGTATTGCGCTCTTTGCCATATCCTCGGCGATGGAGCGGATCTGAATAAGTTCAGCGCTGCGGATCGGCGATGATCGCAGCCGCGCGGTCGGCGAGGTTCACGCGTTCATTCGGTCCCTTCTTCTCCCTGCCGGGCAGGAGGGGCAGGATCGGAGAGGACGGACCCTCATCGAGCGCCGTGAGCGCTACCATGTTGGCGGCGATCGAGGCGATCTCCTCGCGAAGGGCGCCGTCACGACCGGTATTGTTTCTTGCCTTCTGCAGATGGTCGGCAAGTGCGGCGCTACGCCGGCGCACATTATCGCCCATCTGCGCGGTGATGGCCGCCACATCCAGCGTGGCGGGCTCGGTCTCGCCGGCGGGTTCGGCTGGCAGATCGGCAATCGCCTTGGAGAGGCCGGCATCGCGCAGCACCTTTGCGGCCTTGCGGATTTCGGCATTGGCAGCCTTCACCTGATCCTTCAGCTTGGCGATCTCCTGTTGCCGGCGGCCGAGCAGGGCTTCCTTGTCCGCGGCAGAAGCGGCCTCGCGGGCGGCCTTATCTTCCAGGCGAATGACCATGTGCTGTTGCTGGCTGAGCTTCTGCTCGGCATCCTTGGCACGCTTCTGCGCCACCGTTATGTCCTGGCGCATCGTATCACGTTCGTCTCGCAGGGCATTGGTGCGGAATTTCAGGTTTTCGGCCTCGGTCTCGCGCGCAGCAAGGTCGATCTTCAAGTTGTTGGTCTGTTCCGTGATCTTGGAAAGCCGCGCGCGCAGAGTTTCCAGTTCGCTATCCTTGTTGGAGCCCGCCTGTTCGGCAATGTGCAGGCTGGTCTTCAACTGGCTGATATAGTTTTCGTCCTTGCGCAGGTGGGAGCGATGCTCGGCAGCCTCGACCTGCATCTCGCCGATCTGTGCGCGCGCCTCGTTGACCTCCGAGGCCAGCCTGCCGGCATCGACGGCGAGTGCGTCATGGCGCAGCTGGAGGGAGAGCGACTTTTCGCGTTCGCGGTGCAGGTCCTGTGCGGTGCGGGCGTTTTCAGCGGCATAGAGGGCGCGCACCATGTCCTTCTGCGCCCGCACTTCCTGCGGGCTCAGCGGCATGGTCGCCTTCAGGCGGTTTTC
The DNA here is from genome assembly GCA_900468805.1 of Hyphomicrobiales bacterium. Classification (GTDB taxonomy): domain Bacteria; phylum Pseudomonadota; class Alphaproteobacteria; order Rhizobiales; family Rhizobiaceae; genus Rhizobium. The sequence goes on along the minus strand of UEIF01000032.1, from coordinate 76,039 downwards.
GGTATACCAGACGACGCGGCGGTGGACGGCAGGCGAGACCAGAAAGACAAGAAAGGCCGCGGTCAGGAAGCCCAATCCGAATAAGAGAGCATATTCGATCACGGCGCGGCCATCGATTCGAAGGTTGATACGGGTCAGTCCGCCTGATTAAGCACGCAGAGCCCGCAGCGGCAAGGCTGCGAGCACCGGCAGGACCATATTCCCAAGGATATTAGCGGTGATTTGGGCTTTTCAGAAGGGGTTCCAGGTCGGGTTCGGGGTGACTTTCAGATAGCCGACATTGATGCCGAGGCGGGCGCCGACGCCCGTGCGGATCGGCACGACCAGGACATTGTTGTTCTTGAGAAGCGTCATGCCGAAGCCGGCGATGACATAGGCAGAGCCGCTGACGCCGCCGAAGCGCGCATAGATAGAGTCGATGGAGGGCAGGTCATAGACCAGCATCATGACGCGCGAGCCCTGGCCGCCGTAGTCGAGACCTAGAGACGGACCCTGCCAGTAAAGCGGGTGCTCGCCGGCATTCTTGGTGTTGAGCTGGCCTTCGCCGTAAGTGAGGCCGGCGATGAAGGCGCCGCCGCCTTCCTGGCCGAGAATATAGCCGTTCGGCAGGCCGTATTTCTGGAAGGCGCTTTCAACGACCTTGGCAAGGCCGCCGCTGGTTTCGCCGAAGAAGGAGTGACCGGCATCGACGATTTCCTGCACCGTGTACTGGCCATTGTTCTGCTGGGCAGCGGCCTGTCCAGCAACAATCACCGACGATACCATGATAGCGGTCAGCAACCTGCAGAAGCCGATAAATCTTCCGAGAAATTGGAGGCGCATGATGTCATCCATTCGTCATTGTCGGGGGGCATTGGCATTTGATGCATTTTGCTCCGATCGTCTTAACAATCGGTTTACCAAATATGGTGTCATTATGGCGGCAAGTACGGTCGCAAACTTCGCGCAATTTTGATCAGGCACACTACCGGGTGGAATGATACTGCCGCCCTCAGGAGACGATGATGTCCAAGAACCCGAATCTCACTCTATCCGGCCCGGACCTGGCCGCACTTCTTTGCAGTCGTGTGTGCCATGACGTGATCTCGCCCGTCGGCGCGATCAATAACGGTCTGGAGCTTCTGGACGAAGGCGGAGCGGATTCGGACGCGATGGATCTCATCCGCACCAGTGCGCTCAATGCTTCAGTTCGTCTCAAATTCGCACGCCTTGCCTTCGGTGCATCCGGTTCCGTCGGCGCCTCGATTGATACCGGCGAGGCCGAACGTGCAGCCAAGGACTTTGCCGTGGCCGAGAAGAAGACCGAACTGAGCTGGAGCGGCCCGCGCGCGATTGTCGCCAAGAACAGGGTCAAGCTGCTCCTGAACCTCTTCCTCGTCGCATATTCTTCCATTCCGCGCGGCGGCAATCTGGATATTACGCTGGAGAATCCGGAATTCGACGCGAGTTTCAAGCTCGTGGCGAAGGGCAAGCTGATGCGCATGCCGCCGAAATTCGTCGAAATCGCCACCGGTACCGTCGAGGAAGCGATCGATGCGCATTCGATCCAGCCTTATTATACTGTGCTGCTGGCGGAAGAATGCGGCATGATTCTGGATTATTCGGCCAGCGCCGAAGAGATCGTCTTCACTGCCAAGGTGGCCGCAGCCTAGTTCATCGATCGCTGATCGAGGCGGGCGCAGTAACGATTCCTTAGCCTGATGAACCTATCCTCGAAGGTTAGGAAGGCCCTCGACGGAGACAGCGCGAGGGATAAGGAGCCGCCATGCAGAGATTCATGATCACCGATAGTTCGGACATCGTTCGCAAGGTCGGCAAGCGAATCCTTTCCGAGCTCGATTTTCTGGTCAGCGAAGCTTCGAATGCCGAAGAGGCGCTGCAGCGCTGCCAGGCTGAGCTTCCTGAATATCTGATCGTCGATTCGGGCATGGAAGGCGCGCTCGAACTCATCGCCAATATCCGCGCCATGGACGGCGGCAAAGAGGTCAAGATCTACTATTGCGTCATCGAGGCCGATCTGAAGAAGCTGATGGCCGGCAAGCGGGCAGGAGCCACCGACTTCCTGCTCAAGCCCTTCGACCGCAAGATCCTCACCGCCGTGTTCGGAAATCGCGCAATCGCTGCCTGAAGAAGTCGCGCAAATCGATAACGCGAGCCGTCCTTTTGGGGCGGCTTTTTCTTTTCCGGACATTGCCGACAAAATAAAAGTCCCGCCGGAGAGGCGGGACTTTTCTTCGGTAAGGGGATTCGGCGGATCAGGCGGTTTCGGCGTATTCGGCACCATCGGGCTCGCGCAGCACATAGCCGCGGCCCCAGACGGTTTCGATGTAATTTGCGCCGCCGGCAGCATTCGCGAGCTTCTTGCGCAGCTTGCAGATGAAGACGTCGATAATCTTCAGTTCCGGCTCGTCCATGCCGCCATAGAGGTGGTTCAGGAACATTTCCTTGGTGAGCGTGGTGCCCTTGCGGAGCGAGAGAAGCTCCAGCATCTGGTATTCTTTGCCCGTCAGATGAACGCGCTGGCCGCCGACTTCGACGGTCTTGGCGTCGAGGTTGACGATAAGTTCGCCCGTGATGATGACCGACTGGGCATGACCCTTGGAGCGGCGGACAATGGCGTGGATACGGGCGACGAGCTCGTCCTTGTGGAACGGCTTCGTCATGTAGTCGTCGGCGCCAAAGCCGAGGCCACGAACCTTGTCTTCGATACCAGCCATACCCGAGAGGATAAGGATCGGCGTCTTGACCTTCGACAGACGGAGAGTGCGCAGCACTTCATATCCGGACATGTCCGGAAGGTTCAGATCGAGAAGGATGATGTCGTAATCATACAGCTTGCCCAGATCCACGCCTTCTTCGCCGAGATCCGTCGTATAAACATTAAAACTCTCAGATTTGAGCATCAGTTCGATGCTCTGCGCCGTAGCGCTGTCATCCTCGATGAGAAGTACCCGCATAATTATCCCCTTTACCGCCGCCGAAAGGTGGCCTGGCCCCCTACGCGATACCGAATAAGCTACGTGATTTGGAAGCTGCCACGAAATGGTTAACAAATTCTAATTCACTCTGGCAAGGAGTATCGAATTTATTAAATAAATTTTCCATTTCTATGTTTTCCAATGGAAATCTCAAACCACAAATCTCAACTTCGACATTAAGAATCTGCGCTAAGTGATTCATCTGACTCGCTAATGAAAAGGTTCGGTTTCCGGTATTGGCGTTTACCGACCCTTAAATCATCGGACCTATCATTAACGATGCCCGTAAACGAAAGGTTACCAGCGGTAGGTTTTTGTTAATATCGGAGGAAATTTTTCGGCAAACCGTGTCAAAGCGGCGCGCAAGGGCAGTTTAGAGTTGAGCCGGGGTCTCGCATCACGGGAGTAATGCGTATGAAGTCGCGAGAGAGCCTCGTTCGCCTGAAAGAGTTTCAGGTTAACGAAAAGCGTCGTCAATTGCAGCAGTTGCAGATGATGATGTCCGAATTTGAACGGATGACGAAGGATCTGGAGAGCCAGATCGTCGTAGAAGAAAAGAAGTCCGGTATTTCCGACCCGAATCACTTTGCATATCCGACCTTCGCCAAGGCCGCACGTCAGCGCGCCGACAATCTTCAGGTTTCGATCAAGGAACTGAAGGTTCAGGAGGAGGCGCTGGAACTGGCGCTAGAGGAAATGCAGGCGGAATATGCCAGGGCAACGGCGCTCGAAGAGCGCGACGGCGCAGTTCGCGCCCGGGCCTGACGAATATTGCAGGCGCCGGTCCCGGCGCCTTGGGGATAACCACAGAAGCCATGCATGCCGGACGCAGTGTCCGTCATGCATGGCTTTTGGTGTTTCTATCGTATGCGCGGCGTCCTCAGTTCACCACGTCATTCCATTCGGGGTGGCGCTGCGCCTGTGATTTAAAGAAGGGGCAGAGCGGGATGATCTTCCAGCCGCCCTCGCGGGCCGCCTCGACCGCGTGAAGGGCGAGCGCCTGGCCGACGCCCTTGCCGCGCAAAGCGTCCGGCACGCCGGTATGATCGATGATGATCAGTTTCGGCGATGTGCGAGAATAGGTCATCTCCGCTTCATGGCCCTCCAGGGCAGCAACATAGCGGCCGCCGGAGGTGTTTTCCTCAATCTTGATATCCATGTCCGTCTCCTGATGAATTATGTGATCGGGAACGTGACATGGCGGCGCCGGCGTGCCAAGCCGTGATGGCAGGAGACAGTGTGTTCAAAGGAGAGGCGGCAAATTGAGCAGGCTTTCGGCGATTCGGCCTGTTCTGCTGGTGACAGCGCCGTTTCTTCTGGCGCTTGGCCTCGTCCTCCCGCTCGTCCGCTTCGAGAAGCTCTGGTTCTTCGACGAGACGCCGTCGCTCCTGGAAATCGTGGCTTCGCTCTGGAATGGCGGTGACGTGGCGCTTGCGGCAGTCGTTGCGCTCGTCTCGATTGTCCTGCCGGTTCTGAAGATGATCGGGATCGCGGCGGGATCCATGGCTGCCGGCGGCACCGGCAGCCTGTTTTATCGCAACGTCGTGCCGCATCTGTCCAAGTGGTCCATGATGGACGTGCTGCTCGTCGCGATCGTGATTGCGGCGGCGAAGACGACGGGACTTGCGAATGCGTTTACGCAGCCCGGCCTCTGGTGTTACGCGGCCTCGGCAATGATTTCGGGCCTTCTTCATTCCCTTGATGGAAACGCGTCCGGCCCGAAATAATCAACTTGAGTGGAATGGGATCAGTGGCGATACTGCTGGATGCGCGTCGTGCGCAGACCGGCGAGGCCATGACTGTTGATGGAGGACTGCCAGGAAAGGAATTCTTCGACAGTGAGCGTGTAACGCTCGCAGGCTTCTTCCAAGCTCAACAAGCCACCGCGAACAGCCGCGACAACCTCTGCCTTCCGGCGGATGACCCAGCGCCGCGTATTCGGCGGGGGAAGATCCGCAATCGTCAGGGGGCTGCCATCGGGGCCGATGACATATTTCACTCGGGGACGTATCATTTCGGTCATTGGACTCTCTACACAACGCAAGACCACGGACGCCACTCTAACTTGCCACATTTAAAAATTGCCTAAACCCATCGTAACACTTTGATAACAACTTTAGATGCCCAGCGGGGGTGATTTGCGGATCGCCTGCCGTTACGTCAATTTGAGGCGACTGCATGGGAGCCATGCGGAATAAATGTTACATATTTTTCCCGGATAATCTTATAAGCGCTGCAACATAAGCATGAGCGCAAAGACTTCGTCTCCGTTCTTCTCGCAGTATCAATAAAGATGGCCATTTGAATGCTTCGTATCCTTCGGATGCGGGGCAAATGCCGTCTTTCCTGATCGTCCGGCGCGTCCAATCCGCGGCCGGTTGCGAGGCCGAGCCGAAGCCAGGCCCGTGAAGGAACAAGAGAATGAAGAGACGTGAACGCGCAGTCCGCGACTGCGCCGATGATACCGCATTTTCGCCCTTCGCAGCCCGTTCTGCGGGCGTTTCCGCCGTCGACGGTGCAAGCCGCCTGGACGAGCTGACGAAGGCTGCCGGGTTCGAATTCCACCTGTTTTCCGTATTCCCGCGCGGGGATCGGACGGCCTTTCTGGAAAACAAGCTAATCAGCAACTGGCCGCAGAGCCTCGTCAACTTTTACGAGGAGGCGGACCTCTTCTATTGCAGCAAGCTGGTCGCTGTCATGAAGCGCACGATCATGCCTGTCTTCTGCGAGGAGGGGTCTTTTGGTGGCAATGCAGCGAATCAGGAAAACCGCCGCCTGAACACGATGTTTCAGATGCACGGGCTGCAGCATACCTTCGCGTTTGCGCTGCACGACGCTGACCTGAAACAATACATCTTCGCTTTTTCCGGTACGCGTGCCATGCCCTCTCACGAAGAAGCGACGGCGCTGGTTTATGGCTGCATGGAGCTTCTGGACACACTGCCGAGCGACGAGAAGCCGGAAGACAGGCCATCTGAAAGTCTCACCCGGCGGGAAATCGAATGCCTGCGCTGGTCAGCCGCGGGCAAGAGCAGCGATGAGATTGCGATCATTCTCGATCTCTCATCGCATACGGTGGTGGGATATTTGAAGAGCGCGATGCGCAAGCTGGATTCGGTCAACCGTATGCAGGCTGTCGCCCGAGCATTCAGGTATCGGCTGCTCTAACAGCCGATACCCTCTCTTTTTCAATCAGAATTCCAATCAGAAGCCTTTGCCGCCGTTCAGCTCGGAAATAAGTGTTCCGAAGATGATGCGGATATCCATCACCAGCGAGAAGTTCTCGACATAATGGAGATCGGAGGCAATGCGGGCGCGCGCCTTGGCTGGACGGTCCGTCGGACCACGGAGGCCGCGCATTTGAGCCAGGCCGGTAATACCGGGACGCATTGCGTGGCGATGATGATATTGCGGAACCAGCTCTTCATAGAGCATGCCGCCGGCACGCATGCCGATTGCATGGCAGCGCGGTCCGACAACCGACATGTCACCCTTCAGCACATTGAGAAGCTGTGGCAGCTCATCAATATTCGAACGACGCAGGAAAGCGCCGACGCGGGTGACGCGCGGATCGTTCTTCACGGTTTGGGCAACGCCCGTGACGTCGCACATGTCGGTACGCATCGAGCGGAACTTGTAGACCTTGATGGAGCGGCAGTTCTTGCCCCAGCGGGTCTGCTTGAAAAGCACCGGACCGGGATTGTCCATCTTGATCAGGGCGGCGACGACCAGAAGAAGCGGAGCAAGCACGATGAGTGCGCTGATCGAAGCAAAAATATCGAAGGCTCGCTTCAGCACGAACTGCATGGAGGCAGGTGGCGGAACGATGCTGTCGAGTGCGGTAACTGGGAACCTCGCGTTTACCTGATGAACAGGCGGAACGCGAAAGCTCTCTTCAGAAATACTTTTGTTAAGGTCCATGACGCTCAAGGATCTACCCTTTGTATTTTGAAGCTTTTATTTTGAAGCTTTCGGCGGTGTCATTCGCAGGTTTGGTTAGCGCCACAATAAGGCGCCACAATGTTAGGCGACGTTTAACCCTACTACATCCTAAATTTGCGACATTTGTTTAACCGAGTCCAGAGAAATTTCGCAGCGCAGCAAACTTCGCAGTTGCGTTAAGTTAATGCAAAATCAGGAGTTTTATTTTTCAACCGGGGTTTTTATTAGCAATTTTATGTGTTTGGCAGATTCGGGACGGCAAACGACGGTTGTGATTGCAGGCACCCACACCGTACCAAAACGCTCCATCCCCTACAGGGTCGAGGCGATCACGGTTGTGCCAGGGTCGAGTTGGTTGCCTATTGTACCAGAGTGGGAATGAGACGATCCAGCGGAACGGGGTTTCCGTAATTACGGGATATTCCATAATTACGTCTGTTTGCTGCGGCGATGTTACCGAAGTCACAGCTTGCTGGCGGCCTTGATTGTGGCGACATTGCGGCGAGAGGTCGCGATGTCCGAGCGGAAGGACGTCTCCTCCGAATCAAAAATGAAGACCGAAGCCAAGTGTGATTTCCCGAGGAAGGGCATCAGGGCGCCGATGGAAAACCACCCCGTTGCGATATTCCTGCGACAAAGCTGAAAGATGCGAAACTTTCGGCGATCGCTACGCCCGTGCGAGCGCAGGCTTCGTGCCGCCCCAAGAGACGAAATGGGGATTTGCGAAGTCGAAATCGGCAGCCGCGCCGGTTTTGCCGTAGATGAGCGGCTGGCCGTCCATCGTGACGGTCGATCCGCCGGCCGCGCGCAACACTGCGTCGCCGGCCGCGGTATCCCACTCCATGGTGCGGGTGAAGCGTGGGTAGACGTCGGCCTTGCCTTCTGCCAGCAGGCAAAATTTCAGGGACGAGCCGATGTTGGTACATTTGGAGATCGCATGCCTGGCGAGAAAAAGGCTGGTCTCGGGACTGTCATGCCGGAAGCTGGCGAGCGCCATACTCTCTGCCGGCTGCTTGCGCACTTTGATCGGCATTCTCTCCGTTATCGCAAAGTTCTCGTCGATCACCAGCTTCTCCGCGCTTGCGCGCTCGCCGGAAAAAGCGATGCCGAGTGCCGGGGCATAGACGATACCGGCGATGGGAACGCCGCTTTCCACATATGCAATGTTGACGGTGAACTCCTGGCGCTTATCCAGGAATTCGCGGGTGCCGTCGAGCGGATCGACAAGGAAGAAGGACTTTCCGGCGATATCAGGCACCTTGCCGGCAGCTACCGATTCTTCGGCGATAACGGGGATCTCAGGGAAATCGCGTTCCAGATGCGCCAATATGATGCGCTCGGCCTCCTGGTCGGCAATCGTCACCGGACTTTCATCTGCCTTCATTCTCACCGGGCAGCCGTTGTCGAAGACTTCTATGATGACCTTGCCGGCTTCGAGTGCCGCCCGTTCAAATGTCCTCAGCATATTCCTGCCGTTCGTCTGCGAATTCGTCTTGGGATCACATTCACTATATAGTGTATAGCCGGCGCTGCCGCACCCCTTTGGCGGAATGCAGTCACACTAGCATGGGTTCGCCGGTTTGCACAAAGCTCGTCAGGAGCAGTGCTCGGAAAATGGCATTTGCAATGAGCGGCGTCTTCGAGCTTGAAATTTCGTCAACTTGCGGAACAGTTTACGCAGAAGGCCAGCGTGGCTTCGTTCAGCATCAAAGATTAATTGGTGAATTCCGCTCTGGCTAAAAATTTGCCAATCGATGCCGCTTTTGTGTGGATTTTGGTTTGAATTGCGCCATTTAGGCCTGTTTACCCAAGATTCTGACGCAGTAAATCCTTTTTGTCTTCACATTTCCAATGAAACCGCTATGCAATGCGAGCTAGTGGCTTGTGTGAAAGCACAGGCGATAAAACCAATAAGAGATGCAACTTAAATATGGTTCGCATCCAGGGGAAATGACATATGGAGTATTTCGTCCAGCAGCTCTTCAACGGGCTGACTCTCGGATCCATCTATGGCCTTGTGGCTATTGGCTATACGATGGTTTACGGCATTATCGGCATGATCAACTTCGCCCATGGCGATATTTTCATGCTCGGTGGCTTCGCTGCTCTTATCGTCTTTCTCGTTCTCACATCCATCTTCGCAGGTCTTCCGGTAGCGGTATTGCTGCTGGCGATGCTTGTGGTCGCGATGCTGATGACGAGTTTGTGGAACTGGACGATCGAGCGCGTCGCCTACCGCCCGCTACGCGGCTCATTCCGCCTGGCGCCGCTGATTACAGCGATCGGTATGTCGATCACGCTGTCGAATTTCATTCAGGTCACGCAGGGGCCGCGCAACAAGCCGATCCCGCCGCTCGTCCGCACGGTCTATAATGTTGGCGGTCTCTCGATCTCGCTGAAGCAGATCATCATCATTGTGGTCACTGTGGTCCTGCTGGCGGCCTTCTGGTACATCGTCAACAAGACGGCGCTCGGACGAGCCCAGCGCGCTACTGAACAGGACCGCAAGATGGCGGCCCTGCTCGGGGTCAATGTCGATCAGACGATCTCCATTACATTTGTCATGGGGGCGGCGCTCGCAGCCGTCGCCGGCACGATGTACCTGATGTATTATGGCGTCGCGTCGTTCAATGACGGCTTCATTCCGGGCGTCAAGGCCTTCACCGCAGCCGTTCTCGGCGGCATCGGCTCGCTGCCGGGTGCCGTTCTCGGGGGGCTGATGATCGGTCTTATCGAATCCCTGTGGTCGGCCTATTTCACCATCGCGTACAAGGATGTCGCCACCTTCGCCATCCTCGCTTTCGTGCTGATTTTCAAGCCGACGGGCATTCTTGGGCGGCCGGAAGTCGAGAAGGTATAAGTCATGGCAAACATCGACACTTCCACTGGCAAGTCCAACGCGGGGCTTGTCCAGAAGGGGCTTAGGGAAGCCTTCTTCGCCGGTCTCATTTCACTTGGCCTGTTCGTTCTCTATGTCGGTCTCGGCACGCAGCAGAACATCAACAACGAGCTGATCATCGTTCAGCGCTGGGGTCTGCTTGCAGTCTTCGTGCTGGTCGCCGCCATCGGCCGTTTCATCATGGTGGTTTTCGTCAAGCCGCATCTCGACCAGCGCAAGCTTCTCAAGGCGCGCCGGGGCGATCTGGAGATTTCGACGGACAAGGGCTTTTTCCGGACGCATTTCCTGAAGATCGCCCTCGTATTCCTGCTGGTTTATCCGCTGGCGACGGCCTATTTCCTCGGTCCGCAGGGCGCGCTGAAGTGGGTCGACAATTTCGGCATCCAGATCCTCATCTATGTGATGCTCGCCTGGGGACTGAACATCGTTGTCGGTCTCGCCGGTCTGCTCGACCTTGGCTATGTCGCCTTCTATGCGGTCGGCGCCTATTCCTACGCGCTGCTGTCGGCCCATTTCGGCCTGTCCTTCTGGGTACTGCTGCCGCTCGCCGGCATCTTTGCGGCTCTCTGGGGCGTCATTCTCGGCTTCCCGGTGCTGCGCCTGCGCGGCGACTATCTCGCGATCGTCACGCTTGCCTTCGGTGAAATCATCCGCCTCGTCATCATCAACTGGACCGAAGTGACCAAGGGCACCTTCGGTATCTCCGGCATCGCCAAGGCTTCGGTCTTCGGTATCCTGAGCTTCGATGTCGGCAAGGCGAACAATTTCGCCAAGGTCTTCGGCCTGCCGTCGTCGTCGGCCTATTACAAGATCTTCCTGTTCTACGTTATCCTGGCGCTCTGCATGCTCACCGCCTATGTGACGATCCGCCTGCGCCGCATGCCGATCGGCCGCGCCTGGGAAGCGTTGCGTGAGGACGAGATCGCCTGCCGCTCGCTCGGCATCAACACGGTGACGACGAAGCTGACGGCTTTCGCCACCGGTGCGATGTTCGGCGGCTTCGCCGGTTCCTTCTTCGCAGCCCGCCAGGGCTTCGTCTCGCCGGAGTCCTTCGTGTTCCTGGAATCGGCGGTCATCCTCGCTATCGTCGTCCTGGGCGGCATGGGTTCGCTGACGGGTATCGCGATCGCTGCCGTCGTTATGGTCGGCGGCACGGAACTGCTGCGTGAAATGGATTTCCTCAAGGTCATCTTCGGACCGGAATTCACGCCGGAACTCTATCGCATGCTGCTTTTCGGCCTCGCCATGGTCATCGTCATGCTGTTCAAGCCGCGCGGTTTCGTCGGCTCGCGTGAGCCGACCGCCTTCCTCAAGGAGCGCAAGGCGATATCCGGAAGCTTTACCAAGGAGGGCCATGGTTGATGAGCCCTGTCGAGAACACCATGTCGAATGACACTTTGCTCAAGGTCGAGCACCTGTCGATGAAGTTTGGCGGCCTGATGGCCATCAACGACCTCTCGTTCGAGGCCAAGCGCGGCGAAATCACCGCGCTGATCGGCCCGAACGGAGCAGGCAAGACGACCGTCTTCAACTGCATCACCGGTTTCTACAAGCCGACGATGGGCATGATCACGCTGACGCAGAAGAGCGGCAAGCAGTATCTGCTCGAACGTCTGCCGGATTTTCGCATCACCAAGGAAGCGAAGGTCGCGCGTACTTTCCAGAATATCCGCCTGTTTTCGGGCCTGACAGTTCTGGAAAACCTGCTCGTTGCCCAGCACAACAAGCTGATGAAAGCTTCGGGTTTCACCGTGCTCGGTCTTCTCGGCATCGGTCCCTACAAGAAGGAAGCAGCAGCAGCCATCGAGCTGGCGCGCTACTGGCTGGAAAAGGCCGATCTGATCGACCGCGCCGACGATCCGGCCGGCGATCTGCCGTATGGCGCGCAGCGTCGTCTGGAAATCGCCCGCGCCATGTGCACCGGTCCGGAGCTGCTCTGCCTCGACGAGCCTGCCGCCGGCCTCAATCCACGCGAATCGGCAGCGCTCAACGCGCTGCTGAAGGGCATCCGCATTGAGACCGGTACCTCGATCCTGCTTATCGAGCACGACATGTCGGTTGTCATGGAAATTTCCGACCACGTTATCGTTCTGGAATACGGCCAGAAGATTTCCGATGGTAACCCTGACCACGTGAAGAACGACCCGAAGGTCATCGCGGCCTATCTCGGTGTCGAAGACGAAGAAGTCGAAGAGGTCATTGCGATCGTAGAGGGGGGCGCAATCTAATGGCCGGGGAACAGCTTCTCAAGGTTCAGGGCGTCGAAACGTATTACGGCAATATCCGTGCGCTCGCCGGGATCGATGTCGAGGTGAAGAAGGGCGAAATCGTCAGCCTGATCGGCGCGAACGGTGCCGGCAAGTCGACGTTGATGATGACGATCTGCGGTAGCCCGCAGGCCCGCACCGGCTCGATCATCTTCGACGGCCAGGACATCACCAAGCTGCCGACGCATGAGATTGCGCGGCTGCGTATCGCGCAGTCTCCCGAAGGCCGCCGTATCTTCCCGCGCATGACCGTTCTGGAAAACCTGCAGATGGGTGCCGGCCTCGACAACCTCAAATATTTCAACGAGGACGTAGAGAAGGTCTTTGTAATGTTCCCGCGCCTCAAGGAGCGCCAGTCGCAACGCGGCGGCACGCTTTCGGGAGGCGAGCAACAGATGCTGTCGATCGGCCGCGCGCTGATGGCGCGCCCGAAGCTCCTGCTTCTCGACGAACCTTCGCTCGGGCTTGCGCCGCTGATCGTCAAGGGCATCTTCGAGGCCATCAAGGTGCTGAACGAGAAGGAGGGGCTGACCGTCTTCCTCGTGGAGCAGAACGCATTCGCAGCACTCAAGCTGTCGCACCGCGCCTATGTGCTCGTCAACGGCAAGGTGACGATGAGCGGCAGCGGCAAGGAACTGCTCGCAAATCCGGAAGTTCGCGCCGCCTATCTCGAAGGCGGGCGGCATTGATCGCTGCAGAAGGGAGAGTTTGACTATGCAGGGACTTTTCTTCGAAAGCGACAACGGCGTAAAGCTCGTCATCCGCGCGTTTGTCGTGCTCATCGGTTTCTGGACAGCATGGCGGGCCGGCAAGGCGGTTGCGGACGGTTGGAGCAACTATCCGCTGGTCGTCGTCTATACCTTCCTGCTGGCCTGGGCGATGCAGTTCCTGCATCATGCGCTGTTCGACGGACCTATGCTCAGCGCGTTCTTCTACATTATTGATTTCATCACCCTGCTGATCTTCTCGACAGCCGGGTTCCGCTATCGCCGCACCAATCAAATGGTCAACAACTATTACTGGCTGTACGAAAAAACTTCCGCGTTTTCGTGGAAGGAGAAACATTGACAGCCCGTTGAAACTAGGCATGAATTGCCTCCAGAGTGGAACAGCTTTCCCGGCGTAGTCAATGGTGGGTAGTGCGCTGGGTCTTCTAACGAAACCCGCCCAAAAATTGGGAGTAACAATATGAAGAAGTCTCTCTTGTCAGCGGTGGCACTGACGGCGATCGTCGCTTTCGGCGGCATCGCACGAGCTGACATCCTGATCGGCGTTGGTGGCCCGCTCACAGGCCCGAACGCTGCATTCGGCGCACAGCTGCAGAAGGGTGCCGAGCAGGCAGCTGCCGACATCAATGCTGCTGGTGGCATCAACGGCGAGCAGATCAAGATCGAGCTCGGCGACGACGTTTCCGACCCGAAGCAGGGCATCTCCGTTGCCAACAAGTTCGTTGCTGACGGCGTGAAGTTCGTTATCGGTCACTTCAACTCGGGCGTTTCCATCCCGGCTTCTGAAGTTTACGCCGAGAACGGCATTCTCGAAATCACCCCGGCTGCTACCAACCCTGTTTTCACCGAGCGTGGCCTGTGGAACACCTTCCGCACCTGCGGTCGTGACGACCAGCAGGGCGCGATTGCCGGCAAGTATCTGGCCGACCACTTCAAGGACGCCAAGATCGCCGTCATTCACGACAAGACTCCTTACGGCCAGGGTCTCGCTGACGAAACCAAGAAGGCTCTGAATGCCGCTGGTGTCACCGAAGCCATGTACGAAGGCGTAAACGTCGGCGACAAGGACTTCTCGGCTCTCATCGCAAAGATGAAGGAAGCCGGTGTTTCCATCATCTATTGGGGTGGTCTGCACACCGAAGCCGGTCTCATCATCCGCCAGTCGGCCGACCAGGGCCTGAAGGCAGCGCTCGTTTCGGGTGACGGTATCGTCTCGAACGAACTTGCTTCCATCGCTGGTGACGCCGTTGCCGGTACGCTGAACACATTCGGCCCGGATCCGACGGTCAACCCGGCCAACAAGGACCTCGTTGCGAAGTTCAAGGCTGCCGGCTTCAACCCGGAAGCTTACACGCTCTATTCCTACGCTGCGCTGCAGACAATCGCTGCTGCTGCCAAGGCTGCCGGTTCTACGGACGCTGAAGCCGTTGCTGCGGCCATGAAGGAAAAGGGTCCGTTCCCGACCGTTCTCGGCGACATCTCCTTCGACGGAAAGGGCGACCCGAAGCTTCCGGGCTACGTCATGTACGAATGGAAGAAGGGCGACGACGGCAAGTACAGCTACTTCCAGAAGGCTGAGAAGTAAGCCTCTGGCAGTGATGCCTGTTATGGAAGCCCGGTCATCGACCGGGCTTCTTTCGTTTCGCCTCCGCAGTTCAAGATCTCAGTCTTTACGGGTTCGAAAGCCATTCCATTCCTGGCCTTCATGGCCTAAGCCAGAGGCAAGGATGGAGGATCCAGATTCATGCCAAACCCCCGCATTCTCGTCACCCGGCGCTGGCCTGCCGCGGTAGAGGCCGTGCTCGCAGAGCGCTTCGACCTGACGCTCAACAGAGATGATGTACCGCTTGCTGAAAGCGAATTGCGTCAGGCGCTGGCGGATTATGATGCCGTGCTGCCCACCGTTTCCGACAAGCTGCCGGCAGCGGTCTTTGCCGGGAATGTCCGTACGAAAATTCTTGGCAATTTCGGGGTCGGCTTCAATCACATCGATATCGCCAGTGCCAAGGCGAAGGGCATCGTGGTGACGAACACGCCTGGGGTCCTGACCGATTGCACGGCTGATATTGCCATGTTGCTCCTGCTGTCCGTCGCGCGCCGCGGCGGGGAGGGCGAGCGTCAGGTGCGCGCCGGTGAATGGAAGGGTTGGTGCCCGACGCACATGGTCGGTACGAAGGTGACCGGGAAGACCGTCGGCATTATCGGCTTCGGCCGGATCGGCAAGGCTTTCGCGCAGCGTTGCCATTTCGGTTTCGGCATGGACATCGTGTTCTACAACCGCTCACAGGTCGATCCGGCGGAGGCGGCTCGCTATGGTGCACGTCAGCTTGCTTCTGTGGAGGAGGTGCTTGCGGCTTCCGATTTCACCTCGCTGCATTGCCCAGGCGGAGCGGAAAACCGGCATCTGATGAATGCTGCGCGGTTTGCGGCAATGAAGCCAGGCGCCTTTCTCATCAATACGGCACGCGGCGACGTGGTCGATGAGACGGCGTTGATTGCAGCGCTTGATAAAGGCACGATCCGCGGCGCAGGGCTCGACGTCTACGAGGCGGAGCCGCATGTGCCTGAAGCGTTACGGCGGATGGAGAATGTCGTTCTGTTGCCGCATCTCGGCAGCGCGACGGAGGAAACCCGCACGGCGATGGGAATGAAGGTCGTGGAGAATGTGACAGCGTTCTTTGAGGGGCGAGACGTTCCGGACCGCGTGGTTTAAGGCGCGCCGCCGGCTATCCCTCACATTTCATGCAACACATGCGCCGCCTTCACGGCGGCGGATGCTCTGTTCTCCACACCGAGTTTCACGTAGATCTGCTCCAGGTGCTTGTTCACGGTGCGCGCGGAGAGGCCGAGAATTTCGCCGATATCACGGTTAGCCTTACCCTTGGCGATCCACATGAGCACTTCGGATTCGCGCTGCGTCAGCAAGAAGTGCTGGCGCAGGACCTGGTCGTCGTTGCGCTTGTTGGCGGCCGTTAGGCGGAAGAGATATTCGTCCGGGCCGATGGCGCCAAGGAAGGCGAGCTGCAGGGCTGCTTGACCTGCATGTGCGATCGAGATGAGGGCATCGCGGGCGGCAGCGGCGCGCTCTTTCATCCAGTTGCCGATCGTGCGGGAGACGACTTCCATGCCGTCATCGCTGCCCATGGCGGCGTTGACGAGGCGGGTTGCCTGCGGCGTGGACCAGTGGATTGCACCATTGCCCTTCACCGCGAGCAGATGGCGGCCAGCAGCATCGAGCGCCACGCGCGCGCTCTGTGCCGAGCGGGCATTGCGCAGATGAACGCGGATGCGGGCGCGCAATTCGTCGATGTTGATCGGCTTCGACAAATAGTCGACCCCGCCTGATTCCAGAGCATGCACGACATGCTCGGTTTCGGTCAGCCCGGTCATGAAGATAACAGGCACCTGGGCGACTGCGGCATTGGCCTTCAGCCTGCGGCAAGTCTCGAAGCCGTCCATCAAGGGCATGACCGCATCGAGCAGGATGAGATCGGGCGTGATGCGCTCGACGATGTTGAGCGCTGCTGCGCCCGATGTGGCGATCAGCACGGAAAAGCCCGACTGTTCCAGCGCATCGGTCAGGAAGCCGAGAGCCTCCGGCGAATCATCGACCAGCAGAACGATGTCGCGGGGAAGCTCAGCCAACGGTTTCACCTTTTTCTTCGAATTTGTGCAGGAAATCCATGAAGCCGGCGAGATCGAAGGCGGCGACATAGGAACGGAGTTTCTCTGTGAATGGCTGATTTGCCTCTACTTTGGCAAGGTCGGCGAGCTTGGCTTCTATGCCTCTGATATAGCCGATCTCGCCGAGGCGAAGCAGTTCCTGTACATGCGCGGCACCTGGGCTCTTCAGCGGCATGGGGGCGATCACCGGCGCCGGCGCCTGATCGTCGGCATAAAGCCATTTCAGGCCGAGATGCAAAGCCAGCTTGTCACGCAGTTGCTTGATATCAACAGGTTTGCCGATCGCATCATTGTGGCTGTCATCGCTGTCGCTGTGTGCGGCGGCATCACCGATATTGGCTGACAGCATCAGGATCGGTGCAGTGCGTCCAGTCTCGCGCAGCCGGGAGACGAGCTGCCAGCCATTCATGCCGGGCATGGAGATATCGACAAGAAACAGATCCGGCTCGATGCCTTCAACCAGCGTCAGGCAATCCGGGCCGGTCGCCGCCGTCAGCACGATGAAATCGAGGGGGACCAGGATTTCGCGCATCATCTCGCGATGATCCTCATTGTCGTCGACAACGACGATGGTTCGGCGCGGACCGTCATAGCTGACGATCTTTTTCTCTTGCGGCGGCGCTGCGGGACGCATCACGGCCGACAGCATGAGGCGGACGCGGAAGGTGGAGCCCTTGTCTTTCTCGCTGGTGACGGAGATTTCGCCGCCGAGCGTGTTGGTCAGAAGGCGGGTGATGGTGAGGCCAAGCCCGAGGCCTGGCATGGGCCGCACGCTTTCCGCCTCTCCACGCTGGAAGGGCTCGTAAATACGCGTCAGGTCCTTCTCGGCGATGCCACGGCCGGTGTCGGAGACGGTGAAGGTCGCAACCTGGCTGCGATAGGCGACATCGAAGGTGACGCTGCCTTCGTCAGTGAATTTGATGGCGTTGGAGAGGAGATTGACGAGGATTTGGCGCAGCCGCTTCTCGTCGGTGCGCACGAATTGCGACAGAACCTGCGAGCGCTCATGAATGAAGGACAGGCCCTTTGCCTGCGCCTGCGGCCGGAACATGTCGACGATCTGGTCGAGGAAGTCCTGGATATTGATCTCGTTCGAATAGACCTGCAGGCGGCCGGCCTCGATCTTCGAGATATCCAGAAGGCCATCGATGAGGCCGGAAAGATGCTCGGCGCTGCGGCGGATCACCTTGATGGAAGAGTGGCGCGGCGCAGGGATCGTCTCATCACGTTCGAGGATCTGGGCATAACCGAGGACGGCATTCAGCGGCGTGCGCAGTTCGTGGCTGAGACCCACGACATAGCGGCTCTTGGCGCGGTTGGCGGCCTCGGCCGTTTCCTTGGCGCTCTGGAGGGCGGCATCGGTCTTTTTGTGAGCAGCGATCTCTTTGAGAAGCAGCGTGTTCTGGCGAGACGATTCTTCTTCGGCAACGACGCGGCTGTCATGTGCGAGCACATAGAACCAGCAGGCGATGCCGGCGATGACCGAAAAGACGAAGAAGACGATCAGAATTGTGCGGTTGACGACTTCGGCGGTCTCCGGTGAGGCCGAGGCGACCTGATGCGCGATCATCGCAAGGATTGCGCCCACGGCCGTCAATGCAAGCGCCACCGCGATGCCATAGCGGCCGAGGCGGGTCGTCAGTTTCTGGACGATGTTTGCCGGCAGCAGGGTCTTAGCGACGGCGCCGACCTGTGCGTTCAAACGCGCGTTCGGCTTGCACATGTCGTGGCACCGGCTGTCGAGCGAGCAGCAGAGCGAGCAGATCGGCGCGGCATAGGCCGGGCACCAGGCCATGTCTTCCGGTTCGAAGGGATGTTCGCAGACGGAGCAGGTGATAGCAGTCAGGTTCTTCCAGGCGTGCCGCGGCTTGCGGGCGAGATAGAATTTGCCTTTGGTTGCCCAGGCGATGGCGGGCGAGGCGATCAGCGCGATGACGAGTGTGATGTAAGGCGCAAGCGATGCGGCGACCGAGCCGAAGAGACCGAAATGGGCAACCAGCGCGATGCCGGCAGACAGCGTCATGGCGCCGAGGCCGACCGGATTGATGTCGTAAAGATGGGCGCGCTTGAACTCGATGCCGGGAGGGGCAAGGCCGAGCGGCTTGTTGATGAAGAGGTCGGCCGAGATCGTGCAAAGCCATGCCATGGCGATGATCGAGAAGATGCCGAGCGTTTCTTCGAGCAACCTGTAGATGCCGAGTTCCATCAACAACAGCGCGATTGCCACGTTGAAGACCAGCCAGATGACCCGGCCAGGGTGGCTGTGGGTTAGCCGTGAGAAGAAGTTCGACCAGGCGAGCGAACCGGCATAGGCATTCATCACATTGATCTTCAGCTGCGAGACGACCACGAAGGCAGCCATCAGCAGTAGGGCGGCATTGTGCCAGGGGATCATGTAGCCGAAGGCGGTCAGATACATCTGTGCCGGGTCGGCGGCGCGGTCGAGCGGCACGCCCGAGGTAAACGTCAAAACGACCAGGAAGGAACCGGCAAGCAGCTTCGGTGCACCGATGACGACCCAGCCGGGGCCGGCGAGGAAAATGGCGAGGCGGTGGCGCCACTTGCGCTGTGGGTCGGGCGGCAGGAAGCGCAGGAAGTCCGCCTGTTCGCCGATCTGCGACATGAGCGCCAGGATGACGGCAGAGGCGGCGCCGAATTCGACGAGGTTGAAATCTGCGACCGTGCCGGGCGGGCCGGAGGCGTGGCGGATGCCGGCAAAGGCGCGCCAGACATCGAATTGGCCCCAGTCCAGGAAGGCGATGAAAATGAAGGGCAGGATGTTCAGGATGATCCAGAAAGGCTGGGTCATCAGCTGGAACTTGCTGATGAGCCGCACCCCATGGGTGACGAGCGGGATCACCATGACGGCGCTGATGATGTAGCCGATCCACAAGGGTATGCCGAGCGTCAGCTCCAGCGCGCCGGACATGATCGAGGCCTCGATCGCAAACAGCATGAAGGTGAAGCTTGCATAGATCAGCGAAGTGATTGTGGAGCCGATGTAACCGAAGCCGGCGCCGCGTGTCAGCAGGTCGATGTCGACGCCGTGGCGGATCGCGTAGCGGCTGATCGGCAGGCCGATTGCCAGCATGGCGATGGAGGCGACGACGATGGCGAAGAAGGCATTGGTCGTGCCGTAGGACAGTGTGATGGCGCCGCCGATCGCTTCCAGCGCCAGGAAGGAGATTGCGCCGATCGCCGTCTGCGAGATGCGCTGGGAGGAGAAGCGCCGGGCGCTCTTGGCCGTGAAGCGCAGCGCGTAGTCTTCCAGCGTCTGGTTGGCGACCCAGCGATTATATTCGCGTCTCACCGGAATGATGCGTTGGCGCGCTGTCATGCCCTCTTTCCGGCATCCTGGTTGGGCTCATCGTCTCCATGCCACTTTTGGCGGGACGGGCGGGAAAGGCAAGAGGCGGAGCCCCGGCAGATTCACAGAACGGCAATATTTTTGAAACCGGTCCGTCACATAAGGGCTCTAACTCTCCTGCCGTTCGTTCAACGATTTCGGGTGTCGCCCATGTCTGTCTTAAGCCTTTGCCGTCTGAGCACCGCTCTCGTCTGCCTTCTTTCGATCGTGCCATCGCTTGCCGCCGCCGAGCAGGCCACGACGGCGAAAGCGCCCTATGTGGAGGCCGGAAACACCAACAAGCGGGGCGACGCCTGCTTCTCGACGGCAGACACCAATGCCGCTGTCCATCTTCTCTCAGGCTTCCTCGAAATCTGGACACCGCGCACGTCGTTCGTCGATGCCGGCGTAGAGGCTCCGGCCAAGGATAATTGCCCTGCTGTTGCCAAGACGGATTGGGACGGCATTCCCTTCAGCAAGACCGACGGCCAGGTCGTCAACAAGCTCGTCCACGATGCGAACTTCGCCTATGTCGTCAAAGCGACGCGGGCGCGGACGGACGCTCAGGCGGTTGCCGCCTATCTCGACGATCGGCGGGGCAAGAATGCCAGCATCGTCGACGGCCTCGGTCCGCTGACGGATGCCTGGAAAGCGGGCTCCAAGCAGACCACCACGATCACCGAAGTCGCGGCCGATGCGACGACGGTCAAATACGACGACAAGGGCAATAATCGCGGCGCCGGCAGCAAGCCGGACACCGAAAACAAGACCGACGCCAATCCGGACATGGGCCTTGCCATCGACTTCATCAATGCCGCGAGTGGTGACGGCTCCACGGAGCCCGCCAAGCGTTATTTCAAATATGGCCGTCCCTACCGCTGGAGCCAGGACGTGTCGGTTGTCCCGGCGCTCGAGACCGCCAAGAGCGGTAAGCCGGCCGAAGACGGCGGTTTCCCGAGCGGACACACGGCGGAAGCCTGGCGGGATGCGCTTGCCATGGCCTATCTCGTGCCGCAGCGTTTTCAGGAAATGCTCACGCGCGCCAGCGAACTGGGTGAAGACCGCATCCTTGCCGGCATGCATTCTCCGCTCGACGTGATGGGCGGCCGCATGCTCGGCACTGCCACCGTCGTCTATAATCTGAACAAGGCCGGCAATGCCGCGTTGAAGAGCGATGCTTACGCCCAGGCGCAGGCATGGCTCATTGCCAAATCAGGCGTTGCGGATGCGGGCGCGCTCGAAGTCGTGGCTCATGCAGCGCCGCTGGCCGCAGACCGCTTCGCCGATCATGATGCCAACCGAGCTTATGTGCTTCAACGCCTGAGCTACGGCCTGCCGTCGATCCATGCGACCGATCAGGCGGCCCGCGTGCCGCAGGGCGCCGAAGCGCTTCTCGAAACACGTCTGCCTTATCTCGACGGTGAACAGCGCCGCGACGTGCTGAAGACGACGGAGGTCGCCTCCGGCTACCCGCTCCTCGACGACGCGGAAGGTTACGGTCGCCTCAACCTGTTGGCCGCCGCCGATGGCTACGGCGCCTTCGAACAGGATGTGACCGTGACGATGGATGCGGCAAGGGGCGGCTTCAACGCGATCGACACCTGGCGCAACGACATCGGCGGCAAGGGCAGGCTGGTGAAGGGCGGCAGCGGCATCCTCGGGCTATCAGGCGCCAACAGCTACGCTGGCGGCACGGTGCTGGAGGAAGGCGTGCTGGTGGCAGGCTCGCCCTCGGCCTTCGGCACCGGCGGACTGTCCGTGAATGGCGGTTCGCTCATCCTGGCAGCAGACAAGCCCTTGACCGTAGGCGGCGATTACCAGCAGTTCGCCAATGCCACGGCGAAGCCGACGCTCGGTGCTGACGGGGCAGGCACGGTGGTCATCGCGGGCAAGGCGGCGCTCGCCGGGGCTCTCGACGTGACACTTGCCTCGGGCTACGCCCCGGCGGCCGGAACGAAGATCGAGATCCTGAAGGCGGGAGCCGTCACCGGCATCTTCGACAAGTTCACCCTCTCCGGCCACAAGGCGACCCTTTCCTACGGCCCGACATCGGTCACCTTGACGATCGGCGGATAATATCGAACCGACAGGGCATCCCCTCCGCGGGATGCCCTGTCTTGTCCTTGCCTGCCCGTTTGCCCCTGCCGCCTACGTCATTTTGCGTATGTGTTTTTGCGCTGCAGCACCCGATAGTCCTCTCGGCAACAGTTAATTTCCGTTTCCGGCCTGTTGCGGAACAAGAAGAGGGGATCAACCATATGAATCTCAAATCCACCCTTAGGGGCGCAGCACTTGGCGCCGTCATGGCGGCATCGGCTGCCTTCCACGGTGCGATTGCCGCCGACGATACAATCAAGGTCGGCGTGCTGCACTCGCTTTCCGGCACGATGGCGATTTCCGAAACCACGCTGAAAGACGCCATGCTGATGCTCATCGATGAGCAGAACAAGAAGGGCGGCCTTCTCGGCAAGAAGCTTGAGGCCGTCGTCGTCGATCCGGCTTCCGATTGGCCGCTCTTTGCGGAAAAGGCGCGCGAGCTGATCGAGAAGGACAAGGTTGCGGCCGTTTTCGGTTGCTGGACCTCCTCTTCACGCAAGTCGGTGCTGCCCGTCTTCGAAGAGCTGAACTCGCTGCTTTTCTACCCGGTTCAGTACGAAGGTGAAGAATCCTCGCGCAACATCTTCTACACCGGTGCCGCGCCGAACCAGCAGGCGATCCCTGCGGTCGACTACCTGATGAAGAATGAAGGCGTTAAGCGCTTCGTGCTCGAAGGCACCGACTATGTCTATCCGCGCACGACCAACAAGATTCTCGAAGCCTATCTCGAATCCAAGGGCATTCCGAAGGAAGACATCCTGATCAACTACACGCCATTCGGCTTCTCCGACTGGCAGACGGAAGTCTCGAAGATCAAGGAATTCGGTGCAGCCGGCAAGAAGACCGCCGTCGTTTCCACCATCAATGGTGACGCCAACGTTCCCTTCTACAAGGAACTCGGCAACCAGGGCGTCAAGGCGACCGACATTCCGGTCGTCGCCTTCTCGGTCGGCGAAGAAGAGCTTGCCGGTCTCGACACGAAGCCGCTCGTCGGCCACCTCGCGGCGTGGAACTACTTTGAATCGGTCGATACGCCGATCAACAAGAAGTTCATCAAGGAATGGCATGCCTATACCAAGAACGACAAGCGCGTGACCAACGACCCGATGGAAGCTGCCTATATCGGCTTCAACGCCTGGGTTAAGGCCGTTCAGGCTGCCGGCACGACCGATACGGATGCCGTACTCGACCACATTATCGGCGTCTCCGTTCCGAACCTCTCCGGTGGCACTGCGACCGTCATGCCGAACCACCACATCACCAAGCCGGTGCTGATCGGTGAAATTCAGGCCGACGGCCAGTTCGAAATCGTCCAGCAGACCCCTGCGGTCGTCGGCGACGAATGGTCCGACTTCCTGCCGGACTCCAAGGATCTGATCTCCGATTGGCGCAAGCCTATGAACTGCGGCAACTTCAACGTTGCCACTGGCAAGTGCGGCGGCAAGGGTTCCTGAGTTAGCCGCTCCGACACGAGCCTCCAAGACTTCCGTCCGGATTTCAAATCCGGGCGGAAGCTCTGTCCCCAGCGGTTGCTAGGATAATTTAGGCGGGAAAGCCGATGTATCGCGCCATCAAGATCTTTCTTTTGACTGTTTGCCTGACACTCACGGGGCTAACGGCCGGTCTGAAGGCCCAGGATGATGTCCATGCCCTAATCGATGCGCTTGGCGTTGGCGGTTTTCCAGAGCGTGAAGCGGCCATCAAGGCGCTCGTTGCCTCCAAGGATGCGCATGTCAGCCAGATATTGCAGCAACTGAGCGACGGTCTGCTTTACGTCAATTCCGACGAGGGCGGTCCTGTGCTTCTGCAGGGTGGCACGGATGACGAGCCGACCTATTCCGATCCGCTCACCGGCGCGGCTGTGGCCGACATCGATCCCGACACGATGTCGAAGGTCAGGGTCAACAATTCGGTGCGCACGCTCATTGCCACCCAGATGAGCCAGCTGACGTTGCTGAGCCCCGATCGCGGCGCTCGCTTTGCGGCTGCCCAGGGCCTTCTGAAAGATGCCGATCCAGCCAATCTCGATCTGCTGAACTCCGCATTGGCGGATGAAAAGGACGCCGAGATCAAGAGCACCATGGAAGCGGCCCGCGCCGTTATGGTGCTGAAGAGCGATATGAGCGCCGAGGAGAAGAAGGCTGCCATCGATACGGTCGCAGCCCGCGGCGGCCGCGATGCGCTGACCATTCTGACCACGGCGCTGGCAACGGCTCCCGATGATCTCAAGCCCGCTATTCAGGCGCATATTTCCACCATCAACCGCAGCCTGGCTCTCTGGAATATCGTTCAGAACGTCTGGTACGGACTGTCGCTAGGTTCGGTGCTGCTGCTTGCGGCGATCGGCCTTGCCATCACCTTCGGCGTGATGGGCGTCATCAACATGGCGCATGGCGAAATGGTGATGATCGGAGCTTACACGACCTATGTCGTGCAGGAATACATAACCTCGACCTTCCCCGGCATGGCGGATTATTCGCTGGCCTTTGCCGTGCCCGCCGCTTTCATCTTCACCGGTTTCGTCGGCCTTATCATCGAACGATCCGTCATCCGCTTTCTCTACGGCCGGCCGCTGGAAACGCTGCTTGCGACCTGGGGCGTGTCGCTGATCCTGCAGCAGGCGGTGCGTACGGTCTTCGGCCCCACCAATCGCGAGGTTCGCAATCCGAGCTGGATGTCGGGCGCTTTCGAGTTCGGCGGGTTGGCGATCACCTGGAACCGTCTGTGGATCATCGTCTTCTCGATGGCCGTTTTCCTGGCGCTGCTGATGCTGTTGAAGCGTTCCGCATTCGGCCTGCAGATGCGCGCTGTCACCCAGAACCGGCGCATGGCCTCGTCCATGGGTATCCGCACCGGCTGGGTCGACGCCTTCACCTTCGCGCTCGGCTCCGGCATTGCCGGCATGGCGGGTGTGGCGCTCTCGCAGATCGATAACGTCTCGCCGAACCTCGGCCAGAGCTACATCATCGACAGTTTCATGGTCGTGGTCTTCGGCGGTGTCGGCAATCTCTGGGGCACGCTCGTCGGCGCCCTGTCGCTCGGCGTCGTCAACAAGTTCCTCGAGCCCTTTGCCGGCGCCGTGCTCGGCAAGATCCTGGTGCTTGTCCTCATTATTCTCTTCATCCAGAAGCGTCCGCGCGGGCTCTTCGCACTCAAAGGAAGGGCGGTGGAAGCATGATTACGGCCTTCCTTCTCCGGTCTCTCGATCGCCGGATCTCGATTGCCATCGTCATCCTGCTGGCAGTGGCGGTTCTGGTGCCGGTGCTCAATCTGGCCACCGCAGCGGACAACCCGCTGCATGTGCCGACCTACATCATGGCGCTGTTCGGCAAATACCTGACCTATGCGCTGCTGGCGCTGGCGCTCGATCTCGTCTGGGGCTTCTGCGGTATTCTCTCGCTTGGCCATGGCGCGTTCTTCGCGCTCGGTGGTTATGCGATGGGAATGTATCTCATGCGGCAGATCGGGCCGCGCGGCGTTTATGGCGACCCCATCCTGCCTGATTTCATGGTCTTCCTGAACTGGAAGGAACTGCCCTGGTTCTGGTACGGCTTCGACCAGTTCTGGTTTGCGGCGCTGATGGTGCTGCTCGTGCCCGGACTGCTCGCCTTCGTCTTCGGCTGGTTCGCCTTCCGCAGCAGAGTCAACGGCGTCTATCTGTCGATCATCACGCAGGCGATGACCTATGCGCTGTTGCTTGCCTTCTTCCGCAACGACATGGGCTTCGGCGGCAATAACGGCATGACGGATTTCAAGGAGATCCTCGGTTTCAACGTGCAGGCGGACAGTACGCGTGCCACGCTCTTTGCAGCCACGGCGATCTTCCTTGCTCTGTCGCTGATGATTGCCTCGGCCATCGTCCGCTCGAAATTCGGCAAGGTGCTGGTCGGCGTGCGCGATGCGGAAAGCCGCACGCGCTTCCTCGGCTACCGCGTCGAGCATTTCAAACTCTTCACCTTCGTCGTCTCGGCGATGATGGCAGGCATTGCCGGAGCGCTCTACGTGCCGCAGGTCGGCATCATCAATCCCGGTGAATTCGCGCCAGCCAACTCCATCGAAGTCGTCATCTGGACGGCTGTCGGCGGGCGCGCAACGCTGATCGGGCCGATCATCGGCGCCATCCTCGTCAACGGCGGCAAGACGATCTTTACCGGCCTCTTCCCCGACTACTGGCTCTTTGCGCTCGGCGGTCTCTTCGTGCTCGTCACGCTGCTCCTGCCGAAGGGCATTGTCGGCACGATCGCCCAGCATGTCGGCAAGCGGAAGCCGGTTTCAAATGACGTGCCGCCGGTGGTGGCCGAAGAAGGTGTCGACGCGAAAATCCAGGCTGCGGAGTAGACCCATGATCCCCGACGTCAAACCCAACAGCGTACTCTATCTCAATGGCGTGTCGGTCTCCTTCGACGGCTTCAAGGCTTTGAACTCGCTATCGATCGTCATCGAACCCGGCGAACTCAGGGCCATCATCGGCCCGAACGGTGCCGGCAAGACGACGATGATGGATATCATCACCGGCAAGACCCGGCCCGATGAGGGCGAGGTGTTCTTCAACGGCAATATCGACCTCACCAAGAAGGACGAGGCCGATATCGCTCAGCTCGGCATCGGCCGGAAGTTTCAGAAGCCGACAGTCTTCGAGAGCCACACGGTCTGGGACAATCTGGAGCTTGCGTTGAACCGCCGTCGCACGGTGTTCTCGACGCTGTTCTATCGGCTGTCCGGTAAGGACAAGGCGCGCATCGAGGAGATCCTGGAGACGGTGCGGCTGACGCATCGGCGCGATGAATTTGCGGCCAACCTGTCGCATGGCCAGAAGCAGTGGCTGGAGATCGGCATGCTGCTGGCGCAGGAGCCGAAGCTGTTGCTGGTCGATGAACCGGTGGCCGGTATGACCGATGCGGAAACGGCGGAAACGGCCATTCTCCTCAAGGACATCGCCAAGACTCGGTCGGTCGTCGTGGTCGAGCATGACATGGGTTTCATTCGCGATCTCGGTGTGAAGGTGACCTGTCTTGCTGAAGGCTCGGTGCTGGCGGAAGGCTCGATCGATTTTGTGAGCTCCGATCCGAAGGTGATC
The DNA here is from genome assembly GCA_900468805.1 of Hyphomicrobiales bacterium. Taxonomy (GTDB): domain Bacteria; phylum Pseudomonadota; class Alphaproteobacteria; order Rhizobiales; family Rhizobiaceae; genus Rhizobium. Next base: position 49,021 of record UEIF01000032.1, on the reverse strand, counting down.
GAGAACTACCTGGGGCGCTAAGATGCTGACAGTCGAAAACGCAAATCTTCATTATGGCGCAGCGCAGGCGCTACGCGGCATCTCCGTCAAGGCGGAGATGGGAAAGATTACCTGCGTGCTGGGGCGTAACGGCGTGGGGAAGAGTTCTCTTCTGCGCGCCGTTACGGGCCAGCATCCCCTTTCGGCCGGCACGATTACCTTCAACGATACGAAGTTGAACGGGTTGCCGCCCTTTGCCCGCGCTAAACAGGGCATCGGCTATGTGCCACAGGGGCGCGAAATCTTCCCTCTTTTGACCGTCAAGGAAAACCTCGAAACCGGCTTTGCTCCGCTTGGCCGCCGCGACCGCAATATCCCTGATGATATCTTCAGTCTCTTCCCGGTGCTGAAGTCGATGTTGTCACGTCGCGGCGGCGACCTCTCTGGGGGGCAGCAGCAGCAGCTGGCGATCGGGCGCGCCATGGTCACGCGGCCAAAGATCCTGGTGCTCGACGAGCCGACCGAGGGCATCCAGCCGTCGATCATCAAGGATATCGGCCGGGCGATACGCTATTTGCGCGATTCCACCGGCATGGCGATCCTGCTGGTCGAGCAATATCTCGATTTCTGCCGCGAGCTTGCCGACTATGTCTACATCATCGACCGCGGCGAGATCGTGCACGAAGGTCTTGCCGAAACTTTGGACACGTCGGAAGCGCGCCGCCATCTGACTGTGTGATCTTTTTGGTGATCGCGCTGGCAGATGCCGCATTTTGCGGCAAATGCCTTTCGCGCCATCCGGATCGTCCGTGGGGGCCACAGGCTTTCGGAATGCGGCACGGGACTTGCTTTCCTGCAGTCACCAGACACATTCAACGCAAAGTGCCAGACAGAACGGCATCTGTACGGGGGTGGCATGACAGGCGCGGCGGCGGGCACGACAAGACTGCAGAGAGCGGAAGGACGCGGGCATCTCGCTGCCAAGGTGCAAGGCGGGCGCACGCGGATCCACGAGCTCTATCAGGAAGGCGCGGCGAAGATTCGCTTGCCGGATACGTTCAATGCGTCGATGGAGGCTGTCATCATCAATACGGCCGGCGGATTGACCGGTGGCGACCGCATGAACTGGAGCGTATCGGCCGGGGCGGGCACGCGCATCGATGTCACAACGCAAGCCTGCGAGAAGATCTACAAGGCGTCGACCGGTACGGCCGAGGTCACGACGCAGATCCAGGTGGGGCCGGGCGCCCGCGTCGACTGGCTGCCGCAGGAAACCATTCTCTTCGATCGCGCCTCGCTGTTTCGCCGTCTAGATGTCGATCTCGACGACAGCGCCGAGTTTCTGGCCGTCGAGGCCATTCTGCTCGGGCGCAAGGCGATGGGCGAGACGATGGAGACGGGCCTGTTTCGCGATCGCTGGCGCATCCGCCGGTCCGGCCGGCTGATCCATGCCGAGGAACTGCGCCTCTCCGATGCCGTGGCGCTGCTTGCGGCAGAGCAGGCGGTGCTCGGCGGACAGGTGGCCTTTGCGACGGTTCTTTATGCCGGGCCGATGTCGGAAGCCTATCTTTCCAAGGTGCGGCCGCTGGTCGATGGGCATATGGGTGGCGCGAGTGCGTGGAGCGACAAGATCGTCGTGCGCCTTGCCGCAGCTGATGGCTTCGCGCTCAGAAAAATCCTGATCCCGGTCATTTCCGCCTTGCGCAACGGAGCGCCTGTGCCGAAAGTCTGGAATCTATAAGTTCAACAAGCAGGTAGACGATGAACCTCACTCCGAGAGAAAAAGACAAGCTGTTGATTTCCATGGCGGCCATGGTGGCGCGACGGCGGCTGGAGCGCGGCGTGAGACTGAACTATCCGGAAGCGATCGCGCTCATCAGCGATTTCGTCGTGGAAGGGGCGCGCGATGGCCGCCCGGTCGCCGAGTTGATGGAAGCCGGTGCCCATGTCATTGGTCGCGACCAGGTGATGGAAGGCATTGCCGAGATGATCCATGACGTGCAGGTCGAGGCGACATTCCCTGACGGAACGAAGCTGGTCACCGTACACGAACCGATCCGCTGAGGGGGCATCATGCTGGAGCTTCGACCGAACTGCGAATGCTGCGACAAGGATCTGCCGCCCGACAGCGCGGAAGCGATGATCTGCACGTTCGAATGCACCTTCTGTGCGGATTGCGTCGGGAACGTCTTGAAGGGTGTCTGCCCGAATTGCGGCGGCAATCTCGTTATCAGGCCCATCCGGCCCGCGGCGAAACTTGCCAACAATCCGGCTTCCACCAAGCGTGTTCTGAAGGCCGAGGGCTGTGCGCCCAAGGCGGCTTAAGGAGAGATAGATGATCCCTGGCGAAATCATTGCCGCTGATGGCGAGATCGAGCTCAATGCCGGTGTGCCGACCGTCACACTCGATGTCTCCAATACCGGCGACCGCCCCGTACAGGTCGGCAGCCACTATCACTTTGCAGAGACCAATGCCGGCCTGTCCTTCGATCGCGACCAGGCCCACGGTATGCGGCTCGATATTCCCGCCGGCACCGCCGTGCGCTTCGAGCCGGGCCAGACACGATCGGTGACACTCATTCCGCTGTCCGGCAAACGTGAGATCTATGGCTTCCGCCAGCTCGTCATGGGCCGGCTCTAAATAAAAGAAAATGACGGGAGGAGATACATGCGCTTGAAGATCGGGCTCATCGGTGCGGCACTGATGCTGTTTGCCGCCGGTGGCGTTAATGCGGAGGACGTGGACTGCGATAACGCAGAGACTCAAACCGACATGACCAGTTGCGCGCAGGCGCGTTATGACGAGGCCGACAAGGGGCTCAATGCCCAGTATAAGCAGACGCGTGCCGCCATGGCGACGATCGACGAGGATCTCGATGGTGACATGAAGGGCGCCGAGCAGGCGCTCCTCAAGGCACAGCGCGCCTGGATCAACTATCGCGACGCGCAGTGCGAAAACTATGGCTTCCAGGCTCGCGGCGGCACGATGGAGCCGATGCTGGTGGCCGGCTGCCTCGCCGACCTGACCGATCTCAGAACCAAAGAGCTCAAAGTGCTCGCCGATGGAATGGGCCAGTAAGGTGGGCAGGTCGATCATGATCGTGGGCAACGGCGACGTGGGAGAAGGAGCGGCAGAGATCATCGATGCTGCCGACTTCGTCATCCGCTTCAACGAGTGCCGCTCCTATGGCGCTGGCGGCACGCGCACCGACGTGGTGGCCGTGTGCAATACCGGTCGGCCCGGCAAGGCCATGATCAGTTCCGAGAGCTGGCGCATCCATCCTGGCGTTGTCGAGGCCTCTGAAATCTGGGGCGTGCGCGATCCCGTGAAGTTTGCGGCGATGCGCGGGCCGCTTGGCGTTTCGCACCCCGAACTCGATGATTTTTGCGACGACTATACCGATCAATTCAGCGACTTCTGTGCCGAAGCCGGCAAGCTGCATAGGGTCGTTGACAAACGGATTCATGAAGCCGTCGATCAGGCGCTTTCTGCCTTCTCGCCGGCGCCTTACATCGTGCCGAGCAGCGGCATGATCGTGATCGGCGAAGTACTCGACAGATTTCCCGGTGACGAGGTGACACTCGCAGGCTTCGGCCATGTGGGCTGGGAATGGCATCCCTTCGCCGCCGAGAAGCAGCTCGTCGACTCCCATATTGCGGCGGGCCGTCTCAGGCGGCTTGCCGGAAAACAATTCGCCTCTTCCTCCCAAGGAGCCTGATAGATGCCCTACAAGATCTCCCGCAAGGCCTACGCCGGCATGTTCGGTCCAACCACCGGCGACAAGGTCCGCCTTGCCGATACGGAGCTTTTCATCGAGATCGAAAAGGATTTCACCACGTATGGCGAAGAGGTGAAGTTCGGCGGGGGGAAGGTCATCCGTGATGGCATGGGCCAGAGCCAGGTGACGCGGGCAGATGGTGCGGTCGATACCGTCATCACCAATGCCGTCATCATCGACCATACCGGAATTTACAAGGCCGATATCGGCTTGAAGGACGGCCGCATCGCGGCGATCGGCAAGGCCGGCAATCCGGATGTGCAGCCCGGCGTCAACATCATCGTCGGTCCGGGCACGGAAGCAATTGCCGGTGAAGGCAAGATCGTGACGGCCGGCGGCATGGACAGCCATATCCATTTCATCGCCCCGCAGCAGATCGAGGAAGCGCTGATGAGCGGCGTGACCTGCATGCTCGGCGGCGGCACCGGGCCTGCGCATGGCACGCTGGCAACGACCTGCACGCCAGGTCCCTGGCATATTGCCCGCATGATCGAGGCAGCAGATGCCTTTCCGATGAACCTTGCCTTTGCCGGCAAGGGCAATGCCTCGCTGCCGGGCGCGCTGCAGGAAATGGTGCTCGCCGGCGCCACTTCGCTGAAGCTGCACGAGGACTGGGGCACGACGCCCGGCGCCATCGACTGCTGCCTGTCGGTCGCCGACGAGTATGACGTGCAGGTGATGATCCATACGGATACGCTGAACGAAAGCGGCTTCGTGGAAGATACGATCGGCGCCATCAAGGGCCGTACCATCCATGCCTTCCACACGGAAGGTGCGGGCGGCGGCCACGCGCCCGATATCATCAAGATCTGCGGCCAGCCCAACGTCATTCCGTCGTCCACCAATCCGACGCGACCCTATACGGTCAACACCATCGCCGAGCATCTCGACATGCTGATGGTCTGCCATCACCTGTCCTCGTCGATCCCCGAGGATATCGCCTTTGCCGAAAGCCGTATCCGCAAGGAGACGATCGCGGCCGAAGACATCCTGCACGATATTGGCGCCTTCTCGATCATCTCGTCGGACAGCCAGGCCATGGGCCGTGTCGGCGAAGTGCTGATCCGCACCTGGCAGACGGCCGACAAGATGAAGCGCCAGCGTGGCAGCCTGAAGGAAGAAAAGGGCGACAACGACAATTTCCGCGTCCGTCGCTATGTCGCCAAATATACGATCAATCCGGCGATCGCGCACGGCCTGTCGCACGAGATCGGCTCCATCGAAGTCGGCAAGCGTGCCGACCTCGTCCTATGGAACCCGGCCTTCTTCGGCGTGAAGCCGGATATGGTGCTGCTCGGTGGCTCCATTGCCGCCGCACCGATGGGCGATCCGAACGCTTCCATCCCGACGCCGCAGCCGGTGCATTATCGGCCGATGTTTGCCTCCTTCGGCAAGAGCCTGACGAATTCCTCAGTTACTTTCGTTTCGCAGGCTTCGCTCGATGCCGGTATCAAGGGCCGCCTTGGCGTCGCCAAGGATCTCGTTGCCGTCAGGAACACCCGCGGCGGCATCTCCAAGGCATCGATGATCCACAACGACCTGACACCTCATATCGAGGTCGATCCGGAGACTTACGAGGTGCGGGCGAATGGCGAGTTGCTGACCTGTGAGCCAGCAACAGTGCTGCCGATGGCGCAGCGTTATTTCCTGTTCTGAGGTTGTTCGTCCATGGGAGGCTTGAAACTGGCAGCGCGGTGGCTGATGAGGGCAATCGCGCTGCTTTTGTTCCTGGCGGCTGCCGGGACCTTCGTTCCAAGGCCGCTCCTCGTTGCAGCCAACGCTTCTCCCGATACGACATCCTCGCAACGCATTCTTTTGCTTTCCGGCCCGATCCATACGGATATCGCGATCCCGCTCGACGATCGGCTTAGGGCCTCCTTTTCGTTCCTGGAAGACGCCGGCATTCCGGTGAGTGATCCCGCTGCACAATGGCTGATCTTCGGATGGGGTGGCCGCTCATTCTATCTCGAGACGCCGACCTGGGGCGATCTGAAGCCGATGCCGGTGTTTCGTGCGCTGACGATCGACAGGTCGGTGATGCATGTCGATGTCGCCGGAAGCATCTCCGAAACCCACCCGACCGTGACGGTTCTCAATGTCGATGGCGAAGGGTTCGAGCAACTGGTCGGCTTCATCAATGACAGTTTCGTCAGGGAGAATGGAACCACCCTGCCGATCGGGGAACGGGGATATGGCGACTACGACAGGTTCTTCGAGGCGAAGGGCTATTTCAATGCGCTGTTCGGCTGCAATACATGGACTGCAGCGACATTGCGGGCGGGCGGTTTGCGAACCGGTTTTTGGAACCCGCTGCCGCAGACTTTGGTGCTCTCGCTTGGCCTCTATAATTGAAGTTGAAGGCTCCTCCTCAACCTCGGCCGCCGCGATGACGCTGCTTTATTTTCCGTTTTAACTCTTGTCTTTTTGACGCCAGGTCCCGCATTGTTGCTCTTGAAGTGAAGTCTGAGCATCACTCTCTGTTTGGTTGCGGAAATCTATGGATAGACTGTGATTTTTCAGCCATAGACCATTCTGAAACACGTGCTGATCGGCTCGTATAAAATATATTTAAAATCAAATTGTTAGATGTGTCTCCCACCATGGCAGATCCTGTCCCGAAAAGTTGCATCTCCTGCTAGAAAAAACAGATTGGCCGAATCCCCCGAGATCACTCGAATTTTAGCGATTGGATTAAGACCCCCGCAGCAATTGCGACCCTATCAATGCCGAGGAAACGCGGGCAGGAAGGTCGATTCTCATGGAAAATTGGATATCGCTTCAGGCTGATCTGGGCAGTTTCGAGCATCGCAAAACCGTTTATACTTTTGCGCTGAAGATGAGTTTTCTGGCGGTTATCCTGTCCGGCTTCATCATCATGATCATTCTGCCTCCGCTCAACTTCATGGGAATGCTGCCGATCACCCTCGGGCATGCGATGATCTTTGCCATTATTCTTTCCTGGCTGATCGGCGGAATGGTCTCGGGCGTGCTGTCGCTCGTTGCAGGTTTCGCCATTCATGATCTGACCGTCTCGCGTGCGAAGTTCGAAAAGCTCAGCCGTACCGATACGCTGTCGGGGCTCTTGAACCGGCGCGCTTTTACCGATGCCCTGGAGAAAGTCGACGGCGACGCTTGTCTCGCCATTTTCGACGTCGATCGTTTCAAGGCGATCAACGACCGTTTCGGCCATGGCTGTGGTGACGCCGTCATTACTGCCGTCTCGGCGATGCTCTCGGCCGCTTTTGACGGCGCGTCGGTCGTGGCGCGACTCGGCGGCGAGGAGTTCGGTATCGTCGTTCAGGGCGGAGCGCCGGAGGAGCGGGTGGCGCGCATAGAAGCCGTGAGGGCACAGATTGCGGCGCGGCCGATTCCGGCGGATGGGCACAATGTCACCATCACGATATCGGGCGGCATTGCCGATCTCCATGAGGGACGCGACAAGGAGGCGGTTTATGCCTCTGCCGATAAGGCGCTCTATCTCGCCAAGGCGCTCGGCCGCAATCGTGTCGTTCATGAGCGGGAAGGGCTGAACCATGCCTGGCACGGCCTCGTCGAAAACGGCCTTGGCGTGCAGGGTATCGGGCCTGACGAGGCAAGCCTGCTGCAGGCATCCGGAATCTAGAGCCTTTCCTGACTGGCCGTTTACGAAACGTGCATTGGTGCTTGCATCGCGAAGGGCTATTTTGCATGGTCTAGGTCCCAGTTTAACGGATATGTCATGCAGCGCGTCACATCTTATCTCCCCGCCGGCACCCCTTCCTCTCACCCGACCGCACAGGTCAAGCTGCCGCACGATCTGCGGCACCTGCGCCGCAAGCTCCTGCATCTGGAGAACGGCGAGATGGTGATGCTCGATCTCAAGGATCCAGTGCTTTTCGCCAATGGCGACATGCTGGTTCGCGAGGACGGCGAGTTGATCGAAATCCTTGCCGCCGACGAGAAGCTGTTCGAAGTCCGCGGTCGCGACCGTGTGCATCTGGTCGAACTCGCCTGGCATCTCGGCAACCGTCATCTCGCGGCCCAGATCGAGGAGGATCGCATCGTGATCCTGCGCGATCATGTCATCCGCACGATGCTGCAGGGACTGGGCGCGATGGTGCTCGATATCAACGAACCCTTCCAACCGGCGCGCGGCGCCTATCATTCCCAGGGCGGACATTCGCACGGGCATGATCATCACGATCACGGACATAACCATGATCATGATCATCACGACCACGAGCACCATGACCATGCGCATCATGACCATGGGCACGATCATCACGACCATGACCACGAGCATGGTCACAACCACGACCACAGCCATCATAAGCACGATTGAAGCCTGATGGCTGAGGATCGTGAGCTGCAGGCTTTGCTGCGCCTGACGGCATGGCTTTCGCCGGCTTTTCCCATCGGCTCCTTTGCCTATTCCGGCGGCCTTGAGCGGGCGGTCGCCGATGGGCTCGTCAAAGATGCCGTCACGCTGCGGCGCTGGCTGGAGACCCTGACCGGCAATGGCTCGGTCTGGAACGATGCGGTCCTCTTTGCCGAGAGCCATCGCGGTCATGACGACGCCGATCGTATTTCGGAGCTTGCCGAACTTGCCGAAGCGCTTGCCGGGTCGCGTGAGCGGCATCAGGAAACCATGCTGCTTGGCGAGGCCTTCCTCATCGCCGCGCAAGCGTGGCCGGACGATGTACTCGGCCGACTGCCGAAGAAGGCAGCCTATCCGGTCGCCGTCGGCGCGGTAACGGGCGCGCATGGCATTCAGCTGGAGAAGGCACTTGCCGCTTTTCTGCACGCCTATCTCTCCCAGTCCGTTTCCGCCGGCATCCGGCTCGGTGTTGCCGGACAGAAGGACGGTGTTGCCATCCTCGCCGGGCTGGAGGAGCATGTGATTGATATTGCAGCGCGTGCAGCGCGCTCCAGCCTCGACGATCTGGGTTCTGCGACGGTTCAGGCTGATATAGCTGGACTTCGGCATGAGACGCAGCAGACGCGGCTGTTTCGCTCCTGAACGAGACTTATCCGCGCATCTGCGTCATTTGACGGTGGCGAGAAACCGGCGCTTCGCTATCATCAGGCTTCGATTGGAGTAAGACATATGAAATCAAGAAACGGACCCTTGCGCGTCGGCATCGGCGGGCCTGTTGGCTCGGGCAAGACGGCGCTGACCGAAAAGCTCTGCAAGGCGATGCGCGACGACTATTCGGTCGCTGTGGTAACCAATGATATCTATACGACGGAGGATGCCGAAGCGCTGGTGCGCATGCAGGCGCTGCCGTCCGAGCGCATCGTCGGCGTCGAGACCGGCGGCTGCCCGCATACGGCCATCCGCGAGGATGCGACGATCAACCTGCAGGCCATCGCGGGGCTCAATGAGCGAATCCCGGATCTCGACGTGGTCTTCATCGAATCCGGCGGCGATAATCTGGCGGCGACGTTCTCGCCCGATCTCGCCGATATCACCATCTATGTGATCTCCGTCTGCCAGGGCGAGGAAATCCCGCGAAAGGGCGGGCCGGGCATTACCCGATCCGACCTTCTCGTCATCAACAAGAAGGATCTGGCGCCTTATGTCGGCGCCGACCTCGATGTGATGGACCGCGACGCGACGCGCATGCGGGCGACCCGCCCTTTCGTCTTCTCCGACATGAAGCGTGGCGACGGCATCAGTTCTATCGTCGACTTCCTGCGGGTGCAGGGCGGTCTCTAGATGTGGAACGTCAAGAGGTTCCACATCTAGAGAGCTTAGATACGCTTGAGCGTGTTGATGTCGCTGATGGCGATGAAGCGCCCGCGCACGGTCACGCCCGCAGACTTGAGCGTCGAGAAGGCGCGGGACAGCGCCTCCGGCGCCAGACCGAGCTTACGGGCGAGCAGGTTCTTCGGGAAGGGCAGGCGCAGCGATGCCGTTGCCGATCCTTCTTCGACGCAGTGCGAGAGAAGGTAGTGCGCCACGCGTTGCGGCGCCGTCTGCATGCGGTCGTTGGCGAGGCATTCCATCGTCGACAGCAGATGCAGCGACAGGCTGCGCATGATCGCGGTGCCGATCCGTGGGTACTCGGCCAGGAGGGCGCGCACTTTGCCTACGTGGAAGCGGGCAAGAACCGTGTTGTCCATCGACTGGGCGGCATAACGATAGATCCCGCCTGCCTGGATCAGACATTCGGCGAAGCTGTCGCCCGGCTCGCAGATGCGGATGTCTGCCTCGCGACCTTCTCCGTTCAGGCGAAAGAGCCGGACGTAGCCTTCCAGCACGCTGTAGAAATAAACGCCGGGTTCGCCTTCCTGAAAGAGAATGTCGTGCGAAGCGGAAGCCATTACAGTGGAACAGGCGCGCAGCGCCTCGGTTTCCGCACTGTCCAGTTCTGCAAATATTCCGGCTCTGGAAAGCAGCGTCCGCTCGCGGCTGCTCGGCATCAGCATCCTGTTCATGTTCCCGCCTCCGGCGGCGGTCAACGCCGCCAATATTCCCCTTGATGATGCCAGAATAGAGGAAGCGAAGCGCGGGGGAATTGATTTTGGTCAAACGCTGCTGTTGAGAACTCTTATCGAAGCCGGCGATCGATCGGGATTGTGAAGGACCAGGCGTCCGGATGTTTGCGGCTTCTGGTGAACCGACGGATGAAAGGCAGGAGGACAAAGAGGCGCTTGCCGCGTTCGGCCTCCCTGGCAGGATGGTTGTTGCGCGGGTTACCCCAGCGGTCTTCATAGAGATCCTTGAATAGCGAACTGATCGGGACCATCGTTTCATTCTCCACGATATTGAATCGATTCAAATCCTTGACGGATTTTTTTGAACCGATTCAATACTCTTCCTCATCCTTGATGCTGTCAAGTTTATTTTGAACCGATACAATTTTTTGCTAGGGTGCTGTCGTTCATATCTGCAAGGAGCGGTTTTGGCTAAGGGGCATGTGAGACTGGCTGATGTCGCCAAGGCGGCAGGCGTATCGCAGGGCACGGCATCGAATGTATTCAGCCGTCCAGAAGTGGTCCGGGAGGAGGTTCGCGAGCGGGTGCTCAATGTCGCCCGAGAGCTCGGTTACGGCGGGCCGGATATCAAGGGCAGGCTGCTCAGGGCAGGGCGGGTGAACGCGATCGGTGTGGCTGCAGTCGAACCGCTCACCTACTTCTTCGACGATCCCTGGGCGCGGTCGCTGATGACCGCGATCGGCGAGGTTTGCGATGCGAGCGGCACCGGTATTGCCGTCGTATCGGCGATGAATGAGGAGCGGCTTGCCTGGAACATCAACAGCGCGCTCGTCGACGGCTTCATCCTGCTGTGCGTGGAAGGCGGAGAGAGGCTGGTGCAACTCACCCGCCAGCGCCAGCTGCCGTTCATTGCGCTGGCGCTCGGTATCGAGGACGAGACCATTCCGGCGATTGGCATCGACAATATCTCGGGCGGAGCTGCGGCTGCGCGGCATCTCCTGGAACTCGGGCACCGGAACATCGCGATCCTGTCGATCGGCGATGTCGATGGCCTTGTCGGCGTGGTGGCGCCCGAGCGTGTCGATCCTGAAATGGAAGCGACCCCGCGTGACCGCATGCATGGCTACTGGCAGGCGCTGGCGGACTATGGCATTCCTCGCGAAGCCGTTCCGATCCAGGGAACGTTGCATGACAGATCGAGCACGCTGATGGCCATGGAAGCCCTGTTCTCCTCTGCCAATCCACCGACGGCAATTCTGGCGATGTCGGACAAGGTTGCATTGTTTGCCATGCAGTGGCTCGCCGAGCGCGGGCTGAAAGTGCCAGAGGATGTTTCCATCATCGGCTTCGACGGCGTGCCTGAAGCTGCGATCTCGCTTCCGCGTTTGACCACCGTTGCGCAGCCCTTTGCCGAAATCGCCCGGCGCTCGGTGACGGCGATCCTCGAAAATGCAGTGCCGGAAAACCGTGAGGCGCTCGATCTCGAACTTGTCGTGAGAGACAGCACGGCGGCACCAAGGCTGCGGTAGGCTCGGGAAAACAAAAGGCCGGGTCGATGCCCGGCCTTTTGCACTATGATCCCTGCCTTATTCAGCCGCGAAGGGCGGCAGGCGCAGCACGTTGGTGTCGTTGGCAACCTTGCGCTTGCTTTCCGGCTTCTCGATCGCGGTCAGGCGTTCCTCCAGCGAGTCGATGTCGCTGCGGTTCTCGCGGGCGACGCGGGTGAGATCTTCGCTCGACATCGGCAGGTCCTCCTTGTCCTTCTTGCCGACCAAGCGGCCGAAGATCCAGCCGAGCAGGCGGGAAAGATCGTCCATGATCAGGAAGAAGGAGGGCACGACGACGAGCGAGAGCACTGTCGAGACGATAATGCCGCCGATCACCGCGATCGCCATCGGCGCGCGGAACGAGCCGCCTTCGCCGACGCCGAGCGCGGAAGGCAGCATGCCGGCCGACATGGCGATCGAGGTCATGATGATCGGGCGGGCGCGCTTGCGGCCGGCTTCGACCATGGCCTCGACACGAGCCATGCCCTGGTGGCGCATCTCGATCGCGAAATCGACGAGCAGGATGGCGTTCTTGGTGACGATACCCATCAGCATCAGAATGCCGATCATGACCGGCATCGACAGCGGGTTGCTGGTGACGATCAGGCCCGCCGCCACGCCGCCGATGGCGAGCGGCAGCGAGAACAGGATGGTGAAGGGCTGGATTACGTCCTTGAAGAGCAGGATCAGCACCGTCAGCACCAAGAGGAGGCCCATCAACATGGCGTTGACGAAGCTCTGCTGCATCTCGGACTGCACCTTGGTGTCGCCGCTTTCGGCAAGGTGCACGGTGGCAGGGATTTTGGCGTCGTCGACGATCTGGCGGAAGCGGGCCGAAGCCGTGTCGAGCGCCACGCCCTGCGGCAGATCGGAACCGATCGAGACGACACGGTAGCGGTTGTTGCGCTTGATCGAGCTGACGCCTTCCGAATAGTCGATATTGGCGACGCTTGCGAGCGGAACGGTGCCGCCGCTGGCGGTCTGGATCTTCAATGCCCGGATGGCCGCCAGATCGCGGCGCATGTCGAGTGATGCCTGAACCCGGATCGGAATCTGGCGATCGTCGAGCGAGATCTTGGCAAGGGCCGCATCGACATCGCCGATTGTGGCGACACGGATCGTCTCGGAGATCTGCTGCGGCGTGATGCCAAGGCGGGCGGCTTCGTCCTTGCGCGGGTAGACCTGCAATTCCGGACGGGGCAGGGCGCCGTCGGCGCTGACATTGGCCAGTAGCGGATCGGCACGCAGCTTGGATTCCAGAATGCCGACCGCATCATTCAGGTCCTTCTCGTTCTTGGAGAGGAAGTTGAAGGAGAGGTCGCGTTCGCCGCGGTCGTTGAGCTTGAGGATATGGACGTCGGGAATGTCGCGCAGCTTGGCGAAGACTTCCTTTTCGATATCCCATTGCGGACGTTCGCGGCCGTGGACTTCCACCTTCGGCAGCATCGGACCGATGACAGGAATATGGCCGAGCACATCGTTGACCACCTTCTTGACCAGCGACTGGTCGAGCTTGTCAAGTGCCAGCGTGATCGTCGCGCGGCGCAGTTCGAGATCGCCCTTCGGCGATGCGCCGCCGAGCACGAAGACGCTTTCGACGCCGTTGATGTCCTTGACCCTGTCATAGATCGCATCGGTCGTCTTCTCGGTGTCGTCGAGCCGCGCATTGGGCGGCAGTTCGACGGAGAGAACGATGCGCGAGGCGTCTTCCGGCGGCAGGAAGCTGCCGGGAACCTGCATCAGCAAGAAGACGGAACCGACCAGGAAACCGATCGCAGCAAGAAGGGTCGCGTAACGCGTGTACCAGTGCCCCGTCGTGCCGCGCACCAGGCGCGTATAGCCCTTCATCAGCAGGCCGTCATTGTCGTGATGGTCTTCCATGCCGTCTTCGGCACGCATCAGATAGGCGGCCATCATCGGGGTGATGAGGCGCGCCACCATCAGCGAGAAGAAAACGGAAAAGGCGACCGTCAGGCCGAACTGAATGAAGTATTGGCCTGGAATGCCCGGCATGAAGGAAACGGGCACGAAGACGGCGATGATCGTGAAGGTGGTTGCGATGACGGCAAGGCCGATTTCGTCGGCCGCCTCGATCGCCGCCCGATAGGGCGTCTTGCCCATCTTGATGTGACGCGCAATGTTTTCGATTTCCACGATCGCATCGTCGACGAGGATACCCGTCGCAAGCGTCAGGGCGAGGAAGCTGACGAGGTTCAGCGAGAAGCCCATCATGTCCATGACCCAGAAGGTCGGGATAGCGGAGAGCGGCAGCGCGATGGCCGAGATCAGGGTTGCCCGCCAGTTCCTGAGGAACAGAAGGACGACGATGATGGCGAGGAGCGCGCCTTCGAGCAGCGTGTGAATGGCGGCTTCGTAGTTGCCGTAGGTGAAGTAGACCGAATCGTCGATCAGCTCGATCTTCACGTTCGGGTTTTCGCTGCGCACCTTTTCGAGGCTCTGCCCCACGGTTTCGGCGACGCTGACTTCGCTCGCGCCCTTCGAGCGGAAAACGCCGAAGGTAACCACCGGCGTGTCGTTGAAGCGCGAGAAGGATTTCGGCTCCTCGTAGGTGTCCTTGATAACGCCAAGATCGGACAGCTTGACGAAGCGGCCGCTCGGCAGCGCAATCGTCGTGTCTGCAAGCTCGGCGACGTTGCGGGCGTCACCGAGAACGCGGATCGCCTGTTCGCTGCCCGCCACCTGGCCGCGGCCGGAGCCGAGGTCGACGTTGGTACCGCGCAGCTGCTGGTTCACGCTTGCGGCGGTGATGCCGTAGGCATTGAGCTTGTCGGGGGTGAGCTCGATGCGCACTTCGCGCTCCGCGCCGCCGTAACGGTCGACGCGGCCGATGCCGGCCTGACCCTGCAGCGCACGCTTGATAGTATCGTCGACGAACCAGGAGAGCTCTTCCAGCGACATGTCAGGCGAGGAAACGGCAAAGGTCTGGATTGCCTGTCCTTCGACATCGACCTTGGTGACAATAGGTGCTTCGGCAGTCGCCGGCAGATCGCTGCGAATGCGGTCGATCGCGTCCTTGACGTCCTGTACGGCCTGTTCCGTCGGCACTTCCATCCGGAACATGACGTTGGTCTGCGAGCTGCCGTCGGTTACCGACGACTGGATTTCGTCGATGCCGGTGATGGAGGCGATCGCGTCTTCGATCTCCTTCGTCACCTGCATTTCAAGTTCGGCCGGCGAGGCGCCGCTCTGGGTCACGCTGATCGAAACGAGCGGCACGTCGATATTCGGGAAGCGCGTGATCGGCAGCGCGTTGAAGGACTGCATGCCGATGAAGATCAACAGGCAGAAGGCCAGGAGCGGCGCGATCGGATTTCGAATGGACCAGGCTGAAAAATTCATCGGATGGTCTCTTTAGTTGGAAGCCGAGGGCTGTTCGCGCACCGGCGTGATGTGGTCGCCGTCGCGGACATAGGCGCCCGCCTTGGCGACGACATCGTCGCCGGTCTTCAATCCATTGATGATCTCGATATAGGCACCGTCCTGAATGCCGGTCTCGACCTTGGCGAATTTCACCACGCCATTCTCGACCCTGCGGGCGGAGGAGCCTTCGCTGCCGGTAAGCACTGCCGTCAGCGGAAGCGATACGCCTTCGGTCTCGCGGACGATGATCTCGGCGCTGCCGTACATGCCGGAACGCGCCTTGCTGTCATCGTCGATGGAGATATGGACGAGGCCGAGGCGGGTGACCGGATCGACGGTCGGCGACACCAGGCGCACGGCGCCGGAAAGCTTCTCGCGGCTGCCGGAAAGCGAGATCGTCGCCTTCTGGCCGGCCACGACCCTGACAATGTCGCTTTCAGCGACTTCGGCGACAAGTTCGATGTCGCCGTCGCGGATGATGGTGAACAGCGGATTGCCGTTGCCGGCGGCAATGGCGCCGACCTTGGCGTTCTTGGCCGCAACGACGCCTGAAACCGGTGTCTTCACATCGGTGCGCGCCAGCTTCAGGTCCGCATCGGCAATCTGGCTGTCGAAGACCTTGAGGTCGGCTTCGGCGACCTCGATCGCCTGCTCGGCGGAAGCGACGCGGGCATTGGCGGCTGCGGCCGTCGCATCGGCTTGCTCGACCTGGGCGGTGGAAACAGTGCCCTTCTTGCCCATTTCCTGGGCACGGGCCTGCTGCTGCCTTGCCTGCTCGGCATTGGCCTGTGCCTCGATAAGCTGGGCGCGCAGCTGGGCAAGGCTTGCCTCGCCCTTGGCCTTCGTCGCCATCATCTGGCTCTTGGTCAGGACCAGAGCGTCATCGTTGAGCGTCGCCAGCGTGCTTTCGGCCTGAACCTTGTCTCCGACATCGGCCTTCAAGGTGCGAATGGAGAGGCCTTCGACCTGTGGCTGGATATAGACTTCCTCGACGGGCTTGACCGTTCCCGTGCCGATGACACGGTCGACGAGGGTGCGGTTCACCGCCGTGGTGACGACGATTGCCGGCAGGTTCTGGGGCGCCTGGGCCTGCGGATGCGCCGCCTGGGGTTCCTGAGCAAATACAGCCGAGGCCGCGAAAGTGGCGACAAGAAGCGCCGAGACCGCAAAAGCGGCGACAGGGAAAGTAGAGGCGCGTAATAATGCGTGCGGCTTCAGTGCCATG
This sequence comes from Hyphomicrobiales bacterium, assembly GCA_900468805.1. Classification (GTDB taxonomy): domain Bacteria; phylum Pseudomonadota; class Alphaproteobacteria; order Rhizobiales; family Rhizobiaceae; genus Rhizobium. The sequence continues at coordinate 32,690 of UEIF01000032.1, read as the reverse complement.
CGTCTTCGTCCAATCTCTTGACAGGATCGGCCGGAATCGCGCGTCGTCATGCAACTCGCGAACCGGGCAAATGCCGTCTTCCAAATCTCAGAGGTATTTACCCGCATCCCATCTGCCGGAACACATCGTTCCCATCCGGCAAATCAGGCTAGAACGTGGTATCGATTTGCTCCACGTGCAAGCCCGGCAGAAAATAATTCCCTATGAGACACTATTAATTACCAATGCGAGGCTCATCAATCACTAAAGGGTTATGTGAACATGACGATGATTGATCGGCCCGCATATCTTAAAGCGTGTCACGATCTTTCAGATCCGCTCGCCACACTTTAAGTCTCTGTTTTAATCATGTCGTTACCCGCAAAACCGGTGTCCCCGTTCGCGCGACATGCAATAGACGTTTGACGCCCGACAAATGCGACAGTTGCAAGGCGATTTTTTTCATTGAGTGCAAAAAATAGAAAACGCGCGGGAAAATCTCCCGCGCGCGTTGCATTTTGGCATCGATATGATGTTATTTGGCAGCGGCGTCCGTGATGTCGTGGGTCCAGGCGCCTGATGGTTCCTTGTTGATGATCTTCTGATCGAGAAGAGCCTTTGCCGTCCGGTCATAGAGCGTGGTGTCAAGCTTGCCGGTGCCGTCACCGATCAGCTTGGCGACTTCGCCCATCATGCGCTTCTGGTGGTTTTCGTCCTGGCCTCCTGCATCGACGACGATTCCGGCGGCTTCATCCGGGTTCTCCATGGCGTATTTCCAGCCCTTCATGGAGGCGCGGACGAACTTGACCATCTTCTCCTTGAAGGCGGGATCCTTCAGCTTTTCTTCCGAAGCATAGAGGCCGTCTTCCAAGAGGTCATTGCCCATGGCGGTATAGTTGAAGACGGTGAGATCTTCCGGCTTCAGGCCGGCATCGATCGCCTGCCAGTATTCGTTATAGGTCATGACGGAAATGCAGTCGGCCTGCTTCTGCAGCAGCGGCTGAACGTCGAAGCTCTGCTTCAGCACGGTCACACCGTCGGGGCCGCCATCGGTCTTGAGACCGAGCTTGCTCATCCAGGCAAAGAACGGATACTCGTTGCCGAAGAACCAGACGCCGAGTGTGTGGCCCTTGAAATCGGCTTCGGTCTTGATCGGGCCATCCTTGCGGCAGATCATTTCCATGCCGGACTTCTGATAGGGCTGGGCGATGTTGACCAAGGGAACGCCCTTTTCACGCGCCACCAGCGCACCACCCATCCAGTCGACGATCACATCGGCGCCGCCGCCGGCGATCACCTGCTCGGGAGCGATATCAGGGCCGCCCGGCTTGATATCGACATCGAGGCCCTCTTCTTCGTAGTAGCCCTTGTCCTTGGCGACGTAGTAGCCGGCGAACTGCGACTGGGTAACCCATTTCAGTTGCAGCGCGACTTTATCGGCCGCCATCGCGTGGGCGGCGGCAAGCGACATCGCGCTCGCCATCATTGCAACCATCAATTTTTTCATTTTCTTGTTCCCTCTGAAGTTATGCCCAGGCCCTGGTGCGGGGCCGGGGCCCGTCTAACCACCACGGATAGACGGATGCCAGAACGTCACCGCCCTCTCGGCAAGGGCGACGACACCGTAGAAGACCGAGCCTGCAAGCGCCGCAACGGCGATCTCGGCCCAGACCATGTCGACATTCATGCGGCCGATCTCCGTGGAGATGCGGAAGCCCATGCCGACGATCGGCGTTCCGAAGAATTCCGCAACGATGGCACCAATCAGCGCCAGCGTCGAGTTGATCTTCAGTGCATTGAAAATGAAGGGCATTGCGGCCGGAAGCCGGAGCTTGACCAGCGTCTGCCAGTAGTTCGATGCATAGGTGCGCATCAGGTCGCGCTCCATGTTGCCGGAGGCGGCAAGCCCCGCAACAGTGTTCACCAGCATCGGAAAGAAGGTCATGATGATGACGACGGCGGCTTTGGACGGCCAGTCGAAGCCGAACCACATGACCATGATCGGAGCCACGCCGATCATCGGCAGGGCCGAAACCAAGTTGCCGATCGGCAGCAGGCCACGGCGGAGGAAGGCGAAACGGTCGGCGAGGATGGCGACGACGAAGCCGCTGATGCAGCCGATGGCGTAACCGATCAGAACGGCCTTGAAGATCGTTTGCCTTATGTCCTCGCCGAGGATCGGCAGGGAACCCACGATGCGTGCGCCGATCGCGGACGGCGGCGGCAGCAGCACGAAAGGGACACCGGCGCCGCGCGTGATCGTTTCCCAGATGATGAGGATCCAGGCGCCGAAGATTGCCGGGATCAGCAGGCGCAGCAGCCACTGGCCGGCTGGCGTTGTCGGTTTGAGCTCCGAAAGCTCCGTCACGCAGCGCCAGGCAAGCAGCCAGCAGGCGGCCAGCAGCAGGAAGAAGGAGGTACCGGCGAAGCCTTCATTGCCCAAAAGCGTGCCAAGCAGCAGCCATGCTGCACCATGAGCGCCGATGAAGAGGGCGGTCGCGACAAGCGATGTGGGGAGGGGCGCGAAGGAGATCAGTGCCGCGACGATCGCGAGCAGAGCGACCAGGATGATAGTCCCTGTCGACGGAGGCTGTGTCGCACCGGCCGCAAAGACAGGCAGCATGACCATTGCGCCCGCCACGCAGAGGAGGGCGATCAGGCCCTGCCAGGAAAGCACGACTTGCTTCATGCCGGCCTCCCACCCATGGCGCGGTCGACGATCTTCGCCACGAGGCCAACGATGGCGACAAGGATGGCTGCCAGGACCGAGCCGGCGACCAGTGCTGCCCAGATATCGATGGTCTGGCTGTAATAGGAGCCGGCAAGCAGCTTGGAGCCAATGCCGGCGACGGCGCCGGTCGGCAGTTCACCGACGATCGCGCCGACGAGGCTTGCGGCGATCGCTACCTTCATCGAGGTGAAGAGGAAGGGAATGGAGGCGGGCACGCGCAACTTCCAGAAGGTTTGGGCAGCCGTGGCATTATAGGTGCGCATCAGATCGAGATGCATGACCTCGGGCGAGCGCAGCCCTTTCACCATGCCGACGGTGACCGGGAAGAAGGAGAGGTAGGTGGAGATCAGCGCCTTCGGGATGAGGCCGGTGATACTGATCGAGCCGAGCACCACGATGACCATCGGCGCGATCGCCAGGATCGGTACGGTTTGGGATGCGATGATCCACGGCATCAGACTGCGGTCGAGCGCCTTGATATGGATGATGCCGACGGCGATCACGATGCCGAGCAGCGTACCGAGCGCAAAGCCGAGTGCGGTGGAGGAGAGGGTGACGCCTGCGTGGTAGACGAGGCTGCGGTTGCTGGAGAGTTTTCGCAGGAAGGTGTTTTCGAAGACGTTCTGCGCCACCTGATGCGGTGCCGGCAGGATGGGCTTCGGCTGGGAGAGGGTCCTGCCGATGAATTCCGTTGTCGCCGAGGTGACGTTGTTGCGCGTGTCCATGTCGCGCTGGAACGGCGCATTGAGGAAGACGGCGGCGACATACCAGACGGCGACCAGCACCAGCAGGATGGTGAGGACGGGGACGATCTTGTCCTTGAGGGTATCGGGTCTCATGCGGCGTTCCTCAAGAATGGTGCGGCATGTTTTTGTATTTCGATGAACACATAATCTGGGCCATCAAGCACTTGGGCATTGTCGAAACGGAGTACGGTGAAGCCTTGATTTTTCAAGAAGGCATCGCGAGCAATGTCGTGGCGACGCCCGAAGTTGGTTTCATGGCTGTCGCCATCGACTTCGACGATCAGGCGAGCAGAAAGCCAGGCGAAGTCGGCGATGTATGGACCGATTGGCGTTTCGCGCCGAAAACGAGCGCCGTAGGGGCGCAGATCGCGCAGCATGTCCCACATGGCGGATTCTGGCTTCGTCAGTTCGCGACGGAGTCGGCGGGCTCTGTCACGGGTTTTGGGCGTAATGTTGGAATGCGGCATTCAGGCCTCCATTCCTGAGGTGGCAAGGAAAACCCCTCCCCAACCCCTCCCCACAAGGGGGAGGGGCTTAGGTGGTTGCCGCCGGCTCGGTGCAGATATCTTGACGTCGCTGCTAGCCGTGAACTTGAGATTGAAAGAGGAGGGTGCGGCAGATCTGCCCCTCCCCCTTGTGGGGAGGGGTTGGGGAGGGGTTTTTACCAAGCCCAAAACGCTCAACTTACTATTCATAACTATGTCCCGCCCTCAGCCCTTCGCGGACGCGATGGGCGATTTCCAGGAATTCGGGGGTCTCGCGGATGTCGAGTGGTCGCTCCTTGGGCAGCGTCGAGTCGATGATATCGGTCACGCGGCCGGGGCGCGGCGACATCACGACGATCTTCGTCGAGAGGTAGACGGCTTCCGGAATGGAGTGGGTGACGAAACAGATCGTCTTGTTGGTGCGCGACCACAGTTTCAGAAGCGCAGCGTTCAGATGATCGCGGACGATTTCGTCCAGCGCCCCGAACGGTTCGTCCATCAAGAGCAGGTCTGCATCGAAGGCGAGCGCGCGGGCGATCGAGGCGCGCTGCTGCATGCCGCCCGAGAGCTGCCAGGGGAATTTCTTCTCGAAGCCCGCAAGCTCGACGAGATCGAGCGCTCCAGCGATTCGCTTTTTTTGCTCTGGCTTCGCGTATCCCATGATCTCCAGCGGCAGGGCGATGTTCTTCTCGATCGTGCGCCAGGGATAGAGCGCCGGCGCCTGGAAGACGTAGCCATAGGCGCGGGCCTTGCGGGCTTCATCCGGTGTCATGCCGTTAATGGCAATTTCGCCCGATGTCTTGCGCTCGAGATCGGCGATGACGCGCAGGAAAGTCGTCTTGCCGCAGCCGGAAGGGCCGATGAAGGAGACGAACTCGCCCTTGCGGATATCGAGATTGACATCAGCAAGCGCGTGCACCGGCCCATCATTCGTCTGGTAGGTGAGACAGAGATCCTTGGCGGTCACGACGGAGGGTGCTTGCATCAATAAACCAGTCTTGTTTTCGCCGCGCCGGCGCGGTTTTCCGTGATATTATTGCCGCCGGTCTTACCGACAGCACAGTCCCAGGAGGATGAGGATGGACGCAAAATCAAAGCCCACCTGCCACATTGTTCGCCCTGACCATACCTATGACGGCAAGCAGGGGCTGAGTTATTTCGAGGGCATCGCGGCCGAGACAGTCGGCGCGAAGGGCATCTGCATGCATCTTCTGACGATTCCGCCCGGCGTGCGCGCCAAGGCGCATCTGCATGAGGCGCATGAGACGGCGATCTACATGCTCTCCGGCGAGGCGCATACTTGGTATGGCGACAGACTTGAGAACCACGTGATCGTGCACGCCGGCGAACTCTTCTACATTCCGGCCGGTGTGCCGCATCTTCCGGCAAACCTCAGCGGCACGCCCTGCACGGCGATCATTGCCCGCACCGATCCGAACGAGCAGGAAAGCGTGATCCTGTTGCCCGAGCTGGATGCGCTGGTGCCGGCGTGAGGCTATTTGCATAGCGGCAGCGGCCCCCACTTGATTGCGGCATCAGCCACGAACCCGATCGTATAGCCTTTAGGCCCTGATGTGATCTTGACGGTGTCGTCGTTACTGCTCTCTTCGCCCTCCGCCTGGCAAGCGACCGTGGCGGTGAAGTCCTTACGTTCGGTCTTCAGGACTTTCTTGATTTCGCAGTAAGAGGCCGCCGTGGTGATGCCCTCGGAAGTCAGCAGAAAGAAATTGTCGGAACCAGTGCTTTCGCCGCTCTTGGCGTAGGCGCAGCCATCCTTGTTGCCGTAGCTGCCCTTGATGGGCAGCGTGTCGGCATGTGCCGCGGTGGAAAGCGCGGCCAGGGAGACGATCGTCAGAAGCAGATGGCCGCGCATCATTATCACACGCCGCTCGCCGGGATGCCCGTGCGTTCAACCTTGCGCGGCGCGGTGATCTCCTTCCAGGTCGACAGTGCCTTGCTGACGGCGGTAACCGGCTCGCGCCTGACGAATTCGCCATGGCCCGAGCGGGTCTTGACGGTCCCTTCCTCGATCGCCACGACGCCACGCGTCAGCGTGTAGCGTGGCAGGCCGGTGACTTCCTTGCCTTCGAAGACGTTGTAATCGATCGCCGATTGCTGGCTCTTCGACGTAATGGTCTTGGAGCGCTTCGGATCCCAGACCACGAGATCGGCATCGGCGCCGACGAGGATGGCACCCTTCTTCGGGTAGATGTTGAGGATCTTGGCAATATTGGTCGAGGTGACGGCGACGAATTCGTTCATCGTCAGGCGGCCGGTGTTGACGCCATAGGTCCAGAGCATCGGCATGCGGTCTTCGAGGCCGCCGGTACCGTTCGGGATCTTGGTGAAATCGCCAACGCCGAAGCGCTTCTGCGCCGTGGTGAAGGCGCAATGGTCGGTCGCCACCACCTGCAGCGAACCGGAGGCGAGGCCCGCCCAGAGGCTGTCCTGATGCTGCTTGTTGCGGAAGGGCGGGGACATGACGCGGCGGGCGGCGTGATCCCAGTCCTTGTCGAAATATTCTGACTCGTCGAGGGTCAGGTGCTGGATTAGCGGCTCGCCATAGGCGCGAATGCCCTTCTGGCGAGCACGGCGGATTGCTTCATGGGCCTGTTCGCAGGAGGTATGGACGATATAGACGGGGCAGCCGGCCATGTCTGCGATCATGATTGCGCGGTTGGTGGCTTCACCCTCGACTTCGGCCGGGCGTGAATAGGCGTGCGCTTCGGGGCCGTTATTGCCTTCCGAAAGCAGCTTGGCGGAAAGGGAGGCGACGACATCCCCGTTTTCGGCATGGACGAGCGGCAGGGCGCCAAGCTCGGCGCAGCGCTGGAAGGAGGCAAACATCTCGTCGTCGTTCACCATCAAGGCGCCCTTGTAGGCCATGAAGTGCTTGAAGGTATTGATACCCTTGTCCTCAACGATCGTCTTCATCTCGTTGAAGACCTGCTCGCCCCACCATGTGATCGCCATGTGGAAGGAATAGTCGCAGTTGGCACGCGTGGACTTGTTGTCCCACATGGTCAGCGCTTCGAGCAGCGACTGGCCAGGCGCGGGAAGGGCGAAATCGACGACCATGGTCGTGCCGCCGGAAAGGGCCGCGCGCGTGCCGCTTTCGAAATCGTCGGAGGAATAGGTGCCCATGAAGGGCATTTCGAGATGGGTATGAGGGTCGATGCCACCGGGCATGATGTAACAGCCTGTGGCGTCCAGCACTTCGTTGCCGGAGAGGTTCGGGCCGATCTCGACGATTTTGCCGCCGTCAATCTTCACATCCGCCTTGTAGGTGAGGTCGGCCGTGACGATGGTGCCGTTCTTGATGACTGTGGTCATGATCGTTCCCCATTCTTGTTTGTAAATTGGGCTGGCGAATAAAAGCTGGGCAATTCGGAGCTGACCTCAAGCCGGCCTTCCAATGCAGCCAGGATCGTTTCAAGAACCGAGCGTCGTTCGCGCGAGATTTCCTGATTCCAGAAGCGCAGGACCGAATAGCCGTTTGCATTGAGCCATTCCGTTCGGCGTTGATCGGAGATGCTTTCGGCGTGCTGGAAGCCATCGATCTCGACAACGAGCTGCTCTTCCCGACAGAGGAAATCGACAATGAATGGGCCGAGTGGCACCTGCCTTGCGAATTTGTAGCCGTTCAAGCGCCGTGCGCGCAGGTCGCTCCAAAGGCGGTATTCCTCTTCGGTTTCATTGTGGCGCAGGTGTCGTGCTTGTTCGGTTTTGGCAGGGCGATGTTTGCGAATATCTTGTTTGATAATTTTGGTTGTGCCCGGAGCCCCCTCATCCGCCCTTCGGGCACCTTCTCCCCGAGGGGAGAAGGGGGGAGCGGCGACGTCCACCGTTCCCTTCTCCCCAGCGGGGAGAAGGTGGCCCGAAGGGTCGGATGAGGGGGCTCCGGGCGCTACGTTAGACATCAGGAGACAATCTCCGCCGTCTCGACCACCGCATGGAACAACACGTCGGCTCCAGCCGTCGCCCATTCCTTGGAAATCTCCTCAGCCTCGTTGTGCGAAAGACCACCCACACAGGGACACATGACCATCGTCGCGTGCGCGACCTTGGCAGCCCAGCAGGCGTCGTGCCCGGCGCCGGAGATGACGTTCATGTGGCTATAGCCGAGACGCTCCGCGGCGGAGCGGACGGAGGTGACGAGCTTTTCGTCGAAGGTGACCGGTTCGAAATGGCCGATCGCCTCGATGGAGCAGCCGACGCCGAGTGCGTCGCAGATCTTGGGCGCTTCGGCCTCGATCTTTGCCCGCATGCGGTCGAGCTTGGCCTTGTCGGGCGAGCGGATGTCGACGGTGAAGACCACCTTACCCGGCAGCACGTTGCGGGAGTTCGGCGAGAAGAAGACCTGGCCAACGCCGCCGACGGCGCCCGGCTGTTCGCCCATGGCCACACCCTGGACCATTTCCAGGATGCGCGACATCGCAAGGCCGGCATTGACGCGCATGTTCATCGGTGTCGAGCCGGTATGGGCTTCCTTGCCGTTCAGCGTGAATTCCAACCACCAGAGGCCCTGACAGTGAGTGACGACGCCGATCTGCTTGTTTTCGGCTTCGAGGATCGGGCCTTGCTCGATGTGATATTCGAAATAGGCGTGCATCTTGCGGGCGCCGACCTCTTCGTCGCCGACCCAGCCGATGCGCTTCAACTCGTCGCCGAACAGGTTGCCTTCGGGATCTTTGCGGTTATAGGCAAAGTCCAGACTGTGCGCGCCGGCGAAGACGCCTGATGCCAGCATTGCCGGAGCGAAACGCGCGCCTTCCTCATTGGTCCAGTTGGTCACGACAACAGGGTGCTTCGTCCTGATGCCGAGGTCGTTCATGGTTCTGACGATTTCGAGGGCGCCGAGCACGCCGAGCACGCCATCATATTTGCCGCCGGTCGGCTGGGTGTCGAGATGCGAGCCGACATAGACGGGGAGAGCGTCGGGATCGGTGCCGGGGCGGGTCGCAAACATGGTGCCCATCTTGTCGACGCCGAGCGTCATGCCGGCGTCTTCGCACCATGTCCTGAAGAGGCTGCGGCCTTCGGCATCCGAGTCCGTCAGTGTCTGGCGGTTGTTGCCGCCAGCAATTCCCGGGCCGATCTTCGCCATGTCCATGAGACTGTCCCAGAGACGGTCCCCGTTGACGCGCATGTTCTCGCCTGGCGCTGCCACCATACTGAAAATCCTCACCTGTTTTGCGGCAGTCATGCAAGGTGCACGCCCGCCTTGTTCCCGTGGTCAAATTCCTACTGCTGCCGCTTGTTTCGTCAGCGCCGGAAAATCGCCAGTTGCCTTTGTTTTTTATCTGGCAGATAATTTGACCGATTGGTAAACATTACAACTTCCATCGCGGCGCTCAAGACGAAAATCACGAAAAATACAGACAAAATATGGGCAAAAAGGCAGGCAGTTGCCCATTTAAGCGGCAGGAGGGGCGGCTCTTCAAATCTTGAGCGAAGGAGTTGAATTTCAAGGGGAAAAGGGCGAATGGCGATTCCGAGAGCGGCGAAGACACTTCGCCGGACCCGAATCCAGGAAGAGAAGGAAGAGCTGATCCTGGAAGCGGCGCTGGATGTGTTTTCGGTTAGCGGCTTCCGCGGCTCGACCATCGACCAGATAGCCGAGGTCGCCGGCATGTCGAAGCCGAACCTGCTCTATTATTTCCGCACCAAGGAAGCCATGCATCGCGCGCTGATCGACCGCGTGCTCTATAACTGGCTCGAGCCGCTGCGGGCCTTCGATGCGGAGGGAAATCCGGAATCGGAGATCCGCAGCTATATCCGCCGCAAGCTCGAGATGGCGCGCGATTTTCCCCGCGAGAGCCGGCTGTTTGCCAACGAGATGTTGCAGGGCGCGCCACACGTTCTCGATATGCTGAAGGGACCGCTGAAAGAGCTGGTCGACGAAAAGGCGGCGGTCATCCGCACCTGGACGAAAAGCGGCAAGATCGCCCCCTGCGACCCCTATCATCTGATCTTCTCGATCTGGTCGACGACCCAGCACTATGCCGATTTCGATGTGCAGGTCCGGGCCGTGCTGGGCGAAGAACATTCAGGGGACGGGCGCTTCGAAGATGCGGCTCGCTTCCTGGAACGGCTCTTCATCGGCGGATTGCGGCCGGATTGATCCGGAGCCGGATCATCGCCTAAGGCTTGCCTGGAAGCGCCACGCGGACAAGAATGTCCGTCACGCCTTCGATCGTGTAGGGCTTCTGCAGGACCGGTGCATCCGAATGGCTGTGAGCCTGGGCTATCCCCTCGCCATAGCCGGTGGCGAAGACGAAGGGCACGTTGCCGGCGGCCAGCCGGTCGGCGATGGCAAAGCTGGTTTCGTCACCGAGATTCACATCGAGAAGGGCGAGATCGAAGGACTGGTCGGCCAGGAATTCCATCGCTTCGGCAACACTTGGCGCCGTTGCGACCTCCGCGCCCAAACGGCGCAGGATGTCTTCGCCATCCATGGCGATGATCAGGTTGTTTTCCACCAGAAGCACATTGAGGCCGGCAAGGGGTTCGTTGTTTGAGCCGATGACCTTGCGTTCTGTCGTTGTGACCGATGTCGGAGCGAGGCGTTCGCTCCCCGGGTTTGCCGCATTCACGTTCTTGGCCGGAATCCAGAAATCGGCTTCCAGCCCTTCGTTGATGTAGCGGACTTCGGCCTTGCCACCAAGATCGTAGGGTATGGAGCGGCGAATGATCGTCGAGCCGAAGCCATGCCGGGTGGGTTCCGATACCGGGGGGCCGTCCTTTTCGCGCCAGCCGATGTGGAGATTGCCTTCTTCGTCCCTCATCCAGCCGAGTTCGACAAAACCGGATCCAGAAAGGCTCCCATATTTGGCGCTGTTCGTCACCAGCTCATGGAAGACCAGGGCCGTGGTTGAAAAGGCCTGTGGCTCCAGCAGCACATCCTCGCCGGTCATTCGGATGCGCTGGGCATTTTTGCCGAGATAGGCGGCGGCTTCGGCCATAAGCAATTGCCGCAACGAAGCGGGTGCCCAGTGATCGCGGGTGATCTGATCGTGCGCTCGGGAGAGCGACTGGACGCGGCCTTCGAGCTGGCGGACATAATCCGGGAGGCCGATCGAGGTCGATTGCGATTGGCGGATGAGCCCGCCGATCAGGCCGAGGATGTTGCGAACGCGATGGTTCAGCTCGGCGATCAGCAGTTCCTGCCGTTCGTTGGCGAGCTGGCGCGCCATGCTGGCCTCATCCGTCAGGCGCAGCACCACTTCGATCAGCGTGACACGGATGGTTTCTGCAACGCGACGCTCCGCTTCGGTGAAGGGCAGGGAGCGGCCGCGCACCAGCTCGGACCAGGCTTCGAAACTCTTGCGCGGGGTGAGCCGCGGGCCGTTCGGGCCATAATCCACGGGCTTCTGCGGATCGCCGGCCCAGCGCACGGTGCGCACGATTTCCTGTCGGAACAGCACAACATAATCGCGCGGCGAACGGGAGATCGGAATGGCGAGCATGCCGGCCACGGCATCATCGATTTCGATGTCGGGATAGGTTTCTGCAAGGCGATCGACCGCAAAAACCCGGCCGGCGGCATTACGATTAAGGTGACGGATGAGGGCGGCAAAGCTCTTCTCATCCGGGCCAAGACCTGCAATCGCCCGCCGCCCGTTGATCCAGACGCCGATACCATCGGCTGGGATGGCATCTGCCAGCGCGTCGATCAGCCATGTCGGATCATCGAGCAGGCTCGCATTGTCGGCAACGGAGGTCAGCAGCCGGTCGGCGATGCGGCGCGCCTTGGTTTCGTAATCGAGCGCCAGGCGCCGTTCCCGGCTTTCGAGGCGGGAAGCAAACATCTGCCCGAAAAGTTCTGCCGTGGAGCGGCTTTCGGCCGAGGGCAGGCGGGCGCTGTAATGGTGGCAGGCAAAGAGGCCCCAGAGCCTGCCGTCGACAACGATGGAGATCGAGAGCGAGGCGCCGACGCCCATGTTCTTCAGATATTCGATATGGATCGGCGAAACCGAGCGCAGCACGGACATGGAAAGATCGAGCGGGCGGCCGTGCTCGTCGACTTGCGGCAGGATCGGCACAGGTGTCGCATCGATATCGGCGATGATGCGGAAGAGGTTGCGCAAATAGAGCGCCCGGGCCTGAACCGGAATGTCGGATGCGGGATAATGCAGGCCGAGGAAGGAGCCGATGCCCGGCCGGGCAGCTTCGGCAACGACTTCGCCGGAGCCGCTGTCGTCGAAGCGATAGACCATCACACGGTCGAAACCGGTCAAGGCGCGGGCCTGTCTCGCGCCTTCACGGAAGAAGGCTTCCAGGGTTTCCGTGTGGTCCAGACGCGACATCATGCTGCGCGTGGAGAGCGAAGGCGCGCTGGATCTGCCTCCGTCGGCACGTTCGCCCTCGATGATGATCTGACCGTTGCAGACATGCACCGCCACGTCGAAGCGTGCCTGCGCCGCCGTCAGCGCGATATCGAAAATGCGTTCGACAATGTCCGGACCGCGCAAGGTGGCGAGCTTGTTGCGGAGCGTATGCAGCGCTTCCGGCGCAATCAGCGACGAAATGGGCCGGCCGACGGCATCAGTATGGGCGATATCAAGGAATTCCGAAAGATTGGCCGAGGCGCGGGTAACGATCCAGTCGGAGGAGACGGCAAGCAGGAAACCGAAAGGCTGGACGGAACCGAGCTGATGGATCGGCTCCCGGTCGCAATTGGTCAGATCAATGGGGGCGTCGGCATCGCTCATCAGACGGCTTCCAGTTCAAGCTGCGCCGCCTTCAGGAACAGGCCGAAGACATTGCGCGCAGCCGCAACGGCGCCTGCAATATCGTCAATGCCGCTGGTATCAAGACGTTCCATGAAGGCGCGCATCGAGCCCTTCGGACCTTGCGGGCCGAGATAGCTGCCCGGCAGGTGATCGGGCACGGCTTTTGCGAGCAGGGCGCCGCCAAGCTTGGATCCTTCAAGCACATAGACTGCACCCCAGAGCGAGGCTTCGTCGGCGAGCGCGGGCTGCGGCAGGAGTGGCGGTGGTGGCTCGTTCAGGGCGGCCATATCGGCGAGAAGAAGCGATGCGCGACGGCGTGCCGGCCAGTCCGGCAAGAGTGTCGTGATGCCGGCCTGCTCAAGGGCAGCTTCGACCGAAGGAACAGCACGGGCATGGGCACGCAGGAAGGTTTTATAGTCGCGGGTGTCGGAGAGGTTGAACTTGCCGAAGAGGGCGTCCACCTCGGCATGGCAGTCTGCTGTTTGTGCGCGAAGGGCACTGCGAAGTGACATGCTGACCGTGTTCCAAAACGAAATAGCTTCCAGCGCCGTCCACAACGACGACGAGTATAGCGATATACGGCAGCATCGCTTTTTTTCCAGAGAAACCCTCAGAAAAACATGGATTTCCGCGATATTGGCAATCCAGTTTCTCTGGGGCAGCTGACCACGACTGGTGTGTATGGCCTCATATCGACCGACGCCCTGAAAAGATTGGCCGGCAGAGGATGAAGCCTTTCTCTTCGCAGGGGAGAAGGGAGTTGAGATCAGGCGGCAGCGCTTGCGACGCCTTCAAAAGCAAAACCTTCATCCGCCCAGCCGGTCAGGCCGCCGATCATCAGCTTGACGGACAGTCCGAGGCGGGAGAGGCGCAATGCCGCCTTGTCCGCGCCGTTGCAATGCGGGCCGGCGCAATAGACAACGAACAGCGTATCGGCAGGCCATTCGGACATGCGGTGCGCGGTCATCTTGCCGTGCGGCAGGTTGAGGGCGCCTGGTATATGCGAGAGGTTGAAGAGCGTCGGCGAGCGCACGTCGAGCAGCACGAAATCGACCTTGCCGGAGGCGAAGGCAGCGTTCACATCCGAGCAGTCGGTTTCGAAGGTGAGCTTGCGGGCGAAGTGTTCGGCGGCAGCCTCAGATGCTGCGGTGGGGATTTCAGAAACGGGGCTTGGCATAATCTGGTCCTTTGTTGGTTCTGGTCTTGGCTTGGTTGCAGCTGATCATTGCTGATGATAGTGATTGGCGAAATTGGCCATCATGACCGATAGCGTAAAGATCATGCCAAAAGCGGATATGCATAAAACGCAGGGGCCGCATGTCGTGGCGCTTGCCTATGACGGGCTCTGCACCTTTGAATTCGGTATCGCCTATGAGGTCTTCGGCCTGTCCCGGCCGGAGATGGGCGAGGGCTGGTATCGGTTCTCGGTCGCCGGCATCGAGCCGGGTCCGCTGCGTGCGGCCGGCGGGCTCACGGTCGCCGTCGACAACGGGCTTGAACTGCTCGACGAGGCCGATCTCATCATCGCGCCGGGATGGCGGGCGATCGATGCGCCGGTGCCGGAGCCCCTAATCGCCGCCTTGCAGGCTGCGCACCAACGAGGCGCGCGGATCATGTCGCTCTGCTCGGGTGTGGCCGTGCTTGCCGCCGCCGGTCTGCTTGCCGGGCGGCGGGCAACGACACACTGGCGCTATGTCGCCTCGATCGCTGCGCGTTACCCCGACATCGCGCTCGATGCCGACGTGCTCTACATGGACGAGGGCAGCATTTTGACGGCGGCAGGCAGTGCGGCCGGCATCGACCTTTGCCTGCATGTGGTGCGCGGCGATTTCGGCCCCGACGCCGCCAACAGCGTGGCGCGACGTCTCGTCGTTCCGCCGCATCGCGAGGGCGGGCAGGCGCAATTTATCGCGGCCCCCGTGCCGGAAGCGCGCGAAGGCATTCGTCTCGGGCCATTGATCGAATGGATGCGTGGTCGGCTTTCCGAGGAGCAGCCGATCAGCCTGCTCGCCGGCAAGGCAGGCATGAGCATGCGTACCTTCCAGCGCCGCTTCGAGGCGACGACGGGTGACAGCGTAGGCGAGTGGCTGCTGAAGGAGCGGCTGCGGCATGCGCGCGATCTTCTGGAGAAGAAGCTTGCCGTCTCACTCGACGATATCGCTGTCGCAAGCGGCTTCGGCACATTGGCGACGATGCGCCACCATTTCCGCCGGCGGCTCGGCACCAGCCCCAGCGCCTACAGGAAGTCTTTCGGGCTTTGAGGATCGACGGATAAAGAAAAAGCCGCCGTGGACGGGCGGCTTTTTCATCAGGCTTTTCGGAGGTCCTACTCCGCAGCCTGGCGCGCCATCGGGTTGTTCGGATGCGTCGTCCAGTTGGCATAGGCGGGCTCGACCACCTTGCCGGTGCGCTTGTCCAGAGAGCCGGCGGGAAGCTGCTCCATGGTGATGCAGTTTTCGACCGGGCAGACGCTGACGCAGAGATTGCAGCCGACGCATTCCTCGTCCATCACTTCGAAATGCCGAACGCCATCCACGAAGTTGGTAATCGCCTGGTGCGAAGTGTCCTCGCAGGCGATGTAGCAGCGGCCGCATTTGATGCAGGCGTCCTGGTCGATCTTCGCCTTGGCGATGTAGTTGAGGTTGAGGTACTGCCAGTCGGTGACGTTGGGCACGGCGCGGCCGGTGATGTCGTCGAGAGTCCTGTGGCCCTTTTCGTCCATCCAGTCGGAGAGGCCGGTGATCATCTCCTGGACGATCTTGAAGCCGTAGGTCATGGCTGCGGTGCAGACCTGAACATTGCCGGCGCCGAGGACCAGGAATTCAGCCGCATCGCGCCAGGTGGTGATGCCGCCGATGCCGGAGATCGGCAAGCCGTAGGTTTCCGGATCGCGGGCGATTTCGGCGACCATGTTCAGCGCGATCGGCTTGACCGCCGGGCCGCAATAGCCGCCGTGGCTGCCCTTGCCGCCGACGGTCGGGTTCGGAGCAAAATTGTCGAGATCGACGGACACGATCGAGTTGATCGTATTGATCAGCGAGACGGCATCCGTGCCGCCGGCCTTGGCGGCGCGGGCAGGGCGGCGGACATCGGTGATATTGGGCGTCAGCTTGGTGATGACGGGCATGCGGGTGTACTGCTTGCACCAGCGCACGACCATTTCGATATATTCCGGCACCTGGCCGACCGCCGAGCCCATGCCGCGCTCGGACATGCCGTGCGGACAGCCGAAGTTCAGTTCGATGCCGTCTGCCTCGGTCTCTTCCACCAGCGGCAGGATGGCTTTCCAGGCCTGCTCTTCGCAAGGTACCATGATCGAAGCGATCAGGGCGCGGTCCGGCCAGTTCATCTTGACCTGCTTCATTTCCCGCAGATTGGTCTGCAGGTCGCGGTCGGTGATGAGCTCGATATTGTTCAGGCCGAGCAGGCGGCGGTCTGCGCCCCAGATTGCGCCATAACGCGGGCCGTTGACGTTGACGACGGGCGGGCCTTCCTCGCCGAGCGTCTTCCAGACGACGCCACCCCAGCCGGCCTTGAAGGCACGCTCGACATTGTAGGCCTTGTCGGTCGGCGGCGCGGAGGCGAGCCAGAAGGGGTTCGGGGACTTGATGCCGACGAAATCATTGCGGAGATCAGCCATTGTTCATTCTCCCCTTCAAGCGACCGCGACAGCCGGAGCGGCTGCGGCAGACAGGGTGCGGTGAATGGATTCGGCCGCATCGCGGCCGTGGGCGACGGCAGAAACCGTAAGGTCGTCACCGCCGAAGACGCAGTCACCGCCGGCCCAGACGCCATCAATCGATGTGCGTCCTTCAGCGTCGACGGAGATGCGGCCGGTTTCCGTGCGCAAGGCGCCAATGCCTGAAGCTTCGAAGGTCTGGCCGATCGCCTTGAAGATCTGGTCGGCGGCGATCACGCCGGTCTCGCCCGTGCCGGAAAGGCGGCCGTCGACGAGGCTGGTATATTCCACCTCGATCGCCGCGACCTTGCCATCCTGAGAAAGGATGGATTTCGGCGCCAGCCAATGGCGGATGATGACACCTTTCGAGGTGGCGAGATCCTGCTCGAATTCCGAAGCGTTCATGTGCTCCTTGCCGCGGCGGTAGCAGATCGTCACCTCTTCCGCGCCAAGCAGCTTTGCCTGCACGGCAGCGTCGATTGCCGTCATGCCGCCACCGAGAACGACGACGCGGCGGCCGATGGCGATCTCGCCCTTGTTGTCTGCCTGACGCAGGGCCGCGATGAAATCGACGGCGTCATCGACACCGGGAAGGTTTTCGTTGTCGACGCGCAGTGCATTGACGCCGGCAAGGCCGAGGCCGAGGAAGACGGCGTCATACTGGCCCTGGAGATCGGAAAGCGAGAAATCGCGGCCGAGCTGCTCACCGTGCTTTACCTCGATGCCGCCGATGGAGAGGACATAGTCGACCTCTTTCTGCGCGAAGTCGTCGACCGTCTTGTAGGTGGCAATGCCGTACTCGTTGAGGCCGCCCGACTTCGGCTTGGCATCGTAAATCACGACTTCGTTGCCCTTCACGGCGAGGCGGTGGGCAGCCGCGAGACCGGCGGGGCCTGCGCCGACGACGGCGATCTTCTTGCCTGTCGGCTCTGCCCGTCGGTAGAATTGCTTGCCGGCGCTCATTGCCGCATCCGTCGCGTAGCGCTGCAGGCGGCCGATCTCGACAGGGCGCTCTTCGGCCGTGTTGCGCACACAGGCCTGCTCGCAGAGTTCTTCGGTGGGACAGACGCGGGCGCACATGCCGCCGAGGATATTCTGGTCGAAGATCGTCTTGGCCGAGCCGATCGGATTACCGGTCGAAATCTGGCGGATGAAGAGCGGAATATCGATGGAGGTGGGACAGGCCGTCATGCACGGCGCGTCGTAACAGAAATAACAGCGGTCGGAGGCGACCAGCGCTTCGTGATTGTCGAGGCGCGGGTGAAGATCGGAAAAATTAGCCTCGTACTCGGCGGAAGCAAGCCGGCCGGCACGAATCCCAGTTTCCAGACGTTCCATTGAAGTTCCCTCTTTATTGGTAACGGCCAGTGAGGGAATCGTAACTCAGGTTCAAAAATTTATCAAACGGTAAAATTTTGGCAATTTCTACTCATTTCCTCCTCCTAACTGATTGATTTTATTTGCTGTGGTAATTCTTTGGGCAATCTCTGCCTTCCAATTAGACGGACCGAAGCGGCACTCGGATTTCGGCTCGCGAAAAAAAATTGATAAAAGTCCAATTTATTTCCAATCGTGCGGAACCAAAGTTAACGCGCGTAGTTAATGCGATATCCGGATGATGACCGCATCGACCCAACATGCGCGCCCCCAACCCATCATTCGGACGAACTCACGGTCCCCTCCCGGTGAGTGGAGACAGCCGGTGCGCCGCCCTCGCACCGGCTGTTCTCCGTTTAGGCTCCAACAATTTAGCAGACAGGCAATTGAGCAAGGTGCGCAGCGGTTTTGCGCCCGGAATTGCGTGAAGATAAAACGTCTCAGGTGCTTTTGAGGATTTCGAATTCCGTCTCCGGAACAGTCAGGTGATATTCAATGCGGCCGGGCACCAACGTCAGTTCGGCCTTGCCATTGACGGAGGAGGGCACGACACGCTCCAGCACCGTGCGGCCGAAGCTGTTTTCGCTGAATTCGTGCACATCGGCGCTGTTTGGAAGCACTTCCACCCAGGTGAGCTCGATCGCCCGGCGACCGGCGATGTCAGCATCCCGGCAGTTCAGCGTGACGGACGTCGCCCCGCTGGCGATTGCGCCATAAGAGGCGGAATTGACGATCAGTTCATGTAGCGCCAGGCCGACATGCACGGCGGCGTTCGGCGTCAGATGGGCGTTGATGCCAAAGATCGGCATGGAACCTGATGTTTCCGGCCAGTAGGGGGCGAACTGCTTTCCGGCGAGCTCGAACAGGAAGGCACCGCGCCAGCTGGAATCGGTGATCAGATCCTGCGAATTGGAGAGCGATTGCAGACGGCCGCGGAACTTTACAAGAAAGCTATCAAGCGAAATCGTGTTGCGGGCCGTCTGGGTGGCGATGCCCTGGATGATGGCAAGCAGGTTCTTGGAGCGGTGGGAAAGCTCGCGCAGCAGCGATTTCAGCACCTTTTCGCGATGCCGACTTTCGGTAATCTCCGAGATGACGGAGAGCAGGCCGTAGTTGTTGCGCGCGCCGGTACGTTGAACTTTCAGTTCGAATGTCCTGACTTCGCCATCGATCGCAACATCGACCTCGGCACTGCTGGAGGCGCCGGTTTCAAGCACCCTGTGCTTCATGGCGGCAAGGGATTTGCCATGTGCTTCGCCAAACAGCGAACCGTCATCACCACCGGTGACAAAACGCTTCTTGAAATAAGGAAGAAGATTCTCGGCATAGATCATGGCAAGGCCCGCATCCTGATACAGGACCGAGATAGCGGCGCTGGCGAGCGCGCGCTCCATCATGGCCGCTTTGCCTTCAGTGGTGAAAGGCGTTCCGGACTGTGGTCCAGTCGTATTCACTCGGCCGCCTTTCCTCAGTCCATCAGAACACAGGGAGGGATGCTACCCCTCCCGACAAAACTGCCGTTCATTCTAGAAGCAAGCGCTGCAAAAACCGTTAAAACCGCGAATACGCTCCGGCAGAGCCGGAACGCATTGCTACCGGAATGGTTCCGGCGCGGCTGAATTTCACGTTTCAGGCCGCCACACGGGTCGTTTCGTTGAAGAAAAGCGCCTGGCTGATGAGGGCCTTGACCATGTCGGGGTTGAAGGGCTTGGTCACGAGGAAGGTGGGCTCCGGCCGTTCTCCGGTCAGCAATCTCTCCGGGAAGGCGGTGATGAAGATTACGGGAACGCTCGATGTCTTCAGGATATCGTTGACGGCGTCGATGCCCGAGCTGCCGTCGGCAAGCTGGATATCGGCCAGCACCATGCTCGGCTTCGTCTTGTTGTAGAGCGCGACGGCTTCCGTATGGGTGCGGGCGATGCCGGTGACCCGGTGGCCGAGGCTTTCGACCATCTGCTCGATATCCATGGCGATCAGCGGTTCGTCTTCGATGATCATGATATCCGTGGCCACCTGGCGCGAAATCTCATGTGACGCCTTGTCGAGCAGCTGCATGGTTTCCTGTTCGGTGATCTCGAGGATCTCGCCGATTTCCGAGACGCGGAAATTCTCGACCGAGGCGAGCAGGAAAGCCTGCCTGGCGAGCGGCGAGACCTTTGAAAGATTCAGCGTCGCGCGCTGTTCCCAAGCATAGGGAGAGGACGGTTCAGGAATCTCGACTGCAGTGGAACCAAACAATTGCGTGAACAGTTTGTAGAGTGCGACGCGGTCATTCGCGGTATCCGGGAATATGGACAGGTCAGCGATGATCGCTTCCAGGACGGCGGCGACGTAAGCGTCGCCCGATGTCTGGGTGCCGGTAAGCGCGCGGGAATAACGACGCAGATAAGGAAGGTGCGGCGCAATTCGAGTGGAAAGTGTCATTAAAAACTCCCGTCTACAGGCCCGTAAATGGCTGCTGCAATGACCTGAAAACGCGATCTTCATAAAAAAGTTCCGCAAGGTGAGGAACTTTTTTTACAGCGTCGCATTATCCTAGCCGACAAACGAAGGGCGTCACGTTTTGAACCATGTGAACGGAATGGATTTGCAGCATCAACGGTTTGAAAGAACCGGCTTGATCGATCTGATGTCCGTTCCATTTAGCTTTTGCAGAAGACATTGCCTTTCATCCCGAGACAACAGGCAAGAAGTGATCATTTGATGACAACACAAAAGACAGAAGCACCGGACGAGCGCCAGCTGGAAGTGCGGGCGAGCGATATACTGGACCCGAACAATCAGATCGGCGTCAGGCTGCGATCGCTCTATGCTGCCGCTCATGAGGAAGCTATTCCCGATCGCTTCCTGGACCTGCTGGAAAAACTCGACCGAGCCGAACTCATGGCTGCCGCAAAGATGGCCGAATAGGAATACCCGCATGGAAAAAGCGCAACCGAGCTTCAAGCGCGAACTCCTGGCGGCCCTGCCAAGTCTTCGCGCCTTTGCAATATCCCTGATCGGCCGACACGACCGCGCCGACGATCTGGTCCAGGACACCATCATGAAAGCCTGGGCCAAGCAGGACCATTTCGAGATGGGCACCAACATGAAGGCCTGGCTCTTCACGATCCTGCGCAACGAGCTTTACAGCCAGATGCGCAAGAGCGGCCGTGAGGTGCAGGACAGTGATGGTTTGTTTACCGAATCCATGGCGACGCACCCGTCCCAATACGGCGCGCTCGACCTGCAGGACTTCAAGAAGGCGCTGGACCAGCTGCCACCGGACCAGCGCGAAGCGATCATTCTCGTTGGCGCGTCGGGCTTCTCTTATGAGGAAGCGGCGGAAATCTGCGGCTGCGCCGTTGGTACCATCAAGAGCCGCGTGAACCGTGCGCGCCAACGTCTACAGGATCTCCTGCAGATATCAGGCGAGGCGGATTTCGGCCCCGATGCCACATCGGCGCCGTTGACGTCGAAGGCTTTTGCCTTCTGATCAAAGTGTTTCCTGGGAGGAAGGATGGCCGGCTGCCCTATCGGGCGCCGGCTTTTTTATGCGGTAGGATGGCTGGCCGATTTCAACGCGATGCTTCAAAATAGATAGCGCGCCCAAAAACCTGGACGCGCTATATTTTCGCGGCAATCACCCTGAAAGAAATGATGGATTAGTCGTGCCGCTTCGGGCCGATCAGATTGGACGCGACAAGAGCGGCGACGATACCAGCCGTCAGTAGCGGCTGGGAGCGGATAAGGCCGATGCCGACCGTTGCCAGGGATTCCATCGCCGCGCGACGTTCGCGGGCGCGGCGGGCTTCCTGGCGATTCATGATCGCCATGATGACGAAGACGATGATCGCGATCAGCAGCGCGCAGGCCGCCAGGAAAAGCGAGGCGCCGACCGGCCCGTAAATGCCTGCCAGCCAGATGGCGCCTGCTGTCACGCCAAGCGCATAAGCGGTCAGCAGAAAAAGCAACGCAACGGCGATGAAGATGCCGTTGCGCTTGGTGCGTTCCACCGTGCGGTGAACGCTCGTGCCGACGAGCAGGCTCAGGATTGGGAAGAGCATCGAGCCTCCTAAAGCAATTCCAGCAAAAGTGCGTAGCGGTTTTGCGTCCGGAATTGCGCTAAAACAAACAGATAGAATAGTTCCGTTTTCAGAGAAAAGCGGAAATACTCTAGCGGCGGGCGAGCATGGCGACGAGCAGGCCGAAGGCGGCAGCGGCACCGACCGTTGCCAGCGGGTGACGACGCACGGTGTTTCGTACTTCGCCGGCGCCGCGCAGGTAACTTTCCTGGAGCTCTTTCAGCAGGTCCTCGCTGCGGCCGAGGATGTCTTCGTAGCTTGCGGATGCCTGCGAGCGGAGCTTTTCACCCTGATGGCGGGAGGTCTTGCCGAGAACATGCGTCAGTTCGGCGAGCTCTTCGCGCAGGGCTTCGATCTGGTCCTCGACACTAGCTTCGAGATTGTGGAGAGCGCCGTTACGGCGGCTGCGGCTGGACTGGAAGAAAGAATAGGCCATGATTGTCTCCATAGCTGGGCGCGGCTAAGCGCCGCCCGGTTTCATACGGGGTCAGCACCATCAGTGGCACGGAAGAGAGCGCCCGGCTTTGACCCAAATCATTGCGGACAACGCAGTTGGGCCGGAAAGGTTCCTCAGCTGGCGGGAAGCGCGCTGTGCGCCAGCACAAAAGGCGTGCCATCGACAGGGACCTGATTGACGCGCAACGGGCAGCCGAAGACGGACTGCATGGTTTCGTCCGTCAGTACCTCACGCACATTGCCGGCGGCCGCCAGCCGGCCGGATTTCATCAGCACGATCCTGTCGGCGAAGAGTGCCGTGAGGTTCAAATCGTGCATGACCGCGATTACGCCGCCGCCGCGTTCGCAGAAACTGCGCGCCAGCCTCATGATCGTCAGCTGATGGCTGATGTCGAGGCTGGAGACGGGCTCGTCGAGCAGCAGCCAGCAGGGCCTGCCGTCGACAACAGGTTCAGCGATCTGGCATAGAACGCGAGCGAGCTGCACGCGCTGCTGCTCGCCGCCTGAAAGTTCCTGATAGAAACGGGCTTCGAAGCCTGTCAGATCGACAGCGGCAAGGGCTTTGGCGGCGGTCTCGTCGGCCTGATCCGGGCGAAGGTTGAGGCCCGAGGTCAGGCCCATACGGACGATCTCGCGCACCGTGAACGGGAACGAAATGGCGCTTGCCTGCGGCAGGACTCCGCGAATAATGGCGAGCTGCCATGGCTTGAGGGTGCGCACTTCTTCGCCGTTCAGACGAACTGAGCCGTTATAGATCAGTTCGCCGGAAACAGCTTTCATCGTCGTCGTCTTGCCGGAGCCGTTGGGGCCGGCAATCGCGGTCAGTTCACCGGCGTTTGCCGCGAAGGCGACGTCGCGCACGATGGTCTTGCCGGAAAGGGATACGCTGACGTCGGAAACTTCGATCATCGACATAACTCAAAGGGCAAGGCGCGAGCGCTGCCGCAACAGGATCCAGAGGAAAAACGGGCCGCCGACGGCTGCCGTGATGATACCGATCGGCAGTTCGGCCGGTGCGACGATGGTGCGGGCGAGCACATCCGCGAAAATCAGCAACGAGCCTCCGAGCAGGGCGGAGGCCGGCAGCAGGAAGCGGTGGTCGGGGCCGATCACCATGCGCAGGATATGCGGCACGACAATGCCGACGAAACCGATGCCGCCGCTGACGGCAACCGAAGCACCGGTTGCGGCGGCAACGGTGACGATGGCGATATTCTTCAGCCGCTGGACGGGTACGCCCATGTGAAAGGCTGCGGCCTCGCCGAGCGTGATGGCGTTCAGGCCGCGTGCCATGAAGGGGAGCGCGATGAAGGACAGGAGGATGATGGGGCCGGCGGCAGCGATCTTGACCCAGGTGGCGCCGGCAAGCGAGCCCATGCCCCAGAAGGTGAGATCGCGCAGCTGCTGGTCGTTTGCCATGTAGATCAGCACGCCCGTCAGCGCGCCGGCCAAGGCCCCGAGCGCGATGCCGGCGAGCAGCATGGTGGCGACAGAGGTCTGGCCGTTGCTGGTGGCGACCCGGTAGAGCAGCAGGGTGGTGGCGAGGCCGCCGCCGAAGGCTGCGAGCGGAAGGGCGTAAATGCCGAGCGCAAGGTAAAACGGTGCCGCGATCGTACCGCCGAGCACGATCATGACGACAGCGCCGAGAGCCGCGCCGGAGGAGACACCGACAAGGCCGGGATCGGCCAGCGGGTTGCGGAACAGGCCCTGCATGACCGCGCCGGAGACGGCGAGCGATCCGCCGATCAGGAAGCCGAGGATGGCGCGGGGCAGGCGGATATCGAAGATGATGATCCGGTCACGGGCGCTGAGTGCCGTTTCGGAGCCCGTCATGTTTCTCATGACATCGAGAATGGAAGCGTCCGATGCCCCTGTCGTGACGGAAAAGAGCAGGGCGAAGACGGAAGCCAAGATGAGAAAGGTGATACCCAGCAGGGCGAGGTTGGTTCTGTCGCCCGCCTGCCTGCTTCTGCGGAATGTCACAGGGAATGATCGCCTGTTTTCCATCATGGCTTCCGGAACGGCCATCGTCAGCCCCCGTAGATCGCCGTGTTGAGCTCGCGAACGGCGCTTGCCGTGCGCGGGCCAAAGCCCAGTAGATGCATGCCGTCCATGCGGATGATCGCCTTTTTTTCGCCGGCCGGCGTCAGCGCGATCGATGGCTGGGCGAGCAGATCCTCGTTCTTGGTGCCGGCACCGTCGCCGCGGTTCATCATCAGGATCACGTCGGGCTTGGCGCTGATGATCGCCTCATCGGTGAGCGGCTTGTAGCCGGGGAATTCGCCGACAGCGTTGATGGCGCCGGCAAGCTTGATGATGCCGTCAGCAGCGGTGCCGGTGCCCGAAGCCATGATGCGGCCGTTCTGGGCGCTGAGGACGAAAAGAACGCGCTTGCGCTCCGCCTCGGGGCGCTTTCCGGCATCAGTGACGGCGGCGTCGATATCGGCGCCGACCTTTTCTTCAAGCGCCTTAGCCTTATCCTGAACATTCAGGAGCGTGCCGACGCGATCGATCTTGGCGATGATGCCGTCGCGCGTATAGGCGTTCGGAACGGTCTCGAAGGGCACGCTGGCGTTCTTCAGAACGTTCAGCGCTTCCTGCGGGCCTGAGCCATCGACGGCGATGATCGCCGTCGGGTTCATGGCGAGAATGCCTTCCGGCGAAAGCGCGCGCATGTAGCCGACGTCGGGCAGCTTCAAGGCGGCTTCCGGATACGTGCTCGTCGTATCGCGGGCGATCAGCCTGCTTTCCTCGCCGAGCGCGTAGATAACCTCGGTGACGTCGCCGCCGACCGAAACCAGCCGCGAGGTGTCGAGCTTCTTGTCCTCGGCATGCGCGGCGCGGACGAAAGCATAGCTCTCGCCAGCGGGTGCCCCCGGGATCAGCGGCAGGGCCATGACGGCCGCCGTCAAGGCCAGTTCCCAGAGACGGATCCGGCGCAGGTTGTTACGCATCTTCATCGTTGCGATCCTTATGCGGCGACGCTCGTTGCCCGCGGCAGGTTTTCCATGATCTCACGCCATTCGGCACTCTCGTCGGAGCCTTCCTTCCGCTTGCCGAAGAACTGGATGATCATGTTGCCTTCGGCGTCATAGGCTTCGAGCGAGGTGACATGGCCATCCTTGGTCGGCTTGCGCACGGCCCAGGTCTCGGCAATGTGGTCCTGGCGCAGATGCAGGTGGAAGGTCTCGTCGAGGATGTTGATCCACGGACCCATCGGCTGGACGTTGAAGATCGGGCCGGCATGGATCTGCACGATGCCGTTATTGGCAACGAAGCACATGATCGGCAGGCCTGATTTGACGGAAGCATGCATCATGTCGGCCGTCGCCGTATTGTCGAGCTTCCAGGCATAGTCGTCGCCGACGGTGCGCACGGCGGCCTGGCGGCCGATCTTCAGGCGCTTCAGCATGCCGAAGAATTCATGCGTATCGGTCATCTTGCTCCAGTTATCGCGCAGCTCTTCGCGGCTGACATTGCCGTCCTCGTCAGAAGCGGAAGATGCTTCTGCCTCGACGAGTTCCTGGCCCTGGTCTTCGAGCTTCAACTCGGCGACGATCCGATGGTAGGCTTCGACGTTTGATGCCGGGCGCAGATGGATCTTGTGGACGGCGTTGCCGGTCTTGTCGAAATACTGAAGGCTGAGGCGCTCGGCGTCGCCATCCTTCTTGGTGACGGCAAAGGCGTGGACCCAGCGGCTCGGGAAGACGCGCAGATCGATGTTTTCGCCGAGCACGATGGCGTTGTGCTCGCCGACCTTGATGTTTTCGTAGACGCCGATCTTCTCGTGCACTGCGCTTTCGTTGCGCGACAGCGCCATGACTTCGCCGAGATCGGCGACACGCTCCAGGAGCTTTGCGGCGCTGGCATCGATCCTGACAGCACTGATGCCGACTTCGGCGGCAACGAGGGCCGCCTCGGAAATCTTGAGCTGCGCGGCAATGTCGCGCTCGCGCATCTTCGGATTTTCAGCGCGGAATGCGCGGATTTCTGATGGTGCCGGTCTGGTCTGGTCGGTCATGTTCTACCCTGCTTATTGAGGCTACTTGTTGAGAATGAGTTTGCCCTGACGGGTGATCTTCAGGCGGTAGATCACGCCATCGTGCCGAATCATGATCTCGTTGGTGCCGGCAAAAAGATCGCCGCTTTCGAGAACACGGATTTCGGCCACTGCCGGTTCGTTGCGCAGCTGTGCGAGCTTAAAGGTATCTGGCTTTTCAACCATCATTTCGGTCGGCTTATTCCGTGATTGCGGGGGTCAAGACCCCGGGTCCGGTGACATTTATCTTGACTCTCATACTCATAGTTTTTTAAAGACGCAATAATTGAAGACAAAAGCAGTCAAGTTTTTGATGCTGCTGTTTTGGAGCCGTTTGACGGCGGTCGATTTGCTCTATGGAGAGGCGATAATGACGGGTCGGTTTGCTGCGTTTGCGACTGGTGTGCTGTTTTCGATTTCGGGGGTGGCGCAGGCCTATGCGCAGGATGCGACTGCCGTCTCCAAGCTGGATGTTGAGCTAAATGCGCTGGCGCCCTCGCAGAAGGGCTGCATGATGACCTTCGTTGCCGAAAACAATCTGGCGACGCCGATCAACAAGGTCTCCTTCGAACTCGCCTTCTTCAACGACAAGAATGCCGTCGACCGCATCACCGTGCTCGATTTCCGCGATCTGCCGCAGGGCAAGAAGCGCGTGCGCCAGTTCGATATGCCTGGTGTCAAGTGCGAGACGGTCACGCGCGTCCTCATCAACGACACGCCTGTCTGTGACGGACCGGCTGCCGGTGAATGCATGAAGGGTCTCGTGACCCGTTCGCAGATTTCGGTTCCCTTCGAAGGCTAAGACGAGTTCAAGGCTAAAACCGGGCCGGGAGGAAACCCGGCGCATGTTCCAGGCTGTCCGAGGCGTCAAATGGCAATTTCAGCGAAGTCCAGATCGAGACACGTGCTCATCGAGGAGGAGGGCGCTGACACCAGCCTGAACGACAACACTCCCGGCATGCATCCCGGCCATGAGCTTTCCGATCTGCGCAATGCGCAGCGTCAGCCGGCCGGCGAACAGGTTATTCATTATGCGCGTTTCGCGCAGATCTCCTCCTTCCCCGATCATCCCGAAGCGGCACCGGCCGCTTCCGTCGCCCCGCTGCCGATGGATGCGGCGGTGGAAAAGCAGGAAGATGAGAAGAAGCCGGTGCGGCGACGGGTGGCGCTGACTTGCATTTGCTCGCTGATCTTTCATGCGACACTGGCGGCCGCGTTGTTTTTTGTTATCCCGAAGCCTTCGGACGAGGCGCTGCTGGAAGCAGGTGAAGCAATCAGCGTCGTTATGCTCGGCAGTTCGGATGCCGATGAGAGCGCGGCCGGCGAGACGGACGTCACTATTCAAGAGGAGGTTGTTCCCGAAGCTGTTGAGCCCGATACGCTCCAGCCTGTAGAAGTGGCCAAGGTGCAGCCGCAGTCGGTTCAGCCAGAAACTATCCAGCCGACGGATGCAGAGCCGTTAGAGACTGTTCAGCCGGCACAGGAAATTACGCGTCAATCGGCAGAGACAGTAGCCGCTGTTGAGCCGGAGATTCTGGTGTCGGAAACTCCTGCGGAAACTTCCGTCGCTCAACCTATGTCGACAATGGTCCCTGAACAAGCCGTAGAGACACCGGTTGCGCCTCAACCTCCTGTAACACCGGAAACCCCCATAGAATCTGCGACGCCGCCAATGGCCTCTACGATTCAATCGGAGCCAGAAGAGGTCACGCCTGTGGAGACGGCGGAGATTTCTCCTGAGCCAGAGCCTCCAGCGGAGGTCGTGACGCCCTTGCCGAAGCCGAAGCTCGAAAAGCCGGTAGAAAAGAAGCAGGTGGAAAGAAGCAAGCCGCCCAAAGAGGCAAAGGGTTCAGATGGTGAGGCAAGGCAGGAAGCACGCAGGGGCGTAAGCGACGGTCAAGCTAATGCCAACTCGGACAACAACTCACGCACATCTGGCGGCAGGGATGGGGCTGGCGGTGCATCCGCGGCAAATTATATGGGCAAGGTTCAATCAAGGCTATCTCGTTGTGCAGACAGGCTGAGTTCGCGGTATCGTAGTGAAGCCGTATTGTTGAAGGTTCGTGTCGCCGTTACCGCTGATGGCAGCGTCACTTCTGCACGCGCTCTCAAAGGCTCTGGCCTTGGAGAGACAGACAGCGCAATTCTTGACAAGCTCAATTCATGTAACCTTCCTGCTCTGCCAGAGGGGTGGGGAGCCTCGCACACGTTCGACTTTGCGCTACAGGTTACCCCTCGATAAAATATGATAAAAATAATCAACTTTATACTTTACTCTAAAAATCAAGTTTAATAAGGTCCGTTCGCACACGCAGGAATCGTGTGACGATCAACGAGCGAACGGGTGGTAAATGGCTCGAAAGGCGAAGAAGGGGGCGAACCGGGAGATCCGTGTTCAAGCCGATCAGGAGACGAAAGAGTCTTCCTCCGGACGCTCCAAGCTGGATGGCCGCAGTTTCCTCTATGTCGGCGGTCGTGATTGCCAGGTGGCGCATCTTCGCCAGATCGCCAGCAACTTCGGCGCCGAGCTCATCCATCATGACGGCGGCCTTCGCGAAGCCGTTTCGCGCATCGATACATTGCTTCCCTCGGTCGACTGCGTCTTCTGCCCCATCGACTGTATCAGCCATGATGCCTGCCTGCGTGTGAAGACCGGCTGCAAGAAGTTCAGCAAGGCCTTCATCCCGCTGCGCAATGGCAGCAAGTCCAGCCTGGAACGCGCGCTGCAGACGATGAACGAACGAGACAATTCCCGATGACTGAAGAACGCCCTGACGGGTTTACGATGATCGGCCTGCATAAGCTTGCCGCTCACGGCGGCGATGGCCTGGTGCCGGAGCTCTACGAGATTTTCCTTGAGAATGCCGCGCGTCAGCGCAGCTATCCAAACGTGGTGCTGTTTCCCGCCTGGGAAGCGCGCATGCCCGGTGAAGAGGCCGCAAAACCCATTGGCGCGGATGCTGCCAAGGGCAATAATATCGTCGCCTTTCCGCTTTATGCGGAGCGGGCGGACAAGAAAAAGGCGTAGGGAGTTTTTGATGTATATCGCGATGAACCGTTTCAAGGTTGCAGCCGGCGCCGAGGGTGATTTCGAGGCTGTCTGGCGCAACCGCGACTCGAGCCTCTCGGAGGTTCCGGGTTTCGTCGAATTCCGCCTGCTGCGCGGCAAGGCCAATGCGGAGGAGGACTATACGCTATTTTCCTCCCACACGCTCTGGCGCAGCGAAGAGGATTTTCTGAACTGGACGAAGTCGGAGAATTTCCGTGCTGCGCATCGCAATGCTGGCGAGCGCAGGGAGATGTACAAGGGCCCGCCGGTGTTTGAGGGCTTCAACGTCGTGGATGGCATATGAGCGGCGATCCCGATCGCATCGAGGTTCTGCCAGTTCTGCCGTCACTCGATATTGGGGAGACGCTATCCTTTTATCGCGATCAGCTCGGCTTTGCCAAAATCGTGCATCAGGCGCCGGACTATCTGATCCTCCGGCGCGATGAGATGGAGCTGCATTTCTGGCTGACCGATGATCGCTCTCTGCCGGAAAAGACCTCCGTCTATCTGCGCGGCGGGCACATTGCAGCGCTGCATGCGGAATATCATGCGAAGGGTGTGCCGCGCCTGACGGATATGGAAGTGCGGGCGTGGAATATGGAGGAATTCTATATCCATGATCCGCATGGCAATCTCTTGCGATTTGGGCGGATACCGAAGACGGTTGGTTAGGTTCCGATACGGAAAGGCGTTCGCCGACTTCCCCTTCTCCCCACGGGGGAGAAGGTGGCCCGAAGGGTCGGATGAGGGGGCTCCGGATACCGACGGGAGATAGTGTCAGACAAGCTCGACAAGTTTTTTCATCGCATCGTCGCGAGAACAGTGATTGTGGCGTGATGCGAGGATGGCACCCGTGGCCCCCTCATCCGCCCTCCGGGCACCTTCTCCCCCGTTGGGAGAAGGGGCTAGTCCCGAACCCGCCAGAACGCACTCGCCGAAACCGCCAGCCAGCCCAGCATCATCGCCCAGCCGCCGGTCGGAGCCGCGTATGGGAACAGACCGGAGCCGGTGAAGCGCAGGGTGACGAGATCGCCCGCAAATAGCAGTGTCCCCGCAATCATCAGCAAACCGGCGAGCCAGGCGGTTTTGATTTTGCCTGCACCGAGCGCCAGTGCCAGAAGGGCAGGGGCGTGGGCAAGGCACATGGTGGAGGCCGAGGCGGCCAGATGCGCATCGCCGCCGCCATGGGCGGCAAGGGCGGCAAGAGCCACGCCCGCAAGGCCGAACAGGCCGGCGAAGAGGAAGAGCACCGGCTCCAGACGCGCGTTCAGGCTCATGATTGTTCCTTGTTCTGCATGTGATGGGCGAGCCGTTCGACCGGCGTCCAGATGAGGTCGCGCAGCGCCTGGCTGGCGATGGTTTCGTCCATAGCCTGGCGGAAGCAGAGCAGCCATTCGTCGCGTTCGACAGGGCCGATCTCGGCGACGAAATGGCGGCTGCGCAGACGGGGATGGCCGCGCTTGTCGGTATAGAGCGGGGGGCCGCCGAGATAACCGGTCATATATTCGTAGAATTTTTCTTCGCTGCCTTCGAGGCTTGGCGGATGCACGGCGCGCACGTGTTTCGCCTCCGGCAGCGTATCCATCAGCTCGTAGAAGCGATGGGTCAGAGCCCGGACGACCGGATCGCCGCCGATCGCCTCATATAAAGTCGTCACCTGTTCCGACAAGAAACCATCCCTTTGATACCCGCCCCAAGAGTGGCACGCATCCCCTGCGCCGCTCCGGGTTTTATACCAGCATCGGACCACCGAAAACCGTTTCAGGCTTTTCGGTCCGATACTTAGATGCACCCGATCAAAAAGGATCGCAACTGTCATCAAAACACCGCGTCACTTCGCGCATAATCCTTTGCGAGGCAGGGTCTGCAGCCGATTCTTCTTGACAAAACCGTCCGGACGGTATCTTTATCAATCCATGTCAAACGCCCATCATCGCAAGAAACAACCCGTGCTCGTGCGCCAGCAGTTGCTGGAGGTCGCCGCGCGCCTTGCTGGTGAGAGTGGCATGAGCGCTGTGACGCTCGATGCGGTCTCGGCCGCGTCAGGTGTCAGCAAGGGCGGGCTGCTGCATCACTTTCCGACGAAGAACGCGCTGCTGGATGCCCTGTTCGAAAGCCTGCTGGAGAAGTTCGACGCCGATATAGACGAGTTGATGCGCGGCGACCCGCTGCCGCAGGGACGTTTCTCGCGCGCCTATCTGCAGGCGGTGTCCGGGCTGAAGGATCGTCCCGACGATTCCCGAAGCTGGACGCAGGTGACGATCGCACTGCTTGCCGAACCGCGGCTGCGCCTGCGATGGCGCCAATGGGTGGCGGCGAGGGCCGAGGAATATATCGGCACCGACTCCGCGCTCGACACCCTGATCGTCCGTTTTGCCGCCGACGGTCTGTGGTTCGCAGATACGTTGGAAAGCCATGATATCAGCGATGCTCTGAGGCGAGACCTGATCGCCCGCCTCATCGAGCTGACCCACAAGTAGATTACGAAGGAATACCGCCATGAACCCGGCTGCTGTCTATGGGCTGCTCGTTGCAGCCATCGTGCTTGAAGTTATCGGCACGACAGCACTTCAGCTTTCCCAGCAGTTCACCCGCCTCGGGCCGACGGCGCTTGTGGTCGTCTGCTATGGGGCCGCCTTCTACTGCCTGTCGCTGACGCTGAAGCATATTCCTGTTGGAATCGCCTATGCGATTTGGAGCGCTTTGGGAATCGTGCTGATTTCCACCGTCGGGCTTGTCTTTTTCAAGCAGCGGCTGGATACGCCCGCCATCATCGGCCTCGGCCTGATCATCTCGGGCGTGGTCGTCGTCAACCTGTTCTCCAAGTCCATTTCCCATTGATCTGAAAGGGGGTTTTTCCGGGTCGCGAAGCCTGGAAAAATCCTCTTTGTCAAAATGCCGACAAAGGTCTATGTCTTCCTCTGATGCGGAGGAGAAACCGCTTTGGCTGTTCAGTTCTCCAAAGCGCTTTGAATCCCGCCTTCCTGATTGCCCAAAATCCAAAGGTTCTAGAGGAGCACCGCCATGGCCATTCGCACCGTCGTCTGGGGAGAGAACATCCATGAGACAACCAACGAGATCGTCCGGGGCATCTACCCTGAGGGCATGCACACGACCATTGCCAAGGCGCTGAACACCGACCCGGCGATTTCCGCGACGACCGCGACCCTGCAGGAGCCCGAACATGGGTTGAGCGAAGCGCGGCTTGCCGAGACCGATGTCCTGACCTGGTGGGGCCATAAGGATCATGGCGCCGTCTCCGACGAAGTCGTCGAGCGTGTCGCCAAGCGGGTGTGGGAAGGCATGGGCCTGCTCGTGCTGCATTCCGGCCATTTCTCGAAGATCTTCAA
>UEIF01000028.1 GCA_900468805.1 Hyphomicrobiales bacterium | reverse complement strand
AGATGCGTATAGCCGAACAGGCCGGCCGGGGAATTCCCCCACATCTTTGTGACCTTGGCGGGATCGGGATTGGAGCGTTCGCAGCCCGAAAAGAAGCCTCGTTTGCAGAAGAAGCATTCGCCGCAGGAAATGGTAAAGGGAACGACGACGCGGTCGCCGATCTTGAGATTGCTATTGTCCTTGCCGAGTGCGACGACCTCACCCATCGTCTCATGGCCCATGATATCGCCGCTGTGCATGTCGGGCATGACGCCGTTGAAGAGGTGAAGATCGGAGCCGCAGATCGCACAGGCCGTGACCTTGATAATCGCGTCGCGGCCATCCTCGATCTCGGGATCGGGAACGCTTTCGCAGCGTATGTCATGCTTGCCGTGCCAAGTGAGCGCCTTCATCACATTCTCCTCTTCTCCGTCGTAGAACTGCTCACTGCCGGAAATGATCCCAACGCAATCACGAAATATTAAGGTAAGGACCATGAAGGGCCGGGGAGGTTCTTTTACCGAGACGGCAGTCAAGCTGTCTCAAAATCCCTCAAGGAGAATCTATCGTGGCAAACCAAGGCGGTTCACACGAACATCACGTCAAGGCTGGCGAACAGATCAACAAAAACAGCCGATAACCTTTGAAACAATCGAAATTAGCCCGCAAAAGCGGGCTTTTTTCATGTCTTCGGATGTTGTCGGCCGCATGTGTTTTTGGCGGATCCAATATTCAGCCGCCGCTATCGTCCTCGCCTGGATACTGCTTCTCCTTGAGCAGCCCGGCCAGATGAGCCGTGTTGCGCGCCAGCATGTCGACCGTCGTCGTGACCACTTCAGGCACGTCGTCGAGATCGACGAAATTGGTGCTGCCCATGGCTTCGCCCACCCAGTAAGCCACAGCATTGGCGGGGATAGTGAAGCCGACATCGTTCAACGCCTGATAGAGTTCCGCCGAGACATGATGGGCACCGTCCTCATTGCCAACAACGGCGACGGCCGCGACCCGTCCGTAAGAGATCATGCGGCCTTGCTCATCTTTTTCTTCCAGAAATGCATCCATGCGTTCCAAGGCGCGCTTTGCGACACTGCAGGGCTGGCCCATCCAGATGGGCGTGCCGAGGATGAGGATATCGGCGTCGAGGATCGTCTTGCGAATATCGGGCCAGGCATCGCCCGGTCCCTCATCGGAGGTGACACCGGGCAGGATGTTGTGATCGGCGAGGCGGATCGTTTCGGTCTCGACGTCTTCCTTGCGCATTGCCTCGGCAATGAGCGACAGCATCCGGTCGGTTGAGGAGGGCTCACCGCCGCTCGATTTCAGGGTGGCATTGAGGGCAACGGCTTTGAGGGGCACGATCGATCTCCACGTTGTTCGTTCGCACACAACCTGGGACGATGCTCATGGTTCCCCACGCCTGAAACGCAAAAGCGGCGGAAAACCGCCGCCTCAGGAAAATTTACTCGCAATCAGCGACTTACGGCAACTTCCTCACTCGATCGAGCCCACAGCCATTTCATCGACCTGGCGGGTCAGGGTCAAGCCGATGACAGGGATCATCTGGCTTTCGACCTTGACCGAAACGGTGACGTTCATGGTCTTGTCGTCGCGAACGCGGGCAATCATCGCGCCGTTCAGCTTTGAGCGATTGATGCCGACGACGACGGTGTCGTTGGTGACGGCGCCGGAGACGATATCGAGGCCCTTGCCTTCAGCGCCGTCCAGGAACTTGCCCTTGTAGGTGGAACCGGACTGCGAGATGACGGCGCTCATCGGCTGCTTGAAGACGCCGACGCGGCAGGTACCGTCGAGCTTGATGCCGGCGGGGGAATCATCGGCCGGCGATCCGACAAGATTGCACGTGAATTTCGTGCCCTTGTACTTGCCGGCGACGATTTCGCCCGGACCCTTCCAGGTACCGGAGACGGATTCGAAGAAGGCCTTGTCGCGGGTCGCCGCAGAGGCATTGGACGTGACGTCTGCCACCGGAGACAATGCCGCGGCGGCCAGGCCGCATACAAAAAGAAACTTGCGCGAGTACATGGATTTTCCTTGGCAAACACCACTCGGGAACTGGCACGAAGTTTTGCCGGAGAATGGTTAATGCTTTCTTTCCGAGGCGCCGAAATGCGTGGGAATACAGGGGCTTTCGCAAGGCAAGGATTCTGAGGTTGCGCCTTTAGCACATTGAATCCGCTTGAATTTTTTGCGTCCAAAGCAAAAAGGCATGAATATGTCAAAATCTGGCGTCTTGCTTAGGAATTACCATTGCGCGCGGTCATCGAGGGCGTCAGGTCACCGATGAAATCGCCGATTCCCGGCCGTTTCAACGCCCGGAACGTCAGCGGACGGCAGAGATCCATGGCGGCAATGCCGATGCGCGCCGTCATCAGCCCGTTGATGACGCCTTCGCCGAGTCGGGCCGAGAGCTTCGAGGCAAGCCCGTGGCCCAGCACCTGCTGCACGAGGCTGTCGCCGACGGCAATCGAGCCGGTCACCGCGAGGTGGGCGAGTACATCGCGCATCAATCTCAGCATGCCGAGCGTGCCGGGACGACCGCCATAGAGCTCGGCCATGGCACGGATGAGACGCGCCGATTCATAGAGGACATAGAGCAGGTCGACGATGGCGCGCGGGCTGACGGCCGTGACGATCGAGACGCGCTTTGCAGAGTTGACGATCAGCGCGCGGGCTCGCCGGTCCAGCGGGGCGAGCAGTTCGCGCTCGGCAAGTGCAATCAAGTGCGGGGGATCGATGACCTCGCCCTCGGTTTCCTTGAGCGTGGCTCGACCTTTTGCCGTCTCGGGCTTGTTGCCGAGAAGGCCCGTCAGGCGAGCGATAACCGCGCGAGCCTTCGCTGGCCGGGTTTCAACGATCGCGGCATCGGCTTCAGCCTTGATGATCTGCACCGCGGCAAGCCGCATCATGCCCGCCGTTTCCCGGATGACGATAGCAATGACGGCAAGGATGCCGATCGCCAGGACAGCAAGCGCGGTATAACCCAGCCAGTCGGCGCGACTGAAGAGATCGCGGATCAACCGATCGGTCCAGAGGCCAAAGGCAAGCGACAGAAGAATGCCGAAAGCGCCGGCGGCAATGCTGGCGAACGAAGTGCGGCGCTTGCGCGGTGCTGCGACCGGCAGCGGGCTCAGATCCTGTTCCGGATTGAGGAAGGGATCTTCCTCGTCAGGCGTCAGCACAACCTCCCCCGTGAAGCTCGCAGGCTTGCGGCGCTCGGCGCGCGGGGCTTCGGGCGCTGCGTTCTCTTCCTCGTAGGTGAAGGCGGCGGGGGCGCGGCGTGGCTGATTGGGCTGGTCGATCGGCGGCTTGCTCATGCGAGGCGGTCTCCGAACAGGAACTGCATGGCACGGTCGAGGCGGATATGCGGCACGGAGAGTTTGATACCGCCGCCGGTTTCCTCGAGCTGTGGCGGGCGGAAGCGCACGACATTGACGTCGGGCAGCTCGACCGAGGCGTCGCCTGCCTCGATGCGCTCGAACAGGGATTCGGGATTTTCCGGAAGATCGCCAGGGAAGATCGCCGTCTTGCGCTCGCCGTCGAAGATCTCGCCGGCAATCTTTTCGCCTGCGATGGGTGTTCCGACGATGACGGGCAGGTCGTTGCCGTCGCGGCGCACAGTTGCCTCCCGCGTGGCGCGCACGGAGGCTAGCGCCATGACATCGATGCCGGCGCCGGCCATGCCGATACGGTCGATGGCGCGGTCGACGAGACGGCGCGTCAGGCGATCCAGCCGGTCGTGGCTTTCGTGGTGCAGATGGTCAGCCTTGGTGGCGGCGACCAGAACGCGGTCGATCCTACGGCCGAGCAGCGAGGAGAGGACGGAATTGTTGCCGGGGCGGAAGCAGGCGAGCACATCGGTCAGCGCCCGCTCCAGATCCTGCACGGCTTCGGGCCCGCGGTTCATGGCCTGCAGCGCATCGACCAGCACGATCTGCCGGTCGAGCCTTGCGAAATGCTCCCGGAAGAAGGGTTTGACGACGACGGACTTATAGGCCTCGTAGCGCCGCTCCATCATCGCCCAAAGGGAACCTCGCTCCGGCTTTCCGTCCGGGGGCAGGGCAAGCGGGGCGAAGGTAAGGGCAGGCGACCCATCGAGATCGCCGGGCAACAGGAAGCGGCCGGGCGGCAGGGTGGAAAGCGAGCGCTCGTCGGCCTTGCAGGCCTTCAGGTAGTCGGCAAAGCTGGTTGCGAGGTCGCGGGCCACCATTTCATCTGCCGAGGCGGTAATGTCTGTCGCCTTCGTCAAGGCCAGCCAGCCGCTCGACAGTTCGGCGCGGATGCCGGTTGCGGCAAGTGCGATCGTTTCCTCGCTGAAGGTACGGAAGTCCTTGCCGAGCAGTGGCAGGTCGAGCAGCCATTCGCCGGGATAATCGACGATATCGATCGACAGCCGGCCGGGCGAGAACATGCGCGTCCAGGAACTGGCGCTTTGATAATCGAGCGTGATGCGCAGCTCGGAAATCGCGCGGGTGGAATCCGGCCAGATGCGCTCCTTCACCAGCGCGCGGATATGATCCTCGTACTGGAAGCGCGGCACTGCATCATCGGGCTGCGGCTCCAGACGCACAGCCGAAACACGACCGGACTGCACCGCTTCGAACAGCGGCAGGCGGCCACCGTGCAGGAGATTGTGGACCAGCGAGGAGATGAAGACCGTCTTGCCGGAACGGGAAAGTCCGGTGACGCCGAGCCGGATGGTCGGATTGACCAGACCGCTGGCGCGGTCTGCAAGATTGTCCAGCGCGATCAGCGCATCGTCGGCAAAGGATGTCAGGCGTGGCGGCAAATCGGAATCCCTGATGGCACTGCCTGCAATATAGGGAAGGGCCGCTGCCTGAAAAAGAAGCGGCGCGAAAAGCTCTAATCGATAACGAAATCGACCAGTCGCCAGATAGAGGCCGACGCATCGTGATCGATGACGGCAAGACCTGCGGTCGGGAAGCCGGTCGGCAACGCGGCGACCATCGCCTCTTGGCCGATCAGCGCCTGCAGGGCTTGCTCCATGGTCGGGTTGTGGCCGACGAGCATGACGGTGCCCGCATCCTGCGCATCGATGATTTCGAGATATGTATCGACCGAGGCGTTGTAGAGCGTGTCGACGAAGCGCATGTCGAGCGTTTCGCCCATGGCGCGATGCACGGCCTCGGCGGTATCACGGCAGCGAAGCGCGGTCGAGCTGATCAGGACGTCCGGACGGTAGCCCTTGTCGGCGGCGCGGTCGGCGACGATCTCGGCATCGCCGAAACCCTTCTGGTTCAGCGGGCGGTCGAAATCGCGCTGTCCGGGCTCGGCCCACGCGGCTTCGGCATGACGAAGGAGATAGATCCGGTTGGGCGGAGGCAGGAGGGCGGCCATGGGCAAATCCAGCTTCTAACGGAGCCTTTTCAGTAGCGGTTGCGATCCGGCAACGTCAACCGTCCGAAGGCTCCAACGGCGCAAAAGCACGGTCCCAACACGGCATTTTGAAGGCGAAGCAAAAATTTCTGTTCGGAATAATGATGGGAAAATAGACTGTTAGCTAAAATTTGTGACAGATTTAAAAATCTGTTTACCTGTCTATTTTGGCTTGAATCACGGCTAGCGCTTGGGATATACAGCCGGCCAGATGAGATGTTCTTCAGGAGAATCGCGTTGAGTGAGAAGATCGATCTTAGCAATTATGCTCCCTCGGAAGACGAGGAGTTCATGAACACGAACCAGCGGGCTTACTTCAGAGGCAAACTGGTCGCGTGGAGAAACGACATCCTTAGAGAAGCGCGCGAAACTCTCGACCATCTGGCAGAAGAAAGCGCAAACCATCCTGACCTCGCAGACCGTGCATCCTCTGAAACCGACCGGGCTATCGAACTTCGCGCCCGTGACCGTCAGAGAAAGCTGATCTCCAAGATCGACGCAGCGCTGCAGCGCATTGAAGATGGCACCTACGGCTATTGTGAGGAAACCGGCGAACCGATCGGCCTCAAGCGTCTCGACGCCCGCCCGATCGCCACGCTGTCGATCGAGGCGCAGGAACGCCACGAGCGCCGCGAAAAGGTTTACCGGGACGAATAATCGTTTCAAGACCGGCAAAGAATAAAGGCACCGCGAGACGATCGCGGTGCCTTTTTGGTTTTGGCGCTCTTCGCTCCGAGGCCCCAGGCCGCGGCTTTACTTGTCTCGGTTGACGCTCATTTCGCCGAAGATGCGGGCAACTTCCTTTTGAAGTGCTGCATCAGCGCCCGTGATCGGTGCCATTTCGGGGTCGCGGCGCGGCATTGATCCAGGCTGAGGCGAGCTGGGCTGCTGGGCAGGGCGCGCCTGCTGCGCATTGGGCGCGGGAGCCACGCGATCTGCGGCGACATTACCGGTTATTTCCTCATCAAGGACGCGCTGGAAATCCCGGCGGATGGCGGCCGATTGCGCGCCGCCGTCTTCCGTTGCGACCGGTGCACCGCGCGAAACGGGCGGCGTGGAAACCTCCGGTTCGATGCGCTGTTGCGGCAGCACGCGCTGGCGGGCTGCATCGAGGATATCGGCGGCGTTGGCCGCATCCGGCATCGGCTGCGGAACGGGACGTTCGGGCTGGCGCGGCTGAACCTGTGGCGGGCGCTGCAGACCGTCACGCTCGGCTGTGAGGGGCGGAGCCGACATCTGCGGAGCGGAACGTTCCGGCTGGCTGGACATCGGCTGGCCCGGCGTTTGCTGAGCGGACATTTGCTGAGCGGACATGGGCGGGGCAACGGCCGGAGCGACCAGGGGTTCGGGCCGCTGGCGGATGGGCTCGGCCGGCGGGGCGATGACTGGGGGGGCGATGACGACAGGTGCAGGTGTCGGCGCCGGTGTATAGGTTTCGAAATCGGGTTCGGCGCTTGCAGCAACAGCCGGCGCGACGGAAGCGGCGACCGGCTGCTGCGGTTCGCGGCGCGGCTGGATGACGGCCCGCTCCTGGACGACTGGGCGTTCCTCGACCGGCTGCGGGCGGAACTCGGCAGCCGTTTCGACTTCGGGTTCCGGCAGGATGCGGCTTTCGATGACGATATCAGTGGGGCCGCCGATCATGACGAGATGTTCGACATTGTCGCGGCGCACGAGCACCAGGCGGCGGCGAGCATCGACAGCGGCGGCATCGAGAACCTGAAGGCGCGGCTGGCGGTTGCGGCCGCCACGGACGAAGGGCGAGGGCGCGCGGTTGCGCATGAACCACAGGATGGCGATGAGCAGGATGAGGGCAATACCGACACCGCCGGCTGCAAGCAGGAAGCGGCTACCGTAAGCTCCTACAACATCATCGAACATAGGCACTCACTCCATTTCGCATTATGGCACAACAGACGACTTTTCCGCTCCTTAGGCAAGAGCTGGCGGGTCTGTCCAGTCGCCGCCGAACGCGATTTCGTGTTGTGCAACCTATTTGATAGAACGGGGTCAGGGGCAAACTGGCGCGTTTGCCTGTGAATTCAAGCAGTCTGATGAAAGCCTGCTGTTTTTGAGGGCGCAGCAAGTTGATAAGAAGGGATAGACTGCCTGATTCCTGCTGCGTATCGGTGTACGCACGCAGCCGGAAGGGCTCATGCGAGGAATAAATGACGAAATCGCGTCAGGTCGACGACTATAACGCGCCGCTTGTGGATCGTGGGGGGCGTTCTGGCACGGCAATACGCATCATCCTGCTGGCGATCGTGCTGATTGCGGCGGCCGCGGCCTTTGTCTTCTTCAAGGATTCGCTCGGCAACGAGCTGGTGCTCGGCTGTCTCGGCGTGCTCGCCATGGTCGGCATCTTCTTTCTGGTATCCTCGGTCATCGGCTTTATCGAGGTGATGCCGCAGCGCCAGTCCGACAGCTTGGCGCGCGCCTTTTTGAACAGCCACCCCGATGGATCGCTGATCACCGACGACAAGGGCCGCATCGTCTATGCCAACGCCGCCTATGGGGCGCTGACGGGCGCCCGCAAGGCGACCGAGGTGCAGACGCTGGAGACGCTGCTGTCGCGCCACCGCGAATCGAACGAGGCGCTCTACCGGCTGGTGAACGGCCTGCGGGAAGGCCGCGAAGGCCGCGAGGAATTCCGCCTGCTGCGCGCCGTCGGCCCCGGAAGCAGCGCCGGCGCCCATTGGTACCGCCTGAAAGCTCGGCTCTTGTCGCCGGAAGAGGGCGACGGCAAGCCGCTGCAGATCTGGCAGATCACCGATATCACCGCCGAGCGCGAGGATCAGGAGCGCTTCTTCAAGGAATTGCAGAACGCGATCGATTATCTCGACCACGCTCCGGCAGGCTTCTTCTCCGCCGGACGCAAGGGCGAGATCTTCTATCTGAATGCGACGCTTGCCGAATGGCTGGGCCTCGACCTCACCAAATTCATGCCGGGCTCGATGAACATCGGCGATCTGGTGGCGGGCGAGGGGCTGGCGCTGATCCAGTCCGTGCAGGCCGAGCCGGGCTTCAAGAAGACCGTGACGCTCGAACTCGACCTGCGCAAAACGAACGGCCAGAGCCTGCCGGTGCAGATCATCCACCGCGTCACCTCCATGCGCGACGGGGCGCCCGGTGAAAGCCGCACGATCGTGCTGACGCGCGACAAGGACGGCGAGAACGGACAATCTGCTTCTGCGGCTGCCATGCGCTTTACGCGCTTCTTCAACAACACGCCGATGGCGATTGCCTCCGTCAATGGCGATGGCAAGATCCTGCGCACCAATGCGCCCTTCCTGAAGCTCTTCTCCAATATCGTCTCGCGTGACGATCTGGAGCGCGGCGCGTTGATGGAAACGATCGTGCAGGAAAGCGACCGGCCGCAGCTTGCCGCGGCACTCGCCGCCGCCAAGGACCGGCAGGGCGATATCGCGCCGATCGATTCCCGCACGCCGACCGATGATGCGCGCTTCTTCCGCTTCTATGTGAATGCCGTCATCGACCAGAGCGACGAGGCACCCGAGGAGGCGGCCATCGTCTACGCGGTCGAGGTGACCGAGCAGAAGGCGCTGGAAGCGCAGATGGCGCAGACGCAGAAAATGAATGCGGTCGGCACGCTCGCCGGCGGCATCGCGCACGACTTCAACAATGTGCTGACGGCAATCCTGCTGTCCTCCGACCACCTGCTCTTGCAGGCGCGGCCTGCCGATGCGAGCTTCGCCGACCTTATAGAAATCAAGCGCAACGCCAACCGCGCGGCGGTGCTGGTGCGCCAGCTTCTCGCCTTCTCGCGCAAGCAGACGATGCGGCCGACGGTGCTGAACCTGACTGATGTCGTCGGCGACCTGCGCATGCTGGTCGACCGGCTGATTTCAGGCACCAACGTCAAGCTCGACGTGGAATATGGCCGCGATCTCTGGCCGGTCAAAACCGATCTTTCGCAATTCGAGCAGGTGCTGATCAACCTCAGCGTCAATGCCCGCGACGCCATGCCCAATGGAGGCACGCTGACGCTGCGGACCCGCAATCTGCCAGCTACAGAGGTCGCCGCCTTCAACTATTCCTACATGCCGCATGAAGACATGGTACTGATCGAGGTGACCGATACAGGCACCGGCATTGCGCCCGAGATCATGGACAAGATCTTCGAGCCGTTCTTCACGACCAAGGATGTGGGCAAAGGCACCGGTCTCGGCCTTGCCATGGTCTATGGCATCGTCAAGCAGTCCGGCGGTTATATTCAGCCGGAATCGGAAGTCGGCAAAGGCACGACCTTCCGCATCTTCCTGCCGCGCCATATCGTCGAGCCGGCAGTTGCGGCCGAAGGGGAAGCCGCTGATCAGGCAGTAGCAGCCGGCGGCGCACAGATTGTCGAACTGGTCCAGCCCCAGCAGCCGGAAGACCTGACCGGCTCGGCTGTCATCCTGCTCGTGGAAGATGAGGAAGCGGTGCGCCGTGGCGGCAAGCGCATGCTGGAGACGCGCGGCTATACGGTCCACGAGGCTGGGTCCGGCGTCGAAGCCCTCGAAATCATGGAAGAGCTGGAAGGCAAGGTCGACATCGTCGTCTCCGACGTCGTGATGCCGGAAATGGACGGGCCTTCGCTGCTGCGCGAGTTGCGCAAGAAATATCCGGATATGAAGTTCATCTTCGTTTCCGGCTATGCCGAGGATGCGTTCGCCCGCAACCTGCCGCCGGAGGCCAAGTTCGGATTTCTGCCGAAGCCGTTTTCGCTGAAGCAGCTGGCGGTGGCAGTGAAGGAAACGCTGGATAGCTAAAGCTTTTGCGGGGGGTGTCCCCCGGCACGACACGTCTACAGGAACGGGGCGGGTCTAGCCCGCCCCATCAATCCTTATTCTCCAAGCGCCACGGCAATCTCAGCCGCAAGTCGCGCATTGTTCTCCACCAGCGCGATATTCGTCTTCAAGCTCTGCCCGTCCGTCAGGTCGAAGATCGTGCTCAGCAGGTAAGGTGTTACCGCC
Source organism: Hyphomicrobiales bacterium (assembly GCA_900468805.1). Classification (GTDB taxonomy): domain Bacteria; phylum Pseudomonadota; class Alphaproteobacteria; order Rhizobiales; family Rhizobiaceae; genus Rhizobium. The sequence continues at coordinate 83,471 of UEIF01000028.1, read as the reverse complement.
TTGCCGGTGACTTCGTCGCGTTCGGCGCTGTCGAGGGCGCGCTCGATGTAGATTTCCATTTCCTCGCGGGCGATTTCGTCGGCTTCCGGAACCGGATTGGCGATCAGCATGCCGCCGTCGATGCCGAGCTGTTCGCGGGTGGTCTGGAAATTGGCGATCGCGGCCGGGCTGTTCAGGGTGAGCGGACTGCGGATGCCCGAGGCGCGCGACCAGAAGGCCGGGAATTCATCGCTCTCATAGGTCACGACAGGTACGCCGCGCGTTTCCAGCACTTCCAGCGTCTTCGGAATATCGAGGATCGCCTTTGCGCCGGCGCAAACGACGATGACGCCGGTGCGGGCCAGTTCTTCGAGATCAGCCGAGATATCGAAGGTTTCTTCAGCACCGCGATGGACGCCGCCGATGCCGCCTGTCGCAAAGACCTTGATGCCGGCCCGCGCTGCCGCAATCATCGTCGCGGCAACCGTCGTCGCACCCGTGCGGCGCTCGGCGATGGCGAAGGCGAGATCGGCGCGCGACACCTTCAAGACATCCTTCGCCTGGGCGAGTTGCTCGAGCTCAGCGGCCTCAAGGCCAATATGAAGTGTGCCGTGGATGACAGCGATGGTGGCGGGAACCGCACCCTGATCGCGGATGATCGATTCGACGCTGCGCGCCATCTCGATATTGCCGGGGTAGGGCATGCCATGCGTGATGATGGTCGATTCGAGCGCCACGATCGGGGCGCCGCGCTGCTTGGCGGCGGCCACTTCCTTCGAATAGGAGATCGGCAGCAGGGGCGAAATGGGTTTGGTCATGATCGGTGTCCCTTTATCGATGGTGCCGCTTCATTGCAGAATTCTCGCCGCCGGGACAAGCGAAAGCATGTCGCGGATAAGATCCGGCGAGAGATTTTCGTTCACGGCGTGCCGTGACTGGACAGTAAGGGCGGCTGCAGCCGTGCCATGGCGCACCGCTTCTTCCAGCGGCAGGCCACGCATGAGGGCCGAGAGCGTGCCGGCTGCCAGAGAATCTCCGGCGCCGGTGACATCGGCCACTGTCTCCGAGATCGGCGGCTGTAGGACGAGCGCACGATGGTCATTGAAGGCGACGAGCTCGCGCTGGCCGCGGGTGACGACCGCGCCGCTGACGCCGATGTCACCGAGCAGGGACGGCCAAGCGGCAGCATCCTCCGGCCGGTGGCCGACAAGGGCTGCAGCCTCGGCCTCGTTGAGGAAGAGATAGTCGATGCCGTCGAGGCAGGGCAGGAGGCGCACCACCTTGGCCGGCGAGATGGCGATGGCCGCCACCGGCTTGCCGAGCGCCTTTGCCCTTGCGACGATCGCAGCTGCCGTTTCCTCCGGCAGGTTGGCGTCGAAGAGAATGAAATCGGTAGCGGCGAAGGCATCGCGCACCCAGCGGATCGACAGTCTTCTCGGCACGAAGAAGCGATAGAGCTCCATATCCGCCAGCGCGATGACCAGATTGCCGTCCTTCTCGATGATCGCCGTATAACTCGGCGTCTTGCGGTCGAGGAAGACGAAGGGGCGGTCGTCTATCCCCGCAAGGTCGGCCGCCGCGCTCACCGTCTCGCCGATCGGATCGCCGCCGCGCGGCGAAATCATCGTCACGTCGAAGCCGAGTTGAGCCAGATTGCGCGCCGCATTGAAGCCGCCGCCGCCCGGTTCCTCGAACCATGTTCCGGGGTTGCTGGCACCAGGCGCCGTCTCGCCGGCAATGCGGCCGCGACGATCGATATGGGCGCCACCGAGAACGAGAATCTTGCCACTCATTTCTGCTCTCCCAAAGCGAATCGAATAGGCTCCGAAATACCCGCATTCAGCCCCGGTGGCTTATTAAGCCGTTGCTTTGCATCGATAAAACAAAAATAGAACACAGGCCGTTTTACCTTTTTCTTTCAATTATTTGCAACCCCATTGCGAAATAAGAACAAATCAGGTACAAACTTCGCATCAGCGGCGACATTGCTTGAGCAGCGTCAATAACCTAAAGGTGGATCGAATGTCTCAGAATTCATTGCGGCTCGTAGAGGACAAATCGGTGGACAAAAGCAAGGCGCTCGAAGCGGCACTCTCACAGATCGAGCGGTCGTTCGGCAAGGGCTCGATCATGAAACTCGGTTCGAACGAGAGCATCGTCGAGATCGAAACAGTTTCCACGGGTTCGCTCAGCCTCGATATCGCGCTCGGCATCGGCGGCCTGCCGAAGGGCCGCATCGTCGAAATCTACGGTCCGGAAAGCTCTGGTAAGACGACGCTCGCTCTGCAGACCATTGCCGAAGCCCAGAAGAAGGGCGGCATCTGCGCCTTCGTCGACGCCGAACACGCTCTCGATCCGGTCTATGCCCGCAAGCTTGGCGTCGATCTGCAGAACCTCCTGATCTCCCAGCCGGACACAGGCGAGCAGGCGCTTGAAATCACCGATACGCTGGTGCGTTCCGGCGCCATCGACGTCCTCGTCGTCGACTCGGTCGCCGCACTGACGCCGCGCGCCGAAATCGAAGGTGAAATGGGCGACAGCCTGCCGGGCCTTCAGGCTCGCCTGATGAGCCAGGCGCTGCGCAAGCTGACGGCTTCGATCTCCAAGTCGAATACCATGGTGATCTTCATCAACCAGATCCGCATGAAGATCGGCGTCATGTTCGGTTCGCCGGAAACCACGACCGGTGGTAACGCGCTGAAGTTCTACGCCTCCGTTCGCCTCGACATCCGCCGCATCGGCCAGGTCAAGGAGCGCGAAGAGGTGATCGGCAACCAGACGCGCGTCAAGGTCGTCAAGAACAAGATGGCGCCTCCCTTCAAGCAGGTCGAATTCGACATCATGTATGGCGAAGGCGTCTCCAAGACCGGCGAACTCGTCGATCTCGGCGTCAAGGCCGGCATCGTCGAGAAATCGGGCGCCTGGTTCTCCTATAACAGCCAGCGCCTCGGCCAGGGCCGCGAAAACGCCAAGACTTTCCTGCGCGACAATCCGGATCTCGCCCGCGAGATCGAAACGGCATTGCGCCAGAACGCCGGCCTGATTGCCGACCGCTTCCTGCAGAATGGCGGCCCTGACGCCGGCGACGATGCAGGTGATGCCGGCGACATGTAATTCGCCCTGACCACTGAAGCACATTCGTACCGGCCGCATTCCTTCACGAGAATGCGGCCGGTTTTGTTTGTTCGCTGGACAGTGGCAAGGTCGAACGATAAAAGCCGATGAATTTGGTTTTACCTGCCTGCTGGCAGCATCGAAGGGCATGAAATGAGCGGTGTGAACGATATCCGGTCGACCTTCCTCGACTACTTCAAGAAGAACGGCCATGAGATCGTTTCATCGAGCCCGCTCGTGCCGCGCAACGACCCGACGCTGATGTTCACGAATGCCGGCATGGTGCAGTTCAAGAACGTCTTCACCGGTCTCGAAAAGCGTCCCTATTCGACGGCAACGACTTCGCAGAAATGCGTGCGCGCCGGCGGCAAGCATAACGACCTCGACAATGTCGGCTATACCGCGCGCCATCTGACCTTCTTCGAAATGCTCGGCAATTTCTCCTTCGGCGACTATTTCAAGGAGAATGCGATCGAGCTTGCCTGGAAGCTCGTCACCGAAGGCTTCGACCTTCCGAAGAACCGTCTGCTGGTGACCGTCTATTCCGAAGACGAGGAAGCCGCGACGCTGTGGAAGAAGATCGCCGGTTTTTCCGACGACAAGATCATCCGCATCCCGACCTCTGACAATTTCTGGCAGATGGGCGATACCGGCCCCTGCGGCCCATGCTCGGAAATCTTCATCGACCAGGGCGAGAATGTCTGGGGCGGCCCTCCCGGCTCGCCGGAAGAGGATGGTGACCGGTTCCTGGAATTCTGGAACCTCGTCTTCATGCAGTTCGAACAGACCGAGCCCGGCGTTCGCAATCCGCTGCCGCGTCCGTCGATCGACACCGGCATGGGCCTGGAGCGCATGGCCGCCGTTCTCCAGGGTGTCCAGAGCGTGTTCGACACCGACCTGTTCCGCACATTGATCGCCACCATCGAGGATACGATGGGCGCCAAGGCTGAGGGCAGTGCCAGCCACCGGGTCATCGCAGACCATCTGCGCTCCTCGGCCTTCCTGATCGCCGATGGCGTTCTGCCGTCTAATGAAGGCCGCGGCTATGTGCTGCGCCGCATCATGCGCCGCGCCATGCGCCATGCGCAGCTTCTCGGCGCCAAGGAGCCGCTGATGTACAAGCTGCTGCCGACGCTGGTGCAGGAGATGGGCCGCGCCTATCCGGAACTGGTGCGCGCCGAGCCGCTGATCTCCGAAACACTGAAGCTCGAAGAAAACCGCTTCCGCAAGACGCTGGAGCGCGGCCTCTCGCTTCTCTCCGACGCGACCACGGACCTTTCCAAGGGCGATATGCTTGACGGTGAGACCGCCTTCAAGCTCTACGACACCTATGGCTTCCCGCTCGACCTGACGCAGGATGCACTGCGCGCCCGCGAGATCGGCGTCGACATTTCCGGCTTCACCGATGCGATGCAGCGCCAGAAGGCAGAGGCACGCTCGCACTGGGCCGGTTCCGGCGAGAAGGCGACGGAGACCGTCTGGTTCGAGCTCAAGGAAAAGCACGGCGCGACCGAATTCCTGGGCTACGACACCGAAACGGCTGAAGGCGTGGTGCAGGCGATCGTCAAGGATGGCGCTGTTGCGACCGAGGCCAAGGCCGGCGACAAGGTGCAGATCGTCGTCAGCCAGACACCATTCTACGGTGAATCCGGTGGCCAGATGGGTGATACCGGCGTGATCTCGTCCGACCATGGCAAGATCGAGATTTCAGATACGCAGAAGCGGGGCGAAGGCCTTTTCGTACATCTGGGTACGGTCATCGAAGGCGTGTTCAAGGACGGCGATGCGGTCGTGCTGACGGTCGATCATGCGCGCCGTTCGCGGCTACGTGGCAACCACTCGGCGACCCACCTGCTGCATGAGGCTCTGCGCGAAGTGCTCGGCACCCATGTCGCCCAGAAGGGTTCGCTGGTCGCGCCCGAGCGCCTGCGTTTCGACGTTTCGCATCCGAAGCCGATGTCGGCAGAGGAGCTGAAGGTTGTCGAGGAGATGGCCAACGAGATCGTGTTGCAGAACGCGCCTGTTACGACACGCCTGATGAGCGTCGACGATGCAATCGAGGAAGGCGCGATGGCGCTCTTCGGCGAGAAATACGGCGATGAAGTGCGTGTCGTTTCGATGGGCACGGGTCTGCATGGCGCCAAGGCCAACAGGCCCTATTCGATCGAACTCTGTGGCGGCACGCATGTGTCGGCGACCGGCCAGATCGGCCTCATTCGTATCCTCGGCGAAAGCGCCGTCGGTGCCGGTGTCCGCCGTATCGAAGCGGTGACCGGTGAATCGGCTCGCGAATATCTCGCCGAGCAGGACGACCGCGTGAAGACGCTCGCCGCATCGCTGAAGGTGCAGCCTTCAGAAGTGCTGACGCGCGTCGAGGCGCTGATCGATGAGCGTCGCAAGCTGGAAAAGGAACTGGCCGATGCCAAGCGCAAGCTCGCCATGGGCGGCGGGCAGGGTGGCTCTGCCGATGCCGTGCGCGAGATTGCCGGCATCAAGTTCCTCGGCAAGGCCATAGCCGGCGTCGACCCGAAGGATCTCAAGGGCCTCGCCGATGACGGCAAGGCCAGCATCGGCTCCGGCGTGGTGACGCTGATCGGCGTTTCCGAAGATGGCAAGGCCAGTGCGGTCGTCGCCGTGACACCCGATCTCGTCGGCCGCTTCAGTGCAGTCGATCTGGTGCGCGTCGCATCCGCCGCGCTCGGCGGCAAGGGCGGCGGCGGCCGTCCTGATATGGCCCAGGCCGGCGGCCCTGACGGAGCCAAGGCCGACGAGGCGCTCGAGGCCGTTGCGGTCGCGCTCGCCGGCTGATCACTGGCCTGACAACAGTTTGACATCAGAACCGGCTGCGAGATCCTGGATTTCGCAGCCGGTTCTGTTTCCGCGAGCGTGCTTAGACAGGTGACTGCAGGGCGGTCAGTTTCTGGTCTGCAGCGCGAGACGGCAGGCGAGCCCGGTAAAGACAGTTGCCAGCATATATTGCGGCAGCTTCGGCAAACGGCACATCGAGCCAAGCCGTGAACGGATCTGGCTTCCGAGGATAATGACGGCACCATTCACGACGAGGCCGATGCCGTTCAGGACGCTGGCAAGCACCAGCATCTGCGCGGTCATGAAGCCGCTCTCTGCGTTCACGAATTGCGGAAATAGCGCGATGACGAAGAGCGCCATTTTCGGATTGAGCAGGTTGGTTGCAAGGCCAGCGAAGAAGATGCGCCTGCCCGACAGGCGCTTCAGAGTCGAAGCCGGCGCAAAGGCTGTGCCTTCCGAACGGATGGTCTTGTAGGCGAGATAAAGCAGATAGCAGCAGCCGGCCCAGCGTACGGCTTCAAAGGCGGCAGGTACGGTCATGAAGAGTTGGGAAAGCCCGAAAGCTGCTGCAAGGGCGTGGCAGTAGGTGCCGAGCGCGATGCCCGCATAGGTCAGAAATCCGGCGGCGCGTCCCTGGCTGATGCTGCGCGAGGCGATCAGCAGCATGTCGGGGCCGGGCGTGGCGGTCAGCACCAGCGCTGCGGCGGCGAAAAGTATCAATGTGGAAAAATCCGGCATCAGTCTTCCTCATGGGTTTGAGCCGGAATTCCGCTCTACGCCGGATACGCCGAAGGTTCAAGTCCGCAGGATTTGTCAAATCGGGTTATGCTTTGTTATGGCCGATCGAACAGCAAAGGGTTTGACATGGTGGGTGAAACGGCCTGGGCGCTTTACGAGAACCGTCTGAGACGGGTTTCGTCCTATATCCACGACCATCTGGACGAGGATCTGGATATGGAGCGGCTGGCCGAGATCGCCTGCCTGTCGAGCTATCACTGGCACAGGATCTACCGGGCGATTTATGGCGAGACGCTGGCGGCGACCGTCAAGCGGCTGCGGCTGCATCGCGCGGCGGGCGATATCGTCCGCACGGACCTTGATGTCAGCGAGATTGCGAAGCGATCAGGCTATCCCAATCTCCAATCCTTCAACCGCATCTTCAAGGCGGTCTATGGAATACCGCCGGCACGCTATCGGAAAGAGGGAAGCCATACAGTCTTCGAACCCTCAACCTCCGGAAAGGCACCTGCCATGTTTGACGTAAGCCTGAAAACCATCCCGCCGCTCGAATTGGTCGGCGTTCCCCATACCGGCTCCTATATGGAGATCGGCAAGGCCTTCGAGACGCTGTTCGGCACGCTCTATGCCCGCGGGCTCGCAAAACCCGAGATGCGAATGATCGGCGTCTATCTCGATGATCCCGATCTCGTGCAGGCCGAGAAGCTGCGCTCCGTCGCCTGTGTCACGGCAGGTGAAGACACGACGGCAAACACCCCGCTGGAGCGGCGCATGGTGGAAGGCGGTGACTACGCCGTCCTGCACCACAAGGGGCCTTATGCCGATATGCACAAGGCCTATCAGTGGCTTTACGCCCAGTGGCTGCCAGCCTCGGGTCGACAGATCCGGGACAAGGTCATGTTCGAGGAGTATCTCAACAATCCGCGCGAAGTCGCGCCGACCGAGCTACGGACTGATATCTATATGCCTCTCGCCTGATTTGGCTTTTTTCCTACGCAATTCCGGACGCAAAACCGCTGCACAGTTTTGCTGGAATTGCTTTCAGGCCGCCTGCATGGCTTTCGCCGCCTCGTCATCCAGCGCGGTTGCCCGCTTATAGGCATCGCGTTCGGCAAGGCGGCCGAAATAGTCGACGAAAACCTGGCGCTTCTCGATGCTACCGAAGGCAAGGCCCCACCCGACATGCGAGCCGACATAGACATCGGCCGCCGTGAAGCGCTTGCCGGCGATATAGGGAGAGGCGGCCGAAACCGCCTTTTCCAGCGTACCCATGACATCGCCGAAGGAACCGCAGCCAGCCATGCGCAGCCGCTCCTGCGGGATTTCGAAGCCGAGCGCTTTCAGCGTGACGGAAGCTTCCAGCGGCCCGGCGGCGAAAAACATCCAGCGGTAATAATCGGCCCGTTCATCGGGCTGCGGGCCGAGCCCTGCCTGCGGAAACGTGTCCGCAAGATACGCACAGATCGCCGCGCATTCCGTCACGATCGTCGTCCTGTGACGGATGGCCGGCACCTTACCCATCGGGTTGACGGACAGATAGTCCGGCTCCTTCATCGTCCCGCCGAATGTCAGGATTTCGGTACGATAGGGTACGCCGGTTTCTTCCAGCATCCACCGCGCTATCCGGCCGCGCGACATCGGGTTGGTGTAGAAGGTGATTTCCTCGGTCATCCTGTTCTCCTCTTTCCCATGCTCTTTTCGTAGCATTGGCGCGGGAGATTTCAACCTTTGGTGCAGGCGGCGTCTTCAGAGCAGCACGGCGGATGATCTCGGTCGATGTCGGTGCGTCACCGGCGGCAGTCTGACCGGAAGGCAATCGCCAACGCTGATTGTAGTGCTGGGTCTGGGTCTCAAGCAAAGCAAGATCAAGATAAAAAACAATCATATCCTGCCCCTCGCGTCGCGCAAGGAGCCTTACAAGTTGCAGGAATTCGGGGACAAAACTCTTCTTGGCCATCAGAACCTCCATGCCTAGGCGAGCGAATTGATAGCCATTGCAACTTACGCGAGGCTTAATTCTTAAAGCATCTGCTAATTTAGATGCCAAGGCCGACACCTGGCAGACAACAAAAAACCCGGCGCAGAGGCCGGGTTTTCCGATCGTTCAACCGAGCAGGGCTCAGGCCATCGCGGCCTGCAGGTTCTGGTCGATCTTGTCGAGGAATGCGGTGGTGGAGAGCCACGGCTGATCCGGGCCGATGAGCAGCGCCAGATCCTTGGTCATGAAGCCGGCTTCGACGGTGTCGACGCAGACCTTTTCGAGCGTGGCGGCGAACTTGGCCAGTTCGGCATTGTCGTCGAGCTTGGCGCGGTGAGCGAGGCCACGGGTCCAGGCGAAGATCGAAGCGATCGAGTTCGTCGAGGTTTCCTGGCCCTTCTGGTGCTGGCGGTAGTGGCGGGTAACCGTGCCGTGCGCGGCTTCGGCTTCAACCGTCTTGCCATCGGGCGTCAGCAGGACCGAGGTCATCAGGCCGAGCGAGCCGAAGCCCTGGGCGACCGTGTCGGACTGGACGTCGCCGTCATAGTTCTTGCAGGCCCAGACGTAACCGCCGGACCACTTCAGCGCGGAAGCGACCATGTCGTCGATCAGGCGGTGTTCGTAGGTGATGCCGGCTTCCTTGAACTGATCCTTGAATTCAGCTTCGAAGACTTCTTCGAAGATGTCCTTGAAGCGGCCGTCATAGGCCTTGAGGATGGTGTTCTTGGTCGACAGGTAGACCGGCCACTTGCGCATCAGGCCATACATCATCGAGGCGCGGGCGAATTCGCGGATCGACTCGTCGAGGTTGTACATGGCCATGGCGACGCCGGCGCCCGGTGCGTTGAAGACTTCCTTCTCGATGACGGTGCCATCTTCGCCGACGAACTTGATCGTCAGCTTGCCCTTGCCGGGGAACTTGAAGTCGGTTGCGCGGTACTGGTCGCCGAAAGCGTGACGGCCGACGACGATCGGCTGTGTCCAGCCCGGAACGAGGCGGGGAACGTTGCGGCAGATGATCGGCTCGCGGAAGATGACACCGCCGAGGATGTTGCGGATCGTGCCGTTCGGGCTCTTCCACATTTCCTTGAGGTTGAATTCCTTGACGCGCGCTTCGTCCGGCGTGATCGTCGCGCACTTGATGCCGACGCCGTACTTCTTGATGGCGTTGGCGGCGTCGACGGTCACCTGGTCGTTGGTGGCGTCGCGGTTTTCGACAGAGAGGTCGAAGTAATCGATGTCGAGGTCGAGATACGGATGGATCAGCTTATCCTTGATGAGCTGCCAAATGATGCGAGTCATTTCATCGCCGTCGAGATCGGCGACGGGATTGGCGACCTTGATCTTCTTCATGTATCTGCCTCGTAAGCTTAGGAAAGGGACGGCTGTCCCCGGGTGGGTGATGTGGTCCGGAGCGCTATAGCATTGTGAGCCGGGAAGGCAAAGTATAACGGCCGCGGAAATGCGTTTTTGCCGCCATTGCCAAGTGCGGGAAAATGGCTAGTCTCGCCGACAGAAGCCCCCGAGTCCCGGACATTTTGCCATGAAAAAGATCGCCGTTCTGTTCGCCGGCCTCATTGCCGCGCTGTCTGTCCTGCCGCGCGTTTCGGCCGCCGCCGACGCGACCGCGCCGGTCCAGGAGATCATGAAGGACACGCAGAAGAACTGGGCGGGCGACAGCAGCGACTGGATCGATATTTTCGACGAGGCCACGCTGAACCGGCTCTACAGCAAGGACTTTGGGGACAAATACAAGGCTGCCGCGCAGAACCCGGCAGCCGACGAAGACGGCATCTCCCCCTTCGATTACGACGTGATCGTCAACGGCCAGGATGCCTGCCCGCTGCAGGATCTTTCCATCGAAAGCGGCCAGCCGGCAAACGGCACGACCGAAGTGACCGTCAAATTCAAGGCGGCGACTTGCATGGATGGCACACCCGACAAGGATGCCCTCACGACCGTGCGTTTCGAGGTGATCGACGAGAACAGCAAAGCCGTCATCGACGACATCATGATCCAGGGCGAGGAGGGGCAGGGGCCGATCTCGCTGAAGGAAGCCATGGTGCAGATCGCCAATGGCGAATGAAGCTGGGGATCGCCGACCGGTGACGCCCAGGGATCACCATGCTGGCGATGCCGGATGTGATTTGATTTTTGCCGGGGCGGCGATATCTCGCTCTCGGGTGTCGTCGCGTCAGGTGCGCATGAGGACTGGCAAGGGTGATTTCCGGATTTGAATTCCGAGACTGGTTGCTCGCCAACGACCCGGCGCTTTCGCGCCTGCGCATGGGCTCGCGCGTCACGCTGTCGATCGTCCTGTCCTTCGCGATCCTGCTTTTGATCCATATGCTTGTCGTGCCGCTGCCGATCGCCTCCTTTGGCCTCGGCATCGTGCTGTCGATCGAAGGCGGGGTTGCCGTGCGCGACAAGGGCTCGACGCGCCAGCTCATCACAAGGCTGCTCGGCTGTCTTGCGAGCCTCTTGGTGGTCGGCATTGCGGCCGTGCTTGAATCGCATCGCGTCCTCTCGGATTTCATCTTCCTCGTGGTGATTTTCCTCGCCTCGGTGGCGCGCGTTTACGGCCCGCGTGGCTTTGCGATCGGCATGTTCGCTTTCACCTCCTATTTCATGGGCTCCTATTTCCACCCGACGATCGGGGAATTGCCTGTCGTCCTGATCGGCCCCGTTGTCTCGGCGCTTGTCAGCCATTGGGTGAGGGCGGTGCTTCTGCCCGACAACTGGCGGCGTGACCTGCTGCGTTCACTGGAGAGCGTGCGGGGCCGCATCAATCAGATCCTCTTCAAGCTCGCTGCCCTTGCAGCGGATGGAAAGGTCGATGAGGCCGATCGGCAGGAACTGCGCCAGTTGGAAGACCGGCTGAAAGAAGTGGTGCTAATGGCCGAGAGCTTCATTCCGCGCCCGCCGGGCGGCGTTTTCGATGGCGCTTCCGCTCCGGCCGCGGAACTGGCGATCCGGTTATTCGATGCGCATTTGGCGGCTGAAAGCGCCATCGTGCTGAGCTATCAAAGTGCGCCATCCTTTGTACTCGTCCATGCCGTCATCGAGGATGACAAGGCAGTGTTGTCTGCGCAGGAAAAGGCAGTCGCCGATATGGAAGGCCAGCCGCAGGGCGAGACGGCGCGGGCACTGCTCTGGCTCGGAGCGGCGCGCCGGCAGCTCATCGAAACGATCGATACCGGGCGCGGGACGGATTTTGCCGAGATCGCCTCTGTCGAGGAGGTCAGCACGCCCACGGCAGTCGATTTCTCGCTGAAGAACCCGGTGATGCGTTCTGCCCTGCAGATCACGCTGGCGGCGGCGATTGCCATGACGCTCGGGCTGGCGCTGTCGCGCGAGCGCTGGTTCTGGGCGGTGCTCGCCTCCTTCCTCGTCTTCAGCAATACCAATTCGCGCGGCGACACGGCTATCAAGGCGCTGCAGCGCTCGATCGGCACGCTGTTCGGCATCGCCTTCGGCCTGGTGCTGGCCTCATTGCTTTCCCACCAGATAGGTATTGCCATTGCCGTTTCGATCGTCTGCGTCTTCCTCGCCTTCTACTTCCTGCAGAGTTCCTATGCGACGATGACCTTCTTCATCTCGATCGTGCTCTGCCTGGTCTATGGCATGATGGGTGTCCTGACCTTCGATCTCCTGAAACTGCGACTTGAGGAAACGGTCATCGGCGCGATCGCGGGAACGCTGGTCGCCTTCCTCGTCCTGCCGGCGCGCACGCGCGGGACACTCGATACGGCGGTCGCCAAGTGGTTCGACACCCTGAAGCAGCTGCTGTCGGCCGTATCGGACAAGAAGAGCCAGCCGGAGCTCATCGTCATCTCGCAAAAGGTCGATGCCTGCTACCGGGACATTACGCTCGCCGCACGCCCTCTCGGCTCCACCTGGTCCATTGTCACCAGGCCGGGACAGATCCGCCAGACGCTGGCAATATTCCTTTCGATCACCTATTGGTCGCGCATTCTGGCCCGCAACCACACGGCCGATGTCGTCGACGACGATCTGAAGCGCAGGATCGCTGCCGATATCGGCGTTCTGGACGCGGCTGCACCACGCGGCTCGGAATGTTTCCTCGTCATCCGCAAGCAGATGCGGCCGACCGGCCGCCATCTGCCGCTGTGGCGGGAAGGCACGCGGCTCGCCGTCGAAATGATCGGCTCGACGCTGGAGCGGCTCTATCCCGCAGAGACGCGGGACTTGCCGTTTACGGCCAGCAAAGCTATTGCGCCCATAAATCAGGAATAGGAAATACGATGGCGGGCACGAACAGCGAGCGTCAACTTCTGGCCGAAGGGCCGGTTATCATTCTGGTCGAGCCGCAGATGGGCGAGAATATCGGCATGGTGGCGCGCGCCATGGCGAATTTCGGCCTCGCAGATCTTCGCCTCGTCAACCCGCGTGACGGCTGGCCCAATGAGAAGGCCCAGGCGGCGGCCTCCAAGGCCGACCACGTGATCGAGGGCACTCAGGTTTTTGCCACGCTGGAAGAGGCGATTGCCGACCTCAACTTCGTTTATGCGACGACGGCGCGAAGCCGCGACAATTACAAGCCGGTGCGCGCTCCGGTCTTTGCCGCGCAAACGCTGCGCAGCCGGTTCCGGGCGGGCGAGGCAACCGGCATCCTCTTCGGGCGCGAGCGCTGGGGGTTGACGAACGAGGAAGTGGCGCTTGCCGACGAGATCGTCACCTTCCCGGTCAACCCGGCCTTCGCCTCGCTCAATATCGCCCAGGCCGTGCTGCTGATGTCCTATGAATGGATGAAATCGAGCCTGGAGGATCTGGAGGCCGTGCCGTTCCAGGCGCTCGAGCAGCGGCCCTCCACCAAGGAGCAGCTCTTCGGCTTGTTCGATCAGCTCGAGGAAGCGCTCGATTCACGCAACTATTTCCACCCATCCTCGAAAAAGCCGAAAATGGTCGACAACCTGCGTGCTGTCCTCTCTCGCCGGGCCTTCACGGAACAGGAAATCAGCGTGCTGCGCGGCGTCATCTCCTCCCTCGACCGCTTTTCGCGCGACAAGCCGCGCGCGGGCGGTTTTTCTCGATCCGGCAAGGGTGCCCCGACCGATGACAGCGCCGACGAATGAGCTGAAACCCGTCCTCGTCTTCGATTCAGGCATAGGCGGGCTGACCGTGCTGCGCGAGGCGCGCGTGCTGATGCCGGAGCGCGGCTTCATCTACATTGCCGACGATGCCGGCTTTCCCTATGGCGGCTGGGAAGAGCAGGCACTGAAGGAGCGGATCATCGGGCTCTTCGCCAAGCTGCTCGAAGACTACGACCCGGAAGTCTGCGTGATCGCCTGCAACACGGCCTTTACGCTTGTGGGCGCAGATTTGCGCGCCGCCTTTCCGCAGATGACCTTTGTCGGCACGGTGCCGGCCATCAAGCCTGCCGCCGAGCGCACGCGCTCCGGCCTCGTCTCGGTGCTGGCCACCCCCGGCACGGTCAAGCGCGCCTATACGCGCGACCTTATCCAGTCCTTCGCGCAGCAATGCCATGTGCGGCTCGTGGGTTCCGAAAACCTCGCGCGCATGGCGGAAGCCTATATCCGGGGCGATACCGTTTCCGATGAGGCTGTGACGGCCGAAATCGAGCAGTGTTTCGTCGAAAAGGACGGGCGCAAGACCGATATCGTCGTGCTCGCCTGCACGCATTATCCCTTCATGGCCAATCTGTTCCGCAGGCTGGCTCCCTGGCCCGTGGACTGGCTGGACCCGGCGGAAGCGATTGCGCGGCGGGCGCGCACGTTGGTGCCGCAGGTGGCCGACGCGGTTCATCCCGATAATTTCGACTTTGCCGTTTTTACTTCGGGCAATCCGGATTTTGCCACGCGGCGGCTGATGCAAGGTTTCGGGCTGGGCGCCTGAGAAGGCACTGCGCGCTTTATTTCATCTGTCTCATCGCGCAAGATCTCCGCGGGGAATCGCGAGCGGGTGTTTGGCGCTCAAGATGTAAAGGGGTGGGCTGTGCCGCTGCAAAGACTAGTCATGCTGATCTTCTTTCTGCAACCGATAGCCTTTGGCGCCTGGTTGCCGCGCATTCCTGATATTCAGGCGAAGCTTGAACTCGGCACCGCCGATCTCGCCGTCGCACTTCTGGGATTGCCGATCGGCACGCTGATCACCCTACCGTTTGCCGGCCGCCTCGTCTCGCGCATCGGCGGGCGCATGGCGATCATCTATGGTTTCATCTTCTTTCTTGCCGTGGTTTCACTACCAGCCTTCGCGCCCAGCACGGTGCTTCTATTCTTTGCCTTGATGATCGTCGGGGTCGCGCTCTCGACGGTAGAACTCGGCATGAATGTCGAGGCCGATGTAACGGAGAAGGCGACGGGGCTGATCATCATGAGCCGCTGCCATGGCTTCTGGAGCCTCGGCATCATGGTCGGCAGCCTGATCGGTGTTGGTGCCATAGCCATCGGGCTTTCACCGCACTGGTCGATCCTGATCACGGCGATCGTCATCCTGCCGGCCGGGCTGATTACCAGCCTGCGCCTGCCCAAATTGCCTGAAAGTCACCACGAGGAGAATTCGCAGGTAAAGACCGGCTTCAAGCCGCCCAGTCTTGCCCTACTCGGGATCTGCGCCTTCGTCTTCGGTGTGACGATGACCGAAGGTGCGATCGCCGATTGGTCGGCGGTCTACCTCCGCGATGTCATGAATGCCGCGGGCGCGCAAACCGGCCTTGGTTATTCGGTTTTTGCCTTCATGGTTGCAGCGGGGCGCTTCAGCGGTGATTACATGAAAGGCCGTTTCGGCGCGGTTGCCATTGCCCGCGGCTGCGGCATCGCCTCGCTTGCCGGCATGCTTGTCGTTCTCTTTGCGCCGGCGACGCCGCTTGCCCTGCTGGGCTTTGCAGCAGTCGGTGTCGGCGTTTCGGTCGGATTTCCGCTTGCGGTAACGGCAGTTGCCTCGCTGACTGACCGCCCGCCCGCGTCAAGCGTTGCGACGCTCTCCTTCGCAGCCCTGAGCGGTTTCCTCATCGGGCCGCCGATCATCGGCTTTCTCGGCGAACTCCTGGGTTTGCGTGTGGGGCTTGCGGTCTTGCTGGTACCGCTTTTCGTCAGCCTGCTCTGCACCCGTTTGCTGATCCCGACGCAGAAGGAGATGGCAGGCGACCTTATCGAGCGCGAGGCGGTGTGAAGCGCTATTTCCCAAGGTTGACTTTCCCTGTGGGTTCTTGACGGTTTGACGACAACAGTGCCTGCGAATCTGCTAGAGACGAGCCGAGAATTTGTAAGGGGAATTGGACGTGCAGGTTGGCATCGATATGGGACTGGCGTCCGGCGCTCCGGCGACGCTCGATATCGAGGAGCTACTGGCGACGCGTCTGCTCGTGCAGGGCAATTCCGGTTCCGGCAAGTCGCATCTTCTCCGCCGTCTGCTGGAACAGTCAGCCCAATGGGTGCAACAGGTCATCATCGATCCCGAAGGTGATTTCGTCACGCTCTCCGACCGCTACGGCCATGTCGTCGTCGACGGTGAGCGCACCGAGGCCGAGCTTGCCGGCATTGCCAACCGTATCCGCCAGCACCGCGTATCCTGCGTTCTGACGCTGGAAGGTCTCGATATCGAGCAGCAGATGCGGGCCGCTGCCGCCTTCCTTAACGGCATGTTCGATGCCGATCGCGAATATTGGTATCCTGTTCTCGTCGTAGTCGACGAAGCGCAGATGTTTGCGCCCTCGGTAGCCGGCGATGTGTCGGAAGATGCGCGCAAGGCTTCGCTCGGTGCCATGACCAACCTGATGTGCCGCGGACGTAAACGCGGGCTTGCGGGCGTCATCGCCACCCAGCGCCTTGCAAAGCTTGCGAAGAACGTCGCGGCCGAAGCCTCGAACTTCCTGATGGGCCGCACCTTCCTCGATATCGATATGGCGCGTGCCGCAGACCTGCTCGGCATGGATCGTCGCCAGGCGGAAATGTTCCGCGATCTGAAGCGCGGTCATTTCGTGGCGCTCGGCCCGGCCTTGTCGCGCCGGCCGCTGCCGATACAGATCGGCAATGTGGAGACCTCTGCGCGCTCTTCCAGCCCGAAGCTGATGCCGTTACCGGATGCGCCGCAGGATGTGGAAGACCTGATCTTCACACCCGACCCGGAAGAATTCCAGCGGCCGATCGTGCGGCGTACTCCGCCCGCACCACGCCCGACCACCGATATTCTGGCTGAGCTGTCGCGCTCGACGCCATCAGCAGCACCGTTGCAGGCTTCCGAGCCGCGTGTGGCGCAGCCGGAAATCTCGGCCGAGGAGCGTGAGGAACGGCTTGCCGGCGTGCTCGCCGAAATCCTCGACGATCCGGGCTCCGGCTTCCGCACCGATGCAATTCTCTATCAGGAGTTCCTGGTGCGGCTGCGCATGCGCCGCGTTCCCGGTCCGCCGATGTCGCTGCCGGAATTCCGACGGCGCGTTGCGGTTTCGCGCTCCGGCGTCGATCCCGAAATGGCGGCAGGCGAGGCGTGGGCGACGGCACTTTCACTGTCGAACGGCGTCACCGACGATCTGCAGGGCGTGTTCCTGATGATGGCGAAGGCTGCGATCGGCGGCGAGGCTTGCCCTTCTGATTCCCGTATCGCTCGTGCTTACGGCACTCATTCAGCCCGTCGCGCGCGCCGGCTGCTCGGTTATTTCGAGGAGCAAGGGCTCATCGTCGTGCACGCGGATTTCAGCGGCAAGCGCATCGTTGCCTTTCCGGACCTGCAGGCCGAAACCGCACCAGGCTCAGCCGATGCGCCCGACAGCGATTTTCTGAAGAGCGCTGCCGAATAAACCGCGTCAAACCCAACTCTGGATGATTTCGGGGCTGGCATGGATGCAGGTGAGCTCCAGCCGCGTCGTTCCGACATTCTTGAAGCAGTGTGGCGTCTCGGCATTGACGATGACGATATCGCCGACGTTGGGCTCCAGCGTCTCCTCGCCGACGGTAAAGCGCGCCTTGCCGGAGCGCACGATCCACATTTCCGTATAGGGGTGAATATGCAGGTCCGGCCCCTGGCCAGGTTCGTTGTCGATCAGGAAGATCGAGACCGGCGCGCCGTAATCGCCGCCCTCGAAACGGATGGTGCGATTGGCGAACTGCTGCTGGCTTTCACGCGGTATGACATGGAACATGATTTCCTCCTTGGATCACGCTGCAGGTTCGCTATATTTATCTTCACGAGAAGATAATCTTCCCAATTTATCTTCTCGTCAAGATAGTTTTGGAGTGACCATGGAAAAACAAGACCATGTCGACCGGTTGCGCGCTCTCTGGGAGGAAGAGCTGCCCGATCTCGATACGACGCCGATGAGCATTGTCGGGCGCATCTACCGGATCTCGAATCTGGTGCGGCCATCCATCGAGGCGACATTCTCGGAATTCGATCTCGATCGCGGCGAGTTCGACGTGATCGCGACGATCCGGCGCGCTGGGCCGCCATACCGAATGATCCCGACGGAGCTCTACAGCCTTCTGATGATCTCCTCGGGCGGGCTGACGCACCGGCTGGACAGGCTGGAGAAATCAGGGCTCATCCGGCGCGAGCGCTCTGCCGGGGACAAGCGCAGCTTCGAGGTGGCGCTGACGGAGGAGGGCATCCGCCGTGCCGAAGCCGCCTTCCGCGAAGACATGAAGCGGGAACTCGGCCATCTCGACGGACTGGATGAGGACGAGCGTCGGGCGCTGGCCGGGCTCTTGCGCAAACTTGCCGGTTCGCTGGAACGGCCGGACGAGAACGGGCTTGCTGCGGCAGATTCTGTTTGACAATCCTGTGACTTATCCCTAAAGACCGCCCGAGCACCGGGCAGCAATGT
This sequence comes from Hyphomicrobiales bacterium, assembly GCA_900468805.1. Taxonomy (GTDB): domain Bacteria; phylum Pseudomonadota; class Alphaproteobacteria; order Rhizobiales; family Rhizobiaceae; genus Rhizobium. Next base: position 65,055 of record UEIF01000028.1, on the reverse strand, counting down.
CCGGTGTTTCATTTGACATGTCCCGTGGATTTTGTCCGTTCGCGAATGGAAAAATCCTGTCGGGTCCCGGAAACGGGATCAAAGGAGGGCGTGTTTCCTTCGTGCGGTTTGGCAACAAACCGTCCTAACTTTTTGAAAGGAAATACGATGAGCAAGCGCGAATCGTCTAAGTACAAGATCGACCGCCGTATGGGCGAAAACATCTGGGGCCGTCCTAAGTCCCCGGTGAACCGCCGCGAATACGGCCCGGGCCAGCACGGCCAGCGCCGCAAGGGCAAGCTTTCCGACTTCGGTGTGCAGCTGCGCGCCAAGCAGAAGCTGAAGGGTTACTACGGTGACCTGCGCGAGAAGCAGTTCCGCGCAATCTTCGCTGAAGCTGACCGCCGCAAGGGCGATACCTCGGAAAACCTGATCGGTCTTCTGGAGTCGCGTCTCGACGCGATCGTGTATCGCGCCAAGTTCGTTCCGACGGTCTTTGCTGCCCGTCAGTTCGTCAACCATGGCCACGTCACGGTCAACGGCGTCCGCGTCAACATCGGTTCTTACCGTTGCAAGGCCGGCGACGTCATCGAAGTTCGTGAACGCTCCAAGCAGCTCGTTACGGTTCTGGAATCGGTTTCGCTCGCTGAGCGCGACGTTCCTGATTACGTCGAAGTCGACCACCACAAGATGGTTGCCACTTTCGCACGCGTTCCGACGCTTGCCGACGTTCCGTATGCGGTCGTCATGGAACCGCAGCTGGTCGTCGAATTCTATTCTCGCTAACGCATAACCCCGACAATCGAATTCGATTGTCGGAAAGGCTTATGCGTCTTTACGATGCTGCTGCGTCCTTTGCACATCTACGATGTGCGGCGCAGCAGGGCGAGAGGCGTTTTCGCATACAGAAAAGCCGCCTTACAAGGCGGCTTTTTTGTTCTCTGGAGAGAAGCCATCATGGATTTGCAGACAGTCCTCGACAGCATCTACAAGGAATTGGCGCCGCGCATCGGCGAGGGCAAGGTGGCGGATTACATCCCCGAGCTTGCCAAGGTCGATCCCAATCAGTTCGGCCTGTCGATCGTCACCGTCGATGGCAAGGTCTATAGCGTCGGCCATGCCGATGTGGCTTTCTCCATCCAGAGCATTTCCAAGGTCTTCATGCTGACGCTGGCGCTCGGCAAGGTGGGCGAGGGGCTGTGGAAGCGCGTCGGCCGCGAGCCCTCGGGCTCGGCTTTCAATTCCATCGTGCAGCTCGAGCATGAGCACGGCATCCCGCGCAATCCCTTCATCAACGCCGGCGCGATCGCCGTAAGCGATGTCGTCATGGCGGGTCATGCGCCGCGCGAGGCAATCGGTGAACTTCTGCGCTTCGTGCGCTACCTGGCGGATGACGAATCCGTCACCATCGACGACAAGGTGGCGCGTTCGGAGACGGCGACCGGTTACCGCAATTTCGCGCTCGCCAATTTCATGCGCTCCTATCGCAATCTCGACCATCCGGTGGATCACGTGCTCGGCGTCTATTTCCACCAGTGCGCGCTTTCGATGACCTGCGAGCAACTGGCCCGCGCCGGCCTGTTCCTGGCGGCGCGTGGCGGCCATCCGCTGACAGGCCATTCGGTGGTTTCGCCGAAGCGGGCGCGGCGTATCAATGCGCTGATGCTGACCTGTGGCCATTACGACGGATCGGGCGACTTCGCCTATCATGTCGGCCTGCCGGGCAAGAGCGGTGTCGGCGGTGGCATTTTTGCGGTGGCGCCGGGCATTGCCTCGATCGCCGTCTGGTCGCCGGGGCTGAACAAGGTTGGCAATTCACAGCTTGGCGCCGTGGCACTTGAGATGCTGGCTGCCCGCACCGGCTGGTCCGTTTTCGGCGATTGAGACTGGGTTGGACTGCCGGTTTCTGCTAAGCAGGACGCGCGCATCAGATGGATGAGAAGATGAATATCGCAGCCGATATTGCCGACGATCTGGAAGTGGCTGAAGCCGGCATCGGCCATGCGCTATTTGCCAATGCGCCTGATACGGTTTCCTTCAACAAGCTGCGCAAACGCCTGATGCGACAGGTCCGCCAGGCCTTCGACGACTTCGACATGCTGAAGGGCCAGAAACGCTGGCTGATCGGCATTTCCGGCGGCAAGGATTCCTACGGGCTCTTGTCGCTGTTGCTCGACCTGCAATGGCGCGGCTTATTGCCGGTGGAACTGATTGCCTGCAATCTCGACCAGGGCCAGCCGAATTTTCCGAAGCATGTATTACCGGAATACCTCACGAAGATCGGCGTCAAACATCGCATCGAATATCGCGATACTTATTCCATCGTGAAGGAAAAGGTGCCGGAGGGAGCCACCTACTGTTCGCTCTGCTCGCGCCTGCGCCGCGGCAATCTCTATCGCATTGCCAAGGAAGAAGGCTGCGATGCGTTAGTGCTCGGCCATCACCGCGAGGATATCCTCGAAACCTTCTTCATGAACTTCTTCCACGGCGGGCGGCTTGCCTCGATGCCGGCAAAGCTGCTCAATGACGAAGGTAACCTGATGGTGCTGCGGCCGCTCGCTTATTGCGCCGAGGACGACATGGCGAAATTCGCTGCTGCCATGCAGTTCCCGATCATCCCCTGCGATCTCTGCGGCTCGCAGGACGGTTTGCAGCGCAATGCGATGAAGGACATGCTCGCCGATATCGAGCGCCGCATGCCCGGCCGCAAGGATACGATGCTGCGCGCTCTCGCCCATGTGAACCCGTCGCATCTGCTTGATCCGAAACTTTTCGACTTTTCTGCACTGAGCGTCACCCAAACGTCATAATGGACTTGCTATGAGCGTCTGCAGATCCATGCAACGAGTCCAAAATGATTTTCTCAGACAATGACATAGAGTTTCTCGGCGATTGCCTCCGGCATGTCGCCGAAGAAGAGATCATGCCGCGCTTCCGCAATGCGGCCGCGGCCAATGTTTCCGAAAAGACATCTTCCATCGATCTCGTCACGCAGGCCGACCTGCGCTCCGAGGCCTATCTGACCGCGGCCATCCGCGAGCGCTTTCCCTCGGCATTGATCGTCGGCGAAGAAGCCTATGAGGCTGATCGTTCCGTCGTGCCGGCATTGGCCGATGCCGATCTTGCCTTCGTCATCGACCCCGTCGACGGCACCTTCAATTTCGCAGCGGGAATGCCGGTCTTCGGTACGATCCTGGCCGTGACGGTCAAGGGTGAAACGGTTGCCGGCATCATTCACGATCCGGCGCTCGGCGACACCGTCGTTTCCCTCAAGGGCGCCGGTGCCTTCCAGCACAAGCGCAATTGCGACCCTGTCCGCCTGAAGGTCGCAGAGCCGATCGAGCTTAACCGCATGATCGGCGCCATGGCCTGCAGCCATATGGAAGAACCCGATCGTTCGCGCGTTGCCGCCAATATGGCGAGGATCAAGATGACCTTCGCCTTCAACTGCTCGGCCTATGAATATTGGATGGTTTCCTCGGGCAAGCTGCATTTCATCGGCCATCCGAAGCTGATGCCGTGGGATCATCTAGCCGGCGTGCTGACGCATCAGGAAGCCGGCGGCCATACCGCCAAGTTCGACGGAACGCCCTACAGGCCGGGCGAGATTTCCGGCGGCATCATCTCGGCTCCCGACAAGGAAAGCTGGCAGATGATCCGAAACGAGATCGTCGGCTACCGATAAACCGAAAGGAACCGCCATGACCACTGCCATAGATACGATGACGCTTGCCGATCTCTTGCGGCAGGCAGCGAAAGCCGAGATCCTGCCGCGCTTTCGCCGACTGGGCAGCAGTGATGTGCGCGCCAAGACGGAAGCGACCGATCTGGTGACGGAAGCCGACGAGCAGGCTGAAAGAATGCTGAAGGCGGAGGCCGCGCGCCTCTGGCCGGAGGCGCTCTTCATCGGCGAAGAATCGGTTTCTGCCGATGCAGCACTTCTCGACAAGCTTAACGGCGCTGATCTCGCCATCATCGTCGATCCCGTCGACGGCACCTTCAACTTCGCTTCCGGCATCCCGGCCTTCGGCGTCATGGCCTCGGTTGTCTCCAAAGGCGAGACGGTTGCCGGCATCATCTATGATCCGATGGGCGACGACTGGGTCATGGCGGAAAAGGGCGGCGGCGCATGGCTGCGCCGGCCGGACGGCGAGGCGCAGCGGCTGAGCGTTGCCGCGCCGGTCGCGCTCGACCAGATGGTCGGCATGGCCTCCACCGGCTACCTGCCGCATGAGAAGCGCGCAGAGATCCTCGGCAATCTCGCCAAGGTGCGCTTCCTCACCAACTACCGCTGCGCGGCCCACGAATACCGCACCTTTGCCGGCGGGCATGTGCATTACCTGATGTACAACAAGCTGATGCCGTGGGATCACCTGGCCGGTACCTTGATCAGCCAGGAAGCCGGCGCCTATGCCGCCCGCTTCGACGGCTCGGCCTATCTGCCGCATCATGTCAGCGGCGGCTTGCTGATCACACCCGACAAGGAAAGCTGGGACGTGCTGCGTCGCGAGGTCTTCACGGTCTGAGGCGGGCATCAAGCCCGCCTGAGCAGATCAGGCCAATATCTGCTTCAGCGCATCCAGAAGCTTGTCGCATTCCACATCGGTGCCGATGGTGATGCGCAGGAAGTCCTGGATGCGCTCCTTGCGGAAATGCCGCACGAGCAGGGCTCTCTTTCGCAGCTCACCAGTAAGTTCCGCGCCGCCGCGCTCTGCATGGCGGGCGAATACGAAATTGGCAGAAGACGGCAAGACTTCGAAGCCCAGCCCCCTGAGAGCGGCGGTCAGGCGCTCGCGGCTCGCGATAATCAGATCGCAATGTTTCCTGAACCAGTCCTGATCCTCCCAGGCGGCAACGGCGCCCGCCTGGGTGAGCCTGTCCAGCGGATAGGAATTAAAACTGTCCTTGACCCTTTCCAGCGCATCGATCAGCGGCCGCTGGCCGACCGCGAAACCGACGCGCAGGCCGGCAAGGCTGCGCGATTTCGAGAAGGTCTGGACGACGAGCAGGTTCGGATATTTCCGGACGAGCGGGATAGCGCTCTCACCGCCGAAATCCACATAGGCTTCGTCGATAACGACAACCTGATCCGGATGCTCGGCGATTAACGCGTCGATCGCCGCAAGAGGCAGTGCGGTCCCGGTCGGCGCATTCGGGTTGGGCAGGATGATCGCGCCGCAGGGCTGCCGATAATCCTCGATCCTGACCTGCATCTTTTGGTCCAGCGGGATCTCACGGAAATCGATGCCATAGAGACCGCAATAGGTCGGGTAGAAGCTATAGGTGATATCCGGGTAGAGCAGGGGCAGTTCGTGCTTTAGCAGCGCCTGGAAGGTGTGCGCCAGAACCTCGTCCGAACCATTACCAACGAAGACTTCGCCGGGATCGAGATCGTAGCTTGCGGCAATCGCCTGGCGCAGTTTCAGCCCGGTCGGTTCGGGATAGAGCCGCAGCGTGTCATTGACCGTTTCCGAGATCGCCGCCAACGCGCGGGGCGATGGGCCGTAGGGGTTCTCATTGGTGTTGAGCTTGACCAACCCGTCGATGACGGGCTGTTCGCCCGCCACGTAGGGCGTCAGGGATTGGACAACGGGGCTCCAGAAACGGCTCATCGTGAACTTCCTGTCTTATGCCTGCTGCAGCATTACATGTGAACGGCGCCGGGGTCGATCTGCGGGCTGTCGCCGGGATGGGTGAAAAGTTTGCCTTTTTCGGCCCAGAGCACCATGACCACAGTGACAAGACCGAAGAGCGCAAAGCCGCCGAAGAGCGGCTGCACCGTACCGTTGAAGAGCTGACCGACGCCGCCGCCGAGAAGGGCGCCGAAGGTCGTCGACACGAAACCCGTCACCGCAGTTGCCGTGCCGGCGAGATTGCCCATCGGCTCCAGGCTGATCGCCGTGAAATTGGTGGCGATCACGGCAAACATCATGAGCAGGATCGAGAAGAGCGCATAGGAGAAGGCGAAGGACGGCGTGCCGCCCAGCGCCGCCACGAAGCCGATCGCCGAGACGATGGTGAAGAGCAGCATGGCGGCATGCGAAATACGACGCATGCCGAAGCTGCGCACCAGCATGCCATTGGCGAAGTTGGCGACTGCAATGCCGCCTGCCGTCGCCGCGAAAGCGATCGGTAGCCAGTCGCCAAGGCCATAGACCTCGCCGAAGACCTGCTGGACCGAGATCACATAGGCGCTGATGACGCCGGTGAACATGGTGAGCCCGATCATGTAGCCGCAGGTGATGCGGTTGGTGAGAACCGTCTTGAAGCCGTCGCCAACAGCAGCGAAGGACAACGGGATGCGCTCTTCCGGCGGGAGGGATTCCTTCAGCCGCAGCAGCGCCCAGACGAATAGGATCGAGGCGACGATGCCGAGCAGGATGAAGATCCAATGCCATTCGGCATAGGCGATGATCATCTGGCCGACCGAAGGGGCGACGATCGGCACGATCATGAAGACAATCATGACATAGGACATGACACGCGCCATTTCGCGGCCGCCGAAGCAGTCGCGGACGATCGCCATGGTGGTGATGCGAACGGCTGCGCCGCCGATGCCCTGAACGAAACGCATGATCAACAGCATTTCGAAGCTGCCGGTCGCGGCTGCCGCAAACATGCCGACCACATAGCAGGCCAGGCCGCCGAGCAGGATGTTGCGCCGACCGAAAGCATCCGACAGGCTGCCGAAGACGATCTGCGAGGCGCCGAAGCCCAGGAAGAACACGCCGATGACGAGCTGCGTGTCATTGCTGTTGGTCACACCCAGCGAATGGCCGATACTGGGTAGCGCAGCCAGCATGCTGTCGATCGCCATGGCGATGCTGGCAGTCATGATGGCGATGGTGACCACGAATTCGACAAAGCCCATGCCGATGCGGGCAGAACCCTGGTTTTCCGTGTGCGGTTTGTGTGTCGGAGTCATCCGAATCCCCCTGAATGACGGAAGAGCGGCCGCAAACGCGGCCGAATTCGATGTGGGAGGGCGGCGGAGTCCCTACCATGGTGTCCCGCCGGCCCGATGTGTCTGAAAACTTCAGTGCCCGATATCGGTGAAGTTCGAAATTGATGCGTCCTTCGGCAGCGGTGCGTGCTGCGGCCTGAACAGTCGTCCCTTTTCGGCGATCAGCACGAAAACGATGCCAGCAAGCGACACGACGAAGTAACCTAATATCATCGGCGTTGCCGTGCCGTCGAAGGCCTGTCCGATCATCGCTCCGATCAATGCGCCGCCGATCGTGCTCATGAAGCCGATCACCGAGGAGGCAGTGCCGGCAAGGTGGCCGAGCGGCTCCATGGCGAGCGAGTTGAAGTTGGAGCCGATCCAACCGAACTGGAACATGACCAGCGCGAAGAAGATGATGAAGACCACGAAGGGCATCGGCTGCGGTCCAAAGATCTGCACCATGAGCCAGATGAAGCTCAGAATGCAGAAGCCGAGGATCGAAGCATGCGACAGGCGGCGCATGCCGAAGCGGCCGACCAGCTGCGAGTTGATGAAGGACGAGAAGGCCATAAACAGCGCCACACCGGCAAAGGCGACCGGCATATAGACGCCAAGCCCATAGATGCCGACATAGATCTGCTGGGCGGAGTTGATGAAGCCGAACAGCGCGCCGAAGAGAATCGTGCTGGCGATGGTGTAACAGAGGGCGATGCGGTTCGACAGGAAGATCGCGAAGCCCTGCGCCACCGAGCGGACCGTGAAGGGACGAACATTCGCCGGATCGAGCGTTTCCGGCAGGCGCAGATACATCCAGATGCCGACGGCCGTCGCCATCGTGCCGATGAAGACGAAGATCATGTGCCAGGTGCTGACGAGCATGATGATCTGGCCGCTGCCGGGCGCAATGACAGGCACGATCATGAAGACCATCATGATCAGCGACATGACTTCCGCCATCTGCCGGCCGCCGTAGACGTCGCGGACGATGGAGATCGTAATGACGCGGGTGGCTGCCGAACCGAGACCCTGGATGAAGCGCAGCACGAGAAGACCCGCAAAGCTCGGGACGACGGCAATGCCGAAAGCAGAAACGATATAAATAACGAGCCCGATCAGCAGCGGAATACGGCGACCGAAGCGATCGGAAAGCGGACCGTAGAAAAGCTGGGCGAGGCCGAAGCCGAAAAGATAAGATGAAACGACATACTGGCGATGGTTTTCGTTTTCGACACCGAGGCTTGAGCCGATCTGCTGCAGTGCGGGCAGCATGATGTCGATTGCCAGCGAGTTGACGGCCATCAAGAAAGCCGCAAGCGCGATAAATTCGAGCTTGCCCATGGGCAGCCGACCCGCGGACATGGCTTGTGATGAATCTGTCACAATGAAATTCCCATAAACAGGTCAAGGCGCTGCTTGGCGCAGCGCCTCGAACTCAAGATACAGATTTGGAAACCGGACGGACGCCCGGTGACCGATCAGGCGACGGCGGTCTTAACCGTGACGCCATTTTCCTGGAGGTGCTGCTGCAGCTCACCGGCCTGGAACATTTCCCGCACGATGTCACAGCCGCCGACGAATTCGCCCTTCACGTAGAGCTGGGGGATCGTCGGCCAGTTGGAATAATCCTTGATGCCCTGGCGGATTTCCGAATCGGCGAGCACGTTGATGCCCTTATAGTCGACACCGATGTAATCGAGAATCTGGACAACCTGGCCGGAGAAACCGCACTGCGGAAACTGCGGCGTGCCCTTCATGAAGAGGACGACGTCGTTGCTCTTGATCTCGTTTTCGATGAATTCGTTGATACCGCTCATAGGCCTTAATCCTTTCAACAGGCGGGTTAAAGGCCCGCCGTTTCAATCGTTTTCCTTAGATAGCATGTGGGGGCCGGAATTCCACCCGCCAAAACCAAAAAAAGACCAATCCGCGACACTCTGAGGCGCGCATTGTTGCCTAAGCGTTACGGCTCCCTGGGTGAGGCAGACCTGGGTCTGTTCTATATCGGTATCGGTGAAGTGGCCGAGATCCCATTGCGAGACTTCGGTCATGACATCGAGATCGCATTCGCGCATGCCCTTGCCGCAAGGAAATGCAAGCACTGCAGCTTACGATGGAAAAGGTTTAGGCCGGGCGCTGCCTACTGCGGCCTGCCGCCGTGCGGCGCTTGCTGACCTGCTTGCGAGCGGGCTTACGGCTCGTCGAGGTTGCCTTGCGCATGGTGCGGCTCGTTGTTACTGAAGCTGCCTTGCGACGCTTGCGCTTGGTCGTGGTGCGACCCGTCGTCTTCTTCAGGATTTCCTTCAGAACGCTATTGACCACGCCTGACACCAGTTCATTCACGAGACTAGCCACAAAATCCCTCCCAATCTGATCAAAACGCACCTTCCGCTATTGAATTCCGGAAGAGTTCGCTTAGCAAGTCGGTTCGAAGGTTTTATCCGGTTTTTCGCCGTATTTTCAAGCGAACCCGTCATCCTGGCAACGTCGCCCTCAACCCGCCGGAAAGAAGAAAAACACCATGAAACTCGTCGAGAAGCGGGTTGTGCTGCATTTCCCCGGCTTCGAGCCGCTTGATGGCGCAGCACACCGGGCGCGGTATGAGCGTACCGCCCGGCAAAGCGCATCCGTCTGGGGTTATAATGTCGCGACGGGTGCTGCAAACGAAGGGCACTATGTTTCCTTCGATGTCGGCACGGGTGCCGATGGCTGGCAGACGAAGACGCGTATGCATGTCTTCGACCATAATGATCTGGTGCAGCGGCTACGCATGGGAAATACGGCAAGCCGGATCGCGACGGGCTTTCTAAGCTTCTGGCAAGTGGTGCGGGAAGGCGGTATGGCCGGCTATTTCCGCCATGCCTGGCGCTTCGGGCTGTTCTTTATCTTTCCCTTCCTGCTGACGGCACTTGCGATCGTCATCACGCTGCAGATCCTGACGCTGCCTTACTGGCTGGGACTTCCCGGCTGGCATCTCGGCTGGAGCGCGCCGCTGGCGGCCATCTTCTTCATCTTCGGCTTCCTGCCATTCTCGGAGCGCTTCCACACGCTGCATCTTTTTGCCGACTGGGAAATGGCGGTGGCGCTGGCACGCATGGACAGGCACGAATTCAACGACTGGCTGGAGCAATGCGCGACGTCGATGCGCGAGGCGCTCAACGAGGAGGCCGATGAATATGTCATCTCCTCGCACAGCATGGGCTCCAGCGTCGCAGCACACGTCGTCGGCATTCTGCTGGAGCGCGAACCTGACGCATTCAAGGGCAAGCGCGTGGTGTTTGCGACACTTGGCTGCGCCATCCTGCAATGCGCGTTGATGTCATCTGCCACGCAGCTGCGTTCACGTGTCGGCCTGATTGCACGTTGCCCGGATATTTTCTGGCTGGACGTGCAGTGCCTGACGGATTCGATCAATTTCTACAAGGTGCCGGTCGTCAGCGTTTCCGGCCATCCGGATGCCCCGCAGGCGAGCATGATCCATATCCGCGTACGGCAGATGCTGACGCCGGAGCATTACAAAAAGATTCGTGGGGATCAGTTGCGTGTGCATCGCCAGTACGTGCTGGGGCCAGACATGAAATCCTCTTTCGATTTCACGCTGCTCACCGCCGGCCCAATGCCGGCCTCGGTTTTTGCCAATCCCGATCAGAGCAAGCTACCCGCCTGAGTTAACGGAAAAAGGTGAGGCGACGTCGATCACTTTCGAGCCAACCGCGTCTGTTCCATAACAAAAAGGCCCGGCGGAAGGATGCCTTCCCGCCGGGCCTATTCATTTCCACAGGCCGAAGCTTGCATCTCAATCCGGCGCCGAGGTCTGCAAGGCTAGCGCGTGCAGGATGCCGCCCATGTTGCCCTTCAGCGCCTCATAGACCATCTGATGCTGCTGCACGCGGCTCTTGCCGCGGAAAGCTTCCGCGACGACTTCAGCGGCGTAGTGGTCGCCATCGCCTGCCAGATCGCGGATCGTCACCTTGGCACCGGGAATCCCGGCCTTGATCATGTCTTCAATATCGCCGGGTTTCATGGCCATGATCGTTACTCCTTGCGCATCATTCCGCAGCGGCAAGTTCGCCGCGGCCGTCCATGAAATCAGGGAACCACGATTCATGGGCGTCGCGCAATTGCTGAATCGGCAGCGAGATCAGATCGTCGACAACGAGCGCGCCACCGCCGACCGTTCCGAGGCGGCGGAAGGGAATGCCTGACCCTTCGGCATTGGCGCAGACGAAATCGGCAACATCCTTTGGAACCGTCAGGACGTAGCGGGCCTGATCCTCGCCGAAGAGCTGTGCATGCGGCGCGCCTTTACCTTCGCTGAGGCTGATATTGAGACCTTTGCCTGAAGCCATCGCCATTTCGGCAAGTGCTGTCACCAGACCACCAGAGGAAATGTCGTGGCAGGCGGTCGCCTGGCCGTTGCGGATCACAGAGCGGACGAAATCGCCGTTGCGACGCTCGGCGAAGAGATCGACTTCAGGTGCGGGACCTTCGGTGCTGCCGATGACATCGCGCAGATAGACGGACTGGCCGAGATGGCTGCCGTCGGTGCCGATGAGCACGACCCTGTCGCCTTCGGCAGCGCTGCCGATGCGGGCCATCTTGCGCCAGTCGGGCATGAGGCCGACGCCGGCAATGGTCGGGGTCGGCAGGATCGCCACGCCATTGGTCTCGTTATAGAGCGAGACATTGCCTGAGACGATCGGGAAGTCGAGCGCGCGGCAGGCTTCGCCGATGCCCTTCACGGCTTCGACGAACTGGCCCATGATTTCGGGCTTTTCCGGATTGCCGAAGTTGAGGTTGTCGGTCGCCGCCAGCGGCTCGGCGCCGGTTGCGGTAATGTTGCGCCAGCATTCGGCAACGGCCTGCTTGCCGCCTTCGAAAGGATCGGCCTCGACATAACGCGGGGTCACGTCGGAGGAGAAGGCAAGCGCCTTCAGCGGGTGACCTTCGACGCGCACGACGCCGGCATCGCCGCCCGGAAGCTGCAGGGAGTTGCCCTGGATCAGCGTGTCATACTGTTCGTAGACCCAGCGGCGGCTCGACTGGTTGGCGGAGCCGACGAGCTGCAGCAGCGCGTCGTTATAATCCTGGGGAGCAGCGACGAGATTGGCCGGCAGCGGCGCACGCTTGCCGGATTCGCGCCAGGGGCGGTCATATTCCGGAGCCTGGTCTCCGAGATCCTTGATCGGCAGGTTCGCAACTTCCTCGCCCTGATGCATGACGCGGAAGCGCAGGTCATCGGTGGTCTTGCCGACGATTGCGAAATCGAGGCCCCACTTGACGAAGATCGCCTTGGCTTCCTCTTCCTTTTCCGGCTGCAGCACCATGAGCATGCGCTCCTGGCTTTCCGACAACATCATCTCATAGGCGGTCATGCGCTCTTCGCGCACCGGCACCTTGTCGAGTTCGAGCAGGATGCCGAGGTCGCCCTTGGCGCCCATTTCGACAGCCGAGCAGGTGAGGCCGGCGGCACCCATGTCCTGGATGGCGATGACGGCGCCGGTCTTCATCAGTTCCAGGCAGGCTTCGAGCAGGCATTTCTCGGTGAAGGGGTCGCCGACCTGAACTGTCGGGCGCTTCTCCTCGATCGATTCGTCGAATTCGGCGGATGCCATCGTTGCACCACCGACGCCGTCGCGGCCGGTCTTGGCGCCGAGATAGACAACCGGAAGGCCGACGCCCTTGGCTTCCGACAGGAAGATGGCGTTAGACTTGGCAAGGCCCGCAGCAAAGGCGTTGACGAGGATGTTGCCGTTATAGCGGGCATCGAATTCCACTTCGCCACCAACGGTCGGCACGCCAAAGGAATTGCCATAGCCACCGACGCCGGAGACCACGCCGGAGACGAGGTGGCGGGTCTTCGGATGATCCGGCTCGCCGAAACGCAGCGCGTTCATGGCAGCGATCGGACGCGCCCCCATGGTGAAGACGTCACGCAGGATACCGCCGACGCCGGTTGCCGCACCCTGGTAGGGCTCGATATAAGAGGGGTGGTTGTGGCTCTCCATCTTGAAGACGACGCAATCGCCGTCATCGATATCGACAACGCCGGCATTTTCGCCCGGTCCCTGGATGACGCGCGGACCCTTGGTCGGCAAGGTGCGCAGCCACTTCTTGGAGGATTTGTAGGAGCAGTGCTCGTTCCACATGGCCGAAAAGATGCCGAGCTCGGTAAAGGACGGTTCGCGGCCGATCAGATCCAGAATGCGCTGGTATTCATCCGGCTTGAGGCCATGTGAGGCGATGAGTTCCGGCGTGATCTTGATAGTGTTTGGAATGGTCATGAGCTCTCGAAAGTCCCTGCCTTAGAGCAATCCAGCAAAAGTGCGCAGCGGTTTTGCGTTCGGAATTGCGTGAAACAAAGAGATAGAGCACGACCGAGATTCGAAGAACAACGGACATGCCCTAGCGCGTTTGCCGTGTCTTTAGCTTAAGTAGGAATTGCGCGCGATAGGAAAATGCCTGCCGTCAACAGAGGGCAGGCATCAAAAGCTTCACAATGCTGTCTTTAACGGGAGAAGCCCGTCAGAATTTGTAGCCGACCATCAGTCCGGCGCGGGTCATGCCGTCGTTGGGGCCATCGCATAGATTGGCATTCGAGGAATGGGCGAGCTGCGCCATGACATTCCAGTTGCTGTTTAAGCGATAGCCGGCGCCGAGATATTCGTGGAACAGCACACGACAGCCGAGATCGGGATCGTCGTCGTCATCGCGAAGCTCGCCAGTGTGGATGACGCCGCCGAAGCCAGCTTCAGCGAAGATCTTGTCGCTGAGGTCGACCGTCCAGGTGAAACCGGCGAAGAACTGCGTGGCTTCACCCGCCGTGCCGATCGAGGTGCCGACATGAACGCGCGGATGCATGAGCTGCTGCTTCCAGTCGGTTGCCTGCTCAAAACCGAAGGGATCGAAAAGGACCGTTACTTCAGGGAAAACGCCATCTTCATGCGAGTGACCGCCCTGAACGGAAGCAGAAGCGCCGAAGCGCAATTCGTCGAAAATCTTGCCTCCGGCTTGCGCCGTTGATGGCATTCCAAGGCTGCTGGCAATGAGTGCGACCGACGCGATACTCGACAGGCGTAGCAGGCTCAAACGGAAATCGAATTTCATCTGCTGTCCCTTGATTCTCGCTTAAACAGCGGAATGTGAAAGAGGTAACACGCAGAGTTAGACGGTAAAGCGCTGGTGTCCGGATCATGGCTTTTTCCACAATCCTGACACCAATTTGCAACAGTTCAGATTTCTCCGTCGTAGGCGGAGCCGCCATTTTCCAGTAGTCGTTTCAATATCATAAGGCCCGACACCAGCTCGTTTCTATCCTTCGGTGAAGAGAAGCCGATGCGCACGCGGTGATAGACTTTGTCGCCACGCGCCGCCTTGAACTCATCCTCGTCGTCGACAAGCACGCCATCGCGGAACGCGGCATTCTTGAAGGTGCCGGACAGCCAGGGTTCCGGCAGTTTCAGCCACAGGAAGGGCGCATGCGGGTGGGATTCGAAATCAAAGCCCTGCATGACCTCACGGGCGAGGCTCACGCGGGCCGACAGTTCCACAACGCTCGCGTCGCGGATCTCATGCGCCTTGCCGCTCAGGACAAGGCGCGCGCAGGTTTCGGCCAGGATGAAGGGCAGGCCGCCCGTGACCATCTTATGCGTGACCTTGATACGCTGGGCAAAATGCGGCGGGCAGGCGACCCAGCCGCCGCGCACGCCGGCGGCAACCGATTTCGACAGGCCGTTGACGAGGAAGGTGCGATCGGGCGCGATTGCAGCGAGCAGCGGCGTAGCGTCATTTGCCATGCCGCCATAGAGATCGTCCTCGATGATCCAGACCCCATGCCGTCTGGCAATTTCGGCGATCGCGACGCGCCGCTCATAGGGCATGATGGCAAGTGTCGGATTGTGGACCGTCGGCATCGTAAAGACGAGCTTCGGATGCTGCTGCTGGCAGAGCCGCTCGAAATCCTCGGGAATGATGCCGTTTTCATCGGACTCGACGGTCAATGTACGCCGGCCGAGCAGGCGGACGCTGCGGCTCACCTGCGTATAGGTGAGGTTTTCGAAGACGATCTTGTCACCGGGTGCTGACACGGCTGCGATGACGGAGATGGCCGCCGCATGCGCGCCGAGCGTCGGCACAACGTTTTCAGCCTCCGGCGACCAGCCGTTGCGCGCCAGCCACAGACGGCCGGCCTCGAACCAGTTCGGTGGGAAGCTGCGGGAGTAGGAAGAGATTTCCGCCAGATGCTGTTCGCCGATCTCGGCCATGATGCCGGCGATGATCTTGCCCTGACCGAGATCCGGGGCAGCGGTCGTATCGAAGCGAAGCTTGTTCGGCGGGGCCTCGGCAACACGCGTGCCGCTCAGCGAAAGAGTGACGGGGTCCACCTGTTCGCTGGGCGGCGTATCGGCGCGGTCGAGCACATAGGTGCCGCGGCCAACTTCGCCGGCGACGAGCCCGCGCTCATGAACCAGCGCATAAGCGCGGCCGATTGTTCCGATTGTCACCCCGATATCATAGGCAAGATTGCGCTGCGGCGGTAGCTTGGCGCCCGCCGGCAAGGTGCCGGAAGCAATGGCGGATTCGATATTGTCCGCAAGCCGCATATAGACCGGGCCAGAGCCCTGCGAAAGATCAGGAAGCCAATTTGTCATGGTGACAATGAATAGATTGTCACCCTCTCTCTGTCAAGACTATGTGACAATCACAAGAGCAGAACAACAGGAGCCAAGGATGTCCGTTGTACCTCCAATAAAGAGCGATATTGTATCGATTGTCTCTATCGATAGCCCGCACGAAATTGTCCTCCCGAGGCAGGCGCCGGCCACGACTCAGCTGGGGCGTCTGCGGGCAATCTTCCTGCTATGGCAACAGAAGCGGGAGGGGCGCCTGGCGTTGCGCGGACTGACAGCGGATCAACTCAAGGATATCGGCCTGTCGCAGTCCGATGCCGCACGCGAAGTCAGCAAGTCATTTTTCTGGGACTGAAGCTTAGAGCATTTCCGCTTTTCTGCGAAACACGGGAAATGCTCTGTCTCTCTGTTTTCACGCAATTGCGGACGCAAAACCGCTGCGCACTTTTGCTGGAATTGCCCTAGCTGCAGGCGCGGTTACCGCCCGACCAGCGGGTGACATCGGCGGCGATACGGCCGGAAACCGGCTCGGACATCATCGGTCCGAAAGCCTGCATCTTGGCTGGGCTGCCTTCGGCCTGCACCACAAGCAGCGGCCGGCTTTCCGGGCTGCCCTTGTGCACGACCAGAATGCGCGGACGGCCGGAGAAGGAATTGAGTTCCGGCGCGAGCTTGTAAGCCGCGAAAGCCGGATCGCCCGACTTGAACCAGCAGCTATTGGCGCCGAGCGCCACACGCTCCATCGTCGACAGCGCACTGCGATCCGGTCCCCTTACAGGAGCCGGAGACTGGCAGGCAGCGACGAATGCTGCGAGGCCGGCAAAGGCCGCGGCGTTGGCAACGGCGGCGAAAAGGCGAGGGCGCATTCAGCTTGCTCCAGTGGTCCGGCGAACGGGCCGCCTAATCAGGCAGCGATGACGTCGAGCGCCGAGGCGAAGAGGCCGCGGCCATCCGAACCGCCATGGGCGGCTTCGATAAGATTTTCCGGATGCGGCATCATGCCGAGCACATTGCCCTTGGCATTCACGATGCCGGCAATGTCGTTGACCGAACCATTCGGATTGGTGCCTTCAGCATAGCGGAAGACGACCTGGCCGTTGCCCTCGATGGCAGCGAGCGTCTCGGCATCGGCAAAGTAGTTGCCGTCGTGATGGGCGACCGGGCAGCGGATGATCTGGCCCTTTTCATAGGCACGGGAGAAATCCGTCTCGGCGTTGACGACTTCGAGCTTGATTTCGCGGCAGACGAATTTCAGCGAGGCATTGCGCATCAGGGCGCCCGGCAGCAGGCCCGCCTCGACGAGGATCTGGAACCCGTTGCAGACACCCAGAACCTTCACGCCCTGGTTTGCCTTTTCGATGATCGCCTGCATGACGGGCATGCGCGCGGCAATCGCGCCGCAACGCAGGTAATCGCCATAGGAGAACCCGCCGGGAATGACGATCAGGTCGACGTCAGGGATTTCCGTTTCCGTCTGCCAGATCGTCACCGGCTGCTGACCGGAGATCTTGGTGAGAGCGGCGATCATGTCGCGATCGCGGTTGAGGCCCGGAAGTTGAACGACGGCTGATTTCATAAGGTCCCCGCGTTTGGCGAAAGATATTGAACTGGAACGCTTTCGGCGAGCCATACTCCATTGTCCGAGACAAAGAAAGAATGGCCCTCTGAAAACATGCGGGCTGCGTCTACACGCAGGATGATATAGTCGCCCTTGCGGCGCGTTGCGACGATCTTTGCCGTTTCGACATCATCAGAAAGATGAACGTGGTGCCGTTCCATCTTCTTCAGGCCTTCGCGCTCGATCAGGGGCCAGTTCACCAGCGACGTGCCATGAAAAAGGACTGCCGGCGGCTCGACCGCCTTCAATGCCAGATCGACACCGATGCTATGGCCCTGGTTGGCGCGAATTCTGTCATCGACCAGGGCGAAGCGCTTCTTCGGACTGTTCTCGATGATTTCGATAATATCGGCGCGAGAGACGTCGTATCTCGACATCAACGCCTTCTCGAACGCATCGAAGGGGACCCAACCTTCGGCATCAAGCGTCAGGCCTGCGGCTTCCGGCGCATGGCGCAAAACATAGCTCATGAATTTCGAGACTTCCGTCTCCAGCTTTGTTTCGATCATGCCGCCTAATCCTGAAAGCCCGCCGGACGGCGGGCCTGTGATCGTCAGTCGATCGCGATCGCGTAGTTCTCGATGACCGTGTTTGCGAGGAGTTTCTCGCACATGGCCTTGAGTTCCGTCTCGGCCTTGGCCTTGTCGGAACCATCAAGTTCCAGGTCGAAGACCTTGCCCTGGCGGACATGGCCGACGCCGCCGAAGCCGAGGGCGCCGAGCGCGCCTTCGATAGCCTTGCCCTGAGGATCGAGAACGCCGTTTTTCAGCGTGACGGTGACGCGAGCCTTGATCACTTGTTTTCCCTGCTTTTACTTGACCAGAACGGGACCCGTGCCGCGCACGGGCTCGTTTTCATTGATGATGCCGAGACGGCGCGCGACTTCCGAATAGGCTTCCAGCAATCCGCCGAGATCGCGGCGGAAGAGGTCCTTGTCCATCTTCTTGCGGGTCTCGATATCCCAGAGACGGCAGCTATCCGGCGAGATTTCGTCGGCCAGGATGATGCGCATCATGTCGCCCTCGAAGAGGCGGCCGCATTCGATCTTGAAATCGACGAGCTGGATGCCGACGCCGAGGAAAAGGCCGGTCATGAAGTCGTTGACACGGATGGCGAGCGCCATGATGTCGTCGAGCTCTGCCGGGTTGGCCCAGCCGAAAGCGGTGATATGCTCTTCGGAGACCATCGGGTCCTCGAGCGTATCGGACTTGTAATAGAACTCGATGATCGAACGCGGCAGGACCACGCCTTCCTCGATGCCGAGGCGCTTGGCGAGCGAGCCGGCGGCGACATTGCGCACGACGATCTCAAGCGGGATCATCTCCACTTCCTTGATCAGCTGCTCGCGCATGTTGAGCCGGCGGATGAAGTGGGTGGGAATGCCGATGTTGTTCAGATGGCTGAAAATATATTCAGAAATACGGTTGTTGAGGACGCCCTTGCCATCAATGACTTCGTGCTTCTTCTTGTTGAAAGCAGTGGCATCGTCCTTGAAGAACTGGATCAGCGTACCCGGTTCAGGCCCTTCATACAGAATCTTTGCCTTGCCCTCGTAGATACGGCGGCGACGGTTCATAGTCGTTATTCTCTGCTGTTGGCGCTCTTGGGATAGCGCGCGTGGATCGATCTCGTGGCGTCCCCTTAAAGGAAAAGAGAGAGTTTCACAATCCGCCTGTCACTCCTTCCCCGGTTTCCGGCCCTGCGCGGAAAACCGCAAAGAGAATCGAATGTCTTCGCAAGGGAAGACTACCGCCTTTTTGTTTACGGTGAAATGAAGGCAAAATCTCGGAGGGGTTATACAGGTGTTTATCTGGAGGCTGTTTTGGAGATGGGCCGGTCGACGGAAAGTCGCAGATCCGTCTGCAGCGCGCGGGCCGCACCCTCCGGCTGCCGCCAGCTTCCGCTGCGGATGAACGCGGGGATCTGCATGGCAGGCATCGGCCGGGCGAGAGCATAGCCCTGCAGCATGTCGCAACCAAGCTCCTGCAGGATACGGACGTGATCGGTGGTCTCCACACCTTCGGCGGTGACGAGAATGTTCAGCGAGCGGCCTATTTCGATGATGGAGCGCACGAGCTTGCGCTGCTCGGCCGATTGCGGCAGCCGGCTGATCAATTCGCGATCGATCTTCAGCGTCTTCGGGCTCAGCCGCAGCAGGCTGACGATCGAGGCATGGCCGGTGCCGAAATCATCGACTTCGATGTCGATGCCGAGCTTCTTCAGCTTCTTCAGATTTGCGGTCACCGCCTCGTCGCAATCGTCGAGCGAGATGGATTCCAGAAGCTCGAATGAGATCGTGCCGGGCTCGATCTTCAGCGAACGCAGCTTCTTGCCGAGCTGCGGATCGGACAGTCTCCGGCCGGAGACATTGACCGAGATGCGGGGAATGGCGAAGCCTTCGCGGACCCAGACCTTCCGATCGGCGATCGCCCGTTCGAGGATCAAGGCATCGATGGTCGAGACGACGTCGAGGTCTTCGGCAATGTCGAGGAAACGATCCGGGGCCAGCAGGCCGTGTTCGGGATGCTGCCAGCGGGCCAGCGTCTCGATGCCGGCGATATCGAGCGTGCGGGCATCGAATTGCGGCTGATAGAAGGGCACGAATTCGCTGCGCTCCAGGCCGATCAGGATTTCGTCAGCTAGGCGCTTGGCCGTCAGGATCGTGCGGCGCGCGGCATTCGAGAAGAATTCGTGGCGGTTGCGGCCGGAGCCCTTGGCCCGGTAGAGCGCGATATCGGCATTGAGGAGAAGCTGCTTTTCATCGAGCTTCGGGCCGCTGTCGATGGCGATGCCGATGCTGGCGCCGAAGCGGCAATCATGCCCCTCATATTTGATGGGTTTGCGCAGCTCGCGGATGATGCGTTCGGCGACGGTGGCGATCTTCTTCGAGGCGGTATCGACGATGCAGAGGACGACGAATTCATCGCCGCCGATGCGCGCGACGAAATCAGTGGCGCGAATGGAGTCGCGCAATACCCGGGCGGCATGTTTCAGCATATGGTCGCCGGCGCGGTGGCCGAGCGTATCATTGATCTGCTTGAAGCGGTCGAGATCGATATGAAGGATGGCGAGCGCCAGGCCTTCCTCGCGGCACTGGGTGGAGCGCTCCTCCAGCATCTTGTCGAGATAGCGGCGGTTCGGCAGGCCGGTCAGATAATCATGGAACGCCAGATGCTCGATGCTTTCCTTGGCGGCTTCGAGCTGCTTGTTGCGTGCTTCGGCGAGATCCTTGGCTCGCTGCAGTTCGTTGCGCAGCGCCACTTCGTCCGTTACGTCCCAGTTGGCGCCGATCAACCGCCGGCAACCGTTGCCATCGACGAAGAAGGCAGCGCGGGCGCGGATGATGCGCTCAGCGCCATCCCCCCGGATGATGCGGAATTCTTGGTGAAAGGGCATCTCGTCTCGGACATTGCTCTCGACGGTGCCGAGCACGCGCTCGCGATCATCGGGATGGATCGCATCCGGCCACGCAGCGGCGGCAGCGTGACGATCGAGGCCCTTCATGCCGTAGATCGCGATGAGGCGATCGTCCCATTCGACGGTGCGATGATCGATGTCGGCTTCGAAGACGCCGATATCGCTGATCTGCAGAGCAAGATCGAGACGGCGGGAGAGCTGAGACAGCATCTCCTCGGTCTCCTTGCGGATGGTAATATCGGTATCCGTGCCCACGACGCGCTGTGCAGCGCCATTCTCATCCCATTCGACAGGCGCCCCTCGGCATTCGATCCAGACCCAATGTCCGTCCTTATGGCGCTCGCGATACTGGAAGACGTGACAATTCGGATCGCCGGCGTTTTGGCGCTCTATCGCCTCGACGACAAAATCACGGTCATCAGGATGTACGAGCTGCAGCCAAGCTTCGTAGTCGCCATCCGCTTCCTCATGCGGGGCCATGCCGCGGATGTTCTTCCATGTCTGGGAATAATATTTCTTGTCGAGGCGATAATTGTGATCCCAGACGCCGAGGCCGGAACCGACCAGCGCATAGTTCCAGCGGCTTTCACGCTCGGCGATGTCGGAATCATCGGTGTAGCTTGCGAACCCATCGGCCGCCGGTTCGTCGCGACTGATATCGGCGGCGGTTTTGGGCGACTGGCTTTGCTTCACGGGCGCTCTCGCTATTCTGGCGTGTGCGCAGTCTGCGGTCTTTCCATTAAGAAATACTTAGAAAGCGATCGCTTAATTCTCTGGAAACCCCCGATATTCCGGTTTCTCAGCCGGGCAAGCGACTGAGAAACTGGGCAAAGACCATCGTGCCCTCCGGCCACGGGCCGTGACCGGATTCCGAGTTGATGTGACCGGACTCGCCGGCATCCACCAGGAAGGAACCCCAGCTGTTGGCGATATCGTCGGCATGCTCATAGGTGCCGAAGGGATCGTTGCGGCTGGCGACCGTAATCGAGGGGAAGGGCAGCGGATCGCGCGGGTAGGGGCCGAAGGTCATCAGATGCTTCGGGCGGATATCAGGATTGGCGACATCGGGGGGCGCCACGAAGAAGGCGCCGGCAACGCGCTTCTGAAACAGCGGGATGGCATGGATCACCGAGGGCACGCCAAGGGAATGGGCGATGAGCACGACGGGGCGTGTGCTGGCATTCACCGCTTCGGCGATGCGGGCGGTCCAGTCGTCGCGCACGGGCTTCGACCATTCCGCCTGCTCGACGCGTCGCGCCGTGCTGAGTTTTGCTTCCCAGCGGGTCTGCCAGTGGTCGGGACCGGAATTGGTATAGCCGGGAATGATGAGGATATCTGCGTCTGAAGCTTTCATGGTGCCGCCGATGTGAGAAAGCGTAACTGCGATGTCAAGGGAAAGAGCGACTTAGCTCAAAAAATTTGCTACAGTGGCTGTCTGCCGGTTGCGTTCTCGTGTCGGCCCCTTGTTGCCGACACATCGCCTCCGGCTCATCTTGGCTGAGGAGGAGAAAGCCATGACGACATTTCATGTCATGACGGGCGCTGGCGAGAGCTTCGCACGGCCCGTGGTCAATAAGATCACCATAGCCGACGTCTTCGACGCGCTCAGGCTCGGTTTCGAGGATTTCCGCGAGAAGCCTTCGCATTATGTTTTCCTGTGTCTCATGTATCCGATCGCCGGCATCTTCCTGACGATGCTGAGTTCGGGCGCCAATCTTGCACCGATGATCTTTCCGCTTATGTCGGGCTTCGTGCTGATCGGCCCGATCGCCGCGATCGGCCTCTACGAAATCAGCCGCCGGCGCGAAGCCGGACTCGATTCCTCCTGGACGCATGCACTCGACGTGCGCCACTCGCCGGCTTTGCCGTCCATCATCGCCGTCGGCCTCCTGCTGTTCGGGATCTTCACCGTCTGGCTGGTCACGGCGCAAACCATCTATGCGGGGCTTCTCGGCGAAGTCTTCCCGCGCTCCATGTCGCTCTTCCTGCAGCAAGTGTTCAGTACGCCGGAAGGCATGCAGCTCATCCTGTGGGGCAATCTGGTCGGCCTCGGCTTTGCTTTCGTCGTTCTGGCGATCACCGTCGTGACTTTCCCGATGCTGCTCGACAGGGATTGCGGGGCGGTGGCCGCGATGGTCGCCTCGATCCGCGCAACCTTCATCAATCCGGTACCGGTATTGCTCTGGGGCCTGATCGTTGCCGCATCGCTCGTCATCGGCACAATCCCGCTCTTTGTCGGCCTCGCACTCGTCATTCCCATCCTCGGCCATGCGACCTGGCATCTCTACCGGAAGCTGATTGCCCGCGAAGCCATGTGACGGCAGCAATCCCGGGGGGTATCGCGAATTTCCACGATGCCCCCCGGAAATTCACTGCACTCTGGAACCTCGGAACCTTGCATGGAGTTTGTCTTGCGCCGACTTCTGAGGAGGATTTCAAGGTGACCATACGCCACGTGTTTGCCCACTTCGCGACCAAGATATCGGAGTGGGCGGGCAAGCCGGTGACCTTCATTCTGGCGCTCATCGCCGTGATCATCTGGGCTGCTCTCGGCCCTGTCTTCGACTACTCGGAAACCTGGCAGCTGGTGATCAATACCGGCACGACGATCATCACCTTCCTGATGGTCTTCGTGCTGCAGAATGCGCAGACACGCGATACGCGGGCCATCCAGGCAAAGCTCAATGAGATCATCCTCACCAGCCATGCGGAGAACCGCTTCATCGGCATCGAAAATCTCGATGAAGAAGACCTCAAGCATCTCGACCAACTGGTGGCCAAAGCGGCTAAAGGCAAGGGTGAGACAGAGGCCTGCGAGATATCGGACGAGCCGGCCGATACATCACCTGCAAAACGCGAGTCGAGAAAGCGCAAGACGCCGGTGGCTTCCACGCAGCGCAAGCGGAAATGAAAACGGCGCCTCATGGGCGCCGTTTCAAGGGATATCTTGCAGCGATTACGCTTCGCCGAAGACGCGGCGGAAGATCGTGTCGACATGCTTCGTATGATAGCCAAGGTCGAACTTCTCCCGAATGTCTTCTTCAGAAAGCGCGGCGCGGACCTCGGCATCGGCGAGCAGTTCTTCCAGAAAATCCTTGCCCTGTTCCCAGACCTTCATGGCGTTGCGCTGGACGAGGCGGTAGGCGTCCTCGCGGGAGACGCCGGCCTGGGTCAGCGCCAGGAGAACGCGCTGCGAATGTACGAGGCCACGGAACTTGTTGAGGTTCTTTTCCATGTTCTCGGGATAGACTACGAGCTTTTCGACCACGCCGGCCAGACGGTTCAGCGCGAAATCGAGGGTAACGGTCGTGTCGGGGCCGATAGCGCGCTCGACGCTCGAATGGCTGATGTCGCGCTCATGCCAGAGCGCCACGTTTTCCATGGCCGGTACCACCGACATGCGCACAAGGCGGGCAAGGCCAGTGAGGTTTTCGGTGAGAACCGGGTTGCGCTTGTGCGGCATGGCCGACGAGCCCTTCTGGCCCGGCGAGAAGTATTCTTCCGCTTCCAGCACTTCGGTGCGCTGCATGTGGCGAATTTCGGTCGCGACGTTTTCGATCGACGAGCCGATGACACCGAGGGTGGCGAAGAACATCGCATGGCGGTCACGCGGAATGACCTGCGTGGAGACGGGCTCGGGAACGAGGCCGAGGGCTGCGCAGACATGCTCTTCGACAACCGGATCGATATTGGCGAAGGTGCCGACGGCGCCGGAGATGGCACCCGTGGCGATTTCGGCACGGGCAGCGACCAGACGGGCGCGGTTGCGGCTCATCTCGGCATAGAAGCGCGCGAAAGTCAGGCCCATTGTCGTCGGCTCGGCATGGATGCCGTGGCTGCGGCCGATGCGGATCGTATCCTTGTGCTCGAAGGCACGCGTCTTCAGCGCTGTGAGAACGCGGTCCATGCCGGCAAGAAGAATATCGGCAGCGCGCACGAGCTGGATGTTGAACGTGGTGTCGAGCACGTCGGACGAGGTCATGCCCTGATGGACGAAGCGGGCGTCCGGGCCGACGATTTCGGCAAGGTGGGTCAGGAAGGCGATAACGTCATGCTTGGTGACGGCCTCGATCTCATCGATGCGGGCGACGTCGAAGGTCGCCTTGCCGCCCTTTTCCCAGATGGTGGCAGCCGCCGACTTCGGGATCACGCCGAGGTCCGCCAGCGCGTCGCAGGCATGGGCCTCGATCTCGAACCAGATGCGGAACTTGGTTTCGGGAGACCAGATGGCGACCATCTCGGGCCGGGAATAACGAGGGATCATGTGCGAGCGCCTTCATTTCGTGACAGTAGCTGCGGCCCCTGTAGCAAAGACGGCCGGCAATCTCAACGCATGCGTTTGGCAAGAGCCAGGCTGGTGGCGAAAAGACAGACCAGTCCAAGGGGCAGAAATAGCCCCAGACCGATAACGAGGAACTGATAAACGGCGCTGGCGCCGGTAAAGACAAACTGGAACATCCAGATGACAGAGCCGAACGGCGCATGCCAGCGGGCATAGAAAATCCGGTAGTCCATGGCGAAGAGAAAGGCTGTCATCAGGACCGTGCCGGTCGTCAACGCCAGGAAGAAAGCGGCGAAACGCGTCTCCACCTTATGGCCCAGAGCGAAATAGCGCCCCACAAGCAGGTTGAAGGGCCAGGAGAGCAGCCCGCCGCTAAAATAGAGGATGGAGAGATCGAGCACGTGGCTCGTTTCCCATCCATTACGCAGGTAGAGGCCAACCATGACCGAGAGCAGCATCTGGACGCCCCAGAGCGGGGCGCCAATGAAAAATTCTGAAAAGGACGGCCATGCCGCCCGCAGACGGTTCATTCTCAGGGGTGAACCGGAACGGCGATCCAGCGGCCGTTGCGGCCGTCCGGCGCGGCGCTCAGCGCCAGAATGAGGGCGATGTGAACAGGCTTTGCCGATTCCGGCTGGTAGACGAGGGCGCCGCCCATGCGATATTCGACCGTGCAGCCCCGATCATCCGGCAGCGACTTGTCTTCATGCACCAGCTGGCGATGCGGCGCGCCGTCCTTTTCGATGAGTTGCAGCGTAAAGCCGGTGACGCGGTTGACGTCCTTGCAGCTATCCGGCTTTGCGACATCGGCGTCACCGAGCAGCAGCGTATAGGCGCCGCGCGGCGGGCCATCGTTGGCAAGCGTCGTGTAGCGGATCGTCTTCATTGGCGAGCCGAGTTCGGTCGGCGGGTTGAAGGCGGCGATCAGGCCCGGATTGGTCAGAAGGTCGTATTTGTCCATCTGCTTGCGGGCAGCCGTCAGGTTCTGTCGGCGCGCCTTGGAAAGATCAGCGTCCTTGTCTGTCAGCTCCAGATGGAAGGGCGTGCCTTCAAGGTTTTCACCGGTTTCGGTGTCGATGAAAAAGGTATCCGAATAGGGCACCTTTCCATCCTTCATGCCGAATTCCTGGAAGGCAAAGATCTTGCCATCGGCCGAGAAACCGACCGGCTGCATATTGGCAATGTCGCCGGCCGAGGCCGTGGCGGCCATGCCGGTCAGCAGGGCGGCGAAAAACCCGCCCATAAACATGCGCTTCGTCATTAGCGAGCTCCCTCAGCCGCGTTGCGAAGGGCGGTGATGGCCTGGCGATAGGACTCGACCGAGCCGCCCTTGAAAATTGCCGATCCGGCGACGAGCACATTGCCGCCGGCCTTTGCCACGGTGGGCGCGGTATCGACCGTCACGCCACCGTCCACCTCAAGCTCGATCGGGCGATCACCGATGAGTGACTTCGCCGCTGCGATCTTGTCTGCCATTGCCGGAATGAATTTCTGGCCGCCGAAACCGGGGTTGACGGACATAATGAGAATGAGGTCGACATCGTCAAGCACGTTCTCGACCACCGAAAGCGGCGTTGCCGGATTGAGCGTGACACCGACCTTCTTGCCGAGATGGCGGATCGTCTGCAGCGAGCGGTGCAGATGTGGTCCTGCCTCTGCGTGCACGGTGATGCGGTCGCAGCCGGCCTTGGCGAAAGCCTCCAGATAGGGGTCGGCCGGCGAGATCATCAGATGGCAGTCGAAGGTCGCATCCGTATAGGAGCGCAACGACTTGATAACGTCAGGACCGAAGGAGATGTTCGGCACGAAATGCCCGTCCATGACGTCGAGATGGATCCAGTCGGCGCCGGCTGCGGTGACGTTGCGTACTTCCTCGCCGAGCTTTGCAAAATCTGCCGCCAGGATCGACGGCGCGATGCGGATGGGCAGTGTCGTCATGGGTCTCGGTCTCCATCTCAACCGGCAGCGGGCAAGCCGCCTCCCGGCATTGTCAATAGGTCAGTCGGTCCCGTCGGCAGGCGGGACGAAAGCATCGCCGCGCCATTCGAGAAGACGATAGGGATTTTTCGAAAGCTCATGGGCCGGCGTGAAGGTGACCGGTCCGATGGGCGTGTGGAATTCCGTGCTGATCAGCTTTTCGGCAACCGGCTTGCCTTCGGCCATCGCAGCCTGCACGGCCTGGCTGGCAATCAGCGCGGCGGCCGCTGCCGGCAGGACATAGCCTTCCGGCTCGATTCCAGCCGCGCGCAGGGCCGCGACGGTCGCAGCCGCATCCGGCAGAAGCGCATATTCGGGGATGGCAACGGCGCGCACGCCATCCGCCAGCGCGAGCGGCTGGTTTGCAGCGCGCATCGCATCGCCGCTCAGGATGTCGAGCGGGATGTTTTCGGCCCTCGCGTCACGGGCGATGGTGGCGACATCGTTCCTGTCACCGCCGATGAAAACCTTGGTAGCACCGGCCCGCTTCAGGCGGCGCACGAGGCCGATCTGCTGTTCCTGCCCCGGCCGGTAGGTGTCGGTGAAAACGGGCTTCAGGCCATTTTCTTCCAGCGCGTTGCGCACGGCTTCCGTCAGTTCACGGCCGTGGATCGTACCATCTTCGATGAGGGCGATCGGAGAAGCCGTCCATTGCTGCAGGATGATCTGGATGATCT
The DNA here is from genome assembly GCA_900468805.1 of Hyphomicrobiales bacterium. GTDB lineage: Bacteria > Pseudomonadota > Alphaproteobacteria > Rhizobiales > Rhizobiaceae > Rhizobium. The sequence continues at coordinate 37,532 of UEIF01000028.1, read as the reverse complement.
TGGCAGCTTCATCACTATCCTGCGGGCCGAGGCGGAAGAGGGGCCAGGCGTTTTTCAGCGAATCTTCCATCAGGATGCGTGAGCGTACTGATACGGTGATGGCAGGGATACTGGCGTCCTTCAGCTTCGGCAGGGCGCCTTCCAGCGTCTCGCTGCACAGGAAGCCGATCGCGATCTGGACCTTGGCAGCGATCAGCGCATCGGCGATCGCCTGGCCGCTATTGTCCTGGCAGGTCTCGTTGATAGGGACGACCGTATCGCCCGCCTGCTGGATCTGGAAATTCGCTCCTGCGAAGATCTGGGCGCCGAGCGAGGCAAAAGTGCCCCCCTGCGGCGCCACGACTCCGATCGTCACGCCGGCCGCACGGCTTTCGGCCGTCAACGCCATCAGCGACAGAAGGGCGGCTATGACACGCAGGGTCGTCATGAAAGGTGCAGGTCTCTCGTCTTGTCCATGCCCTTTTATCCGCACGGCGACAATCGTCAAAGAAAAACAAGCAGGTTCCGCAGCTTTTCGCGGGTGCCATTGTAGAAAAGGTAACCGATGCCCGCCATATTGGTGAAATAACAAGAACAAGACACCGAACGCGGAGAAGCATGTGTTGAACAGGCAGCATATCGATCCCGGCCTCTATCGCGACGCCATGAGCCGCTATGCCGGCCACGTGCAACTCGTGACGACGGCCATGGGTGAGGCCCGCCGCGGCGTCACCATCACGGCCGCCTGCTCGGTATCCGACCATCCGGCTTCCGTCCTCGTCTGTCTCAACAATACCAATGTGAAGAACGAGATCTTCTTCCGCAGCGGCATCTTCGCGTTGAACTCACTCGGCGCCCATCATCAGGCCGTTGCCGATGCCTTTTCAGGCCGCACGCATCTGGAAAACGAGGATCGTTTCTCGAGCGCCCGCTTCGAAACGCTGGCAACGGGCGCCCCGGTGCTTGCCGATGCGCTTGCCGTCTTCGACTGCCGGGTGACCGACATCAAGGAAATGCCGACCCATAACGTCATCTTCGGCGAGGTCGCCGCCGTTCGTTTCACCGAGATCCACCCGGCGCTTCTCTATTTGAACCGCGGCTATCATTCGATTTAGCTGGCTCGCCACGCAAGAGGAGCGACAGGCCATGGACAATGCCGGCATCGAGGAAATGTTTCAGTCGCTTGGGCCTGTCACCATCAAGCCCATGTTCGGCGGCAAGGGCATCTACCACCTCGGCCGGATCCTGGCACTGGAAGTGCGCGACGAGATCCTGCTGAAGGCCGACGAGAAGAGCGCGGGGGAATTTACGGCGGCCGGCGCCAGCCAATGGTTCTACGAGGGCAAGAAGGGTGCGCCGGTGAAGATGCCTTACTGGAGCATTCCTGAAGAGGCCTATGATGACCCTGACGTCATGGCGCGCTGGGTGCGGCTTGCCTATGAAGCCGCATTGCGGGCTGAATGATCAGCGCAATTGCCCGGCCGGAAGAGATGATATCGCAACCCTGGTAAACGCTGACAGCGGCTCCGGCAGATCGGCAAGGCCGAACCAGCCGAATTCCGACAGCTTGTCCGGTTCCGTGAGCTGCGGCTCGCCCGTCACGTCACGGGCGATATAGAGAAGGGAAATCCAGTGCTGGCGGTCGGCTTCGATGATTTGCTCGGTCGAGCCGATTCGTTCGATGCGACCGATGGTGAGCCCCGTTTCTTCTTCCGCCTCGCGGCGCGCGGCTTCCTCAGCCGGCTCCATATGATCGACCTTGCCGCCGACAATATTCCAGTAGCCGGCTTCAGGTGGACGCATACGCTTGTAGAGGAGGATTTTGCCGTCGCGCAAAATAACCAGGCCTACGCCGAGGCCTGGGAAATCGATACCGGGCGTGCCCATCGGGCAATCAGGCCTTTGCGTAGCCGGCGATCAGCATGAAAGCGGGAATATCGTCACCAAAGCCAACCGGCGTCGGGCCATCATCGTGGTCACGATGGCGACGGCGCTCGCGATTGTCATCGTTCGCCGGATACTGCCGAGCGTTGCGCGCGTTGTTCTGCGGCTTCGGTTCTGCTTTGCGCTCGTTCTTCACGGTTTCGGCCCTTACTGGTCTTGCTGGTGCTGCTTCCACGACTTCAATGCCATTATCTTCGGCATTGATATCAGATTTATGACTCGCAGGCCGGCGTTCACGCTCGCGGCCACGATCCTTGTCCCGTTCACGGCCCTTGCCGCGGCGGGGAGACCGCTCGCTGTCGCGGCTTTCTTCGGCCGGCGGCAGAGAGGACAGATCGCCGCTCTGCCATTCGACCTTTTCGCCGATCAGCTTTTCGATCGCGTCGGCATGTTTCTGGTCGCGGCGGGTGACGATGGTGAAGGAAGCACCGGAACGACCGGCGCGGCCGGTACGGCCGATACGATGAACATAGTCTTCCGCGTGGATCGGCACGTCGAAATTGAAGACGTGACTGACATCGGGAATATCGAGGCCGCGGGCGGCGACGTCGGAAGCGACGAGCAGCTGGATGTTGCCGTCCTTGAAGTTGGCAAGCATGGCCATGCGCGAGCGCTGGTCCATGTCACCATGCAGGGCGCCGACCGAGAAGCCATGACGCTCCAGCGAACGGAAGAGATCAGCGACATCCTTCTTGCGGTTGCAGAAGATGATCGCGTTCTTCAGATCGGTCTGAGCGCGGACGAGGTCACGCAATGTAGCGCGCTTCTCGTAATCCTTGTCGTGAGAGGCGACAAAACGCTGCGTGATGGTGACCGATGCCGAAGCCGGCTTGGAAACTTCGATCCGCTCCGGGTTCTGCAGGAAGCGGTCCGCGAGCTTCTGGATTTCCGGCGGCATTGTGGCCGAGAAGAACAGCGTCTGGCGGGTGAAGGGGATCAGCTTGGCGATGCGCTCGATATCGGGAATGAAACCCATGTCGAGCATGCGGTCGGCCTCGTCGATGACGAGGATTTCCACGCCGCTCATCAGGAGCTTGCCGCGCTCGAAATGGTCGAGAAGGCGGCCGGGGGTGCAGATCAATACATCTGCGCCGCGCTCCAGCTTGCGGTCCTGGTCTTCAAAGGATACGCCGCCGATGAGAAGGGCGACGTTGAGACGATGATTCTTGCCGTATTTCTCGAAGTTTTCGGCAACCTGGGCGGCCAGTTCACGGGTCGGTTCCAGGATCAGCGTGCGGGGCATGCGGGCCCGGGCGCGGCCCTTTTCCAGAAGCGACAGCATGGGAAGAACGAAGGAGGCCGTCTTGCCGGTGCCGGTCTGCGCGATGCCGCAGATGTCACGACGTTCAAGCGCGAAGGGGATTGCCCCAGCCTGAATGGGAGTGGGGATCGTGTAGCCCGCATCGGTAACAGCGGAGAGCACTTTGGGGCTCAAACCAAGATCAGCAAATGTCGTCAAAGGGAAAACTGTTTCCGTTCCGTTCGGCCGGTCTCTGGCGAGTCGGCGGGATTGCATGCCGCAATGCTGCGCGACATAGTCCGAAACGGCCGGCAAGTCAAGGAATAGCGGCTTCACCCCGGGGTTGAGGTGAAGTGTTCGTTACCCAGATCGGCTATTTTATATAAGTGGCAAGTTTAAGGCCGGCATTCATGAAATAGATCGGGTCGACGGCATGCCCATCCTGACGCACCTCATAATGCAGGTGCGTGCCTGTGGAGCGGCCAGTGCTGCCGGCCAAACCTATGACATCGTTGCGGTCGACCGCGTCGCCGACCTTCACCAGAATCTCGGACATATGGCCGTAGCGTGTCGAAATGCCGTTGCCGTGATCGACCTCGACCATATTGCCGTAACCGCCGGTCCAGCCAGCCGCGACCACCTTGCCGGGCGCGGTGGGGCGGATCCTCTCGCCCGGCGAGAAGCGGAAGTCGATGCCGGAATGAAGGGCAAGCCGGCCGAGGAACGGATCGCGCCGGTTGCCGAAGGGGCTGGTGACTTCCTTGCCGATCGCCGGATTACGGAAGGGCAGAGCTTCGGCGGTGCTGCGCACGGCTTCCAGACGCGTCAGCGCGCCATCAAGCTGGACGAGCGAATTGTTGAAGTCGTCGTTGCTTTCAGGCTCTACATAAGGACCGCCGACGGCGCTGTCCTCGTCTTCCTTGGCGGCAATGGTCTCTGCCGGGATTTCGATATGGAAACGATCGAGCACGCCTTTGATCGTATCGGCGGCATTGCCGGCATCGCTCGTCAGCTGCTCGATGCGGCTCTTCTGGTCCTGCTCGACGGTCTTCAGCGAGAGCGTGACCTTGGAAAAGACACGGTCGGCGCGGTCGCCGACGGTTTCCTCCGATGGAACATAGGCGAGGGTGGAATTATCGGGTGCCCCGGCATCGGCTGGCTGATTATCGCCTGCCAGAAGCTTTTCAATTGCTTGCGCGCCGCCGGTCAGCGAAGCGCGCTTGTCCTTGATATCAGGCGCATAGGATTGTGCAGGCACGTCCGCGGCGGGCGCATCCTTGCCCGTCAGGCCGGAGCTTTCAGCACGGTCGAGCAAGTTGTCGAGCTTTCCGTGACGCGAGGTCAGCGCCATCTGCTGCTCCATCAGCTTATCGACCTTGTCCTCGACGACCTGCTGGTCGAGAAGCTGGCGGGAGGTGATGCGGTCGACCTGTGCGCGGAGCGCTGCGATGCGGTCTTCATAGTCATGCTGCATACGGGCCTGGCGGGCCATGGTCGCGCCAATCAGATCGTCACGCAGCACGAGGTAGGAGGTGGCAAGCAGATAGCCTATGGAAAAGACGCCGACGAAGCAGAAGGCGACGGCGGCCATCCACGGCTTCACCGTCATGTGGCGCACTCTGTCGCCACTTGCGAGAATGAGGATGTGTTCCTGTGCCCTCTTGCCGAATACCCGACTGTGATGTCCGCTCGTCACGGAGGGCCCCCCAAAGATGCGCGGTTCCAGCGCCCGCGTCATTGGGATTAATTACATATAGTTATGGTTAATAAGTGGTTTACGCAACGTTAGGGAACTTTGCCGTTCAGCTTTGGCTCGTCGATGTCAGCGCGCGATAAAAGGAGGGCGTCAGCCCGGCTTCTGCGCGCGCCACATCGTTGAACGGCGCCTTCAGCGGACCGCGGAAATTAGCTCGCACCAGCTCCTGAAACGTCCTTGCCGGATCGCGCTTTTCCCGGGCGCAGAGGAAGCGGAACCATTTTGCGCCGACGGCGACATGACCTTTCTCGTCGTTGTAGATGACGTCGAGAACGGCAGCACTTTCGAGGTCGCCGGTCTCGCGCATCTTGGCCTGCAGCGCAGGCGTAACATCAAGGCCGCGCGCTTCGAGAATCAGGGGCACGACGGCAAGCCGAGCCGTCAGGTCGTTGCGGGTCGAATGTGCCGCCTGCCAAAGACCGTCATGGGCGGGAAGATCGCCATAATCGGCGCCGAGATCATTCAGCCGCTTGCGCACCAAGCGAAAGTGCTTGGCCTCTTCGAAGGCCACCTGCATCCAGCCATCAAAGAAGGAATTCGGCACATGTGCCGAGGCGAATCGCGCAACGATATCGAGCGCCAGATCGACAGCGTTGAGTTCGATATGGGCGATCGCGTGCAACAGGGCGACGCGGCCATGCACGGTATGGAGCGAGCGTTTTCCGACCTGGGTCGGCGGCACCAGTAGCGGTTTTTCCGGCCGGCCGGGACGTTCCGGAAGGGGGGCATCCAGCGGCGAGCGCAGCGAGATGCGCCGCGCGAACCACCTGTTAGCGCTTTCCTGCGCCAGCTCCGTCTTGCGATCGAGATCGGCGGAGCGGATCGCATCGATCGCGCCGCCGCGCAGCGAAGTGATGGTCGTCACGCGACAAGATTCCTGACGGCTGCCAGCACCGTTTCGGCATGGCCCGCGACCTTCACCTTCTGCCAGATGGTGGCGATGGTGCCGTCCCTGCGGATCAGGAAGGTCGTACGCTCGACACCCATGAAGGTGCGGCCATACATCTTCTTTTCCTTCCACACACCATAGGCCTGCAGCGTCGTCCTGTCCTCGTCGGAGGCAAGGGCAACCGTCAGCTTGTGCTTCTTGATGAAGCGGTCATGGCAGGTCGCCGAATCGGGCGACATGCCGACGACGATAACTCCGGCAGCTGCGAACTCATCGGCAAGTGCTGTGAAATCAAGTGATTCGGTGGTGCAGCCCGTGGTGTCATCCTTGGGGTAGAAGAACAGGACCAACGGCTTTCCTTGAAAATCCGAGAGTGAAATGCGGCCGCCGCCATCGCGCGGGAGGCTGAAATCGGGAGCAGCAGAACCAATACCGGGAGCAGTCATTCTCAAAACTTTCTTTTGCCGGGTTTAGGAGAGATACTATATCAGACGGGTTATATAGTGGACGAAACGGTGTCCCGCCCAGAGTGATTCAAATCAGATCCAGGAGTTTCCCAAGGCGCATGTCAGCCATCCGCGGCGAAAAAGTCACGTTCCGCAAGAAGGATATCGTCGCCTTGCACAACCTGCCTTCCGCGCAAGCGGAGGATCCCCTCATCGTGCACTGCCCGCCGCCGCGCTCACGCATGCGCGGCACCGCAAAAGCCGCCAGCGGCTTCTGCGCAGTGATCCTGTTCATCCTGGCGGCGATCGTCTTCACCATCGAAAGCGGAATTATCGACGCGCCGCTGTCACAGCAGGCGCAATCGGCGCTGAACGGTGCACTGGGACCGCGCTACCGGGCCGAAGTCGGCTCCACCGTCATCCGCTTCACCTCCGGCCTGCGGTTGGCGCTCGAAGCGCGCGACGTCAACATGATCGACCAGCAGAGCGGCCAGCATCTTTCCACCACATCATCGATGCGCATGGCGCTGGATCCGCTGCAGCTCTTCCGCGGCCGCATCGCCGTGACGTCGGTCGAGGCGGACGATATCGCGCTCGACACCTCACTGCTTCCCTCGGGCGATCCGGTAAAACTCGACAATCTGCGTGTGGATGCGATTCCGGCGGCAATGGAGGCGATCTTTTCGCATCTCGACATGTTCCGGACCTTCGTCGAGCGCGGCGGCACGGACTCGGTGCGCATCTCGGGTATCGACATCAAGCTCGCAGACACGGCAAACGGGCCGGTCTCGCTGGTGGTCGACAACCTCGCCTTTGAACATGCCGGGCCGAGCTCGCTGCAGCTCAGCGGACAGATCTCGATCAATGGCGAGACCGCCGATCTCAACGTCATCACCGAGGAGGCGGGCGGCCATGCATCGCGGCTCGTCGCCACGCTGACGCATGTCGACCTGGCGCCTTTTGCGCTGAAGCGCAACGAGCAGGGGGATATCCGCCAGGGCCTTAACTCATTCGGCAACCTCACCCTGTCCGCCGTGCGGGCCGCCGATGGCGTCAAGCCGACGCTCAATGCAGCGCTCAATCTCGACCCCGGCCTGATCTATGTCGATGGCGATTCGCAGGAACTGACGGACGGCCAGTTCAATCTTGCCTATGACTTCGACAAGCAGACACTGGAGATCGCCAAGTCGCGGTTGCATCTCGGCCCGACCGTGCTGCCGATCAGCGGTGCAGTGATCGACCTCGACAAGCTCGATCCCAATGCAGGCAAGGGGTTCGGCATCGATGCGCTTATCAGTGGCGGCACGGCGGCGCCAAACTCCGGCGAGCCGCCGCTGTCCTTCGACCTGCAGGCGACCGGGCGCTATCTCGTCGCCGGCCGCGAGTTCCAGTTTTCCAACATGGTGGCTTCCTCGCCGCTCGGTTCGCTCTACGGCGCTCTGCATCTTCGGCTGAACGACAAATCGCCCGAAATCAGCTTTGTCGGCCAGTCGCAGCAGATGCAGACGACAGCGATCAAACAGCTCTGGCCCTATTGGATGGCGTCCAAAGCGCGGGTATGGGTGCTTGCAAACCTCTTCGGCGGCGTGGTGACCGACGCTTCCATTTCCGTCTTCATTCCGCCGGGCCGGCTGGATGAGGCTGCGAGAGGACGCGGCCTGCGGCTCGACGAAAACCAGCTCCGCATCGCCTTCGACATCGCCGGGACGCGCCTGAATGTCGCCGGCGAGATCCCCCCGATACGCGATACGGCCGCGCATTTCGACCTGACAGGCGGGCGGGCGGCGATCTCGCTCAAGAGCGGCACCTCCTATTTCCCGTCCGGGCGTTCAGTGGCGGTACAGCCGGGCACCTTCGTGCTGCCGTCGGTCTATGACAAGCCGCTGATGGCCGTTGCGGACATTTCCGTTTCAGGTTCAGCCGATGCGGTGGGCGAGCTTCTGACCTACAAGCCGATCAAGGTGCTGCAGCGCGCGGGCTTCGTGCCCGACGACCTCAAGGGCAATATCGACGCGCATGTGCAGGCGCAGTTCGGGCTTCTGTCCTCGCAGAATCCGCCGCCGCCTGAGTGGACGGCGCAGATGAAGCTCACCGACATTGCGCTTGCCAAACCGTTCTCGGGACGCGTCATCACCAATCTCGACGGTACGCTCGACGCCGATCCGCAGCAGGTGAAGGTCAAGGGCAAGGCCGACATCGACGGCGTATCCGCCGATATCGATATGCTGGAGCCCGTCGACAAATCTTCCGGCATCGAGCCGCAGCGCGTGATTACGGCAACACTGAACGGCGACCAGCGCGACAGGCTGTTGCCTGGCCTGTCCGGCATCCTTGGCGGCAGCGTCAAGCTGGTCCTGACGCGCCTCGACGAGGATCGTCAGGACGTGCAGCTCGATCTCGGCAAGGCATCGCTCGAACTGCCCTGGATCGGCTGGTCGAAGGGCAGCGGCATTCCCGCCAATGCCGAATTCGAGGTTTCCGGCCCGCCTGACAATACGCAAGTCAGGAATTTCCGCCTGAAGGGTGATGGCTTCGGCGCAACGGGCGCACTCGTGATCGGCAAAAGCGGCCTGATGTCGGCGGATTTCGACAGCGTGAAGCTTTCCTCAGTCGATGATTTCGCGCTGTCGCTGAAGCGCGGGAAGGGCAGCTACGATATTTCCGTCTCCGGCGCCAGCGCCGACGTGCGGCCGATCATCGACCGGCTGAAATCGGACTCCGGGGGCGATGGTGACGGCGGCGATGCCACTGGCGTGAGCGTGCGGGCGAAGCTGCAGAACATCATCGGCTTCAACGACGAGAAAATCAGTAATTTCCAGGCGCAGATCGGCTTGAGCGGCAGCCGGCTGCAATCACTGAATTTCTCCGGGATCACCGACAGCGGCGAGGCTGTCGTCAGCCAGATGCAGGGTGGCGGCGTCATCAACGTCACCAGCGGCGATGCCGGCTCGGTGTCGCGCTTTGCCGATCTCTATCAGCATATGCAGGGCGGCCTGCTCAATCTGGCGGTCCGCCTCAATGCAGGCGGCGGCTGGGATGGTTCGGTCGATGTGCGCCGTTTCTCGATCGTCAACGAGCAGCGCCTGCGCTCGATCGTTTCCACACCTGTCGGTTCGGACCAGCGCACGCTGAACGAAGCCGTCAAACGCGATATCGATACCTCCTCGCAGCGCTTCCAGCGCGGCTTTGCCCGTGTCGTTTCGCGCGGCGGGGCGATCTCCATCGAAAACGGCGTGCTGCGCGGCGACCAGATCGGCGCGACCTTCCAGGGCGTGGTGCGCAATGCCAAGGGCAACATGGACATGACCGGTACCTTCATGCCGGCCTATGGCCTCAACCGGCTCTTCGCCGAGTTGCCGCTGATTGGCATCATCCTCGGCAACGGCTCGGACCGCGGCCTGATCGGCATCACCTTCAAGCTGACCGGCAAGTTCGACCAGCCGAACCTGCAGATCAACCCACTGTCGGTGATTGCGCCCGGGGTCTTCCGCCAGATCTTCGAATTCCAGTAAGGAATTGGAAAGCCGAGACAGCCGCCCGCTTCAAACTGCTGACAAGATCGGCCAACTCCTCTTTCGTCATGCTCGGCCTTGTCCCGAGCATGACGCCGAAGAAAAAGACGAAGTTTGTCTGCAAAGAAAAAGCCGGCACGAAGGCCGGCTTTTGGGATCCTATCGCTTGCGCGGTTTACGCTGCACGGCGGATCAGGATGTGCTTCTTCTTGCCGAGCGACAGCTTGATGACGCCATCGGCGGTGATTTCCCCGCTGCCGATCATCCTGCGCTCGTCGCTGACCGCCTGGTCGTTGATGCGCACAGCGCCGCCCTGGACGTGACGGCGGGCTTCGCCGTTCGACGCGGCAAGGCCGGCGCGGACGATCAGCGACAGCAGGCCGATGCCGGCGTCGAGCTCGGAGGCGGGAACCTCGACGGACGGCAGGTTGTCGGAGAGGCCGCCTTCCTCGAAGGTCTTGCGTGCCGTCTCGGCTGCCTGTTCGGCAGCTTCGCGGCCGTGCAGGATCGCGGTGACTTCGGTCGCGAGGATCTTCTTGACCTCGTTAATTTCGGAGCCGGCGAGTGCCGAGAGGCGGGCGATCTCATCCATCGGCAGCGTGGTGTAGAGCTTCAGGAAGCGCTGGACGTCGGCATCCTCGGTGTTGCGCCAGTACTGCCAGAAATCATAGGTCGAGAGCATATCGGCATTCAGCCAGATGGCGCCGGTCGCCGACTTGCCCATCTTGGCGCCCGAGGAGGTCGTCAGCAGCGGTGAAGTCAGCGCATAGAGCTGCTTCGTCCCCATGCGGTGACCGAGGTCGATGCCGTTGACGATGTTGCCCCACTGGTCCGAACCGCCCATCTGCAGGCGGCAATCGTATCGCTTGGCAAGCTCGACGAAGTCATAGGCCTGGAGGATCATGTAGTTGAATTCCAGGAAGGACAGCGACTGCTCACGGTCGAGGCGGGTCTTGACGCTGTCGAAGGCCAGCATGCGGTTGACCGAGAAATGCCTGCCGACATCGCGCAGGAACTCGAGATAGTTCAGCGAGCGCAGCCATTCGGCATTGTTGATCATCAGCGCGTCCTTCGGACCATCGCCGTAATTCAGGTAGTTCGAGAAGACGCGCTTGATGGAGGCGATGTTGCCTTCGATCGTATCGACGGTCATCAACTGGCGGGCCTCTTCCTTGAAGGAAGGGTCGCCGACCATGCCGGTGCCGCCGCCCATCAGCGAGATGGCGCGATGGCCGGTCTCCTGCATCCAGTGCAGCATCATGATCTGGATGAGCGATCCCGCGTGCAGGCTGGGCGCGGTCGGATCGAAGCCGATATAGGCCGTCACGGTTTCCTTGGCGAAGAGATCGTCGAGGCCGCTTTCATCGGAAATCTGATGAATGAAGCCGCGCTCTTGCAGCGTGCGGAGGAAATCGGACTTGAACTCGGGCATGGGCTTCGTCTCTTGAACGTCGAACGGGAATGGGATTGACGCTTGTTGAACCGTCGCGGCGCGTTTAGCACTGTTTTTCCAAAAGTGCATCCGGGAATCGCATGAAAGGCGCGCGGCGCAATGGATATCGTCAGGACTGCAATCGGCCTGATGAGCGGCACCTCGATGGACGGCATCGATGTGGCACTGCTCAGAACCGACGGGCGAGGCTTCATCGAGCGCGGTCCGTTCCTGGGTGTAGCCTATGATGCCGGTTTTCGCGAGCGGCTGAAGCGTGCGCTCGACCTGGCGCGGCCGCTGAGCGATCGCAGCGCACGGCCCAATGAACTTCGTGAGATCGAAATTGAACTCACCCAACGTCATAAAGATGCCGTTACGGCATTTCTCCAGAAATTCGGGCTCTCTAGCGGCGATATCGACGTGCTCGGCTTCCACGGCCAGACCGTGCTGCACCGACCAGACGATGCGCTGACGATCCAGATCGGCGATGGAGAGTTGCTGGCGGAACGCACCGGCATTCCCGTCGTCTACGACATGCGCGCCAACGACATGGCCCATGGCGGGCAGGGTGCGCCGCTGGTGCCGGCCTATCATGCAGCCCTTGCCGGCCGCTTCCAGCAAGAGGGACAGACGGTCTGCTTCGTCAATATCGGCGGCATTTCCAACCTCACCTATATCGGCGTGGACGGGCGCATCGCGGCCTTCGACAGCGGCCCCGGCAATACGCTGATCGACCAGTGGGTAGAGATGCAAACCGGCAAGACTTACGATCCCGGCGGAGAGATCGCCGGGCGCGGGCAGGTAGTGGCTGATATCGCCGCTCGCTATCTCGGCAGCCCTTTCTTCGAAGGCAATATCCGCCGCTCGCTCGACCGTGGCGATTTCAAGCCGCTTGTCGATGGCGAGGCGAGCCTTGAGGACGGCGCGCGCACGCTTGCGCATGTCGCCGCCGCCTCGATCGTCAAATCGGCCAGCTATCTGCCGGAAAGCCCCTCCGTCTATATCGTCTGCGGCGGCGGCCGGCTGAACGGCACGATCATGGCAGAATTCGCCGACATGGCCGGCAAGAGGGGCTCGGCAGTCATGAGCGCCGAACAGGCGGGTTTCGATGGCGATGCGATGGAGGCAGAGGCGTGGGCTTATCTGGCGGTACGCTCGCTGGAGGGGCTACCGCTCACCTATCCCGGCACGACGGGCGTCAGCCAGCCAGTGACCGGCGGCGTGTTGGCGGAGCCGGCGAGATGACGGACGGGATTATCTTCGAAACGCCGCGCCTCATCGCGAAAATGTGGGACGACGGTGATGCGGGCCTGATTTTCGACCTGCATTCGACGATCGAAACGACGCGATACATGTCTGGCGCCGCCCCTTGGTCGCGAGAAAAATGCGAAGAGCGGTTGGCGACATATCTTGCCGAGCAGGGGCGCGACGGCACGACGAAATACAAGATCGTCAGCCGCGAGGATGGCCGCTTCATCGGCCGTGCCGGGATCTCGCTCTACCACACCGGCGAATATGAGATGGGCTATGCCCTTTACGCTCGCGAATGGGGCAAGGGATTTGCGACGGAAATTGCCGGAAGCCTTGCCGACTGGTACTTTTCCAGGGATTTTGCGCCGCATTTCATCGCCTTCACGCACCCGGACAATCTCGCCTCGCAGCACGTATTGAAAAAGATCGGCATGCGGGTGCGCGGGCCGATCTTTATCGAAGGTATCAAGGGCGTTGAATTCGAGATGACGGCCGCCGTGCGGCAGGCCGTTACCTGATGCGCTTGGCTGCCGGTTCCGGCACCAGCTCGCCGTTGAGGCGGCGGTCGAGATAATCCTCGCACTCGGCCATCAGCGTGTCGACCTGACCGTTGAAGAAGTGGTTGGCGCCCGGCACGGTGCGGTGGGTGATGAGAATGCCCTTCTGGGTCTTGAGCTTCTCGACGAGACCGTTGACGTCCTTTTCAGGTGCCACCTTGTCCGCCTCGCCATTGATGATCAGGCCGGAGGACGGGCAGGGGGCAAGGAAAGAGAAGTCGTAGGTGTTCGGCTGCGGCGCGATCGACATGAAGCCTTCGATTTCCGGGCGGCGCATCAGAAGCTGCATGCCTATCCAGGAGCCGAAGGAGTAACCGGCGACCCAACAGGTCTTCGAATCGGGATGGAGGCTCTGCACCCAGTCCAGCGCGGAAGCCGCATCCGAAAGCTCACCCGCGCCATGGTCGAATTCGCCCTGGCTGCGGCCGATGCCCCGGAAATTGAAGCGCAGTGTCGTAAAACCGCGCTTCTGGAACATGTAGAAGAGCTGGTAGACGATCTGGTTGTTCATCGTGCCACCAAACTGCGGATGCGGGTGCAGAATGACGGCGATCGGTGCGCTTTTTTCCTTGGAGGGCTGGTAGCGGCCTTCAAGACGGCCGGCTGGGCCGTTGAAAATAACTTCGGGCATCGGTACTCCGGGTTTTATTTCGCGTTCACGCTACGTTTGGTGACAACATGACTTGACGATTGTTGTCAGCTTTTCTAAAACGCAGTTTAGAACAATTCGAAACTTGCATGGCGATCCACGCAGCGTGGAATGTGTCATAAGGCAAGCCCGGCGGAAATTTCAAGAAAAATGCGCCGCCGCGCCTGAGCAAGCTCGTCAAGCGCAGGACCGAAGACAATGGCGCCGCCACGCCTTTATCTCGATTGGAACGCAACATCGCCGATGCACCCTGCAGCGCGTGAAGCGATCATGCGCGCCATGGACATCTTCGGCAATCCTAATTCCGTTCACGGCGAAGGCCGTGCTGCCCGTGCGGCCATCGAGGGCGCGCGCCGCAAGATCGCACTGCTGACCGGTGCCGATCCCTCCAATGTTATCTTTACCAGTGGCGCCACGGAAGCTGCCAATATGGTACTGACGCCGGAATTCAGCATGGGCCGCACGCCGATGAAGCTTGGCCGTCTGTATCATTCCGCCGTCGAGCATCTGGCGGTCCGCGAGGGCGGCCGCTTCCCGAAAGACAAGACGACCGAGATCCCGGTGACCGATGCCGGCATCGTCGATCTGAAGGCGCTCTCCGAACTTCTCGATGCCCACGACAAGGCGACAGGCCTGCCGATGGTGGCGATCATGTTCGTCAACAACGAGACGGGCATCGTCCAGCCGGTCGAAGAGGCGGGCAGGATCGTGCGCGCCCATGGCGGGCTCTTCGTCGTCGATGCCGTCCAGGCGGCCGGCCGCCTGCCGACCGAGATCGATCGGATCGGCGCGGATTTCATGATCATTTCGTCGCACAAGATCGGTGGGCCGAAGGGTGCGGGCGCACTGATTGCCCGTGGCGAAGCGCTGATGCCGAAGGCGCTGATCCGCGGCGGCGGCCAAGAGAAGGGTCACCGCTCGGGGACACAGAACTCGCTGGCACTTATCGGCTTCGGGGCGGCGGCGGAAGCCGTGCTGCAGAATCTTGAGGAACGCAATGCCGGCATTGCCGTGCTGCGCGACAGGCTGGAAGCCGGCATGCGCGTTGCGGCGCCCGATGTCATCATCCACGGCGCCGGTGGCCCGCGCGTCGCCAATACCATCTTCTTCACCCTGCCTTGCATGAAGGCGGAGACCGGGCAGATCGCCTTCGATCTCGAAGGCGTTGCACTTTCAGCGGGCTCGGCCTGTTCTTCAGGCCGGGTCGGTGAAAGCCATGTGCTGACGGCGATGGGCCGTGATCCGAAGCTCGGCGCTCTGCGCATCTCGCTCGGGTTTTCGACGACGGCTGATGACGTGGACAGGGCGATTGCCACCTTTACGAAAATTGCCTCCCGGCGAAAGCTGGCGGGCGAGGCGGCCTGACCGCCTCACAAACTTGCGGAAACGCAAATTTCTACTTGCCAACAGGGCTGAAAAGTCCCTTTTGGCCGCTTATATCAGGGGCAAAAGAAAATTGCCCGCACGACAAGCTGCCGGACCTTTTCTCCGGCAAGATTGGAGAACGACATGCCCGCTGTCCAGGAAACCGTCGATCGCGTCCGCCAGATCGACGTGGACCAGTATAAATACGGCTTCGAAACCGTCATCGAAATGGACAAGGCACCCAAGGGCCTTTCCGAAGACACCATTCGCCTGATCTCTGCCAAGAAGCAGGAGCCGGAATGGATGCTCGAATGGCGCCTGGAAGCCTACAAGCGCTGGCTGACGATGGAAGAGCCCACCTGGGCGCGCGTCGATTATCCGAAGATCGATTTCAACGAGATCCACTTTTACGCTGCGCCGAAGAGCTCGCCCGGCCCGAAGTCGATCGAAGACGTCGATCCTGAAATCCTCAAGGTCTACGAGAAGCTCGGCATTCCGCTGAAGGAGCAGGAAATCCTGGCCGGCGTGCAGAAGCCGAAGATCGCGGTCGATGCGGTGTTCGACTCCGTCTCCGTCGTCACGACCTTCAAGGAAGAGCTGAAGAAGGCCGGCGTCATCTTCATGTCGATCTCGGAAGCCATCCGCGAGCAGCCGGACCTCGTGCGCAAGTATCTCGGCTCCGTCGTTCCGACGACCGACAACTACTACGCGACGCTGAATTCGGCCGTCTTCACCGACGGCTCCTTCGTCTTCGTGCCGAAGGGCGTGCGTTGCCCGATGGAGCTTTCCACCTATTTCCGCATCAACGAGAAGAACACCGGCCAGTTCGAGCGCACGCTGATCATCGCCGAGGAAGGCGCTTACGTCTCCTACCTCGAGGGCTGCACCGCCCCGCAGCGCGATGAAAACCAGCTGCATGCCGCCGTGGTCGAACTTGTTGCGCTCGACGATGCCGAGATCAAGTATTCCACCGTCCAGAACTGGTATCCGGGCGACAAGAACGGCAAGGGCGGCATCTACAACTTCGTCACCAAGCGTGGCGATTGCCGCGGCGACCGTTCGAAGATCTCCTGGACGCAGGTCGAGACAGGTTCTGCCATCACCTGGAAGTACCCGTCCTGCATCCTGCGTGGCGATGACTCCAGAGGCGAATTCTATTCGATCGCCGTATCCAACGGACATCAGCAGATCGACAGCGGTACCAAGATGATCCATCTCGGCAAGAACACGTCGAGCCGCATCGTCTCCAAGGGCATTGCTGCCGGCGTTTCGCAGAACACCTATCGCGGCCAGGTCTCGGCTCACCGCAAGGCTTCGAACGCTCGCAACTTCACCCAGTGCGACTCGCTGCTGATCGGCGACAAGTGCGGTGCCCATACGGTGCCCTACATCGAGGCGAAGAATTCGACGGCGCAGTTCGAGCACGAGGCGACGACCTCGAAGATCTCCGAAGACCAGCTGTTCTACTGCCTGCAGCGCGGTATTCCGACGGAAGCGGCGATCGCGCTGATCGTCAACGGCTTCGTCAAGGAAGTGCTGCAGGAATTGCCGATGGAATTCGCCGTCGAGGCGCAGAAGCTGATCAGCATTTCGCTCGAAGGCTCGGTCGGCTGACATGAGCGAGGCGGACAAGAAGCGCATTCTTGAACGCCTGACGAATATGCGCGGAGAGATCCTGTCGAAGATAGGCCCCCGCGAGCAAAGATACGAGACGGAGATGCCGCCGGAGCAGCCCTATGTGTTTCTCCGGCAGCGCATGGAAAAATCGGCAAAGATGTTTCCGGATATCCCGGAATTTCTCAAATGGCCTTGGCTCATCGTGGTCGCGTTTGTCCGTGTCATTCGTTTCTTCTGGCCATAGCGCAGAGCACAACGTGTCAATGCCCTTAGAAATTACGCGAGGCTCCGATGAGCTACGCAGAGAAAACGCAGGAACCAAAGATGCTTGAAATTAAGAACCTCCATGCCCGCATCGCCGAAGACGGCACCGAAATCATCCGTGGCCTGAACCTGACGGTGAAGGCTGGCGAAGTTGCCGCCATCATGGGCCCGAACGGCTCCGGCAAGTCGACGCTCTCCTATGTGCTGTCCGGCCGCAGCGATTACGAAGTGACCGAGGGCGATATTCTGTACAACGGCGAAAGCATCCTCGAGCTCGATCCCGCCGAGCGCGCCGCCAAGGGTATCTTCCTGGCCTTCCAGTATCCGGTCGAAATTCCGGGTGTCGCCACCATGCAGTTCCTGAAGGTGGCGATGAACGAGCAGCGCAAGGCACGCGGCGAAGCCGAACTGACGACGCCTGATTTCATGCGCCGCGTCAAGGACGCTGCGGGCAAGCTCCAGATCAACACTGAGATGCTGAAGCGCCCGCTGAACGTCGGCTTCTCCGGCGGCGAAAAGAAGCGCGCCGAAATCCTGCAGATGGCGCTGCTCGAGCCGAAGCTCTGCGTGCTCGACGAAACCGATTCCGGCCTCGACATCGATGCGCTGAAGGTCGTGGCCGATGGCGTCAACGCGCTGCGGTCGCCCGATCGTGCCGTCATCGTCATCACCCATTACCAGCGCCTGCTCGACTACATCGTGCCGGATACGGTCCACGTTCTCTACAAGGGCCAGGTGATCAAGTCCGGCGACAAGACGCTCGCCCATGAGCTGGAAGCCAACGGTTACGCCGATATCATCGGCGCCGCAGCCTGAGCGTGGCGGAAAGGACGACGTCCATGAACATGCAAACGACGAGCCGCCTGACCGCGGCCGAATCGGCGCTGATTGAAGCGTTCAACCACCAGATCGGCGAATTGCCGGGCAATGGCGCGGTCACCGCGTTGCGCGACCGGCTGCTCGACGACCTGAAGAAGGAAGGCCTGCCGACGCGCCGCGTCGAAGCCTGGCACTATACCGATCTCAAGAACCTGCTGCGCAGCGTTCCGGCGCAGGCGGGTGACGCCGGCTCGGAAGCGCTGGCGCCGCTGGTTGAGGGTTCTCCGGTGCTTGCCGTCATTCAGGGCAGGGCCGCCAACAAAGCCTCAGTCGGCGATCTCTCGGTTTCGGTCTATTCCGAAAAGCTGACCGACGGTTCGGCCGCCGCCAATCTCGATGCACTCGGACGCGACGATGCCGTCGGTCGCATCAACGGCAGTTTCGTCAAGGACGGCTATGTGGTCGACGTGCCTGACGGCACCGAGCTCGAAGAGCCGCTGGAAATCCAGTTCGTGCATGCCGGCGGCGACATTCATACCCGTCTGCCGGTCAGCTTCGGTGCCAATGTGAAGGGTGTCGTCATCGAGCGTCACCATTCGGTGACCGGCGATGCAGCGCTCGTGTCGCATGTCAGTGACATCACGGTCGGGCAGGGCACCGAGCTTACCTGGATCATCCTGCAGCAGCAGGGTGGCGAAGACACGCATCTCGGCCAAATCCGCATCGATCTTGGCGCTGACGCCAAGCTGAAGCTCTTCGTGATCAATGCCGGCGGCAAGCTGGTCCGTCAGGAACTGAACATCAAGGTGAGCGGCGAGGGCGCCGACCTGACACTGCGCGGCATCAACCTGCTCGGCGGCGATACACATACCGACGTGACGATGGTGCTTGGCCACGACGTGCCGAATACCGGCTCGACGGAAGTGATCCGCAATGTCGTCTTCGATCGCGCCAAGGGCGTCTTCCAGGGCATGATCCGGGTCGCGCCCGATGCCCAGAAGACTGATGCCAAAATGGCCTGCAACACGCTGCTGATGTCCGACGACGCCGAATTCTCGGTCAAGCCCGAGCTCGAAATCTTCGCCGACGACGTGCAATGCGGCCATGGCGCGACGGTGGCCGATATCGACCACAACCATCTCTATTACCTGATGGCTCGCGGCATTCCGGAGAACAAGGCGCGCGCCATGCTCGTCAACGCCTTCGTTGCCGAGATCGTTGAGGAAATGGAAGACGAAGCCCTGGTCGAGGCGCTGGAAGGCGTCATCTCGGCCTGGCTGGAAAAGCACGCCTGATCGGATAGCGCCATGGACAAGATCGTGCCGGCAACCACCTATGATGTCGAAGCCATCCGCAGGGATTTCCCGATCCTTGCGGAGAAGGTGCATGGCAAGCCGCTGGTCTATCTGGACAACGGCGCCTCCGCCCAGAAGCCGCAAGCGGTGATCGACGCGATCTCGCATGCCTACAGCCATGAATATGCCAATGTGCATCGCGGCCTTCACTACCTCTCCAATGCGGCCACGGAAGCCTATGAAGCGTCGCGCGAAAAGGTTCGCCGTTTCCTGAACGCACCTTCGGTTGATGATATCGTCTTCACCAAGAATTCCACCGAGGCGATCAACACCGTTGCCTACGGTTGGGGCATGCCCAAGATCGGCGAAGGCGACGAGATCGTGCTGACGATCATGGAGCATCACTCCAATATCGTACCCTGGCATTTCATTCGCGAGAGACAGGGTGCCAAGCTCGTCTGGGTGCCCGTCGATGACGAAGGCGCCTTCCACATCGAGGATTTCGAAAAGAGCCTGACCGACAAGACCAAGCTCGTCGCGATCACCCATATGTCGAATGCGCTCGGCACCATCGTTCCGGTCAAGGAAGTCTGCCGCATCGCCCATGAGCGCGGCATTCCGGTGCTGATCGACGGTTCGCAGGGCGCCGTGCACCTGCCCGTCGACGTGCAGGATATCGATTGCGACTGGTACGTCATGACCGGCCACAAGCTCTATGGACCCTCGGGCATCGGCGTGCTCTATGGCAAGAAGGACCGGCTGAAGGAGATGCGGCCGTTCCAGGGCGGTGGCGAGATGATCTTCGAAGTGAGCGAGGATATCGTCACCTATAATGATCCGCCGCACCGTTTCGAGGCCGGCACGCCGCCGATCGTCCAGGCGATCGGGCTCGGTTATGCTCTCGACTACATGGACAGGATCGGCCGAGAGAATATCGCGGCCCACGAGGCGGACCTGACTGCTTATGCCGAAGAACGGCTGAAGGCAGTCAACTCGCTGCGCGTCTTCGGCAATGCGCCAGGCAAGGGTGCCATCTTCTCCTTCGAGCTGGCCGGTATTCACGCCCACGACGTCTCGATGGTGATCGATCGCCAGGGCGTTGCCGTGCGGGCCGGCACGCATTGCGCCATGCCGCTCTTGAAACGCTTCGGCGTGACCTCCACATGCCGTGCATCCTTCGGCATGTATAATACCCGCGCCGAGGTGGATGCGCTTGCAGATGCGCTCGACTATGCGCGCAAGTTCTTTGCTTGAGGAAGAAGCCATGAGCCTGAATGAAGAGAAGATCGACGTGCGCGAAGGCATCGTGCATTCCAGCATTCCCGAAGAGGAACTGGCGCGTCTCAGCGACGACGTGATCGGCGCTCTCAAGACCGTCTACGACCCGGAGATTCCGGCTGACATCTTCGAGCTCGGCCTCATCTACAAGATCGATATCGAAGACGACCGGATGGTAAAGATCATGATGACGCTGACCGCACCCGGCTGCCCGGTTGCCGGCGAAATGCCGGGATGGGTCGAAAATGCCGTCGGCGCTGTCGAAGGCGTTTTGGGCGTCGAGGTTTCAATGACCTTCGATCCGCCGTGGACGCCGGAACGTATGTCCGAGGAGGCGCAGGTCGCAGTTGGCTGGTACTGACCGGCTGGTATTGATCGATTAAGGTGATCACCTTACATTGATTCATGAAGCGCCGGATCTTGACCCCGGTTGTGGAAGGAGATTGAGCCCATGGGCTTTGCAGTAATGAGCATGACGGAAGCCGCCGCAGAGCGCGTGAAGACGCTCGTCAGCAACGGCGGCCCGGATGCCAAGGGCATTCGCGTCGGTATCAAGAAGGGCGGTTGCGCCGGGATGGAATATACCATCGACATGGTGACGGAGCCCAATGCCAAGGACGACCTGATGGAGCGCGACGGCGCGAAAGTCTGGATTGAGCCATCGGCCGTTCTCTACCTGCTCGGCACCGAACTCGGCTTTGAGACAACGACACTTCGCTCCGGCTTCATTTTCACCAATCCGAACCAGACTTCATCCTGCGGCTGCGGTGAGTCTGTCGAGCTGAAGCCTGCCGATCTGGCAGCGCTGGCCGCACGCGGCGATGCCGTGGTTCCGGCACAGCACTAACCGCTTTTCGTTGAGTATGCCTGATGGCCGCCATAATTGGCGGCCTTTTGATTTAGACGAGCCTGTCCAAAGATCGACAAGCGACCAAGAAGAAGAAAAGCGGACAATGCTCCTTCTGTTCCTGAAAGGCGCCCTGCTGGGCGTCATCATCACAGCGCCGCTTGGGCCTATCGGAACGCTCTGCATCAACAGAAGTCTAGAGAAGGGCTTCTGGTTCGGCTTTTCCGGCGGGCTGGGGACGGCACTGGGAGACGCGAGTTATGCACTGGTCGCAGTGACGGGAATTGCGGTCTTCTCCGAAACCATTTCGATGGCCACCATTCCGCTGGCACTCGGCGGCGGGCTGATGTTGTTGTGGCTTGGCTTTCGGGGATTGAAGAACAAAGGGAAGATGAAGGCGGCGAAGATCGATGCGGCCGACTTCCTGCACACGACCATCTCGACCTTCCTGCTGACCATTTCCAATCCGGCGACAATCCTCTCCTTCGGGGCGTTGTTTGCCGGGCTTGGCCTGACCGAGGAGACACGGCGCTTCAGCTCGGCTGCCATCGTGTCCGGCGTTTTCATGGGATCGCTGCTCTGGTGGTTCTGCTTGAGCGGTGCCGTCAGTCTCGCAAGGGAGAGGCTGTCGGCCGATTTCGCGGCCAAGGTCGGCCGCGCGACGAGCTATATGCTGATCGCCTTCGGCGCGGTGGCGCTCGGTTCGGTGGCTTATTCGATCGTTTGAAGAGGTGAGGTGCGATCAGTCGCGTTTGATGCTCATCAGCACGTCCCAGAGATCGGCGCCGGTCTCGAAGACCGCGGCATTCGCCTTGTAGCTCTGTTCGGTCTCGATCAGGTCGGTGAGCTCGGTCGCAAAATCCACGCCCTGATCCGTCGCGCTAACGCTTGCCCGAACGCCCGAGGGTTCGAAGGACTGAAAGCTGGTGTTCAGGCGGCCATAGCCCGGCGTGCTTGCATTGGCGACGTTGTTGGCGACCGCGCTTGCGCGCGTCGTCTGCGCCAGCATTCCCGAAAGAGCCGTATGCGTGATTGCAGAAATACTCATCGACCGTTTCCCTGTTTCCGGACCTCCATGGTTTTACCGGCAAGGGTTTAGGGAAAGCTGAACGGTTTCGGTTAGCGAAAGGCGAGGGGCCCTGCGACGGCTGTACCGGAACGGCACGTATGCATCATCGACCGGGCCTCATACCTGCAATCAGGATATCGATAAGCTGCCGTGCCGCAACCCGCCAAGCCGGGCCACAGCTGATGCTCGCGCCACCGGCAAGTGCCCGCAGAAGATCGAGCGGGTCCATCGTCAGGCGGATTTCGCCGGCTGATGTAGCGCGGTCGATGAGCAGATGGATGGCGTCGGTGATCGGGGTAACGGAATCAGCATAGAGCTCGGACGTGCCTCCAACAAGCGAATCCAGCAGCTCGGCCATGCCGTGTTTGGTCACGACATAATCAACGAATTGCACCAGCCACAGGCGGAGCGCTTCAACAGGTGGATGCGTTTCAGACAGGCTCCTGGCCGCAGCGGCAAGCTGCGTCGTCTCGTTGCGATAGACGGCGGAAACCAGCGCATCGCGCGTCGGAAAGTGGCGATAAAGCGTGCCGATGCCAACGCCGGCTGCGCGGGCAATTTCCTCCAGACTGGCGCCGGAACCCTTGTCGGCAAACACGGTCTTTGCGGTTTCCATCAGCAAAAGACGATTGCGTTCGGCATCCGCACGCGGCTTTCGGACGGTGGACCCGTCACTTTTTCCGGCCATTTCCGAGAAGTCCCCTTGATAAACGGAGGTTCCCTCCGTATTTATCTGGAGGCATCCTCCTTTTATTCCATTAGAGGCCGGTGGGCAATGGTCCACCAGCCCGGAGCGGTGCGTCCATTGATCTAGGAGATAATCATGAGTGGAGTTTTTGGCGCGACATCGACTACGGATGAGGTGCTCGCCGGCGTCGATCTCAAGGGCAAGCGTGTTCTGGTAACCGGTGTTTCGGCCGGCCTCGGCGTCGAGACCGCGCGGGTACTGGCAGCCCACGGAGCACAGGTGGTGGGGACGGCCCGCGACCTTGAAAAGGCGAGGGCGGCCACGGATGTCGTGCGTGCCGATGCGGCCGATGGCGGCAGCCTTGATATCATCGAGCTCGATCTTGCTTCGCTCGCAAGCGTGCGGGCCTGTGCCGATGCGCTTATCAAGGACGGCCGTCCATTCGATGTCGTTATTGCCAATGCCGGCGTGATGGCGGCCCCCTTCGGCCGTACCGCCGACGGTTTCGAAACGCAGTTCGGCACCAACCATCTCGGCCATTTCGTGCTGGTCAACCGCATCGCATCGCTCGTCAAATCGGGCGGCCGCGTGGTGATCGTCGCGTCGTCAGGCCACCGCATGGCGCCCTTCAGCCTCGACGACCTCAATTTCGAGAACAGGGCTTATGAACCCTGGGCGGCCTATGCGCAGTCGAAGACGGCTAACATTCTTTTTGCTGTGGAACTCGACCGGCGTCTCGGCGAGCGCGGCATCCGAGCAGTGGCGCTGCATCCCGGCGGCATCAGCACCGAACTCGGACGTCACCTTGACCCCGGCATGATCGAAGGCATGATGGCGCAGATCAATGCAGCACTCGCCGCCGAGGGCAAGCCGCCCTTCCAGTGGAAGACGATCCCGCAGGGTGCGGCTACCTCCGTCTGGGCAGGTTTCGTCGCTCCGGCTGATGTGGTCGGCGGCAGATATTGCGAGAATTGCCACGTTTCCGAAGTGACGGATGCCGAGATCAGCCCGATTTCCGAAGGCGTGCGTTCCTACGCGCTCGATCTCGAGACGGCCAGGGCATTGTGGGCCAAAAGCGAGGATATGGTCGGCGAGCGCTTCTAAAGCATGTCGCGCCAGGAGCGTCTTTTCCCATGCCGGATATGACGTTCGCAAACTCGTTGCGATGAGACTGACAAAGGAGAAGGGCGCCCGGTACAGGGGCAGGCAACCCTTCTCCTGCTGGTTTTGCAGTATCCAGCAAAGATGATTACGCAGCGAACCGAAATTGGTTCACCGTTCCCAATGAAAATTCCGAAAAGTCTGGCGGCTTTCTTTCATCGTCGGGAATGCGTCGTCGCGTATTATCCATCTGCGGCTCTCGGCCAACAGCCGCAATTCACGCCTTGATATCGAGGCCCGCTTCGACTGCAGCGGCGATGAATGCCTTGCGCGCATCCTCACCAGTACGCTTGCCCTTGATGACATCGGCGCAGACCAGCAGTGCCTGGTCGAGTGCGGCACCATCTTCCGTCGGCCAGTCCTCGATCATCGCCCAGGAAGCCGCCTGGGTATTGTCGATGGTCTCATATTGGCCGGGCTCTTCGAGGGCGACGAGCACAGGCTTCGACCAGGGCGCCTGCATTCTTGCTTCGCTTTGATCCTGAGACATGGTGTGACCTCCTTCGTGTATTTCTATCAGAATTAGGAAAGCCCCTCCCGTGAAGGAAGGGGCTTTGATTGTCCAGCCCTTTGCTTGCGCTTCGGGCGTCCGGCCTGAGCTTTACTCAGCAGCCTCGGCGTAAGCCTCGACCGGCGGGCAAGTGCAGATCAGGTTGCGATCGCCATAGACGTTGTCGACGCGGTTGACCGGGGACCAGTACTTGTCCACGCGGAAGGCGCCGGGCGGGAAGCAGGCCTGTTCGCGCGAATAGGGGCGATCCCATTCGCCGACGAGGTCTTCCACCGTATGCGGGGCGTTCTTCAGCGGGTTGTTGAGCTTGTCCGAACGTCCCTCTTCGATGTCGCGGGCTTCCTGACGAATCGCCAGCATCGCTTCGCAGAAGCGGTCGAGTTCGGCCTTGGTCTCGGATTCCGTCGGCTCGATCATCAGCGTGCCGGCAACCGGCCAGCTCATGGTCGGCGCGTGGAAGCCGCAGTCGATGAGGCGCTTGGCAACGTCATCGACGGTCACGCCGCAGCTGTCGACCAGCGGACGGGTATCGATAATGCATTCATGCGCCACGCGGCCGGCAGCCGACTTATAGAGCACGTCGTAAGCGCCCTTCAGGCGAGCCGCGATATAGTTGGCGTTGAGGATCGCGACCTTGGTTGCCTGCGTCAGGCCTTCGCCGCCCATCATCAGGCAGTAGCTCCAGGAGATCGGCAGGATGGAGGCCGAACCGAAGGCTGCTGCCGAAACCGCGCCCGAACGACCGTCCGTTTCCGGATGACCCGGCAGGTGGGGCGCCAGATGAGACTTGACGCCGATCGGGCCCATACCGGGACCGCCGCCGCCATGCGGGATGCAGAAGGTCTTGTGCAGGTTGAGGTGCGAGACGTCGGAGCCAATGTCACCGGGGCGGGACAGGCCGACCATGGCGTTCATGTTGGCGCCGTCGAGATAGACCTGACCGCCATGCTGATGCACGAGGTCGCAGATTTCCTTGACGGTTTCCTCGAAGACGCCATGCGTCGACGGATAGGTGATCATGCAGCAGGAGAGATTGTCTGCATACTGCTCCGCCTTGGCGCGGAAATCGTCGAGGTCGATGTCGCCGTTTTCACGCACCTTGACGACCACGACCTTCATGCCGACCATTTGGGCCGAAGCCGGGTTGGTGCCATGCGCCGAGGTCGGGATGAGGCAGACGTCGCGATGACCCTGGCCGTTCGCGATGTGATAATTGCGGATGGTCAGCAGGCCGGCATATTCGCCCTGCGCGCCGGAATTCGGCTGCATGGAGAAGGCGTCGTAGCCGGTGACCGCGCAGAGCTTTTCCGTCAGGTCATCGATCATTTCGCGATAGCCAAGCGCCTGGTCGGCTGGCACGAAAGGATGGATGTCGGAAAATTCCGGCCAGGTGATCGGCAGCATTTCCGCTGTCGCATTCAGCTTCATCGTGCAGGAGCCGAGCGGGATCATCGAGCGGTCGAGCGCCAGATCGCGGTCGGAGAGCCGGCGGATGTAGCGGGTCATTTCGCTCTCGGCGCGGTTCATGTGGAAGATCGGATGCGTCAGGTATTCGCTGGTGCGCAGCAGATCTTTCGGCAGGCGATAGGACGGCTCGAAATCGGCGATCTGGAAATTACCGCCGAAGGCACGCCAGACAGCCTCAAGCGTTGCAGGACGCGTGCGCTCGTCGAGCGACATGCCGATCTTCGTTTCACCGACCTTGCGCAGGTTCACACCTTCGGCGACGGCTGCGCGCAGGATGAGCCCCTGCATGTGGCCGACATCGACGGTGATCGTGTCGAAGAAGGTGTCCGGTTCGACCTTGTAGCCGAGCTTTTCCAGTCCTTTGGCCATCAGCACGGCCTTCTGATGGACCTGCTGGGCGATCGCCTTGATGCCCTTCGGACCATGGAAGACGGCGTACATGGAGGCCATGACGGCGAGCAGAACCTGCGCGGTGCAGATGTTCGACGTCGCCTTTTCACGGCGGATATGCTGTTCGCGCGTCTGCAGCGACAGGCGATAGGCGCGGTTGCCGCGGGCATCGACTGAAACACCGACAAGGCGGCCGGGCATGGAACGCTTGATGGCATCCTTGACCGACATATAGGCCGCGTGCGGGCCGCCATAACCGACGGGAACGCCGAAGCGCTGCGAGGAACCGATAGCGATATCGGCGCCCATTTCACCCGGCGACTTCAGAAGCGTCAGCGACAGGATATCGGCAGCGACGACGGCGATGGCGCCCGTCTGGTGCAGGCGGGAAATCAGGCCGGTGAAGTCGCGCACGTGCCCGTGAGTGCCCGGATACTGGAAGATCGCGCCGAAGACATCGACAGGATCGAGATCCTTGAAGGGGTCGCCGACGATGACGCTCCAGCCGAGCGGCTCAGCACGGGTCTTGATCAGCTCGATCGTCTGCGGATGGCAGTCGGCATCGACGAAGAACGCCTTGGCCTTCGACTTGGAGACGCGCTCGGCCATGGCCATGCCTTCGGCAGCGGCCGTTGCTTCATCGAGCAGCGAGGCGTTGGCGACGTCGAGGCCGGTCAGGTCGCAGATCATCGTCTGGTAGTTCAGGAGCGCTTCGAGGCGGCCTTGCGAGATTTCCGGCTGGTATGGCGTGTAAGCCGTGTACCAGGCCGGGTTTTCCAGGATGTTGCGCTGGATGACCGGCGGCGTGATGGTGCCGTAATAGCCCT
Source organism: Hyphomicrobiales bacterium (assembly GCA_900468805.1). Classification (GTDB taxonomy): domain Bacteria; phylum Pseudomonadota; class Alphaproteobacteria; order Rhizobiales; family Rhizobiaceae; genus Rhizobium. The sequence continues at coordinate 10,279 of UEIF01000028.1, read as the reverse complement.
GGCCGATCAGCGAGGTGAGAACCTTGTTCTTGTTGGCGGTTTCGCGCAGCTTGTCGAGCGCCTCGCGCTCCGTCATCGGCGCGCCCCAGAGGAGCGGCGCCTTCTGGCGGATGGCGGGCGGCACGGTGGCGTCGATCAGCGCATCGAGGCTCTTGTAGCCGATGACACCGAGCATATCCGACATTTCAGACGGCGAGGGGCCGATATGACGACGGTTGGCGAAGTCATAAGGCTGATAGTCGGTGAACTGGAATTCGGTAGGCGTCGTCATTACGCAGTCAGCTCCTTATAGGCTGCTTCGTCGAGCAGGCCATCGGCATCGGAGAGGTTCTTGAGCTTGAGCTTGAAGAACCAGCCAGACCCTTGAGGATCGGAATTGACGAGCGACGGGTCGGCGACAATGGCCGGATTGACTTCGACGATCTCGCCATCGAGCGGACAATAGACATCCGAAGCCGCCTTGACGGATTCGACTGTCGCAGCATTGCCATCCTTGGAGAAGCTGGCGCCGACTTCAGGCAATTCCACGAAAACGAGGTCGCCGAGCTGCTCGACAGCATAGGTGGTGATGCCGACGGTCGCGACATCGCCTTCGAGCTTCAGCCATTCATGTTCAGCAGTAAATTTCAGCATGGAAAAATCCTCTCGCAATAAGGGTCAGCGTTTGTAGGTCGGCGTGATGAAGGGAAGGGCAGAGACTGTGACGGGCAGGTACTTGCCGCGCACTTCGGCATAGACCTGCGTGCCCGCTGCAGCGTGGGAAACCGGCACGTAGCCCATGGCGACGGGGCCTTCGACGGAAGGGCCGAAACCACCCGAGGTGACTTCGCCGATCTCGGTCTTGCCTTCGGCATCGGCATAGAGCTTGGCATGGCCGCGCACAGGCGCCTTGCCCTCGGGCTTCAGGCCGACGCGCTTGCGGGAAACGCCATTGTCGAGTTCGCCGAGAATGCGCTCAGCACCGGGGAAACCGCCGGCGCGGGCGCCGCCCGTACGGCGAGCCTTCTGCATTCCCCACTCGATGGCGGCTTCGACAGGCGACGTGGTGGTGTCGATATCGTTGCCATAGAGGCAGAGGCCGGCTTCAAGGCGCAGGCTGTCGCGCGCTCCAAGGCCGATCAGCTCGACATCGGGATGCTCGAGCAACCGGTTGGTGACATCCTCGGCCTTGTCGGCGGGAATGGAGATTTCGAAACCGTCCTCGCCGGAATAGCCCGAGCGCGAGACGAGACAGGAAACGTCGTGCAGGCGGCAGTGGCGTACGTCCATGAATTTCATGGCGGCGACATCGGCCCAGAGTTCGGCGAGTACGTCGACGGCGCGTGGGCCCTGCAGGGCGATCAAGGCGCGGTCGAGCACGGTGATCTCGCAGGTATCGGAGAGATGCTTCTGCAGGTGCGCGAGATCGGCTTCCTTACAGGCAGCGTTCACGACGACGAAAAGGTGGTCGTCGAGATGTGTAATCATCAGGTCGTCGAGGATGCCGCCGTTCTCATCGGTGAAGAAGCCGTAACGCTGGCGTCCCTCGGCGAGGCCGAGGATATCGACGGGTACGAGGCTTTCGAGCGCAAGCGCCGCATCCTCATACGTGCCGGACTTCGCCTTGATGATGACCTGGCCCATGTGGGAGACATCGAAGAGGCCGGCGGCAGTACGGGTCTGCAGATGCTCCTTCATGACGCCGGCAGTATATTGCACCGGCATGTCATAACCTGCGAAGGGCACCATGCGGGCGCCGAGCGACAGGTGCAGCGCGTGAAGCGGGGTTTTCTTAAGGGCAGCAGTATCGTCCAAACGACGCCTCCGGGGTTTGCGCCGGATATTCCGGGCGCGGGCTCAAAACTGAAGGCGCGGTTGCGCCTTGTCTCCTTGAGCCCCCTCTGTCCCTGTGCCTGAGATTGTTATCCCTTCGGCGGGCGTTTCGAGAACGCCTCTCTCCAGAGTTCCGTCTGCCCCTTGTGGTCCTTTTGCCTGAGAGTTTCCGGGGCGGTTGCTCCTTCGGCACCGGCATCACGTACCGGCTTCTCCCAACAAGGTTGCGGCAATTATCCGGGGGCGGCGGGCCTTGGCAAGCGAAATGTCGTAGCTGCACAAATTTTTGTCGCGGCTCAAAGAAGCCGGTTGCGATGCGTGGCAAATGGGCTTTTGCATTTGCGGGCAAAATTGGCTAACGCGACGCAAAGCGAGGAGATATTCGATGAACATTGTCAGGACGTTTGGTTTTACAGCTTTCCTTTGCGCTTGCGGCTTCGCCGGATCAGCACTCGCACAGGATCATCATGACATGAAGGGCATGGATATGGGCAGCATGGGCTCCATGAGCATGTCTACAGGTGGTGACGTGGTGAAGGCTGGCGATCTCGAAGTCTCCGGCGGTTTTGCCAAGGCGATGCTGCCCGGCCAGCCTGTCGGCGGCGGCTTCTTCACCGTGAAGAATAATGGCTCTGCCGATGACCGTCTCGTCTCGGTCACGTCGCCCAATGCCGGCGAGGTGCAGCTTCACGAGATGGCCATGAAAGACAATGTCATGAGGATGCGTGAACTGAAGGACGGAATCGCCATTCCCGCCGGCCAGACCGTCGAGCTTGCGCCCGGCAACCTGCATCTGATGTTCCAGAAGGTGAAGACGCCCTTCAGGCAGGGCGACAAAGTGCCTGTCACCCTGACCTTCGAAAAGGCCGGCAAGGTCGACCTGGTGCTGAACGTGCTGTCGGCACAGGGCAAATAAGCGGTGAAAAACAAAAAAGCCCGCGACAATGCGCGGGCTTTGCTCCTCCCAGCAAAACTTAAATCTCAGACGTCCTCATAAGACTGCAGGGCCTGCTGCAAGCCTGCCTGCGGCTGGCGATACCCCTTGGTCATCAGATCGAGCGCAACTTCGGTATTCTGGATGATATTGGTAGATTCTTCCCGATCATCGCCGCTCGGACTGAGCTGGCGTTCCGCAATCTTGCGAGCTTCGCGCGCGGCCGTGCCCGTCGCCACTCGCTGCGGGATGCGCAGGGAATCGAAAGCGAGGGCAGCGGTGTTCGCGGATATGGAAACAAGCTGTGTCATGCGCCTGTCATACCGGGACGATCTTCGCGTTCGGCTTAAGAAAATCATTCGCATTTTACCGGATGGTAAGAATTCTGCAGATGCGATTGGAATCAGGACGGAATCGCAATAAACCGGGGCATGTTCCAAGCTCTGCTCGTCGCCGTCGGCGGCGCAATCGGTTCGCTTCTGAGATATTATGTCGGCCTGGGCTCCCTGCGGCTCATGGGGCCCGGCTTTCCCTGGGGAACGCTTGTCGTGAACGTCGTCGGCTGCTTCGTCATCGGTGTCTTTGCCGAGATGATTGCGCGCCGTTTCAACGCATCGGTGGAGCTGCGTCTCCTGCTGATCACGGGCTTCCTCGGCGGCTTCACAACGTTCTCCGCCTTCTCGCTGGATGCGATCTCACTCTTCGAGCGCGGCGAGGTTTTTGCCGGCGGCATCTATATCGCAGCAAGCGTCGGGCTTTCGATGATGGCCGTCATGGCCGGCCTCGGCCTGATGCGTGTACTGCTCTGATTTCGATTCCGATTTCCGTTTTGTGAAAAATGCTCTAAAGGCAGCGGCAAGAGAGGCGCCGGCTTCGATCGCGCCCGTATTTTCCGAAAGATATCCATGGCAGGCATAGAACACATCAAGGTGGAGCCCGATGAAGCGGGCATGCGGCTCGACCGCTGGTTCAAGATCCATTATCCGGGGCTTGGCTTCGGCCCACTGCAGAAGCTGCTGCGCTCCGGCCAGGTGCGCGTCGATGGCGGCCGCGTCAAATCGGATGCCCGTGTGCAGCCCGGCCAGATGGTGCGCATCCCGCCGCTCGATGTCGATGCCAAGCTGAAGGGGCCGATCGCCGGCAAGGATCTCAAGCATTCGAGCGATTTCGAGCTTTTATCCCGCATGGTGCTACATGAGGACGAGAAGGTCATCGTCCTCAACAAGCCGCCAGGGCTTGCGGTGCAGGGCGGCTCGGGTGTTGCAAGACATATCGACCAGATGCTCGAAGCCTGGACCAGCCCGAAGGGCGAGAAGCCGCGCCTCGTGCATCGCCTCGACCGCGATACATCAGGCGTGCTCGTCATTGCCCGCACGCGGGGTGCTGCCCAGAAGCTGACCGCTGCCTTCCGCGAACGCGACACCAAGAAGACCTACTGGGCGCTGGTCAAGGGCGTACCGCGCAAGCACGAGGACAGAATCTCGACCTGGCTCGTCAAGGAGCCGACGGCCGACGGCGACCGCATGCGCATCGCCAAGCACGGCGAAGACGGCGCCGATCATGCGATTTCCTTCTACCGCGTGCTGGAGACGGCGGCGCAGAACCTCGCATGGCTGGAGATGGAACCCTATACGGGGCGTACCCACCAGTTGCGCGTCCATGCGCTGCATATCGGCCATCCGATCATCGGCGATCCGAAATATTTCGACGACGATATAAACTGGCCTTTCCCCGGAGGGATCCAGAAGAAGCTGCATCTGCACGCACGCCATATCGATATCCCGCATCCCGCCGGCGGGCGCCTGCGCGTCAGCGCACCGCTGCCGCCGCATATGGTGCAGACCTGGAACCTTCTCGGTCTCGACCTTGCCGGCGCTGAGAGAGACGACGAATGAAACTCGCGCTTTTTGATTGCGACGGCACGCTGGTCGACAGCGCCGGGCTGATCCACGAAACCATGCGCCGCACCTTCGAAAAATTCGGCAAGGCAGAGCCGCGCTTTGAGGATACCAAGGCGATTATCGGCCTGTCGCTGGATATCGCCATTGCGCGCATGCAGGGCAAGCCGCATGTCGAGCAGCAAGACATCGACATGACGGCGCATTACAAATCGCTGTTCTCAGTGGTGCGGCAGGATCTCGACTACCGGGAGCCCCTGTTTGCCGGCATTCGCGAGATGATCGATGCGATCAGTGGGCGCGAGGATCTGCTGATCGGCGCCGTCACCGGCAAGTCCCGGCGCGGGCTAAAGCTTGTGGCGGAAACGCATGGTTTCAACTTCATCGTATCGCGCACCGCCGACGATTGCCCCTCCAAGCCGCATCCGGCCATGGTGAGCGAATGCTGCGATGAAACCGGCATTGTTGCCGCCGACACCATTGTCATCGGTGATGCGATTTACGATATGCAGATGGCAAAGGCTGCCGGCGCCAAGGCGATAGGTGTTGCCTGGGGCTATGCCAGCGTGGATGAACTGATCGCCAATGGCGCCGATGCGATCGCCTATCATCCGAATGAGATTTTGCGCCATTTTTCCTGAGGTGAGCCCATGCGCGACCTGCTGAACGACCTTTCCGAAGACCTGAGCCATCCCGATCCGATCCGCCGTGCGCAGATCCAGATGAAGAAGCCGCTGCCGAAGCGCTTCTATCAGGCGGTTTCCACTGCGCCACACGAAGATGGTTTCGCGATCGAGCTGGACGGCAAACTCGTGCGCACGCCGGCCCGCCAGATACTGGCAGTGCCGAGCGAAGCGCTGGCAAAGCTCGTCGCTGCCGAATGGGACGCACAGAGTGAGGTCATCGATCCCTCGCTGATGCCGATGACGCGTCTTGTCAACACGGCGATCGACGGCGTTGCGACCGACACGCAGGCCGTCTTCGAGGATATTCTGCGCTTTTCATCGAGCGACCTGCTCTGCTACCGCGCCGACGACCCGCAAAAGCTGGTCGAGCGACAGACGGAGCGCTGGGATCCGGTGCTCGACTGGGCAGCCGCCGAATTCGGTGCGCGCTTCATCCTCGTCGAAGGCGTGATGCATCAAGAGCAGCCGCGCGAGGCGATCGCCGCCTTCGGTTCGGCGCTGCGCCGGCATGACAGCGCGCTCACGCTCGCCGCTCTCCACACGATGACGACGCTAACCGGTTCGGCGCTTCTGGCGCTTGCGATTGCCGAAGAGCGGATCACGCCAGACCAAGCCTGGTCGCTCGCCCATCTCGATGAGGACTGGACCATCGAGCATTGGGGAAGCGACGAAGAAGCCGAGCAGCGCAGGGCCAAGCGTTTCGAGGATTTCAAGGCCGCAACGGATGTTTTTTTCGCGCTAAGGGCCTGAATCATATTGCCTTGACGGGCTTTATGACCAAATCTGCGACTCCAGACGGGGATATGCGGGAATTTGGAATGAATTGGCAGAGGTGGAAATTTTGCCTGATAGCGCTTGTTTGCATCGCGCTGACGGCCTGCGCCAGCCTCATGCCGAAGAAGGAGGAAAAGCCCGTCTACGACGTGCGCAGCGCCGTCGTGCTTTCGAGCACGACCCTGTCGGCGGAACTGCTTTCCGGCATCAGCGACCGCGTCAACTCCGCCATCCGCGCAACCGTCCGCACGAGCGAATTGCCGCGCGTGGTGCTGACGATCCGCATCGTTTCCGTCACAAAGGGCCTCGGTTTCCAGAAGGACCGCAATGTCGCGAAGGTGAGGATCGATGCCGCCTCCGTGGAAGACGGCTCCGTGATCGCCGTAACCTCCTTCGAAGTTACAAGCCTGACCGCCGATCCTGACCTTGCCGACGACATTCTGGCGGAAGATATCGCTGCACGCGTGCGCTCCGCCTTTTCACTGAGCGGACGCTAGGGCATTTCTGTTTCTAAGCAACTCCGGACACAAAACCGCGCATACTTTGCTGAAATGCTGCATAACCGCTGAAAGCGGCGAGGGGGGATCATGAAGGATATTCTGGAAGAGCTCGAACGCCGCCGCAAAATTGCCCGTCTCGGCGGCGGCCAGGTGCGCATCGACGCGCAGCATCAGCGCGGCAAGCTGACGGCGCGTGAGCGCATCGACCTCTTCCTCGACGAAGGCTCCTTCGAGGAGTTCGACATGTTCGTCGAGCACCGCTCTACCGATTTCGGCATGGACAAGAGCCGCATCGCCGGCGACGGCGTGGTGACCGGCTGGGGCACGGTCAACGGCCGCACCGTCTTCGTCTTCGCCAAGGATTTCACCGTCTTCGGCGGTTCGCTTTCGGAAGCCCATGCCGAGAAGATCATCAAGGTGCAGGATATGGCGCTGAAGAACCGCGCGCCTATCATCGGCATCTATGATGCAGGCGGCGCGCGCATTCAGGAAGGTGTCGCGGCACTCGGCGGTTATGCCGAAGTCTTCCAGCGCAATGTGCTGGCGTCTGGTGTCATTCCGCAGATCTCCGTCATCATGGGGCCGTGCGCCGGCGGCGACGTCTATTCGCCTGCCATGACGGATTTCATCTTCATGGTGCGCGACACGTCCTACATGTTCGTGACGGGTCCCGATGTCGTGAAGACCGTCACCAACGAGACGGTGACATCGGAAGAACTCGGTGGCGCGAGCGTGCATACGACGCGCTCCTCGATAGCCGATGGCGCCTATGACAATGATGTCGATACGCTGTTGCAGGTCCGCCGCCTCATTGATTTCCTGCCGCAGTCGAACACATCGCCGGTGCCGGAAATCGAATCTTATCAGTCGGCGACCGATGCCGACAATTCGCTGGATACGTTGATCCCGGCCAATGCCAACAAGCCCTACGACATCAAGGAATTGATCCAGAAGGTGGCGGACGAGGGGGATTTCTTCGAGATCCAGGCGAGCTTTGCCAAGAATATCGTCTGCGGCTTCGGGCGCATCGAGGGCTCGACTGTCGGCTTCGTCGCCAATCAGCCGATGGTGCTTGCCGGCGTACTTGACAGCGACGCCTCACGCAAGGCGGCGCGCTTCGTGCGCTTCTGCGACTGCTTCAACATTCCGATCGTCACCTTCGTCGACGTGCCGGGCTTCCTGCCGGGCACGGCGCAGGAATATGGCGGGCTCATCAAGCATGGCGCCAAGCTGCTCTTTGCCTATGCGGAAGCGACGGTGCCGAAGCTGACGGTCATTACCCGCAAGGCCTTCGGCGGCGCCTATGACGTGATGGCGTCGAAACATCTGCGGGGCGATTTGAACTATGCCTGGCCGACGGCCCAGATCGCCGTCATGGGCGCCAAGGGCGCCGTCGAGATCATCTTCCGCAAGGACATTGCCGATCCCGAGAAGATTGCCGCTCACACGAAAATGTATGAGGATCGCTTCCTGTCACCCTTCGTGGCGGCCGAGCGGGGCTATATCGACGAAGTGATCATGCCGCATTCGACACGGCGCCGGCTGGCTCGCGGCCTGAAGATGCTGCGGAACAAGGATCTCAGCAATCCCTGGAAGAAGCACGACAACATCCCGTTGTGAACGAATAAAGGAGCCTCTTCAGGTGTTTATCCACTGTCGAAGTTGTGAACGCCTGTCAGCAAACTGTGTCTTCAATCACCGTTAGAGACACGGTAACGCTCGGCAGTACACCCTTAAGGAGAGTCTTTATGTCAACTTTCGAGCGTCTATCCGCCTACCGCCCCTATGGTCTGGCCGCTCTCAGAATCATGACCGCGCTTCTGTTCATCGAGCACGGAACGATGAAGCTTTTCGGCTTCCCGGCAGCGCAGGGCGACGGCCCGCTGTCCACTTTGTTCCTGATTGCGGCACTGCTGGAAACCTTTGGCGGTATCCTCATTCTCATCGGCTTCGCAACACGGCCGGTTGCCTTCCTGTTGGCGGGCGAAATGGCGATCGCCTATTTCATGGCGCATATGCCGCACAGCTTCTTCCCGGCTCTCAACCAGGGCGATGGCGCGATCCTGTTCTGCTTCGTCTTCCTCTACCTGTTCTTTGCCGGCGCTGGTGCATGGTCCGTCGATAACAGAAACGCGGCTGCCTAACAGAAGAGGCTGCGGGTGCTTCATCGCCCGCAGCCTCTTCTTCATTTCAGATATTTCTTTTTCAGGCCGTCAGCTTGAGGCCGGCAATGCCGGCGACGATCAGCGCAATGCAGATCAGGCGCGAGGCGCTTGCCGCATCCCCCAGAAGCCAGATACCGAGCAGGACGGTACCAACAGTGCCTATACCGGTCCAGATCGCGTAAGCCGTGCCGATGGGCAGGGTTTTGACGGCAAGACCGAGCAGGATGACGCTCACCACCATGCAAATGACTGTGAGAATCGTCGGCATCGGACGGGTGAAGCCGTCGGTATATTTCAGACCGATTGCCCAACCGCATTCAAAAAGGCCAGCGAGAAAAAGCAGGAACCAGGCCATCATACTCTCCTTGTCAAGAGCGAGGCCGTCCCCGCGACTTTTGCGCCCCGGGCAGACCCGAGCGCCGCAGTCGTCTGCGTCACGATTGATATGGACGAGGGAACGGCTGACTTCAAGTTAGGAATTGGCATAGCTGCCATGCCACCCGATTCCAGCGGGCAGGCCTGGCAATCAGGCGTTCTTCGCGCGGCGGCAGAGACGATCGAAGGTCTCGAGGAAACGCGAACGATCCTTGGGGCTGAAAGCGGCATTGTAGCCCTTGCTTTCGCCGGTCTCTCGCAGATGAGCGCCGAGATCGCGCATGGCGCTCGCCATGCCGATGTTGGTCTGATCAAAGACACGTCCTGTCGGGCCTGTCACGAAGGAGCCCTTGGCGACGCAGCGAACCGCAAGCGGCACGTCGGCAGTCACCACGACATCCGTCGGGCCGGTATTGTCGGCGATCCAGTTGTCGGCGGCGTCAAAGGCATTCGAGACAATGACGTTGCGCACCATCGGGTCGCGGGATGGGCGCAGGCCGGAATTGGCGACGAAGGTCACCTCCATGCCGAGGCGTTCGGCCACTTTCAGGATTTCGGGTTTGACCGGGCAGGCATCGGCATCGACATAGATCATGGGAAAACCCTCATGCCGGCTCTCCGGCCAGCTGGCGGACCATATCGATATGGGGAATGCTGTCTTCCAGATATTCCTCCGAGGTCTTCACGAAACCGAAGGATTCGTAGAAGCGACGCAGATGGGCCTGCGCCGAAAGCGCGATGGGATTTTCGGGAAAGAGCCTTTCACAGACGATGATCGATTCCTTCATCACCGCATCGCCGAGTCGCCTGCCGCGATGGGCGGGCGAGACGACGACGCGGCCGATCTTTGCCGGATCCTGTGCATTATGGGGCTTCAGGAGCCGCGTCGAGGCAATGAGTTCAGTGCCCTCCAGCAGCCGCAGGTGCAGGGCATCGATATCCTTGCCGTCGAGTTCCGGATAGGGGCAATTCTGCTCGACGACGAAGACATCCACACGCATTCTCAAGAGGTCGTAAAGCTCCCGCGCGGAGAGCTCATCGAGGCCCTTCAGATCGACGCTGTAGGCAACAGTAGTCATCAATAGACCACGACGCCGCGGATGCTTTCACCCTTGTGCATGAGATCGAAGCCCTT
>UEIF01000063.1 GCA_900468805.1 Hyphomicrobiales bacterium | reverse complement strand
ACCACATGGGGTAATCGCAGGAGCCATGCCCCTTCGGATTCGAACATTATCTTGGAAGGCGGCTGTTCCCCGATAAGATGAGGTACGGGCTCTCGACTGGACGCCGGGCCCAGCATCAATGGAGAACAGCCATGGAAGAGTATATCGGCCTCGACGTGTCAATGAAAGAGACGGCGGTTGCCATCCGCCGAGATGGTGTGCGTGTTTGGCGCGGGAAATGCACATCAGATCCTCGCGTCATTTCCGAACTTATCCGCAAGCGAGCACCCACAGTGAAACGCGTGGTGTTTGAAACAGGACCGCTCTCGGTGTGGTTCTATCATGCGCTTCGAGCAGAGGGCCTGCCTGTCATCTGCATCGATGCGCGACACGCTAAAGCGGCGCTCGACATGGCGACGAACAAAACGGACGCAAATGATGCCGATGGGTTGGCGCACCTGGCAGAAGTCGGATTCTTTCGAGAGGTACGCGTGAAGGGGTTCGAAAGCATGTTAGCGCGTACTCTTGTCGCTGCTCGCACTCGGTTGGTCCATATGACTACCGAACTTTCCAATCAGATCCGCGGGATCATGAAAACGTTCGGCTTGGTCGTTCCACCAGGCAAAGGAAGCGTATTCGAGAAGAACGTTCGAAATCTTCTTTGCAGCCATGATGATCTCGCGCATGTCGTGCTACCGCTTCTCGACGCTTGGAAAGGTCTGCGCGCTCGCGCGGCGGATTTGGGGCGCCAACTGGTCGCCGATGCCCGTAGTAGCCAGGCCTGCCGCATCCTGATGTCTATCCCCGGCGTGGGAGCAATCACTGCAACATCTTTTGCAACTGCCATTGAACAGCCAGAAAACTTCCGGAAGTCTCGATCTGTCGGTGCCTGGATCGGTCTCACCACGCGCCGCTATCAGTCCGGCGAAGTCGATTATGACGGGCATATATCCCGACGCGGAGACCGACATTTGCGTGGGCTCCTATACGAAGCGGCCTCGGTCATTCTCACGCGCAGCTCCGTACAGAGTTCCTTGCGAACATGGGGGCTTCAGCTGCGAGAGAGGATCGGCTTCAAAAGAGCTGCAGTGGCTGTCGCGCGAAAGCTGGCTGTCATCATGCACACCATGCTGAAGACCGGAGAGTTCTTCAATCCGACTGCGGGCGTGACAGCATAGTATCGAATAGCGCTCATTAACTGAGCGCTTGAAGGCGTCCCTGCCGGGACGTGAGCCGAGCCATTCCGTTGATGGGGTTGCATCGCTGTCTCAGCTGAATGCGTCAACCACATTGAAGGCTCGTGCTGCGAAGCTCCATCATGCGGCGACCGATGTCGACCGCGAAGACAACCATGCACCCGGCAGCGCTGCTTACAAAAGATTGCTATTGACGCCCCAGTTGCGATTAGACAAC
>UEIF01000079.1 GCA_900468805.1 Hyphomicrobiales bacterium | reverse complement strand
CGCCCGCCCCTTGCCGGAAAGCCCCTGCCCCAGCAGTTCGACTATCAGGCTGAGACCAAACCCCTTGTGTCCCTTCAGCTGACCGCCGAGAGGCATCATCGTCCCGCCACGTTCGGTCACCTCGCGCGGATCGTCGGTCGGCTCGCCTGCGGCGGTGAAAGCCCAGGCCTCGGGAAATCTCTTGCCGGCCTTGGCCAAATTTTGCGTCATGGTCGTGGTGGTAATCGATGCCGAAACGTCGATCAGGATCGGATCCGTGGACGTCGGAAAGCCGGCAGCCATCGGGTTGGGCGTCAGTAGCGGCTTTGTGCCTCCATAAGGCGCAACACGGCTTGCGGCCGGGTGCGACACCGACAACTGTACGATGAGGCCCTGTTCGGTGACCTTTCGCATGAAGGCTGAAAGAGCACAGGTATGATGACAATTGCGGATTGCGGCGGTGACGACGCCATGATCGCGTACGCGTTCGCAGGCCTGGTTGATCGCCATAGTCAGCAGCCATGCGCCTGGTAACGACTTGCCGTCCCAAACAAAGGCTGCGCCACGGTCGTTGACGACCTCATAGCTGCCCGACTTTGCCAGCGAACCGTCTTCTAACGCCTCGACATACCAGTTCAGAAGGCTGACGCCATGCGTTTCATGGCCGATCATGTCGCCTTCCACCAGGATGGCGGCTGTCGTTTCGGCCTTGTCGGCCTCCATGCCCGCGCAGGTCAGTATTTGCTCGGCGAATTGGGTTAGGGCAATACGGTCGATCAGAGGCATGGGCATCCATCCGTCATATCCGAGAAAGTACGGGCCGCCATGAGCGGGCAGCCCGTGCCTGAATCGGCTCACGAGGTCACTTGAAGTGGATCTGCGACAACTGCAGCTCGGAATTCGTCGCAATCGTCGGCTTGAAGTCGAGACGCGGCGAGACACGCGTGAAGCCCACCATGTGAAACATCGGGATGTCGGCAATGATCTCGGTGTTCACCTTGGCGAAAAGCTCCTTCCAGAGTTTCGTGCGATCGTCGCCGGTGGCGGCGGTCGCCTTGGCAATTAGTGCGTCGACAGCCGGATCCCGAACCATGGAGTGGGAGCCGTCGGTCGCGTATTTTACAAAAGCGGTGAAGACGGGATCGCCGGTCGCATTATCGTGCTGCGACTGGGTCAGCGTCGGACCTGAATTGGCTACGAAAGGTGCAACGAAGTATCCGTTCCACACGGAAACGTCATACATGTCGAGCTTTACGTTCAAACCTATTTCCTGAAGCATTGCCATTATCGCTTCCATCGCTTCGGTCGCGTTGGGATATTGCCCGTTGCGACCGATGATGCGAATCTCACGATCGACCGGGACACCATCAGCTTTCGCCGCTTCCACCAGTTCCTTTGCTTTTTCCGGATCATAGGACCAGACGGGGATATCGGCATTGTATCCGATGGTGGTCGGCACGACGAGCTGTGTTGCGATCTTCGCCTGTTCTGGGAACAGCGTTCCGAGCATCGCCTGACGATCGATGGCGAGGTTCATAGCTTCGCGTATGCGTCGGTCGTTAAGCGGCGCCTCGCGCGTATCAATGCGCAGCGATGTCGTCTCCGAATTCGGATAGGCGAAATCGGTTTCCTTGTTGGTGGCATCCTGCACGGATACGGCGGGAACGACATCTGCTTCGCCTGCATCGACCATGGCGGCGGCGACCGCACTGTCAGAACGGAAGAGATAGGTGGCTTGCTCCACCTGCGGCTTCTCACCCCAATAGTCCGGATTGCGCTTCAGCACGATGGACTGGCCGATATCCCATTTGTCAAACGTGTAGGGGCCGGTGCCAATCGGCTTGCGGGTGAACTCGTTTGCTGGCGTCGCCTCGGCCGATTCCACGGCCATCACGGTCATTAAAAGCGGAAGAATCGGCTGCGCCGGTTTTGTCGTAATGCGGATGGTGTTGGCGTCCGGCGTTTCGAAGCTGAATTCCGTGCCGCCGAAATATTTGCCGCCGGTCTCGCAACTGAGCTTCTTGTTCTTGTTGCGCTCGATCGTGAACTGGACATCTTTGGAGGTGAACGGCTTGCCATCGTGCCATTTGACATTCGGGCGCAGCTTGAACTCCCAGGTGTCGTCGTCGATCTTTGACCACTCCGTCGCCAGGCGGGGTTTGAGGCCGCCGTTGACGTAGTCAAATTCGACCAGCATCTCGTTGACGTTTTCAGAAATGACCCGGCCGACGTCCTGGCGGGCAGCCATACAAGGCTCGACGACATCGACGGTTTCGGCAAGCACAACGCTTACGCTGCGCTTGGCATCCTCTGCGTGAGCCGAGCCGAAGCTCAGCGCGATCATCGTGGTGGATAGGCAGGCAGCTCTGATATGCAGTTTCATTCCGTTCTCCTCCCATGCGCCTTCGGCGCTCCTCACATAAAATTTCCTCGTCTACTTTCTGGGATCCGGCACCATGTCCTCCTGGTAGGCGGATCATTTGATACACAAAAGCACTAATATTTTAGTTGAAATACTCGATCAAACGCGTCACCCGACGCACGAGCTTGCAACCCTGTCCGGGACGCTAAAACTTCACTTGGTCGAAGCAATCAGTGCGCGCATCATCTCGACTTCCTCGTCGGTGAGATCTGTCAGCGGCGCACGTACCGGTCCCGTCTCAAAGCCGCGCAAACGCACGCCTGCCTTGACGGCGGATACCGCATAACCCGTTTTGCGATCGCGGATGCGGGCAAAAGGATAATAGAAGTCGCGCAGCATCTGTTCACAGGTCGCGTCATCGCCGGCAAGGAATGCCTTGTGGAATCGCAATGCCGTTTCAGGCACAAAATTGAAGACCGCCGAGGAATAGGTCGACATGCCGGCGCCGCGATAAGCCTGCGCAAACAGTTCATGCGTCGGCATGCCACCGATATAGGAAAGACGGTCACCGAGGGCGATCGTGACACGGCGCACCGTATCGATGTCACCGGTACCATCCTTGAAACCGATCAGATTGGGGCATTCGTCGGCAAGCTGGGCAAGCTGCTCGGCCGAAACCCGTGCCTGGCCACGATTATAGACGATAACGCCCATATTGGTGGCCTTGCAGACGGCCCGGACACGCGCCGCGATGCCGTCCGCCGGCGCCTCTGTCAGGTAATGCGGCAGCAGAAGAATGCCGTCGCCACCTGCCGCCTCGATCTCGCGGGCCATGTCGCAGGCAATGCGCGTGCCGTAGCCGCATCCGGCAATCACCGGCGCGTCGCCAGACACGGCACGGGCGGCCTTCACCACCTCAACCACCTCGCCCGGCGTCAGCGAGAACAGCTCACCCGTGCCGCCGGCAACGATCAGGCCGGCAACGGGATAAGATGACAGCCATTCCAAATGCGCTGAAAACGGCTTGGTTGCAAATCGATCCTCCGCATCGAAAGGCGTGACGGGAAAAGACAGAAGGCCGTTTCGAATGATCTCGCGAAGTTCGGTCGGGGCGATCATCGTGCTACTCCTCGTTTCAGTTCCGCAGGTCTGCGGGCAACAGCGCGGCGGGGAAATTCTGGTAGGCCACGGGGCGCAGAAACCTGCGGATCGACATGGTCCCGACGCTGGTTGCGCCGAAATTGGTCGAGGCCGGGTAGGGTCCGCCATGCACCATGGAATCGACGACCTCGACGCCGGTCGGGAAGCCATTGACGAGCACCCTGCCCGCCTTCCTTTCGAGGATCGGCAGCAGGTCGCGGGCAAGGCCAATATCTGCGTCGTCCATATGGATCGTCGCGGTCAGTTGCCCCTGGAAGCTTTCAGCAAGGGCGACCATTTCTTCAGGCGAGCCGACGCGCACGATGAGGCCGAGAGGACCGAACACCTCCTCGCCGAGCGAATGATCGGCAAGCCAGGCCGAGCCATTCGTCTCGAACAGGTTCGGGCCTGCAGCACGCTCAGCACTCTCTGTCGTCAGAACCGGCGCGACGGCGTTGCTTGCCCGCATGCGTTCGACACCTTCGCGATAAGCGGTGGCGATACCTTTGGTCAGCATGGTCTGAGGCACCACTTTTTCAAGAGCGGCCTTGGCAGCGCCGGTGAACTTATCCGCCTCCGGCCCGTCAACGATGACAGCAATACCGGGATTGGTGCAGAACTGGCCGGCACCAAGCGTCAGCGAACCGGCCCAGCCTGAACCAAGCGCCTCTGCCCGGGTAGCGGTAGCGGCCGGCAGCAGGAACATCGGATTGACGCTGCCGAGTTCCCCGAAAAAGGGGATCGGCTCAGGGCGCTGGGCGCAAAGGTCAAAGAGCGCACGGCCTCCGCCGAGCGAGCCGGTAAATCCAACGGCCTTGATGGCCGGATGGGTCACCAGAGCCGTTCCGACATCACGGCGGCCGCCCTGGATCAGGCTGAACACGCCGGCCGGCATGCGGGTGCGCTCGATAGCGGCTGCAATGGCCTCGGCAATGATCTCACCTGTGCCGGGATGGGCGGAATGTCCCTTCACCACGACCGGGCACCCCGCGGCAAGCGCTGCGGCCGTATCGCCGCCGGCCGTCGAGAATGCGAGCGGAAAATTCGAGGCGCCGAAGACGGCGACCGGGCCGATCGGCCGTTGCACCAGACGGATCTCGGGCCGCGGCGCCGGTTGCCGATCGGGTTGGGCCGCATCGAGGCGAGCGTCGAGATGCGCACCCTTGCGGATATGGTCGGCGAACAGTTTGAGCTGGCCGGTGGTGCGACTGCGTTCGCCCTCGAGGCGGCCTACCGGAAGCCCGGTTTCCTGCGTTCCGATGAGGGTGACGGCCTCACCGCGCTTGTCGATCTCCTCGGCGATTGCCTGAAGGAAGATGGCGCGCTCCTCGCGTGTCGTAGCCGAAAACGCTGCAAAGGCAGCTTCGGCCGCGCGGCAGGCACGGTCGACCAGGTCGGTCGTACCGACGGCAAAATCATGAGCCTGCCCATGGGCCGGCTCGGAACGAAATGTCGCCGTTCCGGCAATCCATTCGCCGGCAATGAGATGCCTGCCTGAAGGGGTCCAGGTCATTGTTATCCTCCTCGGCGGAGCCTTGCTCCGTGCTTATGCATGACGATCTGTTGCTTAGGACGTGTCGCCCTATCGGCCGTTCGTCTTCCGCCAATCGGCAAAGAGCGTCAGATTATTTTCGTCGGTGGCCGGGTAGAGGCCAATGATCGTATGACCTTGCTTGACGCGCTCAGTGACGAAATCCTCGTAGGCGGTCATCTCTACCGCTTCGTCAGCGATCTCGTCGGCGATCTCGGCCGGGATGACGATTACGCTCTCGTCGTCGCCGACGATAACGTCTCCCGGGAAGACCGGCACATCGCCACAACCGATCGGCACATTGATGTCAATCGCCTCGTGCAGCGTGAGGTTCGTCGGGCTGGAGGGGCGATTGTGATAGGCGGGAATATCAAGGCCACCGATTGTCATGGCGTCGCGAAAACCGCCATCGGTGACGACGCCAGCGCCGCCGCGCATCATCAGGCGGGTAATCAGGATGTCGCCGGCGGAGGCGGCCCGCGGATCCTTGCGGCTGTCCATCACCAGAACATGGCCCTCCGGGCAGGTCTCTATGGCAAGCCGTTGCGGATGCTTCGGATTGCGAAAGACGTTCATTGTGTTGCGGTCCTCGCGCGCCGGCATATAGCGCAATGTGAAGGCCGGCCCCACCATGTTGCGTCCCTTCGGCTGCACGGGCCGAACGTCCTGGACCGTCTGGTTTTTCAGACCGCGCTTGTAGAGTGCCGAACAGAGCGTCGCGACGGAGACACCCATCAATTTTTCACGGGTTGCGGGATTCATGTGTCCTTCTCTCCTCCTCGTTCAGGCGCCGAAGCTTTGCGTTTCCACAGTCCAGTCGCGGGCCTTGCCCGTCAGGCTGCAACCGAGCCCCGGACGTGCGGGCACGATCATCCGGCCGTCCTTGATGTCGAGTTGTTCGTTGAACAGTGGCGCCAGCCAATCGAAATGCTCTACCCACGGCTCATGCGCATAGGCGGCCGCCAGGTGCAGATGGATTTCCATGGCGAAATGCGGCGCCAGGCGCATACGTTTCGCCTCGGCCTGCGTGCAGATGCGCAGAAAAGGCGTGATGCCGCCGACACGCGGCGCGTCCGGTTGAATGAAGTCGACGGCGTCGGCCCGAATGAGCGCCATGTGCTCCTCGGCACTTGCGAGCATCTCACCGGTCGCGATCGGTGTGGCGAGTTCCCGCGCCAATGCCGCGTGGCCCTCGGCATCATAGGCGTCAAGCGGCTCTTCGATCCATTCAAGATTGAGCGGCTCGACCAGGCGGCCGAAGCGCAAGGCCGTCGTGCGGTCCCATTGCTGGTTTGCATCGACCATCAGCGGTACACGACCATCGATATGGCTGGTCACGGCATCGAGCCGACGAAGGTCGGCCATGGGGTCGGGCTGTCCCACCTTGATCTTGATGCCGCCGATACCGGAGGCGATCGAGTGATCGATGGCATCGCGGATTTCCTCGATGCTCGATGACAGGAAGCCGCCGGAGGTGTTGTAGCAGGCGACGCTGTCGCGATGGGCGCCAAGCAATTTTGCAAGCGGCAGACCGGCACGTTTCGCCTTCAGGTCCCAGAGGCAGATGTCGATGGCCGCAATTGCTTGCGTGGCAATGCCGGAGCGGCCGACCGAGGCCCCTGCCCAGCAGAGCTTGTCCCATATCCGCGCGGTATCGTTGGGATCTTCGCCAATCAGGTTGTCGGCGATCTCGCAGGCATGTGCATAGAGGCCGGGCCCGCCTGCCCGCTTCGAGTAACTGAAGCCGAGACCACTATGCCCTGCCTCCGACACGATCTCGCAAAACAGAAACGCCACCTGCGTCAGCGGCTTCTGCCGGCCCGTCAAAACCTTGGCATCGCTGATTGGCCGCGCCAACGGCAGGTAAGCGAGCGACAGGGTGACCGAGCGGATGGCGTCCAGCTTGGACGGACCGGCAGCAAAGCCAGCCTTGGGAGGCTGTGCAGGGATCATGCGTCTTTGGGAATCAGACATCGTGGTGCCTCAATTGATAGCCGGTTCAGGTGTCTTGCCGCCGAATTCCGTCGTCAGGAAATCAAAGTCGCAGCCTTTGTCGGCCTGCTCGATATGGCTGGAGAACATGAAGCCGTAACCGCGCTCGTAACGCCTGGTCGGCGCAAGCCAGGCGGCACGCCGCGCTGCGATTTCTTCTTCGGAAATCAGCATATTGAGGCTGCGTGCCGGAATATCGAGCTCGACCATGTCCCCCGTTCTCAGCAGTGCCAGAGGGCCCCCAACATAGGATTCCGGTGCGACATGCAGCACGCAGGCGCCGAAGCTGGTCCCCGACATGCGGGCGTCCGAGATGCGCACCATGTCGCGCAGGCCAAGCTTCAACAGCGCCTTCGGCATCGGGATCATGCCCCATTCCGGCATGCCCGGCCCACCTTGCGGGCCGGCATTGCGCAGCACGAGCACGGTGTCCGGCGTCAACGGATAGTCGGGATCGTCGATGATCTTCTTCATGTCCGCATAGCTGTCGGCGACCAATGCCTGGCCGCGATGGCGATGGAATTTTGGGTCGCAGGCCGCTGGTTTGATGACCGCGCCATCGGGACACAGGTTCCCCTTGAGCACGGCGAGCGAACCCTCGTGATAGACCGGGTTCGACAATGGCCGGATAACGTCGTTATTGTAGACCTTCACTTCATCGAGACCATCCATCAAGGGCTTGCCGGTGACGGTAATCGCGGTTGGATCCAACTTGTCCCCGAGTTGCTTCATCAGTGCGCGCAAGCCACCCGCATAGAAGAAATCCTCCATCAGGTAGGTCGAACCGGAAGGCCGTATGTTGGCGAGAACCGGCGTTGTGCGACCGATGCGATCGAGATCGTCCAGCTCCAGCGGAACGCCGGCGCGTCGGGCCATGGCGATCAGGTGGATGATCGCATTGGTGGAGCAGCCGGTCGCCATGGCGACCGTA
>UEIF01000027.1 GCA_900468805.1 Hyphomicrobiales bacterium | reverse complement strand
CTCATCCGACCCTTCGGGCCACCTTCTCCCCGCTGGGGAGAAGGGGAGCCGCGCGCTTCAGCGTTCCTTCGATCCTCTCGATTGCGATATGGCAGCGCTTTGGACTGGTCCACGTCCACCAATCCTCGCCGATATTACCGACGCTCCCTGGCGCACAAACGGCGACACCGTCGAGCGCATCGAACTGCTCGCCGCCAAGTTCGTTTCCGGCGAAATGGAATGCCCAATTCTCTGGTCCCAAACCAGATGCGTACTCGACGAGATCGAGGCCCGCCTCAAGCCATCCATCCTCGCCTGCGGCCCCGCCGAGATCGACGCCCTCCTGCGCGGCCTCGACGGCCGTTTCGTCCCGCCCGGCCCGTCCGGAGCGCCGACGCGCGGGCGGCCTGACGTCCTGCCGACGGGGCGGAATTTCTACTCCGTCGACAGCCGCGCGGTGCCGACGCCGGCGGCCTATGAGCTCGGCAAGAAATCCGCAGAATTGCTGATCCGCCGTTACGTACAGGATCACGGCGAATGGCCCGTCTCCTTCGGGCTGACGGCCTGGGGCACGTCGAACATGCGCACCGGTGGCGACGATATTGCCCAGGCGCTGGCCCTGATCGGCGTCAAGCCCGTGTGGGACATGGCCTCGCGGCGGGTCACCGGCTACGAGATCATTCCGCCCGCCATGTTGCGGCGGCCGCGGGTGGATGTGACGCTGCGTATATCGGGCTTTTTCCGCGATGCATTCCCGGAGCAGATCGCGCTCTTCGACAAGGCGATCCGAGCCGTCGGCGCGCTCGAGGAGGATGCCGCAGATAACCCGATTGCCGAGCGCATGCGCGGCGAGGCGGCGCGGCTGACCGCTGCCGGGCTCGATGAGAAGGCCGCGGCAAAGCGGGCCGGCTATCGCATCTTCGGCTCGAAGCCCGGCGCCTATGGTGCGGGCCTGCAGGCGCTGATCGACGAGAAGGGCTGGGAGCGGCGGGCCGATCTTGCCGAAGCCTACCTCGTCTGGGGCAGTTATGCCTATGGCGCGGGCGAGGAGGGGCAGGCCGAGCGCGGGGTTTTCGAGGAACGGCTGCGGTCCATTCAGGCGGTCGTCCAGAACCAGGACAATCGCGAGCATGACCTGCTCGACAGCGACGACTATTACCAGTTCGAAGGCGGCATGGCGGCGGCGGCGGAAGCGCTCGGCGGTGCGCGGCCGGCGATCTATCACAACGATCATTCGCGGCCGGAAAAGCCTGTGATCCGCTCCCTCGAAGAGGAGATCGGGCGCGTGGTGCGCGGTCGCGTCGTCAATCCGAAATGGATCGATGGCGTCATGCGCCACGGCTACAAGGGCGCTTTCGAGATCGCCGCGACCGTCGACTATCTCTTTGCCTTTGCCGCGACGACCGGGGCTGTCGGCAACCATCATTTCGAGGCGGTCTATCAGGCCTATGTCGCCGATCCCAAGGTGCGCGATTTCATGGCCGAGAAGAACCCGGCCGCCCTCTCCGAAATGAAGGAGCGGCTCATGGAGGCGATCGAGCGCAAGCTCTGGACGCCGCGCAGCAACTCGGCGCAATTCAACCTCACTGAAATCAACGAAACCAAGAAAAGAGCAGGCAGCCAGCCATGAGTGATGAACCAGTAGAAACAGCCGAAAAGGACGACGCCCGCCACGCCGAGAAGATGGCGAAGAAGAAGGCCGCCCGCGACAAGATCATGGCAAAGAAGACGGATGAGAAGGGCCTGATCATCGTCCATACCGGCAAGGGCAAGGGCAAGTCGTCGGCCGCTTTCGGCATGATTTTCCGCCATATTGCTCACGGCAAACCGTCTGCCGTCGTGCAGTTCATCAAGGGTGCGATGTGGACCGGCGAACGCGATCTCATCGAGAAACATTTCTCAGATATCTGCCAGTTTCACACGATGGGCGAGGGTTTTACGTGGGAAACGCAGGATAGGGCGCGGGATGTCGCGGCGGCGGGTGCTGCCTGGGAAAAGGCCAAGGAACTGATCCGCGACGAGCACAATTCCATGGTGCTGCTCGACGAAATCAACATCGCGCTGCGCTACGACTATCTCGATATCAACGAGGTGGTCGAGTTCCTTAGGAACGAAAAGCCCCACATGACCCATGTCGTGCTGACTGGCCGCAACGCGAAGGACGAGCTGATCGAGATCGCCGATCTCGTCACCGAGATGGAACTCGTCAAACATCCCTTCCGCTCCGGCATCAAGGGGCAGCCGGGCGTGGAATTCTGATTCCTAATTAGCGAGATGGCCGCGCAGGATCGCGGCCGTTTCCTCGTCGGCCGGAAAGAGCGTTTCGATCGCGAGTTCCGACAGGGTGATATCGACAGGCGTGCCGAAGACGGTTGTCGTCGAGATGAAGGAGAGCAGGCCGGCTTTAGTTGAAAGCTGCAGGGGAACGGCAATGCCGGCAAGATCGGTGTGAGTCCCGCTCGCATCTTTGGGCGCCGGATAGGACAGCAGCTCCTTAAACAGCTTTTCCAGCACCGGGTCGCCCGAGACCGATATCTGCTGCCGCAGCCGGTCGAGGAGATGGGCGCGCCATTCCGAGAGATTGGCGATACCAGGTGCGAGCCCCTGCGGATGCAGGCTGAGACGCAAAACGTTGACCGGCGTTTCCAGCAAAGATGGATCGGCAACGGCTTCGAGCAACGGTGCAATGGCGGCGTTGGCGGCCACCAGTGTCCAGTGGCGATCGATGGCAAGTGCCGGGAAGGGCTCGTGGCCTTTCAGCACTCTGTCGATGGCGCGTCGCGCCGGTTCTAAGGCCGGATCGTCCAGTCTGCGTTCGGCAAAGACGGGGGCGAAACCCGCTGCCAGCAGCAGCGGGTTTCGGTCACGCAGGGGTACGTCGAGCCGCTCGGCAAGATGCAGCAGCATTTCGCGGCTCGGGGTCGAGCGCCCGCTTTCGATGAAGCTCAGATGCCGTTGGGAGATATCGGCTTCCAGCGCGAGATCCAGCTGGCTCATGCGGCGGCGCTGACGCCATTCACGCAGGTGATCTCCAAGGGAGCGGGCGGTCGGTGTCATCAGGCGGCTTCCGGCAATTGGTCGATGAAGCCGCGGACGGATTTCAGCCTGCCGTCTTCGAGTTCGGCAAAATCCGTGCCCTTGATCAGCGCTTCGCCATTTTCAGGGCCGAGGCCCCAGGAGAAGCGCAGGTTGTCGCCATAACCATCAGGCGTGCCGATCAGTTCGAAGCGGAAGCCGGGAAAGCGGCTCTGTACGGCCTCGACCAGCGAGTTGATCTGCTCATGGCCTTCGCCGCGCATCAGCGGATCGATATAGGTGGCGGCTTCGCTCCAGCTCTCGGCTATGAGAGCGCGGCGGCGGGCGGCATCCGTCTCGTTCCAGATGGCAAGGTAGCGCTCGGCGTTGGTGTTTGCGTCGTTCATCGGGTCATCTCCTTTTGATCGCCCGTCAATTCCAGGCAGCGCGATCATGGGGGAAGGCAGCGCACCCTATCAATTACGCCGGAGGTAATGGAAGGCAGTTTCTTACAGGATCAAGTCCTGGTCGCGGCTTGGTGATTTGACAGGCGAGGGATGAGTTCGGAGGTTTCCGGCGACCCTTTTGCCCCGGAGGAAGTCCGGCATGAAAACCCGTTCGTACAGAGCCTTAGCCGCATTCGCCATCGCACTTCTCGGCGCCTCCACGACGCAAGCGACCGTGATCGACGAATGGAATACGATCAAGGTGCCGCCTGCGCCTGTGCTGAAGCCGGTCACCGTGGATAAGTCGGATACGGCGCTGCTGCTGCTCGATTTCAATGGCGCGCAGGATCCGTCCAAGGGGCCATGCAACACCAGGAGCAAGCCGCGCTGCATCGCTTCGCTGCCGAAGGTGGAAAAGTTGATGGAGGAGGCCCGCAAGAGCGGCCTGCCCGTTATCTACAGCATCACGGGCGGCGCTGCGAAAGCAGATATCGCCGACGTATTGGCGCCCGACGCTGATGATCCGATCGTGCAAGCCGGCGCCAACAAGTTCATCAACACCGATCTCGAAAGGATCCTGACCGAGAAGCACATCAAGACCATTATCGTGACCGGCACGGCATCCGAAGGCGCGGTGCTGAATACGGCAGCCTATGCGGCGCTGAAGGGCATGAACGTCATCCTGCCCGTCGACGGCATGTCATCCGCCGATCCTTATGCCGAGCAATATGTCGCCTGGCATTTCGCCAATGCGCCGGGTGTTTCGGCGAAGACGGTGCTGACGACAATCGACGAGATCAAGTTCGGCGGCTTGCGGGCATAGGCGATGGTTGCCGAGGCCGCGCCGAAGAGGGACTGCACCTTGTTGGTGCCGAGCGTCTGCAGCGGCGGGATGCCTGCGATCAACATGGCGGGAACGGTGATCAATCCGCCGCCGCCGGCGATGGAATCGACGAAACCGGCAAAGAAGGCCGCCGCGCAGAGCAGCAGAAGCAGATGGATGGCAATGTCAGGCAAGATGCTATTCCGGGAGAGGTATGCGAGGCAGGGCTTTCGGGCGGCCTTGTTGCATTTCCCGCCTTGAGCTGCAATGGCTCCGGGGACACAGCAGGACGCAATCGGCTGATGGGAATGAGCGAAATCACCATTGATGAGGCAAGGCGGCATGTGCTCGGGCTCGGCTGCGAGCGTGGGACGCCTGATAACGAAGTGATGGCGCTTGCCGTCGAGGCGTTGAGGGCGGCCGATATCAGCGGGGCTGAGCTCGCGGCTGTTGCCTCGATCGATAGCCGCAGCCAGGAGGCGGCAATCCTTGCGGTTGCGGCGCATTTTGTTGTGCCTGCCGTGTTCTTCGATGCTGTGCGGCTGGAGGAAGAGACGCCGCGGCTCAGGAATCCCTCCGAGATCGTCTTTGCCCGTGTCGGCTGCCATGGGGTGGCGGAAGCCGCGGCCCTTGCGGCTCTTGGCATGGGTGCGGAGCTGGTGCTCGGCAAGATCAAATCTCAGCATGCGACAGCAGCCGTCGCCCGCATCGGGTTGCAGAAAGCCTGACGGGCGCTATGGTGGCGGCACTTCGCGGCGCCGTCCGGCTGCCAGCGATTCGAATCCGGAGCATCTTCGTTTTTTGAATCACGAATGTGCTCTATCCCTTTGTTTTCACGCAATTCAAGGCGCAAAACCGCTGCAGATTTTTGCTGGAATTGCTCTGGAGGATACATGTGCACAAGGTCATTTATGACACGGATCCGGGCGTCGATGACGCAATGGCGCTGCTTTTCCTGCACCGCCATCCAGAGATCGATCTGATCGGCATCACCACGATCTTCGGCAATGCCTCGATCGAGACGACGACGCGCAATGCGCTGTTCCTGAAGCGGGAATGGAATATCGCCGCACCCGTCGCCAAGGGAGCAAGCGTTACCATCGATCCCTCACGCCGGGAGCGTCCGTGGCCGACCATGGTTCATGGCGAGAACGGCCTTGGCGACATGCCGGTGCCTGATGTGATCGACCTGCCGGTCGATCCGCGTCCGGCGCATCGCTTCATCATCGAGACGGTGCGCGCCAATCCGGGCGAGGTGACGCTGGTGGCCGTCGGCCGCATGACGAACCTGGCGCTGGCGCTGAAGGAAGACCCCGAGATTGCCGGCCTGGTGAAGGAAGTCGTCATCATGGGCGGCAACTTCTATGTGCCGGGCAATGTCTCGCCGGTTGCCGAAGCCAATATTCACGGCGATCCGGAAGCTGCCGATTTCGTGCTGACCGCGCCGTGGAAGGTCGTCGTCATCGGTCTCGATGTCACGGCGATCACGACGATGAGCCGCAGCTATCTCGGCGACATGGCCGCCAAGGGCGACAAGGCGGTCAAGCAGCTCGACGTGCTCTCCCAGTCCTATATCGACTTCTACAAGCACGCGGTCGAGGACGGCATGATGGTGCATGACAGCTGCGCCAGCGTCTATGTCGTGGCACCGGAACTATTCAAGACGATCACGGGTGCGGTGCGCGTCGTCTGCGGCGGCATTGCCGATGGTCAGACGGTGATCAAGCCGGATGGCCGCCGCTTCCCGCCGGGCGACTGGGACGGCCTGCCGAGCCAGATCGTTGCCACCGGCATCGAGTCGGAAAAGGTGATTGATCTCATCCGCGATACGCTGCTGCGAGCCTGATGACTTTCGACGGGCCGGCCTTGCGCATCGCTGCCGGCCCGTTTTCCATTTCGGAATCCAATCAATCTCTTAGGGGTATTTCTTTTGAGGTTGATTCCGGTTCTTGCGGAGTTGATTCAGGTCCATTTTGTCAACTTCCGGTGCGCGGCAAGCGAGAGCGTTGACCTCGTCTGTCGGCAGGCCTAGATCAGCGGGATGATAGATAGCGCATTCTCACATCTGCCGGCGCTCGAGCCGGGCAGCGTCTGGCTCGTCGGGGCAGGTCCCGGCGATCCGGGCCTGCTGACATTGCTTGCCGCGAAGGGGCTCGCCGAGGCCGATGTGATCGTCCATGACGCGCTGGTCAATGAGGAATGTCTGAAGCTCGCGCGGTCAGGTGCGGAGCTCGAATATGCGGGAAAACGCGGCGGCAAGCCCTCCGCCAAGCAGCGGGATATTTCGCTTCGACTGGTGGAATTGGCGCGGGCCGGAAAGCGCGTGCTGCGGCTGAAGGGCGGCGATCCCTTCGTCTTCGGGCGCGGTGGGGAAGAGGCGCTGACATTGGTCGAGCACAATATCCCGTTCCGCATCGTGCCGGGTATTACCGCCGGGATCGGCGGGCTTGCCTATGCCGGCATTCCGGTGACACATCGCGACATCAACCATGCCGTGACCTTCCTGACCGGCCATGATTCCTCCGGCATCGTGCCCGATGCGATCAATTGGGAAGCGATCGGCAAGGGTTCGCCCGTCATCGTCATGTATATGGCGATGAAACATATCTCCCAGATCAGCGCCAATCTTATTGCGTCCGGCCGTTCGGCATCCGAACCCGTGGCCTTCGTCTGCAACGCGGCGACCGGCGACCAGCAGGTGCTTGAAACGACGCTTGGGCAAGCGCCGGAGGCCGTTGCCGCCTCCGGGCTGGAGCCGCCGGCAATCGTCGTGGTCGGCGAAGTGGTGCGGCTGCGCGCCTCGCTCGACTGGCTGGGAGCTCTCGGCGGACGGCGGCTGCAGCCAGATCCTTTTCGACATGCCAACGGCCGAGGAAAGGAGACGGCATGAGCGGGTTGCTGATCGCCGCACCATCCTCCGGTTCCGGCAAGACGACGGTGACACTTGGGCTGCTGCGGGCGCTGCGCAATCGCGGCGTGGCCGTCGCACCCGGCAAGGCTGGCCCCGATTATATCGACCCGGCGTTTCATGCTGCGGCAAGCGGCACGCTCTGCCTGAATTTCGACCCCTGGGGAATGCGGCCTGAACTGATTTCCGCCAATGCGACGCTGCATCGCTCCGGCGACCGCGTGCTGCTGATCGAGGGCATGATGGGCCTCTTCGACGGTGCCGCGGACGGGCGCGGCACGGCGGCCGATCTGGCGGCGCAGCTCGGGCTTTCCGTCGTGCTCGTCGTCGATGCCTCGCGGCTGTCGCAGTCGGTGGCGCCGCTCGTCAGCGGCTTTGCCGGTTTCCGGGCCGATGTGCGCATTGCCGGCGTCATCCTCAACAAGGTCGGCAGCGACCGGCATGAGGCGATGCTGCGTCAGGCGCTGGAAGCGATCCGCATGCCCATCGTTGCCGTCATCCGCAAGGATGCGATGCTGGGGCTGCCAGAGCGGCATCTGGGGCTGGTACAGGCGGGCGAACATGGCGCGCTCGACGCGTTCATCGACTATGCGGCGAATGCCGTTTCCGAAGAGTGCAATTTCGAATTCCTGATGCGCATCGCGCGTCAGGGCATGAACCGGCCGTCGGCTGCCAATATTGCCCGGCTGATGCCGTTCGGCAGGCATATTGCCGTTGCCCGCGATATCGCCTTTGCCTTCTGCTACGAGCATATGCTGCTCGGCTGGCGGCGGCGCGGCGCTGAGATTTCCTTCTTCTCGCCGCTGGCCGACGAAGGCCCGTCCGTCACTGCCGACGCGATCTATCTTCCCGGCGGCTATCCCGAACTGCACGCCGGCAGGCTCTCGGCCTCGCGGAATTTTGCCGTGGCGATGAAGGCTGCGGCCGATCGCGGCGTGCGCATCTATGGCGAATGCGGCGGCTACATGGTGCTAGGCGATGGGCTGATCGACGAGAAGGGCGAGCGCCATGAAATGCTCGGCCTGCTGCCTCTCGTCACCAGTTATGAGACGCGCAAGCGGCATCTCGGCTATCGCCGTGTTACACCACTCGACGGAGCCTTTTTCGACAGGCCGATGACGGCGCATGAATTCCACTATTCGACCATCGTCTCCGAAGGGGAGGCCGACCGGATGTTTGCCACGCAGGATGCGCTCGGCAACGATCTCGGCTTGGCCGGCTTGCGGCGCGGACAGGTGGCCGGCTCCTACATGCATCTGATCGATCTTGTGGGAGCTGCCGCATGAATGCGCCGATCGTGCATGGCGGCGGCATTACCGCAGCGGCGGCAAGCTTCGGTGGACGGCTGGAGGACTGGCTTGATCTTTCGACCGGCATCAATCCCAATCCGGTGACGCTGCCGGAGATACCAGCGCGGGCGTGGCATCGCCTGCCGGACCGGCATCTGGTCGAGACGGCACGACATGCGGCGCGCGATCATTATCGCAGCGGCGCGATCCTGCCGCTGCCGGTTCCCGGCACGCAATCGGCAATCCAGCTTCTGCCGCGGCTGATCGCGCCGGGGAGGCGAGTGGCGATCCTGTCGCCGACCTATGGGGAATATGCGCGGGCGTTCAGCGCTGCCGGTTTCGTGGTCGATGCGGTCAGCGATATCGATGACATCGGTGTGCAGCACGGGCTGGCGGTCGTCGTCAACCCGAACAATCCCGACGGTCGGATTTATGCGGCCGACAGGCTGGAAGCACTGCATGAGCGGCTGAAGACGGGCGGTGGTTTTCTGGTGGTCGACGAGGCTTTCGGCGATACCAGCCCGGAAGCCAGCCTCGCGCCACGTGCATCAGGGCTTTCGAACCTGATCATCTTCCGCTCCTTCGGAAAGTTCTTCGGGCTAGCAGGGCTGAGGCTCGGCTTTGCCATTGCACGGAGCGATATCCTCCAGCATTTCGAGGACTGGCTCGGTCCCTGGGCGGTTTCGGGGCCGGCACTGTCAATGGCGAGCTCGCTATTGAATTCGGATGTCTCCGCCATTGCCGGCTCGATTGTCGAGCGTCAGGCGGGTCTCCGTACCGTGCTTGCCGAGGCCGGGCTTGCCGTTGCCGGCGGCACGCCGCTTTTCACCCTCGTTGCCGACGCGAAGGCCGGTGACATTTACACGACTCTCTGCCGCCATCATATTCTCGTCCGCCGGTTCGATTACGCGCCGGACTGGCTGCGCTTCGGCCTTGCGCCTGACGCTGCTGATGATGCACGACTTGCCGCGGCCCTTCGGAGCTTTGACCGATGAATTTGGATGAACATTCTCTCGTGCTGGTTCTGGCGCTGCTGCTGGACCGCATCATCGGCGATCCGCAATGGCTGTGGCTGCGCGTTCCGCATCCGGTCGCCATCTTCGGCAGGGCGATCGCCTATTTCGACCAGCATTTCAACCGCGACAGCCTGAGCAAGGCGCAGCGCCGGCAGAACGGCGTAGTGGCTATCCTCGCGCTGTCAGGGCTTGCGATCGTCACCGGCCTGGTGCTGCACTGGTTCCTCATGCTTTTCGGCCCCGTCGGCATCCTGCTCGAAGTCTTCTGCGTGGCGATCTTCCTGGCGCAGAAGAGCCTTTCGGACCATGTCGCGGCGGTTGCCACGGCATTGAAGAACGAAGGCCTTGTCGGCGGGCGCAAGGCGGTGTCGCGCATCGTCGGGCGCGATCCGGAAACGCTGGACGAGCCGGGCGTCTGCCGTGCGGCGATCGAAAGCCTCGCCGAGAATTTCTCCGATGGCGTCGTGGCACCAGCGCTCTGGTATGCGATCTTCGGCCTGCCGGGCCTGTTCTTCTACAAGATGCTCAATACGGCTGACTCGATGATCGGCCACCGCTCGGAAAAATACGTCGATTTCGGCTGGGCCTCGGCCCGGCTCGACGATATCGCCAACTGGCCGGCGGCGCGCTTGTCCATCTTGCTGATCGCCGTCGGCGCCGGCATCCGCCGCGGCACGGCGGCTTTCCGCGAAGCCTTCCGCGTCGGCATCCGCGACGGTAAACTGCACCGCTCGCCGAATTCCGGCCGCCCGGAAGCGGCAATGGCCGGCGCGCTCGATCTGCAGCTTGCCGGCCCGCGGGTGTATTCCGGTGTGGTCGTGCGTGAGCCGATGATCAACGGCACGGGCCGGGATGTGGCGACGGCAGGGGACGTGGAGGCCGGGATCTCTGTCTTTCAGGCGAGCTGCATGGCCCTGACGCTGCTTGCCTTCGTGGCTTTCGTCTGCCTGCTCTAGGTTAGCCTTCAGTCTCGTCCTTTCTTTGCCATCAGCAACACCGCCAATACACAGCTCAGCAGGCCCAGCGACAATGGCAGGCCCTGATGCCCGATCAGTTGCATCGCCACGCCCGTCGCGGGCGAGCCGACGATGCCACCGAGGCCCCAGACAAGGGCGAAGGCTGCGTTGCCGGCGATCAGGGCCTGGCCGGTGAAACGCTCGCCGAGCTGGATCAGCGACAGGGTATAGATGCCGAAGGAAACTCCGCCCCATAGGAAGACCAGTGGCCAGATGAGCCAGGCATCGAAGACAACAGGCAAGAGCAGGCAGCCGATCAGGTAAACCACAACGCAGAACAACAGTGTCCGCCGCGAGCCGAACCGTTCGGCGGCGCGCCCGAGCACGATCTGCAGCGCGGCATTGCCTGTTATGAAACAGGTGATCAGCGAGGCGATGCGCTCCTCCTCGCTGCCGAGGGCTGCGCCATAGACCGCAAACAGGGAGAGCAGGATCTGCTCGAAAGCGGCAGCAGCGAAGACTGCAAACAACAGGAGCGGCGCCAGCGCGAAGAAACCGCCCACCGATATTGCCTCGCCTTCATGCCGCATGTCCGGCAGGCGAGGGGTGACTGCAAGCACGATCAGGCCGCAGGCAAGGAAGGCGGCGATACCGATCATGAAGGGCGGCCAGCCCTCGGCGCCGACGAGGCCGAGCGATAGCGGGCCGATGGCAAAGCCAACGGAAACGATCGACGAATAGAGGCCCATGATGCGGCCCCGGCGTGATGCGGGTGTGAGCGAGAGCAGCCAGGTTTCGCTGATCACGTAAAGAGGGTTGGCGAAGAAACCGAGCAGGAAGCGTAGCGGCATCCAGATCCAGGCATCATCGATGCAGGCAATCGCGGTGAGGGTGAGCGCAGCAAGGACCGAACACAGGATCGCAAGCCGTGCTGCGCCAATACGCCGTGAGAGTGCGGGAATGAAGGGCGCCGAGACGATGAAGCCTGTCGGAGTCATTGCCGCCGACAGGCCGATCAGGGTGGATGTCGTGCCCTGTCGCTCGAGGATGAAGCTCAGCAGCGGATAGGTCAGCCCCTGCGCCACGGCGAAGACCGTGACGGTGGCGATGATACCCGCCATTGCGGCCCAGGGGATGCGATCCTCTCCGTACGGGTGCCGGTGAAGCGCTGCGGTCGGCGGAGGCTGGTGATCCGGTGTCATTCGACATTTGCCTCATATATGCCAGAAGGCCCCGACGTTTTCCGCGTCCCGTTGTCTTGCCGGGTAGAGATCGTCGATCAGCGGGAAGCTAACCTTCATCCTTCGCCTCAGTTCCTGGCGAAGGCGTATGCGCCGGAAAAGGCTCGTGATCACGCTCCTCATAGCCATCAGCCCGTGATGTCGATGCAGTGGCCGGCGATGCGGAGCGGACGCGAATGTGCAGCTATCGCTCATGATTACCTCCATAGGGTTTGAAGGTCCTGAGACCCTCGACCTGAAACAGAGGACGAATTCTGCGCGATAGCGCGGGCGCGGTAATTAAGCGCTTCCAAAAAGTTCGCAAAAACTTCCAAAGGGACTAAACAGGGCAGAACAGGATTTCGCCCCATCAGGACACACGGACATGACCGCCTCATCTTCCTTTCTCGGCCTTCCCGATCGCCTGCCCGATGGCCGTGTGCCCCGTGCAGTGATCTTCGCAGCCGCGCACGGCAGCACCTATCCCGGCAAGGACAGCAGCGGTTATGCGCTGGCCGCCGGCGCTATCCGCGCTGCAAGCCAGGAGGATGCCGATCTCATCGAGCACTGGGATTTCGATCTCGGCGGCCCGCTCTTTGCTGGCGGGCCGGTCTCCTGCATCGATGCCGGCGAGATCGAGACCATCATGCATGACAATGCCGGCAATCGCGCCCGGATCGAGGCGAAGACGCGCGAGGTGCTGGCATTGCCGGCCGTGCCGATCCTGCTCGGCGGCGATGATTCCATACCCATTCCTTTTCTGGCGGCCTTCGCGGACCACGGGCCGGTCTGGGTTCTGCAGATCGATGCCCATATCGACTGGCGCGACGAGCTCCATGGCGAGCGCTATGGTTATTCAAACCCGATGCGAAGGGTAAGCGAGATGCCGCACGTCGCCGGCATCGTGCAGGTCGGCATACGCGGGGTCGGCAGCGCGCGTCTG
Source organism: Hyphomicrobiales bacterium (assembly GCA_900468805.1). Lineage (GTDB taxonomy): Bacteria > Pseudomonadota > Alphaproteobacteria > Rhizobiales > Rhizobiaceae > Rhizobium. The sequence continues at coordinate 175,401 of UEIF01000027.1, read as the reverse complement.
ACCGAGATCGAGGCGGCGCTGCGCTATGGCAGCCATATCGTCACCGCCCGAGAGGTTCATGCCGATGGCATCGAAGCGGCCCTGCTGCATATTCCCGAGGGCGCAAGGGTTGTCGTCACTCTCGATTGTGACGGCCTCGATCCCGGCATCATGCCCGGGGTGGCGGCACGTAGCCCCGGCGGGCTGGTCTACACGCAGGTGATCGACCTGATCGCCGGTCTCGGCAAGCGGGCGAGCATCGCCGGTTTCGACCTTGTGGAGCTTTATCCTCCTGCCGATATCGACGGCGTGTCGGCGCTGACCGCGTCGCGCCTGCTCGTCAACGTGCTCGGCACCATCGTCAGGCAGGGCTGAAGCCGGGCTTTGTCTCGCAGCGTAGGGGGTCGATCAACGGCTGTTTTGCCCGAGGCGCGGCTCCGTCCCTGACAGGAGCCGCCTGATATTGGCGTGATGGCGAAGGATCACGTATAGGCCGCCTGCGATCACCAGCAACCGATAGGGCAAGGGTTGCTGCAGGCCGCAGACGAGAGCGATGGCCGTCAACGCCGCCAGCATCGAACTCAGGGAAACGATCCTGGAGATGCCGAGCGCAACGCCGAAAGCCACGACAGCGCCGACGCCGACAGGCCAGGACATTGCCAGCAGGACGCCGAGCCCCGTGGCCGCCGACTTGCCTCCCGTAAAATTCAGCCAGATCGAACGGCCGTGCCCCAACAGCACACCAAGACCGGCCAGGCACACAGCCCAGGGCTCGGCGCTCTGCAGATCAAGCGCCGTCGGCGGCGTATCTGATAAGACCGTCGAGAACCAGAGGTAAAACCAGCGGGCAAAGACGACTGCTGCGACGCCCTTCAGCACGTCGATGAGGAGAACCGCCAGCGCAGGCCATTTGCCGAGGGTTCGCAATACATTCGTTGCTCCGGTGGATCTGGAGCCATGCTCGCGGATATCGATGCCCTTCAGCAGTTTTCCCGCCAGGTAGCCCGTGGGTAGGGAGCCGAAGAGATAGGCGACTGCCAATCCAACCAGACTTGCTATCCAGAAAACCATGGGAACCGCCTCGATGCTCGATCTTCAGGTGGTCATTATTTCGTTGTCGCCGCCACCGTCTGCTGCCTGATGTACACAGATCGCATCCTTGATGCCAAGCGCATGAACCGCCGCGGAATACCTGGGTCTGGCATCGGGCAGGACGGTTCCAACCCGGAATGAAAGCCTCTAGGATGCGCGCCATGCAGGGACTGCGCTTTGCCTTTGGTCCGTTCGTGCTTGATCCGGAGGCGGGGACGCTTCTTCGGAATGACGATCCCGTTGCCGTCGGGCACCGCGGGGTAAAATTGCTTGCCGCGCTCGTCGGGCGGCCCGGCGAAATTCTGGCCAAGACCGAGCTGATGGATGCGGCCTGGCCGGGCACTGCCGTCGAGGAGGGCAATCTCACCGTCCAGATTGCGCAACTGCGCAAGCTGCTGGGGCCGGCCGCTGATGGCGGTGAATGGATTTCTACGGTTCCGCGCATCGGCTACCGCTTTACCGGGGCCATCAAGCAGCTTGGCAGCGCGAAGCGAAAGCCTCCGGCGCTGCCGGACAAGCCATCGATTGCCGTGCTGCCCTTCGTCAATGTCAGTTCTGATCCGGAGCAGGACTTCTTCGCGGATGGCCTGACCGAAGACCTGATCACTGACCTGTCCAGGTTCCCCGATCTGTTCGTCATCGCCCGCAGCTCGGCCTTTGCCTACAAGGGAAAGGCGATGGACGTGCGCGCGATCGCCGAAGAGCTTGGCGTGCGTTACCTGCTGGAAGGCAGCGCAAGACGCGCCGCCGGGCGCGTGCGCATCAATGCGCAGCTGGTAGACGCCGGGAGTGGCGACCATCTCTGGGCGGAGCGCTTTGACCGCAGCCTGGGCGATATCTTTGCCGTTCAGGACGAGGTCACCGGCAAGATCGTCGAGGCGCTGCTCGGCCGGCTGCGGCCGCTGCCGCCACGCAACCGGCCCAAGAACCTCGATGCTTACGATCTCTGCGTGCGGGCGCGTACGCTGATGGATGATGCGCCGCAAAGTGCGCGGGAAACGCAGCTGATGCTGACACGGGCCATTGCGCTCGACCCTGATTATGCCGAGGCCCATCGCTGGCTTGCGCTGAACCACTGGATGGGATGGGTGCATAGCGGTGGACCGACGGACGCTGACCGCAGCGTTGCCCTGGAACTTGCGCGCAAGGCCGTCGCGCTCGATCCCAACGATGCCGGCAGCCGCTGGGTGCTGGCCTACCTGCTTGCCTACGAGCGCAGCTTTTCAGAAGCCGATGCGGAATTTGCAAAAGCCATCGCGCTAGACCCGAACGAGGCAGACACCTGGGCGGCCCTGTCAGACATTTCTGTTCTCGCCGGGCGGATCGACGAGGGTCTCGAACATATCGGCAAGGCCTTCCGGCTGAATCCTTTTCCGGCCAGCTGGTACTATCTGACGCTCGGCCAGGCGCAATATGCTGATGGTAACTACGAAGCCGTTGTCGAGACGCTGCACCGGGAGCAAACCTATCGCACAAGCTCACGCCGTTTCCTGGCGGCGGGCCTGGCCCAGCTCGGCCGGCTCCAAGAGGCCCGTGCGGAGGCCGAGCTGTTTCTCGTCGCAAACCCGCATTTCACCATCAGCCATTGGATCGCGATGGAGCCATTCCGCGACGAAGCGACGCTCGCGCATTTCGTCGATGGCTACCGCAAGGCTGGCTTTCCGGAGTGAGATGCAGTGCGATAACTGCCCTGTTCTGTTAAAAATGTGATTACCATTCGGCTTAAGGCAATATACGCAGTATTGTTGTAGTTTCTCCTCTCGTTGGGTGGGGCAAGCCTTTAGAGTTCGATTGAGGGATCACTATGAAGACGTTTTTTGCGGCCGCGACCGCAGTATTATTGCTGCAATTTTCTCCGGTTGCAGCTGAAGCTGCCACGCTGGTTGCCAATATCAGCATCAGCAAGCAGACGATGACTGTGAGCCAGAACGGTTGGGTCAAGTATCGCTGGAGGGTTTCGACGGCGCGCAAAGGTTATTCCACGCCGACCGGTTCGTGGAGCGCCAAGTGGCTGTCGCGCGATCACCGCTCGAAGAAATACGACAATGCGCCAATGCCATTCGCGGTGTTCTTCAACGGCGGTTATGCCGTTCACGCCACGTTCGAACGCAAGCGTTTGGGCACGCCGGCCTCGCATGGCTGCGTGCGCCTCGATCCCGCCAATGCGGCGGCGTTCTTCTCGATGGCGCAGGAAAACGGTCTTGCCAATACGCGCGTGGTGATCACGCGGTAATCATGCGCTCCAGCTGATCCATATCGGGAACGACGATGTGACGATTGTTTTCGATGCGGATGACGCCCTGCTTGCGCAGCTTCGTCATCTGGCGGCTGACGGTTTCGATCGTCAGCCCCAGGAAATCGGCGATCTCGCTGCGTGAGAGCGGCAAGTCGAAGGCAGCGCTGCTGGTCGTTTCCGGCTCTGCATGCGTGGCGACGAGATAGAGAAGGCTTGCGACCTTTTCCTGGGCCGTGCGGCGGCCGAGCGTCAGCATCCATTCCCGCGCCGCATCCAGCTCCTTCAGCGCCTGGGCGTGCAGGTTATGCTGCAGTTCCGGCGTATCCGATATCATTCGGTCGAGCAGCCCGCGGGGGAAGACGCAGATTTCCGTCGGCGTGGCCGCTTCGGCCGACAATGTACTTTCCGGCACGAAGGGGCGGCCGATGAAATCGGGGGCGAATTGCAGGCCGACGATCTGCTGGCGCCCGTCAGGCATGACCTTGCAGAGCTTCACCACGCCATTCATGATGTTGGAATAGGACGAGACTTCTTCGCCCTGGGCGACGATCTCGCAGCCGGCATCGAGCTTGCGGCGAGTCGAGTGCTTGCAGAGCTCGCGCAGTTGCGCAGCCGCCAGCGCCCCGCAGACGACGCCGTGGCGTGCCTCGCAGACGCGGCAGGTTGCCGGAATACTTATGTCAGGATCTTCACTACGCGCGATGTCCATGTTCCGGTGCCCCGATCCGACCATGTGCCTGCGTTTGTGTTACGCTTCGGCCCCAAGGTCATCTATTCCGATTTCTTGCGTCTGCGTCTTGATCTTTATCAATTCCGACCGGATTCCAATTTGATCCAGATCAAAGTTTCCTTCTTCAGTGGGTTATTTCCCACCTTGAACACCAACCTGCTGCAGAAATATCCGGCTCTGTTTCGCCCTATACGAGTCATCCGGCAGCGCCGCAATTCAACGCAAGTTTAGGTGCACGGAGGTTTCGTTCTGTGTGTACATTACCCGTTGCAACCGTGGATCAGGACGATATCTGCGGCGTCGAGGCAGACGGTTTTGTCGGCACGGAGGCCAGAAAAATCATTAGCCGGGTGGCCGCTTTACGCATCGATGCCTATCTCGGACAGGCCAAAGCGCGCCATTCCATTGCTGTTTAGGCAACACCTGCTCGCCAAATTGGCTTGCAACCGGGACGAAAGCATTGGCTTTTGAAATGGATTTGCCTATGAGGAGGGGAATCTTCATTTCCAAGAGGTAGAGCGAGTGACCGCTACATTCGATAAAGTTGCCGACATCATTGCTGAAACCAGCGAGATCGACCGCGCAACGATCACGCCGGAAAGCCACACGATCGACGACCTCGGTATCGACAGCCTCGACTTCCTCGATATCGTTTTCGCCATCGACAAGGAATTCGGCATCAAGATTCCGCTCGAGAAGTGGACGCAGGAAGTCAACGAAGGCAAGGTTTCCACCGAAGAGTACTTCGTGCTGAAGAACCTCTGTGCCAAGATCGACGAGCTGCGCGCCGCAAAGGCTTGAAGCAACATCATCGTCTTTTTTTCACGCCCTGCCGCCGTTGATATGGCGGCCGGGCGGTTTTGTTCCTAAGTAGGCCTTCCGACGGGCTTTTTGCGCGTCGCGCCGGAGAAGTCTGATGCTGCTGGAATATTTCCAGATGATTGACCGTATCGAGGCGGTGGACCTTGAGAAGCGCACGCTCGTTGCGCGCTCGGTCGTGCCGGCCAAGAGCCCCGTTTTCGAGGGGCATTTCCCGGGCATGCCGCTCGTTCCGGGTGTGCTTCTCATCGAAACCATGGCGCAGGCCTCCGGCATGCTGGTGCTCGCCGCCACCGATTTTTCCTCCATGCCCTTCCTGATGTCGGTCGATGGCGCCAAGATGCGCACCTTCGTCGAGCCGGAAGCGGTGCTCGATATCGAGGCTTTCCTCGAACATGACGGCTCCGGTTTTGCCGTAACCAAGGCAAAGATCACCAGCGGCGGCAAGAAGGTCTGCGATGCGCAGCTCAAGCTGCGCACCATGCCGTTCAGCGAAATTCCGCTCGGCGATATCGTGAAGAAACGCGCGGAAGAGGTGGGTCTGATGGCCGCCATCGCTGCGCAGGGGGCGAAGGCCCAGGGGAGTGAATAGATGAGCAAGGCCGCCAATGACGTCGTCATCACCGGCATCGGCATCGTGACCTGTCAGGGTGTCGGCAAGGATGCGCATATCGCCCTCCTGACCGCCGAAGCTGCGCCCCAGACCGTCGTCGAGACCGAGAAGTTCAAACCCTATCCGGTTCATCCGCTGCCTGAGATCGACTGGTCGCAGCAGATCGCCAAGCGCGGCGACCAGCGCCAGATGGAAAACTGGCAGCGCATCGGCGTCTTCACGGCGGGCCTGGCACTCGACGATGCCGGCTTCAAGGACGACATGGAAGCCTGCGGCACCATGGACATGATCGTGGCAGCCGGCGGCGGCGAGCGCGACATCAATGTCGATACGCTGATCGTCGACGAGGGCCTGAAGCGCAACGACCGCGAGCTGCTGCTGAACGAAAAGCTGACGACGGAGCTGCGCCCGACGCTGTTCTTAGCGCAGCTTTCCAATCTGCTCGCCGGCAATATCTCCATCGTTCACAAGGTCACCGGTTCCTCGCGCACCTTCATGGGTGAGGAAGCCTCCGGCGTTTCTGCAGTCGAGACGGCCTTCTGGCGCATCAAGTCGGGCGAATCCACCCACGCGCTGGTCGGCGGCGCCTTTGCTGCCGAACGTCCGGACATGATCCTGCTCACCGAGGCGATCGGCGCACATACGCGCGGCGAATGGGCACCGCTCTGGTCGCGCTCCGGCCTCGAAGGCGGCGGGATGATCACCGGTTCGGCTGGCGCCTTCCTGGTGCTTGAATCGCGCAAGCATGCCGAAGCGCGGGGCGCGCATATCTATGCCACCATCAACGCCGTCGAAGGCGATCGCGGCAATCGCGGTGCTGGCAATTTCGAAGTTCGGATGGAGCGGCTGTTGAAGCCCGCGGCTGCGCTTGCGACTGAGACCACGGCGATCTTCTCCGGCTCGACCGGCATGCATGAGATTGCCGGACGCGAAAAGGCGGTGCTGGAACATCAGCTTCCGGGCGCTGCGATCCGCGGCTTCGGTGGCGTTTCGGGCCACGCGATCGAGGCGCATTTCACGCTCGGCCTCGCGCTTGCCGCCCTTGCCATCGATGCAACGGCCAAGGTTCCGCCCTTCGATGCCGCGCACGAAGCGCCGATGAAGGCGGGCACGAAAGCGGCCGTCGTCACTACCGTTGGACACCAGCGCGGCGAAGGCGTCGCCGTTCTTTCCGCAGAAGCGTGAGGAGAGACTGAAATGACAGCTTCCGCTTACAGGGATCATCTCGGCCGGCCGATCGTTGCGGTAACAGGCATGGGCATCATGACCTCGCTCGGCCAGGGCCTGAAAGACAACTGGGCGGCTCTTTCGTCCGGCACATCGGGCATTCACGAGATCACCCGTTTCCCGACGGACGGCCTTTCGACGCGCATTGCCGGCACGGTCGATTTCATCGACATTCCCGTGCCGAACGCGGTCGAGCGCTCCTTTGCCTTTGCACGCGAGACGACCATCGAGGCACTTGCCAATGCCGGTATTTCCGGCGATTTCAACGGCCCGCTGTTCCTGGCCGCGCCGCCGATCGAGCCGGAATGGAGCGCCCGCTTCGAACTTGCCGACCGTTCGCCGGCAGCCGACCATCCAGGTGACGCCTATGAGCGGTTCCTCGCCGCCATGCGCCAGCGTCCCGATCCGGCCTTCCATGAGGCGGCGCTTTTCGGCGCGATTTCCGAGCGTCTCTCCGACCGTTTCGGCACGCGCGGCCTGCCGATCACGCTGTCGACAGCCTGTGCATCGGGTGTGACGGCCATCCAGCTCGGCATCGAGGCGATCCGCCAGGGCCGTACCGACCGGGCGCTGACGGTCGCGACCGACGGTTCGCTGAGTGCCGAAGCGCTGATCCGCTTCTCGCTGCTCTCGGCTCTTTCCACCCAGAACGACCCGCCGACCAAGGCCTCCAAGCCGTTCAGCAAGGATCGAGACGGCTTCGTCATCGCCGAAGGTTCCGCGACGTTGGTGCTTGAATCGCTGGAATCGGCAATTGCCCGTGGCGCCAAGATTCTCGGCATCATGAAGGGCGCGGGCGACAAGGCCGACAGCTTCCACCGCACGCGCTCCTCGCCCGATGGCGGGCCGGCGATCGCGACGATCCGCGCGGCACTTGCGGATGCCGGCATGAGCGAAGGCGATATCGGCTATATCAACGCTCACGGCACCTCGACGCCTGAAAACGACAAGATGGAATATGGCTCCATGTCTGCCGTCTTCGGCGAAAAGCTGGTTGGCATTCCGGTTTCGTCCAACAAGTCGATGATCGGCCATACGCTGACGGCGGCAGGAGCTGTCGAGGCAGTCTTCTCGCTGCAGACGATGCTGACAGGCACGCTGCCGCCGACGATCAACTACAACAACCCGGATCCGTCGATCGTTCTCGATGTCGTGCCGAACAAGAAGCGGGAAGCCCAGGTCTCGGCCGTGCTTTCCAACTCTTTCGGCTTCGGCGGACAGAATGCCAGCCTTGTCATGGCGCTCGAACCGGCTTAAGCGGTTCCCGACAACACTAAACCGTGTCGCGATCGTTCGGATTCGCTTGACACGGTTTAGGTCTTTGTCTTTACGCATGTCGTCGCCGCAAAACCGCTGCACACTTTTGCGCGACATGTTTTAGCAATAAGAAAAACGCCTTAAACGCGAGAGGTTTTGCCATGCGCGCTTTGCAACTGATCGATGACCGCAAGCTTGAGATCACCGACCTGCCGGAACCGGACGCCCCTGGTGCCGGCGAGGTGACGTTGCGCGTCAAGGCGGTTGCGCTGAACCATATCGATGTCTGGGGCTGGCGCGGCATGGCGTTCGCCAAGCGCAAGATGCCGCTCGTCATCGGCGCGGAAGCCTCCGGCGTCGTCGAAGCGATAGGCCCCGGCGTGGCGAATGTTCTGCCCGGTCAGCTCGTCGCGATCTATGGCGCGCGCACCTGCGGCCTCTGCCGTCCCTGCCGCGAAGGCCGCGACAATCTCTGCGAACATGTGTCCGGCGTGCATGGCTTCCATCTCGACGGCTTCGCGCAGGAGAAGGTGAACCTGCCGGCGCGCCTCCTGGTTCCTGCCCCTCCCGGTGTCGATGCGATCGGTGCAGCGCTTGCGCCCGTCACCTTCGGCACCGTCGAGCATATGCTTTTCGACAATGCCAAGCTCGAACCCGGTGAAACCATTCTCGTGCATGCCGGCGGCTCCGGCATCGGCACGGCGGCGATCCAGCTTGCCAAGAAGATCGGCTGCACCGTCATCACGACAGTCGGTTCCGACGACAAGATCGAGAGGGCGAAGGCGCTCGGCGCCGATCACGTCATCAACTACCGCACCGACCGCTTCGAGGGCGTGGTGCGCAAGCTCACCAAGAAGAAGGGCGTCGATGTCGTCTTCGAACATGTGGGCAAGGATACCTGGGCTGGCTCGATGCTGTGCATGAAGCGCGGCGGCCGTCTCGTCACCTGCGGTTCCACTTCGGGTGTTTCGACCGAGATGAACCTGATGATGCTCTTCCAGCAGCAGCTGAAGCTCCTGGGCTCTTTCGGCTGCCGCATGGAAAACATGGCTGATGCCATGCAGAAGATGGGCCGCGGCCTCGTTCATCCCGTCATCGATACCGAAGTCAGCTTCGACGATATCGACCGCGCCCTGGAGCGCATGGAATCCCGTCAGATCTTCGGCAAGATCATCCTGAAGATGGACTGACCGATTGAAGCTGTTCATCACCAGGATCGTTCTGGCGCTCAGGCGTTTCCAGCAATGGCTGGTGGCGCAGCTGATGTTCGGCTTCCTGAACTTCCTGAAGCTTTTCCCCGCCGATGGCGCCATGCGTTTTGCCGACCGGATGACCCGCCATGTCGGTCGGCGACTGAAGCGCCACAAGCTGATGCTCTACAATCTGCGCCGGGCCTTTCCGGAAAAGAGTGACGCGGAGCTTGAGGAAATCGCGCTGGAAAGCTGGGGCAATATGGGCCGGCTTGCGGCCGAATATGTCTTTCTCGACCAGCTCTTCGATTTCGATTCTGAAAGCGCCGAGCCGGGCAGGGTGGAAGTCTCGGGCATTCCGATCTTCCTGGAGCTGCGCGACAATCCGCGCCCCTTCATCGTCTTTACCGGCCATACCGGCAACTTCGAGCTCTTGCCGGTCGCCGGCAATGCCTTCGGTCTCAGTGTGACGGTGCTCTTCCGCCCGCCGAACAATCCTTACATCGCGCAGAAGGTCTTCGATTTCCGCAGCGGCCGCATGGGCAAGCTGGTGCCTTCGCATGCCGGTTCCTCCTTTGCGCTGGCGCGCCAGCTCGAAGCGGGCCAAGGGGTCGGCGTTCTCGTCGACCAGAAGTTCAGCCGCGGGTTGAAGACGAAATTCTTCGGGCTCGACACCAAGACCAATCCGCTCTTGCCAAAGCTCGTGCGGCAGTTCAATTGCGAGGTCTATCCGGCCCGTTGCATCCGCCTTCCCGGCAATCGCTACCGGCTGGAGATCGAACCGAAGATGGAGATGCCGCGCGACGAGAAGGGTAATCTCGATCTTCCCGCCACCGCCCAGATGATGAACGACAAGGTTGAGAGCTGGGTGCGCGAGTACCCGGCCCAGTGGCTGTGGTATCACGACCGTTGGGATATAAAGCGTTCCGTCAGTCTGTAAGATTCTGCCTGTAAGATTTTGCTCCTGATTTATAATCGGTGAGAAGCGACAGGTCCGCTTCAGTTGAAACTGAGCAGAGTTCATGTTACGCGTCTCTACTAGGGCGCGCAAAGTACCTACCGGAGCGCGTAATCTTTCATAAACATAGGCCTCGACCGGTCTTCGGAACGTTTCTCAGGAAATTGATATTGGGGGTATCTTGCTTGAGTTGTTCAGGGCCTTTTCCTTGCGCTGCGCGCAGATCGAGGAAGCGATAAGGCTAGGGGATGATGAGCGCGTGGCCGCGCTCGACCGCGATATCCAGCCGCTGGCAGAGGCAATCCTCGCATGCAGGGCGTCCAGTCTTGTCGAAGTCTATATGCAACTTCAGTTTGTAAGCTACCTCATCGCTGAAGATGCCGATGACGGGGCTTTCGTGACGCAATATGCCGCCGTGCTCTCCTATCTGCTCGACCGCTATTTCGGCGCCCATGCGCCGGACTGGCGCGTGCCGCTGCCGGCGGATAGGAAACTTCGCCAGCCGGCCGCCTATGTTCCCGATACCGATAACGGGCAGTTCCTCAATGCGGCGATCCTGCAGACGCTGCCGGACCGCGTGGCGGTGCTGACGAAGGATTACCGCTACCTTTATTCCAATCCCGTCAACTGCGCCCATCTCGGCAAGACTGCCATGCAGCTCATCGGCCGCCATATCGTCGACTTCATCGGCCAGGAGCGTTTTGCAAACGAGGTGAAGGAAAAGCTCGACGCCTGCTTCGACGGCATGTCGGCGGATTACAACTACGCGCGGGACGAGCGGCACAATCGCTGCCGCATGGTGCCGCTGCACGACGCATCGAAGAAGGTGATCGGGGCGCTGATCACGATCCAGAATCTCGGCGCCAACGCACCGACCTGAGCTCAGTCCTTGCTCCAGACGGCGAGTTCGTAGCCGTCCTTGTCGACAAAATGGAAGCGGCGGCCGCCGGGGAAGGGCGTGATCGGCCTGGCGATCGTGCCGCCCGCCTTCTCGACGCTTTCGAGCACGTCCTCCAGCTTCTCGGCATAGAGGATAACGAGCGGGCCGCCCGATGTGCGCACCGGGCCGAGATTGGTGAAGCCGCCTTTCAGCCTTCCATCGTCGAACTCGCAGTAGTTCTCCCCGTAATCGGTGAAGCGCCAGCCGAAGGCCGCGCCATAGAAGGCTTTTGCCGCGCCGATGTCGGCGACGTTGAACTCGACATAGTCGATGCGGCGGTCATTTTCAGCGTCGTTGTCGGCCATCTTATTTCTCCATTAGCGATCTCAGCGCCGCCAGATCCTTCTGGATATGGGCGGCATCGGCGGCAAATTGCTCGTCGGTCATGCCCGGCAGGCGCAACAGCGTGAACATCACCTCGCAGCCATCGCCATTCGGCACGATGCGCAACGCATTATAGACGCGCAGGCCGGATTCGATGGTGACGGTATGGTCGATGATGCCGAATTCGTTCGGCGGCACGAAGCTCACGCGGACGCTGCCGAGCGGGCCGTGGGCGATCCAGTCCTCGCCATCGGGTTCCAGACCGCTCGCAAGGCCGGAGGCCCAGAGCGGCATGTTCTCCGGTCTGCCGGCGAAATCATAGACATCGCGCCAGTCTCTTTTGATCGTGACGTGGACGATGCGGGCGGGCATTGTGGTCATCGGTCTGTCCTTTTGCTTTGTGCCAGACTAGCAGGCCGGCACGGACTGTCTTGAACGAAACGGTCAGCGGCCGGTCAGTTGATCGACCATGGCGGATGGCGTCAGCGTCGTCAGTTCGCCGATCTCACGGGTCATATGGGGCTGATCGGAGAAGCCGGCTTCGAGGGCGAGGCTAGCCAGCGGCAGCGCCTCATCCGCCCGGCAGAGCGCCATGAAGCGCTGCAGGCGGCGGATGCGCTCCAGCGTCTTGATGCCATAGCCGAAATGGTGGTGGGCGCGGCGGCGCAATTGCCGTTCGCCGATATCGAGCTTCTGCTGCAGATCGCCGATGCGGCCCGGCCCATGGTCAGCGGCGGCAAAGATCAGGCGAGCCTCGGGGGCCGGCTCCGCTTCTTCCCCTGCCAGTTCACTCAACAGGGTGGCGAAGAGTGAGAGGGCGGTAGCCCCATCGGGACAGTCGGACAGATGCGGTTCGAGAAGGGCAGCCTTTCGAGGCGCGAGATCGCTCAAGGGAATGGAGAGGCCGGTGATCTCCGACAGAGGCAGATTCAGCCAGGCGGCGCCGGCGCCCGGTGCAAAACGCGCGCCGATAATGCGCATCCCCGGCGTCATCGGCGGGAAGGCGGCGGTGCGGTCCGGTCCGACAACGAAGAGGCGGCCGTCTGCGAAAAGCAGGTCGCAATAACCATCAGGGACGATGGCGACCGGGCTCGCTGTGCGAATTTCATGCGACCAGAGGCAGCGGAAATGCGGTGCGAGTACCGGTGAGGGCGCATATTCGCGGTAGCGGCCGGCTCTCTTTGCGAGCAGCGGCTTGATATCGCTCTGCCTTGCAGCGGTAGCAGTCATTCAGGCCTCCCAAACCTATGCATATGGTGCTTCCGTGGCCATTCGAAAAGCCTGTTCCGACAGCCTTTTTTCGATCCGAATCGCGGTCTTCGACCTTGCCGTTTGGGCGAGAGAGTGCCACAACATCGCACCATTTCACTCATCGGAGGTTTGTCGTGGAAAAGGCAGAAATCGGACTGATCGGCCTTGCCGTCATGGGGTCCAACCTGGCGCTCAACATTGCAGAAAAGGGCAACAAGATCGCGGTCTTCAACCGCACCCCTGAAAAAACGGATGAGTTCTACGAGAGCGCCGGTGATCTGAAGAAGCAGATCATTCCCTGCAAGACGATCGAGGAGTTCGTCGATGCAATCCGCCCGCCGCGTCCGATCATCATCATGATCAAGGCCGGCGAGCCGGTCGACCAGCAGATGGAGGCACTGCGCCCGCATCTGGAAAAGAACGACATCATGATCGATGCCGGCAACGCCAACTTCCGCGACACCGTCGCCCGCTTCGATCGCCTCAAGGATACCGGCCTGACCTTTATCGGCATGGGTGTTTCCGGTGGTGAGGAAGGTGCCCGTCACGGCCCGTCGATCATGGTCGGCGGCAAGGAAGAGTCCTGGAAGCGTGTCGAAAAGGTGCTGACCTCGATCGCTGCCAAGTATGATGGCGACCCCTGCGTCGCCTGGCTCGGCAATGACGGCGCCGGCCATTTCGTCAAGACGATCCATAACGGTATCGAATATGCCGACATGCAGATGATCGCCGAAATCTACGGCATCCTGCGCGACGGCCTCGGCAAGAGCGCTTCGGAAATCTCCGGCATCTTCGGCGAGTGGAACAAGGGCCGCCTGAACTCCTACCTGATCGAAATCTCCGAGAAGGTTCTGGCTGCACAGGACCCGATTTCCAAGACGCCGATGGTCGACATGATCCTCGACAAGGCTGGCCAGAAGGGCACCGGCAAGTGGTCGGCGATCGAAGCGCAGAACATGGGTATTCCGGCAACAGGTATCGAAGCCGCCGTTGCTGCCCGCAGCCTGTCGTCGATGAAGGACCAGCGCGTCGCCGCCGAAAAGATCTTCGGTGATCTCGGTGCTGCCTTCCCGATTGCCTATGGCCCCGACTTCAACAAGGATTTGGAACTGGCGCTGTTTGCCGGCAAGATCGGCGCCTATGCGCAGGGCTTTGCCGTCATGGCGGAAGCTTCCAAGGAGTTCAACTGGTCGCTGCCGATGCCGACGATTGCCCGTATCTGGCGCGCCGGCTGCATCATCCGTTCGCAGTTCCTCGACGAGATCACCAAGGCGTTTACCGATGCGCCTGACGCGGCAAACCTCATCGTCACGCCGGCCTTCTCGGCCATGGTCAAGGAATCGATCCCGGCGCTTCGTCGCGTCGTAACCGCAGCATTGGCCGCCGGCCTGCCGGTTCCGGCGCTGGTCTCGGCGCTCAGCTATTTCGACGCCTACCGCCAGGGCCGCGGCACTGCCAACCTGATCCAGGCGCAGCGCGACTTCTTCGGCGCCCACGGCTTCGACCGCCTCGACGGCAAGGATTTCCACCACGGCCCCTGGGGCAGCGGTGCATCGACCTTCTGAGGTTTGCGAAAATAAAGTTGAAAGCCCGGCCATCGCGCCGGGCTTTTTTGTTATCCTGCCGCGAAGCGGGTAATTGCAATCGGGAGGTCCATATTATGCTCCACCATGCATCTTTCGGGGTGGCCGATATCGAAAGAGCCGCGCGGTTCTATGATGCCGCCCTCGGCGCGCTTGGCTATATCCGCGTCTGGGAGGATCTGCGCCCCGGCGAGGCCGGACAGGCCGTCGGCTATGGCGTGCCCGGCGGCGGCGATAAGCTGGCGATCAAATCGATCGAGGCGGGGCAGGGTGCGCCGGGTGCGGGCTTCCATCTGGCCTTTGCCGCGCCGGATCGGCAGTCGATCATTGATTTCCATGCCGCAGCGCTTTCCCAGGGTGGCGTCGATAATGGTGCGCCGGGGCTAAGACAGCATTACGGGCCGAATTACTTTGCTGCCTTTGTCATCGATCCCGATGGGTATCGTATCGAGGCGGTTTTCAATCAGGTGGAATGAGGCTGGCGGGCCGATTGGAATAGCGTTGAGCGGACGTATATCCGGTATTCCTCAGTTCACGTTGTGACGTGGAATACCCCGCCAGACATTCGAACGACGCTGCGCAACACTCACACAAGCTCGCCGCCGCATTTAGGTTGAGGCCGACCTGCCGGACCGAGGGGACCATCATGCGATCCATTTCCACCTTCCTCATCGCCTTCTGCCTCGGCATCCTCTTCACCGCATCAGCAGAAGCCGCGGGCTTCGATTGCGCCAAGGCAGCCAGCGCCGACGAAAAGATCGTCTGCGGCGATACTCAGCTTTCCCACCTCGACGATGTCTTCAATGCCGGCTATGGCGCGGCACGGAAGACAGCTCCCGATGAGGGTGATGTCGTCCACTCGGCCCGTAATTTCCTGGCCGACCGGCATGATTGCGGTAGCGACCGGGCCTGTATCCTCAGCGCCTATCTCGCCATTCTCTGGGAAATCTCGCCGGACAAAAGCAGCTTCATGCGGGGCATCTCCGCGAAGTCGCTGACGGGCGGCAAGCAGCCCGGGACTTCGGACATCCCAACAAAGGCCGGGCAATGCGCTGCAACCACGATCCTGGCGGTGCATCCGCGCGTCGAGAGTGGCGACGCACCCGCGACCGATGAGGATTTTGGCAATGGTACGGGCATCGATTATGCCAATGACGGCTACCAGGTCTCGTATAACCGCGAGGAGATGCTGATCCGCTCAAAGCCCGGCGATCCCGTCGCCCTATGCCTGGTCGAGATAGATCGCGACTGCGAGCCGGATGAGGGTGGCCGACTTTTCCTCGTCACCAATGGCAGGACGAAGGAAAGCTGGATACTGCCCGATGCGCAGCACAAGTGCGGGGGCTGAACGGCTTTCCGTATCTCGTCTCTTGCAGCACGCCGCCGATTCTGGAAGGGCAGGGCCAGGATCCAATGGCTGACGGCGAGCAAGCGCCGTCTGGACTTATTTTGGCAGGGGGTAAAATGATCAAGGCATCCATCGACCATGCGGCTCTGGCCCGGCAAATCGCTGACATCGCCACGCTGGAGGGCGAATTCGTGCTCCGTTCCGGCCAGGTGTCGCACCGCTATTTCGACAAATACCGCTTCGAAGGCACGCCGGCCCTCCTGAAGCCGTTGGCGCAGGCAATGGCCGCCCTTCTGCCTGCCGATACCGATATCATCGCCGGGCTGGAACTCGGCGGCGTGCCGCTCGCGACCGCGATCTCGCTGGAGACGGGCCTGCCCGCCGCCTTCATCCGCAAGGAGGCCAAGACCTACGGCACCTGCCGGGCGATCGAGGGCCAGGATGTGACAGGCCGCCGCGTGACCTTCATCGAGGATGTGATCAGCACCGGCGGGGCGGTGGCGGACGCTTGGCGGATGGCGATCGGCGAGAAGGCGGAGGTCCTTGGTGTCGTCTGCGCGATCTGGCGCGGCGAGGGTGCTGCGCGGATTGAAGGCGTGCCGGGGCTTGCCGTGTTTCCGGTGTTTACGCGGGCGGATCTGGAGAATGCGCGGTAGACAATGTGTTTCCCGGTTCCGCCATGTGTCAGTTGCGGTCGTTGCGATAGGCTCTAAACTGCCTAATGGTAAAACAGTCCGGGTTGTTGGCGGCGAGCATGGTGCGTTTGAAGGGTCGGAATATCGAACTGCGGCCGGCGTCTTTCGATGACATCGATGCGCGCCTGTTTCTCGGAAACCCTGCAGAGATTGTCGAGATGTTCGGCATTGGCCAGGACGATGTGAAGCCGCTGACCAGGGATGGAGCCATTCGCTGGGTTCAAAATCTCATCGATCATCCGAATGCCTGGATCATCGCCTTTCAAGGCCGCCTGATCGGCGATATCCGGCTGGACAGGCTCAATGTCACCGATCGCCGCGCCTCCATGGCAATCGGCATCTACGATCCGCAATTGCTGGGAAAAGGGCTGGGGAGCGAGGCGATTTGCCTCCTCCTGCACCATGCTTTCACGGAGTTGCGACTGCACCGGATCGGGATAAGGGTACTTGCCTACAACACGCGGGCGATCCGGGCCTACGAGAAATGCGGCTTTACGATCGAAGGCAGGGAGCGGGAAGCCGCCTTTGTGAACGGTGTGTGGCACGACGATATGATGATGGGGTTGCTGGAGACGGATTTTCCGGCGCAGGCATAGACTGGTGCTTCTCGTGGATGCTATCCCGCAGGAAAGCTCCTATCGCCCTGCCGGCCATTCCGGCTTGCTGATGCTCTGTAGCAGCTCCGCATCCACGCCATCGATCCGCGCGATCACCTGTTTCGCCATCTCGCGGCCGGCGTGGCGGACGTCTTCGTAGGCGGTGATGATCTCCGGGCGGATCCAGTTGAGGATCGGGGCGGATTGTTTGGAGACGAGGTCGACGTCATGGCCGAGGCGTTTGCCGGCGGCTTCGATGCCGGCGTTGACGGCGATGGTGGCGCTACCGGCCGACGAGACGATACCGTCGGGCGCGCCGGGCGAAAGCATCAGCTGCTCCACGGCGTCACGGATTTCGGCGAGCGGGGCATCGATGTTGACACGCAGCGGCACTTCCTCGGCGCCGTAGTCATGCAGACCAGTCTGAAAGCCGATGCGGGTATGGGTATAATAGGTAAGCTTGCTCGGCGGCTGCAGCAGGGCGATGCGCTTGCGGCCGCGCTGGACGAGCTTCTGCACGGACTGATGGGCGTAAGCCTCGTTGTCGAAATCGTGATAGGGATGCGCGAGGCCGCCATCCGTGCGGCCGTGGGTGGTAAAGGGCATGCCGCTTTCGGCCAGCAGGCGCACGCGCGGATCGTCAGGCTCGACGCGCGAAATGATGACACCATCTGCGGAGCCGGTATCGAGGATATAGCGCACCGGCAGCATGGGATCCTTGCTGTGCGAATGCGGGGTGACGACGATATGGTATGGCGTGCCGGTCAGCACCTCGGAAATGCCGAAGACCATCTGGCTGGAAAAGCCCATGATCTCCTCGTCGATGCTGAGCACGAGGGCAATGACATTCGTCTTGCCGGTTCTCAGGCGCACGCCGGCCCTGTTCGGCTGGTAACCGAGCTGACGGGCGACCATGCGCACCCGTTCCTTCGTTTCAGCGCCAATATCCGGTGCATCTTTCAGCGCCCGCGACACGGTCGTCACGCCGAGGCCCGTCATGAAGGCGATCGTCTTCAGTGTCGGGCGCTCACGCTGAACGGAACCGGATGCCGCTCCGCCGAAATTTCCGTTGTTTTCCATCCCTCTAGGCCCGCCTCACGCGATTTGCTTCGCCTTATAGAGGCTTTTTGGCGCACTGTAAGTATGCCGCCGCTCAAAAAGCTCTCCTCCCTGAGTAGGGCAATCTGTAACGATACAGTAGAAATGTCGAGCCCTTTTTCTGATCAACGTTGCGGAGTGGTTCTCTCTGGTTGAATCGTATGTTCGTCCCGTGTTTTTTTGCGACCGCGAAATGGTGAAAAGCTGAAATTGTCAGATTAATTAAAAATTAAATAGCAAAATCAGATATATATTGACATGCCGCACTTGCGAAACCGCTTGCTTACGCTCTTCCCATAGCGCAATGACGGAACCGAAGAATGCTCTTATAGGCTGTAATAACGTCAGTCACAGAAAATTTTACGAGCGGGCGGTTGCGCGGATAAATCGATTGCTCTAAGTTTTTCCGGCAACGTTTCAGTGAGGGAGGAGAACTCATGAAAATCCGTATGATGGCGGCCGTGCTTGCCGCTACCGTAGCCATTCCGTTCGGCGCCGCCAATGCGACCGATCTCGAAGTCACCCATTGGTGGACTTCGGGCGGTGAAGCTGCCGCTGTGGCGGAGCTGGCAAAGGCTTTCGATGCCACCGGTAACCACTGGGTGGACGGCGCAATCGCCGGTTCCGGCAGCACCGCGCGTCCGATCATGATCAGCCGCATCACCGGCGGCGACCCGATGGGTGCCACCCAGTTCAACCACGGCCGTCAGGCCGAGGAACTCGTCCAGGCCGGCCTCATGAAGGACCTGACCGATGTGGCGACCGCAGGCAAATGGAAGGAAATCATCCGTCCGTCGACCCTGCTCGATTCCTGCACGATCGACGGCAAAATCTATTGCGCACCCGTCAACATCCACTCCTGGCAGTGGCTGTGGCTGTCGAATGCCGCCTTCCAGAAGGCCGGCGTCGCGGTTCCGAAGAACTGGGATGAATTCGTCGCTGCCGCTCCGGCCCTGGAAAAGGCCGGGATCGTTCCTCTTGCGGTCGGCGGTCAGGGCTGGCAGGCAAGCGGCGCCTTCAACGTTCTGATGATCGCTATCGGCGGCAAGGACAACTACCTGAAGGTCTTCAAGGACAAGGATGCCACACTGGCTGCCGGCCCCGAGATCGCCAAGGTCTTCAAGGCTGCCGACGATGCACGGCGCATGTCCAAGGGCAGCAATGTGCAGGACTGGAACCAGGCCACCAACCTCGTCATCACCGGCAAGGCCGGCGGCCAGATCATGGGTGACTGGGCGCAGGGCGAATTCCAGGTTGCCAAGCAGGTTGCCGGCAAGGACTATACCTGCCTTCCTGGCCTCGGCGTGAACGAGATCATCTCGACCAGCGGCGACGCCTTCTACTTCCCGCTCCAGAAGGATGCCGAGAAGGCGAAAGCTCAGGATGTGCTTGCCGCCACACTTCTCGATCCGAAGACCCAGGTTGCCTTCAATCTGAAGAAGGGCTCGCTGCCGGTTCGCGGCGACGTCGATATCTCGGCCGCCAACGACTGCATGAAGAAGGGTCTCGATATTCTCGCCAAGGGCAATATCGTCACAAGCTCCGATCAGCTCGTATCGCCCGATACGACAAAGCAGATCGAAGACCTCTTCGCCGAGTTCTTCGCCAATACCACGATGACGCCCGACGCAGCGCAGAAGCGCTTCGCCGACATCATCGCCGCCGCCGACTGATCCTCGGTCCTCAAGCCCATCAGGTCCGGTCCTGCGTGTTGCAGGGCCGGATCGCGCCGCCGGATCTCTGATCCCCTGCGGCGACGGCACGTCACACCGGCTGCGGTCGCGCCAAGACCGCATGGCGGTTGCGGCAGAGACGGGAAGGGCGGTCGTCTTCGGATGGAGCCCCGGTCACCGAAGCGACTATGCTTCAGGAGGAACTCAATGACAGGTCAAGCGAAAGCAGGCCGACCGTTTAAATTGTTTCGCAATCTGAATTCGAAGATTGCCTCTATTCCCATGATCCTCACCGCCATGGTCATCTTTCTCGGTGGCACGATCTGGACGGTGTTTTATTCCTTCACCAATTCCAAGCTCCTGCCGCGATTGAACTTCGTCGGCATAGAGCAATATCAGCGTCTCTGGGCCGCCCCGCGCTGGGTCGTGTCCATCGAGAACCTGGCGATCTACGGCATTCTGTCGCTGATCTTCAGCCTGGTCATCGGTTTCATGCTGGCGGCTCTCATGGATCAGAAGATCCGTTTCGAGAACACGTTCCGCACGATCTTCCTCTATCCTTTCGCGCTATCCTTCATCGTTACCGGTCTGGTGTGGCAGTGGATCCTCAATCCGGAATTCGGTGTCCAGGCGGTCGTGCGGTCACTGGGATGGACGAGCTTCAGTTTCGATCCGCTCTATACGTCTGAAATCGTCATCTACGGCGTGCTGATCGCCGCCCTCTGGCAGGGCACCGGCCTCGTGATGTGCCTGATGCTCGCAGGGCTTCGCGGCATCGACGAGGATATCTGGAAGGCTTCCCGCGTCGACGGCATTCCCATGTGGCGGACCTATTTCTTCATCATCATTCCGATGATGCGGCCGGTCTTCATCACCACGCTCGTCATCATCGCCAGCGGCATCGTCAAGGTCTACGATCTCGTCGTCGCCCAGACCAGCGGCGGTCCGGGCATATCGTCGGAAGTGCCGGCAAAATACGTCTACGACTACATGTTCCAGGCGCAGAATCTCGGTCAGGGCTTTGCAGCTTCGACCATGATGCTGCTGACAGTGGCAATCATCGTCATTCCCTGGGCATATCTGGAATTTGGCGGAGGGCGCAAACGTGGCTGACAAGATCGCTCTCAAGGCCGTCGATGGCGGCGGCATTCCCTTCGAGAAGAAGGCCGTTTCCGGCCCGGCCGGACCAAAGCCGCGGCCGGTCGTTTCGGGCCGCAACATCATCGTCTACGGCACGCTTTTCGTGGCCGCTGTCTACTACATGATCCCGCTTTACGTGATGGTCGTCACCTCGCTCAAGGGGATGCCGGAGATCCGGCTCGGCAACATTTTCGCACCGCCGATAGAAATCACCTTCGAACCCTGGGTCAAGGCCTGGGCGACGGCCTGCACCGGCCTCAACTGCGACGGTCTTTCGCGCGGGTTCTGGAATTCGGTTCGCATCACCGTTCCCTCGGTCATCGTTTCCATCGCGATCGCCTCGGTCAATGGCTATGCGCTGGCGAACTGGCGCTTCAAGGGATCGGAATTCTTCTTCTCTGTTCTCATCATCGGTGCCTTCATTCCCTATCAGGTGATGATCTATCCGATCGTCATCATCCTGCGCGAAATCGGCATCTACGGGTCGCTCACGGGGCTCGTCATCGTGCATTCGATCTTCGGCATGCCGATCCTGACGCTGCTCTTCCGCAACTACTTCGTGTCTCTGCCGGAGGAACTCTTCAAGGCGGCGCGCGTCGACGGGGCGGGCTTCTGGCAGATCTTCCTGCAGATCATGTTGCCGATGTCGCTGCCGATCTTCGTCGTCGCGATGATCCTGCAGGTGACCGGCATCTGGAACGACTTCCTGTTCGGCGTGGTCTTCACCCGGCCGGATACCTATCCGATGACCGTGCAGCTCAACAACATTGTCAATTCCGTCCAGGGAGTGAAGGAATACAACGTCAACATGGCGGCAACGATCCTCACGGGACTTGTACCGCTCGTCGTCTATTTCGTGTCGGGACGGCTTTTCGTCCGTGGCATCGCCGCTGGCGCAGTGAAGGGTTGATCCCATGAACATGAATGCAAGTGTTTCCATCAAGGACCTGTCGCTGAACTTCGGTGCGGTCAGCGTGCTCAAGGATCTGAACCTCGACATCAACGACGGCGAATTCCTGGTGCTGCTCGGTTCGTCCGGCTGCGGCAAGTCGACCTTGCTGAACTGCATCGCCGGGCTGCTCGACGCCTCGGAAGGGCAGATCTTCATCAAGGGCAAAAATGTCACCTGGGAAGAGCCGAAGGACCGCGGCATCGGCATGGTCTTCCAGTCCTATGCGCTTTATCCGCAGATGACCGTTGAAAAGAACCTCTCCTTCGGCCTTCGCGTCGCCAAGGTGCCGCAGGTCGAGATCGACAAGCGGGTGGCGCGTGCCTCCGAGATCCTGCAGATCCAGCCGCTTCTAAAGCGCAAGCCGGCCGAGCTTTCCGGCGGTCAGCGTCAGCGTGTGGCGATCGGTCGTGCCCTGGTGCGCGATGTCGACGTCTTCCTCTTCGACGAGCCGCTGTCGAACCTCGACGCCAAGCTGCGCTCGGAACTGCGCGTCGAAATCAAGCGCCTGCACCAGTCGCTCAAGAACACCATGATCTACGTCACGCACGACCAGATCGAGGCACTGACGCTCGCCGACCGTATCGCCATCATGAAGAGCGGCATCATCCAGCAGCTCGACGATCCGACGACGATCTACAACAGGCCGCGCAATCTCTTCGTTGCCGGCTTCATCGGCTCGCCGTCGATGAACTTCCTGCGCGGCGAACTGGTCAAATCAGGCGACGGTATCGCCTTTACCGCCAACGGCGTGAATTTCTCGCTTGCCGCTTATGATGGCTACGAGAAGCTGCAGCCGGGCCGCAAGGTGGTGCTCGGCGTTCGCCCCGAACACATCAAGGTCAACGAGAATGCCGGTGGCGAAGAGCATGACGCCACCGTCGATATCGAGGAACCGATGGGCGCGGACAATCTTCTGTGGCTGAAACATGCCGGTCACACGATGTCGGTACGCATCAACGGTGCGCGCCGCTTCAGCGTCGGCAGCAAGGTCAAGCTCAGCTTCGACATGTCGCTCGCCTCGGTCTTCGATGCCGAGAGCGAGTTGCGCCTCTAGAAAGTTCTGCGGGCGGTGCCGGAAACGGCGCCGCCCGGTCCTCCAATCGGCCGTCAGGCCAGCCAAATTCGGCCGCGGTCCGGCTTGTCCGGCATTCCCACGAGCGGCCCGATCAGGATAAGACTATGACATCCTTGCCGAAGAACGGTTTCAACATCGAGCTTTCGGGTTCGTGGCAGCTTGCCTCCGCCGATGGCGAGATCCGCAGCGTCATCACGCTGCCGGGTGACGTACACACGGCGCTTCACAGCGCGGGGCTGATCCCCGATCCCTATTTCGGCCGCAACGAGGAGAAGGTGCAGTGGGTTGCCCAGCGCGAATGGGTGGTCGAGCGCAGCTTCACGCTTCCTGATGCCGAGGGCGACTGGTATCTCGACATCGACTATCTCGATACGGTCGCAAGCGTTCATGTCAACGGCTTCCTGGCGCTCGAGGCCGATAACAGCTTCCGGCGCTACCGGCCGGATGTTTCCAGCATGCTGAAGAAGGGCGAAAACACGATCCGCATCGTTTTTGCCTCCAACGTCGCTGTCGGTGCTGCGCGACAGAAGCAGCAGCCCTTCTACATTCCCTACAGCACGGGCAACTCGCCGATCCCTGACGGTAACATGCTGCGCAAGCCGCAGTGCCATTTCGGCTGGGACTGGAATATCGCCATTGCTCCGCTCGGCCTTTACGGCACGATCGCACTGAAGAAGCTGGAGACGGCGCGCATCGAGCATGTGCTGACGCGCCAGACGCATAATGCCGATGGCTCCGTCGAGCTGCAGGTCACGGCGTCGCTGTTTGCCAGGGATCCGGGCATCGCTCAGATCTATTTCGATCTCGACGGCGAGCGCGTGCGGCTTGATGTCGGCGTCAATGCCGGCGAGACCCACGTCAACCATGTCTTCCAGATCGACAATCCGCGCCTCTGGTGGCCGTCCGGCAGCGGCGAGCAGGCGCTCTACACGCTTTCGGTCGAACTGCCCTCGGAGAGTGTGACGAAGCAGATCGGCCTTCGCACCATCGAGCTCATCACCACGCCTGATGCCGCCGGCAGCCGTTTCGCCTTCAAGGTCAATGGCCGTGAAATCTTCTGCCGCGGCGCCAACTGGATTCCGGCCGATGCGCTTTTCTCGCTGTCCTCTGAGGAGAAGACCGAGGACCTGCTGGTCTCGGCCAAGGCCGCCAACATGAACATGATCCGTGTCTGGGGCGGCGGTTTCTACGAGCACGACTGGTTCTATGACATCTGCGACCGGCTCGGCCTGATGGTCTGGCAGGACTTCATGTTTGCCTGCAACCTCTATCCCTCGACCGAGGATTTCCTCGAGAATGTCGCGGTCGAAGTGGATTACCAGGTCCGCCGGCTCTCCTCGCATGCTTCGATCGCACTCTGGTGCGGCGACAACGAGCTCGTCGGCGCGCTCACCTGGTTCGAGGAGTCCCGTAGGGATCGTGACCGCTATCTCGTCTCCTACGATCGCCTGAACCGCACGATCGAACAGGCGGTGAAGAAGGCGATGCCCGGCGCCCTCTGGTGGCCGTCGAGCCCGGCTTCCGGTTATCTCGATTTCGGCGATGCCTGGCATGCCGATGGTTCCGGCGACATGCACTACTGGTCGGTCTGGCACGAGAACAAGTCGTTCGATAATTACCGCTCGGTGCGGCCGCGCTTCTGCTCGGAATTCGGCTTCCAGTCCTATACGTCGCTGCCTGTCATCAAGACCTATGCTGATGCCAAGGACATGAACGTGGCGTCGCCCGTCATGGAACTGCATCAGAAGAATGCCGGCGGCAACGAGCGCATTGCCGGCACGATGTTCCGCTACTTCCGCTTTCCGAAGGATTTCCCGAATTTCGTCTATCTCAGCCAAATCCAGCAGGGTCTGGCGATCAAGACGGCAGTGGAATACTGGCGCTCGCTGAAGCCGCATTGCATGGGCACGATCTACTGGCAGCTCAACGACACCTGGCCGGTCGCTTCCTGGTCGAGCCTCGATTACGGCGGCCGCTGGAAGGCGATGCACTATCTCGTCAAGCGCTTCTTCCAGCCGGTGGCAGTGGCGGCAATCCCCTCTGACGACGGCAAGTCGATCCGCTTCTCGCTGGTCAACGACACGCTTGCCGATGTCAGCGTCGATCTGTCGATCTCGATCCTGACGATGAAGGGCGAGCGCAAGAACCTTAGGAATGTGCAGGCCATGTGCGCGCCCGATGCGGCCTGCACCGCCGCGACCATCGACATGTCCGAGATCCCCGAGGGTACGCTGCTCGCCTGGCGCTTCACCGCGTCCAACGGCATGGGCGGCGAGGGGCATCATGTCAACGGCACCTACAAGGCGCTGGAACTGGAGCCGGCGGGTCTTTCCGTCATCCGCGAATTCGTCGAGGAGAACGGCTCGATCGACCTTGACGTCACCGCCAATGGCCTGGCGCTCTTCGTGATGATCGAGACTGACACCGATGGCAAATATTCCGACAATGCCTTCGACCTTGCGGCCGGCGAAAGCCGCCGCATCACCTTTACCCCGGCCAAGCCGCTCGAAAAGGGCGAACTGCCGGAATTCCGCTTCTATGACCTGCATTCCTGCCAGTCGGCAGATTGATCTTACGTGAGAACGGGCACGAGGCCCGAGGAGGATGACATGACCAAGCTCAGCTATCAGCTTTATAGCGCCCGCAATTTCCCGCCGCTGTCGGCGATCTTTGAAAAGCTCGGCAAGGCCGGCTATGGCGAAGTCGAAGGCTTCGGCGGCATCTATGCCGAACTCGACGAGGCGGGCCTCAAGAGCCTGCGCGCCGATCTCGACAAGAACGGTTTGGTGATGGCGACCGGCCATTTCAGCCCTGACTTCCTCGAGGGCAGCGTCGAGAAGTCGCTGCAGATCGCCAAGATCCTTGGCATGGATTCCATCTATGCGCCGCACCTGATGCCCGACCAGCGTCCGACGGATGCTGCCGGCTGGCTCGCCTTCGGCAAGCGCCTGCAGGCCATGAGCAAGCCCTACAAGGATGCGGGCTATGAATTCGGCTGGCACAACCACGACTTCGAATTCGTGAAGCTCTCCGACGGTTCGCTGCCGATCGAGCGCATTTTCGAAGGCGCGCCCGACATTTCCTGGGAGGCTGACATTGCCTGGGTCGTTCGCGGCGGTGCAGACCCCTACGCCTGGGTCGAAAAGCTCGGTTCGCGCATCAGCGCCGTCCACGTCAAGGACATCGCGCCGGCTGGCGAGGCGACGGACGAAGGCGGCTGGGCCGATGTCGGCCATGGCACGATCGGCTGGGCAAAGCTGCTTCCGGCCGTCAAGTCCGGCAGCAAGGCCAAGCATTTCGTCGTCGAGCACGACAATCCCAATGATATCGACCGCAACATCACGCGCTCGATCGCTTCCTTCAAGACCTACTGAGGCAGACCATGACCAAGGAACTTGGCGTCGGCATCATCGGATGCGGCAATATCTCCACCACCTACTTCTCGCTGTCACCGCTCTTCAAGGGGCTGAAGGTGCTCGCCTGCGCCGATATCAACGTGCAGGCGGCAAAGCATCGCGCCGAGGAATATGGCGTGACGGCACAGACGATCGAAGAGCTTCTCGCCAATGACGAGATCGACGTCGTCGTCAACCTGACGATCCCGGATGCGCATTATCCGGTATCGAAGGCGGCCCTTGAAGCCGGCAAGCACGTCTATTCGGAAAAGCCGCTCGTGCTCTCGCTGGAGCAGGGCGAAGAGCTTCGTCGTATCGCCAAGGAGAAGGGGCTTTCAGTCGGTTGCGCTCCCGATACCTTCCTCGGCGGCGCGCATCAGCTTGCCCGCAAGTTCATCGATGACGGCGGCGTTGGCCGTATCACGTCTGGCGCCTGCTACGTCATGGGCCCGGGCATGGAAATGTGGCACCCGAACCCGGACTTCTTCTTCCTGCCCGGCGGCGGGCCGATCCTCGACATGGGGCCGTATTATATCGCCAACCTGATCAACCTGATCGGGCCGGTGAAGCGCGTAGCCGGAATGACCTCGATGGCATCGGAAACCCGCACCATCACCAGCCAGCCGCGCAACGGCGAGACCATCCCGGTCAAGACGCCGACGACGATCCAGGCGCTGCTCGAATTCGTCTCCGGCGCCACCGTGACGCTGACGGCAAGCTGGGATGTCTGGTCGCACCGCCACGCCAATATGGAGCTCTACGGCACTGATGGTTCGCTCTACGTGCCGGACCCGAACTTCTTCGGCGGTGTCGTCGAGGCAAGCGGCCGCGACAAGGAGATCAAGGCGCTGGATGCCTGGGATCATCCCTTCGGCAAGTTCAACCAGGAAAGCCCGAACGGCCCGCGCGCCAACTACCGCACGGCCGGCCTTGCCGACATGGCCATGTCGCTGATCGACGGCCGCGATGCGCGTTGCTCTCTCGACCGTACGCTGCACGGTGTCGACATCATGACCTCGATCCTGAAGTCGGGTGCTGAAGGCCGTTTCGTCGATCTGACGACGACCTGCACGCAGCCGGCGGCACTGGGCATCGAGGAAGCACTGGCGCTGTTGAAGTAAGCCGAGAGAGCTTTCCGGGGTCGGTAAGGTCGGCTCCGGATTACCGTGAGGCACCACGCTAACGTCGTCATCCTCGGGCTTGTCCCGAGGATGACGGTGTTTGAGGGCAGGGCCTATCAAGCAACGTCAGTATGTGAAGTTGTCGAGAACATGCGCCACGCGCTTGCCGTAACGGGGCGCTTGCTCCAATAGTGCCGGCGCGCCCGACACGAGGGCCGCGACGTTATTAGCTTTCGACCGCCGCTCGGTGCGGATACGAAAGAGAAGCACTTTTTACAGGTTGAGGAGACCTCAGATGAGCTGGCAACCGGCCGAAGACCGCTATTCGAAGATGAAGTATAACCGCACGGGCCGTTCCGGCCTGAAGCTGCCGGCCGTTTCCCTCGGCCTGTGGCACAATTTCGGTGGCGACACCCCGCATGACCGCAAGGTCGACATGTGCCGCACGGCCTTCGATCTCGGCATCACCCATTTCGACCTCGCCAACAATTACGGCCCGCCTCCCGGCAGCGCCGAAACAGCTTTCGGCGAAATCCTGCGCACCGATTTTGCGGGTCTGCGTGACGAGCTCATCATCTCCTCCAAGGCCGGTTACGACATGTGGCCGGGTCCCTACGGCGAGTGGGGCAGCCGCAAGTACCTGATCGCTTCCTGCGACCAAAGCCTTGAGCGCATGGGCCTCGACTATGTCGATATCTTCTATTCGCACCGTTTCGATCCGGATACCCCGCTGGAAGAAACCTGCGGCGCGCTCGACTACATCGTGCGTTCCGGCCGTGCGCTCTATGTCGGCATCTCCTCCTATAATTCGCAGCGCACCCGCGAAGCGGCCGCCATTCTCAAGGATCTGGGCACGCCCTGCCTCATCCACCAGCCGAGCTATTCCATGCTCAACCGCTGGGTCGAGGACGACAAGCTGCTCGATGCGCTCGATGAGGTCGGCATGGGCTCGATCGTCTTCTCGCCGCTCGCCCAGGGCATGCTGACGACGAAATATCTCGGCGGCATTCCCGCTGACAGCCGTGCGGCGCAGAACCACTTCCTCAAGAAGGACTTCATCCGCCCGCAGATCATCGACAATATCAGGAAACTCAACGAGATCGCCGAAAAGCGCGGCCAGACGCTGGCGCAGATGGCGATCGCCTGGGTGCTGCGGGGCGATCGAGTAACCTCGGCGCTGATCGGCGCTAGCCGGTCCTCGCAGATTGTCGATTGCGTCAATGCGCTCGACAATCTCGAGTTTACGGCCGAAGAGCTGAAGCAGATCGATGTCTATGCCAAGGAGGCCGACATCAATCTCTGGGCGAAGTCCGCAGAACTGGAATAAGTTTCACCGCCCGGGGCAAAACCCCGGGCGTTTTTCTGATATAATCTGATGTACGTGCAGCAGAAATTGTTGCTCAAAGGAGGAGCCGCCATGATCCGCAATCCAATCCTGCCCGGATTCAATCCCGACCCGTCCATCTGCCGCGTCGGCGACGATTATTACATCGCGACGTCCACCTTCGAATGGTATCCGGGCGTGCAGATCCACCATTCGCGCGATCTGGTGAACTGGACGCTGGTGCGCCGGCCTCTCGAGCGCGCCTCGCAGCTCGACATGCGCGGCAATCCCGACAGTTGCGGCGTCTGGGCGCCATGTCTTTCCTATGCCGACGGCCAGTTCTGGCTCGTCTACACCGACGTGAAGCGCTTCGACGGCAATTTCAAGGATGCGCATAACTACATCGTGACCGCAACCACCGTCGAGGGCGAGTGGTCCGAGCCTGTTTACGTCAATTCCTCGGGTTTCGACCCGTCGCTCTTCCATGACGAGGACGGCCGCAAGTGGTTCGTCAACATGCAGTGGAACCACCGGACGGAAAGCTACGGCGGCTCGCCGAAATCGCCGGCCTTCGATGGCATCCTGCTGCAGGAATGGGATGCTCAGACGAAGTCGCTCAAGGGGCCGATCAAGAATATCTTCGCCGGCAGCCCGCTCGGGCTCGTCGAGGGGCCGCATCTCTTCCGGAAGAACGGCTGGTATTATCTGACGACGGCGGAAGGCGGCACCGGCTACGACCATGCAGTGACGATGGCGCGTTCGCGCACTATCGATGGCCCCTATGAACTGCATCCCAACCGGCACCTGATCACTTCCAAGGACCATCCGGAAGCGGTGTTGCAGCGAGCGGGGCACGGGCAATATGTCGAAACGCCGGATGGCCAAGTCTATCACACCCATCTCTGCGGCCGGCCGCTGCCGCCGAAGCGCCGCTGCACGCTGGGGCGCGAAACGGCGCTGCAGAAATGCGTCTGGCGCGAGGATGACTGGCTCTACCTCGAAAACGGCACCACGGTCCCCGATGTAGAGGTGCCCGGCCTTGGCGGTGCTACGCGGGCGGAAAAGCCTGTTCGTAGCGGGTATAATTTCGATGGCGGTAAACTGCCCGCCGATTTTCAGTGGCTGCGCACGCCACAGCCGGAACGCATCTTCAACCTGACTGACCGCCCCGGCCATCTCAGGCTGATCGGCCGTGAAAGCGTCGGTTCCTGGTTCGAGCAGGCGCTCGTCGCCCGCCGGCAGGAGCATCACAGTTTCCGTGCCGAGACGGTGGTGGAGTTTACGCCGGACACCTATCAGCAGGTGGCCGGTCTGACCCACTACTATAACCGCCACAAGTTCCATGCCGTCGTCGTGACACTGCATGAGAAGCTCGGCCGTTGCGTCACGATCTTTTCCTGCAACGGCGATTATCCGAACGGCCGCATGAGTTTCCCCGCCGAGGCCGGCGTGGCGATCCCGGCCGATGGCCGTGTGCAGCTAGCCATGGAGATCCGCGATAACGACCTGCAATTCTTCTGGCAGACGGAAGGCAAGGGCGCGTGGCAGCCGATCGGCCCGGTTCTCGATGCCGGTGTCGTCTCCGATGAGGGCGGGCGCGGCGAGCATGGCTCGTTTACCGGCGCTTTTGCCGGCGTCTTCGCCTTCGATACGTCGGGGCGGGCAAAAACGGCCGATTTCGACTGGTTCAACTACGACGAGCTGTGAGACGGGGCGATGGCTGATATCCGCATCGAGCCAATGTCCCCAGACCATATAGAAGGCTTCCACCTGGTGCTCGATACGGTGGCTCGCGAACGCAAATATCTCAGCCTTCTCGAAGCTCGGCCGCTTGAGGAGACGCGCCAGTTCGCGCTCTCTTCGATCGCATCAGGCAATGTAAATCTCGTCGCCCTTAATGGCGGCGAGGTGATTGGCTGGTGCGATATCCGCCGGCATTTCTTTCCCTCGCATGCCCATCGCGGCTCGCTCGGCATGGGCCTGCTTCCCGGCTTTCGCGGACAGGGGCTTGGCCGTCGGCTGATCGAGGCGGCGATATCGGCGGCGCGCGAGGCCGGCATGATCCGCATCGAATTCGGCGTACATGCCGATAACGCGCGAGCGATCCGGCTCTATGAGACGGTCGGTTTCGTGAAAGAGGGGGTTAGCCGTGATGCGTTCCATGTCGATGGCGATTACAAGGACGTGATCAATATGGCGCTGATCTTGCGGTAGGCGAATGCCGTCTTCATCACGACCGATTACGCAGACGTGATTGCTGCTGCCATGATCTTGCAACGTTGCGTTAGGTCCGGGTTAAGACATTAGGAATCTGGCATAAGTACCCGATTCCATTACAAATCTTTAATTTTATTTTCAGATTTCGTTCATTTTCGCGGACGTAGTTTCGGGGCGTGTTCAACACGAGGAAACCCCATGAAAAAGATTTTCGCAGCTCTTCTTTCCGCTTCTTTCCTGCTTTCGCCGATCGTTGCATCGCAAGCCAGCGCCGCCGATCATCGTCGTCCGCCGGTTGTCGTTAAGGAGAAGGTCGTCATCCACAAAAAGGTCGTCCGTCAGCATCGCTGGTCCAGGGGTTACCGCATGTCGGCTGCCGAGCGCGGCCGCTACCGCGAAGTCCGCGACTACCGCCGCTATCGCCTCGCACCGCCGCCGCGTGGCTATCACTGGGTGAAGGCCGATAACGACTACCTTCTCGTCGGCGTCGCTTCCGGCCTGATTTCCAGCATCATTGCCGGTAATCGCTGAGTTCAGGTGCACCAGGAACAGGGCGGCTTCGGCCGCCCTTTTTGTTGGGGAGTGTGGACATGATATCCTTGTCGTCAGCGAAGGGGCCGGCTGAGCGCTTGATCACCCCATCCTCGGTGACGACAGCATCCATCGGTATATCATGCGGCTGCGGCTTGATCGTACGGATCTGCTGTTGCGAAAATCCGATGCCGACGGCGAGCGGCCTGGGGGAGAGCGCCGCCAGCGTCCGGTCGAAATAACCGCCTCCGACGCCGAGGCGATAACAGCCGCTGCTATAGCCGACGACAGGGGCAATCACGATATCGGGTTGTCGCTCTTCGCCCTCGGTGGGGATGAGAATGCCGAGCACGCCGCGTTCCAGCTTCACGCCCAGAGTCCAGACCCGGAATGTCAGGGGCTTTGCTTTCTCTGCCACGACCGGCAGTAGGCATGTCGCACGCCCGGCGATTGCGGCCATCCAGCCACGAAGATCCGGCTCTCCCTGAAATGGCCAGTAGATGCTGACAGTTTTTCCCGTGATGACGGGACCCAGGAGCCGGTCGAGATGCGATGAGATCAGCGCCGTCTTCCGCTCCCGCTCGGCCGATTCTATTCGTTTGCGGGCGTCGATCAGCCGCTTGCGTTCGCCGCGGCGCCATTCCCGCACCAGCTCCCATGGCTCCTCCAAGCCCATATAGGCGGGATCGACTTCGTGCATCAGGCATGCCGGCGAGGCATAATCGTCTGGTTCGTCTTTCTGCATCTGGCGGTCCGATCGGAAGAAGTTTTCAGTTCATGCGACGATTTTGAACGCTTCGGCGATTGCGATCATTCTCTGATTTAGAATAATAGACAAGTTCGTTCATCAAGCGAGATCGATGTGGATCTGTCTTCTCTGGAAATTTTTCTCGTCGTTGCCGAAGAGGGCAGCGTCACCCGCGCAGCCAAGAGGCTTTCGCGCGCGCCGTCCAATGTCACGACCCGCATTCAGGCTTTGGAAGGGCAGATGGATGCTGCTCTGTTCAGCCGGGACGGCAAGCGCATGACGCTGACATCAGAGGGACAGCTCTTCGTCTCCTATGCGCGGCGACTGACGGCGCTTGCCGGGGAGGCGCAGCTTGCCCTGAAGGGCGCCCGCCCGCAGCCGAGCTTACGTCTCGGCACGATGGAGAGCACGGCGGCGAGCCGCCTTCCGCCGGTGCTGGCGCGCTTCAACGGCCAGAACCCCGATATTGCCCTGAAGCTGACGCTCGGCGCCACGCGTGAGTTGACCAGGGCCGTTCTATCCGGTGAGCTCGATTGCGCGCTGATCGCCACACCGCAGGGCGAGCCCGGCTGGCTGTCGTCTGCGGGTTTCGACGCCGATGATCTCCATTCCGCGCGTGTCTACGAGGAAGACCTGCTGCTCGTGCTGCCGCCTCATCATGCTTCAGTCACAGCACCTCAGGATATCCGCCTTCCGGCGCTAGCTGCGTTGGAGCCCGGCTGTACCTACCGCCAGATTGCCGAGCGCTGGATCCGCGGCGGCGCCAGTCTGCCGACAGTGGAGATGACGTCCTATCACGCTATCCTTGCGCAGGTCATCGCCGGCAATGCCGTCGGCGTCATGCCGCGCTCGGTGCTCGACATGCTGCCCTGGAGAGCCGAGGTCAATGTCCACCGGCTCGGAGCCGTCGATACGCTGCTGATTTCCAGGCGGCAGCAGCGCTCCGATCCGCTGCAGGCCTTCGAGCAGATCATG
Organism: Hyphomicrobiales bacterium; assembly: GCA_900468805.1. GTDB lineage: Bacteria > Pseudomonadota > Alphaproteobacteria > Rhizobiales > Rhizobiaceae > Rhizobium. Next base: position 142,314 of record UEIF01000027.1, on the reverse strand, counting down.
CTCATGTCGGCCCATCCGCTCTCCATGTTGCAATAGCAGCGCCTTCCAACATCGCTCACAGCCTTCTTCAAAGAGTATTCCATGCGCATGCCAAATCCCGACGAGACGCCCCGCCGGTCATCCATTTCGCGGCTGTTCCATCCCATTCTTGCCGGTGCGACGCTGCGCGACCGGATGCTTGCCTGTCTCGGTGCACTCGTTTCCATTGCGCTCACCGGCCTTCTCTGCGGTGCGCTCCTCGGTGAGGGTTCGCATCTGCCGCTGATCGTGGCGCCCATGGGGGCGTCGGCCGTGCTGCTTTTCGCGGTGCCGGCGAGCCCGCTTGCGCAGCCCTGGTCGATCATCGGCGGCAACACGATCTCGGCGATCATGGGTGTTGTGGCTGCAAGCCTGATCCGTGATCCGATCATCGCGACGGGTGTCGGCGTGTCGCTGGCGATCGCCGCCATGTCCTTTACCCGCTGCCTGCATCCGCCGGGTGGGGCGGCGGCACTGACGGCGGTGCTCGGCGGTCCTGTCGTTGCCAGCTGGGGCATGCTCTTTCCCTTCGTGCCCGTCGCCCTGAACTCCTGCCTGCTGGTGGTGCTCGGCCTCGTCTTTCACAAGCTGTCGCGGCACAATTACCCGCATGTGGTGGCCGCACCCGTCAATACGCACCTGACGGCAGACCGCCCCCCGGCGGAGCGCGCCGGTTTCCAGGAAGAGGATATCGATGCGGCACTCGCCAAGCTCAACGAGACTTTCGATATCGACCGCGCCGATCTGGCGCGGCTCCTGCGTCAGGTAGAGTTCGAGGCGGTAGCCCGCTCCAACGCGGAGATCCGCTGCGCCGATATCATGTCGCGCGATGTGATTGCGATCGATGCGGATGCTACGGTCGAGCAGGCGCGGTGGCTGCTGCTCAACCACAATATCCGGACATTGCCGGTGCGCGATGAGGCCGGAAAGCTGATCGGGACGGTGGGCCTTCGGGAGCTTGCGGTCGCCTCGGGTTCGGTGGAGCGGCTGGTCTCGCCGGCAACGACGGCGCGTGCTGGCGATGTGGCGATGGCTTTGCTGCCGGATCTGACGGATGGGCGCGCCCATGCCGTCATCATCGTCGATGAGGCGAGGCGTATTGTCGGGCTGATTTCGCAGACGGATCTGCTGAGCGCTGTTGCGCGGGCATTACCGAAGGGTGGCAAGCGGACCGATGACGCGGCCTGAAGACAATCAGCGCATGCCGAGATAGGCAAGCAGGCAGGCCGCCGCAGCGGTGATGGCGAGCTTCGGCCATCTGTCGTCGAAGAAGAAGGCCATCAGCGCTCCGCCTGAAAGCGTGATGGTCGCGCTCCAGAATGTCTTGTCCGAGCAGGTGAGGGCGAGTGCGGCAAGAAACACGGCGCTCGCCACCATCGTCACCGGCGCTGAAGCCCGCAGGACGTCATCTTCCACAACATAAGGAAGAATGAAGCGCCGCAGGCTGAGGGCGAGGGTGACTGCGAGCAGAAGGTCAGTCAGGATAGGTGGCATGGTGGACCCGGTGGTTTCTGCTAAAGCCGGTGCAAGCCATGTGCCAGTTGGGGAATTGTCGCGGAGCTCTGTGGCTGCCGGGGATTGGGCGGCGAAGGGCCGAGCTTCGTGCCTCCGTGCCCATTTATTGCATTCAGGGTGATGAAAAAACAATCAGAAGATAGATCTGCATCATAATTCATCTTTAGCGCTATGGCCCTCCGGCATGCCGAAGGGCGTATGTGCGACACACCTAGTCTCGCCGTCGCGACGGCATCACACGTCCGGTGATGAAAGCAAGAATTCCTCTCGGTTTTCGCGTCTCACCGTCGGCCTGATCTCCATAGGTCAGCGGATGCAAGCCCTGGATTGGGGGCAGGGACTCGCATTCGATGCACAGGCATCGATAGGGTCTGATTGCGATCGCCTTCATGCCGCCTGCCGGTTCCAGCTGATGAAGGGATCAGGCAGGTTGCGCCAGCGCTCAGGCGTGAATGTTTTGCTGTCCACCAGACATGCGTCGAGCTCCCGCGTGATCCAGGCCTCGTCCATCGGGTCGGCGCCGATGAAGACGATTTCCTGGCGGCGGTCGCCCCAGATGGGGTCGAGATAGGGGCCGATGCCGCGCATGAAGGCCGGCTCCTCCGGCCATTGTTCGCGCGGCACGGCGGACCACCAGAGGCCCATCTTGCCGGTGCGGACGAGGGCGCCGGCCTGGCTGATTTCGCCGACATGGTGCGGGCGGGTCGCCAGCCAGAAGAAGCCTTTGGCGCGCACCACACCCGGCCAGGTGCGGTCGAGGAAGGCTTGCAATTTCCCAGGATGGAAGGGGCGCCTTTCGCGGTAGACGAAGGAGCGGATGCCGTATTCCTCGGTTTCCGGCACATGGTCTTTGAAGCCATGCAGTTCCTTGTACCAGAGCGGATGGGTCTCGGCCTTGTCGATATCGAAGCTGTTGGTGCCGAGCACATCCTTCAGCGCCACCTTGCCGAAGTCGGTTTCGATGATGCGGGCATCCGGGTTGAGGCCGGTGATGATCTTTCTGGCCGCATCGCGCTGGTCTTCGCTCGCCGTGCCGATCTTGTTCAACACGACGATATCGGCGAATTCGATCTGTTCGACCAGGAGGTCGACGATGGTTCTGTTGTCACCATCGCCTGATGTTTCGCCGCGATCGGCGAGGAAATCGACGGAGGCGTAATCGGCAAGCAGGTTGGCGGCGTCGACCACGGTCACCATCGTGTCGAGGCGGGCGACATCCGAGAGGCTTCTTCCATTTTCGTCGCGGAATTCGAAGGTGGTGGCAACGGGCAGGGGCTCGGCAATGCCTGTGGATTCGATCAGCAGGTAATCGAAGCGGCCCTGGTCGGCAAGCTGGCGCACCTCCTTGAGCAGGTCGTCACGCAGCGTGCAGCAGATGCAGCCGTTGGTCATTTCCACCAGTTGCTCGTCTGTGCGAGAGAGATTGGCGCCGCCATCGCGCACAAGTGCCGCGTCGATATTCACCTCGCTCATGTCGTTGACGATGACGGCGACGCGCATGCCCTCGCGATTCCCGAGCACATGATTGAGCAGCGTGGTCTTGCCGGCGCCGAGGAAGCCCGAGAGCACGGTGACGGGAAGTCTCTTGTCCATAATATCATCCTATTATGTTATAACATAACAAATGCACTCACAAAAAAAGGCGGAACGGGGGTGTCGCCGCCTTCTTTCGCCGCAGACCTCGCGGGAGGGCTGCAAGTCCGACGGGATGCGTTGGTAACGCCCCGTGATTGTTCAAGCAGTGCCGACGCCTTGCCGATCCTCCGCTTATGCGCTGGCGAGGCAGTTCTTCATGCTGTCGGCGATGCCACGCATGAGGGTGAAGTAGAGATCGGGGCCGGCGGGCAGGGTGGCGGCTTCCGGGTCCAGCACGCCTGATTTCGCCCTGGTGCCTTCGATGACGACATCGACGAGGCGCGGTTCGAACTGCGGCTCTGCGAAGACGCAGGTTGCGCCGAGATCGCCGACCTTCTTGTGGATCTCCGAGACGCGCTCCGCACCCGGTATGGTCTCGGGACTGACGGTGATCGAGCCGGCGACGCGGATATGGTAGCGATGCTCGAAATATTGGTAGGCATCGTGGAAGACGATGAAGGGCTTGTCCTTCACCGGCGACACGGTTGCGGCGATTTCCTTGTCGAGCGCGTCGAGCTTGTCATCCAGTTCCTTGGCATTGGCCTCGTAGGTCAGTGCATTGGCGGGGTCGGCGGCAACCAGCGTGGTGGTGATCTCGGTGGCCATCGCCTTGGCGTTGACCGGATCGAGCCAGAGATGGGTGTCGAAGGCGCCGTGGTCGTGGTCATGATCTGCTTCGGCATGATCGTGACCAGCTTCAGCATGTTCATCGGCGGAAGCACTATCCTGGTCGCCGTCATCATGCGCTTCAAAGGCGCCGCCTTCGCGGAAAGGCAGCTTCACCAGACCCGGCGCATTGTCGAGCCGGGCGACGATGGCGTCGGAACCCAGCGATTCCAGCGGCTTTTCGAGGAAGGCTTCGAGGCCGGGGCCGACCCAGAAGATCACCTTGGCTGCCTGCAAAGCGCGGGCATTCGAAGGCTTCAGATTATAGGTGTGCGGAGAGGCGGCGCCATCGACGATCAGTTCCGGTTTGCCGACGCCCTGCATGATGGCCGAAACCAGCGAATGGATCGGCTTGATCGAGGTGACGACGACGGGCGCCTCAGCAGCCTGGAGGGACCCGGCAAAAAGGAAAGCCGGGATTGCGAGGGTAAGGCCCATCGCCAGTTTCATCAGCATGCTCCGCTTGAATTGCAGTTGTAATGTTATTACATCAATTGCGTTATGCTATAACGTGTGCAATAGCAGGACGCAACAGCACTTTCGGAAAAATTGATGCTCTCTCCCGCAGATAACCCCGTTGGTAACGCCGCAAGTATCCGCGCCGAACCGCTGGTTTCGCTCGACAATGTCGGCATTCGTCGCGGCGGTCGCTGGCTGGTGCGCGGTGTGGATTTTTCCGTGTCGCGCGGCGAAATCGTTACGCTGATCGGCCCGAACGGCTCCGGCAAATCGACCAGCGCCAAGGCTGCGATCGGCGTTTTGAAGCCGGATGAGGGCAGGGTGACGAAAAAGGCCGGCCTCAAGGTCGGCTATGTGCCGCAGAAGCTTGCTGTGGACTGGACGCTGCCGCTTTCGGTGCGCCGGCTGATGACACTGACCGGGCCTCTGCCCGAGGCCGATATCATGGTGGCACTCGAAGCATCAGGCATGGCGCATATGCTGGATGCACAGGTCCAGCATCTCTCGGGCGGCGAATTCCAGCGTGCGCTGATGGCACGCGCCATTGCCCGCAAGCCCGATCTGCTCGTTCTCGACGAGCCCGTGCAGGGTGTGGATTTCGCCGGCGAGATCGCGCTCTACGAACTCATCAAGTCGATCCGCAATACGACCGGCTGCGGTATCCTGCTGATCTCGCACGATCTGCATGTCGTCATGGCGGAGACAGATACCGTCATCTGCCTCAACGGCCATGTCTGCTGCCGCGGCACGCCGCAGGCGGTGAGCCAGAGCCCGGAATATGTGCGTCTCTTCGGCAGCCGCGCGGCGCCGACGCTTGCCGTCTACAGCCATCACCACGACCATACGCATCTGCCTGACGGGCGCGTGCTGCATGAGGACGGTTCGGTAACGGACCATTGCCACCCGGACGATGGCCATCATCATGAGCACGGGCATGACCATGCTCACGACCATCACGACGGGCATGCACATGCCGAGGCCCATGCTCACGCCCATTCCCACTCCCAAAGCGGGGAGGGCCGCCATGCTTGACGATTTCTTCGTGCGCGCGATCCTGGCTGGCGTCGGTCTGGCGCTGACAACAGGGCCGCTGGGCTGCTTCATCATCTGGCGGCGCATGGCCTATTTTGGCGATACTATTGCCCATTCGGCGCTGCTTGGCGTCGCACTTTCGCTGCTCTTCGATTTCAACCTGACACTGGCCGTCTTCGTCGTTGCCGCTGCCGTCTCGATCCTGCTGCTCCTCCTGCAGAAGCGGCAGGCGCTGTCGGCCGATGCGCTGCTCGGCATTCTATCGCATGCGACCCTTGCGATCGGCCTCGTCATGGTCGCCTTCATGAGCTGGGTGCGCATCGATCTCATCGCCTTCCTGTTCGGCGATATCCTGGCAGTCTCAACCACGGATATCGCGATGATCTGGGGCGGCGGCATTCTGGTGCTAGTGGCGATCGCCTGGCTGTGGCGGCCGTTGCTTGCAGCCACCGTCAATCCGGAACTGGCGGAGGCCGAAGGCCTGCAGCCGGAGCGGGCGCGGCTGTTCTTCATGCTGCTGATGGCCGTCGTCATCGCCATTGCCATGAAGATCGTCGGCATCATGCTGATCACCTCGCTGCTGATCATTCCGGCGGCAGCGGCGCGGCGCTTCTCCTCGACACCGGAACGGATGGCGGTTCTCGCCTCGCTGATCGGCGCAGTCGCAGTCGTCGGCGGGCTCTTTGGCTCGCTGACTTATGACACGCCATCCGGGCCGTCGATTGTCGTCGCCGCTCTCATTCTCTTCATTCTGAGCCTGCTTCCCGCCTGGCGCGGGCGCAGGGACCTGCAAGGACAAGGCTCATGAACGCACCTCAACTCACCCGCAACCAGTCACTCGTTTTCGATGTGCTCGAAAAGGCCGAGGGACCGCTCAGCGCCTATACGATCCTCGACAAGCTGCGCGACCAGGGTTTCCGCGCGCCGCTGCAGGTTTACCGGGCGCTGGAAAAGCTGCTCGAATTCGGCGTGGTGCATCGGCTCGAGAGCATCAACTCCTTCGTCGCCTGCGCCCATCCCGGCGAGGACTGCCATAGCCACGGCATCGTCGCCTTCGCGATCTGCGAAAGCTGCGGCCAGGTGATCGAGTTCCACGACCATGAGGTGGATCACCGCCTGATGGGCTGGGTGCGCAGCCAAAAATTCAAGCCGGCGAAGACGACGATCGAAATCCGCGGCACCTGCGAGGCCTGTGCTGCGTGAACCGACAGCAACAGCAGGGCATTTGGCCTTTGCTTAGTGGACTGTGCCTTCGTCGGGGCGGCTAAATCGGGCCTGTCCGACCATCTTGATCGCTTCGGCGATGCGGTTTGCGACTTCGTCCGGATCGCCGGAAATGGTCTCGTAATTCTGCAGCAGATCGGCAAGGTTTTCCATCGCCTGCGAGAGGCTGCCACCTTGCCGGCTGGCGAACGGTGAGGAAAGATGGAGCGTGTCGCTGAGCTTATGCAGCAGCTGCTCGATCTCGTCCCTCGTCATTTCATCGATTCCCTTTGTCTTGGACACGACCGCACCAACGATTCTAGAGGCCGACTGAAATGCAATTGCTAATCACTTGCATTAGCAAAGCATAATTGAGAATTATTCGCAACTGAATACGAATAGTTCGAAACTGAAATCAGCAGTCCTGTCAGACGGGCGTCTGAAACGGGCAGGGGCTTTGCAACGCGCCTTCCCGCCTTATCTCCCATGCCGTCTACAACGGCATGAGGAGGCCGGACGCGGAATGGATGTCGCCAATGCAGCAATCTACCGTTTTCTCGAAGCGCCGGATGAATGGGGCCGGCCGGAGAAGCCGGTAGCACCGCAGGAGGTCGAGGGCTTCGAACATTCAGAGGGTGTGGCGTTGCCGGATGCGCTCAAACAATACTGGCAGCGCTACGGCGGGCGGCAGTTCAACAGCAAAACGGTCTTCAGCTTCCAGACGAAAGCCACGTTCCCGAACGGCAAGCGAAAGAGGGTGGATGTCGGCGTGGTTGCCGATCCACGCACCATGATCGAAGCGCGGCAGCGCTACATGGACCCGCTCTATGGAAATTCCGGTCCGCGGCTGCCCGCGGCACTCTACCCGCTCACCTTCGACGCCGGCTACGGGCATTGCCTGCTGGACCTCAATGCGCAGAGCTATGGCCGCATTCTCTACATCGTCATAAAGGCGAAGACCTTCGGCGATCGGGGCTATGGGTGGGAACAGATCGGCCACGTCGCGGATGATTTCGAGACATTCCTCGCCGGCCTGACGCCAAGTCGTCTGTGAGGGGCATCCAGCCTATGCTTCCGTGGGAGCGAGTGCTGCAAGATGCAACAGATCCTCGTTTTCTTCGGGCACATCCTCAGCAAGCCGGGCGGCGGCGATGACCGGCAGCCAGGTGAAGATTTCGTCCGGTGTCAGTTCGGCCGCCTTCGCATAGGTGACGACATAGGCTTCGGCGATCGCCGGAAGTACACGACGCATCAGGAGATAGGTGCGGCAGACATCGGCGGCCGGATTGCCGCTGCAGGCGTCCAGCCAGTCGACGATCATGGCGTCGTCGCCGGAGCCCAGGATATTCCAGGGATGGAAGTCGCCGTGGCAGACCCTGTCGTCATCTGGCAGGGCGGCAAGCGCCAGAAGCAACCGGTCGCGCAGGTCCGGTGTCAGAGGTTCGGCGCGCTCGATATTTGCCGACAGTCTTGATTTCAATGAGGGAAGGCCGGTGCCGGGCTCGCGGTGCAGGCACTGGTGGAGTGCTGCCATCTCCTTGATGGCTGACAGCGGCGGCTCCGGCAACATCTCGTCGGCAAGGCTTGTGCCGATTGCGCGATCCATCAGCAGGCCCCAGCGCCCGTGATAGTCGCCGACGACGTGGACCCTGGGCGCGGGCAGGGAGAGCCGTTCGACGATCGCCAGATTGGCGGCCTCGCGGAAGGCCGGGGCCTTCGGGCGGCCGGGCCTGTAGAGCTTCAGGGCCAGCCTGCCATGTTCATAGACTTCCGCTTCCTTACCGGCGCCGAGCAGACGGCCAATTTCGCTCATGTCGGGCTCCCATTTCCTAGGGTGTGTTTCAAACGATGTGGTGCTCATTTCCGTGGCGGAAAGAGGGATGATGATGCGTCCATTGTTGCGGCTGCGGAGACACTGTGTCTGCGCTGGCAGGCTTTATCCGGCGCGCTAGCCGTGGATGATGGCGGCGAAACAGGGCCATTGCTGATATGCATGGCCGAGAATGGGGGCGTCATGACCATCAACAATAGAAGCTCAGATGCGATCGCCTGCTGTGGCGAGGAAATCCTGTCGCGCGAGCTGCTGCTGAGCGGCACATTCGCAAACCTGATTGCCGGAGAGGCGCCGTCGCTCAAACTTCTCAGCGACGAGGAGCGACAGGCATCTCTCGCATCGATACTTGCGGAGCGGCCGGCGGGCGATGTCTGGATTTTCGCCTATGGTTCGCTGATCTGGAATCCGATCATTCTGAGCGTCGAAAGCCGGAAAGCCCGTATCGAAGGCTGGCGCCGCTCCTTTTGCCTTGCCACAACGTCCGGGCGGGGTTCGCCCGACAATCCAGGTCTCGTGCTCGGCCTTGATGCGGGCGGAGCCTGCGATGGCGTCGCGCTGCGGCTGCAGGAAGAGGATCTTCTGCACGAACTCGAGCTGCTGTGGCGGCGGGAGATGGTGGCCGAGGCCTATATTCCTCGGTGGGTCGACCTTCTCGATGAAGGGGGTATCCGCTTTGGAAGCGGCATCACTTTCACCATGAACCCGCTCGCAAATACCTATGCCGGCGGGCTTTCCCGCGAGGCGACTATTCAACGGCTTGCGACGGCTTCAGGCAGCATCGGCAGTTCGGCCGACTATCTGTTTCGCACGCGTGAGGGCTTGAGGGCGCTCGATATGTGGGACGAGTTTCTGGAAGAGCTCGCCATCGAGGTGGAGGAAGCGCAGCGCAGGCTGCAGCAATTGCCTGCCGAAGAGCGTTGATCCGCCGTCGTGCCGAAGGCTCCGCTGGCATAGCGGAGCCTTCGGAGGCTGCTTTGTCGATCAAGCGGCGGCGCGTTCGGCGGGCGGACGGCGGCGCAAGCTCGCGGTCTGGATCGCCGGGGTCTTGTAGTTGGCTTCCAGCGGACCGGTTTCGGTGCCGGATGGTACGATTGCGTCGATGGCATCGAGCAGTTCGTCGCTCAGACGGACTTGCGCGCCGGCCAGGAGATCATCGAGCTGTTCCATGGTGCGCGGCCCAAGGATCGCCGATGTGACACCCGGGTGGGCGATGACGAAGGCAAGCGCCATATGGGTGAGCGAGATGCCGGCACCTTCCGCGAGCGGGATGAGCTGCTCGACGGCATCGAGGCTGTTTTCATTCGACATCTGCTTGGGGAAATAGGCAACGCGGGTGCTGTCCGGCTGGGCAGCGCCACGGCGGTAACGGCCGGTGAGCATGCCCATGGCAAGCGGGCTCCAGACCAGCGCACCCATGCCGTAACGTTCGAGCGTCGGCAGGACCTCGCGTTCGATGCCGCGATGCAGGATGGAGTAGGGCGGCTGCTCGGTGCGGAAGCGGGCGAGGCCACGCTTTTCGGCCACCCATTGTGCCTCGACGATATCGGAGGCGGGGAAGGTGGAGGAGCCGATGGCGCGGATCTTGCCTTCGCGCATCAGGTCGGTCAGGGCCGAAAGCGTTTCCTCGATATCGGTATCGGGGGCGGGGCGGTGCATCTGGAAGAGGTCGATATAATCGGTCTGCAGGCGGCGCAGCGAATCTTCGACGGCGCGGTAAATCCAGCGGCGCGAGCTGCCCTGCTGGTTCGGATCCTGACCCATCGGGATGAAGCATTTGGTGGCGAGCACGATGTTGTCGCGCCGGCCTTTCAGCGCCTTGCCGACGATCTCCTCGGATTCGCCATGGCTATACATGTCGGCGGTATCGATGAAGTTGATGCCGGTATCGAGTGCCTTGTGAATGATGCGGATGGAATCGTCGTGATCGGCATTGCCGATGGCGCCGAACATCATGGCGCCAAGGCAATAGGGGCTGACCTTGATGCCGGTGCGGCCAAGGGGACGGTATTGCATCTTCGTTTCCTCTTTTAATCTGAGCTGCCCGCGAGGGCAGGCTTGAACCTGCACTGCCCGTGAGGGCAGGTTTTGAATCTGGCAAAAGCCCTGATGGACAGGCTTTGCTGTTGGCAAAGTCTTGGCAAACAGGGTATAAGGGCGCATCCGGAACGCGGTTCCGTTTATACGGAACAATGTTCCGCTTTGCAAGAGGTGTTGATGTGACTGACGGGACGGACAGCCCGGGCGAGGCGCGCGAGGCTGATAGCGGCCATGAAAGGCCGGTGCGCGCGGATGCGCGGCGCAACCTCGATCTGCTGCTGAAAGCTGCCCTGGCGGTGTTTGCGACCTCGGGCGTCGATGCGCCGGTGCGTGAAATTGCGGAAAAAGCAGGTGTCGGCGTCGGCACTGTCTATCGCCATTTTCCGCAGCGCTCGGATCTCATCAAGGCGGTCATGCGCAACGAGGTGGATGCCTGCGCCGATGCGGCAGTGACGCTTGCCGCCGAGCATGAGCCGGGCGAGGCGCTCTCGCTGTGGATGCAGCGTTTTGCTGATTTCATAATGGCCAAGCGCGGACTTGCGGCAGCACTGCATTCCGGCGACCCGGCTTATCAGGCGCTGCCGGTCTATTTCGATCAGCGCATGATCCCGGCATTGCAGGGCCTGCTGGATAGAGCCGTTGCAGCGGGAGCAGCGCGCGGCGATGTCGAGGCGAGCGAACTCATCCGCGCCGGCGCACAGCTTTCCAATCTCGGGCAGGGGGATGATCCGGCCAAGACCCGGCGGATGATTGCGCTGCTGGTGGATGGGCTGCGTTATGGGGCTGACGTGAAGGGCTGAGGTTTCTTTGCCCGCCGTGTTAGGCGGCTGCGGTCTTCGCCTTCGGTTTCAGCAGGATGATCAGCAACAGCCCGGCGATGATGAGGGCCGCACCTTCGAGGTGATAGGTCTGCAGCTTCTCGCCGAGGATCAGGTAAGCGAGTACGGCGATGAAGATCGTCTGGACGTAGAGGAGCACGCCGGCGCGGGCGGCTCCAAGAGCCTCGATGCTGCGATTGAAGAGATAATACATGAGCGCGCCGCCAGGGATCGCGACATAGGCGAGCGCTATGAGGCCGCTCGTATTCAGCGTCGTGCGTTCGTCGGAGGCGAGTTCGTAGAGATAGAAGGGCAGTGCGGTCAGCGCGGCGGCGCCGAGCAGCAGGACGAGCAGGGCAAGGCGGTTCAGATCGAATTTCGCCCGGCGCAGCAGCACGGTGTAGAGGCTGAAGCAGAAGGCGCCGGCGACGATCCAGAGTTCGCCGGGATTGAGGTCGAGGCGCAGAAGTGCTGCCGGACTGCCCTTGACGATGATGACGACGATGCCGAGGAAGGCGAGGATCGAGCCGGCCACCTGCCAGCTTCCCATCGGCTCTGCCAGCATCAGGCGGGCGAGGATCATGGTGATGATCGGGATCAGCGCGATGATGATGCCGGCGGTGGTGGCATCGGCATGTTCGAGGCCGACGAAGATCAGGCCCTGACAGACGGCCAGTCCCATGCCGCCGATGAAAAGCAGTTCCAGGCCGCGCGCCCGGACCAGCGCGAGCATCTCGGAAAAATGGTGGCGCACGATCGGCAGCAAGATCGCGAAGGCGATGAGCACGCGCCAGAAGCAGAGCGCCCAGGGCGGCATTTCCGCGGAAACCCATTTGGCGGCGATATAGATGCCGGCCGACAGGAGCCAGCAGAGCACGCCCACGGAATAGGCCCCTGCAAGCGAACCGCCTGCTGCCTGTTCCGTCCCGACAGTATCACGATGGACTGCCAAGACATGTATCGCCATCGGCTAGTTATGCCACAGTTTCCGGGCGCCGCACAGGTGAGGGTGCCGTCGCAATAAGCGGTAAGATCAAGGCCTATCCATCGACGCCGAAGATGATTGCGAGCGCGCGGTTCTCATCGATGCCGTGCAGGCGGGCGAGGTCTGCGACGGATTGATGTGCCTCGGCCTCTATGCCCTTTTCCCGGAGCTTTGCGATGAGCTCTGCATATGACTGCCCGGTGACATCAGCAAGGGCCGAGAGCGGGGCATAGATCAGCGCCTGTTCGATCGGCCGCTCCAGCTGCGGCCCGGTGATCTGCCCCCAGCTGAAGACGGAGGCGAAAAGCACGATCATGAAAACGGCAATGCTATAGCGGCCCCATCGCGCCTTCAGATGCGACTTGAAGGGCTTGATGTTCGCGACGATGTGACCGATGGCGCCTGCCACGAAGAACCAGGAAAACCATTGGTGAACGACGGTCATCAGGCCTCGTTCCCACTCGAAGAACATCATGACGCCCGTACCTGCCATTAGCAGGAAGGAGCCGATCGTCAGCGGTGTCGCCCAGCTGCGTGTCGTGAGCCTAGCGGCCATCGGAGCCACTCCGGATGATCGTGTCGACCGGCCTGATCGCCAGGCGCGGTTCTGCCGCGCCGGCACCGCACATCCGTGCGCCGGTTGAGATTTCCTGTGCCATATCCGCTCCATTGTGTGTATAATGCACATATATCAGGAGCGGAAAACGCCGTCAACAAATATGTGTAAAGCGCACATATCTGGTGGCGGCGTAAGACCGATAGACAGGGCGATGGAGGATGCGGGGGCTGCGTAGCCCCGGCCGATTTACGATCGAGCGCGGCTTGCGGTCGTCGCCGAAATCGCTGTCAGCGTTTCCGCATCGCGGCCATAGATGTCGTCGAAATAGTGGATGACGCCATCGTCGGTCGGCCATGCGGTGAAATAGGAGACATAGACCGGAACCTGTTCCGGAACCGGCATATCCTTCTTGGCGCCGTCCGCGATCTGCTGATCGACGAACTCGACCGAGGTTTTCAGGACTGCGGCTGCCATCGCCTTCGGGTTTTCCAGGCGCACACAGCCATGGCTGAACATGCGGTCCTGCGAGGCGAATTTACCGCGGGCGGGGGTGTCGTGCATGTAGATGTCGTGCGAATTCGGGAAGAGGATCTTCAACTGGCCGAGCGCATTGTCCGCTCCGGGCGGCTGGACGACGCCGATATTTTCGAGCGGCTGCGACCAGTCGACCTTGGCGGACGGCATCGTCTTGCCCTTGACCGAGACCACATAGCCTTCCTTGTCCAGATAAGCGGGGTCGCGCTTCAGGTGCGGCAGCATCTCGTTGCGGATGATCGATTGCGGCACGCCCCAGTCGGGGTTGAATTGGACCGTCTTGATCGAGGCGTCGAAGAAATTCGTCTGGTGGTCCTGCTGGCCGATCACGGCCTTCATCGACAGCGTCAGCGTGCTGTTTTCATAATAGTAGGCCATGTAGGCCGGCTGGTTGATGAAAACATATCGCTCCGGGAATTCCTGCGGCAGCCAGCGCATTTCCTCCATTGCCACGATCACCTTGTTGATGTTGGCGGCGCTATCGCCGCCCTGGCCTGAGGTGCGCAGGTAGTGCAGCTCGGCGGCGAGCTGGGCGAATTTCGGGTTGCTCGGCAGCAGGCGGTCGAAGACTACCATCAGATCAGGCGTGGCCGAGAGCTGGGCGATCGTGCCCTTCAGATCGACCGGCTTGCGCTTGAAATCATAATAGTTCGACAGCTTGTTGGGATCGATGCGGCCCCGGAAATTGTCCTGAAGGAACATCAGCATCTTGGCCGAGAGGGAGACTTCAAACTCGGCCAGCGCCTTCGCGTCCGATCTCTGAGGAGGGGCAACGGCATAGTCGCCGGCATTCAATCCCCAGTCGTCGGCCTGTTTCAGAAGGCTGAGCGCCTGTGCTGCCTTGGGGGTAGGCCCCCTGCCATCGATCCAGATGAGCTTTGCCTTCGGCTGGGCGTAATAGGCTTCGATCGCATCGGCGATGTCATTGTTCATCGAGACCGACAGTCCGCCCATTTCGTTCAACACCTTGGCCTGATTGCCGCTGGCGGAATCAAAGAGTGCTGACAGCGACGAGCTCGTATCCTGCCTGGAAATATGGGCCGGCCGGCGGGCGGGGACCGTGTAGCCGATTCTTGGGCTGGCCTGCGTCACCGGCGGTGCCGGCTGCGGCTCGGCACGCACGGCAATTGCACTTCCCGAGAGCACCAGCAGGCCGGCAAGCGGTGCGATCCAGCGGGAAGATGTTCTCAGCGGCATTCTGATGTCCTCGAAACCTGATAAAAAATACTGTCGCGGCGCGTATTCAGTCCGCATGGGCAGCCCGTCCAGGGTGAAGCCTGACTAGAACGCCAACATTCGGGCAGAAGATGGGCGTAAAGCGTTTCTGGCAAGCCCATAGAGGACAGAAGCCGTTGGAAGGAAATCACTTTTTCGGCAGCACCGAGCGGCCTGGATACCGGGCAGGCAGCGGCATCATTATGACGGCGGCGGAATCGGCATAAGCTTGGGTCCCGCCGCCGGAGGCCGCGGCGACCATGACAGCAAGACTATTGCCAGTTCCGGCGGCGTTCGAGCTCGGCCTCGGACGGTTGATCAGACACGAACGAGCCTGCCTGGACTTCGCCGTTCCGCTCATAGGTCGCGACGATGACGCTCGTGCTCGATACCATCGATCGGGTGAGCTTGAGGGCGCCCGGCGTTGCTGCGCCGCCCTCAAACAGCCGCTTGCCCTTGCCGAGGAGCAGCGGGAAGGTCAGCACGGTCATTTCGTCGATCAGGTCGTTGGCAAGCAGGGTCTGGATGAGATTGCCCGATCCCTGGATGAGCAGGTCCGGCCCGTTCTCCTGTTTGATTTTTTGTAGTGCCGCGATGACGTCAGGTCCGAGCGCCTGCGAATTCTGCCAGGTGAGGGTTTCAGGCCGGTGCGTCGCGACATATTTGGTTGCGGGATTGAAGGCGTCGGCGATCGAATCCTTCTGATAGGGCCAGTAGGCGGCGAAGATGTCGTAGGTCTTGCGGCCGAGCAGCAGCGCAAAGGGCTTTGCGAAGAGCTCGCCGATCACGCCGCCCAGCGCGTCGTCCCAGTAGTGGAATACCCAGCCGCCGAACCTGAAACCGTTGACGGGATCCTCTTCAGGGCAGCCGGGTGCCTGCATGACACCGTCGAGGCTGACGAATGTCGAGGCGATGATCTTTCTCATGGATGCTTCTCCTCTTGGTGATCCGGCCAGTAGGGTCGGATCTCGGCCTAAGGACGAAGAAGGGTACATCGCACCGACAAATTCCGCAGAAATTTATAGGAGACTTGCCTGTCCGCACATGCGAGTTTCATTGCGCGTATTGCTGGAACTCGAGGGTGAAAATGCCTGATGTGACACGACATCTCATCGACAGAGGCCACGGGGCAAGTGTGGAGCTTTTTCAAGCTCAGCCTGAGAGCAAAACGCCTGCAGGAGCCATCCTGTTCGTCCACGGCAATCAGGGCGGCCGTCTCATTGGCGCGAAAGAGGCCGTGGATACCGGTACGCTGCTCCGGTTCTGTGCCGGTTTGAATATCACCGCGGCGGCAGTCTCGCAGCCGGGCTTCGGGGCTTCTGATGGACCGGCCGATTTCTGTGGTCCGAACACCCAGCGGGCGATCATGGCCGCACTCTCCTTCCTGCGGGAGCAGCCTTGTGTCGACCCTGATCGTATCGTTCTCTATGGCAACAGCCGGGGGGCGGTCGCCTCGGCCATGGTCGCAGCCCAGGTTCCCGATCTCAGAGCCGTCATTCTGCGCAGCGGGGTCTACGATCTCAAAGCTGCCTATGAGGCCAGTTGGGAAGGTTTGCGGCGGGCGATCGAGCAGGAAGCGGGCCTGTCGAGTGAAGCCTTCCTGGCCCGCTCGGCCCTGCATCACGCACCGAAAATCCGGGCGGAAACCTTGCTGCTGCACGGAAGGCTCGATGAGCGTGCTCCCGTTGTCCAGGCCGAACGGTTCTCGGATGCGCTGTCGGATGCCGGAGTGCCGGTTATGCTCCACGTCTTCGAATGCGGGCACCGCATTCCCCGGGAATATGCGCAGGCGGCGCAGCGCTCCTTTCTGCAAAGGATGTTCGATCCGGTTGTGACATATCATTAAGCCGGTGAGCGGCTCGCTCAGCCCAGGCTGCGGAGGTAGGAGCAGAACATATCCGCCATCGCGTCTGCGAAGGCTGAGATCTCGCTCTCGTCACGCGCTGCCTCGGAAAATTCCTTTCCGACCGTGCTCATCGTCGTCGTGATCAGGTCTCCGGCCATGGTGCGGATTGCGTCCGATGCATTGGGTAGCGCTTCCCGCATGAACTGCTCGACAATGGGGTCGCCGGCCTGCCGTGCCTCCTGGGCTTCGGGGGCGTCGCGATAGAGAGGTGCCGCGTCGTTCAGCGCCACACGGACGGCGGCTTCCTCGCATTCTGAGCGAATGAAGGTGTGGACGAGCGATCGCAGCCGGTCGAGGGGCGGGCGGGCGGTGTCGTTCAAGACTTCACCCAGCAAATGGGAGGTCTGCCGCCATTCGTCGCTCTGCAGCCGGAACAGGATGGCGGCCTTGTTGGGGAAATATTGATAGAGCGAGCCGACGCTCACGCCGGCTCTTTCAGCCACCCGGGCGGTCGTGAAACGCTGTGCACCTTCCTGCGCCAAAACCTGAACAGCAGCTTGCAGAATGGCGTTTACGAGCTCGTTGGAGCGCGCCTGTCTGGGCGATTTTCTCGAAGAAATTCCGTGACTTGGACGATCGGCCATCAAGGTGTTCCACAAATGCGATTAGCGAATGCGACGGATTATTCGTATTTTCATTTCGAAAGCAAGCCATCTCGACATGAAGGATTTCTCTGATGAACACTCTCTCAAACGCACCGCTCGCGCCGCTTCTCGATCAGCTGTTTGCCGAGGCCGATAAGGCCACCAGCCCGGCCATGGCTGTGCTCTCCCGCGACGAGCGGGAACGGCTCATGCACAGCAAGACCGAATATCTCGATTTCTACGGACGCATGAAGGACTTGTGGCTGCCGGTTTCCCGCCAGACCGGAGAGCTGCTCTACATGCTGGCGCGCAGCACCGATGCCAGGACCATCGTGGAGTTCGGTACGTCCTTCGGCGTTTCGACGCTTTATCTTGCCGCTGCCCTTCGCGACAATGGCGGCGGGCGGCTGATCAGCAGCGAATTCGAGGTTTCGAAGGTTGCGCGGGCTCGCCAGAACCTCGTCGAAGGCGGCCTTGCCGATCTCGTCGAAATCCGGGAAGGCGATGCGCTCAAGACGTTGAGCACCGATCTTCCTGACAATATCGACCTGCTTCTGCTCGATGGCGCGAAGTCGCTTTATCCTGAGGTGCTGGCATTGGTCGAAGGCCGGCTTCGACCCGGTGCACTCGTGATCGCCGACGATGCCGATTACTCCCCCCAATATCTGGATCATGTCCGTTCGCCCGCAGGTGGATACATGTCCACGCCGTTTGCCGACGACATCGAGCTGTCGATGCGCGTGGCCTGACTTCGACTACTTCCCGCACAACCACCCCAACTTCAAACAGGGCTGCCCGATGGGCGCCCGGCAATGGAGATCGTAGCAATGCACATATTCGTAACGGGTGCGACCGGCTGGGTCGGCACCGCCATCGTCGAGGAGCTGATCCGTGCCGGTCACAAGGTCAGCGGGCTTGTCCGCTCGATCGCAAAAGCAAAGGCCATTGCGATCATCGGCGCAAGGCTCGTTCCGGGATCGCTCGATGATCTCGACCTTCTCGGCGAGACGGCCGCCAAGGCTGATGCAGTGATCCATACTGCCTTCAA
This sequence comes from Hyphomicrobiales bacterium, assembly GCA_900468805.1. GTDB lineage: Bacteria > Pseudomonadota > Alphaproteobacteria > Rhizobiales > Rhizobiaceae > Rhizobium. Next base: position 124,266 of record UEIF01000027.1, on the reverse strand, counting down.
CCATGACTTCTCGAAGTTTCTCGACAATGCCGCACAGGACGAGCGCGCGATCCATGCGCTCGGAAGCGCGCTTGCCGGATCGGATCGTCCGCTCATCGTCACATCAGGCCTGCTGGGCTTTCCGCTCGGTGCAACGGAAGCGGATCTGCCAAACCCGGCATCTCCTCGCAAATCGGAAGTTGCCGCCCGCACACTTGCCGGGCAGGGGATACGCGCGGCCACGATGCGCCTTGCCCCCAGCGTACACGGTATCGGTGATTACGGTTTCGTCCCGATCCTCGTGCGCATCGCCCGGGAGACTGGCGTATCCGCCTATCCGGATGACGGAAGGAATTGCTGGTCGGGCGTGCACCGGCTGGATGCCGCACGCCTCTATCGGCTGGCGCTCGAAAGCGGGGTGACCGAAGCCGCCTATCATGCCGTCGCCGACGAGGCAGTGCCGTTCCGAGAGATTGCCGAGGTGATAGGACGCCAGCTCGGCCTGCCGGTGGAGTCTCGCCCCCGCGAACATTTCGGCTGGTTTGCCAATATGACGGCGACGAACATGGCGGCCTCCAGCGCCCATACACGCTGGTTGCTCGGCTGGCAGCCGACGTGCCGAGGCCTGACCGATGATCTCGATCAGGCCGGCTATTACGCGCGCTAGAGGATTTCCGTTTTCTCCGAACTAAGGAAACCCTCTATCTGTTTGTTTTCACATAATTTCCGGCACAAATCCGCCGGACAGTTTTGCCGGAATTGCTCCAGCTTCGGTGAATGTCTTCAGTGCCCGCCCATCGGCTGTCCCTCGGGCTGGCCGGGCGGGCGGCGGACGTAAAAGGATGCCACCACGGCCGCCAGCGAAATCAGCGCGCCGACGAAGAAGGCGGATTGCATGCCGCCAACGGTTGCCGTAGCGGCATCTGCCTCACCTTGAGTCAGGATGCCGGCGCGCCATGTCATGATGGCGACGTAGAGCGTGGTGCCGGCGGCACCGGCGACCTGCTGGGTGGTGCCGATGATGGCGCTGCCGTGGGAATAGAGTTTCGGCGGCAAGGAGCCGAGGCTGACGGTGAAGAGCGGCGTGAACATCAGGGCAAGGCCGATGCTGAGGACGATGTGGATGGCGAGCACCACCCAGACCGAGGTCGTCGTGGAGATGAAGGTCAGGCTCCACATCACGCCGCTGAACAGGATGGCGCCCGGGATGACGAGGCGGGCAGGCCCATAGCGGTCGAAAAGACGGCCGACGAAGGGGGCACAGAGGCCCATGATCAGCCCGCCGGGCAGAAGCAGCAGACCGGTCGTGAGCGTCGTCTGGCCGAGCACCGAGAGCAGATAGATCGGCAGCAGGATGAAGACGCCGAACATCGACATCATCAAAATCGCCATCATGCCCGCGGCAATGGTGAAGGTCGTCGTCTGCAGGGTGCGCAGGTCGAGCAGCGCCTTTTCGTATTTCTGCAGATGGATCTGCCGCCAGACGAAAATGGCGATGACGGCGGCGCCAGCGACGAGCATCACGCGGGGATCGAGAGGTGTCGCGCCTGCTTCGGGAGCGCCAAGCTCGCTGACTCCGAAGACGAAACTGCCGAAGCCGATCGCCGAGAGTACCACGGAAAGGATATCGAGCGGCGCCTTTGATGGGACGGTAACGTTCTCGATTTTCGAGGCGCCGAGGGCAAGGGCGGCCAGCGCGATCGGCAGCACCAGCAGGAAGAGCCAGCGCCAGTCGAGCGAGGAGAGGATGAGGCCTGATATCGTCGGGCCGATCGCCGGCGCCACTGAAATGACGATCGAGATATTGCCCATCGTCTTGCCGCGCGAATGCGGTGGCACGAGGTTCATGATCGTGGTCATCAGGAGCGGCATCATGATCGCCGTGCCGGATGCCTGGACGATGCGGCCGATGAGCAGTACCTGGAAACCGGGCGCGAGAGCGGAAACCAGCGTGCCGGCGGAAAAGAGCGACATGGCGAGAATGAAGACCGGCCGCGTGTTCAGCCGCTGCAGCAGATAGCCGGTAACGGGGATGACGACGGCCATGGTCAGCATGAAGGCCGAGGTCAGCCATTGGGCGGAGCTCGCCGGAATCTTCAGATCCGTCATCAGATGCGGGATCGCCACACCCATGATGGTTTCGTTGAGGATGACCACGAAGGCGGAGACAAGCAGCAGGCCGATCACCAGCCTGTTGCGGGCGCTATGGTCTTCGACCGGCAATTCGGCCTGTTCTTCGATCTCTGAAAGCAAGGGTTCACTGGTCATGGCGTTCCTATATCCATATCTGAAAGAAGGAGTTCTGCCTTAAGACGAAAGTGCCGGGCTAATTGCGACACCGGGTATGAGTATTTCCTATGTCTTTATGCTGTCGCTGGGATGCAAGGCGATTTGTAGCGGGGCGTATGGAAATTGGGTGTGTTTGTGAGGGAAGAGGCTGCTTTGTTGGTTTTTTACAACGCAGCAATAGGGGATATCCCGCGGCACGACGTAAAAGACGACATCCCGCATCGGCATCACTGCGCCGGGGGCAATCCCCATTCTTCCAGCGAAAATGCTTCGGCAGGCAAGCGCATCTCCGAGAGAGCGACAGGGCGGCGGCGGAATGATGTGGCCGTGTAAGGGAAAGCCAGATTCATCCCACTGATATCAAGCTTGAGCGGCAGCCCGTCGCCTGTGAGGCACTCGCTGTTTCCGGCGTCGTCAACTCCCGGCATCAGATCAAACCATTCGCAGGTCTCGCCGAGGATGGTTTCGCTCTTGCCGAGCGAGACCTTTCCGGTTGTCTCATCGAAGTTGAGAGAGGCAGAGCCATCGGCTGCCGGACGTCCGGCCGTGAGCCTGCGATAGCTGCCAGACTGCTGATAGGAGATGCCCTGAGCCTCGTCGAGTATGTTCCAGATCTTGATGCGAACAGAGCCTCCACGGTCCCGCTTTTCCCAAAAGTGCCAGGGATAATGCCGCAGCAAGCGGATCGTCGAGCCGCCGACGCTTTCCAGCGCGATGTCGAAATCGGGCTGGGAAGGATCGGTACTGTGGCTGCGGATCGGTCTCAGCCAGAATTCCGGGGTCAGGATCTCCGATGGCGGGTAGATCTCTTCGGGAGCGACGGTGCGGCGGTCCAGTCTGGCGAGGCGGGTGTGATAGATCGGCGAGTCGTTCGGCGTCAGCAGCTTTGTTTCGATAACGATGCCGTCGCCGGTGATGCAGTTCTGCTCGCGCGCAATGAACGTTCCTGATGAGGGCGGGTTGCTCGCCGTTTCGCGCCACATGCAGTGTTCGCCGGCAACGGTTGAAACCTCGGCGATCGCCTGAGGCGTTTCGGCTCTCGCGGTATCCGGTTTGCGGTAGAGAAGAAGAAGCTCCAGGAAGGTCACCTCACCATCCGCCTGCCTGCTCCAGCGCAGGACGGGGTTGTCCCTGTCCGGTCCGAAGCCGATGCTGGCCCGGTCGTCGCGCAGCGTCTCGCTCAGAAACATGCCGTCGTGATGGATAATGGTGACAGTCGGATCAACCGGCTTGCCGTCCTTGTCGAGCGCCTGCATGACGGCGACGTAATCCGGCTGGATCGGGGAGGTATCGTGGTCCGACTGGGCGACTGCGGCCTTTGCGAAGGCGATGCAGGCGATTGCGCCGATGATTGCTGCTGTCTTCATTGCGTCTCGGATGTTTCAGCCTGCGCGCATCATCGCGCCGCCGGCAGCAGATGACGGTTTTTCCGAGAAAATCAATGCGGTCTGTGCCTTTTGCCTCAATGGACGCCCATCAATGGACGCCCATCAATGAACGATGGTCAACGCGGCGATACCAGCCTCGTCTGCGGCGCGCAAAAACGCCTCCCGGAATTGTTCCGGGGCAACGTCTCCACAGATGGCGTCGATACAGGCTTTGACGGCGATCATATATTCCTCGCCATCATCGAAAGGCCAGTCCCGGATCAGCAGGTATGCGGCATCGCCGAGCGTACGCACGACAGTGTGCGTCTCCCGACCGCGCAAAACCAGGCCGACCGGCGCGAATGCCGATGACGTGTTCCAGCTCATTGTCCTCGACCCCTCAAGGCACGGAGATTGAGACCCTCGAACACACTATACGCGTGAATTATGAAATTCGGAATTGCGGAATGCGTGAATGTTGATCACGTGACTTATTTGCCGCGGCAAAAGAAAGGGCGCTCCACGACTCATGTCGGAGCGCCCTGTGGCTGCGTCGGCTTCAGGTGCGGCGGAGGCCGACGGCAGGCCTGATCAGAAGACTGCATTTGGAACGAAATGGCAACGCCCGGCACCGGACCTGCGCCCGCATGCGGCCTCTGATCCACAGTGTTTCCACAGCTTATCCACAGGCGCGGTCCGATCTCCCCCAACGCTTTCAACGACATATGTCTGAAAGCGATCGGGCTGCTCCAGATGGGTGATGTTACCGCCCGATGACACCGGGAATATCTTCCGGGCAACTGCCCCTAAAGGCCACAATGCCCGGCTATTGTGGCCCTCCCTCCTTGAGCGCTGGGCGGCGGACGCTCGGAGGTGGGAGGCGGCAGGCGTGCATGAGGGCCTGCCGCCTTCATCGACCTATTCCAGCAAATCGGGGGTCCAGGGGGAATGCGAAGGTAAGCCGGGGCTCACGTCGTCGCAAATAAAAAGGACCCGCTCACTTGGAGCGGGCCTCAGGGGTGCCCGGAGTCGGACGGGCATCGGCAAAAAAACGGTCGATCAGATAAAGGCCGCGGCGTCGACGGTCCAGGCGTCCGACATCCTCGACGTCGCAAAGGTGCCGTCGTTTGAGGGACGGGCGTGCTGACGGACGGCAGCGTCGAGCAGGGCGGCAAAGGTTGCGAGGCTGATCTTGTCGGCGCGAAGCATCTGGCGGATCAGCGGATCTTTCAGCATTTCCGATGGGGTCATCTCGTGCATGGTTATCCTCCAGTGACTGGTTTTCCGACGCTTGCGGCATCTTAAATCCCTATTGCTATGAATGCATGTCGCGGCGATGGCGAAAAGACGGCAATCGAGGTTCATTCGGGCTAGCTCCAATGTGGCATTGGCCTGCCATTTTATCGGATGCTACCGTAGCGGCTGGAAATGAGCCGCAGCGGAGGATGGGCATATGGAAGCAAGAATGTTCGATGAGATCATGGTGGGACTGGCCGCGCTTGAGGCCGAGATTGCCGCGATCAATGCCCGTCCCCTGCCGCTCCTGGATTTGAAATATGCGCAGGCTCAACTGAAGGCCAGGCCCCCGAAGGTTCGCAAGCGTCTCGGCAAGACGAGAACCACGAAACCGAACGCGTGACGACGGCTTTGGCAACGCAATTTTGACCATGAACGGACTTTCTGACGTTCACTCACATTTTGCTGATTGCATGTGTACGGGAAAGCCGCTTTTCTTGACCTCCGCACCTCTAATTCAGAGATATCCTGACCGCTATGAACCGCTACGATATCGAGCGTCGGACCGACGACGACTGGACTGTGATCGACCGACTGACGGGTGCACCCGTGCCGCATCTGCCGCAAAAAGTGGGAAGCAGGCTTGAAGCCCAGGCGCTTGCCGATTTCCGCAACCGGCTGGCCATCCCGCAACAGGAGCGCATTCGCTCCCGCCTCGATACGCTGCGGCTCGCCTGGCAGGCGCTGACGGGAAAGCGGACGCGTTAAAGCGTGTCGCAATCGCTACCGGCGGCCGAGGCACAAAAAGGCCCGCCGAAGCGGGCCAAATTATTGGGAAATAACAGGCCGGATCGCACGACGCGCCTTGTGGTGCATGGTTCTATCAGATGAAGCGCGCAGTACGGTCCGCATGCCAGACTGAGGTCGACGCCAAAAGTTCCCGGCGCTGATGACTATTTCTGCGGCTGTCTCGCCGGCTCGGCTGATGTCGAAGTCGCGCCGTCACCAGCGAAGGATCTTTCGGCCCAGCAGGAAGCCGGCTGCGGTCGCGACCAGGATGCCGATCGAATACCATGTCGCCAGAAACAGCGGGCTGTCGTCGGGGCAGTGCCAGGCATAGATGGCGGCTGCAATGCCGCCGGCGGCAAGGCCTGCCACCGCGCCGGCCGTGCCCGGATTTTCCGGAGCACCCTGGCGGATCGAATAGAGGATGGCGGCAAGCGGCGCGATCGAAAGGGTCGGCACGAAGAACAGGCAGAAGGCGGAGAAATGGCCCTCCATACGGCTCCCCCAGTCCGCCTGCGGCACGACGAAGAATTCGGTGACGATGCCGATGACGAGGACCGCCAGTGGCAGCACAAGCGCCATCGCCGCGGAGCGTAGCGAGAGCCCCGGTTTGCCGATCCGGAAGGCGAGGCGTGTGGCGGTGACGGCGAACAGAAGGGTGATGCCGAGCTTGAAGAGAACGCGCGGGGTCTCGATCATGTCGGCCATGTTTCTGCGGATGCCGATGGTCGAGATGAGCAGGACGGCGGAGATCACAACGCCGATCACGAGCGCGATCAGGAAGACGCGGCCGAAGCGGAGGCGGACGCGCGCATCCTTTGCCAGCATGTTGATCAGGTCATCCGTTTTCACGCGTGTTGCTCCGATAGAGGGCCGCCAATCCTTTGAGCGCCCTGTGCAGCGCCACTCGCACGGCGCCTTCCGTCATCTGTAGTCTCTCGGCCGTTTCCCTGATACCGGCGCCGCCGAGCGAGATCGACCGGACGATTTCGCGCTGCGGGTCGCGCAAACCGTCCAGCATGCGGTCGACATCGATGTGATCGGCGCCGTCCTCTTGATGGTCGGCCTCCAGCGTTTCCATCACATCCTCGATCGGCACGCTGACATGGCGGCCACGCCGGCGCAGGCTGTCGATCAGCTTGTTGCGCACGATGGTCGACAGCCACGGGCCGATCGGCCGCGAAATATCCCAGGTCCCGCGCTTCAGGTGTACTGCCAGCAGAACTTCCTGCACCACGTCTTCCACCTCGCTCGGCGGGGCACCGAACTGGTCGCAGCGCCTGCGCGCGATAGACCGGAGGTAGGGTGTGACGGCCTTCAGGAAACGGTCATAGGCCGTTGCGTCGCCGGCCATTGCCGCGCGCATCCAGGCCGCCCATTCCTCTTCGCGGGCCGAATATTTCATCCGCTACTCACCTCTACGCACGGGGCCACGTGTTTGTTACCGTCATCCTGAAAATTTTGGTGACGCGGCACGTGAGGCAGAGCCGGCGTCGGCGCCTATTGAGCGCATCGGCGGGCAATCGGCAAGAGCAGTGCGGCAACAAAGCGCAAAAGCCGCCCGGCTCGAAGAGCTGGGCGGTTGGCTGGAGCGGAGGGTCGTATCGACAGGTCAGCGATGGGCAGCGCCTGCGATGCGCGCGATCAGATGGTCGAGCGACAGGCGGCCTGGCCCGTAGCGCATGATGGCAAGTGCCATCGCCGCCCAGGTGATGTGGATCGGCCAGCCATCGGGCACTGTCAGTTCGACGATGCAGGTCATGAAGAGCAGGCCGAGACCGGCAAAGCGGGTGGCGAGGCCGAGCACGAGCAGGGTCGGGAAGATGATCTCGCCGCAGCCGGAGAGAAAGGCCATGACGGCAGGTGCGGGAAAGGGGTAAGGCCCGCCCGGCAGATGCAGCATGAATTCCTGGCTGAAGAGATCGATCGCCGTATCGTTCAGCTGCAGGAAGCCATCCCATTTCAGGATGCCGGAGCGCCAGAAGGGAACGGCGAGCGCCAGACGGATGACGGCCTGGACAAGATCGGGCTGGGCGACGGCCCGGACAAGTCCGTCAGCCGTCGCCACAAGCCTCGCCAGCGGGGAGAGAGCGCCGTTGCGAGGCCCGTTATGAGGCCCATTGCGAGAAAGCGAGTCAAGCATATCAGACATCGGAAATCTCCAGTTCGATAGCGGAAAAGGCCCTGATATTGGAAAAAGCATGGGCCTCAATCATCTCGCCGATGGCGGCAGAGAGATCGAAAGCAGGCCAGGCATCGAGGCCTGCCGCGACGGCGGCCGCAAGGCATTCGCCCGATAGAAGCGCGTTGAAAAAGGCGGCTCCGCCTGGCGGCAGAAGACGCACGGTCACCTCGTCGTCGATGCGCGTGATCAGCCCGTCTTCCGGGCGATCCTCGACGCGGCCGACCGGTTCTGAGCCGCGGTTCATGGCGAAAATGGTGACGGCGGGATGAACCGATGAAAGCACCCGCGTTGCCGGATGCGGCCGGAATGTCACCGCGCCCAGATCCTCCTGCGGCACGGCCGCGAGCGCGGCGGCGCTCAGCGCCGGTGCATCGGCGGCGTGATAGGCATCCAGCCAGGCGCGCTCGATGCGCGCCACATCCGACAGCCAGGGCATGTCGGCCGCATATTCGTAGTGGTCGATGAAATCAGGGAAGTCCCGGCCATATTCGAAGAGCAGCCGCGAGGCGGGCGGTGTTTCGCGCACATGAAAGCGAGCCATGGCGCGGAAGAAATCCGTCCCGGTGATGCGCTCGACCGCCGGAAAGATTGATGACAGCGCCGCAATCAGGCTGACGGTGACATTGTTGCGGTAGACATCGTAGCGTTTCTCCGCCCGCTTGCCGCGCGGGCCGGTGACCAGATCAGGCGCCGGGGCATCAGGGGAAAGCAGGGTTGCCGAGAATTGGCCGGCGAAATCGGGTGTGGACCGGCGCATGGGCACTATGTCAGCCGAGCGCATGGGAAGTCTCCCTGCCATCGCTGTGCCGATTGAGGATTGCCTGCGCGGCCAGCGCTTCGGCGCGCAGTACCGGCCAGTCGGGGATCCTGCTGTCCCATTCGATGAGCGTCGGGATCGGCCCGCATCTGGCAATGACAATCTCATAGAGCTGCCAGACGGCATCGGCGACCGGTCCGTCATGACTGTCGATCAAGAGAAGTTCGCCCTCGTCATCCTCCTGTTCGGCATGGCCGGCGAGGTGGATCTCGCCGACTTTGGCGAGCGGAAAGTCGCGCAGATATTCCAGCGCCGAAAAGCCGTGATTGGTGGAGGAGACGAAGACATTGTTGATGTCGAGCAGCAGGCCGCAGCCGGTGCGCCGCGATATCTCGCGAATGAAATGCGTCTCGGTCATCGCCGATTCCGCAAAGAGCACATAGGTGGAGGGGTTTTCCAGCAGGATCGGCCGGCCGATGGCATTCTGCATCTCATCGACATGATCGCAGACATGGGCAAGCGTCCGAGCCGTATAAGGCAGCGGCAACAGGTCGTTCAGATAGGTATCGACATGCGTCGACCAGGCAAGATGTTCGGAGACCAGCGCCGGCTCGTAACGGTCGACAAGGGCCTTGAAACGCTGCAAATGCTCCTGGTCGAGCGGCTGCGGGCCGCCGAGCGACATGCAGACGCCATGCAGCGAGACCGGGTGGTCGCGGCGCACGCGTTCCAGCATGCGATGCGGCGGGCCGCCGGCGCCCATGTAATTCTCGGCGTGGATTTCGAAGAAGCCCTGCGGGCCGGTCTCCGCGGCAATGGCTGCAAGATGCTCCGGCTTGAAGCTGGTGCCGGCCTGGCCGGCTACGGGAAGTGTCGGAAAGCGGAGGGGGCTTTCCGTCGCCATGGGAAGGTTGGTCGTCACGGTGACGTTGGCCATGTTTGCCTCCGCTTTCCTTATTTGGTTTTATGCTCTGGTTTCGGGTGCTTAGATGTCGCGCGTCAGCGGCTTCAGCGAACCATGACGATCGCCCGGCAGATCAAGCGAGGCGCAGGTGCCGCCCTGGACGAATTTCCACGAGTTGCCCTGGAAGTCCTTCACCGAAGTGCCCTGGCATGTCGTGCCCGGGCCGCCAGCGCAATCGTTCTGGCCCTTCAGGGCGACGCCGTAGCACTTTTCCTTGTGGGCAGCGGTCGCAGCCGCGGCCTCGGCCTTTGTCAGCGGGGCAGCACTTGCCATCGTGGCGAGTGCGGAGGTGATTGCGCCGGCAAGAAGGGCGGTGCTGATGGAAGTCTTCAACATTGATAGTCTCCGTTGCTCGTAATGCCCCTGTTTCAGCGGGGCACGTCGGGGTATTCGCAAGGAGAGAGCAGGTTGTTACAGGCGGGGAGGTAACGAACGCGTGATGGCGTTTTGGGGCGCGGAGGCGGCCTTTCCCGCGCTATTCCGGCAACGGAATATGCTTTGCCGGGCGCGATGATGGTGCTTATGCTGGTGCATCCCACTTTGCGGACAGGCTTCGATATGTCGATCAAACCTCGAAACGTGCTGTTCGTGTGCAGCCAGAACAAGCTGCGAAGCCCGACCGCCGAGCAGGTGTTTTCCGTGCGCGAGGACATCGAGGTATCGTCGGCAGGAACGAATAATGATGCCTGCAATCCGCTCGATGCGGAGCAGGTGGAGTGGGCCGACATCATCTTCGTGATGGAGAAGGCGCATCGCGCCAAACTCACCCGCAAATTCCGCAAGTCGCTGAATGGCAAGCGCATTATCTGCCTCGACATTCCCGATGATTACGAGTTCATGGATCCGATGCTGGTCAGCCTTCTGGAGCGCAAGGTTCCGAGGTATCTGTGAACGAGTTGCGCCGGCAAGGCGCATTGGTGTGAAGTATATTCCGCTTGAGGTCGGCACCAATTCTGCGGTGGCGACTACAGCTCGCCGGCAATATCGAAGACCAGCAGGCCGGGAGATTCGAGGGGGAGTTGGGCTTCCACTTCGCCCGCCGGGTTCAACACCGCCGTCGGCCCCCACGAAATGCGCCCATCGCGTTCTCCTGTCACGTCAGCGGATATGAGCCAAAGTCCGGTTTCGCGGCAGCGTTCGCCTCTGGCGGCATTGTGCATGTCCCGGAATTTCTCGGCATTGGCGCGCGGCATCATGTTGTTGGCGCAGCAGACGAGGAGAGATGCGCCTGTGAGTGCGACCTTGCGGGCGGCCTCGGAGAAACCAGTGTCGTAGCAGATGTTGATGCCGAACCGCAGGCCATCGATCGTGAAGACAGGCGTCTCGGTGCCAGGCTGGAAGAACCTTTCTCCCTTGAGCAGATGCGCCTTGCGATATCGGCCGATCAGCTTGCCCTTTTCAATGACGACCGCAGTGTTGAACAACGCTTCGCCTTGCACCTCGATCATGCCCATGACGATCATGGGGCCGGCATCTGCGAGCCTGCTCATGACGGCTGCGAATGCCTGAGATCCGAGATCCATCGCAGCTCGTCGTGCCGCTTCGTATTCCGTCAGGTAGCCCTGCAGAAAACCTTCCGGAAAGCAGAGGAGGCGGGCGTCTTCCGCTTCGGCCTTACGGATCATGTGGAGCGCGCATGTCAGGGCGGCCTCGACATTTTCGCGATATTCCAGGGTTTGGGCGGCGGCGATGCGGACGGTTTTCATTCAGGGTTCCGGTTGCTCTCGCTATTATCCGTAGCCGAGCAGACGAACATCCGTCCACCACGATCATCCATGATCGCCTCGTCGAAATAAACACCGGCCGCGCCACAGAGTAGGCCAGGCCGAGGGGGATCGTTTCCGGGGAACGGGTGAAGCTGGTGACTTGGCCGCGATGGACATGGATCATCTATCGGTCAGAGTTTCGAAGGTTTAAGATTCTCCGCGGGAAAAGCGGGATGAAGGCGGCAGGGATGGATCGGCTGGATGCGATGCGCGTGTTGCTTGCCGTTGTCGATGCCGGCAGTTTGTCGGCGGGCAGCAAGCGGCTGAATGCGCCGTTGCCGAGCGTCAGCCGCAAGGTCGCGGAGCTGGAGCGGCTGCTTGGCGCCAGCCTCATCATCCGCACCAGCCGGAACCTGCAGTTGACCGATGCCGGGCGCGACTATGTCGAGGCTGCCCGCAAGATCATTGCTGACATGGAGGAGGCGGAGCGGCGAGCTTCCGGCGAATACCAGCGGCCGAGGGGAATGCTGACGATCACCATGCCGGTGGAGTTCGGCAATCGCTATGTGCTGCCGATCGCGCTTGGCTTTCTGGCGGAGCATCCCGAGGTTTCCCTGAACATGCTGTCGCTCGATCGCACCGTGCATCTCGTCAGCGAGCAGGTGGATATCGCCATCCGGCTGGGCGCGCTGGCGGACAGCTCTCTCTATGCGGTGAAGGTTGCCGAATTCCGGATTCTGACCTGCGCGAGCCCCGATTATCTCAAGCGCTGCGGATCTCCGCAGCATCCGGGCGAACTGGCCGATCATGACGGGATCATCTTCAACAGCAGGACTTTCTTCTGGACCTTCGATATCGATGGCCGGCCGTTCGAAGTGGTCCCGCGCCGTCGCATCGAGGTCAATACGGCGGCGAACTGCGTTGCTGCCGCCGTGGGTGGGGCGGGTATTGCGCGGCTCTTCGACTACCAGATCCCCGACGAGCTTGTATCGGGTGCTCTGGTGCCTGTTCTCGGTGATTATGCGGGAGCGCCGCAGCCGATCCATATCGTCTATCCGCGGCAGGGCTTTCTGGCGCTCAAGGTGCGCTCCTTCATCGACTGGACGCTGCCGCGGCTGCGGGAGGCCTGCCGCAGTTACTGCTCAATCGAGTGAAGCGCGGACCTCCGCGACGACGCGTTCCGGCGCCTGCAGATGCGGATAGTGGCCGATGCCGGGCAGGATATCGAGCGTGGCGCCGATCCTGCCTGACAATTCCAGGCCCATCCGCTTGTCGATATAGATGTCCTTTTCGCCCCAGACGATCTTCACCGGCGTCGTGAGCCTGCCGAGGTTGGCCTCGAGGAAATCCTGATCCCGCGTGAATTTCGAATAGTAGTGGTAGAAGGCATCGGCGGGGGTGAGGGTGCCGTGGCTCCAGCCGCGGATCATGTCTTCCTTCACGTCCGCGGCAAGATCGAACTGCTTATCGTCAGGCAGGCCGCGCCTGTAGGTGTTTTCGAGGATCTCGTCGCTCGTCTGGTTCATGTAGGCGCGGGTTCTGGAGGCCGCGGGCTCCGTCTTCAGGTTCTGCAGGCTCTCATACATGTAATCAGGCCGGTTGAAGGGGGCGAAATCGCTGACGATGATGCGCCGTGCGATATCGGGTTCATCGAGGGCGAGAAGCAGCGCGGGCAGGGCGCCGATATCGGCGGCATAGATCGTCAGCTTCGATCGGTCGATGCCGGCCGTGTCGATATAGGCCTTCAGCACATCGGCATAATCACGCGCTGAATAGGAGAAGTTTTCGGCTGATGGCCTTGAGGACTTGCCGTATCCCGGCCAGTCGAAGGCATGCACCTCGAATTCGTTGCCGAGCGCGGCTGCGATATTGCTCCAGACGGCAGAGGTTTCGGGAAAGCCGTGCAGGAACAGCACGGTGCCTTTCGCCGCCGGATTGTGCACCACGAGCCGCCGCAGGGTGATATCCCCGCCGATGACGATGGTGCCGGTTTCAGGCTTTGCTGCTTCAGTCGTTCCGGCGCTTACCGGGGTAAGCGTGGTGCCCGTGATTGCGGCGGCGACGAGCAGTGTTCCAAGTGAAGATGTCAGCATGTCCGTTGTCCTTCCTCTCCGGCGGCCGTGTCTGCTGTGGAGCCTGATGGCCGCGATCGGGGTGAATTCTCGACGATAGAATCGTGCATCGCGCCTGCCGTCGGTAGAGGGCAGTCATGAGAGTCTGCCTCTCACTTTCCCTCAGTACCGGGCGATCGGCACGCGCCGTACATCATCTCCATCCGCGGTGCCGGGGAATGGCCCGCGTCCAACGCAGGCAGCAGGCAGAGACCGTGCTGCCCCATGAAAGGACGATGAAACATGAACGATATGACCGTAAATCTGAAAATCGCCCAGCCCGAGAGGGTGCGTGGCCTGCCGGGGCATTCGACCGTTGGTACCGGAAATCTCGAGGCTGCGGGCGAATTCTACGACAAGCTCATGGCCGTCTTCGGCATCGGCCGTTTTCTGGTGCAGCCCGGCCGGGCGGTCTACTACGGCGAACGCACGCTGGAATTCGGCGTGGTGAAGCCCTTCGACGGCAGGCCGGCAAGCGTCGGCAATGGCGGCATGGTGGCTTTCGAGGCACGTTCGCGCGCAAAGGTGCGCGAGGCCTATGCAACGGCGCTGCGGGCCGGCGGCTCGGATGAGGGCGCGCCGGGGCCGCGCGGGGAGAATGGCGAGGGGCCTTACTGCGCCTATTTCCGCGACCCCGAGGGTAACAAGTTCCTGGTCTATCGCGCCGGGCCGGACGAGGTCTGACAATCGCATCGGGCGGATTTCAGGCGCATAGTGTTCCGCGTCTGAAATGCGCCTGCGAATCTTCCGATGGAAAGGATGCATGTCATGATATCAGAACAATCAATCGAGAGACTAAGGATGTCACGGCGTTCGCTGTTGTTTGCGGGCACGGCAGCGGGGCTGACGGCGATGCTTTTGTCGCCTGCGGCTGCGGCCGATCCCGTCGATGCAGGCGCGCTCAGCGGCGAGATCCGCCCATTTCGGTCCGAGGTTCCCGAGGCAGCCCTTGCCGATCTCCGGCGGCGGCTTGCGACCACGCGCTGGCCTGATGGAGAGACCGTGCGCGACCGATCCCAGGGTGTGCAGCCCGAGAGGCTGAAGGCGCTGGTGGACGAGTGGCAGTCTTCCTACGACTGGCGCAAGGCCGAGGCGAAGCTGAACGCTTTTCCGCAATTCGTGACCGGGATCGACGGCGTGGATATCCATTTCATCCATGTGCGATCGCGCCACGAGAATGCCCTGCCGCTGATCATGACGCATGGCTGGCCGGGATCGGTGTTCGAACTGCTCGACGTGATCGGCCCGCTGACCGACCCGACCGCGCATGGCGGTGTGGCCGACGATGCGTTCCATCTGGTGATCCCCTCGATCCCCGGCTTCGGCTTTTCCGGCAAGCCCAAGGAAACGGGCTGGAACCCGCGGCGCATAGCTGCTGCCTGGGACGTGCTGATGAAACGCCTCGGTTATACCAGCTATGTCTCGCAGGGCGGCGACTGGGGCGCGATCATCAGCGATGCGCTGGGGCGGCAGGCGCCCGAGGGGCTGCGCGGCATCCATGTGAATAGGGTCGAGCGCGCCACGACCTTTCCGCCGGATGCAGCACAGGGGCTGATGAGCGGGGCGCCGGCGCCCGATAGTCTGTCGCCGGAGCAGAAGGTCATCTTTCAAGAGGCGCGGGATTTTCTCAACAATGGTTTCGGCTATGCGGCGATCATGGGAACCCGTCCGGAAACGATCGGCTACGGGCTCGCGGATTCCCCCGTGGGCCTGGCGGCCTGGCTCTATGACAAGATCGCCGACTGGGTGTTTACCCGCGGTGACCCGGAACAGGCGCTCGGCAAGGATGCCATTCTCGACAATATCACGCTCTACTGGCTGACCAATACCGGGCCTTCGAGCGGGCGCATCTATTGGGAGAATGTCGCTGCCGGCGCGAAGCTGGAACCCGTCAAGGTTCCGGTCGCCGTCACGGTCTTTCCAGGCGAGGTCTACAGGCCGCCGCGGCAATGGCTCACGAAAGCCTATCCGCAGCTCGTCTACTACAATGTGGCTGCAAAAGGCGGTCATTTCGCCGCCTGGGAGGAGCCTGATCTCTTCGCAGAGGAGGTCCGGGCCGCGTTCAGGACGTTGCGCTCATAAGGAGATCCGACTTCCGGAGATAAGAGCGGAACATCGAGCTTGTTCGTCCGTTTGCGGAGAGGAAAGACCTCGAGGAGGAATCCCAATGAGCAATCTCTATAATGACGGCGCCCCCGAATTCTCAGGGGGCGACGGCCACAGCACGCTGACCGCTTTCTTCGACAGCCGTAACGATGCCGAGAGCGCGATCGACCGGCTGAAGAATTTGGGTGTCACCGATATCAGAATGATGCCGGGATACGAAGCCGATGGCGACAAGGCCGGCGTTGCCGGCGACGACCGTGGTGGGTTCTGGTCGAAGCTGGAGGACTGGCTGTTTCCCGATGAGGACCGCTCGGTCTATGCCGAAGGCCTGCGCCGCGGCGGCTTTCTGGTCTCCGTCGGAGTTGACGATGCGACCTACGGTATCGCCCACGACATTCTCGACGACGAAGGCTGCATCGACATGGACGAGCGCGCGGACCTCTGGCGGGCGGAGGGCTGGGATATCAGCAAGTCGAACGAGGCCCTCGTAGCATCGCGATATGATGCAAGCCGGGCTCGTGACGATGACGCCGAGCGTGCCCGGCAGGCGAGTGCTGTACAGGACGATATCTTTGCAGCCGATGTGGCCGGTGTAGCGCAGCCGATCGGGCGTCGAGGCGATCCGGCCTCGCCCGGAGCTCGTGCCGAGGATCTCGATGAAGGGGCCCCGCTCGATCAGGAACTGCGCGACGACATCCTGCCGACCGGACACCACCGCACCGTGGAAGAATCCAGGGAGCGTGCGGAGCGCGAGCTTCGCCAGGCGCAGGACGTCGACGGGATGCGGCAGGACCAGACCTTGCCGCGCGGGCGATAAGAGTTTGGTGCCGATGGCAGGTTGGAACGGAAAGGCGCGTCGCTTTACGGCGCGCCCTTTTTGATGCTGTCAATGCGCCGTGCCGTCGACGATGACGTGGTCATGATCCCTCGAGCATTTCTCGATGCGGGCGTGGATCTTGTAGACCTCGCGCAGCATGTCGACGGTGACCACATCGCGTGGCTCGCCGCAGGCACGCATGCGGCCGTTCTGGATGACCAGGACCTTGTCGGCAAAGCGCAGCGCCTGATTGAGATCGTGGATGGCGATCAGCACGAGCATGCCGCGCTTGCGGGCCTGGCGTTGCATGAAATCGAGCACCTCCACCTGCCGGTGAAGATCGAGCGCGCTGGTCGGTTCGTCCATCAGCATGATCTCGGGCTCGCGCACCAGCGCCTGGGCGATGGAGACGAGCTGGCGCTGTCCGCCTGACAACGCGCCGAGATCGCGGAAGGCGATTGCCTCGATGTTCAGCGCCTTCATGATGTCGTCGATCAGCCTGAGATCCTGGTCGCTGACGCCCCAGGACTGGCCCTGCTTGCGGGCCAGCAGGATCGATTCATAGACCGTCAGCACCGCATTGGCCGATGTATCCTGCGGCATGTAGCTGATGGCGTTCCTGCTTTTTGCGCCTTCGACCAGCACCTTTCCCGGCCCTTTCAAGAGGCCGGTGATGCGCTTGAAGAGCGTCGACTTGCCGGCCGCATTCGGGCCGATGACGGCGACGACTTCACCCGATTTCAGCTTCGGCGTCGATACGTCTTCGACGAAGAGCTTGCGGCCGTGATAGGCGCCGACCGATTGCAGCTGAAGCGCTACCATGAGCGGCTCCTGTTCGAGAGGATGAGCGAGAAGAAGAAGGGTACGCCGACCAGCGCCGTGATGATGCCGATCGGGAAGACGACGCCCGGAATGATAGACTTCGAGACGATCGAGGTGACCGACAGCAGCAATGCGCCTGACAGAATCGAGCCCGGCAGGAAGAAGCGCTGGTCTTCGCCGAGGATCATGCGGGCGATATGCGGGCCGACGAGGCCGACGAAGCCGATCGTGCCGACGAAGCTGACGGGAACGGCGGCCAGCAGCGAGATGATCAGCATCGTTTCCAGCCGGATGCGACGCACATTGACGCCGAAGCTCGCCGCCTTGTCCTCGCCGAGGCGGATCGCCGTCAGCGCCCAGGCATGGCGGGCAAAGAGGGGCAGGGCGAAGAGCAGCACCGCAAGCGTGATCCAGATCTTCGGCCAGGTGGCCTTGGTAAGGCTGCCCATGGTCCAGAAGACGACGGCCGACAGCGCCTGTTCGGAGGCGAGATATTGCAGGAAGGCGAGGGCCGCATTGAAGGTGAAGACCAGCGCGATGCCGAGCAGCACGACGGTCTGCACCGAAACGCCGCGCGCCTGCGAGATGAAATGGATGAAGAGTGTCGCGACCAGCGCCATGATGAAGGCATTGACCGGGACCAGCAGGCCGGCGGCAACCGGCAGGATCGGCACGCTGGTGACGATGGCGAGCGCGGCGCCGAAGCTTGCGGCGGCTGAAATGCCAAGCGTGAAGGGGCTGGCCAGCGGATTGGCAAGGATCGTCTGCATCTGCGCACCGGCAACCGAGAGCGAGGCGCCGACGACGATCGCCATGACGGCGACCGGCATGCGGATATCCCAGACGACGGCGCGGATCTGCGCTGAGACGGAGTCGGGGTCGAGGAGGGCGGCCACCACCTCGTCGAGGCCGTAACGCGCCGGCCCCCAGGCGAGATCGATGGCGAAGGACAGGCAGAGCGCTGCCGTCATGGCAAAGAGGATCATCAGCTTGCGGCGGGCGAGGGCGCGATAACGCGCCCTGCCTTCCTCAGCTTCGATCGGCATGGCGGCGATCTCTGCCATGGTGCTTACTTTCCGGCCTTGGCGTCGACCCAGTAACCCGGCTGATAGGCGACCGGCAGGAACTTCTCGTGGAATTCCTTGAAGGTCGCATCCGGGTCGAGATCGGCAAAGAGATCCGGGTGGAACCACTTGGCCATCTGCTGCACGGCGACGAACTGGTAGGGGCTCGTGTAGAACTGGTGCCAGATCGCGTGAACATTGCCATCGGCAACCGCCTTGGAGCCGGTGAAGGCCGGGTTCTGGACCAGGGCATCCAGCGCCTTGCGGCTGTCATCTATGGTGGCGGCCGCGGCCGGGCCGACATTGACGAAATCCTTGGCGTCCTTGGTCTGGCTCCAGTTCGAGCCGGTGACGACGACGACGTCAGGATTGGAGGCGACGACCTGTTCGGCATTGATCGAGCCGGTATAGCCCGGCAGGAAATCAGAGCCGAGATTGTGGCCACCGGCCCAATCCACCATCAGGCCGAAATTGTCCGGGCCGAAGGTGCCGCAGCACTCCACGAGGCCGGCGGCGCGATACATGAAGACGTTGGGCTTCTTGGGGTTGGCTTCCTTCAGCTTGTCGGTGACGCGTGCCATCTGCTGCTTCCAGTAGGCGGCGACGGCTTGCGCACGGTCTTCATGGCCGAAGAGCTTGCCGAGGATCTCCAGGCTCGGCTCGGTATTGGCAAGGATGTGCTCACGGAAATCGATATAGACGATCTTCACGCCGATCTTGTTCAGCATGTCCTCAAGCTTGACCTCGTCTGCGGCCTTCTTGTTGCCGATCGGCAGCAGCAAGAGGTCGGGGTGGAGCGCCACGACCGTCTCGGTCTGCAGCGTGCCATCCGTCAGGTTGCCGAGGAAGGGCAGGTCCTTACCCCTCGGGAATTTCTCGACATAGGCGTTGAAGCCATCCTTGTCTGTTGTCCACAGGTCGTTGCGCCAGCCGACGATCTTGGCGAAGGGATCGTCCTTCTCGATCGGGGCGACGGCATAGAGCATGCGGCCTTCGCCGAGAATCACGCGTTCGACCGGCTTGTCGAAGGTGACTTCGCGGCCGGCCACATCCTTGATGGTGAAGGAATCGGCCAAAGCCTGGAGCGGCAGCAGGGCTACAACTGCAACTGCGGATAGTCTAAGAAAATTCGTAATATTCAACTGGAAACTCCCCCGGTCCTTGGTAATGTCCTGAGGCATAGAAAAACTGACTTTTGGAATCAAGTTTTATGTTTTAGAGCATTTCCAAAGTAAGTTCGGCGCCGGGGTGCAGATGATGAATACGATGAACACAAATTACTCCATTCGCGATGAAATCCGGGACTTCTGGTCGGAACGCGCAGCGACGTTCGACGAGAGTGTCGGTCACGAAATCTTTTCCGAAGCTGAGAGAAAAGGCTGGCAACGGCTGATCCGCAAGCATCTCGGCGAGGGGCAGGGGCGTGCGGCGCTCGATCTGGCCTGCGGCACGGCGGTGATTTCCCATCTCATGCATGGAGCAGGCTTCAAGGTGACCGGGCTCGACTGGTCGGATGCGATGCTGGCGCAGGCGCGCGCCAAGGCGAAGAAGCGCGGCACCGATATCCGCTTCGTCTCTGGTGACGCGGAAAACACCATGGAGGCAAAGGCGAGCTACGACGTGATCACCAACCGCCATCTCGTCTGGACGCTGGTCGATCCGCCCTCGGCCTTCCGTGAATGGTTCTCCGTGCTGAAGCCCGGCGGCAAGGTGCTGATCGTCGACGGCAACATGGGCAAGGAAACCTGGGTGAAGGGTCTGCAGAAATTCTGGACGAAGCTGACCGGCAAGGCGCCGGCGAGCCACATGAAGCCCGAAATGATGGCCCGCCATCAGGCCATCCGCGCGCGCGTCCATTTCTCCGAGCAGATGCCGGCTGAGGCGATCGTCGAGCTGCTGCGGCAGGCCGGCTTCGACAATATCGTCGTCGACCGCAAGCTCTCCGACATTCACTGGGCGCAGGCGCGCAAGATGCCCTTCCTGCGCGGGCTGGAGCGCATGGTGCAGGATCGTTTTGCGATCTGTGCGACGAAGCCGGTGGCTTAAGCCTTCACGAGCCCTTCGGCCCGAAGCACCTTTTGAACCGACGGGCGGGATTGCACCCGCTCCTACCTGGCCTGCCGGTTCGACGGGCTCTGTGGGCTTGCCTCGGAAGAGGCAAGGCGACGGTGCGGCATTTCGATCAGCCATGCTACAAAATCGCTCCCGATCGGATGGATGGCTATATTTTGCAATTCTATTTTAAGGGACATAGTGCAGCAGGAGATGGCCGACTGCTGGCGCAAGAGGCTGGCGATGTCGATATGCCCCGCGTGCAGGAAAGGTGGAAACTTGCGAGCGCGACGGCATAACCAACGCCGTGAGGGCAAGCGCAGGTCGCTCAGCCGTAGCTTGCCCAATTCAAACCTGCCTGGAGAGATCCGTTGACTTCGATATCAACCGCAATGCGCTCCGCCGCTGACGCAGCGAAGGTTTTGACCGTCGAAGCCATTGTGGAAAATCGCCTCTACCCGCTCGCTTTGAAAGATGCTGCGCTGAAGCTTCTTGCCATGCACGATGCCGCGCCGCGTATCGTCCGCTATACCGCAGATATGAAACGATGGCTGCTGACGCAGTCAATTCTGGCTTTCCATTTTCAGCGCGTCACGTCGCCGTCTCATCCGGGCCTTACGGCCGCCAACCTGAACGCCTTCATCGCTAACAGCAAGGTTGCCAGCAAGAACACGGCGTTCGCGCATCTTGCAGAGATGCGCAATTACGGTCTCCTGGTCGATACCGGTGAAAGCGGGGACAGGCGCATTCGCCAGCTTAGAATTTCCGAGACTGCCGAAACCTTGATACGCGAATGGTTCAACGAACATCTGAAATCACTCGACATGCTCGATCAAGGCACGCGGCTCTCACGATCATCTGCCGATCGGCGCTTGCTCTGGTATGCGCAGCCGAGAATGGCCCAGAGCCTCTTTCACGATCCAGACTGGACCAGCCCTCCGCAGACGGTGGAAACTTTCGTTCGAACTGGTTCGGGCAGCAACATCCTGCACGACCTGATGTCTCGATTGGCGCCGGAAAAGGAGCTGGAAACGCACATGCCTATCGGTCCTTTGCGCATCGGAGAATTCTTCAAGCGCTACGCCATCTCGCGAACCCACGCGCGGCGCCTTTTCGAGCGTGCCCATGTGCTTGAGGCTGGTGGATGGGACCTCTCCGGTGACAGCGGTGATTTCTGGCTTTCAGCCGAGCTGATCCTTGACTATCGACATTGGCAGGCGGTCAAGTTTGCCGCGATCGACGAGGCGTTCGAGTGGGCCTGTTATCAGGTGCCCGAGCCGACTGGCCGGCAACGAGAGGATTGAGCTCGTGGCGTGGTCGCAATTCGCGGCGGCAAGGTGCTGATCGTCGACGGCAACATGGGCAAGTAACCCTGGGTCAAAGGTCTGCAGAAAGTCTGGATGAAGCTGATCGCCAAGGCGCCGCCCAGCCACATGAAGCCCGAGATGATGGCCCGCCATCAGGCCATCCGCTCGCGCGTTCTTTTCTCCGAGCAGATGCCGGCGATCTGTGCCACCAAGCCGCTCGCTTAAACCTTCACGAGCCCTTCTGCCCGAAGCGCCTTTTGAACCGACGGGCGAGATTGCACCCGCTCGTACCAGGCCTGCAGGTTCGACAGGCCGTCAAAATGGATGTCGGCCCTGTAGTAGGAGGCGAGCCAGGGCGCTTGTCCCCAGCCGGTGAGTGCGAAAAGATAGGCGTCGGCAACGGTGAAGGTATCGCCCGATATATAGGGGCGGGTGGCGAGTTCGGCGTCGATATGGGCGTAACGCTTCTCGAGCTTCGGTCTGGCCGTTTCGACATAGGGGCCGGCAAGCCGCGCATAGAGCAGCGGAATGAAGCCCTTGTGGATTTCCGAGGACAGGAAGTTCAGCCATTGCTGCAGCCTGTAGCGCTCCATCGTGCCATTGGCCGGCGCCAGGCCGAGTTCGGGTTTCAGGTCGGCAAGGTACTGGACGATCGCCGGACCCTCGGTGAGAACCGCGCCGCCATCGAGTTCTAGAGCGGGAACATAACCAAGCGGGTTGACCGCCTCGAAATCCTCGCTATCGCCGAACCTGTGCGTCTTGTTGTCGACAGGCACGAGCTCGACATCGATGCCGAGCTCGTTGAGCACGATGTGCGGCGAGAGCGAGCAGGCGGCTGGCATATAGTATAATTTCACGAGTTTTCCTTTTCGATTGCCACCAGGATTCTGGTTCGTTGCCAATCTAGAAAGGGTGGGATATTTTTTGAAGAAGGCAGTATATTGTGGTGTAGGTACATATTTTATACCGGGAGAATTCCGCATGAAGGAAAGCATCACCAACTGCACCGTCGAGGAGGCGATGCGGCTGCTCGGCGGCCGATGGCGGTTGCTGATCGTCTATTTCCTGCTCGATGGTCCCAGGCGCTTCAACGAGCTGCGCCGCTGCGTGCCGGGTATTTCGCAGCGCATGCTGACGCTGGATCTGCGGGCGTTGGAGCAGGCGGGGCTGATCAGGCGCACGGTGTTTGCGACGGTGCCGGTGACGGTCGAGTATCAGCTGACCGAGGATGGGAAGCGGCTCGTTCCGGTGGTGAAGGTGATGCAGGAGTTTGGAACGTGGCTGCTGGAGCGGGAGGCGGCTTCATAACGGTCTTGGTCTCGGTCGTTCTTGCCAAGGCAAGGATCCGCCGGCGTGTGGCAAGTCCCCTCTACCCAGCGGGGAGAGGGCTAGGGTGAGGGGGCCACACGCTCCAGCTTTTCTGCTGGAAGGAGGCAGTTATTCGGCCTCGATCTCCTCCGGAATAAACCCACCCGTCTGCCGCCTCCAGAGCCGCGCGAACAATCCGTCGCCTTCGATCAACTCCTCCGGCCGGCCTTCCTCGATGATGCGGCCGTGATCGAGCACGACGATGCGGTCCATGCTCGATATGGTCGACAGGCGGTGGGCGATGGCGATGACGGTTTTGCCTTCCATCACGAGATCGAGCCGTTCCTGGATGGCGGCTTCGGATTCGCTGTCCAGCGCCGAGGTTGCCTCGTCGAGCACCAGTATCGGCGCGTTCTTCAAGAGCACGCGGGCGATCGCCACGCGCTGGCGCTGGCCGCCCGAGAGCTTGATGCCGCGGTCGCCGACAAAGGCTTCGTAGCCCTTGCGGCCTTCGCTATCGGCAAGATCGGCGATGAAGACATCGGCGCTCGCCATTTTCGCGACGGCCTCGATCTCCTCCTTCGGGGCTTCCGGCCGGCCGTAACGGATGTTGTCGCCGACCGAGCGATGCAGCAGCGCGACATCCTGGGCGATGACGCCGATGGCGCGGCGCAGGCTCGATTGGGTCACCGTGCGGATATCCTGGCCGTCGATAAGGATCGCGCCATTCTCGATGTCGTAGAAACGCAGAATCAGGTTGGCGAGTGTGGTCTTGCCGGCACCCGACAGGCCGACGAGGCCGACCTTTTCGCCGGGGCGGACCGTCAGCGACAGATCGTCGATGACGGACCTGCCGGATTTATAGGCGAAGCGGACATGTTCGAAACGGATTTCGCCTGATGTCACCGCAAGCTCTTTCGCATCCGGCCGGTCGGTGATGGTGGGCGGCGTCGTCATGACGGGCATGGCATCCTTGATCGTGCCGATCGCCTGGAAGATCTGCGAACCCATCTGCAGGAACGTAAACGTGTGACCGGACAAGCGGGTCAGAACATAGACGGCACCGGTGAATTCGCCGATCGTGACGAAGCCGTCGACGAGCCCTGTAAAGCCGATCGACAGAATGGCCAACCAGTGCATCATGTTGAGGACGACAACGATGAGTTCCGCGGTCCGGTAGATGCGCTGTTCGCTTTGCTGCGCCTTGATCGCCTTGCCGATGATGCCGCGGATGGCGCCAGCCTCGCTGTCTTCCGCAGCGAATTGCTTCACCATCTGCATATTGGCGTAGAGATCGGTGATGGCGCCGGAAATCAGGCTGCGTCGCTTGGCGGAGAGGCGTGCGCGCTCGGTGAAAACAGGAGCCAGCCTGACGGCGAACAGCACGTTGAGCGTGATCCAGACGATGGTCGGCAGGGCGAGTTGCCAGGATAACGCGCTCAGAAGGATGACGGAGCCCACCATCTGCATCACGAAACGCGGGATGGACTGGAAAGCCGAGATGACCTGCTGCTGGACGGCGGAAGCCACCTGCTGCAGGCGCGAGGCGACCTGGCCGGCATAGAGATCGTGGAAAAAGGCGAGGTCCTGGCGCTCCACGGCCCTGTGGCCCTGCCACTGGATGGCGGCAGGCATGCCGATGCCGAGCGTGTGCGAGGTCAGCGTGTTGACGAGGAAGGAGGCGACCGGAATGGCGGGGAAGAGCATCAGACCGAGAAGGGTCAGCAGCCGCCAGTCGTTTTGCAGGAAAGCGCGGGCGCCCTGTTGCGTCACGCCATCGACGATGACCGACAGCCCCCAGACGATCGTCAGATTCATGGCCTCGATCGCCATGGTGGAAAGAGCCACCGCAATCAGCACGCCGCGAAACATCGAGATGAAGTGCAGAAGCACAGTCACAGGTCCCTTGGACGGCAGAGGCCGGTAGGGGATATCGAGCGGTTGGATCAGGCGTTCGAAGGGGCGGTAGATCGCATCTGAAATCGACATAATCGACGTGAAGCCTCTTGGGTCTGACATCGGAGAAGGGCGGGCGTATCAGGCGACGCAGGCCGCATGGAATCATCTTCCGGCTGCAATCTCAATTAGAAATTTTGGAAAAGTGTGGGCGAAGGGAAGTGTGTTACCTGCGGAAGCCACGTCTCAACGCGACTGCGCAACGCTGCCTTGCTGGAAGTGCTCTCCGACTTCGTCGATCTGCACCCAACGATGTTTCGACTGCTCGAAGATCGATTTGGCGGGCGCCGGGAACTGGCTGGCGTCGGTTAGCGCTCCCAGCGCCACGCCGATCATCGAGGGCAGGTTCTCGGCCTTCCAATAGACCGACGAGCCGCAGTTCGGGCAGAAATGGGAATGCACCTTTCCTCCGCTTGCCGCATCGCGCGTGTATTGCTTGGCCGTTCCGGAGATGGTGACGGCTTCGGCCGGGTAGAAGGCACCGGTGCCGAAGGGGGCGCCTGTTCGTCTCTGGCATTCGATGCAGTGACAGGCGATCACCGCACTTGGTTTATCCGGCAGCGTCAAGGTGAGCGCGCCGCAGCTGCATCGGGCGTTGGCCATCGGGATACTCCTGTTTCCTGAGGGGATTAAAAGTCGGGATTTTTGGGAAGATGCCGGGTATGCGCGGGCTGAATTTGGTCGCCATGAAAAGACGGCAGTCGCCATCCGTGAGCGGAAGGATCAAGCTGGAATAGGCAGACTGTATTCGAAGCGCGCTACGCTCGCAAAGCCGGTGCCTGTGGAACAGGCCCGGCTGTTGTTCGAGGGATCGGACCGGCCAACTGCCCCGGCGTCGCGATCTGTTGCAGTTGCCTCAGCCGCGGCGGGCCGCTTCGATGGCTGCGACGTCGATCTTGCGCATGGTCATCATCGCGTCGAAAGCGCGCTTTGCCTCGGCTCCACCTGCCTGCATCGCTTCCATCAGCACGCGCGGGGTGATCTGCCAGGAGACGCCCCATTTGTCCTTGCACCAGCCGCACTCGCTTTCCTGACCGCCATTGCTGACGATGGCGTTCCAGTAGCGGTCAGTCTCTTCCTGATTTTCCGTCGAGATCTGGAAGGAGAAAGCCTCGCTGTGCTTGATCGACGGGCCGCCATTCAGGCCGATGCAGGGGATACCGGCAACCGTGAAGTGGACGACCAGCACGTCTCCCTGCTGGCCGGCCGGATAATCTCCGGGCGCGCGGTGAATGGCGTCGACCGTGGTGTCCGGAAAGGTCTCGGCATAGAAGCGGGCGGCTTCCTCGGCGTGCTTGTCATACCAGACGCAGATGGTGTTCTTGTTCATTGCGCGGTCCTTTGCTGTTTTCTCCCTGATGGCAGTGACATAAGAGGCAAACGGGTTTTCTCCAGCCCAGGCACGTTATTTAAAGCCAGCGGCGGCTATCCCCAAAACCATGATTTGTTGACCTCGGTTCTCGCCTCGGAAGGGCTAACGCCGATATCGCGAAGCTGATCGTCGGACAGGCATGAAAGTACCAGCCGCTCGCGGCGCTTGCTGAAATAGAGATTGAGGTGCTTCAGGCAGCGCCGCGCAATGCTGCCGCTTGGGGCGCGATCCATTGTCGTTGGCAATTCCACATCGGTCGTCATCGAGCATCTCCAGCATTCGTCTTGGATGCCTCAAAATGCACTGGCGCGTTCCCGTGAGGAAGCTTATGGTTTTAATGCAATCCATAAGGAATTCTTTTGATGCTGAATCTGGACCAGCTTGCCGCCTTCGTCAGCGTCGTCGATCTCGGCAGCTTTACCGCCGCCGCCGAGAAGGCTGGGCTGACGCAGCCTGCCGTCAGCCTGCAGGTCAAGCTTCTTGAGCAAAGGATGGGGGTGCGGCTGATCGAGCGCGTCGGCCGCCGGGCGCAGCCGTCGGCTGCGGGTGTCGAACTGCTGGCCCATGCGCGCCGGATTCTCGGTGGATGCGCGGCGGCCGAGGAAGCGATGGCGCCCTACAGGGAAGGGGCCGTGGGCCGCGTGCGGATCGGCAGCGGCGGCACGGCCTCGATCCACCTGTTGCCGCGGGCGATCGCTGCTGCGAAGAAGCGCATGCCGGGCCTGGAAATCCTGGTGCGTGTCGGCAATACCGATGAGATGGTGCGCGATCTCGAAACCAACGCCCTTGATATCGCCGTCGTCACGCTGCCGGTGTCCGGCCGCTCCATCGAGATCGAGCCCTTCTACGAAGACGAGCTTGTCGCGGTGGCGCCCAAAGGCAGTGTCATGCCGGAGGGCGGGCCGACGCCTGATTTCTTCAAGGACAAGATCATGATGCTCTATGACGGCGGCAATACGCGGCTGGCGACCGACGGATGGTTCGAGGCCGCCGGCATCAGGAGCCAGCCGACAATGGAGTTCGGCAGCGTCGAGGCGATCAAGGAACTGATCGCCGCGGGGCTCGGATGGTCGGTACTGCCGGGGCTTGCCCTGAAGCGCGACCGGGCCCGGTTCGTGACGTCACCCGTTCGGCCGCCGCTGGTGCGCCAGCTCGGCATGGTCATCCGGCGCGACAAACACCTGACGCGGGGACTGCGCGAGGTCATGAAGTGCCTGCGTGCGGCTGAGGCGTAACGGGCTGTTGCCTAAGCTGTCATGCGGCAGCGCCGAGGGCGCTTTGTTCGGCACAGATGCGATCGACCAGAGCATCGAACTCGCCTTTCGGAGGACGGGCTTTGGCGAAACGCTGCTTGAGGTGCATGATCGGCTCGGCCAGGATTTCGTCCAGGCTTTCGGCGCAGGTGAAGTCGCCGGCGACGCTCTTGACCTTGGAATTATCGAAAATCGCCGTCCAGGCCTTGTCGCCGGTCAGCGGGCCGATCCATTCCGGATTGTACTTGACGAGCGTGTCCGTCGGCACATGGACGATCTTTGCCTCGACGCCCAGCAACCTTGCGATCGCCTTCTGGATATCGTCCCAGATGTGGGCGTGGTCGTTGGTGATGTGGAAGATATCGCGTAGCGCCTTCTGCTTGCCGAACAGGCCGACGAAGGGCACGGCGAAATCGACCGAGCGGGTCAGCGTCCAGGGCGTATGACCATCACCGGCGACAATGGTCGGCTCGCCATCCAGCATGCGCCGCGCCATGACATCGCTGTCGCCCATCATGATCGGCAGGCCGGTGCGAACGGTGTGGCTGGGGCGCACGATCGTCCAGGCGAGGTTATCGGCCTTCTTCAGCAGCTCCTCGCAGGCGATCTTGGCCTGACTGTAGGGCCAGTAGGGATTTATCGCCGGTGTCTTCTCTTCTGATATCACATAGTGGCGGGCCGGCTTTTCATAGACCGAGGCCGACGAGATGAAGATGTACTGGCCGCAATGGCCCGAGAAGATCTCGATATCGCGGGCGATCTGATCCGGTGTAAAGGCAATGAACTGGGTGACGACATCGTAATTGGCCTTGGCAAGATCCGCATAGGCCGATGATCCGAGCTCGCCAACGATGGAGGTCACGCCCGCGGGCAGCGGATCGCCCCTCAGGCCGCGGTTAAACACGCTGACTTCATGGCCTTGAGCCACGGCGCGCTCGACGCAGGGATAGGAAATCTGGCCGGTGCCGCCGATGAAAAGGATCTTCAAAGCCATGAGGGGATCTCCGTGTCGGATGAGGCAGGATTATCGATAATCTTCATAGCGCGAAAGAGAGGGGCCGTCTTCTGCAAAATGGCGGCCGCCTGTTATGACGCAGCAGGCGTGAATGTGTCAGTGAGCGACCATCAGCTTGCCGATCTCCTGTGCCAGTTGATCCTGGGTGTAGGGCTTTCCGAGCTTGGCGACGTCAAGGTCCAGTCCGGGCGGGAGTTCGGCATATCCTGATGCAATGAGGATCGGCAAGCCGGGGGCTATCGTGCGTGCGGCTTTGGCGAGGTCTCCGCCGGTCATGCCGGGCATGGAATAGTCGGTGATCATCAGATCGAAGCCCGCGCCGTTGCCGAGGCACTCGAGAGCTTCTTTCCCCGAATGGGCCTCGACCACTTCATGACCGAGATCGGTGAGCATATCGGCCGAGCTCATGGCGATCAACACGTCGTCGTCGACGAGCAATATGCGCTTCGGCCCCGAGACCTTGTCTGCGTCCACCGGCATGGCGTCCTCAGGTTCGATATGGACGCTGGCCGACGTGGAGACCGGGATCCAGAGTTCGGCCGTCGTGCCCTTGCCGGGCGTACTTTCCAGTTTCAGGTCGCCCTTCAATTGGAGAGCCAGACCATGGATCATGGAGAGCCCGAGGCCCGTACCCTTTCCGAGCTCCTTTGTCGAAAAGAACGGCTCGATCGCCTTTTGAAGCGTCTCCTTGTCCATGCCAGAACCCTCGTCAGCGACGGTCAGGACGACGTAGCTTCCGGCGGCGAGTTCATCGGTCGGCGCAATCTGCTCCGCCTGCTTCAGCGCGATGCGGATCGCGCCTCCGTCGGGCATTGCGTCGCGGGCGTTGACGGCGAGATTGAGCAGGGCCAGTTCGATCTGGTTGGCATCGGCCGACACGAGAGGAAGATTATCGGGAACCGTGGTTTCGATCAGGATGGTGGAGCCGACGGAGCGCTTCAGAAGGTCCGTCATGCCGATTACGAGGGAGCGCATGTCGACCGGGTCGATGTGCAGGTCCTGTCGCCGCGCAAAGGCAAGCAGTCTCTGGGTGAGGGAAGCGCCGCGCTTTGCCCCCTGCAGGGCGCCGTCGATCAGGCGAGCGGCCCTGATATCGTTTCCGACATATTTGCGCAGCAGTTCGAGATTGCCGAGGACGGCCATCAGGAGATTGTTGAAGTCGTGCGCCACGCCGCCTGTGAGCTGGCCGATCGCCTCCATTTTCTGGGCCTGGCGAAGCTGCTCTTCGGCGCGCTCGCGCTGGGTGACTTCCGCCATCACGTTGGCATGGGCCTGTTCCAGCTCGCGCGTGCGCTCGGCGACCTTTTCCTCCAGTATTTCATTGAGCTGCCGCTGGTGCTCCTCTGCCTTCAGCCGCGCCGTGATGTCGGCGGAGACACCCACCATCTTCATCGCCTTGCCGGAGCGGTCCTTGTAGAGCTGCGCCCGGATTTCGGCCCAGTGAACGGAACCATCGCTCCAGATGGTCCGGTATTCGATGGAATAATCCGCGCCGGTTTCGGCAGTCCTGCTCACGGCCGCCTCCATGCGCTTCCGGTCTTCGGGGTGAATGGAGCCTAGCAGGTCCTTATAGGTAAACGGGTCTTCGGGACGGCGACCGAAAATGGCCTTGCAGGTCGACGAGGTCGTCAGCACGCCTGACGCAAGGTCGAGTTCCCATGCGCCGAGCCGCCCGGCTTCCAGGGCCGTCTGAAGCCGGCGCTCGCCTTCATCGAGGGCTTCGATGCGCGTGCGCGCATCGTACTGCCGCCGCCGTCCGCGCATGGCAGAGCGGGCAACGCTGATGAAGGTGGTGGCGTGGAACGGGCGTTCGACGAAGCTGACATTGCCCAGAACTCCTGACAGTCTGGCGGCTGCGGGATTGCGCTCCGGACCGCCGCCTCTATTTGTCAGGATGATGAAGGGCAGGTCGGACCAGCTCGGCTGCTCCTCGATCCAGGCGGAGATGGCGCGCAGATCTGCAGACCGCAATGCTTCTTCGGTGACGACGGCAAAGGCCACCTTGTCACCGAAGCTCGCCACGAAGGAAGAGAGATCGGGAGCCGTTTTCGATTCTATGCCCGCTTCCTGCAGCAGCGAGGCCGCAATCTGCGCATCACGCCCGATGGGAGCGTGGATCAGGCCGAAGGCATCGCTGTTAGGAATGGCCGCCGTCCTCGTCTGAGGTTTCAAGAAGCGGCTGTCTTTCGCCGACGAATGTGGGCACGCCGCGAAGCACGCCCTGGAAACCGGAAAGCGCTCCACCGAGGCTCAGCCCGGCATGTGTGATCCGGAATTCTCTGATAGTGTCCTCGTGCGCGCCGGTGCGTTTCTTGATCACGGAAACGGCGCGGCGCACTTTGCCGAGCGCCTCGAAATAGCGCAGCAGGATCACGCTATCGGCGAGATAGGTGACATCGACGGGTGATTTCATGTCGCCGACGAGGCCATGCTGGGCAACCGTGAGGTAAGTATTGGCGCCCTGGCGGTTCAGGTATTGGAGAAGCTCATGCATATGCAGGATGAGCGCGTTTTCCTCCGGCATCGATGCCTGATAGCCGTTGATGCTGTCGATGACGACGGTTTTGGCATCGTAGCTGGCGACCCGGTCCCTGACGCGCTGCGCAAACTCTCCAGGCGACAGCTCGGCCGCATCCAGTTGCTCGATATGGATCAGCCCGTCGTCGTGCATCTTCTCGAGATCGATGCCCATCGATTTCGTGCGCGAAAACAGCAGCCCAAGCTCTTCATCGAAGATAAAAATGGCCGCCTTTTCGCCGCGCTCGACCGCCGCGACGACGAATTGCAGCGTAAACAGGCTCTTGCCTGTGCCCGCCGGGCCAATCAGTAGCGTACTGGAACCTCGCTCGATCCCGCCGCCAAGCAGATCATCCAACTCCTTGATGCCGCTCGAGAGGGTCGTGCGATCAAAGTCGGTCTTGTGCTCGATCGCGCGCAATCGAGGAAACACCGCCACTCCGCCGGTCTTGATAAGGAAGTCGTGGTATCCGCCGCGGAACGTCTGGCCGCGATATTTGAGAACCCGGAGCCGCCGTCGTTCCGAACCGTAATCGGGCGCAAGCTGTTCCAGATGGATCACGCCATGCACGACGCTGTGAACGGTCTTGTCGAGATTGTCTGACGTCATATCGTCGAGCAGCAGGACGGTCGCATCCGAGCGTGAGAAGAAATGCTTCAGCGCAAGGATCTGTCGACGATAACGCAGCGAGCTTTGCGCCAGCAGCCGGATTTCCGAAAGGCTGTCGATCACTACTCTCTGCGGTTTTACCCGCTCGAAGGCCTCGAAGATCAGCTTGGTCGTCTCGCCCAGTTCGAGATCCGATGAATAGAGCAGGCTCTGTTGCTGATCGGCATCGAGCAGGCTTTCGGGCGGCACGAGCTCGAAGATTTCTATGGCGTCGCCGAGTTCCATTCCGTGCGAGGCGGCACTGTCGCGCAACTCTTCTTCGCTTTCGGAAAGACTTATATAAAGGCAGCGCTCACCGAGACCGGCGCCTTCAAGCAAAAATTGCAGGGCAATTGTGGTTTTTCCGGTGCCGGGCGAACCTTCCAACAGGAATACATGACGACGTGTAAAACCGCCGAACAATACATCGTCCAGTCCTTCGACTCCGGTCTGTGCCTTCTTGTTCAAAACTTGGTCCATACTGTCTCCTAAATCAGTCAAGGAATTAGGGCAGGAGGTTTGAGGAACAAGACTGCTGATGACGTTAGTGCGAAACGTCATTCGAGCCGGAGTGGGAAGCAACTGACCTTTTCACACCGTCTTCGCCGCTTTATGAACTTCCCATTCGAATGAACGCGTCGGAGAAACAATGAGCAATGATGCCCGCAAAACCATAACCACCTGGTATGTCGATCCCGACGCAGAAGACCGGATGGCGGATGGGCATGCGCCGATCTGGCGACACCTCATCGACATCATCACCGAGCGTGACCTTTCGGAAAAAAGCGTTCTCGATTTCGGCTGTAATCAGGGCGGTCTCCTGCGGCACCTCTATGCCATCCGGCCGTTTCGCAAGGCGCTGGGCATCGATATCGCCGAGCAATCAGTCGCCAAGGCCGAAGCGCTCAAGGGCAACCTTCCTGTGCAGCATGCGGTCGGCGGAACACTCGACGGATGGGTGGAGGAGTTCGATCTGGCGATCAGCCACGAGGTCATCTATCTCGTCGAGGACATCGATGCACACGCTGCCGATATCTGGAAGTCGCTGAAGCCGGGCGGCGTCTATTATGCGGTGACCGGATGCCATACCGACAATCCACTTTGGCCGAAATGGCGTGAGCTTGTCGCCAAGCGGACGAACACGGTGGTGCAGGATCGCTCGATCACCGACTACGGACGCGCGTTTGCCAAGGCAGGCTTCCAGGTCTCCGGCAGGAAGCTGGAATATGACGGTTTCATCCCCTTCGTAGAGGATGGCTGGACACCCGATTTTGCCGATGCGCTGGATTATTACACCCAGACCAAGATCGTCTTCCGGCTCGTCAAGCGCCCGGACGGGCAAACCGCGTAAGCTCGACGTCGAAATGCGGCGGCTTGTCGGGATCGACCTCGACGAACCGCCCTTTGACCCGGAACGTTTTTTCGATCAGGCCGCTTTCTGCGAGCGCTCTCGGCTCGCCATCGAAACGCAATTCTCCGCGCTCGAGAAGTGAAATGCGGTCGCTGACGGCGATGGCCTGGTTGATGTCGTGGATCGCCATGACGATCGTGACGCCCTTTTCGCGGCTGAGGCGGTGGATGAGATCGAGGATCTCGACCTGATAGCCGATGTCGAGGAAGGAGGTTGGCTCATCGAGGAGCAGGATGCCGGCTTCCTGCGCAAGGGCCGCCGATATCCATGCCCGCTGGCGCTCGCCTCCGGACAGCTCCCGTAGCGCCCTCTCTGCCAGGCTCGTAAGACCGGTACTGTCGAGCGCCCATTCGATGGCTTTTTCGTCCTTGCCGTCATAGGAGCGAAACAGGCCGACATGGGAAAACCGGCCCTGGCGCACGAGCTGTGCAATGGTCATCTCGTCGGGGGCCGAAGGCTGCTGCGGCAGGAAGGCAAGCTTCCTGGCGATGGCGCGCCGTGACATCGAAGCGACGGACACATTCTCGATCGCAGCAGATCCTTCCGCCGGTTTGATCAGCCCGGCGAGCGCCTGCAGCGCGGTGCTCTTGCCTGAGCCATTGGGGCCGATCAGCGCACGGATTTCGCCTTTTTCCATGGATAGCCGAAACTCGCTGAGCGCCTTTCGGCGACCATAGAGAACGGATAGTTGCGAACAGCTCAGCGGCATGGGCGATCTCAAGGAACTTTGCGGAGAAGGGCAAGAAGAACGGGCACGCCGAGGAATGCAGTGACCACGCCGATCGGGATCTCTTCGGCGTGCCCGACGAGGCGGCCAACGAGATCGCCGAGCGTGACGAGAACTGCGCCGAGAACGATCGTCAGGGGAATGACCAGCGGGAAGTGGCGTCCGGCAAGGAAGCGGGCGAGGTGGGGAACGACAAGCCCGATGAAGATGATCGGGCCGACTGCGCCGACCGCGCTTGCCGCAAGGATGCAGGACACCAGAAGCACCAGGGAGAATTGCCTGCGGTAAGAAAGACCGAAGGAGGCGGCGACCGAGGCATCGAGCTGCAGCAGGACCAACGGGCGATAGATGAAGGGCAGGACGGCAAGACCTGATATCGTGAACGGCAGGAGAAAGAGCGCGTGATCCCAGGTGCGGGCATAGAGACTGCCCGCGAGCCATTCGAGGATGATTTCTATCCGCGCCGAGCCCCAGCCCGCGATCAATCCAATGGCGAGCGCATGCAGAACCGCTCCGATCGCAATGCCGCAGAGGGTGATCCGGAGCGGGCTGAGATCGAGCCGAAAGGCCAGCAGATAAATGATCCCGCCTGCCGCCAGACCGCCCGCCAGGCCGGCCGTCGGCAGCCATGCGATCGGCAGTTCGGCGAGCGTGTTCGAGCCCGGGTTGAAGATATAGACGGTGAACAGCAGGAATATCGTCACCGTCAGCGTCGCACCCTGCGAGACGCCCATCAGGGAAGGGTCGGCGAGAGGATTCCGGGTTATGGTTTGCAGCAGGAGGCCTGCGACGGCGAACTGAATGCCCGCCAATATGCCGGTGACGATCCTCGGCAGGCGGATATCGATGATGATCGAACGGGCTTCCGGGGATCCGTGTCCGGTCAGGGCCGCGACGATATCTGCGGCAGGAATATCCACCACGCCCAGAAAGACCGCGGCGGCAAGAGACAGGAGGACGAGCGCAAGGCCTGACGGCAGCAGCCAGGCGGTCGATCGCGTCTGTGTCGGGGACGCCATCGTCATGCGCTGTCCCGCTGGAAGTCGAGGCGACCGCGCTGGATCAGGTAGACGAAGATCGGCCCGCCAAGGAGCGCGGTGATGATGCCGACCGGCAATTCCTTGGGAATGGCGATCGTCCGGGCAAACAGATCCGCGCAGGTCACGATGAATGCTCCTGTTGCCGCCGTGAGCGCGATCTCCCAGACCGTGCCCTGCGGCTTGAGAAGACGAGCGATGTGCGGGGCCGCAAGGCCGACGAAGGCGACCGGGCCGGCCACCGGGGCGACGCCGGCCACGGGACAAATGGCGAGAACAAGCAGAACGGGCTTCCAGACATTGAGCTGCAGCCCCATGGCCGCGGCCGCGTGCTCGCTCAGCGCAAACATTGCGATGACCCGGTGCAGCAACAGTGCTCCGATGACGCCGATGCCGATCCATGGGAGCATATGGATGAGGTGCGACCATGTGCGGCCCTGGAAGCCTCCTGATAACCAGAAGAGAAGGGCGGTCGACTGCGGGCCCGCGAGCAGCAGGACATAGATCGTGATGGCGCCAAGGAAGAGCGAAACGCTGACGCCGCCGAGCGCCAGGTGCAGGGGGCGTCCGTTTCCGCCTCTGGCTACCCAGAAGGTGACCGAAGCAGCAGTGAGCCCGCCGGCGAGGCCAATGAAGGGGTAGTAAGCGGACGAGATCCAGGGCAGGAGAACGAAGCTTCCGACGATCGGCGCGACAGCGCCGGCGGTGACGCCGGTGATGCCGGGATCGGCGAGCGGATTGCGCGTCAACGACTGCAGAAGATAGCCCGACACGGCAAGACCTGCGCCCGCGACGGCGGCCGCAAGGCTGCGCGGCAATCTCAAGGTCCAGACGAGGATCGAGTCGATCTTTGCATCCGGGGCAAAGAGCACGCGCAGCACGGTTTCGAAGGAGAGCATCTTTGCGCCCGGCAGCAAGCCCACCAGGACAATCAGCAGTGTCGCGGCGACGACGAACCCAATGGCAACAGAGGATTTGCGAGCGTTCATCGTCGTCGCGATCAATTCGTTATTTCTGTGCTTCGGCCGGAATGATCTTGGCGGCTTCCGCTCGCACGTCCACTGCCGGGAACGCCTCCGGATAGAGGTAGTGAGCCGCTTCGCGCAGCACGACCTCGCGGGCGATGGGGCCGTTCGTTTCGACCCACTGGTCGCCGACATAGAACACCCGCTTGTTCTTCACGGCAGTCAATTCCTGCCAGATCGGGTTGTTTTCATGCGGCCGGTCGGGACCTGAATCGTAGATGAAGAGGACTTCCGGGTCCTTCTCCAGCATGGTTTCCAGGCTGAGATCGATGCCGAACTCACCGCCCGGCGTCATGTTGCCGGCGATATTGTCGCCTCCGATGGCTGCCAGGATCGAGGCGGAGGTGTTTTCAGTGTGGAATGCGAATGGCGTTTCACCACCCCACATGATCGCGAAACGAGGATGGACATCCTTCGGGGCCTTGGCGGCATAGTCTGCGAGATGTTCCCGGAATTCCTTGTTCAATTGAACGCCGCGCGCCGGGTTGCCGAGGATTTTCGAAAGCTCGGCGATCTCGCGGTCGCTCCCGTCAAGCAGTTCCATATTGTAGGCGACATAGGGGGCGATCTTCTCGAGCTGCGGCGCGTTGCCCACTGTGTAGCGGCGGATAGCCACGATCAGGTCGGGCTTTGCTTCGGACAGAAGTTCGAGATTGGGTTTTGCCCGCTGGCCAATCTGCTTCATGCCGGCAGTCAGGCCGAGAAGAAAGTCCGGCTCGCGCCCTTTTGTCATGTAGGTGCTGGCCACGGGCTTGATGCCGAGAGCAAGGGCGACGTCATCTGCGAAATAGGAAATCGCTGCGATCCGCTTGGGCTGGACGGGAACCTCGACCGTGACGCCGCGGTCGTCGGTTACCGAGAAGGTCTTACCATCCTCAGCGAACACGGGGGCGCTCACCATCACGGACAAGAGGCTGATGAGAGTTGCAAATTTACGGACGTTGGGCACCATTGCGTATCCTCCACAGACTAGGCGAAGTCGCTTTAGGCGTTAAAGAGGAGTTCGGCAATCCACTTTTAATCCGATGCCCACAATTCGTTATTTCCGGTCAGCGTGTGGAAGGCGATGGCGGACGATGCTCGCATGGAACTTCGCACCGTAGAGAAGGCCATCGTCGTTGAAATCGAAGGTCGGGTTGTGCAGGGGGGCGGAGTTTCTGCCATTGCCGAGAAAGACGAAGCAGCCGGGGATGGTATCGAGGAAGCGGGCGAAATCCTCCGATGCCGTCATCGGCTCTTTTCGGATTTCGATGCTGTCGGGCTCGAAGACGTCGCGGGCGGCTGCGAAGGCCTCTTCAGTAAGGGCGGGGTCGTTGAGCAGGGGGACGAATTCCCTGGTGTAGGTAATCTCGGCAGAGAGATTGTAGGTGCGCGCGGTACCTTCTGCGATTACCCGCATCTGCTTTTCGATTTCGGCGCTGACTTCGGGGTGGAAGCTCCTGGCGTCGCCAAGGATGCGGGCGAGGCCGGGCAGGGCATTGCGGGTGCCGTCGGTCAGCAGTTCGGTGACGGAGACGACGCCGATATCGGTCGGGTCGAGGCGGCGGGAAACAATGGTCTGCAGGTTCAGGACAAGAGCGCAGGCGGCGACGAGCACTTCGTTTGTCGCGTGCGGGCGGGCGGCGTGGCCGCCGGTGCCGCGCAGGACGATCTCGAAATTATCTTCCGCCGACATGAAGGCGCCGGGGCGGGTCTGGAAATGGCCGACGGGAAGGCCCGGCATATTGTGAAGCCCATAGATCTCATCGAAAGGAAAGCGCTCGAAAATGCCGTCCTCGATCATGGCGAGTGCGCCCTTGCCCCATTCCTCGGCGGGCTGAAAGATGAAGCGCACCGTGCCGTCAAAGCCGTTGTCTTCGGCAAGCATCCTGGCGGCGCCGAGCAGCATGGCGGTGTGGCCATCATGGCCGCAGGCGTGCATGACGCCGGGGTTGCCTGAGGCATAGGGCAGGCTTGATTGTTCCGGAATGCGCAGGGCGTCCATGTCGGCGCGTAGCGCAATCGAGCGGTTGCCGCTGCCTCGTTTCAGCGTGCCGACGACGCCTGTGCCGCCGACACCTTCCGCGACATCGTCGAGCCCGAATTCGCGCAGCTTCCCGGCGACGAAGGCGGAGGTCTGCCTTTCCTCGAAGCCGAATTCTGGGTGGGCGTGGAGATGGCGGCGCCATTGCCGCATGTCGGAGACCAGTCGATCGAGATCCATCGGCTATTCCTCTAGCGTCAACTTGCTCGTCACATCGAGCAGGATGTCGGCGCCGGCGATGATATCATCATCGGCAGTGAATTCCCTGGGATTGTGGCTGATGCCACCCCGGCTCGGCACGAAGATCATCGCTGCAGGCGCAATGCGGGCGATCATCTGCGCATCATGGCCGGCGCCTGATGTCATGCGCCGGCAGGGGAGCGCACGCGCCTTGGCTGCCGTTTCGATTTCGGTGACAATGCGCTCGTCGAATGTGACCGGCTCGAAGCGGGCCAGCCGCTCTACCGTAACGGTCACGTTCTCTTCGGCGGAGAGCATTTCGAGGAAGCGGGCAAGGGCTGCCTCTTCCTCTCTCAGCCTCGCCTCGTCGGGATCGCGCAGATCGACGGTGAAGATCGCTTTCGAGGGGATGACGTTGATGGCGTTGGGCTGGAATTCCATGCAGCCGACTGTCGCGACCGTCGGTGTGTTCGAGGCCCTGGCGCGCTCACGCAGGAAGGTGACGACGCGGGCAGCCGCATGGCCGGCATCGCGGCGCATGGAGATCGGCGTCGTGCCGGCATGGTTGGCGTCACCCTCGATCGTCACCCGCTGCCAGGAAATGCCCTGCAGGTTTTCCACTGCGCCGATGGATAAGCCCTCGCGCTCCAGCACCGGGCCTTGCTCGATATGGAGCTCGATATAGACATGCGGCGTCAGGAAGCCCGGCTCCTTGTCGCCGGCATAGCCGATGCCTTTGAGCTCGTCACCGAGCAGTGGCCCGTCGGTTCCTGTTGTTGCAAGGGCTGCATCGATATCCAGCC
Source organism: Hyphomicrobiales bacterium (assembly GCA_900468805.1). GTDB lineage: Bacteria > Pseudomonadota > Alphaproteobacteria > Rhizobiales > Rhizobiaceae > Rhizobium. The sequence continues at coordinate 85,442 of UEIF01000027.1, read as the reverse complement.
CGCCGGCATAGACGAGGGAGCCCATCATATCGGGCGCATAACGCACGCCTTCCTCATTGGTAAAGGCGGCAACGACGATGGGGCGGGTGGGAATGAAGCCCTCCTCCTTCAGCGTCTCGATGACTTCGAGGCCGGAAATCACGCCGTAGCAGCCGTCATAGATGCCGGCATTGATGACCGTATCGATATGCGAGCCGAGCATCAGCGGCGCGCGGCCGGCCGTGCCTTCGGGTGCCCAGATGCCGAAGATATTGCCGATCCGGTCGATGGCGAGTTCGAGACCGGCCGCCTCGATCCAACGGCCAAGCCGGTCACGGCCCTCTCTGTCCGTATCGGATGCGGCAAGGCGCACCAGCCGGCCATCGGCATCGCGGCCGATGCCGCCGAGTTCGCGGAGCCGGCCGAGCAGCCGGACGCTGTCTACGGAAAGGTTGCTCATGCTGCACCTCGCGCCCTGACGTCTTCAGGCGAAAGCCCGACAATCTCCTGATATTTGCCGGGATCGGTGGCGCCCTCGGTATTGACGACGAAGATGCGGGAGTCCTGGCCGATGGAAAGGGCGGCCTTTATCGTGGGATCGGCAACCGCCTTCAGAAGACCGGCAAGGCCGACGCCGCCGCTTTCGCCGGCAATGATGACGGGATCGCCGCCGACGGGATCAGCAAGGCGCTTCATGATGGCGACGGCATCCTCCTCATCGACAGTCATGAAGGCATCGGCAACGCGCGAGAGGATGCGCCAGGCGACCAGCGACGGCTCGTAGCATTCGAGCATCGCCATGACGGTTGGTCCGCCATGCGGCACGGTGACGGGATGGCCGGCACGCGCGCTCTCGAACAGGCAGGCGGCGCGGGCGGGATCGACGACAGTGAAGACGGGGCGCTGATCGCCGAGCGCGATGGCCAGATGACCAGCGATGGCAGCGGCGATGCCGCCGACGCCGGACTGGATGAAGACATGGGTCGGTGGGGCCGGCAGCTGCCTGAGCGCTTCGCGCACCAGTGCCGTATAGCCCTGCATGACGAGGCCGGGGATGCGCTCGTAACCCGGCCAGGAGGTGTCTGATACGATGGTCCAGCCTCGCTCTTTCGCCACGCGCGCTGCTTCCTTCACGGAGTCGTCGTAGCTTCCCGCCACCCGGATCATCTCGGCCCCGAAGCGGGCGATCGCCGCCACGCGCTCATCGCTGACGCCGGCGTGGACGAAGATTGCCGACCGCGCACCGACGAGCCCCGCACCTTGGGCGACCGAGCGGCCGTGGTTGCCATCAGTGGCGCAGGCAAAACACATAGTTTCGGCAATTTTCCTGACGTCGGGAGACTGCAGCTGGGCCATATCGACCGGCCGCCCGAGCCTTGCTTCGGCTTCTTCGAGAACGAGGCGGATGACGGCGTAGGCGCCGCCGAGCGCCTTGAAGCTGCCGAGCCCGAGGCGGTGGCCCTCATCCTTCACATGGATGGTGGCTACACCCGTTGCGGCCGCGAGGGCGGGCAGGGCGGTGAGCGGCGTTTCGGCGTGGTTCTCGCGAAAGTGCAGGTGGCGCTCCACGCTTTCCGCTGCGGCGAGGCCGAGCGTTTCCGCATCGCCCGTTACGAGCGGGCGTCGATAGTCCGCATTGCTGTTGAGGATAAACATTGTGGCCTCGCTTGCTGTCTGGTGAAAACATATTGCAGCGGGCACGAAAAAGGCGCTGATATTCGGCGCCTGTTTTGCAAGTTTGTTTCGTGGAGCCTGCCATGCCGGCACAACTCGATGCCTTCGACCGAAAAATCCTCGAGATCCTGCAGCGCGACAATACCACGCCGCAGCGCACGATCGGCGAGGCGGTCAATCTTTCGGCCCCGGCGGTGCAGCGGCGCATCAAGCGCATGACGGAGGAGGGCGTGATCCGAGCCAATGTCGCCGTCATCGATCCAGCCGCCGTTGGGCAGGCGATCACCATCTTCGTCGAGGTCGAGGTCATCAGCGAAACGGCGGAACAGATCGAGCAGGCCAAGCGCGAATTCGCCGCCTCGCCGGAAATCCAGCAGTGTTATTACGTGACGGGCGAGGCCGATTTCGTGCTCGTCATCGTCGTGCCCTCGATGGCCGATTACGAGGCGCTGACGCGGCGCCTGTTCTTCGGCAACAACAATGTAAAGCGGTTCCGGACATTCGTTGCCATGGACAGGATCAAGGTGGGGCTCAGCGTTCCCACCTGACGGGGTTCCGGGCCAGCGGCCGGTGCACCAGGCCCGGAAGTGTATCTCACCTGCTTCATCACGCGAGAGCGGCCCTCGCGGCCTCATTCTCCGGACATGATGGGCGCCGGCAAAAAGATCGGCCGGATATTCCAGGATCAGGAATCTCCTCTAGGATCCACGGGGTTCATCAGCAAGCGGGAGGTGCCTATTCATGCTGATCATTTTCGGCGGTTTGCCCGGCTCGGGGAAGACGACGATTTCGCGTGCCCTGGCGAGGGAACTCGGGGCCGTATATCTGCGCGTCGACACGATCGAACAGAACATACGGGCTTCGGGCATGTTGAGCTCGCAGGTCGGTCCGGCAGGCTACATGGTCGGATACGGGGTCGCCGAAGACAATCTCGCGCTTGGCAAGATTGTCGTTGCGGACTCCGTCAATCCCCTGAAAGTGACACGGGATGCCTGGCTGTCGGTCGCAGCGCGATCAGGTGTGCCGGCCGTTGAGATCGAAATCATCTGCTCGGACCGGGATGAACATCGTCGACGGGTGGAAACGCGCGCAAGCGATATTCCGGGGCTGGTAAAGCCTCGCTGGGAAGACGTAACCGCACGCGATTACGAAGATTGGGGACAGAGCCCCATCACTATCGACACTGCGAAGCAGGGCGTGGATGAGGCCGTCGTCGCGTTGCTGTCGAAGCTTGAAACCGGCCGGTATCAGAAAACGCGTTAGGCCTGATATCGGCCGCCTGACCGAACCCTGTCAACGAGATTGCCAATGATCGGCGCGAGCCTCAGCTCAGCCGGGCGTATTTTTCGAAGAGGTCGGAGAGGTTTGTCGCGATCGGATAGTAGTAACCGTTCTCGATGAAATCATCGATCGCTTCGTCAGCGGATTTTCCGCCGATGCCATCGCTGCGCATGCCATGGAAAAGCTCGCCATCGGTGTACATGATCGCGCCTGCATGTTTGCCTTCGGTGATTTCGACGAGGGTGGAGAAGTCGCCGCCGAGGCCGACGACATGTGCGAAGGGGGTGAAACCGTAATCGTGGAAATCCATGTCCGGGGCGAGTTCCTCGAGATCGAAATAGGGATGCCCGTTGCCGATGCCAAACAGCGTATTGATGTCCGAGAGAACGAAGGCATCGCTCTGCGCCTCTGCGGGCAGCGTGGCGATGGTGGTGTGGGGAATGTGATAGTCGAGGCCGTTTTCCCGCATCAGGAAATCGCGATAGCCTTCGGACAGACTGATCTCGTGGCGCGTTTCGAATGCCGCGAGCCGCGCTTCATCTGCGCCGCCATAGCGGGCTGCGACGAGAGGGGACTTCGCAAATCTGGCGAGGGCGTCAGGGCGCCGGAACGGGATTGTGTTGTCATTGCTCACGATGGGTTTCCTTGTTGCGCGTACGGCGCAGGCATTTAAGGCCGGGGCGGGACAGGTCAATGGCAGGCCGCTTGATTGACCTCTGATGGGATCGGGGCGCTAATGGGCGGGTATCGTCACTGCTTGCAGGCAAGGAGGATGCAATGCTGCTAAAGGCGGAACGAACCTTCGTCGTGCGCGACATGGGAGGGTTTGTCGTACATATCAACATGCCCGGATGGGTAAAGCCGAAACCTGGGGATCACGGGCATGGGCCGCTGGCGATGGTGGTCGAAACCGTCCTGCATCCGGGCCGGCTGGTTGCCATGCACGAGCACCGCAACGATGAGATCATCTCCTGGGTGCCTGATGGCGTGATGCGCCATGAAGACAGGGCGCGCGGCCGGCTGGTTTGCGACAGCGGGCATCTGATGGTGATGAATGCCGGGCGCAGCTTCTGGCATTCCGAGGAGACGCTGGCCTCCGATCCGCCGCTGCGCATGCTGCAGATCCTGGTGCGACCCGATGCTGTCGATCTCGAACCCGGCATCCAGCATGGGGTGATGCCTGACAGCGCGCCCAATCGCTGGCGGCACCTTGTCGGGCCGGAAGGGGGCGATGCGCCTTTCTTCGTTCGCAACCGGATCGATTTCTTCGATATCCGGCTGGAGGCCGGCGCTCGAGTGGACTTCCCGTTTAAGCCGGGGTGCGACCTGTATTTCTATGTGTTCAGCGGCGTGGTTCGCGCCGGCGGGCAGGCGTTTGACGAAGGCGAGCAAGGGCTGCTGCTGTCGGAGGAGATATTGGCCGCAGAGGCGACGAGCGCCTGCGTGATGGTGGCCTTCCTGCTCGATCCCCGAGCGCCTGTCACGCGGCAGGGGACGATTGCCGACCACAGGAAAATCCCGCCGCCGATCGTGATCCGTCTTCTCAAACGGTGGCAAGGGTTGAAGCGGCTGTGGCGGCGGAGATGAAGGAGAGGAGCTCAGCTCCAATATTTGACAGCATAGACGACGGTCATGACTGTCCCGGTGACGATGACGAACCAGCGGACCACACCTGCCGGCAGCACGCGCACAAGATAGCCGCCGAGATAGCCGCCTGCGAGCGCGCCTGACAGCATCGTCAACGTCTCAGGCCAGTGGACGGCGCCTTCAGCGATGAAGATGACGATGGCTGCCATGCTGACCGAGGTCGCGAGCAGATTTTTCAGCGCCTTGACGCGGCGGATGTCGTTGGGATCGGCAATCGAGAGAACCGCCGTCAGGATGACGCCGAGGCCGGCGCCGAAGAAGCCGCCATAGATCGACGAGAGGCCCAGCACGGAAAGGCCGAGACCGCGCGACGGCTCGGCATCGCCGCGTCTTGCCTCCGCCCAGGCGGCGATGCGGGGCGAGAAGAGGAAGAGCAGGGTGGCGATGCCGATCAGGGCTGGAACGGGCAGAACGAAGAGCCGGTCGGGCAAGGCGAGCAGTAGGAGCGCGCCGACGGCGCCGCCGATGAGGCAGACGACAACGGAAGCACCGAGCTTCCCGTCAAGCGGCAGCACCTTGCGGCGATCGGCGAGGACGGCGAGCAGATGGCCCGGCACGATCGCCACCGCATTCGAGGCATTGGCGGTCACCGGCGGCAGGCCGGCGGCAAGCATGGCGGGGAAAGTGAGCAGCGTGGCGCCGCCGGCGAGCGCATTGATCACCCCGCCGGCTATGCCTGATACAAACAGCAACAGGATGATGCCTGGTGTCATTGGCTTGCCCCATCTCCCCGACGTGTCTTTCGATGCATCAGGTGCCGGTGGGAGGACAAGCCATCGATGGCCTCAAGGTGTTCGCGTCGCGAAATATTCCGGGAAATGGGGCGTGCGATGCGCGGGCAAAGACCGGTTCGCACCTCACCCGTTTGGGCGACTTGCGCAAGGCGGGCGCTCGCGTTGCCATGTGGGAACAGGGCTCGGGTTGGGCATTGTCGATTTTGGGAGGGGAAAATGCACGGTTTTATGCAACATCCCGGCGTGGCTTGCGGCTGCGGTGGTTGTCCTGATGCAACAGCGGACCAGGGACGGCGCCGCTTCCTGTGCAGCGCGTTGGGAGGTGCTGCGCTGGCGGCTGCCGTCTCATCCGCCGAGCCGGCATCGGCACAGAGCACAATGGCGCCCGATGATGCGCTGAAGGCGATGATGGATGGAAACAGGCGCTTCATCGAAGGGCGTCTCCAGTCTCTCAATGAAGACCTTTCCATCCTCAAGGCGAAGACGGCGGAGAAGCAGGAGCCTTTCGCGGCGGTGCTCTCCTGCGCCGATTCACGCGTGCCGGTGGAGTTCGTCTTCGATCAGAGCATCGGCCAGCTCTTCGTGGTGCGTGTCGCGGGCAATATCGCCACGCCCGAGATCATCGCCAGCCTCGAATATGGCGTTGCCGTTCTTGGCGCCCGGCTTCTGATGGTGCTCGGCCACAGCAATTGCGGTGCGGTGAAGGCGACCATCGACGGCAAGGCCGTGCCCGGCCAGATCGGTGCCCTCTATGCGCCGATCTGGCCGGCGGTGAATGCGGCTGGGAACGATCTCGACGCGGCCATCGATGCGAATGCCAGGATGAAGGCAACGCTGATCAGCCGAAGCTCGACCGTCATTGGAGGGGCCACCAGGGAAGGGAAACTCAAGGTCGTCGCGGCGCGCTATGATATCGCCAGCGGTGCGGTGTCGCTGCTTGGTTAACGGGTGCGCTTTCCTGCCGAATGGGATAGGTCTACGCCGATCAGCGCGGAGATCGTCATGTCCGGTGATACCCTTGCCCGTTCATTTGGCCGGGAAGCCTTTGGACTTAGCCCCGAAAACTATCAGTTAGCCCGGCCACCTTATCCGCCGGCGGTGTGGGATGTGTTGCGGCAGCGTGCCGGATTGCGATGCGGTATCTCGATACTGGAGATCGGCGCGGGAACCGGACTTGCCACGGAACATCTTCTGGACCATGGGCCACAGCGGCTGCTCGCCGTCGAGCCGGACAGGAGGCTTGCGGAATTCCTGCGTACGCGACTGCGCCGCTCCGAATTCGAGGTGATCGAGCAGCCCTTTGAAGAGCTGGACGAGGCTCCGCAGTCCTACGACCTCGTCGTCAGCGCTACGGCATTTCATTGGCTTGATGCCGTTCCGGCGCTGCGGCGTATCCATGCGCTGCTTCGCGATGGCGGTGCTGTGGCGCTGATCTGGAACGTCTTTGGCGACAATATCAGGCCCGACCCCTTTCACGAGGCGAGCGCGCATCTCTTTGCCGGGCATCGCGCAAGCCCGTCCGGTGGAGGGACGACGCTGACGCCTCACGGGCTCGATAGCGAGGCCCGGCTCAGGGATTTTGAGGAGGCCTCGTTTCAGTGCGAGCCGCCTGTCATGTTCGAGTGGACGCTGACGCTCGATCCGCCTGCGGTGCGGCGACTTTACGCGACCTATTCGAATGTCGTGGCATTGGAAGCGGAGAAGCGCGAAAAGCTGCTGAATGCGTTGGAAGAACTGGCAAGGGCCGATTTTGGCGGTGTCGTCACCAGGAATATGACGACGTCGGTTTTCATCGCGAGGCGGAGGTAGGGCTGAAGCGTCCTCGACTGCAAGGGCGAGGGAAGACAGGCAGGCGCGCTGCTACTCGGTGCCGAGCCTGCCGAATTGGCCGGGCTTGCGCTTGACCGCCACGCGAGGCGGCGTCGCGACGCGGTAGGCGGGAGGGCCGAAACCGCCGCTCGGGATGAATGCAAGAATGAGGAGCGCACCGTAAAAGAACACGGCAATGCCCTGGATCGCGACTGCCGGAAGCGGGATGGCGATGAACTTCGGGAGAAATACCGGCGCGAGAAATGCCCACAGCAGGTATTCTGGCCAACCGATGTCGCGCAGGCGGCTCGACACAATGTAAAGAAGTCCGATGATAGTGACCGCAGTCATCGCGATTGCCGCGAGGATGTAGAGCATTTCGAACGTGGATCGCCGTGCAACGAGGCTTGCCGTTTCCTTGTCGGTCGAGCCGCCGCCCATCATCATCTGCGTGGCGCCTACCACCGTGGTTGCGCGCAGCTTCGCCATCTCCTCTGACGTCGGCCCCCGGCCGGAGGCCGCCATCTTCTTGATCATTTCCTCCTGCCCTTTGAACATCAACGGCATGGGCCTGCCGTTGATGGCTTGGCCATTGGTGTTCTGGCCTGTGACGGTCCTGGCATTGACGGCTTGGCTGGCAGCTGGCGACGAGCCGGCCTTGGCGGGACGTGGAGCCATCAACTGGCGGGCTGCCTCATCCTGCTGGGAGATCATAAAGTGCTCTATCGGATCTTTGGCGAAATCGAAGCCGAACATCATGATGAGCAGGATGGCATAAGCAATTCGCCCCAAGCGGGATTGGCCGAAAATCGTCATTACGCTGAAGCCTTGCAAACGCGAAGATGCGAGGGAATATACCCGTGAGGGTTGAATAACGATCTAAGGCCGTGATTAAAATCTTATGTACGTCCGTCTTCAACCCATTGCGCTGACTGGCGGGTATGGAAACTCCCGGACAATTCTGGCGCACAGCCGCAGTCCATGATGGCGCGCAGGCTTCGCGTCAGCTCAGATCGCCGGCCCCGGCCGGATGCGGCTGCCGTCGCTGAAGCGCGAGAGCCGGAAGCGGTGGAGATCGTGGCCGGGAGCGTTGCCCTGGATCAGGTCGGAGACCACGCGGGCGATGCCCGGGCCGATGCCGAAGCCGTGGCCGCTCATGCCTGTGGCGACTAAGAGGCCGGTAATGGCCTGCACGCGGTCGACGATCGGCACGATGTCGGGCATGGCGTCGATCATGCCGGCCCAGGTCGTCTTCAGGCGCACGGTTTCGAATTGCGGGAAGAGGCGCTGGAAATCGCGGCTGATCGCATCGAGGCTGGATTGTTCGGGAGCGGGGTTCAGCACGCGCATCCGTTCGAAGGGGCTCTCGGCATCCGCAGTCCAATTGCGCGGGGTCGACCAGCTGTCCGGGAAGCCTTCGGGGGCTGCGGGCGAATAGCGGGTGCCGAAGGGGTGGGACATGAGGGTTGGCAGGTATTTCGTGGCGTGGCGGAAGGTGTCGGGGCCGAGATAGAGGCGGTGGCTTGCCGGCGCCAGCGTGTAGCCGCCGTCCTGCCTGCGGCGGAAGGCGACATCGGCTCCGGCTGCGGCACCGGCGTGAATTTCAGCCAGAGGTTCGGTTGCGGCGACGGTGGCGCGGACAGCAAGCTGCGGAATGGAGACGCCGTGGTTTCTGAGGAAGAGCGACGACCAGGCGCCGCCTGCGACGAGTACTGTGGATGTCCCGATGCGGCCGGCCTCGGTCCATACACCGCTCACTTTGCCGGCCGATATATCGAGGGTTCGCGCCGCGCAGTTTTCGATGATCGTCACGCCGAGCCTTGCGGCGAGCCGGGCAAGCGCGGGGACGGCGAGCCACGGTTCGGCGCGCAGGTCCGAGGGTGTCGTCATCGATCCCGCAAATTTGCGGGACATGCCTTTGAAGAGGGAGGCCGTCTGGCCGCTGTCGAGCAGGCGGGTGTCGAGGTCGTAGGTGTTCGCGAGCTTCATGAAGGTTTCGAAGCCGGCCATCTGCTTGTCGGAGTTGGCGAGATAGGTAACGCCGGTCTCGGTAAGGCCGATATCCTCGCCGCATTCTGCCGCGAGCTCCTTCCACAGGCGGCAGGCCTCGATGACGATGGGCAACTCGTCGCCATCGCGGCCCTGCTTGCGGATCCAGCCCCAGTTGCGCGAGGATTGCTCTGCGGCGATGCGTCCCTTCTCGATGAGCGTCACGGAGATGTTGCGCTTGGCCAGAAACAGCGCCGTCGTCACACCGATGACGCCGCCGCCGATAATGACGACGTCGGAAGTTTTCGGAAGCGGGCCATGATGCTGGATGGGATCGTTTAAGGAGAAGGGGAAGGCGAGCAAGCTGGGCGTCCTGAAGGGCTGATCGACAGGTGAGATTGCTAGAGACTCTCGGCCGGCAATTCAAGCCGATGTCATCGACGTGCGCGCTTTGCCGACCCCATGATGCGGGTTGCCTCCTGGCCGAATAAGCGAAATTCGTCGCTGACGTTGCCGCAATGCCGGAACGGCAGGTTGCACAACTGGCGGGGGAAGTGCTAGGCGAGCATTTTTGATGGAAAGCGTAATCCCGATGCAGGGCGCCCGTGGCGGCCTCGAGCAGCAGAACCTTGGTTGGACGATGAGCATCAATATTTATGTGATCAATCTGGACCGGTCCACGGATCGGTGGAATGCTCTCTCCGATCAGGCCAGATCCTTGCAGTTCGACCTTGTTCGCATTGCCGGCGTCGATGGGCGAGAGGTTGCCGCGGATCAGCGCGTGGCCTGTGATGAGCGCGCCTTCCAGCGCAACAATGGCCGGACCATGCTGCCGGGCGAATATGGCTGCTACCGAAGCCACCTGAAGGTGCTCTCGGCCTTTCTGGAAACGGGTGAAGCCGCCTGCATCATCGTCGAGGACGATGTCATTTTGTCTGCCGATCTCGTTGCGCGCGCCGAGGCCGCACTCGCGGCGATTCCCGGCGCCGATGTGATCAAGCTCTTGAATCACCGCACCGTCGGCTTCAGGCCTGTCGCCACCTCGGCGGCGGGCGATGAGATCGGCCGGGCGACGCATGGTCCTCAAGGGTCGGCCGCCTGCTATGCGGTGACGCGGATGGGCGCCCTGAAGCTCCTCAAGCAGATCGCCGTCATGCGGTTTCCCTGGGATATCGAATTGGAGCGGGGCTGGGCATCCCGAGCGCGGATCTATACGACCCGTCGGAATGTGGCCGATGTGAAAGAGGGCGGCTCGAATATCGGCACACGATCCGTCTACAGGGAAACCAAATTTCCCTGGTGGAGGCGGTTGCCGACCTATGCGATCCGCATCGCCGAGACGGTCCGCAGAATCAACTACGCATTGAAAAAATAAAGTGCCGGACCGAAGGTCGGGTGTGAGGCGGCGGCTTTGCTGTTGTCCGCAAAGTTTGTCTCAAGACTTTTTTTGGCACTTTAGCAGGCTGTTTCATCGCTGTTTCAGTCATGCATAATACTGCCGCAATTTTTTCAGAGCTACTTCAGCAAGTTACCCCAAAAATGGTTGTTCTGTGGCGTAAAAGCTTACGATTCTGTATGCTTAGCCAGTCTTGTCGGTAATGCTTCCGCAATGTAGATCATCGCCAGAAGCTATCGAGCAGTGTTCGGCAAACATCTCAACTCGATCGGCCATCGGTCTGAGGTGTATCTTGAGCGCTCGAAATGATTTCGTGGGTGAGTTGCACCCGCGTGCCTATACGGCTGCCGATCCGGTAGCATCTCCCAAGTTGAAAATTCTGCATGTCTTGTTCTCTTCCAGAGTTGCGGGATCGGAACGATACTGCGTTGACCTCGCCAATGGGCAGGCTGCTCTTGGGCACGAGGTGCACGTTGCCGGGCGATACGGCTCGCCGATGGCGGGGTTGCTTTCCGAGAAGGTTATTTTCCACGGATTTTCGATGCCGTTCCTGCGTGGTCTCAGGATCAGGTGGCTGGCTGGGCGGACAGGGATCGAGATCGGCCATGGGCATCTCAGCCATGGCTGCAAGGCGCTTGCCGCAGCGCCCGACAGCGTCGCCCGGATCGCGACCCTGCATGTTGGCTACAAAGCCAAACAGCATGCCCGTCTCGACGGGGTGATCTGCGTCAATGCCGCCCAGTCGACGCGGCTTGGCAAATATGACGGCCAGTCGGCGCTGATTTCCAACTGGCTGCCCGACGTCAAGTCCCCCGAGAGCATCGACCTTCGTGCGCAGTTGAATTTGCCGCGCGAAACACGGCTTGTCGGCAGCGTCGGACGCCTGCATCTCAGCAAGGGATATGACGTGCTGGTGTCGGCCTTCCGGAAGGCGGCACCCGCCAATGCCGCTCTTGTCATCGTCGGCGAGGGGCCGCATCGCGCCGCGCTGGAAAAGCTTGCCAAGGGCGACAGCCGCATCCATCTGCTCGGCCATTACAACAATGTTCCGGGGTTCCTGCGCAATCTCGATCTCTTCGTCTCGCCGTCCCGCGAAGAATCGGCGGGGCTTGCCATTCTCGAAGCCATGCATGAGGGGTTGCCGATCATCGCGACAGCCGCCGAAGGCCCGTCGGAATATCTGCGCGAGCATCCGGTGACGCTGGTCGCACCCGGCTCGATCGAGCAGCTTTCCGAGGCGCTCGGCGATGTGATGCGGGAAGAATCCGTTGTCCGCCTGTCGCGCGTAGGCTACGACTTGGCTCCTTTCTCTCGTTCGGCAGGTATCGCCAATGTTCTCGATTTCTATTCCCGGGTTGCCCGCGGAGCGGCAGTCCAGGCTGCACCCGACATCGATCAGCCGCGGTTGATCTATGCGTCTGAAGCCCAAGAGTGATTTCTGGCAGGTCGGCATCGTGCCGGCACCTGCCGAGGCGCTGCTCGATGCCGAGACTTTGGCGGATTGTTCTGATCGTATCACATGGCTGCCCGATCCCGGCCCCTGGCGGTATCTCGCAGACCCTTTTGCCGTGAAGCGGGGCGACAGCCTGCACGTCTTCGTGGAGGCCTATGACTATCACACCAAGCATGGCTTCATCGAGCGCCATGAACTGGTGGGGCCGAACCTGCAATGGCGCGGCAAGGCGGTGGCGCTCACCAGGCCTTTTCATCTCTCCTATCCCTTCCTGATCGAGCAGGATGGAGAGGTGCTGATGATGCCGGAAAGCCATAAGGCGGGGGAGGTCGCACTGTACCGTGCCCGCTCGTTTCCCGATGGCTGGGTGCGGGAAACGGTGCTGCTGGCCGGTGTGCCGGCTGCCGAGGCCTGTCTCACCGAGCATCAGGGCAAGTGGTGGATGTTCTACACGCTTGTCGGGCCCGGCGCGCGAGACCAGCGCGAGCTGCATATCGCTTTTGCCGATCGGCTGACCGGCCCGTGGAAAAACCATCCGCAGAACCCGATTCTGGTGGATCGCTCCGGCGCCCGGCCGGGCGGCACGCCCTTTATCGGTGCTGACGGCCAGATCATCCTGCCGGTTCAGGATTGCAGTGTCAGCTATGGCGGTGGCCTGCGCTTCCTGCGCTTCAGCCTGCTCAGCGAAACGCATGTGACCTGCGCGCATCTGCCGGCGCAGTTGACGGGCGATCTCGCCACTGCCGATTACCCCGACGGCCTCCACACATTTTCCGCCTGCGGAGACCTGACGCTGATCGATGTGAAGCGTATCGACAGATCCTTCGGCCGCCATATCGTCAATCTCAAACGCAAGCTGCTGCCGAAGCCCGCCTTGTCCGCAATGGGGTGATATCGGCCGCTTTTGCCCTCGCAATCTGCGCCGACACAGGCGAAACTGTCCTCGGATTCGATGCGGAGGAGCGGTCGGGATGCCTTGCCGGCGAGGGCGACAATGGTCTGGAGAGCGGCGATGACGAAACCGATGCTTTCGCTGCAGCTCTTTTCGATGCGCGGCCTTGGAGATCTCGGCACGCAGCTCGAAAAGGCGGCTTCTGCCGGTTATGGCGCGGTCGAGCCGCTGGAGGGGCATCTGCGCGATGCCGATAACCTGCAGGCCGGGCTTGTCAGGAACGGGCTGGTGGCGCCATCCGCCCATGTCGGGCTGGAGGCGCTGCGCAGCGAGCGGCGGCGGTTTGTCGAGGCCTGCCAGCAGTGCGGCATCGGGCAGCTCTTCGTGCCGCATCCGGCGCCATTGGTGGCGAAGGAAACGAAAGCCGCATGGCAGCGGATCGGCCATGAGCTCGGCGCGCTCTCGGAACAGATGAAGGCCGATGGCATCGCGCTCGGCTATCACAACAAGACGGCGGGCTTCGAGCGCACCATCGGCGGGCGCTACGGCTTCGAGCTGATGTTCGAGGCAGCCAGGGGAAGCCCGCTTACCTGGCAGGCGGATATTGCGTGGCTCGCGCGCGCCCAGCCCAATGCCATCGAATGGATCAGGCGTTATGCCGGCGTGCTGGTCTCGGTGCATGTGAAGGATCAGGCGCCCGATGACATGGATCCGGACGAGGACGGCTGGGCAAATGTCGGCTCCGGCGTGCTGCTCTGGCCATCTCTCTGGCGGGCGGCGATGGCGAGCGGCGCCCGGCTTTTCGTCGTCGAACACGACAATCCGCGACTGCCCTTCGAATTTGCGGCGCGCAGCTATGCCTATCTCAGCCGGTTCCTGACGTAGGATCGCAGGGCTGCCTTTACCGTTTATCGCGCGAAATGAGGGGGAAGAGGCTGGCAGGGTGCGATCACGCTCCCTGCTATGCCTTTAGATATGGCGCAGGGGGGACTTGCGGCAAGACCCCGGTCGAGGCGTAGAACGCTTATCCTGATCAACAGCATCGGGAGAAGAGCATGCGTGTATTGCTTTCCACATACGGGTCGCGGGGCGATGTGCAGCCGCTGGCGGCGCTGGCAGTGGCTTTGAGGACAACAGGCGCAGACGCGATCGTGTGTGCGCCGCCGGATGCGGAATTTGCAGCCTTGCTGGAGCGCTTCGGCGTGCCGCTGGCGCCGGCCAATGCGCCGGTGCGACAGTGGGTCAGCGAGGTAATGAAGAGGAGCGCGGCGGGCAACACGCGGGAGCGTTCCGCCGAAGGCATTTCCGAACGGGCGGCCGCGATCATGGCAGGACAGGTCGAAGCCCTCTCGGCGGCGGCGGAAGGCTGCGATCTGATTGTCGCTGCAGGCCTGTTTCCTTCGATGGCGGCGGCGCGGCTGGTGGCTGACCGGGCTGGCATCCGCTATTTCGGCGCCGCCTTCTGCCCGATTTTCCTGCCATCGGAGCATCATAAGCCGCATGCTTTTCCGGGCCGGCCGCATCCGCCCGGGGTGACGGATGTCAGGGCGCTCTGGGATTACGATATCGAAACCAAGAATGTGATGTTCGGTGAGGCCTTCAATCGTCTGCGCGCCTCGATGGGCCTTTATCCGGTTAAGAATGTCCGCGATCCCGTCCTGACCAGACGGCCATTGCTTGCCGCCGATCCGGTGCTCGGGCCTTTGCTCAAGACGGATCTGGTCGATGCGGTGCAGACGGGCGCGTGGATGCTTGATGACGACCGGCGGCTGCCATCGGCACTGGAGGCCTTTCTCGATGCCGGCGAGCCACCCGTCTATGTCGGTTTCGGCAGCATGCCGATGCATGCGTTGAGGGATGCCGCCAGCCTGATCGTTGCTGCTATCCGTCAGCAGGGGCGGCGGGCAGTGCTGTCGCAAGGCTGGGCCGGCCTGGTGTCCGATGATGGCAGAAGCGATTGTTTCGTCGTCGACGAGGCCAATCATCAGGCGCTCTTTCCGCGGGTTGCGGTCATCGTCCATCATGGCGGGGCCGGCACGACGGCAGCGGCGGCCCGAGCCGGCGTGCCGCAGGTCGTCGTGGCGCAGATAGCCGATCAGCCCTACTGGGCATCCCGCGTTGCAGCGCTCGGCATCGGCGTGGCGCATGAGGGGACAACGCCGACGCTTCAGAGTTTTTCAAGTGCACTTTCAGCAGCGCTGCAGCCGGAAATGCGCCAGCGCGCCTCGGCCTTAGCCCCTGAGATCCGCACCGACGGGGCAATGGTGGCGGCGCGGCTGTTGCTTGCGGAGGCCGGCACGTAGAGCGGGGATCGCGGTCAATCGCGCGGCAGCCTGCCGAGCAGCAGCTGGTTTCCCGAGCGATTGCCGCAGCCGTTGCATTTCAGGCGAGGACCGATCCTGGCAAGGGTTATATCCTTGCCGGAACGGTAGGCGAGCTCGCGCCGGTCGATCATCGTTTCGTGCTGGCAGGCCGGGCATCGCGCGTGGATGACATACCATTGCGGCAGGGTGGCGAGCGTCTCCCTGTCGATCTCGACCGCCTCGTGGCCGGCGACGAGATCGACGCTGCGGCGGTGTTTCATCTGCGTTCAAAAAGAGGGCGGTCGAAAGATGGCCGCCAGCCGCGCACCATGCCCCTGCTTATCGCGCCCTCGGCCAGAGCAAGCTGGCTGCGTAGATGGCGGCAGTCCTGCAAAAGCGTGGCGATGGCCGCCTTGGCATCCTCGTCGTGCCAGGAGAGAACGGCCTCGACCTCCCAGCTCAGGTCTTCGTTTTCAGTCACATCACTATCAGTTTTGGGAGCCAATTGCGGACGCATGTTCTCATTCTCCTTGCAGAGCATTTCAGTTTCATATTGTCGGGATGGCGGCCGAGACGCCAAGGATGTTCTTATTATGTTCTCATTTCGGTGGGAGTCAAGGGCGGCGATCGAGCCCTGAGCGCGGGGAGGAGCATCGGATCGGGCGCCGTTTGCGGATATCACGGGATTGGGGCAGGATACGCTATCGGAACAAGCAGGATGGAACGGTGCGCTGATGCTGATCGGCTTATGTCATTGCGGCAAGGCGGGCTGGACGCTGGAAGGCGATCCGGGCTCGATCACCGCATGCAACTGCACGCTCTGCCGGCGTTATGGGGCGCTCTGGGCCTATGATTACGAGGGCGGGCGTATCTCCATGAAGGGCGAGACCGGCTCCTATACGCGAACCGGCCGGGAGACGTCGTCGCTGGAAATATTGTTCTGCCCGACCTGCGCCTGTGTTTTGAGCTGGCGTGGCCTGAGGCTCAACAAGGATGGGCGCCGGCGTATGGCGGTCAACTTGCGGCTGGCGCCGCCGGACCGCGTTTCCGACCTGCCGATCGATCATTTCGACGGCCTGGAGACGTTCGAGGACCTTCCTTCCAAGGGGCGGTGCGTGCGCGACCTCTGGTTCTGATGGGATAGTCCGCAAATGCGGGAAACAAAAGTCACGGCTTACCATGCCGAAGGTCACAACCGATCGCACTTACGAAAGCCTGTCGCAATCTTTCAGATTGATCGCAGACCCGCAGCACAGTTGGGCGACATGCTTGAGCGCCGCAGCCGTTTTCCCCATCTCAGGAAGGGCGGGGTGATCTTGTTGTCGATCGTCGCTTATGTCAGCGTGATGAGCCCGGCACCCAGGACAACCGTGATCAGCGCAACCCAGGGCCAACCCATCGGCCGCCGTTGCTGCGGCCGCTTGCCCTGAAAGCCAAACTCGCGACGATCTTCCACGAATCTGGAAAAGACATCGTCGTCTTCTACATGTGCCATCAAACCCTCCCGACCGATGTGGCGAGCCGAAGCGTTGCGTGATGTGCAAGCCCGCGCCACAAGGTCACCGGAATGCTACCTCGTGAACCAGCGATGGCAATTCATTCAATAGTTGTAACCCGATGACCCTATCATCATCCGATGGGCAAACGGCCGCTGCCGGCCGACAGGTTCGGTCGGCGGCGGATACACGTCCACCTGCATTCTTGACGGTCCCTGGCGCCATTACTGAGGAAGAACGACGGTGACCTCGGTGTCGATCCTGGTTGATGTAACCGTTATGAGCCCGGCGCCCAAAACAACCGCGACAACCGCAAGAAACTGCCAGTTTATAGACCGCCGTCGCTGCGGCGGCCGGTCGCCCCGAAAGCCGAGCTCGCGGCGCTCCTCCACGAATCTGGAAAAGACTTCATCTTCATCCCAACGTGTCATCATACCCCTCCCGAGCCGCGACCACCTTAGAGCATTCTAATATGCATACTAAAAGAGATATGACGCCAGGGCTTTAGTCCGGAGTGGTTAACGATCAGATCTTTACGGCTATTTCTCCCTCATCCGATAGGAGAAGCCGCCGCGGCCAGCCAAAGCCTGTCGGCCCGACATGACAGAAAAGATGGGCGCCGGCACAGGGCCGCCGATTTGCGGCAGGCGCCGCCGGATCCGGTTTCCGACCCGCCATTTCGACGGGCTGGATACGATTGACGATCTTTCTTCCAAGCGCCGGTGCATGCGCGATCGCTGGTTCTGACGGGAAGGTGACGTCGCCAGGGGTAGGCCGAAGTATAATTCTTTTTATACCTCATGATTTCACCCATTCGGGTTATTATGTCACTTTTTATGTTGTGATAGCTTCAGTAATAACACGGTTAATTTTGCGATAAAGCTAAGATCCTGAGATTAAGTTCTGGGTGTACATAAAGATTAGTTTTGGATCTTTGGCGCCGTTAAACGCTAGTCCCGAAGGGAAGTCATGAGGATTTACTTCTATTTCATCGCTTTTCAACTCAGTGTGCTGATGTGGGGTGGCGCCTACTATAGTGTTCGGGAAATCTATCAGAGCCTGAATGCTTCCCAGTCGCTTGATATTTCGTTCGTTTCACATGAGGGTCGCGGCGACCCGAACTAACGCACGATCGCGATAACCCCATCCCAGGTGCGGCGACCTGGATCGCCCCCCAACGTAGAAACCCGAAAACACCACCACCGTGAAATCGCTGCATTCCCTCCTGATCGTCTATCTTGGCCCGCCGCTGTTTGCAGCCGCGGCTCTTCTGCTCATCGTGTCGTGGTTCAGTGATGCGCAGTCCGACCCACGAACGAATGCAGCGACCGGCGTGCGAAAGGGCGGCAGGATCGGCAGCCAGAGCGAGACGTTTCGGTGATTGCGTAACCCGCCATCATCAGCGGGAGATATAAGAAGGGCCACCAAGTGGGGCCTGGCGACCCTTCTCCTGCTGGTAGGTGCAGCATCCAGCGAGGGCAAAATACAAGCGGTGGATGTTTCCGATAGTGACCGCGGTCACAATGCGACAATTTATTCTCGCGGAAGCTGAGGGATGCTGGTCCGCCACCAGATGACAGGGCATCCCACCTAGGGGCGCTCGGCCATGACGAGCAGGAGGAATGCGGCGAGGTCGCGCCAGCGGGCAAAACGCTTGTCTTCGCAAGCTTGCGCGCTCGGTTGTGGCTCACCGATCCTGCCGATGCGGAATCCGGCCGCGACAATGCCATTCAGATATTCGCTCATTATGCGCGGGAAGCGGGGGACGGCGAAGGGCTGGACGATCTCGTCCGCCGGGCGGCTGCCGAACCGCCATTCTTCGGTGAAAGTGCTGCGGTCGAAATAGCGCGAGACGCAGAGCGCTGTCGCAATGCCGGCCTCGTTCTTTTGCCAGGCGAGGCCCGGCGTGATGAAGCAGGGGTGCAGCACGCTGAAGGCGAGGAAGCCGCCGGGGCGGACGAGGCGATAGGCCTCCCGCATGGCGGCATCGAAATCCGGACCATCCATTAGCGCCATGGTGGAGATGACGGCGTCGAAAGAGCCGTCGGGGAAGCCGGTATCGGTACTGTAGGAGGAGACCTTGTAGGTGATGCCGAGGGGATGCTTCTCTTCGGCGTTCCGCGCATGACCGATCATCCGCTCGGAGAGATCGATGCCGGTCATGCGTGCGCCCATTTCGGCGAAGCGGCGGGTGTTCGTTCCTTCGCCACAGCCGAAATCGATCACATCGAGGCCGGCAAGCGGCGGCAGGAAATCGATGAAGGCGGGGAAGGTGAAGAGCTCGCGGTAGGCGTCGTAGCCTTTGCGTACGTCATGCGTCCATTGATCGGCATTACCATTCCATCGCGCGGCCACGCCCTGTAACACGTCGTCGGTCATCGTGCCTCCCGTTGTCTGTTCGATTCGCGCTGTGGGAGGATAGGATGGTTTGCCGTCCTGGCAATGACGGCCGGTCGAACATTCCGGCGGGGCCGAGGCAAGGGAGACGATCCCAGCCTGTCGGCGGGGTTGGGCGCGAATGCGGAAAGCGGCCTTCGGCCAGGCGGGCTTCTTCTTAAGGCGTCGGGGCTTGCCGAGCGGCTTTATTATGGGATGGCCCACTCTTCTGGGGATATCGAGTATGATTGACCTTATTTGAAGAAAGAGAGCCAATTCTACGACGATATCCGTGCCCGCCATAGGGAAGAATAGTTGTAGCGTTGTCGGCGTCAAAGATAACGGCTCTTTTGATACTATTTCTTTACCATAAAATATTAGAATTCATGGAATGTGCTCGGTCAGAAGGCAGGCCGAGTGTCTAAACGCGGGCGTGCCGCTTTTCCAGGGATCGATGATGAAGCTCACCATTGCAAGAAATCTCGCCGCTGTGGGCATCGCCGTCTCCGTCGGCATGTTCGCTTCCTTCGCGCTGCAACAGACCGCACTCGAACGGCTCAAGGTCAACGGACCGATCTACGAGCAGATCGTCTATGGCAAAGACCTGATTGCCGACATCCTCCCGCCGCCGCTTTTCGTGGTCGAATCCTACATGCTGTCGCATGAGGCCAACGACTTTCCCGATCTGATCGATGCCAATCTCGCCAAGATCGCTACTTTGAAGGCAGCCTACGAGGATCGCCGCGGCTATTGGCAGACAACGCGCCTGCCGCAGCCGCTCAAGGACGAGCTCAACAAGGAAGTGCTGACCAAGGGCGACCTCTTCTGGAAGGTGATGGAAGAGGACGTCATCCCGGCACTCAAGACCAGGCAGGCCGGCGCCGCAGCCGAGCCGATGGTCAAGCTCAGGACCGCCTTCCACGAACATCAGGATGCGGTCGAAAAGCTCGTGGTCAATTCCGATACCTATCTCAAGGGGCAGGAGAAGAATGCTGCCGATGAGATCATGACATGGACCTCGGCCGCCGCAGCGGCTTCGCTCGCGTCCTTTCTGCTGCTGCTCGCCGGGCTCTATTTCTTCCGCCGCCGCGCCGTCCTGCCGATCGATGGCATGAGGCGTTATATGAGCGGCCTTGCCAATGGCGACTTCTCCGAAGACGTGCCCTATGCAGAGCGCAGCGATGAGATCGGCCAGATGGCGCAAGCCGTTGTCGTCTTCCGCACCAATTCCCTTGAGCGCCGCGAAGCGCACCTGCGCGAGGCGGGGGCCAAGGAAGCCGAAGTCACCCGCGAACGCCAACTGGCCTCCGAGCGCGTGGCCGAGGAAGCCGCGCGTGACGAGGTGATCCATTCACTCACCCGCGGGCTCGATGAACTGTCGCGCGGCAATCTCGGGTTCCACATCGATACCAGGTTCTCATCCGCCTACGAACAGCTCCGCGCCGCCTTCAATTCCAGTGTCGACACGCTGTCCAGCTCGATCGACGCCGTCTCCGGCGCGACCAGCACATTGCGCCATTCTTCACATGATATCGCCGGCGCCATGGAGGCGCTGTCGAAGCGCACCGAGCAGCAGGCAGCAACCATCGAAGAGACATCGGCCGCACTCACCGAGATCACCGCCGCCGTCGGCAATTCCTCGTCGCAATCGGGCGAGGCAAGCCGGATGACGAGCGAGACCAGCAAGGCTGCGCTGCAATGCACCGACCTGATGCGCGAGGCAATCGCGGCAATGCAGCGGATCGAGGGTTCGTCGGACCAGATCGGCTCGATCATCAACGTCATCGACGACATCGCCTTCCAGACCAACCTTTTGGCGCTCAATGCCGGTGTCGAAGCAGCCCGCGCGGGCGAAGCCGGCAAGGGGTTTGCCGTCGTGGCACAGGAAGTGCGCGAACTTGCCTCCCGCTCGGCCAATGCCGCCAAGGAGATCAAGGTTCTGGTCTCGACATCTTCGGACCAGGTCGGCTCGGGCGTGGCGCTGGTCAACCGCACTGGCGAAGCGCTCTCCCATATCGAAACCAGGGTGCAGCATGTCGGCCAGTTGATCCAGGCCGTGGTCACTTCCCTGAACGAGCAGTCCTCGGCGATCGGCGAGATCAACAGCTCGGTCCATGCGATGGACGAGGTGACCCAGCGCAATTCCGCCATGGCGGCGGAAACCAACCTGGCCTGCAAGGGACTGAACGAGCAGGTCCTGGCGCTGGAAGAGATTGTTTCGCGCTTTCGGATCGCCGCTGCGCGGCCTGATGTAATGGCATCCCGCGCCGCCTGAGCCGCGCGCGGATTTCCGGACCAAGCCATCCTTGGCGATCACCGCTGACCTGCCACTTGGAATTTTCTCCAGAATGAGCCGGTCGGCGAGGAGACGATTTTATCCTTGCGTATAGGATACAGAGAACCGTTTCGTGATCTATGTTTCCCGCCAGGGACATAGACTTCAATCGCCACCGGAGGTTCAGATGTCGGAATGTAAGCATGTTGCGGCCGTTCGATCCGTCGAGCCGAGGACGCTTGGTTGCGAGGAATGCCTGGAGGACGGACAGGAGTGGGTCCATCTTCGGCTTTGCCGCGAATGCGGCCATGTCGGATGCTGCGATCAATCCATCGGAAAGCATGCGACGGCGCATTTCCACGCCACGGGACATCCCATTATCGAAGGGTACGATCCGCCGGAAGGCTGGGGCTGGTGCTATCTCGACGAGACGATGGTGGAACTGCCCGATCAGACACCGCAGCGCGGCCCGATCCCGCGCTTTTATTGAGCGTCGACATGACCGACAACCTCGAATCCCGCCGATACCAGATGTTTCCGGTGCTGAGCGCCGAGCAGATCCGCCTGGCGACGCGCTTTGCCAGCAGTGGCCCACATACCTTTGCCCCCGGCGAGGTCGTGTCTGAGATCGGTGACCGGAATTCGCCCGCACGGCTGATCCTTTCCGGTCGTCTGGATGTCTTCAGGCATGACGGGCTGTCGATGCCGGAAGCCTTGATCACCGGTCACGGCAAAGGACAGTTTTCGGGAGAGGTCAGTCAGCTCTCCGGAAGGCCGGCGCTTGCAGGTGCGCGTGCGGGTCCGGAAGGATGTGTGGCACTGGCATTCGATGCCGCGCATCTGAAGGCTCTGATCATCGGCTCGGCCGATATCGGTGAGATCATCATGCGCGCCTACATCCTGCGGCGTGTGGAACTCATCAGCTTCGGGGGCTCGGGCTCTATCCTGATCGGTCATCCCGGAGCGCGCGATCTCGTTCGCCTTCAGGGCTTTCTGTCCCGCAGCGGCTATCCGCATATCGTTCTCGACGCGGCGTCGGATCACGAAGGCCAGGCCCTGGTGGAGAGGCTCGGAATTCTGCCTGACGACCTGCCGCTCATGGTCTGCCCCAATGGCACGGTGCTCAAACATCCGACGGATGCCGAGGCCGCCTGCTGCCTTGGCATCATGCCCGAACTCGATCCGGCCACCCTCTATGACGTGGCGATCGTCGGAGCGGGGCCTTCGGGACTGGCTGCAGCGGTCTATGCCGCTTCCGAAGGGCTCAGCGTCATCGTGATCGATGCGCGGGAGATCGGCGGGCAGGCCGGGAGTTCTTCCCGCATCGAAAACTATCTCGGCTTCCCGACCGGAATTTCTGGTCAGGCGCTTGCGGGCCGCGCCTTCAATCAGGCGCTCAAGTTCGGCGCGGAGATCGCCCTGCCGCTTGATGTCAATGAACTGGTGCCGGCCCCGGCAGGCAAACGCGGAACCGACCCGATGGTGTTGCGGGTCGGGGGAGACAGGCAGGTCAAGGCGCGAACCGTCGTCATCGCCTCAGGCGCGCGATACCGCAGGCCCGACATTCCCGACATCTCACGCTTCGAGGGTGCCGGCATTTCCTATTGGGCATCGGCGATTGAAGCGAAGCTCTGCGAAAACGACGATATCGCCCTGGTGGGCGGCGGCAACTCGGCTGGCCAGGCGGTCGCCTTCCTGGCGCCGCGGGTGCGGCGTCTGCATCTGGTGATACGCCGAAGCCTGCGGGAGACGATGTCCGCATACCTCATAGACCGCATAGCCGCGCTGTCGAACGTGGAGATGCATGTGGGATGCGAGTTGACGTCGCTGGCCGAAGATCCGCATGGCCGTCTGGCGGCGACGCTTACGAATTTCGAAAAACAATCCCGCAAGAACTACGATCTTCGCCGCGTCTTCATGTTCATCGGCGCCGATCCGAATACCGACTGGATCAAGTGCCGCATCAAGACCGATGACAAGGGCTTCATCCGGACCGGCACGGCATTCAGTCCCGATGTCGAAGAGGAGCTGGGAAGGCGATCCCTGCAACTGGAAACCAGCCTGCCGAACGTCTTTGCGATCGGCGATGTCCGGGCCGGTTCGACGAAGCGCGTCGCCGCGGCGGTCGGCGAAGGAGCCGCTGTCGTCAGCGACATTCACGCCGCGCTGAGGCAGGCTTCGCTCATGAAATAACGCCGCCCTTCGCAGTCGGCATTGCAGCCACGGCGCTTTGGACGAGGCTCCAGAAGCTCTCAGCAATCTCGGTCATGCGCGCTCGCGGTCTTATCAGGACGATCTTGACGTCGACGGCCCAATCGGCCGATCCGGCTGATATGAGCCTTCCGGCCGGCCCCATCTCGTCCGCCGCCAGGCTCTCCGGTATCCAGGCGACGCCCTTTCCCTCGACGGCAAGCGCTTTCAGCGCCATTGCGAGATGTGAGGTGAAGACTGTCGAGAGATGCGGCTGACCTGTGCCGGCCGAGAGGGCCGATGACAGGATCCGGCCCATGCCTGATGTTTCTTCGAAGGCGAGATGCGGGAGCGGGCGTTCCGTTGCCTGCGAAATGGCGTGGAGCGCGTGACCATGCCTGTCCCGGCCGCTGACGGGGATCAGGCGATCCGTTGCAAGCTCCACATGCCTGTAGGCGTTCCTGTCGAGACGGATCCTGCTGTTCTGGTGGTCGTGGCAGAGCAGGAACTGCGCGCGGCCTTCCGTCATGATCCGCTCGCACTCGTTCATATTGTCGGAGAGCAGGCGGATGGGCATCGTCGATGCTTCGTGGCCCAATCCTTGAATCCAGCCGGGGAAGAAGATGAAGGAGAGAGCATGGGTCGCGGCGAAGGTCACCGTCGATGTCGCCGCCCGCATCTGCTCGAGATCACGGCTGACGCGCTCCAGCCGCGCCACGATGTCGTTTGCCGCCTCGAGCACAGCCTCGCCGGCAGGGGTCAGCTTCAACCTGTGCGTCGAGCGATCGACGAGCTCGGACCCACACCAGTCCTCGAGGGATTTGATGCGGCGCCCGAAAGCCGGCTGCGTGATGTGGCGCTTTTCTGCCGCTCTCGAAAAGTTCAGCGTTTCGGCGAGAGCCCGGAGGTCGGCGAGCCAGGCAGTTTCCACGATGCTTCATCCGTTTCTGCGATGCTTTCGGAGCATTGACAGAACGAGATAGCTGCAGGGATTTCAAGTCAATTCATAGTTATTTGCACAAAACGGAAAATTGACGGTGCCGATTCGGCATTGAAAGAGCCCGGATCGGCACTGGACGCAGAGGGCGGATTCTTCTTACGACATGAACATGCGAGGGCAACAACGCTTCGATCCGGAATGGAGACTGCAATGCGTATCATCGATGTCTGCGAAGTGACGAAGCCGATCGCTTCGCCGATCCGCAACGCCTATATCGACTTCAGCAAGATGACGGCGAGCCTGGTGGCCGTCGTTACCGATGTCGTGAGAGACGGTCGCCGTGTGGTCGGCTACGGTTTCAACTCCAATGGCCGATACGGGCAAGGCGGTCTCATCCGCGAGCGCTTCAAGGATCGTATTCTCGAGGCCGCGCCTGATAGCCTCGTGAACGATGCCGGCACCAATCTCGACCCACACCGGATCTGGGCGGCGATGATGAAGAACGAGAAGCCCGGCGGTCATGGCGAGCGCTCGGTCGCGGTCGGCACGATCGACATGGCGGTCTGGGATGCCGTTGCCAAGATCGAGGGCAAGCCGCTTTTCCGGCTGCTGGCGGAGATGAAGGACAGGGAGGCCGATCCGAAAGTCTTCGTCTATGCCGCCGGCGGCTATTACTATCCCGGCAAGGACAATAGCGCCTTGCGCAGGGAGATGCGCGGCTATCTCGATCGCGGCTACACCGTGGTCAAGATGAAGATCGGCGGTGCTTCGATCGATGAAGATCGCGGCCGCATCGAATCCGTGCTGGAGGAGATCGGCTCGCAGGCACGGCTTGCCGTCGATGCGAACGGCCGCTTCGATCTGGAGACCGGTATCTCCTATGCCAAGATGCTGCGCGACTATCCACTCTTCTGGTACGAGGAAATCGGCGATCCCTTGGATTATGCGCTGCAGGCGGCGATCTCCGAATTCTACGATGCGCCCATGGCGACAGGCGAGAACCTGTTCTCGCATCAGGATGCCCGCAACCTGCTTCGCTATGGCGGCATGCGCGCCGACCGCGATTACCTGCAATTCGACTGCGCACTATCCTATGGTCTTGTCGAATATCTTCGCACGCTCGACGTGCTGCGCCAGTTCGGCTGGTCGCCATCGCGCTGTATTCCGCATGGCGGCCACCAGATGTCGCTCAACATCGCGGCCGGCCTCGGCCTTGGCGGCAATGAGAGCTATCCGGATCTCTTCCAGCCCTATGGCGGATTCCCTGATGGGGTAAGGGTTGTCGACGGCCACATCACCATGCCGGAACTGCCCGGCATCGGCTTCGAGGGCAAGTCGGATCTTATAAAAGTCATGCGGGAACTGGCGGAGTAAAAGGGCAGGCGGGTGATTGCCTGACGAGGCTAAGCTTCCGACGGCGGAATCTTCGCGGCATCCAGATAGGTGCAGAACATCAGCGTCAGTTGCGTCCGCAATCCGCCGTCGATCAGCAGTTCCGACATGTCCCGCTCGAAGACGTTGCGGACGGTGCCGCAGAGCACGTTCAGCATCATCACGTTGACGGTGGAGAGATTGGCGAACTTCGCGTCCAAGGCGGTGGCGAACATGGCTTCACTTGATCTTTCGATGCGTTGCGACATGGCCTCGACGATCTCAGCGACATCGACCTCGGCCGCGGCGCGATAAAGGGCGATCGTGACGTCGCGGCGCTCGATCTTCACCTCGATATAGGTGCTGACGAGCGCATCGGCCATCTGCGCATAGAGCGCGCCGCGATGGGCCTGGCAGGCCGCTTCCACGCGGTCGGCCAGCATCGTCAGATAGCGCTCGTTGACGGCGTGGAAGAGAGCCTGCTTGTTCGGAAAATACTGGTAGAGGGAGCCGACGGAGACACCGGCTCTTTCCGCGACACGGGTCGTCGTCAGCTCACCCGGCCCGTCCGACATCAAAACCTGAATCGTCGCTTCGAAAATTGCCTCGACGGTGTTCACCGACCGCGCCTGACGCGGTGATTTGCGGGCATTTGCAGCTGATGTCTGGGCCGAAATCATATGCGAATTCAAAACCTGAAGAATCCTTCTTATTTTCAATCTGCCCGCAAGGGGCGGGATTTTCAAGGGAATTTCAGATGACGGACAGCTCCAGCCGCATTGCGCTCGTGACCGGCGCGAACAAGGGTATCGGATATGAAATCGCCAGACAGCTCGCGGAAGCCGGTGTGACTGTTCTGCTCGGCGCCCGTGATGCGGGGCGCGGGCGATCGGCGGCCGGGGAACTGGCCGCGCAGGGACTTGATGTGTCGTTCATCCAGATTGATGTCTGTGACGCCGGGAGCGTCGCTGCCGCTGCCGGCGGGATCGAGGCCAGGCATGGCAGGCTCGATATTCTCGTCAACAATGCCGGTATCGCCGATTATACGGACGGCGCTCCCGGCAAGGCTTCGCTGGAGGCCGTGCGCCGCGAGCTGGAGACCAATTTCATTGGCGCGCTCGCGGTTACCCAGGCGATGCTGCCGCTGCTGCGCCGGGCCGAAGCCGGCCGCATCGTCAACATGACCAGCAGCCTCGGCTCCCTGACGCTGAACGGCGATCCGAGCTGGCCGTTCTATGATGTGCGCCTTATCGGCTACAACGCGTCGAAGGCGGCACTGAACATGCTGACGATCCAGCTGAATGCCGAGCTCGGCGATACCGGGATCACCGCCGTATCGGCTTGCCCCGGTCTTGTCGCAACCGACCTCAGCGGCCACAGGGGCGATCGCACGCCCGCGGAGGCTGCGGTTTTCCCGGTGCGGATGGCCTTGCTTCAAGGGCATGACCCGAAAGGCGCTTACCAGGGTGAGGACGGCGAGATCCCCTGGTAACAGGCTGTTTGCCCGTTGCCGTAGCATTGTGCGAGCGAGCTCACAGACTCTAGAAATGCGTAGAGAGGTCGCTGCGAACTTTCATCAGTCGAAGCGTGAGGTTAAGGTCCACTCTCGGATTTCCAGTCGCTGGCCAACATCGCAGGAGGCGGGTATCGGATGGTAATGCCCTATCGGGAGGCAATGGCAGCCGCCGAAGATTTGGCGCAAACCGAGCCTCGAATCGTGTTCATGATGTGCGGTCTGGCGGGCTCCGGTAAGACGACCTTTGCAAAGAGGCTGGAGGCGCTCGGATGTCAGCGTTTCTCGATCGATGAGGAGATCTGGCTGCATGATGGGCGTTTTGGTATCGATTTTCCGGAAGCTGCCTATGCCGATCTACAGGCCGCTGCGGAAACGCGGCTGAGGCTTCGCCTGGAAGACCAATTGATGCACGGTACGAAGGCAGTGATCGATTTTGCCTTCTGGAATGGCGCGGCTCGCACCCGCTACCGTGAGCTTATCGAAGCCCGTGATCACCGATGCTGCATCCTGTATCTTCAGGTGGAGGAAGCGATTTTGCGCGACCGTTTGAGGGAACGCTCAGCACGACGCGATGCCAATGCCGCGTTTCCGATAACCGATGACCTGCTGGCAAAATATGTTCAGGGCTTTGAATTTCCAAGCGAACAAGAGGCCTGGATTGTGCAGGCGACATTCGATTGAGAAAAATCGATCCGCGTCATGATGTTCTTCCTTCCTCTGTGTTCCTGGGGGCAAACTTCTGGTTCGGTCTGGGAATGGATAGGCGTGCAGAGTTATAGGTTTGAGACAATGCAGGCATCGGATGATCCTGCCGCCAAGGTTTGCACGGCATGCAGGTAGCGACAGCAACGGATTGCCCAGCCGACAGCATAAGCAATAGGCAGGCGCAGAGAGGCGATTGACGGGCCGCAAAATTGCGGTTAGCTCTACCGCCCATGAAAATCGCAATGGTTCTCGTCGTGGTGATATCGCGCATGGGCAGGACGGTGTAACCGTCCGGCATTAGCCACCCATGCGCCGAACACAAGGTCCCTGACGGGGCCTTTTTTTATGCCCCGTCGCACCCTAATCACCTCATCAACGACGGAAAATTGCTATGACCGGCGATAAGGCTAGCTTTACCCAAAATTCTTCCAACACTTCTTCTGGCCGTCTCATGAACGGCGGCGAAATCGTTCTGCAGGCGCTGCGCGACAATGGTGTCGAGCACATCTTCGGCTATCCGGGCGCTGCCGTGCTGCCGATCTATGACGAGATCTTTCAGCAGGACAAGATCAGGCATCTGCTCGTGCGCCATGAGCAGGGGGCGGGTCATGCCGCCGAAGGCTATGCGCGCTCGACCGGCAAGGTCGGCGTCATGCTGGTCACATCGGGACCGGGTGTCACCAATGCGGTGACGGCGCTGCAGGATGCGCTGATGGATTCCATTCCGATCGTCTGCCTGACGGGGCAGGTGCCGACCAACCTGATCGGCACGGATGCCTTTCAGGAATGTGATACTGTCGGTATCACGCGGCCCTGCACCAAGCATAATTTCCTCGTCAGCCATATCGACGATCTGGCGAAGACTATCCATCTCGCCTTCAGGATCGCCACGTCAGGCAGGCCGGGGCCGGTTCTGGTCGATATGCCCAAGGATGTGCTCTTCGCAAGCGGGCTTTATGCCGGGCCGGAGGAGATTGTCGTGCCGGCGCGCTACCGGCCGCAGGTGGATGGCAATCGGGAGGCGATTGCGGCTGCAGTCGCACTGATGGCGCAAGCGCAGCGGCCGGTTCTCTATACGGGTGGCGGCGTCATCAATTCCGGGCCGGAGGCTTCGCGGCTGCTGCGCGAGCTGGTGGAGCTGACGGGCTTTCCCATAACCTCGACGCTGATGGGGCTCGGCGCCTATCCCGCCTCAGGGCCGAACTGGCTGAAGATGCCGGGCATGCACGGCTCCTATGAGGCGAATATGGCGATGCATGATTGTGACCTGATGATTGCTGTCGGCGCCCGTTTCGACGACCGCGTCACCTCGCGCACCGACAAGTTCTCGCCGGGCTCGCGGAAGATCCATATCGATATCGATCCCTCCTCGATCAACAAGAATGTCCGGGTCGATATCGGTATATCAGGGGATGCTGCGGCGGTGCTCAAGGAGATGATCGAAGCGTGGCGGGCGCTTCCCGCTGCACCCGAGCGGAGGCGACTCGATGCCTGGTGGGGTGAGATCGCGGGCTGGCGGGCGAAAAACTCCTTTGCCTATGAGATGCGCCATGACGAGATCATGCCGCAATATGCGCTGGAGAGGCTGCATGCGCTGACCTCGGGCCTCGATCCCATCGTCACGACCGATGTCGGCCAGCATCAGATGTGGGCGGCACAGCTTTTCGGCGTCGAGGGGCCGAACCGCTGGCTCACCTCGGGCGGGCTTGGCACGATGGGATACGGATTGCCGGCAGCGATCGGGGCGCAGATCGCCTATCCCGGCCGGCTGGTTCTCGGCATTGTCGGCGATGGCTCGGTGCAGATGACGCTGAAGGAGCTTTCGGCGGCGATGCAGCATCAGGCACCGGTGAAGATCTTCATCCTCAACAATGCGCAGCTCGGCATGATCCGGCAATGGCAGCAGATCCTGCACGGCAACCGCCGGGACCGATCCTACTCCGCCTCGCTGCCGGATTTCGTCAAGCTGGCGGAAGCCTATGGTGCGGTTGGTCTCAGGTGCGAAAGACCGGATGAACTGGATGACAGGATCAGGGAGATGATCGCCGTTAACAGGCCTGTTCTCTTCGACTGCCGGGTCGCCGCACTTGAGAATGTCTATCCGATGGTGCGCAGCGGCCGGCCGCATAATGACATGCTGTTTGCCGCGGATGTGCACGATGACGAGGCCGACGCGAGCTTCGGCTTCAGCCAGGGGCTTGTCTGATCATTGGGAGCGGCCGGTGCCATCAGGTGCCGGCCGATCAATCCCGCCCGACCGGTGCTCCCAACGGATAGAGATGGCGGTAGGGGCGGGCCTCATCAAGGGCGCGGGCGTAGCTCGGGCGCTGGAGAAGGCGGGCGCGATAGGCGCGGACATTTTCGAAATGGTTCGGGATCGGGTGCGCCCAATCGGCATAGAGCATGGCGGGGGCGGCGGAGCAGTCCGCAAGGCTGAAGTCCTCGCTCGCCACCCATCGGCGGCCTTTCATATGTACGTCGAGAATACCATAGGCGGTTTCGAGCGCCTGCCTCCAGCGGACAAAGCCATCGTCGGGCTCCATCTCGCGCCCGAGCGAGGCGTTGACCATGCGCTGCTGCGGATATTGCATGTAATTGTCGAAGAAGCGGTCCCACATGCGTACCCTGTTTGCCGCCATGGCGTCTGCAGGCAGCAAGGGGTGGTCGGTCGGGTGTAGCAGGTCGATATATTCGATGATGCTTGTCGCTTCGAAGATGAAGTCGGCGCCATGCTCAAGGATGGGGAAGCGCTTGATCGGCCATTTTTGGAAAAATTCCGATGTAACAGGCTCGCTTCCATCGAGAAGCCTGGTCTCGAAGTCCAGGTTCTTCTCGTAGAACGCGGTCTTGGCCTTCTGGGAATAGGAGGAGAGCGGATGAAGGTAGATCACGAAAGGCATTACGGCCTCACTTCGAAAGGACGATATGGGCGGCCAGTTCCGTCATCTCGTGGGATTTGACGGAAAAGCCCAGCGCCGGCAGGTCGATGCCTTCGAACATGGCTTCGCCCTTGCCGAGAACGACCGGGGAGATGGCGAAATGCATGTCGTCGATCAGGCCGGCCTGCAGATACTGGCGCACCGTGCTGACACCGCCGCCGATCTTGACGTCCTTGTCGCCGGCCGCAGCCTTGGCCTTTTCCAGTGCTTCCTCGATGCCGCCGGTGATGAAATGGAAGGTCGTGCCGCCTTCCATGACGATCGGCTCGCGGGCATGGTGGGTGAGGATGAAAGTCGGCGCGTGATAGGGCGGATTCGGCCCCCACCAGCCCTTCCACTCCTCGTCCGGCCATTCGCCTCTGACAGGGCCGAACATATTGCGGCCGAGGATGAAGGCGCCGAAGCCGGCCATGCCCAAGGCGCCGTATTTCTCATCGACGCCGGTCGAGCCATCGTCCTTGCCGATCATGGTGCGGAACGTGCGGGTGCCGAGGAACCACCGGTGTACGCCCATTCCGTTCTTGCCCATGGGATCGTTGATGCTCTGGTCGGGACCTGCGCCGAAACCATCGACCGAAAGGGAAAATGCAGCTACGCGTACACGCGCCATGTCAGCCTCCATCTGATTGCATTTTGAAACTAGTTGAGTTCTTGCATAACCGATCCTATAATGCAACTGGTTTTTCTCATGGAGTCGGATATGGATATCGAGCTACGGTCGGGCTGCCCGATCAACCTGACGATGGAAGTGCTGGGCGATCGGTGGAGCCTTGTTATCATCAGGGATATCATGTTCGGCAATCGCCGTCATTTTCGCGAGCTGCTGACGCAATCGGATGAGGGGATCGCGTCAAACATTCTGGCGGCTCGGCTGAAGCGGCTTATGTCTTATGGGCTGATCACCAAGCTCGATGACCCCTCCCATAGCCAGAAGTCGATCTACAGTCTGACGGAAGCCTCGATCCAGCTGGTGCCGATGTTTGCGATGATCGGCGCCTGGGGGCGAAGGCATCTGCCCGTCAGCGAGGATCTCAGCATCCGCGCCGAGCTCTTGGAAGAGGGCGGGCAGCCGCTCTGGGACGAGTTCATGGAGGATCTGAGAAAGATCCACGTCGAGGACCCGATCGGCGGGGCTAATGGATCAGTCAAATCGCCGGTTCTGGCGCGGCTGACGGCGGCGTTTCTGGAAGTGCGGGCGAAGATGGATGCGGCGGGGTAGCTTACCGGCCGCTGAAGTTCAGGATGTTTTTGCAGGCCAGGTGGACAGCGCCTGATCGGCAACGGCGTTCAGCATGTCGCGGCTGAAACCGGCCTTGGCCTGTACCGCCATGCCGTGGGTCATGGCCATGACGAATGCTGCCAGGGCTTGCGTATTGGCCGTCTCCGGCAGGTCGCCTTCCGCCTTTGCCCGCTCGAAGCGCTCCTGAAGCTCTGCCTGGCCGGCGGCGCGGAAGTCGATCAGCGCCTGTCGCACGGGCTCGGCCTCATCCGATCCCGCCACGGCGCCATTGATGCCGAGACAGCCCGTATGGTTGGGAAAACGCGTATTGAGGTCGACCGCATTATAGAGGATATGCGCGGCCACCTGGCGCGATGTGGGGAGTTTGAGCGCTTCCGGGATATAATCCAGATATCGCTCTGAATAGCGATCCAGTGCTTTCCGGAAGAGCGCTTCCTTGTTGCCGAAGGCGGAATAGAGCGCCGGCCTCTCGATGCCGGCAGCTTCCGTCAGGTCAGCATAGGACGCGCCCTCGTAGCCCTTTCGCCAGAAAACGCATAGCGCCGCATCGAGCACCTTTTCCACGTCAAATTCGCGATGGCGTCCCATCAGATCCGCTCAGCCAATTTCATAATGGTCGTTATTAAACCACTTGACAGGCTTTGTCTACATTTCATACCAATCATTATGGTAACGGTCGTTACGAAAAAGTGGCGCTGCCGCTTGCTGAGGGCAGGCAGTGCCCTGATGGTGTGTAGAAAGGATTCCCATGTCGAATATTCTGAAGGGCAAGGTTGCGCTCGTGACCGGCGGCTCGCGCGGGCTTGGTGCTGCCGCGGCGGAGGCGCTTGCCGATCAAGGCGCAGACGTTGCGATCAGCTATGTCGCTTCCGCAGAAAAGGCGGAGGCTGTGGTCGAGAAGCTGCGGGCGAAGGGTGTGCGGGCTCTGGCGATCAAGAGCGACCAGGCCGATATGACGGCGGCCAAGCCGCTGGTCGATAAGGCGATCGCCTATTTCGGCAAGCTCGACATTCTCGTCAACAATGCGGCGATCGCGGTGCAGGGCAAGACGGTCGACGATCCCGATCTGGACACGGTCAATCTCGATCGCCAATGGCAGATCAATGTGATGGGCGCAGTGGCGACCACGCGCGCGGCTGCACCCGTGCTGTCGGATGGCGGCCGGATCATCTTCATCGGCTCCCTCCTTGGCACCCATGTGCCGTTCGGCGGTGCTGCCGACTACGCGGGAACGAAGGCGGCCATTGTCGGCTATGCGAAGGGCGTTGCCCGCGATCTCGGCGGACGCAACATCACCGTCAACGTCATCCAGCCCGGTGTGATGCCGACCGACATGTCTGCCGAAGTGCTGGGTGATGGCGTGCCCGACGCCCTCATGAACCTGCACACGATCCGCCGCATCGCGACGCTCGAGGAAGTCTCGGCGCTCATCTGCCATCTGGCCGGACCTCATGGAGGCTACATGACCGGCAGCGTGATCGACGTGGCCGGTGGCCTCGCGATCTGACGGCCGGGATCAGGATGGAATTCGCACTCACGCAATTGAAGGAAAAGAAGATGACCAAGAGCTTTGGTGCAAAATCGACTGCCGACGAGGTGCTTTCCGGTGTCGATCTCAAGGGAAAGCGATTTCTCGTCACGGGTGTATCGTCGGGCATCGGGCTCGAAACAGCCCGCTCACTCGTCTCTCACGGTGCCAGTGTGGTCGGAACGGTCAGGGATCTCGGCAAGGGCGAGCCGGCCACTGCGCCAGTTCGTGACGCCGCTTCCCAAGGCGGCGGCAGTCTGGAATTGATCGCGCTCGATCTGGCATCGTTGCAGAGCGTTCGGGCCGGCGCGGACAGGCTGCTGGCTGACATCAGGCGGTTCGATGCCGTTATCGCCAATGCCGGGGTGATGGCAACGCCGTTCGGGCGGACGGTCGACGGCTTCGAAATCCAGTTCGGGACCAACCATCTCGGGCATTTTGCTTTGATAGACCGGATCGCGCCGCTCATTGCCGATAATGGCCGGTTGGTGGTGCTGTCTTCGCAGGCGCATCGCGTCGCCGATGTCGATCTCGACGATCCGAATTTCGAGCATCAGGAGTATCAGCCGTTTGTCGCCTATGGCCGGTCGAAGACGGCGAACGCGCTCTTCGCAGTGGAATTCGACCGGCGGCATCGTGAGCGCGGCATCCGGGCTGCTTCGGTAATGCCCGGCAACAGCATCACCGATCTTCCCCGGCATTTTTCGCCGGAGGAGTTGCAGGGTCTTTTGGAAACCGTCGGCAAGGCGCGCGCCGAAGCGGGTCTTGCGCCTGCGGAACTGAAGGAGATCCCGCAGGCGGCGGCAACCTCGGTCTGGGCCGCGGTCGTCGCTGATAAGGATGCGATCGGCGGCCGTTATCTAGAGGATTGTGCGGTCGCGCCGATCAACGATACGCCCAGCCCCTTTGCCGACGGGGTCAGGTCGTATGCGCTCGATGCCGGCAAGGCCAAACAACTCTGGACGAGAAGCGAGGAGTTGATAGGCGCTGCCTCTTAAGGATCAGGCCGCCACGCTGCCGTAATCCATCGCGTCGAGATCGGTGATAAGGCCGGGACCTGTCGGATTCCATCCAAGGACCCGGCGGGTCTTTTCGCTGGAGGCCGGGAAGTCCAGGCCGGCAAACATCGCCATCCAGCCGAAATGCTCGGCCGCCTTTTCCGGCGCGACCGAGACGACCGGCAGCTTCAGACCGCGGCCGAGGGCTTCGGCGATCTCGCGGGTCGTGATGCCTTCCTCGGCAACGGCGTTGTAGCGGGCGCCAGGCTCGGCTCTTTCGATCGCGAGCCGGTAGAGCACGGCGACATCGAGCAGGTGGCCGGCGGGGAAGCGGTTGCGGCCTTCGCCGACATAGGCGGAGACGCCCTTTTCGCGGGCGATCTCGATGAGCGGCGAGATCAGGCCCTGCTTGAATGTGTCGTGGACCTGGGGAAGGCGCATGACCGAGACGTTGACGCCCTGGTCGAGCAGGGCGTTGCCGGCAAGCTCGGAGGCGATGCGCGGGTTGGGATGCTCGATGTTGAAGACATCCTCGCTCGCGGGCTCGCCGAGATGGGCGTTGCCGATGCCGGTGCCTGACGTGATGAGGAGGGGGCGGTTGGAGCCCTTGAGTGCCTCGCCCATCGCGTGGATGATGCGGCTGTCCTTCTCACAATTCGCGACGAACCGGGAAAAGTCATGGTCGAAAGCGGTATGGATGACGGCGTCTGCCTTCTCGACGCCGCTCCGGACGCTTTCAGGCTCTTCCAGCACTCCCCGGTGGACTTCGGCGCCCGCCGCATCCAGCGCTTTGGCGCCGGCATCCGAGCGGGTCATGCCGATGACATGATGGCCGGCCTTCAGGAGTTCGGGCAGGATGGCCGAGCCGATGAAGCCGGTGGCGCCGGTGAGGAAAATGCGCATTGGGTTTCTCCTTGTTGCGATGAACCTCGTTATTGCGCTATGTTTTATGCTGTTAAAGTAGTGACGTTATCCTATTATAATAGCTAACAGGCATGGCATGGCGACCGACAGCAACAACCCCCTCGGCACCTTCCTTCGCGACCGCCGCTCGCGCCTCGATCCGGCGGTGTTCGGTTTTTCCGGGCGACGGCGCACACCGGGCTTGAGGCGGGAAGAGGTGGCGCAGCGCGCCAATATAAGCCCGACCTGGTACACATGGCTGGAGCAGGGACGGGGCGGAGCGCCATCGGCCGACGTCCTTGATAGAATCGCCAATGGCCTGATGCTGACCGAGCCGGAGCGCGAGCATCTCTTCATCCTCGGCCTCGGCCGGCCGCCCGAGGTGCGCTACCGCGCGGTGGAGGGCATCAGCCCGCGCCTGCAACGGCTTCTCGACACACTCGAGGTGAGCCCGGCGCTGGTGCGCACGGCGGCCTGGGATATCGTGGCGTGGAACCGCGCGGCCACCATCGTCATGACCGACTATGGCAAGCTTGCGGCTGATGACAGGAACGTTTTGCGCCTGCTGTTCTCCAATCCCGGCGTCCGCAACGTCCAGCACGACTGGGATGCCATGGCGCGTTTCGTCGTCGGGGCCTTCCGGGCGGATGCGGCGCGGGCGGGGGCGACTTCGGAGATAGCAGATCTGGTGGAGGAACTTTGCCGCACGAGCGCTGAGTTCAAGCAGATCTGGGAGGAGAACGAGGTGATCGCCCACGGCGAAGGAACCAAGCGGCTGAGACATCCCGTTCTCGGCGATATCGAGCTTGAATATTCCGGCTTTGCGATTGACGGCAGGCCGGATCTCAACATGGTCGTCTATAATCCCGTCGATCCGGATATTGCCGAGCGTATTCGCAGCCTCGTCCGCGCGGCCTGATTTATATGGAATAAAACTGAGTGTTGGCTATCTGTCGAAGATTGTTGACGATGGTCGTTGACGAACACAGTATCGCGAGCCGCATAACCAATTGAAGATTTAAAAAATATGTCTGCAACGAGATATGAAAATCTAAAAAGCCTTCGGAAAACTATCATCAGAATAACAGATTTTTTACTTATATTTTTCATTGCTGTCGAGGGGTGTGTTGTATACAATAATGTTGTTTTCGATAGAAATAGAGATTTATACCAGATTTTTTTGAAAGGAAATTACCAAAATTTCGACTTTTTAGATCCGGGTGACGAGCTTTTTATTGCTGCTGCACGTTATGTTGACTGTAGAAACTCCAAAATAAATATGGGTAAGAGAGTTGATATTCTCTATGATAGGATATTCTTCATTGAGGTTGCAGTTTATCTTGAAGTGGAAATTGGCGAGCAGACCCAAGATGGATGTGTAGAGCAAGTGCTCGTCAGAAAAGTTCCTTAATCAATTAAATCCTGATGCGCGAAACGACGGAGCGAATATAGCGGCTACACCCTCTTGGGGGACGTATAACAACGCATACCATGCTTGGTGAGGTCAGGCGCGTCTACGCAGCGTGAAGACTGTCAGTTCCGAGGGCCTGCCCAGCCTCAGCGCAAAGCCCGGCCAGAGCGCGGTGCCGTTATTGACATAGAGCTGCATGCCGCCGACGTGGTAGTGGCCGGAGACGAAACCGCCGTTTGCGCGGGCGACCAGACGATCGAGGCCGAGCACCATGCCGCCATGGGTGTGCCCTGACAGCTGCAGCGCGATCCCCGCCTTGGCCGTCTCGGCGGCCATTCTCGGCTGATGGTCGAGAAGAATGATCGGGGCATCGGCCGGAGCGTCTTTCAAGGCCGCGGCAAGATCGGGATCGGGCATCGCTCTGCCGAAGGCCGCCAGATCGGTCACGCCGGCAATGACGATGCGGCCGGCGCCGCGCTCGATGACGGCGTGCTCATTCATCAGCATGCGCATGCCAAGACTGGCGTCGTGCGCAATCCAATCGTCGTAGCCAAAATAATATTCGTGATTGCCGGGAATAGCGAAGACGCCGTCGCGCGCCGCAAGCTTCGCAAGCGGTGCGACATCGGCCCGGCGCTTCTCGAGGCGGCCGTCGATGAAATCGCCGGTGACGACGATCGCATCGGTCCCGAGGCCATTGGCCTTCTGCACAAGGGTTTCGGCCCAGGACGCCGGGAAGAGGCGGCTGAGATGGAGGTCGGTCAGCTGCAGCAGCCGATAGCCGTCGAAGGATTCGGGAAGGTTCCGGATTGATATCTCGACGTTCTTCACGGGTGGAATGCGCACGGCTCCGGCAACGCCAAAAGCGGCCAGGCCGAAGGCTGCGAGCCCGATGATATAGCGGACCTCCGGGGGCACGGCCGGAAACTCTCCCTCGACGAGAGCAAGGGCAAGCGAGAGGGCATCGAGCGCGATCTGGAAGACCGCCAGCAGGAGCGTCGCGCCGAAGAGGAAATTCAGCACGATAATCAGCGGGCGCGGATATTCGGGCGCGAAGACGGACCCTGAAGAGATGCGGTTCAGCAATACCTGCTGGGAGGCGACCAGGAGCACGCCAGCAAGCAGGGCCTTGGCAGGCCAGATCCACGGCAGGGGCAGGATGAAGCGGAGGAGGACGACCAGCCAGGGAATGCCGAGAATGAAATGGAACATCAAATAGGCCTGTGATTATCAATGCTTATCGGAGGGAATGAAGAGATTGAATCTGGTGTCTCCGGCGTCCTGCGCAAGAGGCTCATTGTTCTTTGAGTCCGTCAGGCTGACGCCGGTCCCATGCGCGAGTGCTCAGCCAGCCTTCTGCGCCTCAGTGAACAACCAGCCGATCACGGTTTCCAGCGCCTGGGATTTCCGGTAGCGGGGCCAGACGAGGTAGATATCCGATGGGCCGCGCAACCTGCCTTCGAAGACACGCACCAGCCGCCCCCGGGCCAGATCCTCGGTGACGAAGCCGCCATTGGCGAGAACGATGCCCTGTCCGGCAATCGCTGCCTCGATGGCGTGAGAAGTCTGCGAAAAGCTGATGCCCTTGAAGGAGGGGCTGCGGCTGCTGGCGAGATGGCGCTCGACGAATTCCGGCCAGAGATTATGGGCATCGTGCAGCAGCGGATAGGCGGAGAGCTCCTCGGCCGTGCGCGGTGCATTCCGGCCGGCAAGCAGCAGCGGGCTGCAGACGGCGATGACCTCCTGTTCGAACAGCAGCTCGGCATTCAGGCCCGGCCCAAAGGGCGGGCGGCCATAGCGGACGGCGAGATCGACGCCATCGACGGCGAAATTCGAGATGCGCTCGGTCGCCAGAATATGCAGATCGAGATCGGGATGCAGAGCGGTGAAATCCGGCAGGCGAGGGATCAGCCATTTCGATGCGAATGTCGGCGTGGTGCTGATCGTGAGCTTGATCGCCTGCGGCTTCAGCTCGTCCGTTGCCCGCGCGATGATCTCGAAGGCGCGCCTGATATCGGCGATGTAGCGGCGGCCCTCGGCTGTCAGCGCCAGCGTGCGCGGAAGCCGTTCGAAAAGGGTCATGCCGAGCTGCGCTTCGAGCCCGCGGACCTGCTGGGCGACGGCGCCCTGCGTAACGCCAAGCTCTTCGGCGGCGAGCCTGAAGTTCAGGTGGCGCGCCGCGACCTCGAAGGCTCTCAGGCCATTGAGAGAGGGAAGCTTTCCCGGGATATCGCTCATCGAGTAGTTTTTCTACTGCCATAAAAGAGGAGAACTGCTTCGCGCTCGCGTGGCGGACATGGTATCGTGCGCGCACACATCGAGCAATTGACCATATCATTTCAGGAGGGCACCGGCATGTCAGTAGAAAAAGTGGCTGTTATCACCGCAGGCGGCAGCGGTATGGGGGCCGAGAGCGCAAGGCGGCTCGCGGCCGATGGCTACAAGGTCGCGATCCTGTCTTCCTCCGGCAAGGGCGAGGCGCTCGCCAGGGAGCTCGGCGGCGTCGGCGTGACCGGTTCCAACCAGTCGAATGACGATCTGAAGCGGCTTATCGATGCGGCGATGGCGGCCTGGGGGCGCGTCGACGTTCTCGTCAACAGCGCCGGGCATGGGCCGCGTGCCGCGCTGAATGAGATCACCGACGAGCAGTGGCATACGGGCATGGACGTCTATCTGATGAACGTCATCCGCCCGGTGCGGCTGGTGACGCCGATCATGCAGGCGCAGAAGAAGGGCGCGATCGTCAATATCTCGACGGCATGGGTCTTCGAGCCGTCGACGATGTTTCCGACCTCGGCGGTCTTCCGCGCCGGTCTTGCCGCCTATACCAAGCTCTTTGCGGACACCTATGCGGCCGAAAATATCCGCATGAACAACGTACTGCCCGGCTGGATCGACAGCCTGCCGGCAACCGAGGCGCGGCGCGAGAGCGTGCCGATGCAGCGCTATGGCACGAGTGCGGAAGTGGCCGCGACCATCGCGTTTCTTGTGTCCGACGGGGCGGGGTATATTACCGGCCAGAGCCTGAAGGTGGATGGCGGGTTGATGCGCTCGGTTTGAGGGGTGCATATCGGGTGCTCGATGGCGGTGGACGGTTGATCGTCGAAGGCAGGGGCAGCTTGAACTATTCGGCTCTGCGCTTATTGTCAGGCGGTGGACATTGCGCCCATGCCCGCGACGATCGAGAAGGCCCGAATCCATGCAGAAGTTCACCGTAACCATCACGCGCGAGATCGAGGCCGATACTGCCGAGGAAGCAGCGCTTCTCCTGTATCAGG
The DNA here is from genome assembly GCA_900468805.1 of Hyphomicrobiales bacterium. Classification (GTDB taxonomy): domain Bacteria; phylum Pseudomonadota; class Alphaproteobacteria; order Rhizobiales; family Rhizobiaceae; genus Rhizobium. Next base: position 45,119 of record UEIF01000027.1, on the reverse strand, counting down.
AGCTTGCCCGGGACGCGGCGCCGCTTCGCTATCTGGTCGCGGACGAGACCAAGAGAACAAGGACCGTGACGCTGGATCGGGCAAAGGCGGACGAATTCGCCGCCGTCGATCATACTGCGGATCCGGGGAACTGGTGAGCCGCCCGGCAATACCTCACTTCTTCTCGCCGAGATACCGAAACAGGGTGTCTTTCCAGGCGTCGTCGTGGATTGCTTCGAGAATGGCGACATCGATCGCCTTCCGGTAACGGCTGCCGGCGGGCATCGCCATGCCGTAGTTCTGCGGCTCGAAGACCGTGTCCAGCACCTGCACGCTGCCGGGAAACTGCTGTTCTGCGGTCCAGGAGAGCAGCGGCTTGTCGTAGACGAAGGCGTCGATAGTGCCTGATGTCAACGCCCGGAAACCGTCCTGCACCTTGTCGAAATCGCGGTGCCGGATGTGCTCGCCATCGAGAAAACCTGTCGTGGCGGAGCCGGTGACCGCGCCGACGCGCACCCTCGGCAGGTCTTCGGCGCCGTTCACCAGGCCCCTGATCTGGCGCGTGGTGAGCGCGGAGGTGACGCTTGCTGTGAAGACCGCGATGGTGATGATCGACATGACCATCCAGAGGATCGCCAAGGTTCGACCGCCGAGCGTTTTAGGGCCGCGATGGCCGGTGCTTGCCTGCGTCATCGCTTCGGCCGACCACCAGATGCTGGCGCCGAGCCCTCTGGCTGCGCCGCCGCCGAAATCCTCGTTGTGGCGGTGCTCGAAGAGCCAGATCAAGGCTCCCACCGCCAGCGAAATGCCGATAAGCGCGCCGACCGCCTGAAGAAAGCCGAGAGAGGTCATCGTCTGCGTGATCTCGTACCAGACGGAAACGCTCTGGACGGAGACGGCGATGCCGAGGCCGGTATTGTAAAACGGCTGGGAGAAATCGACATTGCGCTCCCGGTCGGCAGTGATGGTGATGGCCGCGACCGAGAGATCGTAATCGCCACGCTTCGTCGCCTCGAGCAGGCTCTGCACCGAGGGCTCCTCGACCAGCCGGTATTTGACGCCAAGCTTTTCGGCGACCTGCTGCCAGAGATCGATTGAGAGGCCGGTCCAGCTGCCGTCGGTCGCCTTCATCGCGAAGGGCGGGGCTTCCTTGGTGCCGACCACCAGTTCGCGATTTGGAAATTCGGGCGGGGCGGCAAGGGCGTGGCGTGGCAGAGATCCAGCCAGACACAGGAAAAACGCCAGAATGACGAACGGCAGAGTCCGGCGCCTGCCTTTGCCGGATGAGGGCGCGGTGGTCTTTGCCATAACACCTTTCCCTTCCTGCATCAGGCGAACTGCCGCTTCGTTCGTGGATCATCCTGAACGGCTGACGGCGTCCGGCAAGTACGCAACGGTAAATGCAACGATCATTTACGGTGACGGGCATTTGGCACAGGCTGGTTTCAGATCTCGGCAAATCGCCACGCATCCAGAAATGGGCGTGCGGCAAATGCAGGCATCAGGGCCGCCGGCAGGCGAGGATGAAGCGCCGGTAGACGAGGGTTCGGAGCCTGTTTCGGAGATTGGCATTCTTGCGCTGCGCCCTCGCGATCGGGGCGTGGGAGTGAAGCGCGATGTCCGTAAAGCCTGCCGATCTCAAGAGCGGCAGGAGCATGTTGGGGCGGAGACCCTGGCCGAAAGGCAGGGCTGACATGATGCGGGCGTGGCGGGTGCTGAGCGCGCCGTCATAGTTCTTGTCGGCACCGACGAGGCGGTCGATCCAGGAGATCAGCAGGCTGGCGATGCGGCCGGTCGGTTTCGGGCCTGCCCAGTCGCCATCGAAGACGAGCAACAGGCCGCCGGGCTTGAGGATGCGGAACCATTCGCGAAAGGTTTCCTCAGGGCGGGTCAGCGTCCAGACGAGGTGGCGGCAGATGATGGCGTCATAGCTCGCGTCCGGCTCCAGGGTGTTTTCGGCGTCTGCCAGGATGAAGCGCAGGCGCTCCTTGCCGGCGTGTTTGGCGCGGGCAACCTTCAGCATCGCTTCGGAGAAATCGAGGGCGGTGACGTCATGGCCGAGATCGTGGATCAGGCGCGTCACTTCGCCGGTGCCGCAGGCAAGTTCCAGCACGCGTTTCGGCTCGGGGCCGAGGGCTTTGCGGATCGGCTTCTGCCAGGCGTCTGCCTCCGGGCCAGGGGCGATCCTGTGGCCGAAGGCGAGGTCGAAGGTTTCCGAGCGCTTCGACCAGTAGTCGCGGATCTCTTCCTTGAGATCGAAATTCACTCCATCCATGTCTTACCCCATCCGATACTGGATATGTGCGCGGCCATGCACGGGTGATTTTTCGATATGGGCGCGCACGCCGAAGACGCGGGCGATCAGCGCTTCGGTCAGCACCTCCTCGGGCGTGCCTGCGGCCACGACCTCGCCCTTCTGCAGCACGGCCAGGTGGTCGCAGAACATCGCTGCCAGATTGAGATCGTGCAGCGCGATGATGGAGGTGAGGCCGAGTTTGGCGACCAGGGCCAGGATATCGAGCTGATGCTGGATATCGAGATGGTTGGTCGGCTCGTCGAGCAGCAGTTCGCTTGGGGTCTGGGCCAGCGCCCGGGCGATATGCACCCGTTGCCGCTCGCCGCCAGACAGTGTCTGCCAGAGCTGGCCGGCGCGTTCGCCCATGTCGACGCGGGCGAGTGCTTCTTCGACCGCGGCATCGTCATCGGGTGCCCAGGAGGAGAGGAGGCCGCGATGCGGCGTGCGGCCGAGGCAGACGATATCGCGCACTGTGAGCTGCGTATCCGTCGTCGTCTGCTGCTCGACGAAAGCGATGCGGCGGGCAAGGACGGCGCGCGAAAGGCCGGAGACATCATCGTCGCCGAGGCGGATGATGCCGGATCTGACCTGCCGCAGCCGGCAGATCAGGCGCAGCAGGCTGGATTTGCCGGAGCCGTTCGGGCCGAGCAGGCCGAGCACCTTGCCCTTTTCGACCGATATGCTGACGCCATTGACGATGACGGTATTGCCGGCGGCATAGGTGACCTTGTCGACTGATATGCTCATGCGCTTCTCCGCACGCGATAAAGGATGATGGCGAAGGCCGGGGCGCCGAAGAGCGCGGTGACGACGCCGATCGGCAGGATCTGCTGCGGAATGATGATGCGCGAGACGATGTCGGCGCCGACCATGAAGATCGCCCCGCCGAGCGCTGTCGCCGGCAGCAGGCGGCCATGGGCTGGGCCGACCAGGAAGCGGGCGGCATGGGGAATGACGAGGCCGACGAAGCCGATGGAGCCGACCATGCTGACGACGCTTGCGGTCATTGCAGCCGTGACGGCGAGCAGGGTGAACTGCACCCGGCGCACGGCGATGCCGAGGGAAGCTGCGGCATCCGTGCCGAAGGCGAAGGCATCCAGCGCACGCACATGGGCAAGGCAGATGACGAAGCCTGTCAGTGCGACCGGCAGGGAGAGATAGACATCCGGCCAGCGCACGCCGCTCAGCGACCCCAACAGCCAGAAGAGCACGCCGCGGGCCTGTTCGGCATTGGCCGACGTGGTGACGATATAGGAGGTCAGCGCATTGAAGAGCTGCGAGCCCGCCACGCCGCAGAGAATGATGCGCTCGCTGGTGCCGCCCACACCGGCTGCCAGAATGCCGACCAGCAGGAAGGCAATGACGGCGCCGATGAAGGCGCCGGTGGAGAGGCTGAGCACGCCATAGCCGAAGCCAAGGATCATGACGCAGACGGCCCCGGTAGAGGCGCCGGCCGAAATGCCGAGCACGTAGGGTTCGGCGAGCGGATTGCGCAGCAGCGCCTGCAACACCGTGCCGCAGAGCGCCAGCGACGCACCGGCACTGGCCGCCACCAGCGCGCGGCTGAGGCGGTATTCCCAGACGATGCCCTGATGAATGCGGCTGAGCTCGAATGCCGTGCCGAACAGGCGGTTGGACACCGCCTTTGCCGTGGTGGCGAGAGGAATGGCGATCTCGCCTATAGACACGGCAAGGCTCACCATCAGCCCGAGCAGGATGAAGGCGGCGATGGTGAGCGCGGCGAGCGCCCACCATTTCCTCTGTCGCAAGGCAGCCTGGCTCACTGCGTCAGACCGAAGGACTTGATGCCCTTTGCAAGCGTTTCGATGCCGTCGATCGTGCGGATCGTCGGGTTCATCGACTGCGCGTCCATCATGATGAAGCGCTTGTTTTTCACCGCATCGAGTTCACTGGTGACCGGATCATTCTCCAGGAAATCCACTTTCACCTTGGGATCGTCGGCGGCATAGCGACGGCGGTCCATGGTGGCGATGACGATGACAGCGGGATTGGCCTGCGCAATGGTTTCCCAGCCGACGAGGGGCCATTCCTCTTCCGTGCTGACGACGTTTTTCGCGCCGAGCGTCTTCAGGATATAGGCCGGTGCGCTGTTCTTGCCGGCGATGAAGGCATCGCCCTTGACCTCCTTGCTGGAGAACCAGAAGACGACGGGCAGGTTCTTTGCGGCAGCGCCGGCAACGGATGCGGCGGCATCGGCCTCGCGCTTTTTCAGGTCGGCGATCAGCCTGTCGCCGCGGTCCTTGATGTCGAAGATTTCAGAGAGTTCGGCGATTTCCTGATAGATCAGGTCCATCGTGAACAGTTCCCTGCGCACGCCATCACCGCCATCGGCGTTGATCTTGGCGACGCAATCGGCAGGCGCGACATAGGTGTTGATGCCGAGGTCTTTGAATTGCTCGCGCTTGCCGACGGAGCCTTGCGTGCCGACATGCCATTCGAATTCGGCGGCTACCAGATCGGGCTCGGCACCGACGACGGATTCGAAGCTCGGGTCGTTGTCGGCCAGCCGTTTGATCTTGCTGTTGGCCTCGGCATATTGCGGCAGGACCGGGCCGACCCAGACGGCCGTGCCGGCGATCTTGTCGGCAAGGCCGAGCGAGAAGAGCACTTCGGTCATGCCTTGGCCGATCGAAACGATCTTGGCCGGTGCCTTGTCGAACGTGACCGGCTGGCCGCAATTGGTAAGGGTGAGGGGGTATCGGGTGGCGGCGAAGGCGGGGGCTGCGAGGCCGGCCAGGCAAAAGCCGGCGAGCCCGAGCGAAAGGGAAAAGCCTGGAAGTAACTGGCGCATTGGAAACTCTCGATCGGAAGGAAAAGGGCTAGCGGACGCCGGCGCGCGCAGATGCGTGAGCCAAGCGTGGAGGGAGAGGGCTAGCGGCGGGTGGTCCAATCGGGACGGATCGCGTGCGGCAAGCGGCAGGGATTAAGGTCAATCATGTCTGCTCCTTGTCCGGGCATCCCCGCCCGGCTGATTGGATCGTGATTGACGGCAGGTCTCCTGGCTCACGGATGTCAGTCGGTCATCTGCCTTCCCGCGCTTTCGCACAGTGGCATGGCCCTGAGGCCTTGGAGTGACCGGCTCGCTTGTCATGTCCTGATATGAATGGCGCACCATACATTCCGGGATATAACCAGCAATCCGCTTACAGTTGCGGGGGCAGCCACGGTCTTGGTCCCTTTTGGGTCGTCCGCACCGTGTTCCCTATTAATCCCCTCGAAGCTCTCCTTGGGGAACCGTCGTCCTGATCTATGACGCCGCCGTGGGCGACGTCAAGCACCGGATGCAAAGTGTCCCGGGTCCGGAGCCGCTCAGTGGCTGGCGCCCGAGCCGCCGGCGGCGACGAGCGCGAAGGGCTGGCCGTCGACGGGGATCGTGCGCGTTTCCTTCAGCGTTTCGCTACTGACGAGGCGGATCAGGCTGTGGCGAGGATCGGTGATGGCGATATTATCGCCGGCCACGGCCAGCCGCGGCCGCGGATCGCGCCAATGCCCATCCTTGCTGTAGGGCTCCGTGACGGTTTCCGATCTGACGATCTCGCCCTTCACCGTATCGAGCAAGTGCAGCTTGCCGTCCTCGGTGAGGATATAGGCATTCTGGAACCTTGCCGGATCGAGCACGAAATCGACGCGGCGGGTCGGAAGGTCTATGACGCGGTAGGGTGTTTCGGTGCTGTCGGGATCGATCATCACCACCTTGTCCTCCCCGTAATTGCCGAGGAAGAACTGCATGGAGCGCCCGCCGAGCAGCGTCGAGACCTTGCCTTGCGACAGCGACGCGCCATAGCCGAGCATCTCCAGTTTGGGGCCTTTCGTGCCGCCGGGGCGGGCGACGAGCACGCCTTCCTCGCAACCGAAGGCGACGAGGCGGGCGGAGGTCGCCTCGCCATGCAGGCCGGTGCAGGGCGCGACATCGCCCACCTGTTGTCCGTCACGGTCGAGCACGCGCAGGCCAAGGCGCGGCGGCAACTCGCCTTCCTTGACCGGCGCCTGCATGTTCGGCACTGAAACCAGCAGGTGGTTGCCCATCGGCACCGCGACGCCGTGATGGGCGGCGATGGTGTTGAAAGCCTTCAGCTCCGGCTTTTCCTGCAGCAGGCTGCTTTCCTTCAGAAGATCGAAACGGTCGGTGCGGTCGTAGAAAATCGCCACGTCATCGCCATGCGTCACGACATGGCCCGGCTTCTCGCCCTTTATCGTCGCGCCGATCAGCTTCGGCGGCGTCACTGCGAGATCGCGATGCTCTCCATGATCGGAAAGGGCAATGCCGGTATCGATGGCATGAACGATATTCTCTTCGCCCTGGACCGCAAAGACCGTGCGCCCGGTGTCGCTCAGCGACAGGGCGGCATAGCCCTTGAGATCGAAGCGACCGATCTGTCTGCCGCTCGCAAGATCGATGGCGCGGACGACCGGCAGGCTGTGATCAGCCACGAAAAGCCGCCAGCTCTCCTGCTGTTCCTCCTCGGCGCGGGAAGCCGATGGCGGGGCGGTGGAGGTGAGCGCGGTGGCGACTGCGAAGACGGCGAAAAGGCGCCGGGACATGAAATCTCCTTTAATGTAATAACATTACATCTCCGCTGTTATAAAGTTACGTTTGCCTTGTCCAGTCCTGGCTGTCGGATTTTTGGGAAATTAGGGCGCTGGCCTCGTTTGATGTTTGGCCGGCTTTCATCGTGACCGGATCGCAACGTCAAGCACGGGCAGTGAGAACTGTTGCCGGTGGAGGGGAACGTCGGCTGCAGCAGGCGGCATGGCGGCCGCCTGCTGCAGTGATGTTTTGCAATCAGTTCTTCGGCGCCGACAGTTTCTGCATGACTTCGTCGAGATTGAAGCTCGCGGGCTTCTGACGGACGGGGAATTCCGCGAAGCTTTGCAGCCATTTCCCGACGATCGCCTGCGAGGGAACGATGACGAAGGCGCGGTCGAAGAACCATTTTTCGTATTCGATGGATTCGTCGCCGCGTTCGAACGGGTCGGCCCGGAGATTGAAGAGGAGCGGGGCCCTCAGTTCGGTGAATGGCTGGCGCCAGACGCCGATGCCCGTGTGATCCTGCGACTTGAAGACGACCTTCCAGTTCAGCACGCGCACGGCGACCAGTTCGCCATCGTCGTTCCAGTAGAGGAAATCGCGGCGCGGCGTCTCGTTCACGCTTCCAGACAGGAAGGGCATGAGATTGTAGCCGTCGAGATGCACCTTGAAGGTCTTGGTGCCAGCGGCATAGCCGGTCAGGCATTTGGCGACGATATCCGGTTCGCCTGCCGCCGCGCAGAATGTCGGGATCAGGTCGTAGTGCGAGAAGGCCTCGTTGTGGATCGTTCCGGGCTTGATGACACCAGGCCAGCGAATGCAGGTGGGCACGCGATAGCCGCCTTCCCAGTTCGTTGCCTTTTCTCCCCGGAAAGGCGTGGTGCCGCCATCCGGCCAGGTCATCACCTCGGCGCCGTTGTCGCTGGTATAGACGACGATCGTATTGTCGGCGACGCCGAGATCGTCCAGCTTCTTCAGGAGCTCGCCGATCATGGCGTCATGTTCGAGCATGCCGTCAGGATAGACGCCAAGGCCGGTCTTGCCGACGGAATCGGCTTTCAGATGCGTGTTGACGTGCATGCGGGTGGAGTTGAAATAGCAGAACCAGGGTGTGCCGGCATTCTGCTTGCGATCCATGAAGTCGAGAGCGGCGGCCAGGAATTCCTGATCCACGGTCTCCATGCGCTTGACCGTCAGCGGTCCGGTATCCTCGATCCTGCCGTCGGCCGAGGCCTTGATGACGCCGCGCGGACCGAAGCGTTTGCGGAATTCCGGGTCCTTGGGATAATCGGGATTCTCAGGCTCTTCCTCGGCATTGAGGTGATAGAGATTGCCGAAGAATTCGTCGAAGCCGTGGTTGGTCGGCAGGAATTCATCCTTGTCGCCGAGATGGTTCTTGCCGAACTGGCCGGTGGCGTAACCGAGTGATTTCAGGAATTCGGCAACGGTCGGGTCTTCCGGCTGGATGCCGAGATCGGCGCCGGGCAGGCCGACCTTGGTGAGGCCCGTCCTGATCGGCGACTGGCCGGTGATGAAGGCGGCGCGGCCGGCCGTGCAGCTCTGCTCGCCGTACCAGTCGGTGAACATCGCGCCCTCATTGCCGATGCGGTCGATGTTCGGAGTGCGATATCCCATCATGCCACGGTGATAGATGCTCGGGTTGAACCAGCCGATATCGTCACCCATGATCATCAGGATGTTCGGTTTGCGTCCGGCAGTTCCTGAGGTCGTTGCCTGTTGCGCCTGTGCGGGCGCCGGTGCAGATAGCGATACGCCGGCCGCGGCCAGCGCCGTGCTCGCGACCAGCAGATCGCGGCGGCTGAGCCCTTGCCGGGTCACGGTCACGGATGGGTTCTTCGTCTCCTCTGCCATGTGGGTATCCTCCGTTGGACGACGGTTTGGACCGTCGGCCTGCACGCTAGAGACGAGTTTCAGGGCGCGGAAGTACGTTACGGTAAATGCCGGCGAGGTTTACCGTAACGTGCAGGAGAGGCCGTAGCGGGCACTTAATAAGACTGCCGCATCTAATTGCTGAGCCACGTTCACAAGCCTATCCCGCATTCTGCCGCTAATCCGGCTAATCTGCCGGCGCTATATCCCCATCGGCGCGGCTTTCCGCGTCAAGTTTCCAACAGCGCGAGGGATAAGCCATTGAGAACATCAGGATTTGCCGCAACCGATGCGAACACGCCGTTGCAACCTTTCTCCTTCGATCGCCGGGAATTGCGCCCCGAGGACGTGGCGATCGATATTCTCTACTGCGGGGTCTGCCACACCGATCTGCATATGGCCCGCAACGACTGGGGATTTTCGGCCTATCCCGTCGTGCCGGGACATGAGATCGTCGGGCGGGTATCGGCCATCGGCAGCAGCGTTTCGCGCTTCAAGGTGGGCGACAATGTCGCCGTCGGCACGATCATCGACAGCTGCATGGAATGCGCCCAGTGCCGGCGCAATGAAGAGCAGATGTGCTACAAGGGCGTGACTGTTACCTATAACGGCCAGGACCGGGTGACGGGCGAGACCACCTATGGCGGCTATTCCGACCATGTCGTCGTGCGCGAGGAATTCGTGCTGCGGGTGCCGGACGGGCTGGATCTGTCGCGCGTCGGGCCGCTGCTCTGCGCCGGGATCACCACCTATTCACCGCTGCGCACCTGGAATGTCGGCCCCGGCAGCCGGGTGGGCGTGATCGGACTTGGGGGGCTCGGGCATCTGGCCGTGAAGTTTGCCTCCGCGCTCGGCGCGCATGTGACGGTCATGACGCGCTCGGAAGGCAAGATCGAGACGGCGCGCGCACTCGGCGCCGACAAGGTGCTGCTGTCGACCGATACCCAGGCGATGGAGGCTTCGGCCTTTGCCTTCGATGTCATCATCGACACTGTGCCCTACGAGCACGATCTCAGCCCCTACCTCAACCTGCTCGATGCCGATGGCACGCTTGTGATTGCCGGGTCGCTGGTCGATACGCCGAAGTTCAATAACCTCTTGATCCTCGGCGCCCGCCGGCGCATTGCCGGCACGCCGAGCGGTGGCATCAGGCAGACACAGGAGATGCTGGATTTCTGCGGCCGCAAGAACATCCTGCCGGAATGCGAGATGATCGCCATGGCCGATATCGCTGGAGCCTTCGAGCGGCTGGAGCGCGGCGATGTGCGCTACCGTTTCGTCATCGACATGGCGACGATGCCGGCGGCTCAGGCGGCTTGACCGGCTGACCGTTTGGGGATGGCGCGCAGCGCCTCGACGAAGACCGAAAGGGCCGGCGGCATCTGTCGCCGGCTTGGGTAATAGAGGGAATAGCCGGTGAAGGGCTTGCAGTAATCCTCCAGCACGCGGATCAGCCGGCCGCTCCTGACATGCTCGGGGGTGAAATCCTCGAAGACATAGACGAGGCCGGAACCTGAAAGGGCGGCCTCGATCATCATCTCGGAATCGTTGACCATAAAGCTGCCAGACACCTTCACCTCGATGTCGCGGCCATTTTCCTCGAATTCCCAGGCATAGGGGCCGGCCAACGAGGCCATGTAATAGGTCACGCAATCATGATCGGCGAGATCGTACGGTGTTTTCGGCTGCGCAAAGCGGGCGAAATAATCGGGCGAGCCGACGACGGCGGCGCGTATGTCCGGGCCGATGCGCAAACCGATCATATCCTTGTCGATGCGCTCGCCGAAGCGGATGCCGGCATCGAAGCGCGAAGCGACGATATCCTCGAACCGGTCGCCGACGATCAGCTCCACGCGGACATCCGGATAGGTGCGATGAAACTCCGGCAGGATCGGCATGACGAGCGAGGTTGCGGCATGTTTGCCGGCGGTGATGCGCACGGTGCCGGAGGGTTTTTCCCTGAGATTGCCAAGTTCCTGCAGGCCGCGGCTGATCTCGGCAAAGGCGGGCTGGAGCGTGATCAGCAGGCGCTCGCCTGCCTCCGTGGTGGCGACGCTGCGGGTAGTGCGGGCGAGAAGCCGCATGCCGAGCCTCTCCTCCAGCTGGCGCATCATGTGGCTCAAGCCCGAGGAGGAAATGCCAAGGCGAGTGGCGGCGCGCGTAAAGCTGCGCTCTTCGGCGACGATGACAAAGGCGGCGAGATCATCGAAATCGTGGCGTTTCATTTCTGATCTGCCTTCAGGAGTGGGCGGGATTGCGGGATGCTGCTCATATATCTGGACCGATAGGAGCAGCCCGGCAAGATGCCTGATGTCAATGACCCGACGCTTGCGCATGCGTAAATCGGCAATGACATAAATATCACGTTATGCTAAAGTAGAATCTACTGATGGTGGAGGGGTTACCATGAGTATTTTCGATGGTTTAGGCGGTGTTCTCTCCGACGTTTTTGCCGGCAGGCAAGTCGATTACGTCGCGGTTGCAACCCGGATATTCGACAATGCCGGAGGGCTGCAGGGCATTGTCTCGCAGCTCAATACGGCAGGTCTTGGTGAGCAGGTCTCATCGTGGATTGGCACCGGCCACAATCTTCCCGTTTCGGCAGAACAGATCCAGGCGGCCTTGTCCTCCGATCAGCTGCGCGATCTCGCCGCCAAGTTCGGCGTCGATACCAGCGAGGTGTCCAAGCTGCTCGCCGAGCATCTGCCGCAGGCAGTGGATGCGGCAACGCCCAACGGGACCGTCTCATAGCTTTCAAAGCCGTGCATGCCGTGAACTGCCCCCAAACACGAGGATGTCTGATGATTGCGAGATTGCTTGTGCCCGCTTCCGCCGGAGCGATGATTGCCGCCGCCTTCTTGGTTTCACCCTTCTCCGTCTCTCCGGCCTCGGCGCTGACCATGAAGGAATGCAGCGCCAAATATCAGACGGCCAAGGCCGATGGTTCGGCCAAGGACATGAAGTGGAACGACTTCCGGGCGAAGTTCTGCGGTGCGGATGCGGCCGCTGAAGACGCCGCCGATGACAAGGCGGTCGCGGCAACGACGGACAAGGAACCCGAAAAGCCGACGGTCAAGGCACCCAAGGGCGTGACCATGCCGAAGGCGATCGACAAGAAATATGCCAGCGAAACGCCGGGTAAGGGTCGGCTGCATACCTGCGTCGACAGCTACCATGCCAACAAGGATGCCGGCACGCTGAACAATCTGAAGTGGATCCAGAAGGGCGGCGGTTACTGGAGCCTTTGCAATACGGCATTGAAGGCCGGTAGCTGAGGTTTAGGCTGGCGGGGCGGGGCGCATGGCTATTGCGCTCCTACCTCTGCCACATCCTCTCGATCCGTCAGGATACGGTCGATCAGCCCCCATTCCAGGGCCTCTTCAGCCCTCATGAAGCGGTCGCGATCCATCGCCTGCTCGAACTCATCATAGGATCGGCCGCAATGCTCGGCGTAGAGCTGCGTCATGAGCAGCTTCGTCTTCCTGATTTCCTCGGCATGGATCAGCATGTCGGAAGCCTGCCCCTGGAAGCCGCCGAGGGGCTGGTGGATGAGGATGCTGGCATTGGGCAGGGCATAGCGCTCTCCCGGTTGGCCGGCCATCAGCAGGAATGAGCCCATCGAACGGGCCGTTCCCATGCAGAGCGTGTGAACCGGCGCGCGGATGAAGCGCATCGTGTCGTACATCGCAAAGCCGCTGGTAACGACGCCGCCCGGCGAGTTGATGTAGAGATTGATCGGCTTCTTGGGATTTTCGGCTTCGAGGAACAGAAGCTGGGCGCAGACGAGGGCGGAAACGGTATCGTTGATTTCGCCGTTCAGAAAGATGATCCGCTCGCGCAGGAGGCGGGAATAGATGTCGAAAGATCGTTCCCCTCTCGAGGATTGTTCGACGACCATAGGGACGAGTTGCATCGCTTCGCGCATCGGCGAACTCCAATCGTTTGGGACTGTGACGGGAATGCTTGCCGCGTCAGGCGGCGAGCATGAGGGTCGGGCCGTTGCTGTTGGCGACCGATCTCGTGAGACGCGCTGATGTCGCGCCGGTCAGCTCGTGGATGATCCGCAGGCTGGTGCCGCCCGATGTATTGGGCGCGATCGCGAAGGTGACGATGCTTTCAAGGAAGGGCGGGCTGTCGTCGCGCAATCTGTAGCGAACCTCCTTGCCCGGCGTCTCGGAGAGCGACTGCGGATCGGCAAGCGCTTCCTTCGGCAGCCATCTCTCGCGAAATTCGGCGATGCTGATTGCCCGCCAGACCTTTTCCGGCGGCGCATCCAGCTCGTATCTCTGTTCGAAGCCGGTTTGCTGTTGCCTGGCCTGCACCAGGGCCTTCACCTCGTTCATTGGTCCATATCCTTCAGCAAGAGCTTGAGAGCATCGATGCGAGCCGGCCAGTAGGCGCGATATTTCGCCAGCCATTCTACGATGAGGGCCAGCCCATCCGGATCGACCTCGTAATTCACGAAACGGCCCTCCCTCTGTTCGCGCACCAGCCGTGCCGACCGCAGCACGGCGAGATGCTGGGACATGGCCGGCTGGCTGATCTCCATGCCCTGGCGAAGCGCGCTGGCATTCAGGCTGCCGGTCGCCAGCTTTTCGAAGATCGTGCGGCGGGTCGGGTCGGCCAGGGCTCGAAAAATGTCGTGTTCCATCATGACGACACATAAGCACACACTTATGCGATTCGCAAGTGTGTCAAATGGGCAGAGTCACTCGGCCCGATGCAATTTCTGTCGGGCCACATCCAGAATCTCATCCGCCATCTCTTCATCGGTCACAATACGCGCCAAAGTCAGCGCGCCGACCAGCATGGCGAAGGCGGCCATTCCCTTGCGGCGGCTGGCCCTGGTGCCGGCGGAGCCGGAGCTGAAGACGGAGAACATGTCCTCGATCACTTTGGTGGCCGCTTCTCGCGCCTCCGGGCCGGAGCGGGCGAGCTCGCTGCCGAGGGAGGAGATGGGGCAGGAGGGCACGGCTCCGCCGCCGGCCCGGGTGGCTTCGATATAGGCGTTGACGACATCGTCGAAGCCGGCCTCATCGCGCACCTTGCGCATGCTTCCGGCGACCTGATCCCCAGCCTTTTCCAGCGCTTCGGCGACCAGATGATCCTTGCTTTCGAAATGGCGGTAGAAGCCGCCCGGCGTCAGGCCGGCAGCGGCCATGATGTCGGCGACGCTTGCTTGCGCAATGCCCGAACGCCTTATCTCGTCGGCTGCGGTGGCGACGATGGTCTGGCGCGTCCTTGCCGCTTCCTCGTTTGATTTTCGCATTTCCGGTCTCCACGCGCCTTGACAATTTAGATTGTACCCAACATCTAATTAGATGTCACTCGTAATCTAAATTTCAAGGGTGGGCAATTTTTAACGGGCGAGCCTTGTGGTTCGCTCCGGCGGAAATCTGCGCCCTTTTCACAACTGGAGAAGACCATGTCCAAGACCTATCTGGTGACCGGAGCCACAGGCAAAACCGGCAAGCATACGACCCGCATCCTCCTGGAAAAGGGCTACAAGGTGCGAGCGCTCGTGCATCGGGAAGATGCGCGTTCTCAAGCGCTCGCCGAGGCGGGGGCGGAGGTCGTGGTCGGTGACCTCACCGACCACGATGCCGTCATCAGCGCGGTCGCGGGCGTGAGCGCCGCCTATCTCTGCTATCCGATCCGCCCGGATCTCATCGATGTGACGGCCTATTTTGCCGATGCCGCACGGCGGGCAAAACTCGAGCTTATCGTCAACATGTCGCAGATTTCGGCGCGCGAGGTGGCGAAAAGCCATGCTGCCCGCAACCATTGGGTCGCAGAGCGCGTGCTGGACTGGTCGGGTGTGCCGACCGCCCATATCCGCCCGACCTTCTTCTCCGAATGGCTGACATTCCCCTGGGTGAGCAATGTCATCGCCAGTGAGGGCGTGATCGAGCTGCCCTATGGCCAGGGAAGGCATGCGCCTGTTACCGGCGAAGACCAGGCGCGGCTGATTGCGGCCATGCTGGAAAACCCGGCCGAGCACGCCGGCAAGATCTATCCGCTGTTCGGCCCGGTGGAACTCAGCGAGGCGGAGATCGCCGCAAGGATGAGCGAAGTGCTCGGCCGCAAGATCGGCTACCGGCCGGCGACTGTCGAAGCCTATACGGCGCGCCTCAAGAGTTTCGGCCTTGACGATTTCATCATCCAGCACTTCCAGTGCATCGCCGAGGACTGCCGCAACGGTGTCTTTGCGGGCACCAACGACGTTATCGAGCAGTTCACGGGAACGCCGCCGATGACGGTGGAGGCTTTCGTCGAGCAAAACCGCGCCGCCTTCGATCGCGATTAAGTCGGGTGACCGGCGGCTTCAAGGCCCAGTCGGAACTGGCGCATTCGGCCGACGTGGATGCGTGAGGCGGATTTCGACGGATGGGTGGGTTTGCTTCCGTCCCATCCGTCACCATTCAATCCGACTGCCTTGAGCCGCTATGATCCGTCGTCCGGTCATGAATGTCGCATTGAGCTTTGCCGCAGATGCCGCTATCACGGATTCGAT
Organism: Hyphomicrobiales bacterium; assembly: GCA_900468805.1. Classification (GTDB taxonomy): domain Bacteria; phylum Pseudomonadota; class Alphaproteobacteria; order Rhizobiales; family Rhizobiaceae; genus Rhizobium. Next base: position 29,891 of record UEIF01000027.1, on the reverse strand, counting down.
GCTGAGGTAGGGGCCTCGAGGCGCAGGGGAACGATGCAATATCGTCTGGACAGGATCGAGCAATGGCTGGTGCGCATTCTGTGCACCATTGCGCTCGTCTTCGTCGGTCTTGCGCATCAGGTTCCGGCCGTCGCCGAAGATGCCCTGAGCCCTGCGGCACTTGCCCAGTATGTGCTGCCTGACGGCACGCTGCCGACGCTCTGCGTTACCGTTGTCGATGATCACGGCAAGGAGCATGGCAAGATTGCGCATCTCAACCCGTGCGAAGCTTGCCGGATCAGCGCTTCCGTCGTGCTGCCGCAGCCGGCCGATATCACTGGTGCGCGTATCGGCTTTACGTTCAAGGTGGAGCTGCCGCGCCGCGTCGAAGCTTTCCATCGCCAGCTTTTCCCGCCCAATACCGGGCCGCGCGCCCCGCCTGCCAATCCGATCCTTGCCTGAACCCGCGTCGTGGCTCTGGCCGTGATGCGTCTTGCAATCATGGCCGGGCCGCTCTGACGCCGCCGGCCGAGGATTCGGATCTACTTCCATGTCTACAATCACTGCCACTGAGTCGGCAGAGAACGCCACATCGGGCGTTTCGCTCTATCGCGCCATCTGGCGCTGGCATTTCTTCGCCGGCCTGCTCACCATTCCCTTCCTGTTGAACCTTGCCATTACCGGCTCGCTCTATCTCTTCAAGGATGAGATCAACGATACGGTCTTTGCCTATCGCTATACTGTCCAGCCCGCCGGCGAGGCGCTGTTGCCGCAGAAGATTGCCGATATCGCGGCAGCCGCGGTGCCCGGCTCGGTTGCGAGCTCCTACAAGGACCCGGCCGGGGCCGATCGTTCGGCGATCGTCACGGTGTCGTCAGATGCCGGCCAGACGCTGGTCTTCGTCAATCCCTATGACGGCAAGGTGCTGGACACGGTCGGGACGACCGAGGAGTTCAACTATGTCGTCAAACGCATCCACAGCCTTGCGCTGTTCGGCGGCCTGCCCAACAAGCTGATCGAGATCACCGGCGGTTTTGCCATGGTGCTCGTCGTGACCGGCATCTATCTCTGGTGGCCGCGGCGGCAAACGGGTGGGGTCGTGACCGTGCGCGGCACGCCTGCGCGACGGGTCTTCTGGCGGGATCTGCATGCGGTGACCGGCGCATTCGCCGGCATCCTGATCTTCTTCATGGCGATGACCGGCATGCCCTGGTCCGGCTATTGGGGCGCCAACGTGAATGCGTGGCTCACGAGCCATGATCTCGGCTATCCCGTGCAGCTCTGGGATGCGGTGCCGAAGTCGCAGAAGGTGACGGAGGATATCCTGCCGAAGGCGGGCTGGATCGTCGAGAGGGCGCCGGTGCCGTTGTCGGACATCGCGGCGGCGCAATCGAAGAAGCCTGTTGGCCTCGACAAGGCGGTGGAAGTCGCACGCGGGCTCGGCATGGCGCCGGGCTTCGATCTCGCCATTCCCGGCAGCGAGACCGGCGTCTATACGGCGGCCGTCTATCCCGACGACCTCACCAACGAGCGCACACTCCATATCGACCAGTATTCCGGCAAGCCGCTCATCGATCTCTCCTTCGGCCAGTATCCTTTCCTCGGCCAAGCAATCGAATGGGGCATCAATGTGCATCAGGGGCAGGAGTTCGGGCTCTTCAATCAGCTGCTGATGCTGGCGACCTGCCTTGTCATCATCCTCTCCTGCGTCACCGGCGCCGTCATGTGGTGGAAGCGGCGACCGGCCGGGCGGGTCGGCGTGCCACCCATGCCGCCGCGGCGCTCCGTCTATCTTGGGCTCTGGACCATCGTGCTGGTCTTCGCCATCGCGTTTCCGATGAGTGGATTGCTGATCCTGCTGATGATCGCCTTCGACCAGATGGTGATCCGCTTCGTGCCGCCGCTGAAGCGCGCTTTTGCCTGAGGAGGGGATGATGATGAAGACGATTTTCTCTTTCCTCTTTGGCCTGCTGATCGCGACGGCCGCCGTGGCACAGCAACCCGCTGCCGGTACTATCCGGATCGACCATGCGGCCTCGCATTCGATGGTGCCGGGCGCCAAGGTGGGCGATGGTTACCTTGTCATCACCAATAGCGGCAGCGAGCCGGACAAGCTTGTTGCCGCGAGCTCCGATCGCGCCAGAACCGTGCAACTGCACCAGATGACGATGGCGAACGGTATCATGACCATGCGCGAGCTGAAGGGCGGGCTTGCCATTCCCGCCGGGCAGACGGTGACGCTTGCGCCCAGTTACCATCTAATGTTTCAGGACGTCGCAAAGCCCTTCAAACAGGGCGAGACGATCAGGGCGTTGCTGAGTTTCGAGAAGGCGGGCACGATCACGGTCGATTTTGCCGTCGGCAAGATCGCCGGGCCGCTGGATGATGTCGGTGGTGCGGCCAAGACTATGGATCATGGCGGCATGGACCATGGGGCGATGAGCATGCCCGCCATGGAAGGCATGGACATGGAGATGGATATGTCCGGCCCGCCGCCGGAAGAGGCCATCCCCACGACGCTGAAAACTATGTTCGAGCGACCGGACAAGCCGCTGACAATCCTGCCCGTGGTCGTGGAGAACGACTGGGCGATTGCCGGCTGGCAGCAGGATGGGCGGGGCGGGCGCGCACTGCTGAAGAAGGGCCATCACGGCTGGAGTGTTTTTCTCTGCAGCGGCGACGGCATAAAGGAGGCCGCGGCGCTGGAGAAGGCCGGGCTTTCCGTTGATGATGCCAAGGCGCTTGCGGCCGATCTGGCCGAGGCCGAGAGCAAGCTTGATCCGAAGGTTCTCGCACTGTTTGCGAGCTTCGAGGGTACGGTCATGATGGCGGGCGGGGCCGGTGACGGCGGCCAGGGCGGCCATGAGGGGCATGGCCAATGAGCGCGCGCACCCTTGCCGTTTCAGGCTTTGCCGCAAGCGCGGTCTTCGTCGGCGCGCTGATTGCGCTGATGATGTCGCTCTATCTTTCGGAACCGCGCACCGGGCCTTTCGATACGCGATTTTCGCTGGTCGACGACCGTGGCAACGAAGTCGACCAGTCAATTTTCCGGGGGCATCCGGCGCTCGTCTATTTCGGCTATACCCATTGCCCCGAGGCCTGCCCGACGACGCTCTACGAGGTGGCCGATTGGCTGACCACGCTCGGCGATCAGGGCAGGGCGCTGAAGGCCTATTTCTTCTCGATCGATCCGGAGCGCGACACGCAGGACGTGATGCATGATTACGTCACCGCCTTCAGCAGCCGCATCACCGGCATTACCGGTGCGCCGGCGGAGATGAGGAAGGTTTCGAACGGCTGGTTCGTCCATGCGGAGAAACTGCCTGCCGAAGACGGCAATTATCACATGAGCCATACGGTGTCGCTGCTGCTGATCGGCGCCGACGGGCGGCTGAAAGGGTTGATCCCGTATGGCACGGATCGCGACGCGGCGCTGACGAAGATCCGCGACGTGTTGCTGGGCGGAGGAGGGGCGTGAGATGGTGAGCGCTCCCTTTCTCGTATCGAGCTCTGCGGGCGATATCGCAATGGAGAGGAATGGATGACGTCCATTCAAGAGCAAAATCCAGCAACAGACTTCGACACAGCCAGGAATAAATCCGCTCCCCGACTGTCTAATCTCGCGAGGGCCATGCACGCCATCGCCTGTCCCGACCAAACGAAAGGCATAGTCTCATGTCCCTGATGATCCGCATTCTCTCTGTCACCGCCCTCGCAAGCTTCGCTCTTGCCGGCCAGGCTTTCGCGCATGCGCATCTGAAAAACTCGGCTCCGGGCGACAAGGCTGCCGTTGCGTCTCCGAGTGAACTCGATCTCACCTTCACCGAGGAGATGAACCTCAAGTTCAGCGGTCTCACCGTGACCGGCCCGGACAAGGGGCAGGTCAAGCTCGGCGAGGGCATGCTGGAGGATGGCGGCAAGGTGCTGATGGTGCCGGTGTCCGACAAGCTCGCGCCCGGCAGCTATACGGTCGACTGGCATGTGCTTTCCACCGACGGGCACAAGACAGAGGGCAACTTCACCTTTACCGTAAAGCCCTGATGACAGCTGATACGGCCAACATCGCCTGCCGTTTCGTCTTCGACGGCGCCGTTCTGTTTCTCTGGGGCAGTGCCGCCTATCTGTGGCTGCTCGTGCCCAAGGGTTTGAGCGGCCGCATCTGGGCGAGGCTCCGGGCAGTGCGGGTCGCCGCGGTCATGCTTGCCGTGATCGCCACGGTGGTGGTGCTGCCGGTGCGTTGCGCCATGCTCGGCAATAGTTGGGCGGATGGGCTGGACAGGGATGTGATGATATCGGTGCTGACGGGAACCTCAGTCGGCACCGCCTGGGCTTGGCAGGCGGTGTTTGCTGCACTTCTCCTCGTGGTGACATTGCTGCCGTTACGGCAGAAGGTTGCCGCTACGGCTGTCGTCTCCGCGTTTCTTCTCTGCGGCCTGTCGCTGACCGGCCATGCGGCCATGAATGATGGGTGGCTGCGGGTGCTGCACCGGGCAAATGACATGGTGCATGTGCTCTCGGGCGGTGCCTGGGTCGGGGCGCTGATCCCCGTGGCGCTCGTGCTTTCCCGGCTTGGCGATGGTGCAGCAGGGGCGGATGCCCTGAGAGCGCTGATCCGTTTCTCGACAGCGGGGCATGTCGCGGTGGCGCTGGTCATTCTCTCAGGTGTCGCCAACAGCCTGCTGATCATCGGCGGCTTGCCGTTCGACTGGAGCGTTGCCTATCAGCGGCTGCTCTCCCTGAAGATCGGGCTTGCCCTGCTGATGATGCTGATCGCCGTCTTCAACCGCTATGGGCTGGTGCCGCACATGGGGCGGTCGCATGCTGCCGGGAAAGCGCTGGCAGCGGGGACCAGCGCGGAGATCGTGCTTGCCATCGGCGTTGTCGCGCTCGTCGCCTGGTTCGGGACGCTGGAGCCGTTTCCGGGGTAGGGGCACCACAGGGAATCTCGAGGCGTCATAGGGCCGCAATGCGTCAGAAGGAGCCGATCGGATTCAAGCCCGATTTCCAGTGCCGCTCGCCATCTCAGAAACGCAATGCGTCGACGATGACCTTGAACGCGGGGGAGTTCTGCCGCCTGCTCGGGTAGTAGAGAAAATAGCCCGGAAACATCGGCGACCAGTCGTCAAGCACCTGAACCAGTCGTCCCGAAGCGATGTCGCTCTGCACCAGGTTCTCGGGCAGGTAGGCAATGCCATAGCCATTGGCAGCAGCATCGATCATTGCGTAGGAGGTGCTGAACGTGAACTGTCCATCGACGCGGACACGAAGCTCCTTCTCTTCCTTTTCAAATTCCCAGGCGTAGAGGCCGCCCGACCGGGACTGGCGATGATTGATGCAGTCATGCGCCACAAGCTCCTGAGGTGAGCGCGGAACGGACCGCTTGGCAAAATACTCTGGAGACCCTACCGCCACGAGACGCCAGTCCGGCCCGATCCGAACGGCGATCATGTCCTTGTCCACGCTCTCGCCCAGTCTCACCCCCGCATCGAACCGGTCTTCGACGATGTTGCGGAAGCCGTTGTCGCTGTTGAGTTCGACCTTGATGTCCGGATAGTCCTTGAGGATCGGACACAGTTTCGGCCACACCACGGTTTCGAGCGCGTGATCGGACAAGGTGATCCTGATCGTGCCGGATGGCGTGTCCCGGATTTCCATCAGTTCGTCGATTTCGGTCTCGATCTCTTCGATACGTGGTGCGAGCGAGCGAATGAGCCTCTCGCCCGCTTCCGTCGGCGAAACGCTGCGTGTCGTGCGGGTGAGAAGCCGCAGGCCCATGCGGGCTTCGAGATGCTTGATCGTGTGACTGAGCGTCGACTGCGACGTGCCGAGACGCGCCGCGGCCTTCGTGAAGCTGCGCTCTTCGGCGACGGCCAGAAACCAGAGCATGTCGTTCAGGTCTTCTCTTTTCACGCGCACCTCCGGAGAATTTATATCAAGGTCCGATAAGTCCATCCTAATTGCAACGGCTAATAAGTGAAGTGGGCTCGCTATACATTGCCCTCATGACACAGCAAACGCTCGCACTTGATACCGATAGCGCCTCCGCCCTGATGGGCGAGAACTCCTCCGGCCCTGACGCCGAAGGCGGAAATGCTCCCGCAACGGCAGCCTGGGGAGCGGTATTGTCCATGGCGCTTTGCGTTGCCGTCCTGATCGCATCCGAGTTCATGCCGGTCAGCCTGCTGTCGCCGATCGCGGCAGACCTCGGCGTGACCGAAGGTCATATGGGCCAGGCGATTTCGATCTCCGGTATTTTCGCTGTTGTCACCAGCCTGTTCGTCTCGTCGGTCACCCGCCGATTGGACCGCAGTCTGGTGGTGACGTCACTGACGTTTCTTCTGGTCATCTCCGGAACGATCGTCACCTTCGCTCCTGACTACCTGGTGCTGATGATCGGACGCGCCCTGCTCGGGGTTGCAATCGGTGGCTTCTGGTCGATGTCGACAGCCATCGTCATGCGCCTCGTGCCCGAAGGTGCGGTCCCAAAAGGTCTGGCCATGCTGAATGCGGGCAATGCCATTGCGGCCACGATTTCCGCACCGCTGGGCAGCCTTCTGGGTGCATATATCGGCTGGCGCGGGGCCTTCTTTGCCGTGGTGCCGCTCGCCCTGCTGGCACTCCTCTGGCAGTGGATCAGACTGCCGTCCCTTCCTCCGCGTCGGAAGGAAGGCTCTCCGAATGTCCTCCGGTTGCTTGCACGTCCCGAGGTGGCAATTGGCATGGCCTCCATCACGCTGCTTTTCATGGGGCAGTTTGCGCTGTTCACCTATCTCCGCCCGTTCCTGGAAACGGTGACGCAGGTCTCGATATCGACCCTTTCCCTGCTGCTGCTCCTGATGGGTCTGGCGGGGATCGTCGGAACCTACTGCGTCAGCGCTTTGCTCCAGACGCGATTGTTCAGCATCCTCGGATCGATCCCGCTCGTGATGGCGGCGATCGCCGCGTTGTTAATCGCATTCGGTACATCGTCCGTCATGACGGCGGTTCTCCTGATTGCCTGGGGCTTTTTCGGCACCGCCGCTCCGGTCGGCTGGGGGACATGGCTGAGCCGGACCATGCCCGACGACGCGGAAGCCGGGGGCGGCCTGCAGGTTGCCACCATCCAGCTTGCGATCACGATGGGCGCTTCTCTGGGCGGCGTCCTGTTCGACGCAACGGGCTGGTGGACGACATTCGCCTTTGCCGCCGTGCTTCTGACCGGCTCGTCCGTCCTTGCCGCCGTGGCGTGGCGGTACGTCAGGAGCATGTGACGTGGTTGCGGATCTGGAAGCCCCCAGCCGCCGCACCGTTCTCGGATCGATGATTGCGACAGCGGTTTTCCCGCCATTGGCCCGAGGACAGCAAGGCAACGATCCAGCAAGCCAGGAGCCGACAAAGGTGAAGATCAGGATGATGTTCAACGGTCAGGCGATGACCGCGACCCTCTACGACAATGCGTCAGCCCGCGACTTCGCGTCCATGCTGCCGCTTGACCTTGATATTGAAGACTACTCGACCAACGAAAAGATCACCTACCTGCCACGCAAACTGACGGAGGCTGGAAGCGGTGCCTTCGGAAATGAGCGCCCAGGCGATCTCTGCTACTTCGCCCCATGGGGCAACCTGGCTCTGTTCCACAGCTTCTATCGATATTCGTCCGGCCTGATCCGTCTTGGCCGGTTCGACGACGGCATCGAACCTTTGCTCATGCGCGGCGAATTTCCGCTTCGCATCGAGAGCGCCTGACGACGCCGTTGCGTGTCTGCATTCCCCTTGTCCTTCCCCACGGAGATACGACGATGAACGAGAAGAACGAATCCAAAGCGGCGCTCGACATATCCGACACAGGCATCGACCGCCGTCACCTCTTGAAAATGACCGGTGCCGGCATCGCGGCATTCGGTGCGATGTCCGTTCTCAAACTCCCATTTGCAAAGGCTCAAGACATGTCCAATGGCGCAAACAACTTCTACACCAGCGATCGGGTGACGCTTCAGAAGGTCACCTTCAAGACGCAGTACCAGATGAACGTCGCAGGTAATCTCTACCTTCCGAAAGATCTCGACCGAAATGCAAAGACGCCGGCAATCATCGTCGGTCATCCCATGGGTGCCGTGAAGGAGCAGAGCGCCAACCTCTACGCCACGAAGATGGCCGAACAGGGCTTCGTCGCAATGTCGATCGACCTGCCGTTCTGGGGCGAAAGCGATGGCCAGTCGCGGAACCTGGTCTCCCCGGATGTATATTCCGAAGGTTTCAGCGCGGGCGTCGACTTCCTCGGCACCCAGTCCTTCGTCGACAGGGCGCGCATCGGCGCGATCGGGATTTGCGGCAGCGGCAGCTTCGTCATCAGCGCAGCCAAGATCGATCCGCGCATGAAAGCCATCGCGACAGTCAGCATGTATGACATGGGTTCCGCCAGCCGGGATGCGCTCAACCACTCGCTCACCGTCGAGCAACGGAAGGAGATCATCGCCGCAGCAGCAGAACAAAGATATGTGGAGTTTGCGGGCGGCGAAGCCGAGCTGACCGGCGGCACGGTTCACGAATTGACCGCCGACACGCATCCCATCCAGCGGGAATTCTATGATTTCTACCGCACGCCGAGAGGCGAATTCACCCCGGCCGGTGCGACACGGCTCACGACCACGCATCCGACACTTACCAGCAATGTCAAGTTTATGAACTTCTATCCGTTCAACGACATCGAGACGATCTCACCGCGTCCGATGATGTTTATCACGGGCGATCAGGCTCACTCCAAGGAATTCAGCGAAGACGCGTACAAGCGTGCGGACGAGCCGAAAGAGCTCGTCTGGGTGAAGGGTGCCGGTCACGTCGATCTCTACGACCGCGTAGACCTCATCCCGTTCGACAAGCTGTCCAGTTTCTTCGATCAGCACCTCGCGGCGTGATCCAGCAGGTCTCTCTCGACAGGATGAGGGGCCCGGACCTGATGTCCGGGCCCCGATCTCGCTTGAGGCCTTGTCTGCCTTTCGTCCATCCGCGCCACTCGATTTTGGCCTACGCGCTGACAGGTTGCGCAGCGCCTGCCGTCCTTGTGCTCAGAAGAACCAGCGGCACCGCGATTGCATAGAGCACGATGACCGAGAGCCAGATGCCGCCCGGCCAATTCTCTCGCACGACGAAATAGAAGGACGAGAAGGCGAGGGGTGCCACGATGGAGGCGAGGCTGACGACCGAGGCCAGAACGCCCTGCAGCTCTCCCTGGCGGGCAGGATCGACCTGGCGGGTGGCCAGTGCCTGAAAGGCTGGCGCGCCGATGCCGGAGAGGGCGAAGACCGGCATGATGGCGAAGATGATCCAGCCCTTTTCCGCAAAGGCCATGACTGTCAGCGCGACACAGGCGCAGGCAAGGCCTGTGACGGTGGACCAGCGTTCGCCGAGCACGCGGGTTGCAGGGCCGGGCAGGAAGGCCTGCATCAGCGTCTGCCAGATGCCGAAGGCGCCGAGCGACAGGCCGATCCAGAAGCCGTTCCACCTGAAGGCATCGAAGCCCCAGAGCGCCCAGCAGGTGCCGTAGGATTCGCCGGCGGCACTCAGGAAGAAGAACACCAGCACGATGGGGAGAAGGCCCTTCATCGAGACGATGCGCAGCAGCGGGCGAAGCGGGTTGAGGGCGGTGAGGTCGAGTTTGCGGCCGGCCGGTGCGCGGGACTCCGGTTTTCGGGACTCGGGCGTGCGGGATTCGGGGAGGATGAAAAGGGCGAGCAGCAGATTGCAGGCGTTGAGCGCGGCGGCGGCGATGAAGGGCAGGCGCAGCCAATAGTCGCCCAGCAGGCCGCCGAGAACCGGGCCGATGATGAAGCCGGCGCCGAACATGGCGCTGGTGAGGCCGAAGCGGCGGGCGCGCTGATCCTCGGGCGATATATCGGTGATATAGGCCATCGCAACAGACATATTGGCACTGGTGAGGCCGGCGATGGCGCGGCCGACGAGCAGCAGTAAGAGCGAAGGCGCAAAGGCCATGACGACATAATTGATTGCAGCACCCGCCAGCGAAATCAACAGAACGGGGCGCCGGCCGATCGCATCGCTGAGTGCGCCGAGCATGGGGGCGAACACGAACTGCATGAGCGCGTAGAGCGCGGTCATGATGCCGATCGTGGGGGCGACATTGTTGCTCTGGGTCACCTCCTCGATCAGGCGCGGAAGAATGGGAAAGATCAGCCCTATGCCCACGGCATCGAGGCCGATGGCGGCGAAAATGACGATAAGAGGTTTGTTCATGGTGGAACTCATGGAATGGAAATGATGAGCTTGCCGGTGACCCGCCCGGCGGCGCTGACGGTCTGTGCTTGCGCCGTTCGCTCAAGCGGAAAGCTTTCGTCGATGTGCAGGCGGAACAGTCCCTTTGAATGGAGGCGGGCCACATCGGCCAGTACCTGTTCGGGATCTTTCGGCGGGCCGCGGGAGAATTTCGCACCATATTCCTCGGCCGAGAAATCGGCGACGGAGAGGACGTGCGCTGCATCGCCCACGATGGCGATCAGTTCAGGGATGATGCCGGAACCGACGATATCCAATGCTGCGTCGATCCCTTCAGGCGCAAGCTGCCGGACGCGGTCTGCGAGATCAGGTCCGTAGGTCGTCGGGATGGCGCCCAGTTCACGCAGGTAATCATGTTTCTGCGCGCTTGCCGTGCCGATCACGGTGATGCCCCTGATGCGCGCAAGCTGGAGGACGGCCGAGCCGATGCCGCCGGCGGCACCGCTGACGAGCAGCGTCTGGCCGGCTTTGACGCCAACTTCGTCGAGGCTGCGCCAGGCCGTTTCCGCGATGACGGGCAGGCCGCCGGCGATCTCGAAGGGCAGGTCGTCGGGTTTGTGGACCCAATGGGTGAGGACGGCATGTTCTGCCATCGTGCCCCGGCCATAACCGAAGACGGCGTCGCCGACAAAGGTGCTGGAGACGCCGGGGCCGACCCCATCGACAATGCCGGAGGCCTCGACGCCGACGCCTGTGGGAAAACTCACCTCCTCAAAAGCGCGATATCGGCCTTCGCGGCGCTTCCAGTCCGACGGGTTGACGCCGGCGGCGCGCACCGCGATGCGCACCTCGCCGGGGCCGGGATGTGGCGGGTTAATCTCAAGGATTTCGAGGACCTCGGGGCCGCCGTAGCGGCTGAACTGAACGGCTTTCATGGATTCTCCGTGGCGGATGCAGGCAAAGTCCGGCCGATCGCGGTGTCGGGCGCGGCGGCCCGGTCTCGCGTCAAAATGGCGTCATGTGTACTGCATATTAAAATGTACTGAGTACAGTAATAGAATGCCGGACAGTGCCTGTCAACGACGATGTACTCAGTACATAAATCCTGCTAAGGAGTGCGCCATGACGATGCCAGCAGACGAAACAGCTTCCGACCGGCGCTCCCGCAAGCGCCTCGCTACGCGCCGCGCCATCTCGCTTGCCGCCGACCGGCTGTTTTTCGAGCGTGGTTTCGAGAATGTGACGGTCGATGAGATTGCCGCGGCTGCCGATGTCGGGCGCATGACTGTCTTCAACCATTTCCCGCGCAAGGAAGACATGTTCTTCGATCGCGACGAAGAGGCGCGCGAAACCCTGCGTGATGCCTTGCGGCAGCGCGATGCCGGCGTTTCGCCGATCGAGACCTTGCGGCTGCTGGCGCATCGCCTCGTCCGGCAGCAGACGCCTTACCTGCTGTTTTCAACGGCGAGCCAGGGTTTCATCGAGACGGTGGAGAACAGCGAAACGCTGAAGGCGAGGGCACGGGCGATCCGGGACGAGATCGCTGGGGAGCTGGCGGTGGTGCTTGCCGAAGCCGCCGGCCAGGACCCCGCGGACCCCTCGGCCAAACTAGCGGCCGCCATGCTTCTCGCGAGTTGGAGCGTCGCCTTCATCGAGGCGCACCGGACTTTTCGGCAGGGGCGAGATACGGCCAAGGCGAGGGCCGTCTTTCTCGCGCTCGTCGATCAGGGAAGTCTAGGGGTGAAGGCTGCCATGGCGGGCACGGCTTACGCCTGAATCTGCTGGGCCACCGCCGGAATCAAAAGGGCGCTCAACCCTTGCGGGGAGCGCCCTTTGCCTGTGGAGCTCGAACGCGGCTCGACCAACGTCGATACCAAGCGCAAGTCCGTTTTCAGGTGAAGCCGGGATATGATGTTTGGCGGGGCGGATTGCAAGGGGCGAGATCGGGAATCTTCGATGATTTGCGTCAGATCGCACCCGCGCGGGTTTCGGGCTCGTGGCCACAGGCTTTCACGCAGCCAGCCGGGCTTTTCCCGCCGATATAAGAGCCGATGATGCAGCCGGTCCTCGGCGCCCTGCGAGACTCGACTTCATGCGGCATGACGATGAAGAGCTGCCAGCTCGGAGCGACGATCTCAGGATCGGCGTGGACGCGCCGGCCTGTTCGTCGATTCGCGGCGTCGAGTTCCCGGCGCGAGGACAGCGCTGGCTCTGGCGGCCGCGGAAATCGGCGGATCGTTCACATCGGGGCCATTCAGCCGCAGCACTTGGCGGCGCTGGTCGGAGCGCAGCAGGCGGCAGTCTGGGCTTGATCCGCCAGCCATCGGTCGCGCGGCTTGCAACTTGCCGGCCGGGGTGCAAGCTCGACATGGACGGCGCCGGCGCGAAGCGTCGGCATTGCCGCGCAAAAAAGCTGCATCGGCTGCACTCCGTCGCTGACTTCGAATGTCAGCTTGGCCGAATCATCCAGCTTCACATGCTCGGTGACCTTGCGAATGATCGCGTGGAATTTGCCTGATGGCATATGGGTGCGGTCGTCCTCTTCGATATCCCAAAGCTGGATGAAGATCTCGCTCCAGGCTTCCGGATTTGCCCCGCAGTCCAGCGCCGAGAACTGCCCGGCCTTGACTTCGGTGACATGATAGCCGGGCTTCACCGGACGGCCGCTATAATAGAAAATCAGCGGTGAATCCTTGGCGCCTGAGAGGATGCTCATCAGCTCGCCGGGGGCGATATCGTCCTTCTGCATTTTGCTGTTGTCGATCGCGTTCATTTGCGTTACTCCTCGTTTCAATCATTCAAGGATTGTTGAAATATGGATCAACGTCAAGCCCTCATCGCATTCGGCGCATTGTCCCAGGAAACCCGACTGCACATCGTCCGCATGCTTGTCGTCGCCGGCCCTGATGGCATGGCGGCCGGCGCGATTGCGGAGAAGCTCGAAGTGTCGCCGTCGAACGTTTCCTTCCATCTGAAGGAACTGGAACGCTCCGGCCTGATCGCGCAGCAGCGCGAATCCCGCTCGATCATCTACTCGGCGAATTATGAGGCGCTCGGCGGCCTCGTCCGCTTCCTGATGGAAGATTGCTGCTCCGGTCACCCGGAAATCTGTGCGCCTGCCGCGGAGGTTGCGGCCTGCTGTAACCCTAAAATGGAGGAGAAACTGCAATGACGACTGACCGCGTTTACAATGTGCTCTTTCTCTGCACGGGCAATTCGGCCCGTTCGGTCCTGGCCGAATCCATCCTGAATACGGAAGGCAAAGGCCGCTTCAAGGCTTATTCGGCCGGCAGCCAGCCGAAGGGCGAGGTCAATCCGCATGCCTTGAAGGAGCTTGAAGCGCTCGGCTATCCGGCAACGGGCTTCCGCTCGAAAAGCTGGGACGAGTTTGCCGAAGCGGGTGCGCCGGAGATGGATTTCATTTTCACGGTTTGCGACAGCGCCGCCGGCGAGGCCTGCCCGGTGTGGATCGGCCATCCGATGACCGCCCATTGGGGCGTCGAGGATCCCGCGGCGATAGAAGGCAGCGAAGTGGAAACAGGCCGCGCCTTCGCCCAGGCTGCCCGTTTCCTCAAGAACCGCATCATGTCCTTCATCAGCCTGCCGCTCGCCTCGATCGACAAGCTCGCGCTGGAAACGCACCTGCGTCAGATCGGCACGATGGAAGGTGCCAGCATCAAGCAGCCCAAGGCGAGCTGATGGGTTTCGATCTTAATCAGCAGCCCTTGGAAGGCCATGACGAAAGCCTGCGCGCCGCACTTGCCGGGGCCGGGCTTCCGGTCGATGACCTCACGGATGCCGGCCGAAGCTTCTACCGGTTTTTGCGCGACGGCGAGACGGTCGGCTTCGGCGGGCTGGAACTCTATGGCGAGACCGTACTCCTGCGTTCCATCGTCGTGCTGTCCGATCAGCAAGGCCTCGGCTTCGGCCATGCGATCACCCTTGGCCTGCTCGATGAGGCTCATAGGAAAGGTGCTGACGCTGCCTATCTGCTGACGGAATCAGCCGCCTCTTTCTTTCCATCGCTCGGCTTTCGTCCGATCGCCCGCGATGAAGCGCCGGCCGCCATCCTGACGACGCGGCAGGCCGCAAGCCTGTGCCCGGCATCCGCCGCCCTGATGGTTCGGAGCCTGCCGGCATGAGTGCGGTATATCCTCTGTCGCGGCGGTTGGCCGCCGAAGCGCTCGGCACGCTGTTGCTCGTGGCAACCGTCGTCGGTTCCGGCATCATGGCCGATAACCTGACGGACGATACGGCACTTGCGTTGCTCGGCAATACGCTGGCAACGGGGGCAATGCTGGTCGTGCTGATCACCATCCTCGGCCCGATCTCCGGCGCGCATTTCAACCCAGTCGTCTCGATGGTCTTCGCGCTCCGGCGTGAACTGCCAGCCTCGTCGCTTCCGGCCTACATAATCGCGCAGATCGTCGGTGGCATTGCCGGCACGATGCTTGCGCATGGCATGTTCGCACTGCCCTTGCTGCAGGCGTCGGAAACCGTACGATCAGGCGGAGCGCAATGGCTCGCCGAAGTGACGGCGACCTTCGGGCTCGTCTTCGTCATCCTCGCCGGTATCAGGTTTCGCGCCGATGCCGTGGCGTGGCTGGTCGGCCTCTATATCACCGCCGCCTACTGGTTTACCGCTTCCACCTCGTTTGCAAATCCTGCGGTCGCGATTGCCCGGTCGCTGACGCACACATTCTCCGGCATTCGCCCGATCGATCTGCCGGGCTTCATCGTCGCCGAAATCCTCGGCGCATTGCTGGCGCTGATGCTCGCCGGATGGCTGCTGATGGAAGCCCGCAATCCCAAAACCCTCACCAAAACGGAATCCGCCTCATGACTATTGACGTTACGATCTATCACAACCCGGAATGCGGCACCTCGCGCAACACGCTGGCGATGATCCAGAACGCCGGCATCGAGCCCACCGTGATCGAATATCTGAAAAACCCGCCGTCGCGCGACGAACTGGTGAAGATGATTGCGGATGCCGGTTTGAGCGTTCGTGGGGCGATCCGCGAAAAGGGCACGCCCTATGCGGAGCTTGGCCTCGACAACCCCGATCTGACGGACGAGCAACTGCTCGATGCGATGCTGAAAGATCCAATCCTGATCAATCGCCCCTTCGTCATCACGCCTGTAGGCACGCGCCTAGCCCGTCCCTCCGAAGTCGTGC
This sequence comes from Hyphomicrobiales bacterium, assembly GCA_900468805.1. Taxonomy (GTDB): domain Bacteria; phylum Pseudomonadota; class Alphaproteobacteria; order Rhizobiales; family Rhizobiaceae; genus Rhizobium. Next base: position 14,524 of record UEIF01000027.1, on the reverse strand, counting down.
TCGATATCCTGCCGGATACGCATAGGGGTGCCTTCACCAAGGAAGACGGCGAGAAGGTGCTCGATGCCGAGGGCAAGCGCATTGTCTGATCTGCCAGCCGCTTCGCAGGAGCATCTGCGCCAGCCTGATCTGGCGCAGCTTCGCCCGGCATTCTCCACGCATAAGCCGCGTATCCTCATTCTCTATGGCTCGCTGCGCGCAGTCTCCTACAGTCGTTTCCTCGCCCATGAGGCGGCGCGGTTGCTGGAGCATTTTGGCTGCGAAGTGCGTATATTCAATCCCGAGGGCCTGCCGCTGCCGGACGACGCACCGGTGACACATCCCAAGGTGCAGGAGCTGCGGGAACTGTCGCAATGGTCCGAAGGCCAGGTCTGGGTGAGCCCGGAGCGTCACGGCGCGATGACCGGGATCATGAAGGCGCAGATCGACTGGATTCCGTTATCGGTGGGATCGGTTCGGCCGACGCAGGGCAAGACGCTTGCCGTCATGCAAGTCTCAGGCGGTTCGCAATCCTTCAACGCGATCGGCCAATTGCGCATCCTCGGCCGCTGGATGCGCATGATTACTATCCCCAATCAGTCGTCGGTGGCGAAGGCCTTTCAGGAATTCGATGCCGAAGGCCGCATGAAACCCTCATCCTATTACGACCGCGTCGTTGATGTTTGCGAAGAGCTTGTGAAATTCACGATCCTGACGCGCGACGCCTCTCATTACCTCACCGACCGCTACAGCGAGCGGAAGGAAGAGGCTGAAAAACTAGAAAAGCGCGTGAGCTTCAAATCCATATGACCACGACCATTGCCGAAAGACCGCCCGTCGCCGCCATCCTCGTCCTCGGTCTGACACAGATCATCGGTTACGGGTCGCTCTATTACAGCTTCAGTATTCTCGCGCCGAGCATGGCGCGGGATTTGAACTGGTCTTCGGAATGGATATTTGGAGCGCTGTCGGCCGCGCTCCTTATCGGCGGCCTTGCCGCGCCGACAATGGGAAAATGGATCGATCGCTTCGGCGCCGGCCGCGTGATGACGGGTGGTTCGGCGATCGCCGCGGCGGCACTGGCGGCCTGTGCCCTCTCCTCCGGCAAAATCGCTTTCGTCGCCACACTGATCGCCATCGAGACGGCATCCAATCTGGTGCAATATGGTGCGGCCTTCGCAGTGCTGGTGCAGATCAGGCCGAAGGTTGCCCAGCGCAGCATCACCTATCTGACGCTGATCGCCGGCTTTGCCTCGACTATCTTCTGGCCGATCACGACCGCGCTCCACGCGCATATGTCATGGCAGGCGGTTTATCTCTGCTTTGCCGCGCTTAACATCGCGGTCTGCCTGCCCATTCATGCCTGGCTGGCCTTCGGCGCCAGCAAGAGCCGCAAAGACGCTGCCGGCGGGCCGACAAGGCATGTGGAACCCAGCCTTGCGCCATCGATCCGCACGCCTGCCTTTGTGTTGATGGTGACAGGCTTTGCGTTGGAAAGCTTCGTCAACGCTGCACTTCTCGTCCACATGGTTCCCGTGCTGTCAGGACTTGGTCTTGGCGCCATGGCAGTGATGGTCGGCACGCTGTTTGGTCCCTCGCAGGTGTTGAGCCGCTTCACGAACATGCTCTTTGGGGGCGGCCTCTCGCAGTTGACGCTGGCACTCATCTCCGCGGTGCTGCTGCCGGCGGCGCTGGTCATTCTGATCGTCACGGCCCCATCGGTACCTGGCGCACTGGTGTTCGCGGTGGTCTTTGGTCTCGGCTCGGGTCTGAGCAGCATCGTACAGGGAACGCTTCCACTGGCGCTCTTCGGCAGTGAGGGTTACGGCAGGCGACAGGGACAGGTGTTGGCGATCCGGTTGGTCATCTCGTCGACTGCACCGTTTATCCTGGCATTCCTGATGGAGAACATCGGGGTGTCGTGGTCGCTCACGGTTGCGGCCATCGTCGGTGCCGTCGCCGTCCTCGCGTTCATCGCGATTGGCCGGCTGGCGCAATTGCTTGATCGATCGCATCACACCCTCGGTCGTGCAGAGACCTAGCCCCGGATCCGAACGCAGTTTGAGAAACGCCTTCGGCGCGTCAGCAACTTTCCGCACCCGCTCCCTTCGTTCTCGCCTTCGGCATCGCGCATATCCGCATTGCCACATCGCTCGGCGTCACGGCCACTCTCGGCGGGCTTTCGATCATCGTTTTTCATTGCGGCAATCCGGTAGTGGCATCAGCCGGGCACCACCTCTTTGTGATAGGCACTTTCGTACTTTTCCCATTATGTTTTGGCATGCCGTTCTGCGCACTGCTATTGTCCGCCGCCGCACGCATTTGCCGGAACTGCTTCCAGGACCACTCCATGCCCGAACGGTCTGAACTCGTTTTGTCCGCCGCTCCACCACTTCGCAGGTGGATCGGATTTCTGGCGATGTGTCTCGGCATGTTCATGGCGATCCTCGACGTTCAGGTCGTCGCGACCTCGCTTCCGACCATCCAGTCCGCACTCGATATCCATCCGGATCAGATGAGCTGGGTGCAGACGGCCTATCTCATCGCCGAGGTGGTGGCGATCCCGCTGACGGGGTTTCTCACCCGCCTGCTGACGATGCGCTGGCTCTTCGTGGTGTCGCTCTCGCTGTTCGTTATTGCCTCGGCGGGCTGCGCGGCGAGCGACAGTTTCGGCGAACTTATCGCCTGGCGCGTCGTCCAGGGCTTTTCCGGCGGTACGCTCATTCCCTCGGTGTTTTCGGCGGTCTTCATCCTGTTTCCGGATGAGCGGCAGGCGCTTGCTACGACGATAGCCGGTGTTCTTGCGGTTCTTGCGCCGACCGTCGGGCCGATCGTCGGCGGCTGGCTGACGGAGACCTATTCTTGGCACTGGCTGTTCCTGATCAATATCATTCCCGGCATTGTCGCAGCGCTCGTCGCCATGCGCTCGCTTCCGCGCGAGGACGTCAACCTCGCCGAGCTCCGGCATCTGGATGCCCTGTCACTGCTGTTGATGGCGGCGAGCCTGGCAGCACTGGAACTCGGCCTGAAGGAGGCGCCGACGAGTGGCTGGACCTCGCTTTATGTCGCCGGCCTCATCTGTCTGTCGGTGGTCTCGGGCTGCGTCTTCGCGTGGCGGTCGCTCAGGAGAGCCATACCCGTGGTCGAGCTCAGGAATTTCGGCGACCGGAATTTTCTGGCGGGCTCGGCAATGAGCTTCATTCTCGGCATTGGCCTCTTCGGCTCCGTCTATCTCATGCCTGTGTTCCTGGCCTTCGTGCGCGGGCACAATGCTCTCGAAATCGGCATGACGATGCTGGTGACGGGCATTGCCCAGCTCGTTACCGCGCCGATCGCCGTCGCTCTCGAAAAGCGGACGGATCCTCGGTTGCTGTCTGCCGCGGGTTTTACGCTCTTTGCCATCGGCATCGGCATGAGCGCCTTTCAGGATCCGCAGACCGATTATGACGCGATGTTCTGGCCGCAGATCATCCGCGGCGTCGCCATCATGTTCTGCCTGCTGCCCCCGACGCGCCTGGCACTCGGCACGCTGCCACCGGAGCGCATTCCCGATGCCAGCGGCTTGTTCAACCTGATGCGCAACCTCGGCGGCGCGATCGGCATCGCGCTGATCGACACGATCATCTACACGCGCTCGGACCCGCTCGGCCAAGGTCTGTGGGATCGGCTGAAGGCAGGAGACGTGGACGCAGCGGCTTTCGTCGGCGCGCCGCTGCAGGCGATTGCCGGGCACCAGGGCGAGTTCGATGCAGATACGACATCCATCCTCGATCCGCTGGTGCAGACGGCGGCAACCGTTCAAGCGTTGAACGAGGCATGGCTGGTGGTGGCGGTGCTGACGGCCTGTGCGCTGCTGTGGGTGCCGTTTGCGAGGAAGGTGGAGTCGGCCGCATGATGGTCAGCGCAGAGGGTCAGAAACTACAGGTCGCGTGAGTTCGGATCGGTACCGGCGATTTTATCCAGATTGGCGATCAACCGCGTCAGCAGGCCGACGAGCTGTTCCGATTCCTGACGTGTGAAGCCATCCAGCGCCTCGCGGTTGCCTTGAAACAGGGTCGCTATCGCCTCGGGCATGCTTTCCCGCGCGGCCTCAGTCAGCATGATGCGGCTGCTTCGGCCGTCAGCCGGGTCGGGCGTGCGCTCGATCAGGCCATCCCGCTCCATGCGGGCGAGCATCTGCGCCATCGGCGGTTGTTCCACCTTGGCAAAGCGGGCGAGATCGCGCTGCGTGCTCGCGTTGCCGTTTTGCAGCGCGACCAGAACCGGCAATTGCCCGACACCGAAGCCCAGCGGTTTGAGACGGGATTCACTGAGGCGGGTGAAGCCGCGCGCCGCGAGGCTGATGAGATGCCCCGGTGTGGAAAGCACGTCTTCACTCATTGCATTTCGCTCCCTGTCCGCCGTTGACTGCAAACTATATATGTACGTATGTAACTGTGCTGGCGGTGTTGGTCAATGTCGACCGAACCCCGCTCAGTTATAAGGAGGAAACAGCATGTCGGAAAAACGGACGCAGCTGATCAAGCACATCTATGAGCGTTTCAATGCGCGGGATATCGACGGGGTGCTTGCCGTCCTGGCCGATGATGTCGCCTGGGCGAATGGCATGGAGGGCGGCCATGTTCATGGGCGTGAGGCCGTTCGGGATTACTGGACACGCCAATGGGCGATCGTCAGCCCGCATGTCGAGCCCGTCGCGTTTCAGGAGGCGGACGATGGTGCCATCGAAGTCGAGGTGATCCAGAGGGTATTCGATCTCGATGGCCGGCCGCTGGAAGGGCAAGATCATGGCCTGAAGGACAAGACCGTGATGCATATCTTCCGCATGGAGGGCGACAGGATCATCCGCTTCGACATCGGCGAGGTGGATTAGGCCGGGAAGGGCGGTCATCCCCGCCTCATGACCACTTCAGGCTCATGCCCGTCGTCGCGCTATGATCGTCCTCCCGTGCGGGCGTCCCATCCGAGCATCGAGACTTCGGCGACGGATTCCAGTTCGCTGCTGCTTGCTCCATCGCGGGCGAGGATCGACATGCCGTTCTGGACGGTCTGCACGAAACGGGCGAGGCCGTGAATGTCGGTCGAGGCCGGAATTTCGCCTGCCGATACCGCCTGGGTCAGGCGTAGCTTCAGAAGGTCGAGCGTGACGGCGCGGGCGGTTCGCACCAGTTCGCCGAGTTCGGCATGGCCTTCGCTGCCGACCGAGGAGAGGGCCACCATGCAACCGAGCGGAATGTCGACGACGGAGCCGGTCAGGACCGCCGCCGAGTCCATGAGAAGCGCCCTGACGGCTTCGCGCGCCGTGGGGGCGGAGCGAAAGCCTGCCCAGACAAGCGCCTCGTTGGTCTCCTGGTAGTAGTTTAATGCCTCGGCATAGAGCGCCTCTTTCGAGCCGAAGGCCGCGTAGAGGCTTGGCGATCCGATGCCCATCGCCTCGGTAAGGTCGGTGATCGACGTCGCCTCGAAACCCTTTTCCCAGAACAGGCGGGTCGCCTTGGCGAGCGCAGCTTCCCGGTCGAAGGCGCGCGGCCGCCCGCGGTTGCGGGTGGCTGTCGTCTCGTTGGCCGTCATATCCTGGGCTTGCGGCGTCTGGTCGGATTTCTGCATCGGTCACTATATAAACCCGCCGACGCGCCTCGACAACAGTTCCATATATTTTGTGTCGATCGATACAATATTCTTGACGGGCGCGTTCGGCGTCCCTAGCTAATTCTGTGTCGATCAATACAGAAAGGGACGATTGATGACTGAACTCGCTGGAAAACGTGCTCTCGTAACGGGCGCATCGCGTGGGATCGGCGCCGCCATTGCGGTGGCGCTCGCCGAAAAGGGCGCCGATGTCGCCATCACCTATGAGCGCTCGGCCGATCGCGCCGCCGAGGTCGTTCGTGCTATCGAGGGCAAGGGCAGGCGGGGATTTGCAATCCAGGCCGACAGCGCCGATCCGGCGGCCGTGAAGCGCTCGGTGGAGGAGGCGGCTCGCGCGCTTGGCGGTCTCGACATTCTCGTCAACAATGCGGCAATCGCGCTTTACGATACGATTGCGGGCTTCAGCGTCGCGCAGATCGATGCGCTGCTTGATGTCAACGTGCGCTCGCCGGTGCTCGCCGCGCAGGCCGCCATTCCCCATCTGCAAGCGGGAGGCCGCGTCATCAATATCGGCTCGGCCGGCGCCGAACGCATCGTTGGCGACACCGGCACGGTGTATTACATGACGAAATCCGCACTGCAGTCCTTCACGCGCGGTCTCGCCCGCGAACTCGGACCTCGGGATGTTACCGTCAACCTGATCCAGCCGGGATCGACCAATACGGACATGAACCCGGCCGACGGGGAATATGCCGACTTCCAGCGCGCCTTGATACCGCTCGGCCGCTACGGCGAGCCCCATGATGTGGCGGCTGCCGTCGCCTTCCTCGCAAGCCCCGCCGCAAGGAACATCACAGGCGCCATCCTCAATGTGGATGGCGGCTTGAACACCTGAGGGCTTCTGGCTTCGGGAAGATCAGCACCAGGAAGAGGCCGGCCGGTGCCGGCCTTTTTCGCATCCCTCGAAAGCGCTGACAGAGGAGATGCATGCCATAGTTCGCCGCTCGCTTTATCGGGAATGGTCGATCCACCCCGATCGGCGCAAGCTGATCCGGTGGTCGGCAGTCAGTCGAGGTGATCCAGAGGGTATTCGATCTGAATGGCCGGCCGCTGGAGGGGCAGGATCATGGCCTGAAGGACAAGACCGTTATGCACATCTTCCGTACGGAGGGTGACAGGATCGTTCGCTTTGATATCGGAGATGCAAGCTAGGCCCTGAATGGTGGCAGCCGCGTCAGTTGCGGAGGAAAGTGCTGCTAGAGACACCGGCGGCAACGGAACGCTGAAATATCGTTCTGCCGGCCCGGTGCTGGAGGTGTGGAACGAGGACGGCAACGGGGTTTACTTCGGCAAGGTGCGCGCCGTCTTTGCCTTCGTGGGCGACCCGCCGCTGACGCCGCCTGGCGCATCGCCGACGGTGGAGGACTGGGCTCGGCGCGGCTACGACCAGACCAACGACCTCAGCGTCATGGCGGTCGAGCTGGTCATGGACGCCGCCTACGAGGCAGACATCAAGCAGTGCAAACGGATCGTGAGGGAAATCGACCGAAAGCACATCGCGGTCAATTTCGGCAAGCTGTTCGTCAATCCAGGCGATCCCCCGCCTTTCCGCCAGGACTTGCTCGATCGGGTGACCGCGCAAGCGCGCGTGACGAATGCGGCCGGCGTGCAAATCACCGTGCGCCCAAAACTGCAGCGATAGGCCGCCAAACCCCAGATGGGAGGCAGGAGGGGAGGCAGCACGAGTAGTTGCTCTCGTTTGCATAGGATTTTTGCTGCAGGGGCCGCCTCGGCTCAGGCGACGGACCATCCACCGTCCACCAGCAGGTTTGCGCCGGTGATCAGGCTCGCAGCCGGAGATGCAAGGAAGACTACGGCACCCACCACATCATCGGTTTCACCGATCCGGCCGAGTGGAATGTGACCGAGCGTTGCTTTGCGATTGTCGGCATCGGATAGAAAAGGCGCTGTACCGTCGGTGTGAATGAACGTCGGCGATACGGTATTTACGGTGATATCGTAGCGTGCCCATTCGGCTGCAAGGCAGCGCGTGAGGTGATTGATTGCCGCCTTGCTCATGCAATAGATTGCCTCGCCACGCAGAGCCACGGTACCGGCCTGTGAGCTGATGTTGATGATCCGGCCCCCATTGCGCTTGATCATGTGACGGCCAACGGCCTGCGTCATCAGAAAGGTGCCCTTGACGTTGACATCGAGTATCTCGTCAAGGTCTTTCTCCTCAACGAGTTCCGCAAGATTGCCCGGAGCCACGCCGACATTGTTGACGAGGACGTCGATCCGACCGAACGTAGCAAGCGCCGCGTCGACGGCTTGTGCGATATGGGCCTTATTGGGAATGTCCAGTTCAACCGCGAGAACTTTTCGTCCCGTGCCCTCGAGTTCGGCAACGAGGCCCGCCGAGGCTGCGACATCACGGACCCCCACAACAATATCGGAGCCTGCTGCGGCACAGGCAAGTGCGCAAGCTCGACCGATGCCACGGCTCGCTCCCGTCACCAAAGTCACCTTGCCCGCAAGGCTGAAGTCCGGCGCGTTCTTCTGCATCATGATGCCTCCCTCGATGAAGCTCATTTATGCCAGCGTCGGCGTGCGGACGCCAGATGTTCCACGCATACCAATGGGCTTCCCCAGCGTCTCGGGCAGCCCGAGCGTCGCTCGCCCGACGGATTGCGCCGACGCATCAGAGCTGCTTTGCCCATATCCGGCATAAGCTAATCGATCCGCTCCAGATCCCGCACAAAGCGCTGCCAGTTGCCGACATATTTCTTCGCGGATCGGGTGATCTTCGCGACTGCCTCGTCGTCCAGCGTGCGGATGGCCTTGGCCGGTGTGCCGACGATCAGGGAATTGTCGGGGAATTCCTTGCCTTCGGTGATGAGCGCATTGGCGCCGACGAGGCAGTTGCCGATCGTGCAGCGGCGTTCATGCCGATGCCGGAACGGGCAGCCCCAGGGCCGCCCGCATCGCTCTGACACGCTTCACATGTTGGTCATGCTTTTCATGGCTTTTTCCATGTGCATCTTGCATTCTTCCATCTTGTTGGCCTTCATGGAATCCTTGGCCATCATCATTTCCTTGGACGCCATTTCCTTCTTTGTCTTCATGGCAGGATCCTTCATGGCATCCATGTTGGCCTCCATTTTCATCATGGAAGCCTTGTCGCATTTCGCCGACATCATCGCGTCCTGTGCAAAGACGGGCAGCGCGGAAGCTGCCAGGACGATTGCTGCTACTGTGTATTTCAACATGACCTTCTCCTCCTTGTGGGCGCCATTGCCCTTTGCAAGACTGTCCGCAGGCGCAAGTGCCTAGAGTGTTTCCGTTTTTCTTCGAATCACGGAAACACTCTATCTCTTTGTTTTCACGCAATTCCGGACGCAAAACCGCTACGCACTTTTGCTGGAATTGCTCTAGATTCCCGCGTACCACTCGTAGCCCCGGTCTTCCCAGAAGCCGCCCTTGGCGCCCCACAGGCCGGCGAAGCTGTCCTTCATCTCGATCCGCATCAGGTATTTGGCATGCTTGTAGCCAAGGTGGCGCTCGACGCGCAGGCGAAGCGGGGCGCCGTGGGCGACCTCCAGATCCTTGCCGTTCATCTGGTAGGCGAGGATGGTCTGCGGGTGGAAGGCGTCGATGAGATCGATGCTCTCGTAGTAGGTTCCGCTGCCGTCCAGCGTCTGTTCGAGCTGGTCTGCGCAGTAGAAGACGGCATAGCGGGCCTCAGGCTTCAGCCCCACGCTCTGCAGCAGTGGTCCGAGGGGCGCGCCCGTCCACTTGCCGATGGCGCTCCAGCCCTCGACGCAGTCGTGACGGGTGATCTGGGTGCGTGAGGGCAGCTTCTTGAGGTCTGCGAGCGAAAGCTCGACGGGACGCTCTACCAGCCCGTCAATCTTCAGTCGCCAGTCGGCGAAGCCGGTTTCCATCATCTGCGCATAGGCTTCGCTGTCGGGCTGGCTCGTGCCGTTCGGCCGGAATGTCGGCGAGATATCGGCTTCGGAAAATTCGCGCGCCAGCTTGTCCTTGGGAACGAGTAGCCGCTGGCTTTTCATCGTCAGCGTCTCGGCCATTTCGAGAACGGACTGGACATTGGCGTTCTGGACGACATCGTCGCAGCCGGTCAGGCCGAATGCACCGAGGCCGGCAGCCGATCCGATCAACAGGTGGCGGCGTGTGATGGAGAAGGTCATCGATCGTCCCTTTCGGTTTCGATCACGTAACGGCCCGTTATCATCGAGCGCATGTTGTTCCAGAGGCCGGACAGGATCACCATTGCGACATGCACGAAAACGAAGAGGACGATCGACCAGGCGCAGATGAAGTGGATCGACCGGGCCGATTGCCTGCCGCCGAAGAGGTCGAGTAGGAAGGGATAGCCGGCGTCGATGCCGGGTGACATGGTCAAGCCCGTTGCAAACATCAGCGGCAGCAGGATGAAGATGACGATCAGGTAGGCGAGCTTCTGCAGCACATTGTAACGCCTTGCCTTTTCACCCTTGGGGAAGCGCAGGCGCGCGTGGTCGGCGATCTCCTGCCCCAGATGGTGCGGCGAGATCTCTTCGCTGCTCGGCGCCAGATCGCGGCGGAAATGGCCTGACAGAAAGCCGATGAGCGCATAGATTGATCCGTTGATGACGAATAGCCAGGCAAAGAACAGATGCCAGCGGCGGCCGGTTGCGAGATCCTGATAGCTCGGAATGGTGAGCCAGGAAGGGAAGCCACGCTCGGTCGCGTCATCGCCCGTTCCCGAAACGCCGAGAATGCCTGTTGTCGTGATCTGCAGATTGCCGATGCGAAGCACGCCCCGGGTGCCGCCATCCTCTTCGACGGCACTTATCGACAGCCATGACGGATCTGCATCCGCACCGTACTGGCCCCAGTAAAGCGCCGGATGGGCATTGAAAATCTGCAGCCCGCTCATCAAAAGCAGGCTGAGACAGAGAACGTTGACCCAGTGTGTAAGGCGGGTCGCCAGCGAGTGCCGGCGAATGACTGTTGTCATCGGGCCTGTCGGTGTGGCCTGGCTGTGATCGTCGAGTGTCGCCATGATCGTTTTCGATGTCCGGTACCGTCGCGTTCCTACAGCCTGTACGTAGGCGACGCGGGATTTGTTACAGGTGTCCCGAAGTTTTTTCTTTGCAGCCGGGAGCCTGTCGCCGGGAAAGGCCGACGGCGCGGCCTTTCGGCATCCGGCCGATGCCGTCACAAATGCGTGAGGCTGTAACGAATGGCGTTCCACCTGCGAAGGAGAGCGAGATGCAGATCATCAGGGAGCACCGCCATGAAACATTCAGCCGCGTTCAATCTTGCTGTCATCGCAGCAGTCTTCGCTTTTGGTTCCACCGCTCAGGCCTCCGCTGGGCAGTCGCCAGCGGTCGTCGAACTGTTCACCAGCCAGGGCTGTTCCTCATGCCCTCCGGCCAATGCCAATCTCGTCAGGCTCAGCAATGATCCGAACGTGCTCGCCCTGAGCTTCTCGGTGACTTATTGGGACTATCTCGGATGGAAGGACATCTTTGGGAAGAAGGAATTCACCGACCGGCAGGTGACCTACGAGCCCGCACTCGGCCAATCCGGCCCTTTCACGCCGCAGATGGTGGTCAACGGCCACCAGTCGACCGTCGGCTATGATCTGAACGAGATCCGGCGCGTGATCGCGTCCGAGCCCGCACTGTCCGGCCCCGGGATCGCGCTAGCCCGGAACGTGGCTCTCATCGACGCTGCGAAGGGCCGGACCACTGCCGCCGACGTGTGGCTCGTCCGCTATGCTCCGGACACCGTGGAGGTTCCGGTCGCCAGAGGCGAGAATGCCGGCGAGACATTGCCGCACGCTCATGTCGTGCACGAGCTGACGCGTCTCGGCACCTGGGACGGCAAGATGCTGAAGCTGCCGATCCCGGCTGCAACCGGCGACCTCAAGAGCGCTATTATCGTCCAGGAGCCGGAAGGCGGCAGGGTTCTCGCCGCAACGACAGACTGAAAACCGGCTCGCTGCCAGATCCTCCCGCGGTCGCCTGCGATCCGCCCGCGGTCGATTTCAGTCGATCCGCTCGAGATCCCGCGCAAAACGCTGCCAGTTGCCGACATATTTTCTCGCGGACTCGGCGATCTTTGCGGCCGCCTCGTCGTCGAGCGTGCGGATTGCCTTGGCGGGCGAGCCGACGATGAGCGAATTGTCGGGGAATTCCTTGCCTTCGGTGACGAGCGCATTGGCGCCGACGAGGCAGTTGTTGCCGATTCTGGCGCCGTTCAGGATGGTGGCGCCCATGCCGATGAGCGAATTGTTGCCGATCGTGCAGCCGTGGATGATGGCGTGGTGGCCGATGGTGCACATTTCGCCGATCGTGGTGGGGAAGCCGGGGTCGGTGTGGACCATGACGCCTTCCTGAAGATTGGTGGCCTTGCCGATGACGATGGGTTCGTTGTCGCCGCGCAGCACCGCGCCGAACCACACGCCGACCTGTTCGGCAAGTTCCACATGGCCGATCACATGCGCATCGGGGGCGATCCAGAAGGTGCCGTGGGGTGGTAGTTTCGGTCTTACACCTGCGAGCGCATAGATCGCCATTTTCGCCTCCTCAAACCACTTTCAGCGACAGCGTCGCGATGCCGTCGACGCCGCAGGAGATGCTGTCGCCCTTGTTGATGGCGGCGACGCCGGCGGGGGTGCCGGTCATGATGACATCGCCGGGGGCGAGAACGAAGAGTTTCGAAAGCTCCGCAATGATTTCCGGGACTTTCCAGATCATCTGGTTCAAGTCGCCATCCTGCTTTTTGACGCCGTTCACCTCCAGCCAGACGCGGCCATCAGTGGGATGGCCGAGGCGGCCTGCCGGCACGATGGGCGAGACCGGGGCGGAATGTTCGAAGGCCTTGGCGAGCTCCCACGGGCGACCGAGCTTCTTGGCTTCGGCCTGCAGGTCGCGGCGGGTGAAATCGATGCCGACGGCGTAGCCATAGATGCAGTCGAGCGCCTTTTCTGCCGGAATATCGGCGCCGCCGGCCTTCAGCGCCAGCACGCATTCGACCTCGAAATGCACATCCGATGACAGCGGCGGATAGGGAAAATCCTTGCCGGAAAACAGGTTGTCGGCGTTCTTCTGGAAGAAGAAGGGCGGCTCGCGGCTCGGGTCATGGCCCATTTCGATGGCGTGGTCGGCGTAGTTGCGGCCGACGCAATAGACGCGGCGGACCGGGAAGGCCTCGGCGCTGCCTTCGACGGGCAGGAGAACGGGCTGCGGCAGGGGGATGACTGTGGCAGGCAGGGACATGATGGGACTTCTCGGCTGTTACGGGATAGCGATCGGACGAGTGGTCTGTCCAAAGAGTCTGGCGGCATCCTAGACTCAAAAGGCGACCAGGGGAAAGTGCACCATCTTTTTGTTCTCACGCAATTCCCGACGCAAAACCGCTGCGCAGTTCTGCTGGAATTGCTCTATGGAGCAGCATCGTCCTGCGCGAGGTTGCTGCGCACCAGCGCGTAATAGGCCGAAAGCTCCGGAATGGCTTTCGGCAGTGTTTCGAAGGCAGGGTCGGAGATGGTGAGCCGGTCCGCATATTTCGCATTCAGAAAGGCATCGTGTTCGCGCAGGGCCGTGCGGTGACCGTCATGCAGCACGGTGAAGATCGGCGAGGGTACCGTGCGGCCCTTGACGATGATGCGGTCTAGCTCGACCACGGTGTAACGCTCGCCGATGAGGCGGGCGGTTTCCTCGCCGAGCAGCAGGGCGACGCCGTAATTCTTCGAAGCACCTTCCAGACGAGAGGCGAGATTGACGCTGTCGCCGAGGCAGGAGTAGTCGAAGCGGCGGGTGGAACCCATATTGCCGACGATGCATTCGCCGGTATTGATGCCGACGCCCATTTTGAGGATATGCAGCGGCCGCCCTGACGCGACGGCCTCGCGCTCCAGTTCGCGGTTCAGCGTGCCGATCGCATCCTGCATGGCAATCGACGCTTTCACCGCGTGCAGCGCGTGATCGGGGTCGTCGAGCGGCGCATTCCAGAAGGCCATGATGCAATCGCCCATATATTTGTCGATCGTGCCACCGTGATCCATGACGACATCGGATAGCGGCGTCAGCAGGCGGTTGATCAGCGTCGTCAGCTGCTCGGGATCGTCCTTCATCGTCTCGGCGATGGTGGTGAAGCCGCGCACGTCGGAAAACAGGACCGTCAGGGTACGTCGCTCGCCGCCAAGTTTCAGCTGCGAAGGATCGTTCGACAGGCGCTTGACGAGATCGGGTGAGATATATTGGGCAAAGGCCAGCGTAATCTGGCGTTTCTGGCGGCGCTCCTCGGTATAATCGAAGGCCGCCTGGCCGAAGGCGACGGCGACGAAGGCAACGGTCGGCCCAAGCGGCGAGACGAAGACATGGCCGAAGCGGATGCCGGCATAGCTGACTGCCGCAAAGGCGAGCACGGCGGCGGCGGTGGCGACCAGCGTTCGCCAGCTCGTGGCTTTCCAGACCGTGGCAGCAGCCAGAATGACCGATATAAGGATGCAGGTTGCGACCGGCAGCAGTCCGGCTTCGGATATGGCGAGGCCATGGACGATATTGTCGTAGATGGTGGCCTGCACCTCGACGCCGGAGATCAGCTTGCCGGTGTGGACGGTATAGGGCGTGGCATAGGCATCGGCGCCGCCCTGGTCGATCTCGGGGGCGTTCTGCAGGCTGAGGCCGACCAGCACGACGCGATCCCTGAAGATATCGGGCGGCAGGAAATTCTTCGGGTCCAGCGCCTGATAGTAGGAGACGGTGGGGTAGCTGCGGGCCGGGCCGAGCGATTGAATGAGGGAGCCTGCCGGCAGATGCGTCGCATTGATGCCCGCAGCCTTTGCAAGCTCCATGGCAAAGCCATCCGAATAGGATGGAATATTGCGGAAGACGCCGTCGCCATTCAGGGTGATCGAGGCGATGCCGGTGCGCGCACCGGC